>NZ_JBFBGX010000005.1:0-1975 GCF_040684935.1 Microbacterium sp. NPDC089321 | reverse complement strand
TCTCCCAACTCAGCTTCCGCGCCCGCGAAGGCCTCCGCGAAGCCTGGATCCAAGCACACCTCCGCAACGCCGGCGAAGACTCCGAATGCCACTGGCTGGTCGAGCGACTCGGCGCCTATGCACGCGGCAACCTCGGCGCTCGCGCACAGCTGCGCGCGCAGCGTCACATCGCCGACTGCCCGCGGTGCATGGTGGTCGCAGGAGAGGCCACCGAGGTCTCGAACCGCCTCGCCCTCGTCATCCTCCCGCTGGTCACCGGCGTCGCCGGCGCGTCCTCATATCTCGCGTCGGCGCAGGGCGCCGGTGCGCCGGCCGTCGCACTCGCCGCGATGCCCAGCAGCGTGGTCGGCGGTGTGGTCGCGACCGGGGCGGCGGGATCCTCCCCCGGGGCGGCAGCGACCTCTGCGCTCCTGTCGGCGCCCGCCTCGTCGTCCGCCGGCGTTTCGGCAGCGGGTATCGGCGGCGCCCATATCGGGATCGGTGCGCTTGTGGGTCTGGGCTCGGCTGCGGTGGTCGTCGCCGGTGTCGTGGCTGCGGCCTCCATGCTCCCGATCGAGGCGATCAGGGTGGACGAGCCGGCACCTGCCGCGCCGCAGTCGGTGCTCGCCCCGCCGTCTGCTCAGGCGGCACCCGAGGGCCCGGCGGCTGCTCCCACCACCCCCGGTCAGGAGACCCCGGCTCCGGACGCACCTGGCGCTGGCGCTCCGGCTCCCATCGCACCGGTTCCCGACGCGCCGGCTCCGGTTCCCGAAACCGAGCAGCAGCCGGTCCCACAGCCCGCGCCGCATGCCCCCACGAGCGACGACGCGCCCGCGCCGGTGAGCCCCACTCCTGTGGCAGAGGCGCCCACGCAGCCCGCACTCGCGGAGATCACCTGGGGCCACGTGACTGTGCGACACGAGGGCGGGCGTTCGATCTACGTCATCCCCGTGCACGGCGATCCCGGGGCGACCGTGCAGGTGTGGCTCGAGAAGAACCGCGCACGCGGCGACGAAGTCGTGCTCGATGAGAGCGGCGACGGTGTCGTGGAGATCCATCCCAACGCGGCCGAGCTCGCCAAGAACGCGCTGGTGCGGTTCCGGTATGTGCTCGACGGGGTTCCTGGCGCCTGGAAGACCGTTCGGCTGTGGACTCTCCACGCGCCCGCGACGCCCACCGGTCCGGGCGCACCCGGCGAGCCAGCGGCACCCGCCGAACCCGAGACACCCACTGAGCCCGAGACACCGGCCGAACCGGCCGAACCCGATACACCTGCGGAGCCGGAGACACCCGCCGGACCCGAAACGCCCGCCGAACCCGAGACACCGGCCGAACCCGAGACACCCGCCGAACCCGAGACACCGGCCGAGCCTGAGACACCGGCCGAGCCTGAGACACCCGCCGAACCGGAGACACCGGCCGAACCGGAGACACCCGCCGAACCGGAGACACCCGCCGAACCGGAGACACCGGCCGAACCCGAGACACCGGCCGAACCCGAGGCACCCGCCGAACCCGAAGCACCCGCCGAACCCGAGACACCCGCCGAGCCCGGGACGCCTTCGGCTCCGGAGCCCGAGGCAGCGACTGCGCCCCCGCTCACGATGTTCCGAGAGGATCGCGTCACGTGGCCGGCCCTGACGGCGTCCACCAGCGACCTGTCCGGGCCCGACGCCGGCATTCGCTGACGCCGGGATCACGACCGCATCTCGTGACGATGCGCGTTCACGAATCCCACAAGAGAGGGCCGAGGAGGCGTGGGAGCGCTCCTTCGAGTTCTCCAGAGGGGTGGCCCGTCAGCAGATTTCGAGTGAGAATGAGAAGAACGCGTGATGAATCGAGCAGTCACGCGTCTCTTCTTGTGAGAGCGTTCCCGCAGGTGAGGACAGGGCGTGACGATAGAGAATACGAGCAGCGAGGTGCTGGCCGACGCTGATCTCGTGCTGCGCACGCGGTCGGGTGATGCTGAGGCGTTCGGTGAGCTGTGGCGTCGTCA
>NZ_JBFBGX010000004.1:0-5777 GCF_040684935.1 Microbacterium sp. NPDC089321 | reverse complement strand
AGAAGTCCGGCGGTGTCCTACTCTCCCACAGGGTCCCCCCTGCAGTACCATCGGCGCTGTGAGGCTTAGCTTCCGGGTTCGGAATGTGACCGGGCGTTTCCCTCACGCTATGGCCGCCGTAACACTATTGACGTTTCGGCAACGCACACGTTGAGTGTGGTTGTTTGGTTCCGACCGTACGTCGAGAACCACAAAGTGGACGCGTTCATCTCGCAGAAAGGAGTGTTATCAAGTCATCGGCTTATTAGTACCAGTCAGCTGCACGTGTTGCCACGCTTCCACATCTGGCCTATCAACCCAGTAGTCTGGCTGGGAGCCTCTCGCCCCGAGGGGCATGGAAGTCTCATCTTGAGGCCGGCTTCCCGCTTAGATGCTTTCAGCGGTTATCCATCCCGAACGTAGCTAACCAGCGGTGCTCCTGGCGGAACAACTGGCACACCAGAGGTTCGTCCAACCCGGTCCTCTCGTACTAGGGTCAGATCCTCTCAAACTTCCTACGCGCGCAGCGGATAGGGACCGAACTGTCTCACGACGTTCTAAACCCAGCTCGCGTACCGCTTTAATGGGCGAACAGCCCAACCCTTGGGACCTACTCCAGCCCCAGGATGCGACGAGCCGACATCGAGGTGCCAAACCATGCCGTCGATATGGACTCTTGGGCAAGATCAGCCTGTTATCCCCGAGGTACCTTTTATCCGTTGAGCGACAGCGCTTCCACAAGCCACTGCCGGATCACTAGTCCCGACTTTCGTCCCTGCTCGACCTGTCAGTCTCACAGTCAAGCTCCCTTGTGCACTTACACTCGCCACCTGATTGCCAACCAGGTTGAGGGAACCTTTGGGCGCCTCCGTTACTTTTTGGGAGGCAACCGCCCCAGTTAAACTACCCACCAGGCACTGTCCCTGAACCGGATTACGGTTCGAAGTTAGATATCCAATATGACCAGAGTGGTATTTCAACAATGACTCCACCGTAACTGGCGTCACGGCTTCACAGTCTCCCACCTATCCTACACAAGCCACACCGAACACCAATACCAAGCTGTAGTAAAGGTCACGGGGTCTTTCCGTCCTGCTGCGCGTAACGAGCATCTTTACTCGTAGTGCAATTTCGCCGAGTTCGCGGTTGAGACAGTTGGGAAGTCGTTACGCCATTCGTGCAGGTCGGAACTTACCCGACAAGGAATTTCGCTACCTTAGGATGGTTATAGTTACCACCGCCGTTTACTGGGGCTTAAATTCTCAGCTTCGCCTTGCGGCTAACCGGTCCTCTTAACCTTCCAGCACCGGGCAGGCGTCAGTCCGTATACATCGACTTGCGTCTTCGCACGGACCTGTGTTTTTAGTAAACAGTCGCTACCCACTAGTCTCTGCGGCCACCACACCCTTTCCGGAGCAAGTCCGTATAAGCGGGTGGCCCCCCTTCTCCCGAAGTTACGGGGGCATTTTGCCGAGTTCCTTAACCACGATTCTCTCGATCTCCTTGGTATTCTCTACCTGACCACCTGAGTCGGTTTGGGGTACGGGCGGCTTGAACCTCGCGTCGATGCTTTTCTCGGCAGCATAGGATCACCCACTTTTTATCCGCATCGTGTCTCAGCCTGTATGAGTCACGGATTTGCCTATGACTCGGCCTACGCACTTGCACCAGGACAACCATCGCCTGGCTTGGGCTACCTTCCTGCGTCACACCTGTTAATACGCTAGCCGCACCAGCATAGGGTCGTGTGCTCCACCGGACGGTGAACCCCGAAGGGTTCGATGTCCGGCTTTGGACACTTAGCATTACTGGATTGACTGGGGCGGTTCTTCGCCGGTACGGGAATATCAACCCGTTGTCCATCGACTACGCCTGTCGGCCTCGCCTTAGGTCCCGACTTACCCAGGGAAGATTAGCTTGACCCTGGAACCCTTGGTCTTCCGGAGGACGTGTTTCTCACACGTCTTTCGCTACTCATGCCTGCATTCTCACTCGTGTGGCGTCCACGGCTGGTTTACACCGCCGCTTCACTCGCCACACGACGCTCTCCTACCCATCAACACGGCTGGACCACGAAGGCCTACCACAAATGTCAATGCCACAGCTTCGGTGGCGTGCTTGAGCCCCGTTACATTGTCGGCGCGGAATCACTTGACCAGTGAGCTATTACGCACTCTTTCAAGGGTGGCTGCTTCTAAGCCAACCTCCTGGTTGTCTAAGCAACTCCACATCCTTTTCCACTTAGCACGCGCTTTGGGACCTTAGATGGTGGTCTGGGTTGTTTCCCTCTCGACTATGAAGCTTATCCCCCACAGTCTCACTGCTGCGCTCTCACTTACCGGCATTCGGAGTTTGGCTGACGTCAGTAACCTGGTGAGGCCCATCGGCCATCCAGTAGCTCTACCTCCGGCAAGAAACACGCAACGCTGCACCTAAATGCATTTCGGAGAGAACCAGCTATCACGAAGTTTGATTGGCCTTTCACCCCTATCCACAGCTCATCCCCTCAGTTTTCAACCTAAGTGGGTTCGGCCCTCCACGACGTCTTACCGTCGCTTCAGCCTGGCCATGGATAGATCACTTCGCTTCGGGTCTAGAACATGCGACTGAAACGCCCTATTCAGACTCGCTTTCGCTACGGCTACCCCACACGGGTTAACCTCGCCACATATCACTAACTCGCAGGCTCATTCTTCAAAAGGCACGCTGTCACCCCTACTAAGGAGGCTCCAACGGTTTGTAAGCAAACGGTTTCAGGTACTATTTCACTCCCCTCCCGGGGTACTTTTCACCTTTCCCTCACGGTACTTGTCCGCTATCGGTCATCTGGGAGTATTTAGGCTTATCAGGTGGTCCTGACAGATTCACACGGGATTTCTCGGGCCCCGTGCTACTTGGGATACTCTTCACGCTGCGCACAACATTTCGACTACGGGGCTGGCACCCACTATGGCCCGCCTTTCAAGACGGTTCGTCTATATCGTCACATCACGTCGAACACTCGGCAGAATGTTCAAAAGAGTCCCGCAACCCCGGGCATGCAACGCCTGCCGGCTATCACACACACCCGGTTTAGCCTCATCCGCTTTCGCTCGCCACTACTCACGGAATCACTGTTGTTTTCTCTTCCTGTGGGTACTGAGATGTTTCACTTCCCCACGTTCCCTCTACCCGCCCTATATATTCAGGCGGGAGTCACCAGGTCGCACAAACGCCTGGCGGGGTTTCCCCATTCGGACATCCTCGGATCAACACTCGCTTATCAATTCCCCGAGGCTTATCGCAGATTGCTACGTCCTTCTTCGGCTCCAGATGCCAAGGCATCCACCGTTTGCTCTTAAAGACTTGAAATCACATGAGATGAACCAGATCCAGGAAAAGATCTGATTCGGTTTTCTTTAAGATGCTCGCGTCCACTGTGTAGTTCTCAAAGTACGGGCGGTCCCCCACCCCTACTGCCATACGGCAACAGAAGTAAGGGCCGAGAGGTTCAGAACGACCCGAAGGCCGGCCCGGTCCCTCAGGACCCAACAGCGTGCAGGCACCCCACCCTCAGGCCCAGCGTTCCCCCTGCCGAAGCAGCGTACTAACTCAAACCCTCAGGTCGAATGCCATGTCAAATGTTCCACCCATGAGCTCCGGTCACACACATTCGGTGCGAATCCGGCTCTGTCAGACCCGAAGGCCTGCAGTGCTCCTTAGAAAGGAGGTGATCCAGCCGCACCTTCCGGTACGGCTACCTTGTTACGACTTAGTCCTAATTACCGATCCCACCTTCGACAGCTCCCTCCCACAAGGGGTTAGGCCACCGGCTTCAGGTGTTACCGACTTTCATGACTTGACGGGCGGTGTGTACAAGACCCGGGAACGTATTCACCGCAGCGTTGCTGATCTGCGATTACTAGCGACTCCGACTTCATGAGGTCGAGTTGCAGACCTCAATCCGAACTGGGACCGGCTTTTTGGGATTCGCTCCACCTTACGGTATTGCAGCCCATTGTACCGGCCATTGTAGCATGCGTGAAGCCCAAGACATAAGGGGCATGATGATTTGACGTCATCCCCACCTTCCTCCGAGTTGACCCCGGCAGTATCCCATGAGTTCCCACCATTACGTGCTGGCAACATAGAACGAGGGTTGCGCTCGTTGCGGGACTTAACCCAACATCTCACGACACGAGCTGACGACAACCATGCACCACCTGTTCACGAGTGTCCAAAGAGTTGACCATTTCTGGCCCGTTCTCGTGTATGTCAAGCCTTGGTAAGGTTCTTCGCGTTGCATCGAATTAATCCGCATGCTCCGCCGCTTGTGCGGGTCCCCGTCAATTCCTTTGAGTTTTAGCCTTGCGGCCGTACTCCCCAGGCGGGGAACTTAATGCGTTAGCTGCGTCACGGAATCCGTGGAAAGGACCCCACAACTAGTTCCCAACGTTTACGGGGTGGACTACCAGGGTATCTAAGCCTGTTTGCTCCCCACCCTTTCGCTCCTCAGCGTCAGTTACGGCCCAGAGATCTGCCTTCGCCATCGGTGTTCCTCCTGATATCTGCGCATTCCACCGCTACACCAGGAATTCCAATCTCCCCTACCGCACTCTAGTCTGCCCGTACCCACTGCAAGCCCGAGGTTGAGCCTCGGGATTTCACAGCAGACGCGACAGACCGCCTACGAGCTCTTTACGCCCAATAATTCCGGATAACGCTTGCACCCTACGTATTACCGCGGCTGCTGGCACGTAGTTAGCCGGTGCTTTTTCTGCAGGTACCGTCACTTTCGCTTCTTCCCTGCTAAAAGAGGTTTACAACCCGAAGGCCGTCATCCCTCACGCGGCGTTGCTGCATCAGGCTTTCGCCCATTGTGCAATATTCCCCACTGCTGCCTCCCGTAGGAGTCTGGGCCGTGTCTCAGTCCCAGTGTGGCCGGTCACCCTCTCAGGCCGGCTACCCGTCGACGCCTTGGTGAGCCATTACCTCACCAACAAGCTGATAGGCCGCGAGCCCATCCCCAACCGAAAAATCTTTCCACCCGCACACCATGCGGTGACGGGACATATCCAGTATTAGACGCCGTTTCCAGCGCTTATCCCAGAGTCAGGGGCAGGTTGCTCACGTGTTACTCACCCGTTCGCCACTAATCCACCCAGCAAGCTGGGCTTCATCGTTCGACTTGCATGTGTTAAGCACGCCGCCAGCGTTCATCCTGAGCCAGGATCAAACTCTCCGTAAAAAAGAAATGCATACACAACCGGGAAAACGGTCATGCAGCGAGTTTGAAACTGACCAAAAGAGACGAACATCATTGCTGACATTCATATAAATTGATCCAAAGGAATTCTCAACCAACCCCCACAGGGATTGGACGAGGATAATTTGGCATTTGACAAGTGCACGCTGTTGAGTTCTCAAGGATCGGACGCACCCGCACACCCACCCCTCAGGGCAGAGAAGCGCAGGGCAACTTCACAATCTTATATCTTCCCGACCAGGCAGTCAAATCCGACACGCCGTAAGGACCAGGTGAAGACATCCGCCGCCTCAACGAGGCAACCGCTCCAGCTTATCCCAACCAGCGAGCTTGTCAAATCGACGAACCCGAACCGGGAACCACACTCCCCGGGCCTAAGACCCACACCAAGAACCAAAGTCCAAGATGCTGGAGGTGGGTGGTTCGCTACTTGGAGGGGAGCCAGGCCCTTCAGGCCTTCCGCTCAACCGCTTGGGGCGAACAAGTAATAATTTACGCGCCACCCACCACCCCCGCAAATCACCACCACACCCCGGGCGTGTCGCACCCCCGC
>NZ_JBFBGX010000003.1:0-282413 GCF_040684935.1 Microbacterium sp. NPDC089321 | reverse complement strand
TCCGCTCAACCGCTTGGGGCGAACAAGTAATAATTTACGCGCCACCCACCACCCCCGCAAATCACCACCACACCCCGGGCGTGTCGCACCCCCGCTTCCGCGTGATTCCGCGGTTCTGCGGGCGTAGGGTCGGCTCATGAGACAGTCCGCCTCCGGTCACGTCGTGCCGCTGCCCTCGCATCTCGCCGTGGGCGAGCTCGCCTGGAGCAGCGTCTGCGCCGCGGGCGCCGCCCTCTCCCCCGGCGCATCGGCTGCGCCGGATCCCGAGCAGGTCGCCGCGGCCTATCGCAGCGACCGCCATCTGCTCATCGACGGCGAAGCGCCCGATGTGTGGTCACCGCTGTCCCGGTTCTGGCGCGTGACCGACGGCTGGGTGCGCACGCACGGCAACTATCCGCATCACGCGGCCGCGCTGCGTTCCGGTATCGGCGCACCGCAGGATGCATCGGCCCCCGACATAGGCGAGCGTCTCTCGCGCATGACGGCCGAGACCGCGACGCGGATGATCGCGTCAGCCGGCGGCCTGTGCGTACCCGTGCGACGGGAGCATGCTCCGGACGATGCCGCCCTGCGCGCGCATCCGGTCGTCGAGACGCACCGACTCGCCGACTCCTCGGCTCGTCGTCTGCGCGCGGTCTCGGCGCACGCTCCGCTCGCGGGCGTGCGGGTGCTCGATCTCACGCGGGTGATCGCCGGCCCGGTCGCGACCCGCACCCTCGCCTTCGCCGGTGCCGATGTGCTGCGCATCGATTCACCGCTGCTGCCCGAGCCCGCCTGGCAGCATCTGGACGTCGGTCACGGCAAGCGATCCGCGCTGCTCGACATCGTCGCCGACCGGCCGCTGTTCGAGTCGCTGCTCGCGGACGCCGACGCGATCGTGCTCGGCTACCGTCCGAGTGGTCTCACACGGCTCGGCCTCTCCCCCGAATCCTTGGCCGCGCGGCATCCGCATCTCGTCATCGGCCAGCTCAGTGCGTGGCCCGGCGACGGCTCACCCCGCGGCTTCGACAGTCTCGTGCAGGCCGACTCGGGCATCTCGTGGATCGAATCTCCGGATGGCGCGACCCCAGGTGCCCTTCCGGCACAGGCGCTCGATCACTCCGCCGGCTACCTGCTGGCCGCCGGTGTGGCCACCGCACTGCGGCGCCGAGGCGAGGTGGGTGGCGGATGGCTGGTGCGCACCTCTCTGCGCCGGGTCGCGGCGAAGCTGCTCGGGATGCCCCGCGACGCCGCCCCCGTCGCGGCCGGCGACCAGGGGTCGCCGGGACAGGGGCCCTACACCGCACGGACGCAGGAGTTCGAGGTGGCCGGACAGCGCATCACCACGGTAGCTCCGGCCGTGCGATGGCCCGGTTCGCCGGAGGTCTTCGACCCGCCTCGCCCGTGGGGCGGCGATGCCGCCGAGTGGTGGTGACAAGCCGGCGGGCGGTGACAGCAGCGGTCAGGCCTGCTTCTCGGATGCCTTCCGTCGGCCACCCGCGATGAGGACCAGCGCCACGGACAGCATGATCGTCGCAGCGCCCCACAGTCCCGACGCCGGCGGGAGCACCCGATAGGCGAGGTGCTGCACGGTGAACGAGCTGTCGAGCGGGCCCAGCATCGCCAGCCCGAGGATCCAGCTCGCCACCAGCAGTGCGGGAAGGCTCAGCATCCACACCCAGCGAACCCAGGCGGGCAGCATCCGGACTCGCCGGACCGCGGGACGCCGGATCAGCCAGTGCACCGCGAAGACGCCGATGATGAGCAGCCCCACCACGCTCGACCCGTGCTGCAGCCACTTGTATCCCGCCAGCGGGCCCCACATGTGCTGCAGCGCCGGAACCGCCTGCACACCCCAGCGCCCCTCATGCGTGAACAGATCCCAGGCGATGTGCGAGAGCACGCCGAGCACGAGCGAGACCACCAGCAGCAGCGGGTACCAGCGCCTCCCCGGCGGGGAGAGCATCTCCCGAGCGGCCTCGGAGCCGCTACGTCGCCATTCGTCGGGAAGCCGGTCGGCGATGGCGTCCGGGGCCAGCTCCACTGCTGCCGGTCGAAGCACCAGGCGCCATACCAGCAGCAGCACGAATGCGACGAGCGTCGTCCAGGCGATGTTCGACCAGCCGTGGGTGAACCCGTACGACAGGCCGGCGCCGCGCAGGAACAGCGGCAGGTCGGGGGTCATCGCGCCGACCGCGATCGCCGCCGGAACCAGCGGTGACCGCGCGAACGGCAGCGCGATCACCGCATGGCTCGGCGTGAACGGCATGTTCAGCCGATGAAGACGCCGGCGAGAGTCTTCTTGCCGCGGCGCAGAACCGACACCCCGCCCGGCAGGGTGCCGTGCACGGTCGCGTCGTCGTCGGCGACCTTCGCTCCGTCGAGCGTCACACCGCCCTGCGCGATGGCGCGACGCGCCTCAGATGCGCTGGAGACCAATCCCGTCGCGACGAGCACCTCGACCACGGATGCGCCGGCAGACACCGTCGCGTTCGGCAGCTCGTCGAGAGCCGTGCGCAGCGTCGCCGCGTCGAGCTCGTGCAGGTCGCCCTGTCCGAACAGTGCCTCGGACGCGGCGATGACCGCGGCCGTCGCCTCGAGGCCGTGCACCGTGGCGCACACCTCGAGCGCGAGACGCTTCTGCGCGGCCCGGCGGAACGGCTCGCTCTCGACCAGCGCCGCGTACTCCTCGATCTCGGCGCGCGTCAGGAATGTGAAGACCTTGAGCCGCTCGATCACATCGGCGTCGGCAGTGCTGAGCCAGAACTGGTACATCCGGTACGGGCTGCACATCTCGGAGTCGAGCCAGACGGCGTTGCCCTCGCTCTTGCCGAACTTGGTGCCGTCGCTGTTGGTGATCAGCGGGGTGCCGATCGCATGCGCGGACACGCCCTCGACACGGTGGATGAGATCGGTTCCGCTGGTGAGATTGCCCCACTGATCGCTTCCGCCGGTCTGCAGCACGCAGCCGTACTGGCGGTAGAGCTCGAGGAAGTCCATGCCCTGCAGGATCTGGTAGCTGAACTCGGTGTAGCTGATGCCCGCTTCGGAGTTCAGCCGAGCCGCGACCGCATCCTTCTTGAGCATGGTGCCGACGCGGTAGTGCTTGCCGATCTCACGCAGGAAGTCGATGGCGCTCATCGGCGCCGTCCAGTCGAGGTTGTTGACCATCCGAGCCGCGTTGTCGCCCTCGAAGCTCAGGAAGCGCTCGACCTGCGCGCGCAGACGCTGCACCCACTCCTCGACCGTCTCACGCGTGTTCAGCGTGCGCTCGGCGGTGGGGCGCGGGTCGCCGATCAGTCCGGTCGAGCCGCCGACGAGGCCGAGCGGCTTGTGCCCGGCGAGCTGGATCCGGCGCAGGGTGAGCAGCTGCACGAGGTTGCCGAGATGCAGGCTCGGCGCGGTCGGATCGAATCCGCAGTAATACGTGATCGGATCCCCGGCGAGAAGGGCGCGCAGCGCCTCCTGATCGGTGGACACGTGGACGAGGCCGCGCCACAGCAGCTCGTCCCACACGTTCTCGAACGTGGGATCGAGCGCCACGGAGGCGGTCGTCAGAGCGGGATTCGACACGCTTTCCAGGCTATCAGCGGCGCTCGGCTCAGCTGTGCACACCCCACCACAGCAGGAAGGCCGCGCTCAGGGCGACGACCCAGCTGACCAGGCTGCCGACGAGGAAGTACTCGGCACGCGCGCCGGTCTCTCCATCTTTCGAGATCTCCGGGAACCGGACGATGCCCTTCGCCGCGAGCATCGCAGCGAGAAGCGAGTAGGCACCGGCGAGGGTCAGCACGACGACGAGCAGGCGTTCGAGCGGGCCGATCAGCCTGCCGCCCTGGAAACCTGACGCACCCTGCTGAGGTTGACGCAGCTGCCCACCGCGGAAACGCCCGCCAGACTCGACGGGACGCCATGTGCCCTCCCGGTCGAGGGCGGCCCGCACGATGAGGTTCCCCGATTCTGCGGCGACCAGCAGCACTCCGACGGCGAGCACCGCTGCGTCGAAGCCGATCTCGCCCTCGGGCGAAGGCAGATGCCACACCGTGCCGATGATTCCGGGGGCATCGCGCTCGGGCATCAGCGCGGTGGTCGCGCCAGCCAGCACCGCGAGCAGCACAGCGGGCCAGAAGGATGCCCGGCCCGTCGCGTCAAGGGGCATGGACCGCATCCAGGCGAGACCGACGACGACAGCGATGGCCGCCTGCACCACCGCGTCGCTGAGAATGCCGGCCACGACGATCGCGATCCCCAGCATGATCAGCAGGATCACGCGGAGGACCGACCGGGTGGCGAAGCGCCGGATCAGGTCTGCGGCGCCGACCCCTGCAAGTGCCAGCCCGGCGAGGATCATGAGCGCTCGCCCGTCATGAGCGCCAGGCCATCGAGGAGCGCGGCAGCGCCCGAGCTGCGCAGTGCCTTCGACACCGCGGGCTGCGTGATGCCCTCCTGCTCGGCGAGTGCGCTCTGCGAGAGTCCGCCGATGCGGCCGTAGGCGAGGCGCCGCTCGCGCTCTGTCATGCGCACGACGATCGCGTCACGCGCCAGCAGATAGGCGTTGCTCGTCGACACCCTGGATTCCATGCCCTCATCCTGCCCGGGGGCGGCGACAATCCAGCTGCGGGCCGTCGGCACGGCTCGTTCCTGACGGGCGTGCACCGTCTCGATCGCCTCTCGCGCGGCCCACCAGCCCGGGCCGTCGGTGAGTTCGCGGTGCGCGGACTCGATCGCGCGGATCTCGCCGATGCCCAGCCCGTAGCGGAACTCGATGCCCTCAGGCAGCGCGAGCTGCAGCAGCAGAACGCCGGCCAGGGCATCATCGAGCGTGCTGTACACGCCCTGCTGCTCGTCGCCTACCGTCGGCTGCAGCGGCTGATCGGCGAGCGGGTGCTCGCGCTGGACGCGCGCGATCGTCTCGTCGAACATCCGCTGGGCTGCGGCCCGGTCGCGGAGTCGACGTGAACCGACGATGTCGGCGATCACTGCGACGACCATGGCATTACCATAGCACGAATAGTCTCGTATTATGCCCTAATTGGTTATAAGTGCAGACTATTCCGGCCAGACGTCGATCAGAGGCCGATGGCGTGCGCAGCGGCCTGAGCCCGGGCGACGAGCTCTGCCCGCTGTTCGGCCACCCTCTCCGGCGCGGTTCCCCCGACGCCCGAGCGCGAGGCCACCGACCCCTCGATGGACAGCACCTCTCGCACGTCGGCAGTGAGCCGATCCGACACCGACAGCAGCAGCTCGTCGTCGGCATCCTCGAGCCCGATGCCGCGCTGCTCGCACGCGCGCACCAGCGCACCCGAGATCTCGTGCGCGTCGCGGAACGGCACGCGGCGCTTGACGAGCCACTCGGCGACATCGGTCGCGAGCGAGAAGCCCTGCGGCGCGAGCTCTGCCATCCGCTCGGTGTCGAAGCGCAGCGTCGCGATCATGCCGGCGAACGCGGGCAGCACCACCTCGAGCGTCTGCACCGAGTCGAAGACCGGCTCCTTGTCTTCCTGCAGGTCGCGGTTGTAGGCCAGCGGCAGCCCCTTGAGCGTCGCCAGCAGGCCCGACAGGTTGCCGATCAGCCGACCCGACTTGCCTCGCGCCAGCTCGGCGATGTCGGGGTTCTTCTTCTGCGGCATGATGCTCGACCCCGTCGAGTACGCGTCGTCGAGCGTGACGAATCCGAACTCGCGGGTGTTCCAGAGGATGATCTCCTCGCTCAGACGCGACAGGTCGATCCCGGTCATCGCAGCGATGAAGGCGAACTCGGCGACCACGTCGCGGGCGGACGTGCCGTCCAGCGAGTTCTCCGCAGGACGGTCGAGACCCAGCTCCCTGGCGACGAGCGCCGGGTCGAGACCGAGCGTGGAACCGGCCAGCGCTCCCCCGCCGTACGGCGAGACGCCGGCGCGACGACGCCAGTCGACGATGCGCTCCAGCTCGCGCACCAGCGGCCAGGCGTGGGCCTGCAGGTGGTGGGCGAGCAGCACCGGCTGGGCGTGCTGCAGATGGGTGCGGCCGGGCAGGATGGCGTTCGGGTGGGCCTCGGCCTGGGCGACCAGAGCATCGATCACGCGCAGCAGATGCTTGGCGATCACTCGGGCGTGATCGATGAGGTACATGCGCACGAGCGTCGCGATCTGGTCGTTGCGGCTGCGACCCGCGCGCAGGCGACCGCCGACCTCGGCGCCGACCTCGGCGATCAGAGCCTTCTCGAGCGCGCCGTGCACGTCCTCGTCACCCGGATCCGGCAGCAGCGTGCCGTCTGCGATGCGGGCGGCGAGAGCGTCGAGTCCGTCATGCATGATGCGGGCCTCGTCGGCCTCGAGATACCCGGCCGCCTCCAGCGCCGTGGCGTGCGCGTGCGATCCGGCGATGTCGTAGGGCGCGAGGATCCAGTCGAAGTGCGTCGACCGGCTCAGCTCCGCCAGCTCGGGCGACGGTCCACCGGCGAACCGGGCACCCCAGAGAGCTCCCTCATTCGTGCCGTGTGCATCTGCACCTGCATCCGCGCTCATCTCGTCTCCCTCGCGTCGCTCAGCGCACCGCCCGCTGCGTCGTCCTGCTTGCCGAGCAGCCAGACGAGCAGCGCCTTCTGCGCGTGAAGGCGGTTCTCCGCCTCATCCCAGACGACGCTCTGCGGGCCGTCGATGACCTCGGAATCGACCTCGTAGCCGCGGTCGGCGGGAAGGCAGTGGATGAAGATCGCATCGGATGCCGCCTGCTGCATGATCGCCGTGGTCACCTTGTACCCGCCGAGTTCACGGAGACGCTCGATCTTCTCCTCCTCCTTGCCCATCGACACCCAGGTGTCGGTGACGATCACATCCGCGCCCTGCGCTGCCTGGCTCGGGTCGGTGACGAGAGTGATGGATCCGCCGGTCTCCGCCGCACGCTTCTGCGCGGCGATGACCACATCGGCGCGCGGTGCGTAGGAGTCGGGTGACGCGATGCGCACATGCATGCCGGCTGTGACGCCGGCCAGCGCGTACGAGTGTGCCATGTTGCTGCGGCCGTCACCGAAGAAGGTGAGCGTCAGCCCCTGCAGGTCGCCCTTGTGCTCGCGGATGGTGAGCAGGTCGGCGAGCAGCTGACAGGGGTGGAAGTCGTCGGAGAGGGCGTTCACGACGGGCACGCGCGTGCCGCGCGCCATCTCCTCCAGCCCCGCCTGCGCGTAGGTTCGCCACACGATGGCCGCGACCTGGCGCTCGAGCACGCGCGCGGTGTCGGAGGGGGTCTCCTTGCCGCCGAGCTGACTGTTCGCGGTCGAGATGATCAGCGGCGACCCGCCGAGGTCGGCGATGCCGACCGCGAACGAGACGCGCGTGCGGGTCGACGACTTGTCGAAGATCACGGCTACGGTCTGCGGACCGGCCAGCGCCTTGCTCGCCCAGCGGTCCTTCTTGAGCTCGATCGCGAGGTCGAGGATCTCCGCCTGCTCGGCGGGGGTCAGGTCGTCGTCGCGCAGCAGGTGGCGGGTCACTTCGGCTCCTTGATGTCGGGAAGATTCTGGGCGACGGCGGTGAGAGCAGCGCCGAAGCGCGTGACGAACTCGTCGATCTCGTCGTCGCCGATCGTGTAGGCGGGTGCGATGCGGATGACGTCGTCCGTCGGCGCATTGACGATCAGGCCACGCTCGTGCGCGGCGGCTCGGACCTGGCCGGCGACCGGCTGAGTGAGCCGGATGCCGATGAGCAGGCCTGCGCCCGACGTGCCGCCCACGAGCGGGAGCGACAGCACGGCCTCGCGCAGCTGCGCGCCGCGAGCGTTGACGTTCTCGAGCAGGTTCTCGCTCTCGATGTGACCGAGGACGGCGTTCGCGACCGCGCTCGCGAGCGGGTTGCCGCCGAACGTGGAGTTGTGCGTGCCGGGATAGAACAGATCGCTGGCGGCGCCGAAGGTGATGAGCGCGCCGAGCGGGAAGCCGGCTCCGATGCTCTTGGCCACGGTCACGGCATCCGGGGTCACGGCCTCGCGCTGGAACGCGAACCACTCCCCCGTGCGACCCGATCCGGTCTGCACCTCGTCGAGGATCAGCAGCGCGTCGTGCTCGGTCGTGAGCTCGCGGGCTCGTCCGAGGAACCCGGCCGGCAGCTCGACCACGCCTGCCTCGCCCTGGATCGGCTCGACCACCATCGCCGCGACGGCGTGCGACGAGAACGCCGACTCGAGGCTCTCGATCGAGCGCTCGACCGTGACGACGTCAGGGAGGGCGGGCTGGAACGGATCGCGGTACGCGGCCTTGGGCGTCAGCGAGAGCGTGCCCATCGTGCGCCCGTGGAAGGCGCCCTCGACCACGAGGATCGTCGTGCGTGCGCGGCCCTCGGTCTCGGCGAAGCGCGCACCGTGCAGCCGCGAGAGCTTGATGGCCGTCTCATTGGCCTCGGCGCCGGAGTTCGCGAGGTAGACGCGCCCCTGCTCACCCGTGCCGGCGAGCCGTTTCAGCCGTGCGGCGATCTCGAGCTGCGCCGGCGAGGCGAAGTAGTTCGAGACGTGCGACAGCGTCGCGGCCTGGCGGGAGACGGCGTCGACGAACACAGGGTGGGCGTGCCCGAGGCAGTTCACCGCGATGCCGCCGAGGAAGTCCAGATAGCGGTTCTCGTCGGCGTCCCACACCCAGGATCCCTCGCCACGGGTCAGCAGCGCCAGGCGCCCGCCCAGGCTCATCAGGTCACGCGCGGCGTCTTCGCTCCACTCACGCATCCTTGACCACCTCCGTGCCGATTCCCTTGCTCGTGAACAGCTCGACGAGCACCGAGTGCGGCACGCGTCCGTCGATGATGGCCGCAGCGTCGACGCCGCCCTCGACGGCGTCGAGACAGGCGCGCATCTTCGGGATCATGCCCGACTCGAGCTGCGGCAGCATGGCGGTCAGGTCGTGCGACGTGAGGTGCGAGACCAGCGAGTCGCGGTTGGGCCAGTCGGCGTAGAGACCCGGCACGTCGGTGAGGATCACCAGCTTGCGGGCGTTCAGCGCGACCGCGAGGGCGGATGCCGCGGCATCCGCGTTCACGTTGAGCGACTGACCGGGGTGGTCGAGGTCGGGCGCGATCGACGAGACCACAGGGATGCGCCCTGCGGCGAGATGATCGAGCACGGGCGTGGGGTCGACCTGCACGACGTCGCCCACGCGACCGAGATCGACCTCCTCGCCGTCGATCATGACCCCGCGGCGGCGACCGCCGAACAGACCGGCGTCCTCGCCGCTCAGGCCCGTGGCGATGGGGCCGTGCGAGTTGATCTTGGCGACCAGCTGGGGGTTCACCTGGCC
Source organism: Microbacterium sp. NPDC089321 (assembly GCF_040684935.1). Classification (NCBI taxonomy): domain Bacteria; kingdom Bacillati; phylum Actinomycetota; class Actinomycetes; order Micrococcales; family Microbacteriaceae; genus Microbacterium; species Microbacterium sp. NPDC089321. Next base: position 273,172 of record NZ_JBFBGX010000003.1, on the reverse strand, counting down.
GGTGAGCACCATGCGCACGACCGAGATCGCCTCGGTGTTCGTGACCCGGTACCCGCCCTTGAACTCGCTGGGGATGGCGAGCCTGTCGAGCATGTTCGAGATCTGCGGACCGCCGCCGTGCACGACGACCGGCTGCACGCCGACGTAGCGCAGGTAGGCGATGTCCTGGGCGAAGGCCTCCTGCAGCTCGTCCGAGACCATCGCATTGCCGCCGTACTTGACGACGACGATCTGGTCGCGGAACTTCTTCAGCCAGGGCAGGGATTCGATGAGGGTGGCGGCCTTGACGGCGGCCTCCTCGGGGGCGGTGTCCTGAATATCCGTCATGAGGCGTAGGCGCTGTTCTCGTGCACGTAGTCGTGGGTCAGGTCGTTGGTGAGGATCGTCGCCGTGGCGTCGCCGACCTTGAGGTCGATCTCGATGTGCGTGTCGCGAGGCGTCAGATCCACCTCCTCACGGGGTCGGTCGGGTCCGCCCGCGGTGCACACCCGCACGCCGTTCATCGACACGTCGACGTCGTACGGGTCGAACTGGGCGGAGGTGGTGCCGATCGCGGCGAGCACGCGCCCCCAGTTGGGGTCGTTGCCGAAGATCGCGGCCTTGAACAGGTTGTTCCTGGCGACGGAGCGGCCGACCTCGACGGCCTCGGCCTCGGTCACGGCGTTCTTCACCTCGATCGCGATGCTGTGGCTCGCGCCTTCGGCGTCGGCCTGCAGCTGCACAGCCAGGTCGCGGCACAGCTCGGCGAGCGCGTCGGCGAAGTCGTCGAGGTCGGGCCGGATGCCGCTGGCGGCATTGGCGAGAAGCGTCACCTGGTCGTTGGTGGACATGCATCCGTCGGAGTCGAGTCGATCGAAGCTGACCCCGGTCGCCTTGCGCAGCGCCGCGTCGGCTTCGGATGCCTCGAGATCGGCGTCGGTGGTGATCACGACCAGCATGGTGGCGAGCCCCGGTGCGAGCATGCCCGCTCCCTTGGCCATGCCGCCGATCGTCCATCCGTCGCGGCTGATGACGGCGGTCTTCGGCACGGTGTCGGTGGTCATGATCGCGGCGGCCGCGTCGTCGCCTCCGTCTGCGCTGAGAGCCGCGATGCCGCGCTCGACGCCGTCGAGCACCTTGGCGCGGAAGACCTCGTCGCCGGTGCCGATCAGTCCGGTGGAGCACACCAGCACGTCTCCCGAGCTGACATCCAGCAGCTCACCGGCCTTCTCGGCGGTGAGGTGGCTGGTCTGGAACCCGAAGGCGCCGGTGAAGCAGTTGGCACCGCCGGAGTTCAGCACGATCGCCTCGACCACCCGGTCGACGATCACCTGCTGCGACCAGATGATCGGGTTCGCCTTGGCACGGTTGGTGGTGAACACGGCAGCGCCCACTTTGCGAGGGCCGCGGTTGACGACGACGGCGACGTCGGGCTTGCCGGTGCTCTTCAGACCGACGGCGACTCCTGCCGCCTCGAAACCCTGGGGGGCGGTGACGCTCACGGGGCGACTCCGTTCACGGTGAGGGCGCGGCCTTCGGGCAGGCCGAGCGCGATGTTCATGGACTGCACAGCGGCACCGGCGGTGCCCTTGACGAGGTTGTCGACGGCGGTGACGACGGTCACGCGGTTGGCCGCGCGGTCGATCGCCAGGCCGATCAGCGCGGTGTTCGCGCCGAGCACGTCTGCCGTGCGAGGGAAATGCCCGGCCGGCAGCAGCTGCACGAAGGTCTCGTCGCCGTACGCGCTCTGCCACGCGTCGCGGATCTGGGCGTCGCTCACTCCCTCGGCGATCTTCGCGGTCGACGTGGCCAGGATGCCCCTCGCCATCGGCACGATCACCGGGGTGAACGAGATCCGGATGCCGTCGGGCGCCGCTCCGGACGCCGCGGCGAGCGCCTGACGGATCTCGGGGATGTGCCGGTGGGTGCCGCCGACCGCGTAGGGGTTGGCCGTGCCGAGGATCTCGCTGCCGAGCAGGTTCGTCTTCAGGCTCTTTCCCGCGCCGGACGGCCCCACAGCCAGCACGCTGACGATGTCGGACGGCTCGATCACCCCCGCCGCCACGCCGGGTGCGAGGCTCAGGCTGACGGTGGAGGCGTTGCAGCCGGGGGCTGCGATACGCCGCGCACTGCGCAGGTTCTCGCGCTGCTTGCCGCCCTCGACGAGCAGCTCGGGCACGCCGTAGGTCCAGGGTTCGTGGAACGCACCGCCGTAGAAGGCGTCCCACGCGGCCTCCGAGGTCAGCCGGTGGTCAGCGCCGGCATCGATCACGAGGGGAACGTCGCCCAGGGCGTCCGTGTACTGACCCGACTGCCCGTGCGGCAGGGCGAGAACGACGATGTCGTGGCCGGAGAGGATCTCGGGCGTCGTGTCCTGGAGAGTGAGGTGCGCGAGCGAGCGCAGGTGCGGCTGGTGCTCGATGAGCGGCTGACCGGCGTTCGAATGCGCCGTCACGGTGCGGATCTCGATGTCGGGATGGGCGGCGAGAAGCCGCAGGATCTCGCCTCCTGCATAGCCGGATGCGCCGGAGACGGCGACGGAGTACGTCATGCTTCCACCTTAACGGTCGGTGCTCGGTCGTCCCGGGAGATGACGCGGGCGAGAGCGGAGAACGGGGCCGGGGCGGCGACACCGGCGCCGTGCCCGCCGAGCATGACGGGAAGCGCGGGGTCGCCTAGAGTCGGCGGCCGCCGCGGCGTCGGCGCACAGGAGCAGCGCTCAGGAGGCGCTGAGCTACGTGGTGTGCGACCGAGGGCATGCCGCGACAGTAGCGCCGGGGACGCGACGATGGCAAATCGACGTGTCCCCGACGCCACCGCTCAGCGCAGGTCGAAGAACGCCCGCTCGTGCTCCGACGCGAGGATGAACGCCCGCTGCATCCGCCGTCTGACCCGCTCGTCGGCAGTGGCCGCCGCCGACGTGACGAAGCCGATCGCTTGCTCGCTCGCCTCGGCGAACCCGGGGTCGGCGTATGTCGCGAGCCATGATGCATAGGGATGCTGCGGATCCAGAGCGCGTGTCCCGAACTCACCCGCGTGCAGGCGGGCGCCGAGATCGGCGTACAGCCAGAAGCAGGGCAGCACCGCCGCGATGAGCACCGCGTATTCGCCGGAGAACGCCGTCGCCCGCAGGTGGTCGAGGTAGGCGGTCGTCACGGCGCTGGGCTCGGCGTCGAACGTCCCGGCCGTGACGCCGGTCTCCGCTGTGAGCCAGGACGCGTGCAGCTCGAGCTCGCCGTCGATGCAGCCCCTCGCGGATTCCGCCCAGAAGGCCTGCTCCTCAGGAGTCGGCGCGAGGCGTGCGGCCTCGGCGAGAACCCGCGCGTAGTCGCGCAGGTACAGCGCGTCCTGCGCGAGGTAGCGAAGGAACCGCTCGCGGTCGAGAGAGCCGTCCGCCAGCGCGCGGATGAACGGCAGCTCGTCGATCGCCCCGCGGACGTCAACGATGCTGTGCCACCACTCGTCGCGGACCTCGTGGGCCGTAGGGCGCGTTGTCACACCGCCCCGTTGCCACAGTCCGGCGAAGTGGTTCACCGGACCATGACCCCGGCCCACGTCGAGCGCATCGCCGGCGCGGAGCGATTCCCGCAGCCACGCGCGCGCCCCGCGCACGGCATCCGGCCACTCGTTCCCCGCTGCGCGCAGCGTCGCCAGCGCCGACGACAGCGAGCACCCGGTGCCATGCGTGCTGCCGGTCTCGATGCGCGCGTCGTCGAACGCGGCGATGACGCCGTCTTCGCCGACGAGGGCATCCGGCGCGGACGGGCCGCCGAGGTGACCGCCTTTGGCGAGCACGAGGGCGCCGGTCTCGGCCGAGACCCGCTGCGCGGCGCACAGGGCGTCGTCCCAGCCCTCGATCGATCGCCCTGCGAGCACGGCGAGCTCGGCGAGGTTCGGGGTGACGACGTCCGCGAGCGCCGCGAGATCTCGCAGGGCCGATTCGGCCCGTGCATCGAGCAGCCGGTCGCCGCTGGTGGAGACCATCACAGGGTCGAGGACGACCGTGGCCGGGCGGTGCGCGGCGAGCCATTCGGCGACGGTTTCGACGATCTCGGCGTCAGCCAGCATCCCGATCTTCACCGCGTCGATCCGGATGTCGTCCGAGAGGGCGCTCAACTGGTCGCGCAGGAACTCGGCCGGTGGCACGTGCACACCACGCACGCCCTGGGTGTTCTGCGCGGTCAGCGCGGTGATCGCCGCCATTCCGTAGCCGCCGTGCGCGGCGATCGACTTGAGATCTGCCTGGATTCCGGCGCCGCCGGAGGGATCGCTGCCGGCGATGCTCAGCACCCGCGGCGCTGTGCGCCCCGTCCACCGTCGCCGGATCTCCTGCGCCGCGTGCCTGGCATCGTCGGCGGCGCAGATGGCAGAGACGACCGCGACGCCTGCAGCGCCCGCCTCGCGGAGGGGCGCGATGTCGTCTATGCCGATGCCGCCGATAGCCACCGCGGGGACTGGGCTGCCTGCGGCGAGCGCGCGGAAACCATCGACGCCCAGAGCCGGAGGATGATCCGGCTTCGTGGCGGTAGGGCGGATCACCCCTACGCCGATGTAGTCGACCGTTCCCGCGGGCAGGGCGCGGACGGCATCGAGATGCGCATCGGTGTTCGCGGTGAGCCCGATCAGCGCGTCGGGACCCAGCAGACGTCTGGCGTCGGCGACGTGGATGTCGGACTGGCCCACATGCACGCCGTCGACGCGCGCTCCCCGCCGTCGGGCCTCGACCACCGCATCGACGCGATCGTCGACCACGAGCAGGGCGCGACCGGCGATCGCCTCGCTCAGCGCGATCAGCTGCTCGATGATCGAGGCGTCCGGGGCGTCCTTGTCGCGCAGCTGCACGACGGTGACACCGCCGGCCACTGCATCGCGGACCGTCTCGACGACGCCCCGATCGCCGCACAGGTGTGCATCGGTGACGAGGTACGTCGACAGATCCGGGTTCACAGCGCACCCGCCTCGATGCGGCCGGCGCTCTCGTCGACGCGCGCTTCGGCCTCGATGTCCGCGGGGTCGACCCCGGCGAGTGCGTCGAGCAGAGCGACGGCGAAGCTGCCTGGGCCGTCTGCCACGCGGGCGGCATGCTCGGCCGCGATCGTGTACACCAGCGTCGCGGAGGCGACCGCGTCGAGCGCATCCGCTCCGACCGAGCGTGCGGCACCGAGGAGCGCCGCCATCAGCGCGCCGAGGGCACAGCCTCCGCCGGTGACGCGAGTGAGCAGCGCGTCGCCGTTCGCGATGCGGATCAGGCGGTCGCCGTCGGTCAGCAGATCGACCGGACCGGACACCGCCACCACGCTGCCGTACCGGTCGGCGATCGCGCGAGCGGCATCGAGGGCCGAATCCGGCGCATCGACGGCATCCACACCCCGCCCGCCTGCCCCGGTGCCTGCCAGCGCGAGGATCTCGCTGGCATTGCCGCGCACCGCCGTCGGACGCAATGACGCGAGTTCGGCGGCGAGCGCCGTGCGCACAGGCAGGGCGCCGATCGCAACCGGGTCGAGCACCCATGGGGTGCCGGCGGCGTTCGCTGCGGCGGCGGCCTCGAGACTCGCCGCACGCTGCTCGGGGGTGGGCGTGCCGAGGTTGACCAGCAGCCCCGAGGCTACTCCGGCGAACATGCCGGCTTCTCCGACGATGTCGACCATCGCCGGCGAGGCTCCGACGGCGAGCAGGGCGTTCGCGGTGAAGCCGGTGACCACCGCGTTGGTGATGCAGTGCGTGAGCGGTGGCTCCTCCCTCACGCGTGTCAGGAGCGCGGCGGAGAAGGCCGGGACTCGGGTGGACGGACGCAGAGGATCGCTCATGGGCGACATCCCTTCGCTAGTACGAACTAGATCAGGTTCGACGGGTGTGATCTCAGCCGCGGATGCGGCACCCCGTGTCACTGCACGCGAGTCTAGCCAGGCGGGCGTCCTGCGCCGGCCTGCGAGTCGCCGGATGTCAGGACGACGTCAGCTGCGCGATCAGCGCCTGCTCTTCGTCGCGGCTCAGCCCTGCCCTCCGCTCACGGTCGATACCGCGGGCGCGCTCGTCGGCGAGCACGCCGCGGACGGTGTCGTCCAGGGTGGTGAGGCGTCCCCCGGCGGCGCGGTAGGCGGAGTTGTCGCGGCGCATGAAGCCGGGCATGTCGGCGGGCAGCCACAGCGGCAGCGAGCGCTCGCCCATCCAGTACTGCACATCATGCGCTTCGAGCCAGTCGTCGCCCGCCTCGAGCAGCTCGCCGGTGTGGCCGGCTGCCGCACGGACGCGACTGAGCAGATCGGCGAGCGGATGCACGTCGCCGATGGCGTTCACGACGCCCCAGCGCGGCTCGCCCGAGAGGAACTCCGCAAGGTCGTCGACGTCGATCACCTGGGCCGAGCGCCCGGCGAGCTCCGGCACCAGCACCGGCCCGGTGCCCGCCCTTGCGAAGGCCGCCGCCCAGTACCCGAACCGATCGCTCGGGTCGCCGGGGCCGACGATCAGTCCTGGTCGCACGATGAGGGCCCGCTCGCCGAGAGCCGCGACCGCCTGCTCGGCCGCGACCTTCTGCGCACCGTACTCGTACTCGTCGCCGGGTCGCGCCGGCGCGTGCAGCTCCCCCGACTCGTCGAGACCCTCGCTCGCATCGTCGGAGTACACCGACATCGACGAGACGTATGTCCAGTGCTCGGTGCGATCGCCGAGCGCCCCGACCGCCTGCGCGACGTGCTCTGCGCGCGACGAGATGTCGACGATCTCATCCCAGCGGTGCTCGGCGAGGCGGTCGTAGACGCCGGGTGCATCCCGGTCGCCCCGGAGCAGCACGGTGCCGTCGGTTGCCGGCCGGTCACCGCGGGCAAGACACGTCACCGCCGCTCCGGCATCCCGCCATCGACGCGCGATGCGCCCCGAGAGCCAACCTGTTCCGCCGAGCACGAGCACCTTCGTCATGCGGCAATGACACCACTCGGCGGGATGCGACGGAAGCGATTCCGCTCAGAGCGTCAGACGGCGCTCACCACGGCAGGGAACGGTCCGGGCCGCGCCGGGAGTCGTCCGGCATGTGCGGAAGGCTCTCACCGCCGGAGCGGATGCACAGCCAGCGCAGCGCCGCAGGGCTGTCCGGCAGCGCCCTCCAGGTTCGCCACACGCCCTGGCCGACGCGCACCACCGTGCCCTCGGCGACATCGATCACGTCGTCGTCCAGTCCCATCTGGCCACGGCCGCCGAGGAAGACGTACAGCTCCTCGACCTTCTCGTGCACATGCCAGTAGCCGGCCTGCTCGCCCGGAACGAGGGCATTGGCCGTCATGCCGATGTACTGCATGGTCAGCTCGTGGTCGACGACGCGTCGTCCGTCGCGCGAACGCGCCTCGTCGAAGCCGCCGTGGAAGGCACGCCAGTCCTGCTGCGCGCCGATCTCGATCACCTGGTAGTCGCTCATCTCTGCTCCTCGATATCGCCGGTCGTCTCTGCGCGCTCGACGCCGTGAACCCACGCCCGGTCCTGCCGCCGGTAGATCAGTCGCACGTGGTCGCGATCGGGGCGTCCCTGCCAGAACTCGACGCGCTCGGGAACGACGCGCCACAGCATCCACTCCCCCGGCGAGATGCGGGCGCGCGCCGACCGGGAACGCGCGGCGAGATCGGCGGCGCTCTCTTCCGCCGTCGCCTCGACCACTCGGCCGCGCACCCGAACCGCGCGCATGAGCGGCTGCCACCAGAATGCGAGCGCCGCTCTGGGCCGGCCGGCCAGCTGCATGCCCTTCGCCGAACCGCGGTTCCCCGCGAATGCCCAGCCCCACTCGCTCACGTCCTTCAGGATCAGGGTGCGGGCGTCGGGCATCCCCGCGGAGTCGACCGTCGCCAGCGTCATCGCAAGAGGCTCGGCCACGCAGCGATCCAGTGCGTCGTCGAGCCAGCTCAGGAACAGCGCCACCGGGTCGGCCGGAGCATCGCGGGGGTCGAAGGCGGGGGCGTCTCCGGTCAGGCTCGGCACGGCCCTGAGGCGGGCGGCTGTGGTCATGCTCTGAGCCTACGCACCGCCGGTGCTGCGGGGGTCCGCAATCGCCGCAGCCCTCCTGAGCCGATCGGCTCAGGAGGGCTGCTGGCACCAGGATCAGTCGCGGATGCTCGCTCCGACGCGCTCCGCCGCGAGAGCGACGCCGGCCATCTTCGCCTCGCTCGCCTCGGCGGCCGTCAAGGTGCGGTCGGATGCCCGGAAGCGCAGCGCGAAGCTGAGGCTCTTCTGCCCCTCGCCCAGGCCCTCGCCACGGTAGTCATCGACGAGACGCACCGACTCGAGCAGATCGCCGGCGCCCTCGACGAGAGCGTCGCGCACCTCGGATGCCGGCACCTCGACACCCACGGCGAGCGAGACGTCCTGAGTCGCGGCGGGGAAGGTCGAGAGCGACTCGGCGACCACGCGATGACCGGCGAGGGTCAGCACGCGATCCAGGTCCAGTTCGAGCACGTAGGCGCGACCAGGAAGGTCGGCGTCGGCAGAGACCTGCGGGTGCAGCTCCCCGACGTAGCCGACCTGCTCACCGGCGACGGTCAGCGCTCCGGCACGGCCGGGGTGCAGGGCGGCACGCTGCGTCTGCTCGACCGCGATCTCGACACCGGCGGCGACGGCGATCACACGCACGGCGTCGAGGGCGTCGGACAGGTCGACGTGCTCGGCGGCGCGGCCGGGCTGGCGGGTGGTGATGCTGCCCGTGAGCAGCGCCGACACGAGTCGAGGCTGCGGCGGGATCGACGCGTTCAGCTCGGCGAGCGTCTCGTCCGAGGGGCGCTGCCCCAGTGGCGGGACGATCTCGGTGCCGTACACGACGCCCTCTTCGGGCGTGAACACCGACCCGACCTCGAACAGCGCGAGATCGACGAGTCCACGCGAGATGTTGCGGTGGGCGGTCTGCATCAGGCCCGGCACGAGCGAGCGACGCAGGAACGGCGCCTGTCCGTCGAGGGGGTTCGCCAGCCGGATGCTGGACAGCTGCGCTCCGGTCGGCGAGCCGTGCAGATCGTTCTGCTCCTGCGTGGTGAACGGGAACGACGGCGTCTCCACGAAGCCGGCCGCGGCCAGGGCATCCGCGACGCGCTTGCGGCCCACCTGAAGGGCGGTGTAGCCGCGGCCCGACGGCGGGGTGGGCAGGACCGACGGGATGCGGTCGAGCCCGTGGATGCGCGCGACCTCCTCCACAAGGGTCCACTTGTCGGTCAGGTCGCGCCGCCAGCTCGGCGGGATGACGAACCATCCGCCGTCGACCTCCGAGACCTCTGCGCCGATCATCTCCAGCGCGCCCGTGATCTCGTCGTCCGTGTAGTCGACGCCGACGACGCCCTGGGTGAAGCCGCGCGGCAGATCGATGCCCGCGATCTCGACCTCGGCGTACAGCGCACCGCCCTCGTCGGTCAGCGTGCCACCGGCCAGCTCGACCATGAGGTCGGCGACACGGCGCGCGGCGACGAACGGGATCAGCGGGTCGACACCACGCTCGAAGCGCTTCGACGCCTCGCTGGGCAGCTTGTGCCGACGGGCCGAACGGGCGATCGTCACCGGGTCGAACGTCGCGGCCTCGATGAGCACGTTGCGGGTCTCCCCGCTCATCTCCGTGGTGCCGCCGCCCATGACGCCGGCGAGGCCGATCGGACCCGAACCGTCGGTGATGAGCAGATCCTCGACGTGCAGTGCTCGCTCCTGGCCGTCGAGCGTGGTCATCCGCTCCCCGTCGGTCGCACGGCGCACGACGATGCCGCCCTGCAGCTTGTCGAGGTCGTAGCCGTGGATCGGGTTGCCGAGCTCGAGCATGACGTAGTTGGTGATGTCGATGAGCACGCCCAGCGACCGCATCCCGGCCAGGCTCAGTCGCGCGACCATCCACGGCGGAGTGGGGCGCGACGGGTCGACGCCGCGCACGACGCGAACGACGAACTCGCTCGTGCCGACAGCACCGCGGATCGGGTTCCGGTCGTCGACGCGGACCTCGAAACCAGACCCAGGCTGCAGCTCTGCGAAGTCGCGATCGGCGGGGTCGCGGAACTCCGCTCCTGTCGCGTGGGAGTACTCGCGAGCGAGTCCGCGCAGTGAGAAGCCGTAGCCGCGGTCGGGCGTGACGTTGACGTCGACGGCGAAGTCGTCGAGGTGCAGCAGTGCGATGGCATCCGTGCCGACCTCGGGGTCGAGCCCCAGCGTCGAGAGCACGATGATGCCGTCGTGCTCATCGCCGAGACCCAGCTCGCGCGCCGAGGCGATCATGCCGTCGGAGACGTGACCGTAGGTCTTGCGCGCCGCGATCGGGAACGGGCCGGGCAGCACCGCGCCGGGCAGCGTGACCACGACCTTGTCGCCGACCACGAAGTTGTGGGCGCCGCAGACGATGCCGCGGGGCTCGGCCTCGCCGACATCCACCTGGCACCAGTTGATCGTCTTGCCGTTCTTCTGCGGCTCCGGCTCGATCGACAGCACCCGGCCGACGACGACCGGGCCCGAGATCTCGAAGCGGTGGACGTCCTCCTCTTCGAAGCCGACCGACACGAACGACTCCAGGACGTCTTCAGCCGTGGCATCCGGTGCCACATCGACGTACTCGCGCAGCCATGAGAGAGGAACGCGCATCACACCACCATCCCGAACTGCTCGCTGAAGCGCACATCGCCCTCTGCCATGTCGCGCATGTCCTTCACATCGCTGCGGAACATCAGGGCGCGCTCGACGCCGATGCCGAAGGCGAATCCGCTGTACACCTCGGGGTCGATTCCCGCCGCGCGCAGCACGTTGGGATTGACCATGCCGCAGCCGCCCCATTCGATCCAGCGCGCGCCGCCCTTGAACGTCGGGTGCCACAGGTCGAACTCGGCCGAAGGCTCGGTGAACGGGAAGTAGTTCGTGCGCAGACGGGTCTTCGCCTCGGCTCCGAACAGCTGCTTGGCAAGGTGATCGAGCGTTCCCTTGAGATGAGCCATCGTGATGCCCTTGTCGACCACGAGACCCTCGACCTGGGTGAACACCGGAAGGTGCGTCGCGTCGAACTCGTCGGTGCGGTACACGCGTCCGGGGCACAGCACGTAGATCGGCACCGCGCGGTCGAGCATCGAGCGCACCTGCACGGGGCTCGTGTGCGTGCGCATCACGAGGTGACGCGAGGTCGGGTCGACGTAGAACGTGTCCTGCTCCTGGCGGGCGGGGTGATCCTCGTCGAAGTTGAGCGCATCGAAGTTGAACCACTCGTGCTCGAGCTCGGGCCCTTCCGCGATCTCCCAGCCCATTCCGACGAAGATGTCGCTGATCTGCTCCTGCATGAGCGGCAGCGGGTGGCGGGCGCCGACCCGAGAGCGCGACGCGATCGCGGTGATGTCGACTCGCTCGGCCTCGAGACGAGCCGCCGTCTCGGCTTCGGCGAGCCCGGCCTCCTTGGTGGCGAGCGCCTGGGTGACCCGGCCCCTCCCCTGCCCGATGAGCTTTCCGAACGCCGCCTTGTGCTCGGGCGCGACCTGGCGCATCGACGCGTTGAGAACGGCCAGCGGCGACCCCTCGGCGACGTGGGCGGCGCGGGCGGCCTTCAGCTCTGCCGTGTCGGCTGCGGCGCCGATCGCGGCGAGCGCGGCGTCGACCGCCGACTCCACCGCCTCGGGTGTGATCTGGGGTGTTTCGGGCGAGTCTGACACGAGAGAAGAGTCTACCGGCGGACGGGCCGCCGCCCCGCCCGCTGCCGGCGGCGTGATCGAAGGGCGGGTAGCAGAGAAGGCGCCCCCTGTCGGGGACGCCTTCTCTGCCGTGTCGCGGGTCAGGGCTGTGCGGGCGGGATGCCCGAACCGGGGTCGAACCTGCCCGCGCCGCGCTGCATGGCGATGACCTCGGTCACGGTCGACTCGCCGTGGATGCGGGGGTCGGCGCCACCGGCATCCGGGGTGTATCCCTTGAGCTTGGGCGAGTGCCGTGTGCGCACCTCGACCCACTTCGCGATGCCTGCGAGGATCAGGCAGAGCGCGATGTAGATGCCGCCGATGACGAACGCCGACTGGAGGATCGGGCGACCCTGCTGCGAGCTGAGCAGCTTCGCGTAGTACAGCAGCTCGGGGTAGGTGATGATGAAGCCGAGTGCGGTGTCCTTGAGGGTCACCACGAGCTGCGCCACGATCACGGGCAGCATCGCACGCACGGCCTGCGGCAGCAGGATCAGGCGCATGACGCCGCTCTTGCGCAGACCGATCGCGTAGCCGGCCTCCTTCTGGCCCTTGGGCAGCGACTCGATGCCGGCACGCAGCGCCTCGGCGAGCACCGAGCCGTTGTAGACCATGAGGCCGATGACCACGGCCCAGTACGGGTCCATGTCGACGCCGACCACGGGCAAGCCGTAGTACAGCAGCATCATGAACACCAGCACCGGCACGGCGCGGAACAGCTCGATGATCACCCCGACCGGGATGCGCACCCAGGCGTGGTCCGACAGACGCCCGATGGCGAGCACGAAGCCGAGGATCAGACTCAGGACGGCGGCGAGGGCGAACGCACCCAGCGTCTTGCCCAGGGCCCCCAGGATTCCCATCCACACGTTCGTGAACGAGAAGACGTACCACTTCTGCGGCTCGAACTGTCCGCTGGCGTACATGCGGTAGACGACGAAGCCGATCGCCCCGAGGACGACGAGGATGGTGACGACGGCGAGGATGCGGTTGCGGGCGATCGCCCGCGGACCGGGCACGTCGTAGAGCACTGAGGTCATCGTGCGATCCTCCACTTGTTCTCGAGGTGGCGCTGCACCGCGCTCATCGCGAGCACCAGCACCACGAAGACGACGGCGACCCAGAGCAGGACCTCCATCGGGTTGCCGGGTCGGCCCGGTGCGTCGTTGATCGTGGCCCGCAGGGCGGCGAGCTCGCCGATCGAGAAGCCCGCGGCGACGGTCGTGTTCTTCAGCAGGGCGATGAACACGCTCATCATCGGCGGCACGACGGACCGGAACGCCTGCGGCAGCACGACCAGGGTCATGACCTGGCCGAACGGCAGGCCGATCGCGCGGGCGGCCTCGGCCTGCCCCACCGGCACCGTGTTGATGCCGGCACGAAGGACCTCGGCGACGTACGTCGCGGTGTAGATGCCGATGGCCAGGATGCCGAGGACCGTGTTCGACAGGTCGGGCAGCCCCAGCTGCGGGTAGCCGAACACGAAGAAGAAGAAGACCAGCGTCAGCGGGGTGTTGCGGACGATGTTCACGTACGCGGTGCCGACGCCGCGCGCGATCGGCACGGGCGAGACGCGCATGGCGCCCACGATGATGCCGAGCACGAGGGCGATCAGACCGCCGATGAAGAACACCAGCAGGGTGTTCGCGATCGCCTCTCCCCACAGGTCGAGGTTTCCGAAGATGACGTCCACGCCGTCTTCCCTTCTCAGGAGGTGTTCGGGGCGGCCCGTTCAGGGCCGCCCCGAGAGGTGATCAGTACGCGTCGACCTTCGGCTGCTCGACCTCGATGCCCGACTCGCCCAGGTTCTTGTCGAAGATGGCCTGCCAGATGTCGTTGTTCTCGGTGAACAGGTCGTTGATGTGCTTGCGCAGCACGTCGTCGCCCTTGGTGAGGCCCACGCCGTAGCGCTCCTCGGTGAAGAGACCGCCGGTGACCTTGACCTCGTCCGGGTACTGCGCGGCGTAGCCGATCAGGATGGCCTGGTCGGTGGTGACCGCGTCGACCTTGCCGTCGATCAGGTCCTGCACGCAGGCGGAGTAGAGGTCGTACTCCTGCGTCTTGATCTCCTTGAAGTTCGCCTTGATGTTCTGGATCGGCGTGGAGCCCGTGGCCGAGCAGACGGTCTTGCCGTTGAAGTCCTCGAGCTTGTCGGCCTCGGGGTCGTCCTTGCGGATCAGCAGTCCCTGACCGGTGATGAAGTACGGACCGGCGAAGTCGATCTGCTCCTTGCGCTTGTCGTTGATCGAGTACGTGCCGACGTAGTAGTCGATGTCGCCGTTCACGATCGCCTGCTCGCGGTTCGCGGACGCGATCGGCTTGAACTCGATCTTGTCCTCGTCGTAGCCGAGCGAGGCGGCGATCCAGCGGGCGATGTCGATGTCGAAGCCCGTGCGCTCACCCGTCGTCGCGTCGAGGTAACCCAGGTTCGGCTGGTCCTCCTTGACGCCGATGGTGACCTTGCCGGCCTCCTCGATCTTGTCGAAGGTGGGGCTGCCGTCGAGCTTGACGTCCTTGGCGACCTCGAAGAGCGGCTTGTCGCCGCCGTCACCGGCGTCGCCGCCGCCCGGGTTGCTGGGGCTGCCGCTGTTGCAGCCGGTGAGGGCGAGCAGCGCCGCCGTGGCGACTCCGATGCCTGCGAGAACTCGTGTGCGTCGCATGTGCGTCTCCTTCTGTGCTGTGGTGCTGTTCGGTGTGCGGGTCAGTGGGTGAGGAGCTTCGAGAGGAAGTCCTTGGCGCGGGTGCTCTTCGGGTTCGTGAAGAACTCCTCCGGCGTCGCCTCTTCGACGATCTGACCGTCGGCCATGAAGACGACCCGGTTGGCGGCCTTGCGCGCGAAGCCCATCTCGTGAGTCACGACGATCATCGTCATGCCCTCCTTGGCCAGTTCGACCATCACGTCGAGGACCTCGTTGATCATCTCGGGGTCGAGCGCGCTGGTCGGCTCGTCGAAGAGCATGACCTTGGGGTGCATGGCCAGGGCGCGCGCGATCGCGACGCGCTGCTGCTGTCCGCCCGAGAGCTGCGCCGGAAGCTTGGACGCCTGCTGCGCGACGCCCACGCGCTCGAGGAGCGCCATCGCCTCCTTCTCGGCCTCGGCCTTCGGCTTGCCGAGCACCTTGATGGGCCCCAGCGTGACGTTCTCGAGGATCGTCAGGTGCGCGAAGAGGTTGAACGACTGGAACACCATGCCGACCTCGGCGCGCAGCTTCGCGAGGCCCTTGCCCTCGGCGGGAAGCGTCTTGCCGTCGATGCGGATCTCGCCGCTCGTGATCGTCTCGAGACGGTTGATCGTGCGGCAGAGCGTCGACTTGCCCGAGCCGGACGGACCGATGACGACGACCACCTCGCCCTTGTCGACCTGCAGGTCGATGTCTTTGAGCGCGTGGAACTCGCCGTAGTGCTTCTCGACGCTCTCGACCACAACCAGCGGTTCGGGTGTGCTCATGCTGTCTCCTTCGGGACGAGGGCTCCGATGGAGTGCGACGCGCCGTTAGGGCGTGACGCGACAGGATCCCCATCGAATCCACTGACCGTCTCAGGATATTCAGCCCTGCACAAGGGGGCCAGCCTCTTGAGTGATTCTTGAGCGTGCGATGCTCAGCCGTGCGCGTCGCGGTAGTACTCGACCGCCCCGGGGTGCAGCGGTATCGGATCGGTGAAGATGGCGAGGCGTCGATCGAGAAGCGCCGCAGCGGGGACATCCCCGGCGATCTCGACCCGCGCCGAGAAGAGGACGTCCAGCACCTCCCTCACCAGATCATCCGGCACATCGGCGGACCCGACGAGGTAGTTCGGCACCGTCATCGCGCTCGTCGGTTGCTCGCTGCCATACGCTCCGACCGGGAACTCCGCCGGCCGGTACACACCGGGGTGGGCGAGGCCGGCCCGTTCGACGGCATCCGCATCGATCGACAGCAGCCTGATCTCCCGCTCGGCAGCCAACCGCTCGATCCCGGGCGTCGGCAGGCCCCCGACCCAGAAGAAGGCGTCGATCCGCGACCCGTCGAGCGCGGCGATGGAGGCATCCAGACCCAGCTGGCGATCGTCGATCGCCTCGTCGCCGATTCCGGATGCCGCGAGGACCCTCTTCGCGACGACGCTCACACCGGAGCCGCGCGCTCCCAGCGAGACGCGGCGACCGGCGAGTCCGGAGATCGACCGGATGTCGGAGTCTGCACGCACCACCACGTGCACGTACTCGTCATAGAGGCGCGCGACCGCACGGATCGGCAACGGGTCGTCGAACTCACCCGTGCCCGACACGGCGTCGGCCACGACATCGCTCTGCGCGAAGCCCAGCTCGGCGTCGCCCGCGCCGATGCGGCGGAGGTTGTCGACCGAGCCGTTGGTCTCGAGGAAGCGCACGTCGGCGTCCACGTCGGCCGACAGAGTCTCCGCCAGGCGCTGGCCGTAGTCGTAGTACACCCCGGTCGCACTGCCGCCGGCGAGGCGGATCGGCCGCTGTGCCCATGACGGCTGCGGCGGCGCGCATCCGGATGCCAGAAGCACGGCGACGAGGAGCAGCGCCGCGATCGGGCCCCTGAGAAGCCTGCTCACCGCTCCCCCGCCCCTGGAAGGCCGAACGACACGCAGAGACCTCCGCCCTCCGCGCGGTCGACCGTGACACGTCCCCCGACCGAGCGCAGCAGATCGGTCGCGATAGCGAGGCCGAGCCCGGAGCCGGGACTGTTCTGGTCGCGGGCGCTGCGCCAGAAACGGTCGGTGGCCTGCTCGAGCTCGGCCGTCTCGAGGCCGGGGCCGTGATCGCGCACGGCGATCCGGCATCCGTCATCGGTCCTGTCGACCGACACCTCGATCCGTCCGCCGCGAGGCGAGAACTTCACCGCATTGTCGATCACCGCGTCGAGGGCGCTCTCGACGATGGCCTCATCTGTGCGGCTCCGCACCTCTGCGCCCCCGCTGACGCGGAACGCGACGTCCCTGCGAGAGGCGACGCCCTGCCACGCTGCCGCGCGCCGCCGCGCGAGAGCCGACAGGTCGACGTCGACGAACGTCGAGGGCTGACCGCCTCGCCGCGCGAAGCCGAGCAGGGTGTCGAGGATCCTGGTCATCCGCCGGCCCTCTTCGCGGATCTTCTCGACATCGGCGGCGCCGACGCCGCTGTCACCGAGATCCGCGGCGAGGACCTCGACGCGCAGCAGCAGGGCGTTCAGAGGATTGCGCAGCTCATGCGACGCGTTCAGCGCGAACTCCTGCTGCCGCGACAGGACCCGCTCGATCTCGTCCGCCATGCGGTTGAACATGACGATCATCCGGTGCAGCTCCTCGGGCCCGGTCTCATCGGCGATCCGCGCGTCCATGTCGCCGCGCTCGATGGCCTCCATCGCCTTGTCCAGCCGGCGCAGCGGCCGCAGCACCCAGCCCGCGAGGCGGGAGACGACGAAGAGCCCCGCGGCGATCACCGCGATGACGACAGCTGCGGTGAGCAGCCACAGCCTCGCGATCTCCGCGCGCGGCACATCGACGCTCGCCGACATCACCACCGCCCCGATCACGTCTCCGCCCTCGTACACCGGCTCGACCAGCGACAGGTCGCGGAACTGCCACGGCATGACATCCTGCGGAAGCTCACCGCGGCGCCCAGAGAGAGCGAGCGCGATCCGCGCGGCTATGTCGTCCGCCTCGAGCAGCGGCTTCTCGTCGCGCGGAGCCCATGGGCGCCCCGCGCGATCGACGATCACGATGCTCGTGCCGTACAGCGAGCGGTAGCGCTCGGCCTCACCGTCGAAGACCTCGCTGCTGCCGGAGATCAGAGCCTGCCGAGCGCTGGTGACGAAGTAGCTGAGATCGCCGAGCTGCTCGGCGTAGAACTCCTGCTGCACCCCCCTGGCAGCGCTCCATGCGAAACCGCCGCCGAGCACCGTCACCACCAGCACGAGCGGCAGGAGGAAGACGATGAACAGTCGCCGGCGCACCCGTCACCCCTCCAAGCGGTAGCCGACCCCGCGAACGGTCTCGATGAGCGAGGCGCGGCCGATCTTGCGGCGGATGGAGGCGACGTGGACCTCCAGCGACCGCGCGAAGCTCTGCCAGTCGGTGTTCCACACCTCGCGGATGATGCGATCGCGCGGCACCGGAACGCCGGGGTACCTCGCGAGCACGGCGATGATGTCGAACTCCTTGCGCGTGAGGTCGATCGGCTGCTCGCCGACCATCACCCGACGCGCGACGAGGTCGATCCGCACGTCGTGGATGGCGATGAGCGAACGGTCGGCAGGACCCGCGTGAGCGTCGAGCGGATGCAGACGACGCGTGACCGCCTCGATCCTGGCGAGAAGCTCTCGCACGTCGTAGGGCTTCACGATGTAGTCGTCCGCACCCGCACGCAGGCCGCGGATGCGCTCATGCACGTCCGTGCGGGCCGTCGCGATGATCACCGGCACCCCGCTCTGCGCGCGGATGCGCCGGCAGAGGTCGACGCCGTCGACATCAGGCAGGCCAAGATCAAGCAGAACCGCCTCGGTGTCGGAGCCGAGCAGCCCGAGCGCCTGAGCGCCGTCCTCCGCGCGGACCGTGGCATAGCCCGAGCGGCTGAGGAAGGCCTCGAGCGCCTCTGCGACGCGGTCGTCGTCCTCGACGATCAGGATGCGCATCCGTCTCCGTTCAGACGTCAGCGCGCTGGGCGAAGGCCGACTCGTACAGGCAGACGCTCGCGGCGGTGGCGAGGTTCAGCGACTCGGCGCGGCCGAAGATGGGCAGACGGAGCGCGCGATCAGCCTGTGCCAGAGCATCGTGCTCCAGACCCCGCGCCTCATTGCCGAAGAGCCATGCCGTCGGCTGCGCGAGCACGCCCTGGGCGCGAGCGGCGAGCAGGTCATCGCCCTTCACATCGGCTGCGATCACGTTCATGCCCGCGTCGTGCGCACGGCGGATCACGTCGTCGAGCTCGCCGCCGACCGAGACCGGCAGGTGGAACAGCGAGCCGGTCGTCGACCGGACGACCTTGGGGTTGTACGGGTCGACCGTGCGGCCGGTGAGCACCACGGCATCCGCCCCGGCCGCATCCGCGGCGCGGATGATGGTGCCCAGGTTGCCGGGATCGCGCACCTCCTCGCAGATCGCGATGAGCTTCGGCGAGGCCGCGAAGATGTCGCGCACCGAGGTCGGCGTCTGCCGGGTCACGGCGACGAGACCCTGCGGCGTGACCGTGTCGGCCATCGCCGCGAGCACGGCCTCGGTCACGTACTCGACCTCGACGTCGTGCTCGGCCGCGAGCGCGCGCACGTCGGCGTGCTTCTCCCACGCGGTCGGGGTCGCGAACAGCTCGACGATCGCCTCGGGCAGGTAGTGCAGCGCCTCGCGCACCGACTGCGGCCCCTCGAGCAGGAACAGCCCGGTCTCGACCCTCGCGCTGCGCTTGGTCAGCTTGGCGACGGCACGGACGCGGGGAGAGCGGGGGTTCTCGAGCACCGGCCCAGTCTATCGGGGCGCAGAATGCGCGAACGGGCGCCTCCCCGAGGGGAGACGCCCGTTCGGGACGTTCGGATCGCGAGGATCAGGCAGCAGCCTTGGGCGCGTTGACGTCCGAAGGCAGAGCGTTCTTGGCGACCTCGACGAGGGCGGCGAACGCACCGGCGTCGGTCACGGCCAGGTCGGCCAGCATGCGACGGTCGACCTGCACACCCGCGAGCCCGAGGCCCTGGATGAAGCGGTTGTAGGTGATGCCGTTCTGGCGGGCAGCGGCGTTGATGCGCTGGATCCACAGACGGCGGAAGTCGCCCTTGCGCTTGCGACGGTCACGGTACGCGTAGACGAGCGAGTGGGTGACCTGCTCCTTCGCCTTGCGGTACAGGCGCGAACGCTGGCCGCGGTAACCGGACGCGCGCTCGAGGATGACGCGACGCTTCTTCTGCGCGTTGACTGCGCGCTTGACTCTTGCCATTTTCGTGTGTTCCTTTTCGTACGGGCGTCGCGCTCAGCGACCGAGAAGCTTCTTGGCGACCTTGGTGTCGGCCTTCGAGAGGACCTGGTCCTGGTTCAGGCGACGGGTGCGACGGCTCGGCTTGACCTCGAGGTTGTGGCGCATGCCGGCCTGCTGCTTCTTCAGCTTTCCGCTGCCGGTGATCTTGAAGCGCTTCTTCGCACCCGAGTGGGTCTTCTGCTTCGGCATCTTCTCTTCCTTCGTGTGGCGCCCTGGCGGGCGACGGTGGGTACCCGCCCGGAAGCGGGAGCTGGTGGGGCGGCTTACGCCGCGGACTCGTCGGTCGGCGCGGAGTCGGCGCTGGCGCCGTTCTTCGCCTCGCGGGCGGCCTGCTTGTTCGCGGTGCGGACCGCGTTCTGCTCGGCCTTCGCCTCGGACTTGTTCTTCAGCGGAGCGACGACCATGACCATGTTGCGTCCGTCGATGGTCGGGTTCGACTCGACCGTGCCGAACTCGGCGACATCCTCGGCGAACTTGCGCAGCAGGCGCACGCCCTGCTCGGGCCGAGACTGCTCGCGACCGCGGAAGAGGATCATCGCCTTGACCTTGTCGCCCGCCTTGAGGAAGCCCTCAGCGCGCTTGAGCTTGGTCGTGTAGTCGTGGGCCTCGATCTTCAGGCGGAAGCGCACCTCTTTGAGGATGGTGTTCGCCTGGTTGCGGCGTGCTTCCTTGGCCTTCTGCGCGGCCTCGTACTTGAACTTGCCGTAATCCATGATCTTGACCACGGGCGGCTTCGAGTTGGGTGCCACCTCGACGAGATCGAGGTCGGCCTCCTGGGCAAGACGCAGTGCTGCCTCGATGCGGACAACACCGATCTGCTCACCCGCGGGACCGACGAGGCGGACCTCGGGGACGCGGATGCGCTCATTGGTACGGGGATCGCTGATGCGGAGCTCCTAAGACGTGATTTCCAGGCCACCGGGACGCGGGCCGCGTCTCGGGCGAAATCGGAGTTCTCCCCACCCGCCGGCGCATTCAGACACACCGGCTTGTGACACCCTTTCCACCGGAACCGGCGGGGTGCTGAACCCGGTAGCCTGGAACGGCAAGCGCGGGTGGGATTGAGAATCCTCTTTCGTATCGGAGCATGACACTCCGAAGCCCGCAGAAGTCTACCAGAAAGCAACCCGAAGTGACGATTCCTGCCGAGCACCACGATGACCGCCACGAGCGCTGGGAGCAGCAGGAGCACGCGGCGAGCGCCGCGACCCGCGACATCGCGGACGTTCCCGCGGTCGAGGTGATCACCACCACGGCCGTGCACCTGATGAGCGCCGCGGCCGTGAAGGTCGGCCTCGCCGACTCCCCCGCCGAGCAGACCGACCTCGACGAGGCCCGCAAGCTCATCAACGCCCTGGCAGGCCTCATCACGGCCGGCGCCCCCGAGATCAGCGACATGCACGCGCGCTCGCTGCGCGACGGCCTGCGCTCGCTTCAGCTGGCCTTCCGCGAGGCGTCCGTCATCCCCGACCCGATCGGCAAGGGACCCGGCGAGAAGTGGACCGGGCCGGTCAACTGACCAGCACCCCGTGACAGCGCTCGACGGACCTGCGCACAGTTCCGTCGAACGCATCTCCGGAGGCACCCCTGCAGGCGCCTGCCGCGGAGATGTGCGCTTCGCGCGGAGGAATTCGCGGGATCCGTCCGCGCGAAGCGCACATTCCCGCGCGAGGCGTACGCGTCTCAGCCGGCGGAGCGGGTGAGCTTCACCGTCAGGGAATCGACGAGCACGGCCATCCGGTCGTCGGCCGCCCAGCGCTGTGCGAGTCGCGCGAGCACCGCGTCGAGCGTCTCGCGCTCGAGGCCGTCGACCAGCTCGAGGGTCACGATGAGCTCGGGTCCGCGCATCCTGGCATCCGGGTCCCCCGAGGCGACCGACACGTCGATCACGGCGAGCTCGTGCGCGATGCTCTCGCGCAGCGCCGTGAACACCTCGGGCGAGTGGAAGCTCGGCTCCCAGCGCTGAGCCTGGGCGATCGCCCAGACCGCCGGTCGACGGAAGACGAACTCGGTCTCGGATGCCGGGTCGAGGACGATCAGGTCGGTCTGCTCGCTGGACGCCGACAGCGCGACCCGGATCGCCTCGACCGGGATCGGCCGCGCGGTGGCGTCCCAGCGTCGCATCGTGTCGACGGAGGAGAACACCGGCTGCACGCGGCGACCATCGGGAGCGGCGACCGTGACGATCGACAGCTCCTGCGTCTTGTCGACCTTCAGCCCCGTCGGCCCCATGCCCTCATCGCCCCGCTCGGCGATGAGCGGCACCAGCACGCGCGCAGCGCGGAAGGCGTCGACCACCTCGACCTGCGAGCCCTCACCGGAGCGGAAGCGCAGCAGAGCGGCATGCAGCGCCGGATCGGCCGAGCCGTCGTCCGCAGCGTGCGGATTCGACTCGAAGCTGCGGCCCTCCCAGGGCACACCGGCCGAGTCGCCGCTGTTCGCGGCGCCGTGCCCGTGGTCGCAGGCGTCGTCAGTCGCCGGCGACATCCAGCGCCTCTGCCAGCGTGAACTGTCCGGCGTAGAGGGCCTTGCCCACGATCGCGCCCTCGACGCCCAGCGGCACGAGTTCGCGGAGCGCGGCGATGTCATCGAGGGAGGCGACACCGCCCGATGCGATCACGGGCTTCGGGGTGCGCGAGGTGATCTCGCGCAGCAGCTCGAGGTTCGGTCCGCGCAGCGTTCCGTCCTTGGTGACGTCAGTGACGACGTAGCGGCTGCAGCCCGCCTCTTCGAGGCGCTCGAGCACATCCCAGATGTCGCCGCCCTCCTTCGTCCAGCCGCGCGCCGCGAGGGTCGTGCCGCGGACGTCGAGACCGACGGCGATCGCGTCGCCGTAACGGCTGATGACGTCGGCGGACCACTCGGGATTCTCGAGGGCTGCCGTGCCGAGGTTGATGCGCGTGGCGCCGGCCTCGAGAGCTGCGTCGAGGCTGGCGTCGTCGCGGATGCCGCCCGAGAGCTCGATGTTCACGCCACGGTACTGCTTGATGACCTTGCGGAGGATGGCGGTGTTGCTTCCGCGACCGAACGCCGCGTCGAGGTCGACGAGGTGGATCCACTGCGCGCCGGCATCGACGAACTCGCCGGCCGCGTCGACGGGGTCGCCATAGCTGGTCTCGGTGCCGGCCTCACCCTGCGTCAGGCGCACCGCCTTGCCGCCGGCGACGTCGACCGCCGGGAGGAGGATCAGCGAGGGGGACTGTGCGAAGTCGTTCATGTCGTCCTTCGAGGGGGATGGTGGCGGCCCGAGCGGGCACGAGAGACGAGACTAGTCCCGCACGGCGGAGTCATCAAACCCTGTGTCGGTCATCGGACTTCTCGCATACCCCGCCGGTACCATCGGATGCGCACGCGCAGCGCTGTCCTCGCGCGTGCCCGTCGACAGGAGGGACGTAACGCATGGCTGATGCGCACCACGAGACCGAGGCGGCTCCGCTGCGCCGGCGCGCGACCGCGACCCGCCGTGGCGGAGTCCAGGCGGCACCGCTCGCCTCCGAGGAGGCACAACTCTCCCAGACGCCGCTGGTCTCCGAGGTGCCCGTGGTCTCCGAGGTGCCGCTCGTGCCTTCCGCCGCCCTCGCCGAGCCGCCCCGCTATCACCGCGAGTCGGCTGCGCCCACCGCCACGCCCGCACCGACGCCGACGACCTCGAGGCGCGAGCAGCGCGAGCGTCCGTCATTCCTCCAGCAGGAGCGTCGTGAGGAGCCGGCGCGAACCGGCGCACGCGGGATGCTGAACCGCGTCGGGTTCTCGCTCCCGCCCGGCGCCGCCGAGCGGGCCATACGCGACAACGAGCTGCTGGTCGGCCAGCACTGGCCCGGGCCGCGCACGATCGCCGTCGTCAACGGCAAAGGCGGCGCAGGCAAGACCCCGACAACAGTGCTGCTCTCGGCCGTGTTCGCGCGCTTCGGAGGCGCCGGCGTGCTGGCCTGGGACAACAACCAGACCCGCGGCACCCTTGGTTGGCGCACCGACACCGGACCCCACGACCGGACGCTGTTCGAACTCCTGCCAGAGGCAGATCGTCTTCTCGGAGCGGGTGCGCAGTCGGCCGACCTCGCTCACTTCGTGCATCACCAGGCCCGCGAGAAGTACGACGTGCTGCGTTCGAAGCCGATGCGGCTCGCACAGGAGAACCGGCTGCACTCGTCGGACATCGACGCCATCCACGCCGTCGCCGCGAAGTACTACCGCCTCATCATCATCGACTCCGGCAACGACGAGTCGGATCCCATGTGGCTTCGGATGATCGATCATGCCGACCAGATCGTCGTCGCCACCACGACCCGTGACGATCACGCCGAAGCCGGCGCGCTGCTGCTCGAGGCTCTGGAGGACCGGGACGAGCGATCAGCCGATCTCGCTCGCCGGTCGGTGGTCGTCGTGACCCAGGCCGACCCGAAGGCGACGGCGGCGGATGTCGACCAGGTGGTCAGCGGATACCGCGACCTGGCGCGCGAAGTCGTCTCGATCCCGTTCGATCGCGAGATGGTCGACGGTCACCTCCGGCTCGGAGCCCTCGCTTCAGCGACCCAGACAGCCTGGCTGGCGGCCGGAGCCGCCGTCGCACGCGGACTCTGACCCTTCCGCCGGGCCCACACGTGGGCCATGCCGCGGAGTCCGCGCTCAGAGCGAGTCGACCCAGTTGCGCAGCAACCGGATGCCCGCGTCGCCCGACTTCTCAGGGTGGAACTGCGTCGCAGAGAGGGGCCCGTTCTCGACGGCGGCGAGGAATCGCTCGCCGTGCGTCGCCCAGGTCACCGCGGGCTGCGGGAACGGCGGGATGACGTCGAGGTCCCAGGTCTTGGCCGCGAAGGAGTGCACGAAGTAGAACCGCTCGTGCTCGATGCCGCGGAACAGCACGCTGCCTTCGCCGGCTTCGACGGTGTTCCACCCCATGTGGGGCAGCACAGGGGCGTCAAGCTCGGTGACCGTACCCGGCCACTCCCCCAGTCCTTCGGCCGGCTGTCCGCGCTCGACACCGCGCTCGAACATCACCTGCATCCCCACGCAGATGCCAAGCACGGGGCGACCGCCGGCGAGCCGCCGGTCGACGATCTCATCACCCCCGTGGGCGACGAGTGCGTCGCGCACCGCGGCGAATGCGCCGACGCCGGGCACGAGCAGGCCGTCGGCCTCGAGCGCACGCCCCCGGTCACGAGTGAGCTCGACCTCGGCGCCCGCGGCGGCGAGTGCCTTGACGGCGGAGTGGACGTTGCCGGACTCGTAATCGAAGACGACGACGCGGCGACCGGTCACAGCGCGCCCTTCGTCGACGGGATGCCGTCCACGAGCGGGTCGTGGGCCTTGGCCTGCCGGAACGCACGGGCGAACGCCTTGAACTCGGCCTCGGCGATGTGGTGCGGGTCGCGACCCCCGATGACCCGCACGTGCACGGTCAGACCGGCGTTGAAGGTGATGGCCTC
The DNA here is from genome assembly GCF_040684935.1 of Microbacterium sp. NPDC089321. NCBI lineage: Bacteria > Bacillati > Actinomycetota > Actinomycetes > Micrococcales > Microbacteriaceae > Microbacterium > Microbacterium sp. NPDC089321. The sequence goes on along the minus strand of NZ_JBFBGX010000003.1, from coordinate 248,174 downwards.
GAAGACGTGACGCACCAGCGATCCGGTGAAGTGCCCGCCGATGAGGTGGAACTCGAACCCGGCCGGCTCGCCCTCGTGCACGAGGAACGGTCGGCCGGAGATGTCGACGACGGCCTGAGCCAGCGCCTCGTCGAGCGGCACGAGCGCGTCGCCGTAGCGGGAGATGCCGGCCTTGTCGCCGAGAGCCTCTCGGATGGCGTGACCGAGCACGATCGAGATGTCCTCCACCGTGTGGTGGGCGTCGATGTGCGTGTCGCCCGTGGCGCGCACCGTGAGGTCGGTGAGCGAGTGCTTGGCGAACGCCGTCAGCATGTGGTCGAAGAACGGCACCGTGGTGTCGATGTCGCTGCGGCCGGTGCCGTCGAGGTTCACCTCGACCTCGACGGTCGACTCGGAGGTGCTGCGGGTACGGCGTGCGGTGCGGTCGGTCATGCCGGCGATCCAATCGACGCGAGGGCTTCCAGGAATGCGGTGGTCTCGGCCTCGGTACCGGCCGTGACCCGAAGGTGGTGAGGTATGCCCACGTCGCGGATGAGCACGCCCTGGTCGTACAGCGCCTGCCACACCGCCCGCGGGTCGTCGACTCCGCCGAACAGCACGAAGTTCGACCACGACGCGTGCGGCGTGTAGCCGAGAGCCTCGAGAGTCGCCGAGATCCGCTCGCGCTGCTCGACGATCTCGTCGACCATGCGCAGCATGGTGGCGGAGTTGCGCAGCGCCGCGACGGCGGCGGCCTGGGTGAGCGCGCTGAGGTGATACGGCAGGCGCACGAGGCGCAGCGCATCGATGAACGCGGGGTCGGCGGCCAGGTAGCCGACGCGCGCGCCGGCGAAGGCGAAGGCCTTGCTCATCGTGCGCGAGACAGCGAGGCGCGGGCGTCCGTCGAGCAGGCTCAGCGCCGACGGCGCATCGTGCGGGGCGAACTCCTGATACGCCTCATCGACGATGACGACGCCCCGCGCGGCGTCGTAGACGGACTCGATCACCTCGAGCGAGAGCGGAGTGCCCGTGGGATTGTTCGGCGAGCACAGCAGCACGACGTCGGGGTCGATCTCGGCGACCTGGCGCGCGGCGTCATCCGGATCGATCGTGTAGTCGTCGTGGCGTGTGCCTGCGACCCATCGCGCACCCGTGCCCTGTGTGATGAGCGGATACATCGAGTAGGTGGGCGCGAAGCCGAAGGCCGTGCGGCCCGGTCCCGCGAACGCCTGCATGATGTGCTGCAGCACCTCGTTGGAGCCGTTGCCCGCCCAGATCTGATCTGCCGTCAGACCGTGGCCCAGGTACTCGGCGAAGCCTTCGCGCAGGGCCGTGAACTCCCGGTCGGGATAGCGGTTCACGTCGCGCAGCGCGAGGGCGATGTCGTCGAGGATGTCACTCGCGACCTCGTCGGGAACGGGATGCGTGTTCTCGTTGACGTTCAGAGCGACCGGCAGCGGCGCCTGCGGCGCGCCGTACGGTGTGAGCCCGCGCAGATCGTCGCGGAGGGGCAGCTCATCGAGGGATGTCACATGATCCATCGTAGGCCGCGCATCGCCGGCACCGTCGCGGATGACGACTCAGTCGGAGTACGCGGTGGGGATGGCGATCGAGGCGCCGACCTGGATCATGCCCGAGCTCAGGTTGTTGAGGCTCTTGATGTCGTCGATGACCTCGCGCGGGTCCACCCCGGGCGCGGCATCGGCGGCGATCGACCACAGAGTGTCGCCGGGAAGCACGGTGACGGTCTCGAACGCGACCGGTTCGGCGCTCTCTCCGGACGCGACGGCCGAGCCGCCCGCGAGCAGCGAGAACGCGATGGCGCCGAGGACGGGCGCGGCGGCGAGGGCGACGAGCAGGCGACGGCCTCGCGCGGTGAGGCGCAGCCGCGTCGAGACAGAACGCCCGGCAGCGGCCGCGACCGGGACGGTCAGGGGGGCCTGGATGCTGATGGTGCTCATGTGATGCTCCTCTTCACTCTCCCCGCCCGTCGGGCGGAAGTGGTGCAGCTTTCGCATCCGGCATCCGGCCGGGGACGCCGGATGCGAAGCTACGTTCCGAATGTATCTTCGATATCGAACATCTGTCAAGGATTCTTCGAATACTCGGGCGCGACTTCGCAGACACGCTCGAACAGATCTTCCGATTTCCGAGAGAACTCGGATACGGTTTCGATGAAGTCAGCCCACCACGGGCCACCGACATTCGAATCCGATCCCCGCGATGACGCGGATCGCACCGCATGAGGGCATGAAGGAGCCACCGATGAGCGAGACCCCCGAGACGGCAGCCGAGGCTCCCCGCACGCGGCGCCGCAGGAACCTCAGCCCCAAGCAGATGGCAATCCTCGAGGTCATCCAGACCTCGATCGCCCGCCACGGCTACCCGCCGAGCATGCGGGAGATCGGCGACGCCGTCGGGCTCAAGTCGCTCTCCAGCGTCACCCACCAGCTCGGCCAGCTCGAGCTCAGCGGCTATCTGCGTCGCGACCCCGGCAAGACCCGCGCGATGGAGGTGCTGATCGACCTGCCCGGCACGAGCGCAGAGAACCCGGCCGACAGCGCCCCCGCGGTCGGGGATGCGGCTCTGGTTCCCCTCGTCGGTCAGATCGCGGCCGGCATCCCCATCACCGCCGACCAGCAGGTCGAGGAGATCTTCCCTCTCCCCAGGCAGCTGGTCGGAAAGGGCGACCTCTTCATGCTGAAGGTGAACGGCGAATCGATGATCGACGCGGCGATCTGCGACGGCGACTGGGTCGTAGTGCGCACCCAGAACAACGCCGAGAACGGCGAGATCGTCGCAGCCATGATCGACGGCGAGGCGACGGTCAAGACCTTCAGACGCCGCGACGGCCACACCTGGCTGCTGCCGCGCAACTCCGCATTCGAGCCCATCCTCGGCGACGAGGCCGTCGTCCTGGGCAAGGTCGTCGCCGTGCTGCGCGCGGTCTGACGCCCACCCGCGCGTTCGAGCGCGAACGCACGACGAAGGGGCTCCCCGTCCACTGGACGGGGAGCCCCTTCGGCATCCGGTATCAGGCCGGGACGACGACGTCCTCACGCACGCGGCGCGTGGCCTCGACGATGTTGCGCAGCGACTGCACCGTCTCCTCGTACGCGCGGGTCTTCAGGCCGCAGTCCGGGTTGACCCACAGCTGGCGCAGAGGCAGCTCGTCGACCGCGCGGCGCAACAGTGCCTCGACCTCCTCGACGCTCGGCACGCGGGGAGAGTGGATGTCGTAGACGCCGGGTCCCACGCCGTGGTCGAATCCGAAGCGGGCGATGTCGGCGACGACCTCCATGCGGCTTCGAGCGGCCTCGATCGAGGTGACATCGGCATCCAGAGCGCGGATGGCATCGATCACCACGCCGAACTCCGAGTAGCAGAGGTGCGTGTGGATCTGCGTGCCCGGCGCAGCGCCGCCGGTGGCGAGACGGAACGAGCGCACCGACCAGTCGAGGTAGGAGGCCTGGTCTGCGATCTTCAGCGGAAGCAGCTCGCGCAGCGCCGGCTCGTCGACCTGGATGATCGCGATGCCCGCAGCCTCGAGGTCGGTGATCTCGTCGCGCAGCGCGAGCGCCACCTGGTTGGCCGTCTCGCCCAGCGGCTGGTCGTCGCGCACGAACGACCAGGCGAGGATCGTCACCGGGCCGGTGAGCATGCCCTTGACCGGCTTCACGCTCAGCGACTGGGCGTACGTGGCCCACGAGACGGTGATCGGCGCAGGACGCGACACATCGCCCCAGAGGATCGACGGGCGGGTCGCACGCGATCCGTACGACTGCACCCAGCCGTGCTGCGTGACCGCGAATCCGTCGAGGTGCTCGGCGAAGTACTGCACCATGTCGTTGCGCTCGGGTTCTCCGTGCACGAGGACGTCGAGGCCGAGCTCCTCCTGCAGCGCCACGACCTGGTCGATCTCGCGGCGGAGGAAGTCGTCGTAGTCGTCGGCGGGCAGCTCACCGCGCAGGAACTGCGCGCGCGCACGGCGGATATCGCCGGTCTGCGGGAAGGATCCGATCGTGGTGAGCGGCAGAGCGGGCAGGTTCAGCGCCTGCTGAGCGCTCTCGCGCTCCTCGTACGCGACGCGCGAGAACTCCTCCTCGGTGACAGCGTGGCCGCGCACGGCCCCGTCGCGCACACCGGGTGCGCTGCGGCGGTCGGCGAGTGCGGCGGATGCCGCATCCAGAGCGTCGGCGATGGCATCCCGCCCCTCCGCGAGACCGGCGGCCAGGGTGACCACCTGTCCGACCTTCTGGTCGGCGAAGGCCAGCCATGAGACGAGTCGCTCGTCGAGAGCGGTCTCGTCGTCGACGTCGTGCGGCACGTGCAGCAGCGAGGTGGAGGTGGATGCTGCGACCGGACCCGCGCCGAGCTCCCGCAGGGTCTCGAGCTTCGCGAAGGCGGCGTCGAGATCGCCTCGCCAGATGTTGTGCCCGTCGATCACGCCGCCGACGAGGGTCTTCCCCTCGAGCGCCGGGAGTGCGGCCGGCACCTCGCCACGGACCAGGTCGAGGCCGATCGCCTCGATAGGCGCCGCGGCGAGCACGTCGAGCGTCGCCCCGAGCGCGGCGTAGGGAGCCGCGACGAAGATCGCCGGGCGCTGCTCGGCTGCGCCCAGCACGGCGAGTGCCCGGGTGACGGCATCGGCGAGCGCGGCGACGTCGACCGGCAGCGACTCGCTGACCAGCGCCGGCTCGTCGAGCTGCACCCACTGCGCTCCGGCAGCCTGAAGTCTCGCGAGCAGCTCCGCGTAGACCGGGAGCACGTCGTCGAGGCGGCTGAGGGGGTCGAAGCCTTCGGGCGCGTCGTCAGAGGCCTTCGCCAGCGCCAGCAGGGTGACGGGTCCGACGATCACGGGCCGGGTGACGTACCCGGCGTCGGCAGCCTCGGCGACCTGCTCGACGAGGTGCTCGCTCGCGAGCGAGAACACGGTCTCGGGGCCGATCTCGGGCACGAGGTAGTGGTAGTTCGAGTCGAACCACTTGGTCATCTCGAGCGGTGCGCGCTCGCCCTCTCCGCGGGCGACGGTGAAGTACGCGCCGAGCCCGATCGAGCCGTCGGCGTCGCGCAGATCGTCGAAGCGGGTGGGGATCGCGCCGACGGTGACGGCGGCATCCAGAACCTGGTCGTAGAACGAGAACGATTCGGGGATCGACGAGTCGTCGCGACCGAGGCCGAGTTCGGTCAGGCGCGCGCGGGTCGCGGCGCGCAACTCGGCGGCGGTGCGCTCGAGCTCGGCCTGGTCGGTGCGGCCGGCCCAGAAGGCCTCGACGGCCTTCTTCAGCTCGCGACGACGGCCGATGCGCGGGTAGCCGAGGATCGTCCCTGCGGGGAAAGCGGTCATGAGATTCCTTTCGATGCTGCGGAGAGCTGGCGCCCGGGGATGACCCCGGCGGACTGGAGGACGTCGAGCACGGTCTCGTGCTGGTTGAACGCGTAGAGATGCACCCCGGGCGCACCGCCGTCGACGACCGCGCGGATGAGGTCTGATGCCCAGCGGATGCCGATCTGCCGGCGGCCCTCTGTGGTCGGCTCGATCTCGAGCTCGATCGCGAGCTCGCCCGGCAGCTCCTCGCCGGTCAGCTCGAGCACGCGGGTGAGGCGGGCGGGTGAGGTGATCGGCATGATGCCGGGGAGGATCGGGATCGTCACACCGGCGCGGCGGGCGCGCTCGACGAACGCGAGGTAGTGATCGGCGTGGAAGAACAGCTGGGTGATGGCCACCGTGGCTCCGGCCGCCTGCTTGGCGAGCAGCGCATCGACGTGCTGACTGCTGTAGGCAGAACGCGGGTGCCCGTTCGGGAAGGCGGCGACGGCGATGTTCACCTTGCGCCGAGGGGCGACGCGCACGGCGCCGGGGTTGCCGCGCACCGGCGACTCCTCGTACGGCGCGCGCTCTGCCTGCACACGGTCGATCAGCTGCACGAGCTGGGCCGAGCTCTCGAGGTCGCCGAGGAAGACGTCGTTCTCGCTCTGGCCGGCCGGCGGGTCGCCGCGGAGCGCGAGGAAGCTCAGCACTCCGGCGTCGAGGAACTCCCGGATCAGCCGTGCGGCGCCCGCGTAGGTGTTGCCCACGCAGGTGAGGTGCGCGAGCGGCTCGGTGGAGGTGTGGCTGCGGATGTACTTGAGCACCTCGAGCGAGCGGCCGCCGGTCGAGCCGCCCGCTCCATAGGTCACGGAGATGAACTCCGGACAGGCCTCCGCGAGGCGGTCGATCGTGTCGTGCAGCGCTCGCGCGCTCTCGGCCGTGCGCGGCGGGTACAGCTCGAAGGAGAAGGGGGTGGTGCTCACGGTGTTCTCCTTCGATGCTCGGGGCGGGGGTGTTCTCAGAAGGTAGGACAGCCCCTCATCGCGACGCACACTGTGTGACGCCGTGTGTCGAGTACGGGGCTGGTTAGGCTCGAGGCATGACGGCACCTCATGGCTCGTGGCCCTCTCCGTTCACCGCGCAGATGATCGCGCAGGCGTCGCCTCGCATCGACGGAGCCCGTTTCGTCGGCGACGAGATCTGGTGGGGAGAATCGGTGCCGGCCGAGGGCGGTCGCGTGACGGTGCGCAGCTCCAGCGGCGATGAGGTGCTCCCCGCTCCGTGGAACGCCCGTTCGCGGGTTCATGAGTACGGCGGCGGCGCATGGACTGCCGGCGCCGATGGCGCCCTCTGCTTCGTGCACGGCGCCGATCAGCGCGTGTACCGCATGCCGCGCGGTGGTGAGCCCCAGCCGCTGACTCCGGCGGGCGTCTCCTACGGCGGTCTCCGGCTGCAGCACGGGCGGCTGCTCGCCGTGCGTGAGGATCTTCGCCCCGCTGAGCATGAGCGTGCGATCGTCGAGATCCCCCTCGACGGCACTGCCGCCGACGACGAGTCCGCTGTGCGCACGTTCGTCTCGACCAGCGGCTTCGTGGCGCATCCCGCGCTCTCCCCCGACGGCGAGCGTCTCGCGTGGGTGCAGTGGAGCACCGTGCAGATGCCCTGGGAGCAGGCGCTGCTGCATGTCGCCCGGGTCGACGGCGACGAGGTCGAGTCGATGCCGACGCGCGCGGCCCTCCAGCCCGAGTGGGTGAGCGACGACGAGCTGCTGTACCTCGACGATCCGTCCGGCCGCTGGAACCTGCAGCGGGTGCGCCTCGGCGGAACCGCGACCGCCTTTGCCGCAGCTGACGCAGACACCGGCGGTGGGCTGTGGGTGCTCGGCAACCGCTGGTACCAGCGCCTCGACGACGGCCGCACCGTGGCGGTTCGCACGAACGGGGCAGACGAGATCGTGCAGATCTCAGCCGACGGCGCATCGGTCGAGCTGCTGACGCTGCCGATCACGGCAGGAGCGAGCATCGACGACGCGCAGGGTTCGCGAGTGCTCATCTCGGGTGCGGGGCGCACGGTGGGCGCAGGGCTCTGGTGCGTCGATCTCGACGACGGCACGATCACCACGGTCACCGGCGGCGCCGAGGCCGACGCCCGATGGGTGCCGCGTGCTCGCCCGGTGACATTCGACGGGCCGCACGGGCCCGTGCACGCCTTCGACTACCCGCCGACGAATCCTGACGCCTCGGCCCCTGCAGGCGACCTGCCGCCGTATGTGGTGATGGTCCATGGCGGTCCGACCTCGCACGTCGCGGGTGCGGCATCCACCGCGTATGCGTACTGGACCAGCCGTGGCATCGGCGTGCTCGACGTGAACTACGGCGGCTCGACGGGATACGGCCGCGCGTATCGCGAGCGCCTGGACGGGCAGTGGGGTCTCGTCGACGTCGATGACGTCATCGCCGCGGCTCGCGGCATGGCCGACGCGGGTCTCGCCGATCCCGACCGGATAGCGATCCGCGGCGGATCGGCCGGCGGGTGGACGGTGCTGTGCGCGCTCGTGCGCGGTGGCACCTTCAGCGCCGGCATCTCACGGTACGGGGTGGCCGACCTGCGGATGCTGGCGGCTGAGACGCACGACTTCGAGGCGCACTACCTCGAGGGCCTGGTCGGGCCGCTTCCCGAGGCGGAGAGCGTGTACATCGAGCGCTCGCCGCTGTCGCACGTCGACCGGATCGACGTTCCCGTGCTGCTTCAGCAGGGTTCGGACGACCGGGTCGTGCCGCCGTCGCAGTCGGAGGCGATCAGGGACGCTCTGTATGCCCGAGGGGTGCCCCACGAGTACCTGCTGTTCGAGGGCGAGGGCCACGGATTCCGCGCCGCAGAGACGATCATCGCATCGCTCGAGGCGGAGCTGCGCTTCCTGGGACGGACGTTCGGCTTCGAGCCGGAGCCCACCGCCGACGTCTGAGCGCTCACTCCCCCATGCGGTTGCGCAGGCGCATGGCGCGCTCGGCTTCGCGCGTGTCCTGACGCTCGCGCAGAGTCTGCCGCTTGTCGTACTCCTTCTTGCCCTTCGCGAGGGCGATCTCGACCTTCGCGCGGCCGTCGGAGAAGTACAGCTTCAGCGGGACGAGCGTGTAGCCGCCCGCCGACACCGCGTGCTCGAGCTTGCGGATCTCGTCTTTGTGCAGCAGCAGCTTGCGGATGCGCTTGGCCGAGTGGTTCGTCCAGTGCCCCTGGGAGTACTCGGGGATGTGCACGGCGTCGAGGTACGCCTCGCCGCCCTTCACGTAGGCGTACCCGTCACTGAGGTTGGCACGCCCCTGGCGCAGCGACTTGACCTCGGTGCCGGTGAGCACGAGGCCGGCCTCGAACGACTTCTCGAGGTTGTAGTCGTGACGTGCGCGACGGTTGGTCGCGACGACCTTCTCCCCGCGTTCCCTGGGCATGTTCTTCTCCTGACGACAGACAGCCCACCAGCATAACGTCTGCCGGGCGTCCGAAGTGCGAACCGGTCAGGTGCGCAGCCAGCGACGGATCGCGAACCCGGCCGACAGGGCGGCGAGCACGACGCCGATGCCGATCAGCACGGGCACGACGAACAGGGCATCCTGCATGTCGACCAGCGGTCGCATGAAGGGCACCCGTTCGGCGAGATACCCCTCGACGCCCCACTTCACCCCCGCGAGCACGGCGGCACTCGCGAACACCGACCCGAGGAACGCCGCGAAGACGCCCTCGAGCACGAACGGCGTCTGGATCGACCGGTTCGACGCGCCCACCAGGCGCATGATGCCGATCTCCTTGCGACGCGCGTATGCCGACAGCCGGATGGTGGTCGCGATGAGCAGCACGGCGGCGATGAGCATGAGCGCCGCCACGCCGACGGCGATGTAGGTCGCGACCGTGAGGGCGGAGAACAGGGGGTCGAGGAGGCGGCGCTGATCCTGCACCTCGTCGACGCCGGCCTTGCCCGAGAACGCCTCGGTGAGAACGCGGGACTGCTGCGGGTCCTTCATGGTCACGCGGAACGCGACCCCCATGTTCTCGACGCCGAAGGCATCGGCCTGCTCCTGACCGAATCGCTCCACCCAGTTATCGTAGGTGGTCTCCTTGTCGTCGAAGCCGACCTCGCTGATGAGCGGCTTGAGCGCCGGCCCGGCCAGGTCGTCCTTCACCGTCTTGATCTGGTCCTCGGTCGCCTCGGCGGCCGTGCAGTTGTCTGAGGTCGACAGCGGCGAGCACATGTAGATGGTCACCTCGGCCTTCTCGCCCCAGTAGCCGCGCATCGTCTGGATCTGCGTCTGCATGAGGATGGCCGCGCCGACGAAGGTCAGCGAGACGAAGGTGACGAGCACCACTGAGATGACCATGGAGATGTTGCGGCGAAGGCCGATCAGGGCCTCGCCGACGATGAGTCCGAAGTTCATGAGGTCGGGCCCACTTCCTCGTCGTCGTCGCCTGAGAGTCCGAGGCGGTCGGCCATGCCGAGCTCGGCGACCTCCACCTCCGGGATCACGATCGGGTTGGTGCGGGGGCCGACCGTCGCCGGTTCCTCGGGGGGTGTGGGCACGGCAGGCGGTTGCTGGTCGACGGGTTGGGCCGCCTTTCGGGCATCCGCACCGGACGGCGGCGCGGACGCCGTCTCGACGGGCGGAGTCGCGACGGTGGCCGCGGTGACCGTCTCGCGCTGCACCTCCTGCACGGCGGTGAGGGCGGCCGCAGCGGCGGCGCCGGGCACCGCTTCGGGCATGAGGCGAGGGATGCTGGAGGTGTCGCCGTAGCCGCCACCGACCTCGTCTCGCACCATCTCGCCGTTCTTCAGCTCGATGACGCGGCGCTGCATCTGGTCGACGAAGGCCGCTTCGTGCGTGGCCATGACGACGGTCGTGCCGCCGGCGTTGATGCGGGTGAGCAGCTGCATGATGCCCACCGAGGTCGCGGGGTCGAGGTTTCCGGTGGGCTCGTCGGCGAGCAGTACCTTCGGACGGTTGACGATGGCGCGTGCGATAGCGACGCGCTGCTGCTCACCACCCGAGAGCTCGTGCGGCATCCGCTTGGCCTTGCCGTCGAGGCCCACGAGTGCGAGCGCCTCGGGCACGGCCTGCTGGATGAATCCGCGCGACGATCCGATCACCTGCAGCGAGAAGGCGACGTTCTGCGCGACCGTCTTCGAGGGCAGCAGGCGGAAGTCCTGGAACACCGATCCGATGTGCCGGCGGAAGTACGGCACCTTGCGGTTCGCGAGCGAGCGCAGGTCGCGGCCGAGCACGGCCACCCGTCCACTGGTGGGGACATCCTCGCGGAGGATCAGCCGCAGGCACGTCGACTTTCCCGAGCCGGAAGCCCCGACGAGGAAGACGAACTCGCCCGCCTCGACGTCGAAGTCGACTTCTGACAGAGCGGGTCGTGTGGTGCCGCGGTAGCGTTTGGTGACGTTCTCGAACCGGATCATGGCCATACGAGCCTATGCGCGGGGTCGTCGCCGATGCTCAGCGACACTCCCCCGTGTCTTTCCCGTCGAGGGCGACTGATATACACGTAGAGGCGCTGATGCGCCATGAGGGGATGTCGCAGGCTCACCGCCGGCGGCGCAGACGCACACGCAGACGAGGAGGCGCCATGAGCGTTCCCGCAGGATGGTACGACGACGGATCGGGGCGGCAGCGCTGGTGGGACGGCGAGCAGTGGACCGATCACTTCGCGCCTGAGACGCCCGACCAGCCCGAAGAGGGCGGCACGGTTCTCGCCGGTGGCGACACGGCCGGCGAGGCACCGGATGCCGAGGCATCCGCCGCCTCTTACGAGCCTCCGGTCGCACCCGGCGCGCAGGAGAGCCCGGCAGCGCAGCAGGATGCGCAGCCCACCGCCGCCTACCCGCCGGTCTCGGACGACGGCTACCCGCAGAGCGCATACGGCCAGTCTCCGTATGGGCAGGCCCCATACGGGCAGGAGCCGTACGGGCAGGCCCCCTACGGCCAGGCGGGCTACCCCGGCGCCCGCGCCTACGACGCCCAGAGCCCCTACTCCGCTCCGGCCCCGTACGGCACCGACGCCGGCTACGGCGCGTACGCCGCACCGGAGCCCGGACCCCGCAAGACGCCGGTTCTCGGCTACATCGGCCTCGGCCTCGCGGTCGTCGGCGGCATCATCGCGTGCATCCCGAACCTTGTGACGTTCGGCATCGGCTCGTTCCTGCTCTTCGCCGCCTTCGTGGTGTCGATCATCGCCCTGTTCATCAAGAACACCGCGAAGTGGCCCGGCATCGTCGGCCTGATCCTGTCGGTCGTGATGGGCATCGTCGCGTCGATCGTGCTCGCCGTCACCTTCTTCGCCAGCTACGCCGACAACTCGTGGAACTCGCCGTCGAGCCCCTACTCGAGCCAGGAGCCGTGGCCGGACGAGTCGTCCGCGCCCGAGGGCAGCGCCGAGCGCCCGACGCCTGAGGAGCTCGCTCCCGGTATCGAGACGATCGTCGCCGACACCGGCTCCAGCCCGTTCCCGGATGAGGTGATCGTGTGCCTCAGCGATGAGTTCTACGCATCCGAGATGAGCGACGAGGCCCTGCAGACCGTCGCCGAGGGCAGCACCGACTTCGCCGATCCCATGGATGCGCTCGACTTCGCGAAGACGTTCACGGATTCGGCATCCGCCTGCAGCTGATCCGAGGCAGACACGACAACGGGCCCGAGAGCACTGCTCCCGGGCCCGTTGTCGTGTCGCGTCTCGCGCGTCGGAGTGAGGGTCAGTCCTCTTCCTTGCGCTTGCGCCAGCGGATGCCAGCGGAGATGAAGTCGTCGAGGTCGCCGTCGAACACGCTGGCCGGGTTTCCCGACTCGTGCCCGGTGCGCAGGTCCTTGACCAGCTGCTGGCCGTAGAGGAAGTACGAGCGCATCTGGTCGCCCCAGCTGGCGGTGATGTTGCCCGCGAGCTCCTTCTTCTTCGCCGCCTCTTCTTCCTTCTGCAGCAGCAGAAGGCGGGTCTGCAGCACGCGCATGGCGGCCGCGCGGTTCTGGATCTGCGACTTCTCGTTCTGCATCGACACGACGATGCCGGTCGGCAGGTGGGTGAGGCGCACGGCCGAGTCGGTGGTGTTGACCGACTGCCCGCCCGGCCCCGACGAGCGGAACACGTCGACGCGGATGTCGTTCTCGGGGATCTCGACCTCGGTCGCCTCTTCCATCAGCGGGATGACCTCGACCGCGGCGAACGACGTCTGGCGCTTGTCGGCGGAGCCGAACGGGCTGATGCGCGCGAGGCGGTGCGTCCCGGCCTCGACCGACAGCGTGCCGAACGCGTACGGGGCGGTGACCTCGAACGTGGCCGACTTGATGCCTGCTCCCTCGGCGTACGAGGTGTCGAGCACCTTCACGGGGTAGCCGTGCTGCTCGGCCCAGCGCAGGTACATGCGCATGAGCATCTCGGCGAAGTCGGTGGCGTCGTCGCCGCCCGCGCCCGAGCGGATGGTGATGATCGCGTTGCGCTCGTCGTACTCGCCGTCGAGCAGCGTCTGCACCTCGAGCTGGTTGATGGTCTGGGTCAGCGATTCGAGTTCAGCGCGCGCTTCGGCTGCGGAGTCCTCGTCCTGCATCTCGTTCGCGAGCTCGACGAGAACGTCGAGGTCGTCGAGACGGCGCTCGACCTCGGTGACGCGCTTGAGGTCAGCCTGCTTGTGGCTGAGCGCGCTCGTGACCTTCTGCGCCTTCTCGGGGTCGTCCCAGAGGTCGGGGGCGCCCGCTTCCTCGCTGAGTCGCGCGATGTCTTCGCGCAGAGAATCGACGTCGACGACCTCGCGGATGTCGCCGAAGGTGTGTCGCAGGGCCTGTATGTCGGCGGAGAGATCGAGTTCGAACATGGCAGTCAACCTTATCGCGCCCCGGCCCTGCTTCTCTGACCGCGGTATGTCCCGCCGTCCGTCGTATGCCGTCGGGGCTAGCGTGAGCGTTGTGAGCGACAGCGCGGCGAGTGTTCTGAGACGGTTCGGACCGATGGTCTACGCGCCCACCGTGCTCTTCTCGCTCGGCGAGGGCGCGGTCATTCCGTTGATCCCGGTGATCGCCACCCGTCTCGGCGCCGACGTGTCGCTCGCCGCCCTCGTGGCGTCAGCGCTCGTGATCGGCCAGCTGTGCGGCAACCTGCCGGCCGGCGCGCTGGTGGCGAAGATCGGCGAGCGCTACACGATGGTCGTCGCGGGCGCGCTGTCGATCGCGGCGGGTGTCGTGATGCTGCTGGCCGACGCTCTCGCGCTGTTCGCGGTCTCGGTGTTCGTGCTCGGCTTCTGCGCCGCCGCGTTCGGTCTCGCGAGGCACGCGTTCATGACCACCAGGGTGCCGCCGCGGTTCCGGGCCCGGGCCCTGTCGCTGCTCGGCGGCAGCTTCCGCTTCGGGATCTTCATCGGGCCTTTCGTCGCGGCGGCGCTCATCCAGCTGACCGGCTCTGAGCAGTCGACGATCTGGACCCTCATCGTGTGCTGCGCGGCGATCGTGCCGCTCGTGCTGTTCGGCCCCGACCCCGAGAAGAGCAGCCCCGTGCTGCTGAAGCCGACCGGTGCCGCCGTCGCCGAGGATTCCGGAGAGGTGGTCACGGGGTCGATCCCGACACGCGACCGGTACGGCGTGCTCGCCACCATCTCGTACTACCGCGGTGTGCTGATGCGCCTCGGCACCGCAGCGGCGGCGCTGTCGGCCGTGCGCTCTGCGCGCCAGGTGATCGTGCCGCTGTGGGGTGTGTCGCTGGGGCTCGATGCGAGCACGATCGCGATCGTCGTGGGCGTGTCGGGCGCGATCGACTTCGCTCTGTTCTACGCGAGCGGTCAGGTGATGGACCGCTTCGGTCGCATCTGGGCGGCGCTGCCCGCCATGCTGCTCATGGGCGTCGGTCTGATCGCCCTCTCCCTCACGCACGATCTCGACCAGGCGTCGATGTGGTTCGCGCTGATGGCCGCTGTGCTGGGCCTGGGCAATGGCCTCTCGAGCGGCATCCTGCTCACCTACGGGGCCGATCTCGCGCCCGAGAACGATCCTGCGACCTTCCTCGGCGCATGGCGGACGCTGACGGATGCCGGCGGCGCGGCCGCCCCCGTGGTGATCGCGTCTATCGTCGCCCTGGCCTCGCTGCCGCTCGCGACCGGCGTGATGGGCGGCGTGGCGCTGCTGGGTGCGGCGGGCTTCGCCGTGTGGACGCCGCGTTTCCTGTCGCGGCACGACGACTGAGCTCTCTGCTGTCTCAGCGCAGCGCGGTTCGGCTCGTCGCGGTGGCTTCAAGTGCTACGCCGTCGGGCACGAACGCCGAGAAGAGCGGCGGGTGCCAGGCCGCGGCGACCGTGATCCGGGCGGAGACGCCGTCGGGAGTGTCCGCCGACACGAGAGTCGCCTCCGAATCCATCGCACCGACCACCGCGTCGGCCTGATCCCGCACTCCGTCATCGGTGAGTTCTGCCCGCACCTGTGCTCCTTCGGCGTGCAGGGTGAAACCGTCTGCTCCGGCGAGCGCGGCCGCATCAGCAAGCGAGTCGAGGCGCTTCTGCGCGATGTACAGGTCGGTGGCGCACACGCATACGAAGACGAGCGCGGCCGCGAGCAGCGCGTACCCCAGGATCATGGGCAGCACGCTGCCCTCGTCGTCGGTCGACGCGACGCGAATCCGTCGGAGGGTTCTCATCCGCTCCCCCACTGGCGCGACACCTTCTGCGCCGACTGCGCCTCGACGGGGATCGCCGTCAGGTCGTCGAGCCCGAGTATCGGCGGCAGCAAGGGCAGCGGCACCTGCGTGCGCACGGTGACGACCACGGTGGCTCCGGCCGTCGGGCATTCCCGCGCGGAAGGCCTGCACGCGATCCTCACCTCGACGGCATCCGCATCCATCCCGTACTCGCGGACGATCCCGGCAAGCACCGCGTCGCCGCGTTCGGCCGCGGCGCCGGCGTCCGGCGCCTGACCGATCACCCGAGCGGTGTGACGGGCAGCGGCCTCGGCGCCGAGCGTCTGCTCCTGCACCGCGCCCAGCACGAGCACGAGATAGACGAGCGGAACCAGCATGAGCACGCCCGCCACCATGAACTCCAGGGCCGCGGAGCCCCTCTCGTCGCCGATCAGCGATTCACTCGTCTCCGAACGATTCGACGGGCGCACGGGCCTCCACCTCCAATCCGAGCGGCACACCGACGAGCCCCAGAACGGGCAGGGCGGTGCGTACCCGCATTCTCACGGTGGGATAGCCGAGGCTGTCGTCTTCGCCGACCGCTACGTCGCCGGCGTAGTCCGGCCCGACCGCTCGGGTGATCACCGCCTTCGTGCGCGAAGCGCCCTCATCGAGGGACGTGTCGGCGAGCGCGGCATAGTGCGCTCCTTCGACCGCGGCGTCGTGCACGACGTTGCGGACGTACACGGCCAGGGCCACCTGCAGCACCGCGAGTGTCAGGGCGGTCAGCAGCGCGCCGACGAGCACGAACTCGACGGGACTGGACCCTCGCTCATCGTCCTCGGCCGATCGCGCGTGCATCCTCAGCTCGGTTCAGAGGCCGGAGACGCGCGAGATCGCCTGCTCGAACAGGTCGACGAGGGCAGGGCCGGCGACAGCCCAGATCACCACGACGAGTGCGGCCGTCATGAGCGTCACCAGAACCCAGCCAGGCACGTCCCCCCGTTCGTCGTCGACCAGCTCACGACCGTCGGCGAGCCATTGCTTCAGCGTCTTCATCTCTTCTCCCCCAATTGGATAGCGGATCGTGTGTGCGTCGAGACCGCGCTCAGCCCAGCCCCAGTCGCAGAATGAACAGACCGGGGTAGACCGCGAACAGCACGCTCAACGGCAGGATCAGGAACACGAGCGGCAGCAGCATGAGGATCTCCTTCTGACCCGCCTGCTCGATGAGCACGCGCTTCGCCTCGTCTCGCGCGTCGGCCGCCTGAGAATGCAGCACTGCGGCGAGCGGCGCGCCGTGCTCGAGTGCCGCGATGATCTGGTCGGTGGCCCGCGAGAGGCCGGGCAGCTGCAGTCGCGTGGCGGTCTCGCCTAGCGCGTCGGCGAGCGGAGACCCTGTGCGCACGGCGAGCACGGTCTGACGCAGCTCTTCCGTGAGCTCGCCCGTGCCGATCGCCGACACGCGACGCAGCGCATCGAGCAGTGACTCGCCCGCCGACAGGCACAGCGCGAGGAATTCGAGAGTCGTGGGCAGTTCGTCGGCGAGCCGCGCGCGGCGTGCACGAGCGCGGCCGGTGAGCTGCATGTCATAGCCCACCGTGGTCCCGGCGGCGGCGATGACCGGCAGCAGGACGGCCGGTGGCGTCATCCGTCCCGAGACCGCGATGACCACGACGATGACTGCACCGGCCAGCAGACCGCCCACGCCCCACGCGAGTTGACGGCCGCGGAAGGCAGCAGGGCTCTGGGCGATACCGGCCTGTGCGATGCGCAGCCGAAGTGTGTCGCCTCCGCCGAGCATCCGATCGAAGAGCTCCTGCAGACGGCTCCAGAGCCGTCGCCCGCGGACGGGCATGACTCCGACAGCAGGAAGGACGCCGGAGGGCAGCGCATCGTCAGCGACGACATCTCGCACGTACGGCGCGATGCGACGCTCGAGCGACGGTCCGCTCCATCGAGGCAGGGCTGAGAGCACGCCGAGCAGCCCGAGCGCCAGCGAGCCGCCCAGCAGCACCGCGATCGCGGCATCGGTCACCCCTGTCATCCGAACCACCGTTCGGGTTCGGGCAAGCGCCCGATGCGCAGCATGATGCGGAATGCGATCACCGAGACGACCGCACCCACCAGGATGACGAGCACGCCCTCCGTGCTCCCGTACGCGTCGCGGCCCTCGGGTCGCATGGCGAGCAGAGCGAGGATCACCCACGGGGCGACCGCACCGAGCACCGCTGCGCCGCGGATCCATGACTGGCGAGCCTCGACCTCTCCGCGCAGCGCCGCATCCGCGCGCACCGACGCCGACAGTGCGCGCAGCACTCCGGTCAGCTCGGTGCCGCCGACCTGACGGGCCATCCGCAGCGTCTCGACGATGCGATCCGCTATCGGGTCCGCGAGGGTGGCCTTGAGCCGGTCGAGGCTCGACTCGAAACGGCCGGTCTGCTGCAGATCGCGCGCGAACACCGCGAACGCCGGGCGCACGGATGGCGAAGCGGACTCGGTGAGGCTTGCCACGGCATCCGGCAGCGACAGGCCCACTCTGATGGCCGCGACCAGCAGATCGCACACATCCGGCCAGACCTGTCGACGCGCCTTGCGCAGCCGCAGGCGACGTCCCCGCAGGAACATGACGGGAGTCGCGGCTGCGGCGAGGGAAGCGAGCAGGGCCAGCACCGGGATGCCGGTGAGAAGCCACGTCAGAGCTGCGGCCCCCGCAGCGAGCGCCACCATCACCGACACGAGCGTGCGCGTCGCCGTGCGGGAATGCCCGGCCTCGTCGAGCAGGCGACGCAGTCGGGTGCTGCGCACCTCGCGGGCGAGCTTCTCTCGCGGCGGCCAGAGCCACGGCGACGCGCACAGCAGCAGCCCCGCACCCAGCAGGGCACCCACGAGGAGGGTCACGCCGACACCTCGGCCCGGTAGACCGACGTGCTCAGAATTCGCCCATCGACCACCTCGCCAGTCGGTGCGATCACCTCTCCGATGCCTCGCGTCCCATCGGGGGCGCGACGGCAGTGCACGACGAACGAGATCGACGAGGCGAGCGCCGGAGCGATGAACGCGCGGTCGATGTTGCGCCCCGCGAGCAGCGGCAGCAGCGCGAGCTTCTCGAGCGCCTCGACGGCCGAGTTGGCGTGCACCGTTCCGGCGCCGGGGACCCCCGTGTTGAGCGCCAGCACCAGGTCGAGCGCTTCGGCGTCGCGCACCTCGCCGACCACGAGGCGATCGGGGCGCATGCGCAGCGCCTCTTTCACGAGGCGCCGCAGAGTGATCTCCCCCGTGCCCTCGAGGCTCGCCTGACGCCCCTGCAGCGCGACGACGTCGGGCCCGTCGACCGCGAGCTCGAACGTCTCCTCGACAGTGATGATCCGCTGCCCGGCAGCGGTCGCCGCGAGCAATGCGCCGAGCAGAGTCGTCTTGCCCGCATGCGTCGCGCCCGAGACGATGATACTTCGGCCGTCGCGCAGCGCGGCGAGCAGCATGTCCGCGACGTGCTGTGGCACCGATCCCTGGGCGATCAGCGCCTCGAGCGTGCGGTGTCGCTTCAGGAACTTCCTGATGTTGACGGCCCATGACCCGCGCACGACATCGGCTATCGCGACGTGCAGGCGCGACCCGTCGGGCAGCGAGGCGTCGACGAACGGCTGGCTGATGTCGACCCGCCGCCCCGTGGTCTGCAGCATGCGCTCCACGAGGTCGCGGATGACGGCATCCGTCAGCTGCAGGTCGACGCGGTGCGACGTACCGCCCTTCGCGGCGAAGATGCGGTCGGGTCCGTTGAGCCAGATCTCCTCGACCTCCGGGTCGTCGAGCAGCGGCTGCAGCGCCCCGAAGCCCGACACGGACGCCAGCACGTCGCGGACGAGCGCCTGCTCGTCGTCGATCAGAGCCTCGCCGCGCTGCAGCGCGAGGTCGTTATGCCGCCGTACCTCGAGCTGGGCGATGCGTCGCGCCTCGTCGGGCTGTGCACCGGGGTCGGTGTTCTCGAGACGCAGGCGACGTCGCACTCTCTCGGCGACGGCAGGGGACGGGTCTCTCACGCGGGCATCCTGACAGAGATCCGAGAACGGGCTCGGAAGTTATCCACAGCCGGCTCGCCGACCAGGCCGAGCACAGGGCAGATCTACGGAAAACCAGACCGACCCCATCGCTAGACTCAGAAGCGCGCGGAAGTGGTGGAATTGGTAGACACGCAGGATTTAGGTTCCTGTGCCCCTGGGCGTGTGGGTTCAAGTCCCATCTTCCGCACAGCATCCCCCATGCACTCCGCCGAAATCGAACGACGGGAACACTCTTGCTTCACACCATGCTTCAGGCGCCGACCGCGCTGATCCCGTGGCTCGACCCGGCGAACATCATCCACGGTGCGGGCGCCTGGGCGCTCGCCGTCGTCTGCTTCATCGTGTTCGCCGAGACCGGGCTGCTCGTCGGCTTCCTGCTGCCGGGCGACACGCTGCTGATCATCTCGGGCCTGCTCACGCACACCAACGACATCTTCGGCGTCAACATCTGGGCGGTCTCGCTGCTCATCGCCCTCGCGGCCTTCGTCGGCGGAGAGGTCGGCTACCTGATCGGCCACAAGGGCGGGCCGGCGGTGTTCGAGCGCAGGGAATCCGGCCTGTTCAGCGTCAAGAACGTCGAGCGCACGAACGCGTTCTTCGAGCGTTTCGGCGGCATCACGATCATCCTGGCCCGGTTCGTACCCATCGTGCGCACCTTCGCGCCCGTGGCGGCAGGCGTCGGACATATGCCGTGGAAGCGATACTCGCTCTACAACCTCATCGGCGCCCTGCTCTGGGGCTTCGGCCTCACCATGGTCGGCTATGTGATCGCCTACATCCCGTGGATCCGCGACCTGGTCGTCGACTACATCGACGTGATCCTGCTGATCGCCGTCGGCGGCACCGCCATCGTCACGCTCTGGCACTACCTCGTCGAGCGGTACAAGGCGAAGAAGGCCGCGGCCGCCGGGCAGGACGTCGACACCGACGCCTCCGAGGCGAAGGCGCTGCAGCTCGACCCCGAGGTCTTCGACCGCGCACCCGACATCGACGGAGACGGCAAGCACTGACCTCGGTCAGCACCGATCCGGGAGCGGCTGAGGCGTCGCGCGTCAGCCGGCCTTCTTCTTCGCCGTCGTCTTCTTGGGCTTCGACGCCGACTTCTTGTCGTCCGCTTCGCCATCGGCATCGTCGTCAGCGTGCTTCGCCGCGGTCTTGCCGCCGCCCGCGCGAGCGGCCTTCGTGCGCTCGACGCTGGCCCGCAGGGCCTCCATGAGGTCGATGACCTCGCCGCCCTTCTCTGCCTTGGCCTCGTCGCCGAACGTCTCCGACACGTCGAAGCCCTCGCCCGCCTCGATCTTCGCGTCGATGAGCGTGCGCAGCTCTTTCTGGTACTCGTCGACGAACTCCTCTGGATCGAAGTCGCTCGAGTAGCTCTCGACCAGCGCGGCCGACATCTCGAGCTCCTTCTTGCTGATCTTCACGTCCTCATCGAGGGCCGGGAAGGCGGCCTCCCGCACCTCGTCAGACCAGAGCAGCGTCTGCAGCACGAGCACATCGCCGCGCACGCGCAGGGCCGCGAGCCTGGTCTTCTGGCGCAGCGTGAAGCGCACGACCGCGGTGCGATCGGTCTGCTCGAGGGTCTTGCGCAGCAGCACATATGCCTTGGGCGACTTCGAGTCGGGCTCGAGATAGTAGGGCTTGTCGAGCGTGAGCAGGTCGATCTGCTCGGTCGGCACGAACTCGACGACATCGATCTCGCGGCTCTTCTCGGCCGGAAGCGAGGCGAGGTCGTCTTTCGTGAGCACGATCGTCTGGCCGTCGTCGACGTAGGCGCGATCGATGTCGGAGTAGGCGATCACCTTGCCGCACACCTCGCACGTGCGCTGGTACCGGATGCGCCCGCCGTCTTGATCGTGCACCTGATGCAGCGGCACGTCGTGATCCTCGACGGCGGAGTACACCTTGACCGGGACGTTCACGAGACCGAACGTCAGGGCGCCCTTCCAGATGCTTCTCATGCCCCTAGTGAACACCAGCCGCCCCGCCTGCGGCGAGGGGCTTGCGGATCACCGCTAGCCTGGCCCCATGGCATCCGGCGAGCAGGTCGTGCAGATCGACGGCCGCCGCCTGCGCATCACCAACCTCGACAAGGTCGTGTATCCCGAGACGGGCACGACCAAGGGCGAGGTCATCGCCTACTACTCGCAGATCGCGCCGCTCATGCTGCCGCACATGCGCGGACGCCCGGTCACCCGCAAGAGGTGGGTCGACGGCGTCGGCACAGCGGATGCCCCGGCTGAGAGCTTCTTCACCAAGCAGCTCGAGCGAGGTGCGCCTGATTGGCTCAGGCGGATGCCGATCGAGCACTCCGACGGACCGAAGGAGTACCCGCTCGCCGACGACGTCGCGTCTCTCGTCTGGTTCGCGCAGATCGCCGCCCTCGAGCTGCATGTGCCGCAGTGGCGGTTCACCCATTCGGGCGGCCGCGGGATGCCGGATCGCCTGGTGCTCGACCTCGACCCCGGCCCCGGGGTGGGACTCGCGGAGTGCGCGGAGATCGCGCGGATCGCCCGCGGCATCCTGGGCGGGATGGGCCTGGGGCCCATGCCGGTCACGAGCGGGAGCAAAGGCATCCATCTCTACGCCCGGCTGCCGACGACCGACGACGGCACGGGTCTGCAGACGAGCGACGACGTATCGGCGGTCGCGAAGGAGCTCGCCCGTCTGATCGAGGCGGATCATCCCGATCTCGCGACCCACGTCATGGCGAAGTCGCAGCGCGGCGGCAAGGTGTTCATCGACTGGAGCCAGAACAGCGCCTCGAAGACGACCATCGCGCCCTACTCGCTGCGGGGCCGCTCACGGCCCTGGGTCGCCGCCCCGCGCACCTGGGACGAGCTCGACGACCCTGATCTGCGGCACCTGGAGTACCACGAGGTGCTCGAGCGGATGGAGGCGGGGATCGACCCGCTCGCCGCGCTGGCGCCGGCCAGCACCGCTCTCACCTCGTACCTCGCGAAGCGCGACTCGGCGAAGACGCCGGAGCCCATGCCGCGCACGGCATACGCGAGTTCCGGCGGCGCGCCGCGCTTCGTGATCCAGGAGCACCACGCCAGCCGACTGCACTACGACCTGCGCATCGAGCGCGAGGGCGTGCTCATCAGCTGGGCGGTCCCGAAGGGCGTTCCCGAGACCGCCGAGCGCAATCACCTCGCCGTGATGACCGAGCCGCATCCGCTGGAGTACCTGACCTTCGAGGGCGAGATCCCTGCGGGCGAGTACGGCGCCGGATCGATGACCGTCTGGGACACCGGCACGGTCGCGCTCGAGAAATGGCGCGACGACGAGGTGATCGGCACGTTCACGGGCCAGACGGGTGGGCGGCTCGGTTCCGCCCGGCTCGCGCTGATCCGCACCAGCGGTGAGGGCGAGAAGTCGCAATGGCTGCTGCATCGCATGAAGGACGACACCTCTGCCCCCGAGCGTGCGACGTCTCGGCGCCCTGCTCCCTCGCGCCCTGCTCCCCCGCGCTCAGAGACCGCCCGCTCAGAGGCGCCGGGGCGCATCGCACCGGGCAGCGCTGTGACGCCGCCGGATGCGGCCGCGCCCGCGTCGTTCATCCCGCCGATGCTGTCGGAGTCGGGGACGCCGGGTCTCGCCCGCTCGCTCAGCGATCCTTCCTGGGCAGAGATCAAGTGGGACGGCATCCGCGCGGTCGGCACCTGGCAGAAGACCGACGAGGGTGGCGGTCGCTTCACGCTGCGGGCCCGCAGCGGCACCGACATCACCGCCCGCTACCCCGAGCTCACCTCCGACGGCGCCCCCCATCTCCCGGCATCCGATGCCGTCGTCGACGGCGAGATCGTCGCCTTCGACCGCGACGGCCGGCCCAGCTTCGCTCGGCTGCAGAACCGGATGCATCTGACCAAGGGGCGTGAGATCGAGCGTGAAGTGGTGCGCACCCCGATCGTGTACATGCTCTTCGACCTGCTTCGCCTCGACGGGCACGACCTCACCGACATGCCCCTGCGTCAGCGGCGCGAGCTGCTCGAGCAGCTCGCGACCGATCTCGACGCCCCCGTGCAGGTGCCGCCCGTCTTCGACGACCTCGAGGCGGCGCTCGACGCGAGCCGCGAGTTCGGGCTCGAGGGCGTCGTCGCGAAAGACCCCGATTCGAAGTACCGCCCCGGGCGCCGCACCGGCTCCTGGCTGAAGCTCAAGCAGACGCACACGCAGGAGGTGGTGATCGTCGGCATCCGCCCTGGTCAGGGCAATCGGCGCAGCGGGATCGGCTCGCTGCTGCTCGCCGTCCCCACCGCCGAGGGCGGGCTGCGCTACGTCGGCCGCGTCGGCACGGGTTTCACCGACCGGATGCTGCGCGACCTCGCGACGCAGCTCGAGCCGCTCCGGGTGAAGGCGGCACCGCTCGAGGTGCCCTCCCCCGATGCATCCGACGCGCTGTGGGTCAGACCCGAAGTGGTCGGCGAGGTCGAGTTCGCGAACTGGTCGCCGGGTGGCATCCTTCGTCACTCCCGCTGGCGCGGGCTGCGCCCCGACAAGTCTCCCGACGAGGTGCGGCTCGAGCAGTGACCGCGACCGCCCTTCCGGTCAGGCGTGCGCCGCTTCGCATTCGTCGTGATCGGCCGGCTCGAGCTGGAAGGTCGAGTGCTCGACGTCGAAGTGGTGGGCCAGGCACCCCTGCAGCTCCTGCAGCAGCTTCGACGATCCGCCCGCCGCCAGCACCGCCGGCTCGACCGTCACGTGCGCCGTGAACACGGGTGCGCCACGGGTCAGCTGCCAGACATGCACGTCATGCACATCGACCACTCCGGGATACACCTTCAGGTGATCGCGGATCTCGCTCACGGCCATGCCCTCCGGCGCCGACTCCGCGAGCACCGAGAACACCTCCCTCAGCAGAGAGACGGCACGGGGCAGGATGAGCACCGCGATCAGCAGCGAGGCGATCGCATCGGCCGGCATCCATCCCGTGGTGACGATCACCACGGCCGCGACGATGACCATCGCCGAGCCGATGAGGTCGCCCATCACCTCGAGGTACGCGCCGCGCACGTTGATGCTGGTCTTCTGAGCGCGGCTGAGCACCCACATCGCGACCGCATTGGCGATCATGCCGATGACCGCGACCGTGAGCATGAGCGGTCCTGCCACCTCGACCTCACCAGGATCGATCAGGCGCTGGACTCCCTGCACGGCGACGACGACCATGAGCACGATGAGGATGATCGCGTTGATCAGCGCCCCGAACACCTCTGCGCGCTGGTACCCGAAGGTGCGCCGGTCATCGGCGGGGCGCGCGGCCACCGCGGTCGCGATCAGCGCGATCACGAGCGCAGACGAGTCGGTGAACATGTGCGCGGCGTCGGCCAGCAGGGCCAGCGAGCCCGAGAGGATCGCGCCGATCACCTGCACCACCATCACGGTGGCGGTGAGCGTCAGCGAGATCGCCAGCAGGCGCCGGTGGCCGGCGTCGCGGATCCCTCCGCGGGCAGGAGCGTGGTCGTGCATGCATCCAGGCTAGGCCGGGCGATCGCCCGGCAAGCCCGGATCCGGGTAGTCGGGAACGGTAACGCTTCTCAATAGCGAGAAGCGCGGATGCTAGAGCGCGGCGAGCAGCGGGATCAGCGCCTGGAAGGCCCTGGCACGATGCGACTGCGACTGCTTCTCGGTGTCGGTGAACTCGCCGACCGAACGCTCGGCGTCCGGGTCCTGACCGTCGGGGATGAAGATGGGGTCGTAGCCGAATCCGCCGGCCCCGGATGCCCGGTGCGCGAGGCGCCCTGGCCAGATGCCCTCGACCGTGCGCTCGCTCTCGGCGGTGACGAGTGCGATGGTCGAGTGGAACTGCGCGGCGCGGTGGGGGTCGGCGACGTCGTGGAGCTGATCGAGCAGCAGCTCGAGGTTCGCCGTCGCGTCCTTCTTCTGCCCGGCCCAGTACGCCGAGAACACGCCGGGTGACCCGCCGAGGACATCGACGCAGATGCCCGAGTCGTCGGCGAGTGACGGCAGCCCGGTGTGCGCGAACGCGGCTCGTGCCTTGATCAGCGCGTTCTGAGCGAAGGTGACGCCGTCTTCGACGGGCTCGGGGCCGTCGTAGCCGATCACTTCGAGGTCGGGCCGCGTTGCGGCCACGATCTGCTGGAACTCGGCGACCTTGTGCGGGTTGTGCGTGGCGAGGACGACCTTCACTCGGCACCGCCCTCGGACAGTGCCGCGAGCTGGTGCTGCTGCAGCGTCGCGCAGCCGTTCACGCCGAGGTCGAGCAGGGCATCGAGCTCGCGCTTGTCGAAGGGAGCTCCTTCGGCGGTGCCCTGCACCTCGACGAAGAGTCCGCGGCCGGTGACGACGACGTTCATGTCGGTCTCAGCCCGCACATCCTCGACGTAGGCGAGGTCGAGCATCGGCTCGCCGTCGATGATCCCGACCGAGACCGCCGCGACCGTGTCGAGCAGCGGGGTCGAGTTCTTGCCGATGAACTTCTTCGCTCGCCCCCATTCGATGGCGTCGGCGAGGGCGACGTAAGCGCCGGTGATCGCCGCCGTGCGGGTGCCGCCGTCGGCCTGCAGCACATCGCAGTCGATGACGATGGTGTTCTCGCCGAGGGCCTTGGTGTCGACGACGGCGCGCAGCGCACGGCCGATCAGTCGCGAGATCTCGTGCGTGCGGCCGCCGATCTTCCCCTTGACGCTCTCGCGGTCGTTGCGCGAGTTCGTGGCGCGCGGCAGCATCGCGTACTCGGCGGTGACCCAGCCCTTGCCCTTGCCCGTCAGCCAGCGGGGAACGCCGTTGGTGAACGACGCCGTGCAGAGCACCTTGGTGCCGCCGAAGCTGATCAGCGCAGATCCCTCGGCGTGAGCGGACCAGCCGCGTTCGATCGTGACCTCGCGAAGCTGGTCGGTGCTGCGGCCGTCGGCGCGGACGATGTCTGACATGGTGTCCTCTCGGAGGGTTGAGGGCTGAGGGTGTCGGCTCTCAGGGCTGGTGGTCTGCGTCGCGCAGGTACGGCAGCTCGAGGACGCCGGTCTGCACGAGCTGCACGTCGCGCACCTCGTGCCCCATGAGGCGGTTGGCGAGCACGGCGAAGTCGGTGGCGGATGCCCCGGTCGCCTCGTATACGTAGCTGGCGACAGCGCCGGGCGAGGCGAGTTCGCCGCGCTTGACCAGCTGACGGTAGACGTCGGCGGCGGTCTCGTCGTCGCTCGACACGAGCGAGACGCCGTCACCCATCACGTAGCTGATCGCACCGCGCAGGAAGGGGTAGTGCGTGCATCCGAGCACGAGCGTGTCGACCTCGGCCTCGCGCAGCGGCGCGAGATACTCCTCGGCGACGGCGAGCACCTCAGGCGTGCCGGTGATGCCCGCCTCGACGAACTCGACGAAGCGGGGGCACGCGGCGGTGAACACCTGCAGGCGCTCGTTCACCTCGAGCATGTCCTGGTAGGCGCGGGATCCGATCGTTCCGACGGTGCCGATCACGCCGACGCGGCCGTTGCGGGTCGTCGAGACGGCGCGGCGCACCGCAGGGCCGATGACCTCGACGACGGGCACGTCATAGCGCTCCCTCGCGTCGCGCAGAACGGCGGCGGATGCCGTGTTGCACGCGATCACGAGCATCTTCACGCCCTGATCGACGAGCGTGTCGAGCACCTCGAGGCTGTACTGCCTGACGTCGGCGATCGGCTTGGGACCGTACGGCGAGTGCGCCGTGTCTCCGATGTAGACGAGCGACTCCTGCGGCAGCTGCGCGCGGATCGCGCGCGCGACGGTCAGTCCGCCCACACCGGAGTCGAAGATGCCGATGGGCGCGTCGTTCATGATGCCCAAGCCTACTCGGCGGCGTGCTCGCCCCGGGCCGCGGCGAGCGCCTGGCGCAGGTTGCCGCCCGCCTGCTCGAGGGCGGCGCGCGCGACGTCGGCATCGACACCGGTCTCGACGAGCGCGATCGCGAGCTTCACGGACCCGCCTGCGGTGCTCAGTGCCTCGGCTGCCTTCTCCGGCGAGCAGCCGGTCGCGTGCATGACGGTGCGCTCGGCGCGGGCCCGTAGCTTCTCGTTGGTCGACTGCACGTCGACCATGAGGTTGCCGTACACCTTGCCCGACTGCACCATCGCGACGGTCGAGATCGCGTTGAGCACCAGCTTCTGGGCGGTGCCCGCCTTGAGGCGGGTCGAACCGGCGACCACCTCGGGACCGACGACGACCTCGATCGCGACGTCGACGCCCTGCGAGATCTCCGCGTCGCGGTTGCACGCCAGGCTCACGGTGAACGCACCTCGTTCGCGCGCCGCGCGCAGCGCGCCGCTCACGTAAGGCGTGCGACCCGACGCCGAGATGCCCACGATGGCGTCATCAGGGCCGAGCCGGCTCGCTGCCTCGGCGCCGGCCTCGACATCGTCCTCGGCATTCTCGACGGCGCTGCGCAGCGCGTGCTCGCCGCCGGCGATGACGCCGAGCACGAGCGAGGGATCGGTGCCGAACGTGGGCGGGATCTCACTGGCATCCAGAACCCCCATCCGCCCCGCCGTGCCGGCGCCGATGTACACGAGCCGGCCGCCGCGGTGCAGCCGGTCGACGATCCCGTCGATCGCGCGGGCGATGCTGGCGCCCTCGGCGGCGACGGCCTGCGCCGCCACGATCCCCTGCTCGGTCATCAGGGCGACCTGGTCGACGGTGCTCAGCAGGTCGAGGTCGGCGAACGCGGGGTCGACGCGCTCGGTCGACAGGGTCTCGAGGGTGGAGCGCAGCTCTTCGCGGTCAGACATGTCGTTTCTTCCTTCGGCGTTGCGGCGGATGCCTGGTGAGGACGATCAGTGGGCGAGCAGAGCGCGTCGTGCTGCCCTAGCGGCCAGCAGGCTGGCGGCCGGAGACGAGACGACGGCCCCCTCGGCGTGCGCGGGCAGACCGACGTTGACGGCGACGACGCGCGGTGCGACCGACCGGATGCTGTCGAGCACGTGGCGCTGCGCAGTGCCCTCGTCGACGCGGTCGACGAGCACGATGGTCTGAGCGGCGCCCGCACGCTGCGCCACGGCCCCGACCTCGGCATCGTCTGCGGACTCGGCGTCGATCCTGATGATGTCGCCGCCCGCGGCGAGCGCCAGGGCGACGTGAGACGCGGCGCTGTCGACGGCCAGGCTCGAGGCGCGGCGGAGGTCGATCACCGTGGTGGGCTCGTCGGCGAAGGCCGGCAGGTCGCCGTGCACGCGCACGGCTCTGTCGGCGATCGAGTCGGCGTCGAAGGGCGCCTCTGCTGCCGCGGAGCGGGGGCGCACGGCATCCGCCATCGCCGCGACGCGACCCGCGGCCTCAGCGACCCGCTCGTGCGGGAGCTCGCCGCTGCGGATCGCGGCGACGATCGCGTCTCGGGCGATGAGGTAGTCGATCTCGTCCTGGTCGGGAAGCATCGCCGCTCCCGGGTTGGTGGGGTTGCCGATGCACAGCAGATCGGCCCCGGCGGCGAGAGCGCGCACCGCTCCCCCGCCGATGCCCACCCGTTCGCGGATCGCCGCCATGTCGAGCGCGTCGGTGATGATCACGCCGTCGAATCCGTCTGCGCGCAGCCGCCCCAGCACATCGCTGTTGAGCGTGGCCGGCGCGTCGCCCCACTGCGGGGCGCAGATGTGCGCGGTCATGATCGCGTGCACGCCCGCGTCTGTGGCCGCCGAGAACGGCGGAAGGTGGTGCGCGTCGATCTCCTCCTGAGAGAGAGTCAGCGCCGGCAGGTCGTGGTGCGAGTCGGTGTGGGTGTCGCCGTGGCCGGGATAGTGCTTGGCGCACGCCGCCACTCCCGCCCGCTGGATCCCCCGCACAGCGGCGGCCGTGTGCCGTGAGACGAGGTCGGTGCGGTCTCCGAACGCGCGCACGCCGATCACCGGGTTGCGAGGATCCGTGTTCACGTCGGCCACAGGGCCGATCACGACGTCGGCGCCGATCGCATCGACGCGACGGCCGATCTCGTAGCCTGTCGCCTCGGTCGCGTCCACATCGTCGACGACTCCGAGCTGAGCCGCTCCCGGCACCGTCGAGCCCGTGTCGGTCTCGAGCCGGGTGACGCTGCCGCCCTCCTCGTCGATGCCGATCAGCGCCCGGGGTGCCCGGCGGTGGATCTCCGCGCTGAGCGCGGCGGTGTCTCCGTGCAGATTCTGCGCGAAGTACACGACGCCGGCCAGACCGTCGTCGAGAGCCGTCCCGAGCCACTCCGGCATCTCGGATCCCAGGAATCCGGGCCACAGCACGCCGTTCACGAGTCGAGTCAGCTCATCGGCCTGGGGCATGCGGGAATCCTCCATGATCGGGTCGGTGCGGAGCGCGGCTCCGCCCTTCAGTATTCCGGATCCGGCGCCTGGATACACTGGCCGGATGAGCTCCGCGTTCCTCACCGACCGCTATGAACTGACCATGCTCGCAGCCTCGCTGCGCGACGGCACGGCATCGAGGCCCAGCGTATTCGAGCTGTTCTCGCGTCGCCTCTCCGGGGGTCGGCGCTTCGGCGTCGTCGCCGGCACGGGCCGGCTGCTCACGCTGCTGCGCGACTTCCGGTTCGGCGAAGACGAACTGCGGTACCTGCGCGACAACCACGTGGTGGATGCCGAGGCCGTCGCGTATCTCGAGAACTACCGCTTCACGGGCACCATCCTCGGCTATCGCGAGGGCGAGCTGTATTTCCCGGGATCACCCATCCTCACCGTCGAGGGCACCTTCGCCGACGCCGTGGTGCTCGAGACGCTGGCGCTCAGCGTGATGAACCACGACTCCGCCGTCGCCACCGCGGCATCCCGCATGAGCATCGCCGCCGGCGAGCGCCCCCTCGCCGAGATGGGCTCGCGTCGCGCGGCCGAGCAGTCGGCGGTGGCCGCGGCGCGCGCCGCATACATCGCGGGATTCGGATCGACGAGCAACCTCGAGGCCGGCCGTCGATGGGGCATCCCGACCATGGGCACGGCGGCGCACTCGTGGACCCTGCTGCACGACTCCGAGGAAGACGCGTTCCGATCGCAGATCGACAGCCTGGGCGCCGGCACGACGCTGCTCGTCGACACCTACGACATCGAGAAGGGCGTCGAGACGGCCATCCGGGTCGCCGGCACGGGTCTCGGCGGCGTGCGCCTCGACTCGGGCGACCTTCCGCTCGTCGCCGCAGCCGTGCGCCAGCAGCTCGACGACCTGGGCGCCACCGACACCAAGATCACCGTGACGAGCGATCTCGACGAGTACGCGATCGCCGCTCTGGCCGCCTCGCCCGTCGACTTCTACGGCGTCGGCACCTCGGTGGTCACCGGCTCCGGCTACCCGACGGCGAGCATGGTGTACAAGCTCGTCGCCAGACAGGACTCCGCCGGGCGCTGGGTCGCCGTGGCCAAGGCCTCGACCGACAAGGGCTCGAAGGGTGGGCGCAAGGCCGCCTTCCGCACGCTGGATAACGGCGTCGCCGTGGCCGAGACCGTGTCGGTCGCCGACGGCTTCGAGCAGGTCGACACCGCCGCCGAGCACCCCGACGCTCGCGCGCTGCAGGTCGTGCTCGTGGACCGTGGCGAGATCGACGCCGCGCACGAGGGAGCGGCGGGAACGGCATCCGCTCGCGACCATCACCTGCGCGTGCGCGAGGAGCTTCCGGTGCGTGCGCTCGCGCTCAGCAAGTCCGATCCGGCGATCCCGACCCTCTTCGTCGACGCCGGCTGACGCGGGTCCGCGTCAGGAGACCATGCTCTCGTAGATCTCTTTGCAGGTCGGGCAGATGGGGAACTTCTCCGGGTCTCGACCCGGGGTCCACTTCTTTCCGCAGAGGGCGCGCACCGGCTTGCCGGTGATCGCCGACTCGAGGATCTTGTCCTTCTTCACGTAATGAGAGAAGCGCTCGTGGTCGCCGGGCTCGAGGTGCTCCTCGCGGAGGAGTTCTTCGAGCTCGCGATCAAGTGTTGCCACGCCACCCTGATCGGGGCTGTCCAGCGGAGTACTCATGCCGCGATTCTATCCGCCGCCTCGCGCGTCGGGGCCCGGTTCCCGAGACGGCGCACGCACAGGCGGGTCAGGTCGTCTCGACGAACTCCATCAACCGCTCGCCGCTGCGCTCGAAGATCGCCGCCCCGATCGCCGCGCCGCCGAAGAGCACTCCCACGCCGGAGAGCACGCCGACCCAGAACGTCGACATCGCGTGCTGCTCGCCCTCGATGAGCGTCAGCGCGAACAGCCAGATCGTCGGAGCACTGGCCAGCAGAGCGCCGATGAACGTCAGGGCGGCTCCGTACGATCCGTGCGATGACGAGCGCTGCGGCTGCTGGAACGGGCTGTCACCCGGGCGCGAGACGGCGTAGGGGGCGACCACCGAGGCGACGCTCGAGATGCCGAGACCGGTCAGCAGCAGCGCGGCCGTGACCCCGATGAGCGGCAGCATGAGATGCCAGTCCGCGATCACGGCGAGGGTGACCGAGATGCCGATCGCGAGCACGGGCAGTGCCACGAGCAGCACGGGCACCAGCCTGCCGAAGCGATCGGGCAGCCCGCGCACGCCGCTGGCGATGTGCATCCAGAGTGCGGTGGAGTCGTAGGCGACGTCGTTGTGCGGCAGCCAGCCGAAGAACAGCGCCATGAGCGGCACCGGCACCAGCGCCGCGATCCACAGCGGCACCCCGGCGACGAGCAGCGGGAACACGGTCAGCACACCGGCGATGGGGACCACCAGCAGGTTCACGATGTAGCGGCGGTCACGCAGCCAGTAGACGAGGCTGCGAGCAGCGATGGCGCCGAAGGCGTTGGCGGGCAGCGAGCCGAACCACCCGAGACCCGAGCGCTCACGGGTCGCGTACGGCCGCTCTGACGCGGTGAGCAGGCGACGCACGAGAAGATTCCAGATCAGCAGCATCCCGCCGATGGTCGCCAGCGCGACCAGTCCGCTCACCCAGGCCGCCGCCGCCTCGCCGGCTGCGACGTGGAACAGGAACGCCTGAGGCGCGGCGAGCGGCGAGAACCCGACGATGCTCGTCGCGGTGTGCACGGCAGAGGGGACCTGTCCGTCCCACCGCAGCGACGCGAAGTAGGCGGCGACGGGGAACGCGATGACGATCACCGGGAGGGTGAACAGCACGGTCAGCTCCCGGGAACGGCGCTCGGGCAGCAGGATCGCGCTGATCGCCATGCCTATGCGGGCGGCAAGCGCGATGGAGATGACGCCGATCGCGCCGAACAGCACAGCTGCACCCCACGCCACTCCGGCCTGCACCGCGACGACCACGACGCACGCCGTCACGGCGATCAGCGCGAGGCTGGGCACGCTGATCAGCGAAGCCAGCACGAGCGTCCAGCCGAGGCGACGCTCGTCGAGCCCGAACGGCCAGAAGCGCCGCGGGTCGAGCTGGTCGGGAGTGCCGGTCAGCATCGGACCCACGAAGAAGGCGAGCATCAGCGCCGCGGCGCCGAGGACCATGACTGTCTCGGCGGTGGGCAGCGGAGCCTGGCCGAGCCCGAGGATGGCGATGCAGACGGCGACTGTGGCGGCGATGGATGCGGCCAGAGCGATGGCGGCGCGCACACCGTGCTCTCCCCGCAGCGCGCCGACCAGCAGCGCCAGCCTCAGTCGGAGAACGTGTGCAGCCACTCGAGGCCCTCCACTTCTCCGCCGGTGCCCGAGAGCTCGATGAACCGCTCCGTGAGCGTCTGTCCCGCGCGCACGTCGTCGATGGTGCCCTCGGCGAGCACCTCGCCGCCGACGATCACCGCCACGCGCGAGCACACGCGCTCGACGAGATCCATGCCGTGGCTCGACAGGATCACCGTGCCGCCGTGCGACACGTACGAGCGGAGGATGTCGAGGATCACCCCCGACGACACCGGGTCGACCGCTTCGAACGGCTCGTCGAGCACGAGGACGCGCGGCGAGTGGATCAGGGCGCCTGCGAGCATCACCTTCTTGGTCATGCCGGCCGAGTAGTCGGACACCACTCGGCTGAGCGCCTCGCTGAGGTCGAACGCGCGCGCGAGGTCGGCGGTGCGCTTCTCGATGACGGCGCGATCGAGGCCGCGCAGCTGACCGTAGTAGTGCAGAAGCTGGCGTCCGGTCAGCCGGTCGAACGTGCGGAGGCGATCGGGAAGCACTCCCATGACGCGCTTGGCCTCGAGCGGCTTCTCGCGCTGGTCGATGCCGCTGATGTGCACCGTGCCCGCATCAGGGCGCAGCAGTCCCGCGATGATCGACAGCGTCGTTGTCTTGCCCGCGCCGTTCGGCCCGACGAGACCGTAGAACGACCCCGCGGGCACCGTGAGATCGACATGGTCGACGGCGTTCGTGTCGCCGAAGCGCTTCACCAGGCCGCGGATGCGGATCGCCTCTCGGGCCGCGGGCTGGCCGTCGGCGGACTCGGCTGCGATCGCACCGGCGTCGAGCGCGGGCAGATCGACGCCGGGGGTCACAGCGATCTCGTCTGCTGTCTCCGCGCGCGGAGCGGCGTCGGCAGGGACGTCCGTTGCGGATGCCTCGGTCGAGGCAAGGTCTGCGGCCTCGGAGGCCAGGGCGGTGGTTCCTGACGCGTCGTCTGTCGTGGCGCCGGCGGCGGAGGCGTCGGGCGTCGGCGCCTCCTGCTTCTTCGCGTCCGGTGCGGACGAATCGGATGCGGGCGCGACGGACGCGTCAGCCGCCGGGTCGTCGACGATGGTGGCGGATGCCGCAGTGCCTCTGCGAGGAGGCCTGGCCTCCGCGAGATCCGCGCTGTTCGAGGCTGCGACCAGTCTGCGCGCGGGCTCGGGCTCCAGAGCGATCGCCGCATCTGCGGTCACTTCCGGCATCGACGGCGCGATCTCTCCGACGGGTGCGTCGGACGCCGCACCGGGTGCCCGCTTCGCTGTCGGCTTCGCCGGCGTGCGCTTCGCCGCCGTCGTCTTCGGGCGCGCCGTCTTCGTGGCTGTCGACGCCCCGGCCGTCGCCTTCGCCGCGGGCGCGGCAGTCGTGCTCTCGGCGGCAGCGCTCTCGGCGGCCGCAGATGTGGCGGCGGTGCCCTGCTGGACGCCGGTGCTCTTCGTGACACCGGTGCTCTTCGTGGCGCCGGGGGCCTTCTTGGCCGCCGTGGTCTTCTTGGCCGCCGTGGTCTTCTTGGTTTCCGTGGTCTTCTTGGCCGCCGTGGTCTTCTTGGCCGCCGTGGTCTTCTTGGCGGCGGCGGACTTCGCGGCGGCGGGCTTCGCTGCGGAGGACTTGCCCGCCACGCGGTCGGCCCCAGCGCCCATGGCTCCCGAGGTCGTCTCGGAACCGGTGACGTCGGGAGCGGGGGTCTCGCCCCCTGTCGTCTCCGCCAGCGCCGCCTTCGCCGCTGCCGCCTTCCTCGCCCGCACCGTCGCAGCGGCCTTCTTGGCGGCCTCGCTGCGCTTCGCGGCTGCTGCCTTCTCGGCGGCACTCTGCGCGGCGGTCGCCCGGCTGGTCGACCTCGCCGCTGCGGCGCTGGTGCTCGCCTTCTTCACCGCGGCCGCGCGGCCGGCATCCGCCTCTGCCGCCTTCTTCGCCGCAGCGGTCTTCGCAGCCGCAGTCGACGCCGCGGCCTTCTTCACCGCCGCGGTCCTGGCTGCGCTCGATGCCGCCGTCTTGCGCGGCGCACGAGCAGGCTTCTTCTGCTCGGCGGGCGTGTCTGCGGGTTCGACGAGCGTGCTCTGGCTGCCCTCGACGCGAAGCTCGCCGTCGATTCGGGGCGGGTCGTCGATTAGGGCATCCTCTGAGTCACGCGCGGCAGTCACTCCCCTACGGTATCAATCGCTCCTGACAGCGCTCAGGGGCACCGACTCCGAAGGGCATCCCAAGGAAAATCGCGAAAGCAACCCCCTCGCATGACGCTGGGAGTAACGTGTGGAATCGGTCACGAAAGCGCAACGGGACCGCCACCTCCCGACGTCTCTCAGTCACGATCGGTACCATTGCGGAGGCACGAAGAGGTGTCCCGTCGGTGAACCGACAGTGAACACAGTTCTTTCTTAGGAGATTCCGTGACTCTTCAGACCGTCATCCTCGCAGCCGGCATGGGCTCGCGCCTGGGCCGCGCCCTGCCGAAGCCCCTCACCGAGCTCAGCGACGGCCGCACGATCATGGGCCAGCAGCACGACAACATCCGCGCGGCGTTCGGTGACGACGCCCGGATCACGACCGTCGTCGGCTACCGCGCCGAGACGATCATCGAGGCCTTCCCGTCGGCGAAGTACGTGCACAACGAGCGCTACGACGTCACCAACACCTCGAAGAGCCTGCTGCGCGCGCTGAGCGCCACCGGCAAGGGCGGCGTGCTCTGGATGAACGGCGACGTGGTCTTCGACCCGCGCATCCTCGGCCGCGCCATCGAGTACATCGAGCGCGACCAGTCGTTCGTCACCGTCAACACCTCGAAGGTGAGCGACGAAGAGGTGAAGTACACGGTCACCGCCGAGGGGTACATCGACGAGCTCTCGAAGACCGTCAAGGGCGGCCTCGGCGAGGCCGTCGGCATCAACTACATCTCGTCGCGCGACAAGAAGGCCTTCATGCGCCAGCTGCAGCGCGTCGACGACCAGGACTACTTCGAGCGCGGTCTCGAACTGTCGATCGCCGAAGACGGCCTGCTGCTCGAGCCGATGGACGTCTCCGACCTCTACGCGGTCGAGGTCGACTTCGCAGAGGACCTGGAGCGCGCGAACCTGTTCGTGTGACCCCTTTCGACTGACACGCGTCACGAGAGCCCCGCCCCTGTCAAGG
The DNA here is from genome assembly GCF_040684935.1 of Microbacterium sp. NPDC089321. NCBI lineage: Bacteria > Bacillati > Actinomycetota > Actinomycetes > Micrococcales > Microbacteriaceae > Microbacterium > Microbacterium sp. NPDC089321. Next base: position 212,527 of record NZ_JBFBGX010000003.1, on the reverse strand, counting down.
GGAGCGGGGCTTTCGGCATTCTCGCGGATGCCCTGCATAAGATCGGCGCATGCGTGAGAAGGTCCACAAGATCCACTCCCTCTCGGAGGACTCGCCGTGGGACAAGCCCGTCCCTCCGGTGGGCTCTCGCGAGCACCCGCTCAGCGTGCGCAGCCTCGATCGGGTGATGGACGTGCAGCGCCCGCTGGTCGTGGCGCACATCCGCAGCATCCGCCGCCGTCATCCCGACGCGACCCCTGAGCAGATCGTGCGGATCCTCGAGGCGCGCTATCTCGCCGCAGTCACCGCGGGCGGCGCGGCGGTCGGAGCGACGGCCGTCGTTCCCGGCATCGGGACGGGCATCACCTTGGCGCTGTCGGGGGTCGAGACGATCGGGTTCATGGAGTCGACGGCGCTGTTCGCGCAGTCGGTCGCCGAGGTGCATGGCATCGCGATCGACAACCCCGAGCGCGCCCGCGCGCTCGTGATGACGCTGATGCTCGGCAAAGAGGGCGTCGATCTCGTCTCCCAGCTCGCCAAGCAGGCGACCGGCAGGGGCGGCACGCGCTCGTCGTACTGGGGAGAGATGGTGACCAAGTCGCTGCCGAAGGCGGCGATGGGACCGATCGTCGATCGGCTGAAATCGGAGTTCATCCGCCAGTTCGCCAAGCGCGGCGGCGCCTCGTTCCTCGGCAAGGCGCTGCCGTTCGGCGTCGGCGCGGTCGTCGGAGGAGCCGGCAACCACATGCTCGGACGGCGCGTGCTCACCACCTCACGACGGGCGTTCGGACTCGCGCCTGTAGTGCTGCCGGTCGAGCTCGAGCCGACGCCGGGCAGCGAGAGGCTGGAAGCCCGGATGCTGAAGGGCGCCCGGTTCATCGGATCGAAGCTGCGGCGCACACCGCGTGAGGTCGAGTCCTCGTCGGCGGAGCGGTCTGCCTCGGCGCCGGGATCATCGTCCTCCACAGACACGGAGTGAGCGCAGGTTGTGCACGGATCAGGTGGGGTCGTCACAGCCGCCACCGGGAGGTCTGAGCTCCTTCCTATCGTGACGGGATGCAGCGTCCCCACGATCCGGAACGACCCGCTCCCCCCGTCGCGTACTGCGTGCCGTGGGTGATCGTCCGACGCGACCGAGCCCACCCTGTCGTGCTCAACGCCGGCCGCGAGCCGGTCGATTTCGTGAGGGCCTTCCGCGAGGATGCCGACCATAGGCAGGTGGTCGACCTGTGGGGGCAGGTGCTGCCCGGCGAGACGGTCGAGCTGTGCCTGTGTGCGTCGGACCCCGACGAGGTGGCGGTCTCGGTCGCCTGGTTCCGGCAGTTCGACGGGCTGGAGTACCTGTGGCGTTTCGTCGTGTGAGGGTCGGCCCAAGGCTGCAGGCCACGGAGGTGCGGGCCCGTCAGTCGCCTTCGTTCACGACCCCATCTGCGACGGTGACGTAGGCGTCCAGACGAGTCAGCGCCTCCGCCGGATTCGAGCCGTAGGCGGCACGTGCACTGTCGATCAGCAGCTCCTGCGACTGCGCGTCCGTCGTCTCTGCCATCTCGAGGATCTCTTCTGCAGCCTCCGGTGCCGAACGCAGTGCGACCTCGATACTCTGACGCAGCTCGATCAGGCGCTGGCTGTCATAGAGCCGCTCCGCCGCTTCGTGCTCGGCGGCGTGCACCCGGGTCTGCGCCCACGCACGATCGCGCTCACGCTCGGTGCCGGCAAGCGTGAAGACGTTCACCTCCCAGTCCGAGAGCCGGTCCGGGTAGTGCCTGCCGTTCACCACACCGGTCTCCTGGTACGGCGTCCCGACGTCTTCGAGAAGCTGCGCTGTGTCGACTCTGGCCCAGTCGTAACCGGCCACGGCAACGCCCCGGGCAGTCAGCCTCTCTGCAAACTCCCGCGCCTCGTCTTCACACGCCGATGGCTCGTAGTCATCGACGGCTGCGATACGCGCTCGGGCGAATGCCGACGCCACATCGTCGATGGTGCTCTGCGGCAGTATCGGCGGCCGCAGCTTCGAGAGAACGCGCTCGCCACTCTCGAGCTCGACGACGGTCGACGCGTGTCGATGGCAGGCCAGCGCGCGATACGCAGGGGTGGCCAGCAGGCTGTTGACCACGCTGGCCTTCGCCTCGTGCAACCCGAGGTAGGCATAGCGATATTCGCGCAGGCTGTTCGCGTGCAGCATCGCCAACGGTGCCGCGATGACGATGACGGCAACCACGACGCTCTGGGCTCCAGCCATTCGTCCACCACGTCGGGCCTTCCCTGGCGCCACGACAACGCCTCGGCGCCTGCTGCGCGTCAGCACGACCGGGAGAAACGCCACCGCGACACCCGGAAGGATCGCCGCGGACAGGCCGACGTCCGCGGCTATGAGCGGGTAGCAGAAAGTCGTCAGCAGCACAGCGACGCCGCTCCAAGCCCACACCATCAGCGGAGCCGGCGACCGCCCGGGGCCGGCGTCCGATCGCGCGCGGAGGAACCCCGTCGTCAGCGCCATCAACGCCCCCAACAGCAGCAGCGGCGCGATCAGGCCCCAGCAGACGCCGAGCAGCCCCAGGGAGAAGTACGCCATCTCCTGACTGTCCGAGGGAAGGAAGAACCCGGCAAGAGGGATGAGGATGACGCCGACAGCACCCATGGCCAGCCTCTTGGCGGCGGAGTATGGTCGCATCTCGGTGAGCCTAGCTACCGGATCCCGCACAGCTGTCGCGCCCGAAGACCCATCACCTTTCGCCGACGTCAGCGCCGCCTGCCTGCTCGGGTGGGCCCTTGCAATCCCGCGGATCAGGGTGACCTGAGGGGCGGAGCGGTCCGGCAGGTGCTGACACCTTTCGCGGGGGCAGAGGAACAGCAGAGGCGAGTCACCCTGCGCCGACGCCGCGATGACCGGCCGTGAGCACTCCCACCCAAAGGATCTCCGATTCCGTTGTGGCGAGCATCCAACAGCAGAGCCGACCCCGGCGCTAGTGTGGAATCCGTGACCGACAAGCCAGACCTCTCGACCACGGCCGCCAGGATCGCGAACCTTCGCGACCGCTTCAACGATGCAGTCGTCGAGCCCGAGAAGATCGCCCAGCAGAAGCAGCACGCCAAGGGCAAGATGACCGCTCGCGAGCGCATCGAGCTGCTGGTCGACAACGGCAGCTTCGTCGAGTTCGACGAGTACGTGCGCCACCGCACCACCGCGTTCGGCATGGACCGCAACCGCCCCTACGGCGACTCGGTCGTCACGGGCGTCGCGACGATCCACGGTCGCACTGTCGCGGTGTACTCGCAGGACTTCACCACCTTCGGCGGCTCCCTGGGCGAGGTGGCCGGCGACAAGATCATCAAGATCATGCAGTTCGCCCTGCAGAACGGGATGCCGATCATCGGCATCCTCGACTCGGGCGGAGCCCGCATCCAGGAGGGCGTGCTCGCGCTCAGCAAGTACGGCGAGATCTTCCGGCACAACACCCGCTCGTCGGGCGTCATCCCGCAGATCTCGATCATCATGGGTCCGGCAGCCGGCGGCGCCGTCTACGGACCCGCTCTCACCGACTTCGTCATCATGGTCGACAAGACCAGCCAGATGTTCGTCACCGGCCCCGACGTCATCAAGACCGTCACGGGCGAGGACGTCGGCATGGAGGAGCTCGGCGGCGCCCTCACGCACAACACCCGTTCGGGTGTCGCCCACTACCTGGCCGAGGACGAGGACGACGCGCTCGACTACGCGCGCACCCTGCTCAGCTACCTGCCCGACAACAACATGGCCGAGATCCCCGCCTACGACTCGCACTTCGAGTGGGAGACGACGGATGCCGATCACGTGCTGAACAAGATCATCCCGGACTCCCCCAACCAGCCCTACGACATCCACACGGTGATCGAGCACGTCGTCGACGGCGGGGAGTTCCTCGAGGTGCAGCCGCTGTTCGCACCGAACATCGTGATCGGCTTCGGCCGTGTCGAGGGACGCTCTGTGGGCATCATCGCCAACCAGCCCTCGCAGATGGCCGGCACGCTGAACATCGAAGCGGGCGAGAAGGCCAGCCGATTCGTGCGCTTCTGCGACTCGTTCTCGATCCCGATCGTCACCCTCGTCGACGTTCCCGGCTACCTGCCCGGCACCGACCAGGAGTGGACCGGCGTCATCCGCCGCGGCGCGAAGCTGATCTACGCCTACGCCGAGGCCACCGTGCCGATGGTCACCGTGATCCTGCGCAAGGCGTACGGCGGCGCGTACATCGTCATGGGCTCGAAGCAGCTCGGCGCCGACATCAACCTCGCGTGGCCCACCGCCGAGATCGCCGTGATGGGCGGCCAGGGTGCCGTCAACATCCTCTACCGCGGAGAGATCAAGAAGGCCGAGGAGGCCGGTGAAGACGTCGCCGCCGTGCGCAGCCGACTCGCCGCCGAGTACACCTACGGCGTCACCAGCCCGTTCCTCGCCGCCGAGCGGGGTGAGATCGACGGCATCATCGAGCCCTCGGCCACTCGCGTCGCCATCGCGAAGGCACTTCGCGCGCTGCGCGGAAAGCGCGCCGAGCTGCCGCCCAAGAAGCACGGGAACATCCCGCTGTGACCGAGGCCGATGACACCCCGCGCATGGAGATCGTGCGCGGCAACCCGACCGAGGAAGAGCTCGCCGCTCTCATCGCGGTCGTCGCCGAGGCGTACTCGCACGAGTCCGCCGAAGCCGTCGCCGATGTGCCGCACGTCTCGGCGTGGCAGCGCACGCAGAGAGCGATGCGCCGGCCGCTGCGTCGCGACATCCCCTGGGGCCGCTACTCCGGCTGACAGCATCGCTCACCGCGGCGACGTCCGTCGTTGATGCCTGAAGTCGGAACGTCGACTAGCACAAAAGCGTGTCCCCCGAAATACCTACAGACAGATAGCTTGCGCCGGCGCGACACTGATAGGGACGCTTCGCGTTAGGCGGCTGCTCTGTCCCCAGGGTAGGCAGACGCAGCACCGCCCACCAGCGGACAGTTTTCGGGTAGCTGTTCCGCACATGGCGAGGGGCTGGCACACATGCCGCCCCTCGCCTTTCTCATGCGTGTCGCACGTGCCGGCGCCTCGGCGTCATTCGGCCACGCGACGGATCTCGTGCCAGAGCTCGACCGCGTCATCGTCGGTGGCACCGCCCGCCGTGCGCCCGACGACCGTCACGGCGTTCGTCTCGTCGCGTCCGGCGCGGATGATGAGGCGGTTCGAGCGCGCGCGCGCCAGCACCCCTGCCAGCTCGGCGCGGATCTCGTCGAGCCGCTCCTCATCGATCCCCTCGAGCCCGCCTTCGTCGAACACCGTCACGGTGGCGCCCGCCCGACGCGCGTCGGTGATCGCCTCGCGCACGGCTTCGCTCATCAGGTCGCCGCCCCTCAGCTCGTCACGCAGAGTCCCCTCGGCCAGCCTTGCCTGCAGTCGCTCGTCTTCCGAGAGCTGTCCGCGCACCGCGATCGTGCGGCTGAGCACCGGACCAGCGACCGCCAGCGCGCGCTGCGCCCGCACCCGGCGCTCGCGCTGGCGAACGAGCTGCGTCGCGTGCCAGGCCGACACGGCGCGCTGGACGTCTGCGAGCCGTTCGGTGTCGCGCACCGCGCGATCCCAGAAGAACACCAGCAGCTGCGCGACCACCACCCACGTGATCGAGCCGACCAGCCCGAGGGTAAAGGCCGAACCGATGCCCATGAACGCACACGCCGCGACGATGAGGGTCACCAGCATCGCCCACCCGACGAGCGGGCGCCTGCGCACGATGCAGACGACAGCGAGAAGGCCCGTGGCGCCGATGTACCAGGTCGCGAACCCGGCGCCGCGAAGCGACGGCTCCAGAGCGAGACTGACCAGCACCGGCACGATCGCACTGCTCGCGAGAGCGAGCACAGCGGAGCCCACCGGCATCCGCACCTCTCGAGGGGCGCCGAGCACGGCCGTGAGCACGGACGCGAGATAGAACGCGATCGCGGCGACGATCAGAAGCGGGGCATCGGGCTGCACCGTCCACCAGATCCCCCGCGCGGCGAAGTACAGCGCGAACCCGAGGGCGAGCGCGGTCGTGATGCTGCGGACCGAACGTCTCATGACGGCTCCCAGGAGAGGACGACCGTCGTGCCCTCGGCATCCGAGTCGATTCGAGAGGCTCCGGCGACGGCTGCCATGCGGGCGATGATCGACGCGCGGATGCCCAGACGGTCCTCGCCGATGGCATCCGGGTCGAAACCAGGCCCACTGTCGATCACGGTGATGCTGAGCCGATCCGCCGAGGGCGATTCGGCCAGGATGTGCAGGCCTCTGCCACCCGCGTGGGTGAGGGCGTTTCCGATCGCCTGACGTGCGGCCAGCACGATCGCCCGTGCGACTTTGCCCGGCACCTCCGCCTCGGCCGACCCGCGCTCTTCGACCACGGCGTCGACGCCCTGCTCCGACAGGGTGCGCCGCAGTTCCGCGACGATCTGCGCCCGCGAGACGGGGGCGTCGCTGCCCTCCTGTGCGATCGACGCCTCAGTGTTCGCGAGGCGGGTGAGCGCCTCTCGGGCCATCGCGACGGCGAGCGCCCGCTCGCGCTCTCCTCCGGCGCGCTCGGCGGCGATCAGCGCGGCGAGCACACTGTCATGCATGAGGGCGGACATCGCCACGCGCTCCTCCTCGGCCGCCGACGCCGCAGCCGCGGACGCGTAGCCCTCGACCGCCTGCGCCCGAGCCTCGTCGACGCCGGCCGCCACCTGACGGAACATCCACGCCAGTGAGATGATCACCGAACCGAGGATGATGGTGAACGTCACGTCGAATCCCGTGCTGATCCACCAGCTCTGCTCGAAACCCCCCTGCACCAGCCGAACCCATCCGTAGAGGATCGGCAGCGTGAGCGCCCAGATCAGCTGCACACTCGGCCTGAAGGCGAGCATCGCCGCAACCACCCCGATGTTCACGAGGAAGAAGATCCACGGCTGGTCCGCCGGCTCGCGAACCGTGCGGTCGACCACGACGGGCCAGAGTGCGAGCGCGACGGCATAGGCGACCGTGAAGGTGCCGGCGGCCGGCTTGACCCCCTTGCCGATCAGGCACGCGACGATCATCCACAGCAGGGGCACGAAGACCAGCGCCATCATTCCGAGGCGAGCGGCGTCGGCCTGGTCGAGCCGGGTCACCGCCGCCGTCAGCGCCTGTGCTCCGAGGGCGGCCGATCCGATGGCGCCGACCGTCGAGAGGATCCGCTCCATGCGCTGACCGGTGAAGCGCTCGAGCCCGATGCCGACCTCGCCCTGTGACGGGATGCTGCTCCACGCCTCCTTCAGGGTGCGGTCGTCAGCCGCCACTGGGAACACCGTCCGGAGCGACGATGCCGTCCTCCATGGCGCGACGCAGGAGATCCACCTTGGTGGGCGCCGGACGCCCGACCTCGACGTACTTCACCCGGATGCGCGTGATGTTCTCCTTCGCGGTGGAGTAGGCCACCCCGAGCCGCTCGGCGACCGCCTTCAGCGGCAGCCCGGCGGCATAGAGCCGCAGCACCTCGCGCTCACGGCTCGACAGCTGCGCGTCGGCGAACTCCCGGTCGCCGTCGACGGCGCTCGCCCACTCGACGTTGTTCAGAGCCTCGCCGCGCGCGACCGTGCGGATCGCGTCGAGCACGTCGTCGAGGGCGGAGGACTTGCTGACGACGCCGGCCGCTCCTGCGGCGAGCGCCTCGCGAACGGAGGCGGGGCGGTCGGCGACGCTGTGGATCACGACGCTCGCGCCATCGGCGACGAGAGTGGCCACGTTCTCGGTCACGGTCGTTCCGTCGCCGAGTGTGAGGTCGAGCACGACCACGTCGACAGGCGGCTCGGCGGAAGAGGCGCGCCAGGTCAGGTACTCCTTGACCGTTCCGCCTGAGAAGACGACGCGCTGCTCCCCGTCGCGCATGCACGCGGCCTCCAGGCCGAGACGTACGGACTCGTGGTCGTCGATGAGGGCGACGGTGCTCATCCCGCCAGCCTACCCAGTACGACGGGGTCTCCCGGTATATCGGTCCGATGCCGACGTGGCACGACGCCTCAGCGGGAGAGCAGGGCGACGGCCTCGAAGTGGTGCGAATGGGGGAACAGATCGAATGCGCGCAGCGATGCGACATCCCACCCCAGCTCGCGGAACGTGCCGAGGTCACGGGCGAGCGCGACCGGATCGCAGGCGACATAGACGACGGCCTCGGGATCGAGTGCGTGGATCGATTCGACGACGCCTCTGCCCGCTCCGGCGCGGGGCGGGTCGAGCACGAGGGCGCCGGCGCGGGTGCCGTCGGGGATGCCTGTCAGGAACCGGTCGACGCGGGCGGTGACGGCGTGCACATCGACGTCGGCCAGATTCGCACTCGCGTGCTCGGTCGCGCGGCGGTCGGACTCGACCGTGACGATGTCGGTGGCTCCCTGTTCGGCGAGCGTCGAGGCGAACAGGCCGACTCCGCCGTAGAGGTCGAAGTGGGTGGCATCCGGATCGACCCGACCGGCGAGCGCCTGACCGACCGCATCGTGCAGCGTCTCGGCGGCGCGCGGGTGCACCTGCCAGAATCCCCCGGCGTCGAGCTGGAAACGGCGGCCGCCGACCTGCTCGAACACGACCTCGGGTCGACCACGCCGCGCTCCCTCCGGGCGCGGCAGGACGCGGGCCCTGCCATCGGCCGGTTCGACGATGTCGACGCGGCCCGGCTTCTGCGAACGCAGGCCGAGCGCCGCGGCCTCCACGGCAGGACGCGCCAGCGGCAGCGTGGCGACGTCGATCACGCGGTGACTGCGCGCGGCGTACGGGCCGACGCGTCCGTCGGCGTCGACGTGCAGCGACACGCGGGTGCGCCAGCCGGTGCCGTCACCCTGATCGACCGGTTCCACCGAGGGAGCGGCGAGCCCAGGGCCCGTGAACTTGTCGAGCGCCTCCTGCAGCACCTGCTGTTTGAGCACGCGCTGGTGATCCAGCGCGATGTGTCCGAGGTCGGCGCCGCCGACGCGATCCGCGGGCGACCGCGAGATGCCGGCCTCTGCCCACACGTGGTCGCGTCGGTGCGGCGACGCCTCGAGCACCTCGAGCGTCTCGGCTCGCCAGAATCGCTTGCCGTCATCGCCCTCGGTCACCTCCGCGCGCACGCGCTCGCCGGGGATGGCATCGGGCACGAACACGACGCGCCCCTCATGCCGTGCGATGAAGGTGCCGCCGTGCGCGATACCGGTGATGTCGAGGTCGAGCGTGCGCGCTGAAGAGGTCATCCCTCCAGGATCCCACACGGCGCCGCCACGCCACGGGCTAGCGTTGACTCATGCGCGTGTGCCTGGCATCCACCTCTCCCGCTCGTCTGATGCTGCTGCGGCAGGCCGGTATCGAACCGCTCACCCTCTCCCCCGCGGTGGACGAAGACGCCGTGGCCGCCGCGGCGAGCGCCGAGCGCGGCGCCGCCCTCCCTCCCGACGAGCTCGTGCTGCTGCTCGCCAGGGCCAAGGCGGCCGAGGTCGCGCATCGCATCCATGACGAGCATCCCGGCTTCGACGGCATCGTCATCGGGGGCGACTCGATGTTCGCGATCGGAGGGCAGGTGCACGGCAAGCCGTACACGCCGGAGGCCGCCCGTGAGCGCTGGCAGCAGATGCGAGGCGCCACCGGGATCCTGCACTCGGGACACTCCGTGTTCCGCGTCTCGCCGGGGGCCGAGCCGGTCGAGGCGACAGCCGTGGCCGAGGCGTCGGTCACCTTCGCCGACGACGTCACCGATGCCGAGCTCAAGGCGTACATCGGCAGCGGCGAACCGCTGCACGTTGCCGGCGCCTTCACGGTCGACAGCCTGGGTGGCGCGTTCATCGCCCGCGTCGAGGGCGACCCGTCGACCGTGGTGGGCATGTCGCTGTCGACTCTGCGACACCTGGCCAGGGAGCTCGGCGTGGTCTGGACTGATTTGTGGTCGGCTGCCTAACGGATTCGCGCATTTCTTGTGGAGAGTCGTCAAAAAGATCGGCGTCGACCTCGCTAGGCTGAAGCCCATGCCTGATATCGCCAAGGTGCTCATCGCGAACCGCGGCGAGATCGCCGTACGCATCATCCGCGCCGCCCGGGACTCCGGAATCTCCTCTGTCGCCGTGTACGCCGACCAGGATCGCGACGCAATGCACGCGCGTCTCGCCGACGAGGCGTACAGCCTCGACGGGTCGACCAGCGCGACGACCTACCTGCAGATCGACAAGATCCTCTCGGTCGCACGCCGTGCCGGTGCCGACGCCGTGCACCCCGGCTACGGCTTTCTCGCCGAGAACGCCGACTTCGCCCGGGCCGTGATCGGTGCGGGAATGACCTGGATCGGTCCGTCGCCCGAGGCCATCGAGGCACTCGGCGACAAGGTCACCGCCCGTCACGTCGCCGAGAAGGTCGGTGCACCTCTCGCCCCCGGCACGCCAGGGCCGGTCGACGGCGCCGACGAGGTCATCGCGTTCGCGAAGGAGCACGGACTGCCGATCGCCATCAAGGCGGCCTACGGCGGCGGAGGCCGCGGCCTGAAGGTCGCGCGCGAGCTCGACGAGGTCGCGGAGCTGTTCGAATCGGCCACCCGCGAGGCGGTCGCCGCCTTCGGCCGTGGCGAGTGCTTCGTCGAGAAGTACCTCGACAAGCCGCGCCACGTCGAGACCCAGTGCCTGGCCGACTCCGCAGGCAACGTCGTCGTGATCTCCACCCGCGACTGCTCGCTGCAGCGTCGTCATCAGAAGCTCGTCGAAGAGGCGCCGGCGCCCTTCCTGACCGATGAGCAGAACGAGCTGCTGTACTCGGCGTCGAAGGCCATCCTCAAGGAGGTCGGCTACGTCGGCGCGGGAACGTGCGAGTTCCTCATCGGCGCCGACGGCACCGTGTCGTTCCTCGAGGTCAACACCCGCCTGCAGGTCGAGCACCCGGTCTCGGAAGAGGTCACCGGCATCGACCTGGTGCGCGAGCAGTTCCGCATCGCCGCCGGCGGCACCATCGACTACGACGACCCGGCCCCGCAGGGCCACTCGATCGAGTTCCGCATCAACGGCGAGGATCCGGGCCGCGGGTTCCTCCCCCAGCCCGGCCCGATCAACGTCTTCAAGACGTTCGGCGGCCCCGGCATCCGCCTCGACTCCGGCGTCACCGCCGGCGACGCCGTCTCGGGCGCCTTCGATTCGCTGCTGGCGAAGATCATCGTCACCGGTCGCGACCGCGCCGAGGCGCTCGAGCGCTCGCGTCGCGCCCTCGACGAGTTCGAGGTCTCCGGCATGCCCACCGTGCTGCCCTTCCACCGCAAGGTCGTCAACGACCCGGCCTTCGTCGCGGCCGACGGCGAGTTCGGCGTGTACACGCGCTGGATCGAGACCGAGTTCGTCAACGACATCCCCGCGTGGGACGGCGAGCTGGAAGACCCTGCCGCAGCGCCGGGCCGCCACACGGTCGTCGTCGAGGTGGCGGGCAAGCGCCTCGAGGTGAGTCTGCCCGACCGCGTCGCCGCTCCCGTCGCCGGCACCGCAGGTCGTCCGGCGGCCGTGCCGCCGTCGCGTCGCAGCCACACCGCCACCGCGAACGCGGGCGCCTCGGGTGACGCCGTCAAGTCGCCCATGCAGGCCACCGTGGTCAAGCTGGCCGTCGAAGAGGGCCAGCAGGTCGTCAAGGGCGATCTCGTGATCGTGCTCGAGGCCATGAAGATGGAGCAGCCGCTGCAGGCGCACAAGGACGGCGTGGTCGGGAACATCGACGCCACGCCCGGTGCGACCGTGTCGGCGGGGCACCAGCTGCTCACGATCAGCTGACCTGACCACCAGACGCAGAAGGCGCGTCCCCGATCGGGGACGCGCCTTCTGCGTCTGGTGGTGCGGAGTCAGACCGCGCTGACCGCGTGCATGGCCCGGCTCGCGTCGGTGATGCTCGTGGTGAGCGACGGGTAGGCCGCGAAGACCCGGGCGACCTGGTCGACCGTCATGCGCCGCTCGACCGCGATGGCGAGCGGGTAGATGAGCTCGGATGCCCGAGGCGCGACGATCACGCCTCCGATGACGGTTCCCGACCCTCGGCGCGCGATGACCTTCACGAACCCGTCCTTGATGCCGAGCATCTTCGCACGCGGGTTGGCGGCGAGCGGCAGCTTGTGCGCGATGCCGTCGGCCTCGCCGTTCTCGATGTCCTGCTCCGAGAAGCCGACCGTCGCGATCTCGGGAGCCGTGAAGATGTTCGCGGTGATCTTGCGCTGCTCGAGCGGGATCACGATGTCGCCGAGGGCGTGGAAGACGGCCGTGCGGCCCTGCATCGACGCGACGGATGCCAGCGGGAAGAAGTTCGTGCAGTCGCCGACGGCGTAGACGTTGGGCACGGAGGTGCGTGCGACACGGTTGACGCGCACGTGACCGGATTCGGTCAGCTCGATGCCGGCCTCCTCGAGACCGATCCCGGCGGTGTTCGGGATCGATCCGACCGCCATCAGGCAGTGGCTGCCCTCGACCGTGCGCCCGTCGGCCAGGGTGACGAGAACGCCGTCGTCGGTGCGCTCGACGCTCTCGGCACGCGCCTTCGAGAGCACCTGCATGCCGCCTCGGGTGAAGACCTTCTCGAGCACCTTCGCGGCGTCCTGATCCTCGCCGGGAAGCACCTGGTCGCGGCTCGACACGAGAGTGACCTTCGCGCCGAGGTTCATGTACGCCGACGCGAACTCCGCACCGGTGACGCCCGAGCCCACGACGATGAGGTGCTCGGGCAGCGCCTTCATGTCGTACAGCTGCGTCCACGTCAGGATCCGCTCTCCGTCCGGCTTCGCCGAAGGCAGCTCGCGCGGCGACGCGCCCACCGAGACGACCACCGTGTCGGCCTCGACGCGGTCGAAGTCGGTGCCGCCGGGCCCGGTGGCCACGACGATCGCGTTCGGACCCTCGAGGCGGCCGTGGCCGGAGATGATGCGCACGCCGGCCTCGAGCAGGGTGGCGCGCATGTCCTCCGACTGCTGGCCGGCGAGGGCCAGCAGACGCTTGTTGACGGCGGCGAGGTTGATCGCGATCTCGGGCTTGAGCGGCTTGTCGTTCGCGCCGCGTGCGTAGAACTGCACGCCGAGGTCGCTCGCCCCGGCGATGGCGACCGCTGCGTCGGCGGTCGCGATGAGGCTCTTCGACGGCACGACGTCGGTGAGCACGGCCGAGCCGCCCACCCCGACGCGCTCGACGAGCGTCACATCCGCTCCCAGCTGGGCGGCGGCGAGCGCCGCCTCATATCCGCCGGGGCCGCCGCCGAGGACGGCGACGCACTGCCTGTTCGCGAAGGAAGTCTGAGACATGAACTCCATTCTTCCGCAATCCTGGCACCCGCCCTGCCACCTTCCTAGAGTGGACTCATGCGTGACACCACCCTGAACCCACTGGACGACCCGACGGCGGATCCCTTCGCCGTCGCAGCCGATGCGGCCGCCGACATCGCGCGCCTCACCGGGGTCGACCACCACGACATCGCCCTGACCCTCGGCTCCGGCTGGGGCAAGGCCGCTGAGCTGATCGGCGAGACCGTCGCCACGGTCCCCGCGACCGAGGTGACCGGGTTCTCGAAGCCCGCTCTCGAGGGCCACGTCGGCACACTGCGCAGCATCCGCACCCCGAATGGGAAGAACGTGCTCGTGATCGGCGCGCGCACCCACTACTACGAAGACCACGGCGTGCGCCGCGTCGTGCACTCAGTGCGCACCGCCGCGGCCACCGGCGCCAGGATCATGGTGCTCACCAACGGCGCAGGCGGCATCCGCGAGACGTGGAAGCCGGGCCAGCCGGTGCTGATCAGCGATCACATCAACCTCACCGCGGACTCGCCGCTCGAGGGCGCGACGTTCATCGATCTGACCGACCTGTACTCGACCCGCCTGCGTGAGATCGCGCGAACGGTCGACCCCACCCTCGACGAGGGCGTGTACACCCAGTTCCGCGGTCCGCACTACGAGACCCCGGCCGAGGTGCAGATGGCGAAGGCGATCGGCGGCCACATCGTCGGCATGTCGACCGCCCTCGAAGCCATCGCGGCCCGCCAGGCCGGCATGGAGATCCTGGGCTTCTCACTCATCACGAACCTGGCCGCGGGCATCCAGAAGACCCCGCTGAGCCACGACGAGGTCATCGAGGCGGGCCGTGAGGCGGAGCCGGTGATCTCGGCGCTGCTCGCCCGGGTGATCGAGGCGCTGTGAACGAGCGCCTCTCCCAGGCGCGCGCCTGGCTGCGACAGGATCCGGATGCTGAGACGCGCGACGAGCTCGCCGGCATCATCACCCGCGCCGCGAGCGGCGACCCCGCCGCCGCAGCGGATCTCGACGACCGTTTCGGCAGCCGCCTCGCCTTCGGCACAGCCGGCCTGCGCGGTGAGCTCGGCGCCGGCAGCAACCGCATGAACCGGGTGCTCGTGACGCAGGCTGCGGCCGGTTTCGCGGGCTATCTGCTGCAGCGAGGCTCGGGCACCGGGCCACGCCCGACCGTGGTGATCGGCTACGACGGACGCCGCAACTCGCGCCGCTTCGCCCTCGACTCCGCCGAGATCTTCGCCGGCGCGGGTCTGCGCGCCGTCCTGCTGCCCCGGCTGCTGCCGACTCCCGTGCTCGCTTTCGCTGTGCGGCATCTGCAGGCGGATGCCGGAGTCATGGTCACCGCGAGCCACAACCCGCCGAACGACAACGGCTACAAGGTGTACCTCGGCGGCGCAGACGAGGGATCCCAGATCGTCGCACCCGCTGATGCCGAGATCGCCGCCCACATCCAGCGCGTCGCCGACGCCGGAGACGTCGGGCTGCTTCCCCGTTCGGATGCCTATGAGGTGGCCGGCGAGGACGTCGTCGAGGCGTACATCGCCGCAACCGCCGCCGTGGCACCAGCGCCATTCGGCGTGCAGGAGATGCGCTGGGTGTACACGGCCATGCACGGCGTGGGCTGGGAGACCTTCTCGCGCGTCGTGAAGGCGGCCGGGTATCCGGCGCCGCGCATGGTCGACGCGCAGCGCGATCCCGACCCGACGTTCCGCACCGTCTCGTTCCCGAACCCCGAGGAGCCGGGCGCGATGGATCTCGCCTTCGCCCGAGCGCGTGAGGCCGACGCGGAGTTCATCATCGCGAACGATCCCGATGCCGATCGTCTCGCGGTCGCGATTCCGGATGCCTCCGCTGACGGCGGCTGGCGCCGCCTCACCGGCAACGAGGTCGGTCTGCTTCTCGGGTGGCGCGCTGCTCGTGCGGCCCAGGGGCAAGAGGGCGCATCCCTCGCCTGCTCGCTGGTCTCGTCGCCCGGTCTCGGGGCCGTCGCCGAGCGGTACGGGCTCGGCTTCCACGAGACGCTGACGGGATTCAAGTGGATCTCGCGTGCGCCCGGCATGGTGTTCGGCTTCGAAGAAGCGCTCGGCTATCTCGTGAACCCGGGCACGGTGCGCGACAAGGACGGCATCTCGGCCGCGGTCGCACTGCTCGGACTCGCCGCCGAGGCCAGGGTGCGCGAGAGCAGCATCGCCGGCCTGCTCGACGAGCTGGGCTCCGAGATCGGGCACTTCGCGAGCGGCCAGGTGTCGGTGCGTGTCGATGACCTCTCGCTGATCGCCGGAACGATGTCTTCCCTGCGATCGCAGCCGCCGGCGTCGTTCGGCACTCGGGCCGTCGCATCCGCCGAAGACCTCGCCGCCGGCGACGCGGGTGTGCCGGCCGGCGATGTGCTGCGCTACCGGCTCGACGACGGATCGCGGGTGATCGTCCGCCCGAGCGGCACCGAGCCCAAGCTCAAGGTGTACATCGACGCTCGCGGCGACAGCCCGGCGGCAGCGGCGGCCGCCGTCGCCGAGCTCGAGTCCGCCGTGCGGGATCTGCTCTCCGAGCGTCGCTGAGTGCTGGTCGTCGTCGCCGCCGCGACCGTCGTCGCGGCGGTGATCCAGCGCGTCACGGGGCTGGCGTTCGTGCTGGTGCTCATCGGGCCTGTCGTACTCGTGTACGGCCCCGTGGAGGGCGTGACGGTCGCCGTGTTCCTCGCGGTGATCGCCTCGCTCTTCGCGGTGCCGGGCGCGTGGCGCGACGTCGACTGGCCGCGCACACTGTGGCTGCTCGGCGCCGGACTCGCCGCCGCGCCCATCGGCGCGCTCACGGCCGCCGTCCTTCCTGAGACGGCGCTTCTGCTCCTCATCGGGGCGATGGGCGTGCTCGCGCTCAGTGTGCAGCGGCTGGGCGCGATCGCCCGGCATGTTCGCGGTCGACCCGGTGCGATCGGTGCCGGCGCGCTGGCCGGGTTCATGCATGCGTCGAGCGGTCTGTCGGGGCCGGCACTGGCATCCTTCGCCCTGGGCGACGACTGGCCGCAGCGCCGGTTCGCGGCGAGCGCTCAGGTGGTCTTCCTCGGCTACGGACTGGTGTCGGTCGCTCTGCGCGGGCTTCCGGGGTCACCGCCGCCCGAGCTGTCGGTGCTGGGAGCGTGCACGGCCGGTGGCATCCTGCTTCGGCGGGCTGATCGCACGACGGGTGCCGCTCGCGCTCGCCCGCCGGGTCATGCTGCTGTGCGCGTGGGCCGGCACGCTCGTCATGCTCGCGCGTGCGACCGCGTCTCTGCTCGCCTGAATCCACTCATCGGCGTGCCTCTGGGGCGGCACCCTGCCACGGCGTCGCACGACGATAGTCTCTATCCATGGCCCGCACGCGCTCGAAGCGCATACTCCTCCGCGTCGTGTGGTCTCTGGGGGCCCTCGTCGTGCTTCTCGTCGTCGGCACCATCGTGTGGAGCCAGGTCGGCGTCATGGGCGCCGAGCCGGGCCCGCTCGCAGAAGCGGAGAAGAACTCCGCGGTGACGATCGAGCAGACGCCGGAAGGCGTCGTGATCTCCCCCGCCGACGGCGACTCGGAGGTCGGCCTGGTGTTCGTCCCCGGCGCGAAGGTGCAGCCCGAGGGCTACATCTCGACGCTTCAGGGTCTCGCCGCAGACGACGGCATCACCGTGGTCATCACGCGGCCGTGGCTGAACCTCGCCTTCTTCGACCCGCGAGGGCTGGACGCCTTCACGTCGGCCGCACCCGAGATCGGCACCTGGATCGTGGGCGGGCATTCCCTGGGCGGAGTGCGCGCCTGCCAGCTGGCCCCGGATGCCGATGCGCTGGCTCTCTTCGCCTCGTACTGTGCGAACGACCTGTCGGCGTCGGCGCTGCCCGTGCTGAGCCTGTCGGGCAGTGAAGACGGCTTGTCGACGCCGCAGAAGATCGCGGATGCCAGGCACCTGCTGCCCGAGAGCGCCGAGCTCATCGAGATCGACGGCGCGTCGCACGCATCCTTCGGAGCCTACGGCCCGCAGGCCGGCGACGGCACTCCGACGATTCCGGACGACGATGTGCGCGCGCAGATCACCGAGTCGGTCGGGGCCCTCGCGGCCGGACTCGATTGACGTCAGGCGTCGAGCAGCGGGTGCAGATTCCGGGAGGCCAGCACGGCGGATGCTGAGCGGGCACCCGCCGACAGCGCCTGCGGAACCGTCGCACCCGACAGGCGCGCGTCGAGCACGCCCGCCAGAAAGGCGTCGCCCGCGCCGTTCGTGTCGACGACATCGACCGGCACCGCACGGACGCGATGCTCCTCGCCGTCGGAGTCGATGGCCACCGCACCATCGGCGCCGAGCGTGCACACCGCCAGCGATGCGCCCGCCGCCACCCGCGACCGCAGGAAGGCGAGCGGGTCGCCGAGCCGATCGGCATTGCAGAACACCGCGTCGGCGACAGCGAGGAACGGTCTGTGGAACTCCGCCTCGCCGTCGTAGTCGTGCACATCGACCCAGATGGGACGGCCCGTGCGCTGCGCGAGCGGCAGAAGCCGCAGAGGCTCGGCGGCGAGATCGAGCACGAGCGCGTCAGCGGCCCGCATGGCCGCCTCGATCGCCGCGTCGTCCGCACCATCGGCCGGCGGCGGCGACGCGAGGTAGAGCGACACCCGCTCGCCGCCTCGCGTCATCAGGTTGAGGTGCCGCTCGGTGACCTCTCCGTCGGCCCAGAGGGTGGGGACCCCGGCATCCGCCAGCGCCGCGCGCACCCGCATACCGGGAGCGTCCTCCGCGCTCGTCGCGTACAGCAGGACCTCGCGCCCCAGGGCGGTGAGGCTCAGTGCCTTACCCGCGCTCGTGCCGCCGACGGTCTCCCACGAGTCCTCGGCGAACTGCATGTGCGGCACCGGCTCGGGAAGCCTGTCGAGCACGACGAGCGTGTTCCACGCCGCGGGGCCCGCGATGAAGACCGAGCTCATCTGCGGCTCAGCGCTCGAAGCCCTCGGCCACCATCTCGACGAGCTCTTCGCGTTCCTCGACCGGCAGGAAGGCGGCCGAGGCGGCGTTGAACTGGAATGCCTCGAGGTCGTCGAGGTCGTAGCCGAACGCGTCGACGAGCAGCGACAGCTCACGGGTGAGCGAGGTGCCGCTCATCGTGCGGTTGTCGACGTTCACGGTGACCGAGAAGCCCAGCTGATAGAGCAGGTCGAACGGGTGGTCGGCGAGCTCGTCGCCCCACTGCGCGATCGCCCCGGTCTGCAGGTTCGACGACGGCGAGAGCTCGAGCGGGATCTCACGATCGCGCACCCAGCGCGCCAGATCACCGAACTGCACCTGCACCTCGTCGCCCTCGCGCTCGATCACCTGCAGGTCCTCGGCGATCCGCACTCCGTGGCCCAGACGCAGCGCACGCCCGTCGATCAGGGCCGAGCGGATGGATGCCGGTCCGGCCGCCTCGCCCGCGTGCACGGTGACGGGCATGAACTCGCCGGCGAGGTAGTCGAACGCCTCGCGGTGCTGCGATGCGGGGAAGCCGTCCTCGGGGCCCGCCGTGTCGAAGCCGACCACGCCCGCCTCGCGGTGCCGGACGGCGAGCTCGGCGATGTCGCGAACGCGCTCGTTCTGACGCATCGCCGAGAGGATCTGCCCGACCCGGATGCTGTGGCCGGCGGCATCCGCCTCGTCCTCACCCTGCTCGATGCCGCGCTGCACGGCGCGCACCGCGTCGTCGAGGCTGACGCCGCCGGCGAGATGCTGCTCGGGCGCCCAGCGCATCTCGCCGTAGATCACGCCGTCTGCGGCGAGGTCGGCGACGAACTCGCGCGCGACCCGGGTCAGGGCCGCTTCGGTCTGCATCACAGAGGTGACGAGGTCGAACGTCTTCAGGTACTCGACGAGGGAGCCCGCGTCGCTCTGCTTCGCGAACCAGCGGCTGAGGCCCTTGGCATCCTGCGCCGGGGCCTCGATCCCCGCCGCGTCGGCGAGCTCGAGGATCGTCGCGGGGCGCACGCCGCCGTCGAGGTGGTCGTGCAGCGAGATCTTCGGCAGAGCGCGCAGTTCGTCGATCTTCATGGTGATCCTCCGGGATTCAGGCAGTGATGCGCTCGCGCACGATGGGCTGAGCGGTCGGCGCCGCCGAGGGGTCGCCGATCTCGTATGCGCCCTCGAGGGCGTCGAGCGCGCGGGCGAACCGGGCGTCGTCGTCTGCCGACAGCGTGAACAGGGGCTGACCGGCGGTGACCCGCTCGCCCGGCTTGACGGCGAGGTCGATGCCGGCGGCGAAGATCACCGGATCCTCGGCGCGCGCACGACCGGCGCCGAGACGCCAGGCCGCGATGCCGAACGGCAGAGCGTCCATCCGGGTCACGACGCCGTCGCGGTCGGC
The DNA here is from genome assembly GCF_040684935.1 of Microbacterium sp. NPDC089321. NCBI lineage: Bacteria > Bacillati > Actinomycetota > Actinomycetes > Micrococcales > Microbacteriaceae > Microbacterium > Microbacterium sp. NPDC089321. Next base: position 192,934 of record NZ_JBFBGX010000003.1, on the reverse strand, counting down.
GGTGACGACGTGCGTCTCGCGTGGGGTCGGAAGCGCGGCATCCGGATCGCCGTCCTGCGCGCGGATCATCGCCTTCCAGCTGTCCATCGCGCGGCCGTCGTCGAGAGCGGCCTCGACATCGGCATCCGGCTGACCAGCCAGGGAGAGCATCTCGCGAGCGAGAGCGATCGTCAGCTCGCGCACGTCGGCGGGGCCGCCGCCGGCGAGGATCTCGACCGACTCGCGCACCTCATTGGCGTTGCCGATCGCGAGACCGAGCGGGACGTTCATGTCGGTGAGCAGCGCGGTGGTCGCGACTCCGGAGTCGGTGCCCAGCTCGACCATCGTGCGAGCGAGCTCACGGGCGCGGTCGATGTCCTGCATGAACGCGCCGTTGCCGAACTTGACGTCGAGCACGAGCGCGTCGGTGCCCTCGGCGATCTTCTTCGACATGATGCTCGACGCGATCAGCGGGATCGCCTCGACCGTGCCGGTCACATCGCGCAGCGCATAGAGCTTCTTGTCGGCCGGGGCGAGGCCCGATCCGGCGGCGCAGATCACCGCGCCCACGTCGCTCTGCATCTGCGCGAACATCTCGTCGTTGCTGAGCGCCGCGCGCCATCCGGGGATCGACTCGAGCTTGTCGAGCGTGCCGCCGGTGTGACCAAGACCGCGCCCAGAGAGCTGAGGCACCGCGACCCCGAACACGGCGACGAGCGGTGCCAGCGGAAGCGTGATCTTGTCGCCGACACCACCGGTCGAGTGCTTGTCGACGGTCTTCTTGCCCAGGGTGGCGAAGCTCATCCGCTCCCCCGACGCGATCATGGCGTCGGTCAGAACGCGGATCTCGTCGCGCTGCATGCCGCGCTGGAACACCGCCATCGCGAACGATGCCATCTGCGCGTCGGAGACGTACCCGCGCGTGTAGGCGTCGACCATCCAGCGCAGTGCGCTCTCGGGCACGGTCCCGCCGTCGCGCTTCGCGCGGATGACGTCGATCGCGTCGAAGGCCTCGACTGCCTGGCGCTCACTCGGCGCGAGCGGTTCCTGCGTGCTCATCGGACATCCTCCAGATCGCGCGGGCCGAAGGCGTCGGGCAGCACCTCATCGATGGTGCGGATGCCCGAGACCGTCTCGAGCAGCATCTCGGGGCTGGAGTGCTCGAACAGCAGCTGACGGCAGCGGCCGCACGGCATGATCGTCTGCCCCTCGTTGTTCACGCACACGAACGCGACGAGCCGGCCGCCGCCCGACATGTGCAGATCGCCGACGAGAGCGCACTCGGCGCAGAGTCCGACGCCGTACGAGGCGTTCTCGACGTTGCAGCCGGAGACGAGTCGTCCGTCGTCGACGAGCGCCGCCGCTCCCACCTTGTAGCGCGAGTACGGGGCGTACGCCTTGTGCATCGCCTCGGTGGCGACCTGTCTCAGCTCGTCCCAATCGATGTCGGTCACGTCTTCTCCTATGACTTGATGTACGGTTCGCCGTCGGCTGCGGGCGGGCGGGAGCGCCCGACCAGGCCGGCCACGGCGAAGATCGTCACGACGTACGGCAGCATGAGCATGAACTGGCTGGGCACCGGCGAGCCGATGACGCTGAGCACGCCCTGCAGGTTCGTGGCGAAGCCGAACAGCAGCGCCGCGAGGGTCGCGCGGATCGGGTCCCACTTGCCGAAGATCACGGCGGCGAGGGCGATGAAACCCGCACCAGCCGTCATCTCCTGGTTGAACCGGGGAACCGACACGAGCGTGTAGAAAGCCCCACCGAGACCGGCCACGGCACCGCCGAGCAGCACCGCGCGGTAGCGGGTCGCCGCGACCTTGATTCCCACCGTGTCGGCCGCCTGCGGGTGCTCGCCGACGGCGCGCAGCCGCAGACCCCACCGGGTGCGGTACAGGCCGAACCAGACCAGTGCCACGACCGCGTACATGAGGTAGACGATGAACGACTGCTGGAACAGGATCGGACCGATCAGGGGGATCTCGCTCAGCACCGGGATCGGAACCACCGAGAAGGTGTCGGGGCTGTTCATGGTCTCGGTGTTCGGCGCGAGCACCTGACGGAACAGGAACGTGGTGATGCCGATCACGAGCACATTCAGCACCACGCCGACGATGACCTGGTCGACGTAGTACGTGATCGTGAAGACGCCGAGCACGAGAGCGACGAGCACACCCGCGAGCATCGCGGCGACCAGACCGGCCCATGGCGTGCCCGCGAGCGAGCCGGCGACAGCGGCGGTGAAGGCACCGGCGAGCATCTGCGCCTCGATGGCGATGTTCACGACGCCCGCGCGTTCGCCGATCACGCCGCCGAGGGCACCGAAGATGAGCGGAGTCGCGAGCGCCAGGGCTCCGGCCAGCAGTCCGATCATCGGCAGCGTCGCGCCGGCGCCTGCCCAGGCGAGGAAGCCGATCAGCAGCACCGCGACGTAGACGACGATCAGCCAGAGCGGCAGACGACGGTGCGCCTTGACCGTAATGGCCGCATACCCGGTGCACAGCGCCAGCAGCAGCACCGCGATCCACGCCGTGGGGGTGGCGGGCAGCAGCACGTCCGGCACGGCGATCGCGGCGTTCTGCTCGGCGAGCCGGAACGTCGTGTCACCCGGCCGCGGCACGAGCAGCGGCAGCAGGGCGAACAGCACGGTGAAGATGCCGAAGATGATCGGCGCCTTCCACGAGACGACGGTGACGACGCGCGGCTGGTCGATGTCGCCCTGCGGCGCACCGGTCACGGGAGCGGTGATGCTCATGCCGACACCTTCTTTCCCTCGGTCTGGTTGCGACGGGCCTTGGCGATCCGCTTGGCCTTGCGGCTCGGACGGCCCGGCTGCGGCAGTCCGAAGATCGCGCGCACCAGAGGCGGCGCGGCGATGAAGAGCACGATCAGGGACTGCACGACGAGGATGATCTCGACCGGGATGCCCTGCGAGGACTGCATCGTGAAGCCACCGGTCTTGAACGCGCCGAACAGCAGACCGGCGAAGAGGATGCCGATCGGCGAGGAGCGCCCGAGCAGCGCGACGGTGATGGCGTCGAAGCCGATGCCCGCGTCGATGCCGCCGCTGAAGCCCCGCACCTCGGTGCCCAGGACCTGGCTGACGCCGGCGATGCCGACGAGCGCGCCGGCGATGAGCATGACGACGAAGTACATGCGCCCGACGTCGATGCCGGCGACCTTCGCCGCCGAGGGGTTCTCTCCCACCGCACGGAATCGGAAGCCGAGAGACGAGCGCTCGAGCAGCCACCAGGTGAACGCGACGGCGATCAGCGCGAGCAGGAAGCCGGCGTGCAGCTTGTAGCTGGGGCCGAGAAGCTGCGGCAGCACTGCGGTCTCGGCCATCGGAGCGGTCTTCGGGTTGCTCGAACCAGGCGCCTGCAGCAGACCCTGGGTGGCCAGCATCCACGCCAGCAGGTAGAACGCGATGTGGTTGAGCATGATCGTCGTGATCACCTCGTGCGCACCGGTGCGGGCCTTCAGCAGACCTGCGATGCCCGCCCAGATCGCCGCGGCCACGAGGCCGGCGACGATCGCGACGATGAGGTGCAGGCCCATAGGCAGATCCATCGCCGTGGCGACGTAGCCTGCGGCGGCTGCGGCCATCAGCATCTGCCCCTGGCCGCCGATGTTGAAGAGCCCGGCGCGGAACGCGAGACCGACGCCGAGACCGGCGGCGATCAGCGGGGTGGCGAACTTCAGCGTCTCGGTGAGGGGCCGGATGCCCTTGTCGAACGTCTCGGCGTTGAAGTTGTAGATCGCACCGCGGAACAGCGCGGCGTACGCGCCGGTGACGGCCTCCCAGATGGCGGCGAAGGTGTCTCCGGGCTGCGCGAAGAAGTAGCCCGATGCGGCCTGCACCTCTTCGTTCGTCGCGGCGATCATGATCGATCCGACGATCACCGCGAGCAGCACGGCCAGCAGCGAGATGATGCCGTTGCCCGTGACGATCGCCTGCAGCGCCGTCTGCCAGCGCGAGGGGGCGACCTTGGTCTCGGGTTCGGCGAGCGGGGCCGGCGTCTGCGGTGCCGGCGTCTGGGTCGCGCTCATGCGCTCTCTCCGTTCGTGGAGGTGATCGGGCTCGCCGTGGTCGCGGCCGCCGTCTCGGACATGCCGGCCATCATGAGACCGAGCTTCTCGCGCGACGTGTCGCCGGGGACGATTCCCATGATCCGGCCGCGGTACATCACGAGGATGCGGTCGGCGAGGGCGGCCACCTCGTCGAGCTCGGTGGATATGACGATCACCGGCACCCCTGCGTCGCGCGTCTCGATGACGCGCTTGTGGATGAATTCGATGGAGCCCACATCGACGCCGCGGGTGGGCTGTGCGGCCACGAACAGCGCGAGATCGCGGCTCAGCTCGCGAGCCAGCACGACCTTCTGCTGATTGCCGCCGGAGAGGCGCCCCGCAGCCTGGTGCGGCCCCTGCGTGCGGATGTCGAACTCGGCGATCCGGTCGTGGACGAAGTCGTGCAGCAGCGAGCGCTGCACGGTGCCGGCCTTGACGAAGGGGGCGCCGTGGGAGCGGTCGAGCATGAGGTTCTCGGCGATCGAGAACTCCTTGACCAGACCGTCGATGCTGCGGTCCTCGGGCACGAAGCCGACGCCCGCATCGAGGATCTGCCGCACGCTGCGACCGACGAGCTCCTGCCCGTCGAGGCGGATGCTGCCGCGGACGTTGTCCTGGAGGCCGATGATCGCCTCGGTGAGCTCGGTCTGACCGTTGCCCTGCACGCCTGCGATCGCGAGCACCTCGCCGCCGCGCACCTCGAACGAGGCGCCGTCGACGACGACGGTTCCGGCCGGGTCGGTGACCGTGAGGTCGCTGACCACCAGCCCGTTGCCGCGCACGGACGGCGTCTCCTTGTGCACGGTCAGCTCGACGGCTCGACCCACCATGAGCGAGGCGAGCTCTTCGTTCGAGGCGGTCGGCGACGCCTCGCCGACGACCTTGCCGAGCCGGATGACCGTGATGCGGTCCGCGACCTCGCGGACCTCGCGCAGCTTGTGCGTGATGAAGACGATGGAGGTGCCCTGCTCCTTGAGCTGGCGCATGGTCGCCATCAGCTCATCGGTCTCCTGCGGCGTGAGCACGGCGGTCGGCTCGTCGAAGACGAGCACGCGCGCTTCGCGGGAGAGGGCCTTGATGATCTCGACGCGCTGCTGCACGCCGACCGGCAGATCTTCGACGAGGGCGTCCGGGTCGACGTCGAAGCCGAATCGGTCGGAGATCTCGCGCACCCGGGCGCGTGCCGCGTTCAGGTCGAGACGCCCGCCGAAGGTCGTCTGCTCGTTGCCGAGCATGACGTTCTCGGCGACGGTGAAGACGGGGATGAGCATGAAGTGCTGGTGCACCATGCCGATGCCCGCCGCCATCGCGTCGCCGGGGCCGGCGAAGTGCTGGACGACGTCGTCCAGCAGGATGTCGCCCTCGTCGGCCTGGTAGAGGCCGTAGAGCACGTTCATCAGCGTCGACTTGCCGGCGCCGTTCTCACCGAGAAGACAGTGGATCTCACCCGCTTCCACGGTGAGATCGATGTGGTCGTTGGCTGTCAGCGCGCCGAACCTCTTCGTGATGCCGCGCAGTTCAAGCTTCATGTTCTGATCCTATTCAGGCAGAAACGGGGAGGCCGGCATTCGCCGACCTCCCCGATCCGGACGGTCTTACTTGCTCAGGTACGAGGTGACCTTCACCTTGCCGTCGATGATGTCCTGCTGCAGCTGGGTGACCTCGTCCTGCAGGCCCGAGTCGACCTTGTCTGCGAAGTTGTGCAGCTCGGCGATTCCGACGCCCTTGTTCTCGAGCGTGCCGACGTACGCCTCGGCGTCGAACTCGCCCTCACCGCTGGAGAGCACGGCCTGGTAGGTCGACAGGTCCATGGCCTTCAGCACCGACGTGAGCACGACGTCCTTGGTGCTCGGGTCGGTGACGAAGAGGTCGGCGTCCGCGCCGATCAGGGCGATGTCCTTGCCGGACTCCTTGATCGCCTGCTGTGCCGACTGGTAGATCGGGCCGCCGACGGGCAGGATCACGTCGACACCCTGGTTGAGGATGTTGACGGCGACCTGCTTGGCGTCGGGGTTGGCCTCGAAGCCGCCGGTGAACGAGCCGGTCTTGCCGTCCCAGCCGACGACCTTGACGTCCTTGCCCTTGACCTCGTTGTAGTGGTCGACGCCCTGCTTGAAGCCGTCCATGAAGATCGTGACGGTCGGGAACTCCATGCCGCCGAAGGTGCCGACCTTGCCGGTCTTCGAGTAGCCGGCCGAGAGGTAGCCCGCGAGGAACGCGGCCTCAGCCGTGTTGTAGAGCAGCGGCTTGACGTTGGCCGCGTCCTTCTCGCCGTTGAAGTCGTTGTCGGCCGCGTCGTCGACCAGGATGAAGTCGATGTCCTCGTTCGCGGTGGCCGCCTCGACGGTCGCCTGCGACAGCGCGAAGCCGACGGCGACGATCGCGTCGCAGCCCTCGTCGACCAGGTTGGTCACGTTGGGGCCGTACTCGGTCTCGGCGTTCGACTGCACGTCCTTGAGCTCGACGCCGAGCTCGTCGGCGGCCTTCTTCGCACCCTCGAACGAGAGCTGGTTGAAGGACTTGTCGTCGAAGCCGCCCATGTCGGACACGATGCAGGGCAGGAAGTCGGATGCGGCGGGGTTGTCGCCGTCGCCTGCCGGCTTGTCAGCGGGAGCCTGGCCGCACGCGGCGAGACTCAGAACGACACCGGCGGCGACTGTGACGCCGAGCAGCTTCTTGGTGATGGAGATGGACACTCATGCCTCCCGGGAAAGTTCCGCGGACATCGCGGATCGATCGAGGTTACCCAGTGTTACGGGATTCGTGCACGCCCGGCCCGGAAGTGCTGGCGAAAGGTTACAAATCCGCAATCATGACTGGCGAGAGCGCTTGGACGTGCCTCACAGCCGCGGGTCAGAGCACGTCATCCCGACCGGTGAGCTTGAGCGACTCGACGACCCCCTTGACCCGCTGGGCGTGCTCGACGGTCGTGACCAGCAGGGCGTCGTCGGTGTCGACCACCACGATGTCCTGCACTCCGACGAGGCTGATCACGCGCGTCGTCTGAGACACGAGGATCCCGCTCGCGGCATCCGACAGCACCCGAGCTCGCGGTCCGAGCACGGCGAGGTCGTTCTTGCGACCGTTGGTGATGAGCTTGGTGAGCGAGGCGAAGTCGCCCACGTCATCCCAGTCGAAGTGGCCGGGGACGACGGCGAGACGCCCGCGCTCCGCGGCCGGCTCGGCGACGGCGTAGTCGATGGCGATCTTCTTCAGCCTCGGCCAGATGCGGTCGACCGCGGGCCCGCGGCGTTCGCGGTCGTCCCAGGCCTCGGCCAGCTCGATGAGGCCGGCGTGGAGCTCCGGCTCGTTCTCCCGCAGCTCGTCGAGCAGCACGCTCGCCTTGGCGATGAACATGCCGGCGTTCCAGAGGTGGGCGCGATCGGCCACGTAGGCCTTCGCCGTCTCGAGGTCGGGCTTCTCGACGAAGCGCTTCACGAGGGCGGCTTCGCGCGCGCCGTCGACGACGAGCTCCTCCCCCTTCTCGATGTACCCGAAGCCGACGGCGGGCTCGGTCGGCGTGATCCCGATGGTGCAGATGTACCCCTCGCGGGCCACCTCGACGGCGTCTCGCACGGCGAACTCGAACACGCGCGTGCCGCGGATGACGTGGTCGGCGCTGAATGAGCCGATGATCACATCCGGATCGCGCCGGTGCAGGATGGCGGCGGCCAGCCCGATCGCCGCGGCGGACTCGCGCGGCTCGGACTCGAGGAACACGTTCGCGTCCGGGATGCCGGGCAGCTGCGCCTCCACCGCGGCGCGGTGCGCGCGCCCCGTCACCACCGCGATGCGGTCCTCCCCCGCCAGCGGAGCCAGCCGGTCCCACGTGTCGCGCAGCAGCGAGTGGCCCGAGCCCGTCAGGTCGTGGAGGAACTTGGGGGCATCCGCGCGCGACAGCGGCCACAGCCTGCTGCCGATCCCGCCCGCGGGGATCACCGCGTAGAAGTCATCGATTCGCGACATGCCTCACACCCTAGCCGGGCCGCTGGGGGCGCCCTTCGCAGCGCCCGTCCGCCTGACCCCCGGCCGTGAGACAGGGATCGGCGGCTAAGGGTGCCCTTCGTCGCACCCAGCCTTCTGACAGGAATAGGATGAGTGAGGTCGGGCGTGCCCGGATGCATGCACGACGTCTCATCGATCAGGGAGGACGACGTGTCCACGAGCACACGCTTGACACCGTCGATTTCGGAGACCACCTCACGGTCCCCGCGCGGCACACTGTATCGAGGCCGCGAAGGCATGTGGTCGTGGGTGCTGCACCGCATCACCGGCGTCGCGATCTTCTTCTTCCTTCTGGTGCACGTCCTCGACACCTCGCTCATCCGCGTGTCGCCCGAGGCGTATGACGCGGTGATCGGCACCTACAAGAACCCCGTCATGGCCTTCGGAGAGGTGGTGCTGGTCGCCGGCATCGCGTTCCACGCGTTCAACGGCCTGCGCATCATCATCGTCGACTTCTGGTCGAAGGGCGCGAAGTACCAGCGTCAGCTGTTCTGGATCGTGCTCGGGCTGTGGGCGGTGGTGATGCTCGGCTTCGTGCCGCGTCACCTGTCGCTCGCGTTCGCCGGATTCGGAGGGGGTCACTGATGACCACGCAGACCGCTGTGCCCGTCGCCCGTCGTCAGCGCGGAGTCAACCTCGAGAAGTGGGGATGGCTGTTCATGCGCGGCTCGGGCGTGCTGCTCGTCGTGCTGATCTTCGGCCACCTGTTCGTGAACCTCATGGTCGACGAGGGCATCCACCAGCTCGACTTCGCGTTCATCGCCGGCAAGTTCGCCACGCCGTTCTGGCAGTGGTGGGACGTCCTGATGCTGTGGCTGGCGCTGCTGCACGGCTCCAACGGCATGCGCACCATCGTCAACGACTACGTCACCAACGAGAAGGCCCGCAAGGCGCTCGTCTGGGCGCTGGGCCTGGCGGCGGCGCTCCTCATCATCCTGGGCACCCTCGTGGTGTTCACGTTCGACCCCTGCGCGGGCGTCCTCGAGGACGGCTCGATGTGGGAGACCTGCCAGGCACTGGGCAAGTAAGCGAAGAAGGCAGATCATTGACTACGCAGACCTCTGACTCCGTCGTGCGCGACGGCGTGCACTACCACCAGTTCGACATCGTGATCGTCGGCGCCGGCGGCGCCGGCATGCGCGCCGCCATCGAGGCCGGCCCCGGCGCCAGAACGGCCGTCATCACCAAGCTGTACCCCACGCGCTCGCACACCGGCGCGGCGCAGGGCGGCATGGCTGCGGCCCTGGCGAACGTCGAGGACGACAACTGGGAGTGGCACACCTACGACACCGTCAAGGGCGGCGACTACCTCGTCGACCAGGACGCGGCTGAGATCCTCGCAAGGGAGGCCATCGACGCGGTCATCGACCTCGAGAACATGGGTCTGCCGTTTAACCGCACGCCCGACGGCAAGATCGACCAGCGCCGCTTCGGCGGCCACACGGCCGAGCACGGCAAGACCCCGGTCCGCCGCGCCTGCTACGCAGCCGACCGCACGGGTCACATGATCCTGCAGACCCTGTTCCAGAACTGCGTCAAGCTCGGCATCAACTTCTTCAACGAGTTCTACGTCCTCGACCTGATCACCGTGAAGGACGCATCGGGCGCCACGCAGGTCGCGGGTGTCGTCGCGTACGACCTCGCCACCGGCGACCTCCACGTCTTCCAGTCCAAGGCCGTGATCTTCGCGACCGGCGGCTTCGGCAAGATCTTCAAGACCACGTCGAACGCGCACACCCTCACCGGTGACGGCGTCGGCATCGTCTGGCGCAAGGGGCTGCCGCTCGAGGACCTGGAGTTCTTCCAGTTCCACCCGACGGGCCTCGCAGGCCTCGGCATCCTGCTCACCGAGGGCGCCCGTGGTGAGGGCGCGATCCTGCGCAACGCCTCGGGTGAGCGCTTCATGGAGCGCTACGCCCCCACCATCAAGGACCTCGCCCCGCGAGACATCGTCGCGCGCAGCATGGTGCAGGAGGTGCTCGACGGACGCGGCGCCGGCCCTCACAAGGACTACGTGCTGCTCGACTGCACGCACCTGGGCGCCGAGGTGCTCGAGACCAAGCTCCCCGACATCACCGAGTTCGCGCGCACCTACCTCGGTGTCGACCCTGTCGTCGAGCCCGTCCCCGTGATGCCGACGGCGCACTACGCGATGGGCGGCATCCCGACCAACAACGACGCCGAGGTGCTCTCCGACAACTCCACAGTCGTCCCAGGCCTGTACGCCGCCGGCGAGTGCGCATGCGTGTCGGTGCACGGCTCGAACCGCCTCGGCACCAACTCCCTGCTCGACATCAACGTGTTCGGCAAGCGGGCAGGGCGCAACGCGGTCGAGTACGTCAAGACCGCCGACTTCGTGCCGCTGCCCGAGAACCCCGCCGGATTCGTCAAGGACATGGTCGAGGGTCTCCGGAACAACCAGGGCACCGAGCGCATCGCCGTGCTGCGCAAGAAGCTGCAGGACGAGATGGACAAGGGCGCCCAGGTGTTCCGCACCGAGGAGTCGCTGACCCACGTGCTCGGCGTCATCGAGGAGCTGCGCGAGCGCTACAAGAACATCCACGTCGACGACAAGGGCAAGCGGTTCAACACCGACCTGCTCGAGGCCGTCGAGCTCGGCTTCCTGCTCGACATCGCCGAGGTCGTCGTCTACGCCGCCCGCAACCGCAAGGAGAGCCGTGGCGGCCACATGCGCGACGACTTCCCGAAGCGCGACGACGAGAACTTCATGAAGCACACGATGGCGTACCTGGTGGGAGACGCGCACTCCTCCGACGCCTCGGACCACATCAAGCTGGACTGGAAGCCCGTGGTCGTCACGAACTACCAGCCCATGGAGAGGAAGTACTGATCATGACCGATGTCGTAGAGGCACCAGCCGACGCCGCCGACGACTCGGGGGTGCAGTCCTTCCTGGTCACCTTCAACATCCGCCGCTTCGACCCCGAGGTCGACGAGGAGCCGCGCTGGGTGGATTACGACGTCGAGCTCTACGCGACCGACCGTGTGCTCGACGCTCTGCACAAGATCAAGTGGGAGGTCGACGGCTCGCTCTCGTTCCGTCGTTCCTGCGCGCACGGCATCTGCGGTTCCGACGCCATGCGCATCAACGGCCGCAACCGCCTGGCCTGCAAGACGCTCATCAAGGACCTCGACATCTCGAAGCCCATCTACGTCGAGGCCATCAAGGGCCTGCCGCTCGAGAAGGACCTCATCGTCGACATGGAGCCGTTCTTCGCCTCCTACCGCGAGGTGCAGCCCTTCCTGATCGCGAACTCCACCCCCGAGAAGGGCAAGGAGCGCGTGCAGTCGATCACCGACCGCGCGATCTTCGACGACACTACCAAGTGCATCCTGTGCGCCGCGTGCACCTCGTCGTGCCCCATCTTCTGGACCGACGGCCAGTACTTCGGCCCGGCGGCGATCGTGAACGCCCACCGTTTCATCTTCGACTCGCGCGACGACGCCGGAGACGTGCGTCTCGACATCCTCAACGACAAGGAGGGGGTGTGGCGCTGCCGCACCACCTTCAACTGCACCGAGGCATGCCCCCGCGGCATCGAGGTGACCAAGGCGATCGCCGAGGTCAAGCAGGCAGTGCTGCGCGGCGGCGGCCGCTGAGCGCAGACAGCACCGTGCGCGCCCGACTGACTCGTTCAGCCGGGCGCGCTGCTGTATGGGCGCGTCGGGTGGCCGCGCTGTTCCCCGTGCGCGTCTGGCGCCGTTTCCTGCGCCGCAACGGGTTCCTGCTCTCGGCCGGAATGGCCTATCAGGCTCTGTTCGCGCTGTCGGCGCTGATCTACGTGACGTTCGCCGTCGTGGGTGTATGGCTGGGCGGCAGCGAACCCGCCGTAGAGGCGCTGATCCGGATCGCGAACAGCTACCTGCCCGGCATCATCGACGAGGCGGGCACGGGCCTCGCCACGCCCGACGATGTGCGCGAGATCGCCGTGGCGGCGACCAGCAGCTTCACCGTCACCGGCGCGATCGCGGCCGCCGTGTCGATCTGGGCTGCGATCGGCGCGGTCACCTTCACCCGCCGCGCCGTGCGCAACATGTTCGGCCTTCCCTTCGACTCGCGCAGCTACCTGCTGCTCAAGCTGCGCGACGCGCTCGGCGCGCTCGCATTCGGCATCGCCCTGCTCGCGGGTGCAGTGCTCTCTGTCGCCGGAGTGTGGGCGCTGGGCGGCCTGCTCGAGCTGCTCGGCTGGCAGCTCGGCGGCGTGCCGTACGCAGCCCTCGTGCGCGCCTCGTCGGTGCTCGTCATCGTGAGCATCGACGCGACCGCGATCGCTCTTCTCGTGCGATTCCTGACCGGGACCTCGATCCGCTGGCGACGGATCTGGCCGGGGGCGACACTGGGCGGCGTCCTGGTGGCCGCGTCGCAGCTCGGCGCCGGCCTGCTGTTCGCGCACAGTCCGGGCAATCCGCTGCTGGCGACGTTCGCCGTGATGGTGGCGCTGCTGCTGTGGTGCCGGATCGTCGCGGTGCTCATTCTGCTGGCGGCGACGTGGATCGCGCTCAGTGCGCACGATCGGGACGAGCCGCTCGAGCGACCGGATCCCGCTGCGGAGCAGAGAGCCCGGCTGGTCGAGGCCGAGCGTCGGGCCCGTGAGCGGGTGCGGGCCGCCGGCGCGGAGCTGCAGCGGGCGTCATGGTGGCGGCGCCGAGCGCGACGAGCCGAGCTGCTCACCGCGCAGGCGGAGTGGGCGGATGCGGCGGCCGAGCTGGACGAGGCGGAGCAGAGCCGCGGTGTCGGCAGCCCTCATTAGGCTGGATGCCATGCCCCATCTGCGTATCGCCTCTGTCAACGTCAACGGGATCCGCGCGGCCGTGCGCAACGGGATGCACTCCTGGCTGGAGACAGCCGACGTCGACATCCTGACGCTGCAGGAGGTGCGCGGCCAGGACGAGCATCTTCTCGAGGCGTTCCCCGACTGGTCGGTGCTCCACGACGCCGCCACCGCGAAGGGCCGCGCCGGCGTCGCCGTGCTCAGCCGAACCCCCGCACTCGCCTCCCGCACTGCGCTGGGTCCCGACGATTTCGACTCGGCCGGCCGCTGGCTCGAGGCGGACTTCGAGATCGGCGGTGTGCCGCTGACCGTCGTCAGCGCCTACGTGCACTCCGGCGAGGCAGACACCCCCAAGCAGATCGAGAAGTGGAAGTTCCTCGACGCGATGGGGTCGCGCATGGCGCAGCTGGGCGCCGATGACGCGCACGCGCTCGTGACGGGAGACCTCAACGTGGGCCACCAGCCCTTCGACATCCTGAACTGGAAGGGCAACGTGAAAAAGTCCGGCTTCCTCGCGCGCGAGCGGGCGTACTTCGATCGCTTCCTGGGGGCAGCAGGCGAGGTCGTGCTCGGGCAGGAGGGAATCGGCCGCGGCATGGTCGGTGAACTGAGCGACACCCGCTCGTTCGCGACGGAGGGCGGCGGTCTCGGCCTCGGGTGGGTCGACGTGGGGCGAGCGCATCACGGTCCGGTGCCCGGCCCGTACACGTGGTGGTCGATGCGCGGCAAGGCATTCGACAACGACAGCGGATGGCGGATCGACTATCACCTCGCCACGCCGCCCCTCGCCGGACGCGCCACCGGCTACACGGTCGCGCGCGCCGCGACCTACGCCGAGCGCTGGAGCGATCACGCGCCCGTGATCGTCGACTACACGTACTGATCACCACACGATCACGGCTGCGAGCGCTGCACGGTGCCCGCCGCCGCGCGGAAGCGCACGACACCGCCCCATAGGATTGACCCGTGACGAAACCACGCCTCTACTCAGGAATGCAGCCCTCCGCCGACTCCCTCCAGGCCGGCAACTACATCGGGGCGCTTCTGCAGTGGCGTGACATGCAGAGCTCGTACGACGCGTTCTTCTCGGTCGTCGACCTGCATGCGATCACCGTGCCGCAGAACCCGGAAGAGCTGCGCGAGAAGACGCGCCGCACCGCAGCGCAGTACATCGCCGCGGGCATCGAGCCGTCGAAGTCCACCCTCTACGTGCAGTCGCATGTGCGCGCACACGCAGAGCTGGCCTGGATCCTCAGCACGATCACCGGGTTCGGCGAGGCCGGCCGCATGACGCAGTTCAAAGACAAGTCGCAGCGGTACGGGCAGGACTCCACCTCGGTGGGCCTGTTCACCTACCCGGTGCTGATGGCCGCCGACATCCTGCTCTACCAGAGCGAGCTGGTGCCAGTCGGCGACGATCAGAAGCAGCACGTCGAGCTCACGCGCGATCTCGCCGAGCGCTTCAACAGCCGGTTCGGCAAGACCTTCACGGTTCCCACCCCGGTGATCCAGAAGGACACTGCGCGCATCTACGACCTGCAGAACCCCACGTCCAAGATGTCGAAATCCGCCGAGAGCGACGCGGGAGTGCTGTGGCTTCTCGACGATCCCGCCAAGTCGGCGAAGAAGATCATGCGTGCCGTGACCGACAACGAGGGATCGGTGCGGTTCGACCGCGAGAACAAGCCGGGCGTCTCGAATCTGCTCACGATCTACGCCGCCCTCACCGGGCGCCAGGTGGGCTCGATCGAGGACGAGTACGCGGGCCGCGGCTACGGCGACTTCAAGAAGGGCCTGGCCGAGGTCGTCGTGAACGAGTTCGGTCCTGTGCGCGAGCGCGCGAACGCACTGCTCGATGACCCCGCAGAGCTCGACCGTCTGCTCGCGGTGAACGCCGCCAAGGCCGACGCCGTTGCAGACGCCACCCTCGCCGACGTCTACGACCGCGTCGGCCTGCTGCGCCGCGTCTGAGGAGCCTGATGTCCGATCCGTTCGTTCCGCCCGGAGGGCCTCTGCCGTCGGCAGACGGAGCTCGGCCGACGCCGCAGGGGCCGACGATCGATTCCGGTGCGCCTGTGCCGCAGGCGCCGCCGCCGGGCGCGTACCGCGTTCCGGTCGGCGGCTACCACGCTCCGATCGGCGGCTACGCGGTGCCCGCGCCGGTGCGCCCGTCGCGCCGGACGGGAGCGCTGGCGCTCGCCTCTGCGATCGTCGCGACCCTCGTGACCCCGATCGTCGCCGGCGTGCTCGCCCTGCAGATCGGACTCCTCGTCTCGGTCGACGAACTCGTCAGCGTGACGGGGGACGTCGTGATCGCCGCCCTCTCCCCCGCCCGCATCGAGACGCTGTGGGCGGAGATCATGTTCTGGCTCGGCACGGCGCTCGGAATCTTCGCCATCGTCGCCGGGATCATCGCCATCGCGCGCCGCCGCGGACGAGGGATGGGCATCGCCGCGATCGTGATCGCGGCACTGGGGCCGGTGCTCTTCTTCCTCGCCGTCACCCTCATGTACGGCATCGGCAACGGCATCGCCTTCGGCTCGACGATCTGACCGTCGGGCGACGCGGCTCAGCGGGAGTGATGCCGCTGCTGGGCCGCCAGCAGACCATCCTCGACGAGCTGCTCCACGGCATCCGCGACGTCGGAGATGAAGATCGGCAGGGTCTTCGACTCCACTGAGCCGAACGGCGCGAGCACCCAGTCTGCAGGATCCTGCCTGCCGGGCGGACGGCCGATGCCCGCGCGCACGCGCAGGAAGTCGGGTGTCGTGAGGGTGCGCGCGATGTCCCGCACCCCGTTGTGCCCGCCATGGCCGCCCCCGATCTTCAGGCGGATGCTGTCGAACGGGATGTCGAGCTCGTCGTGCACGACGATCACGTTCTCGGGCTCGACCGAGTAGAAGCGTGCGAGCGCAGCGACCGGGGTGCCCGACGTGTTCATGTAGGAGTTGGGCTTGGCGAGGACGATGCGATCGCCGCCTGGCCGAAGACGCGTCTCGACGACACGTGCCCCCGCCTTGTGCTCGCGGAACCGCTCACCGCGACGATCGGCCAGCTCGTCGACGACCATCTGCCCGATGTTGTGGCGGGTCGGCGCATAGCGCGGGCCGGGGTTGCCGAGGCCGACGATCAGCCAGGTGGTGGTCATGCCTGTTCCTCTCGGGCGGGCGGATCGGGGATGGTGGAGGACTGCGGGATATGACGGAGGGGACGCGATCAGATCGCGCCCCCTCCGTCAGGTTCGTCAGCGGATCACTCCGCGGCGGCCTCCTCGGCCGGAGCCTCAGCGGCGTCCTCGGCCGGAGCCTCGGCGTCGCCCTCAGCCTCGTCCTCGACCGGTGCAGCCGGGACGGAGACGGCGACCACGAGGGTCTCGGGGTCGGCGACGAGCGTGACGCCCTTGGGCAGCTTCACGTCGGCGGCGGTGATGTGCGCGCCCTCCTCGAGGCCCTCGACCGAGACCTCGACGTTCTCGGGGATGTGCGTGGCCTCCGCCTCGACCGCGAGGGTCGTGGCGTCGAGGGTCGCGATGGTGCCCGCGAACGACTCGCCGGTCACGACGACGGGCAGGTCGATCGAGACCTTCTCGCCCTTCTTCACGACCAGGAGGTCGATGTGCTCGATGATCTGGTGCACCGGGTCCTTCTGCACGTCCTTCACGAGGGCGAGCTGCGAGGTGCCGTCGATGTCGAGGTCGAGCAGCGCGTTGGCGCGACGGATGATGAGCGACACCTGGTGGCCGGGCAGCGCGACGTGCACGGGCTCGGTGCCGTGGCCGTAGATGACGGCGGGGATCTTGCCTGCAGCGCGCAGGCGGCGGGCGAAGCCCTTGCCGAAGCTGGTGCGGGTCTCGGCGACGACCTTGTTCTCGTCAGACATGTTGTTCTCCTTCAGGCACGCGGGACGGGGCCGCGCGATGGTCATGGTCTCGGAAGCCTCGGGTGCGGACACGAGGAGGCGAGACGCTGTGCGGCTGAATATCCAGCCGACCACCGGGCTCACGTCACCGCGTCGATAACGGATGCGCGCATGAGCGCGCTCCCTCGCCGAGGAACTCCTCCATGGTACCCGAAAGGTCGATAGGCTGTGGGCATGCTCGATGCCGCCTTCCTCTCGCACGTCGTCCTCTGGATCATCGGCGCGATCGCCGTCTGCGGCGTCGTGTCTTCGTTCGCCGCGATGTTCTCGATGGGACGCTCGGGCTACCGCAAGGACTGACCGCCGGGCGGCCGGCTCCGCCTCACGGCCCATGCGCCGATCGTGCGCGCGAGCCGATGAAACGAACGGATCCCGACCGTTCAGCACCGATACTCTGGGATCACCCCTTCACCACCGAGGAGATCCCTGTGCCCACAGCCGCAGCCAACATCGGAGTCGTCGGACTCGCCGTCATGGGTTCGAACCTGGCCCGCAACCTCGCCAGCCGCGAGGGCAACACGGTGGCGGTCCTGAACCGCTCGCGGGCGAAGACCGACGAGCTCGTGTCGCTGCATCCGGAGGCGGGCTTCGTGCCGACGTTCTCCTATGAGGAGTTCGCCGCGTCGCTGCAGAAGCCGCGCACCGCGATCATCATGGTCAAGGCCGGACTCGGAACCGACGCCGTCATCGACGAGCTGGTGCGGGTCTTCGAACCAGGCGACATCATCGTCGACGGCGGCAACGCCTACTTCCCCGACACGATCCGTCGCGAGCAGGCGGTGCGCGAGACCGGCATCAACTTCGTCGGTGCGGGCATCTCGGGCGGCGAGGAGGGGGCCCTGCTGGGCCCGAGCATCATGCCCGGCGGGTCGGACGAGTCGTGGGTGACCCTCGGCCCCATCCTCAAGTCGATCGCCGCAGTCGCCGAGGGCGAGCCCTGCGTGACGCACGTCGGACACGGCGGTGCCGGCCACTTCGTGAAGATGGTGCACAACGGCATCGAGTACGCCGACATGCAGCTCATCGCAGAGGCCTATGACCTCATCCGTCGCGGCACGGGCAAGTCGCCCGCCGAGATCGCCGACATCTTCGCCGAGTGGAACACCGGCGAGCTGGAGTCGTACCTGATCGAGATCACCGCCGAGGTGCTGCGTCAGATCGACGCCGAGACGGGTCAGCCGCTGGTCGACGTGATCGTCGACCAGGCCGGCGCCAAGGGCACCGGCGCATGGACCGTGCAGACCGCCCTCGCTCTCGGCGTGCCTGTATCGGGCATCGCCGAGGCCACCTTCGCCCGCTCCCTCTCATCGCACCCCGAGCAGCGCGCCGTCGCCGCCCACCTGCCCGGCCCGGAGGGCGACTTCGTCGTCGACGACGCAGATGCCTTCATCGAGGACGTGCGCCTGGCGCTGTACGCGTCGAAGATCGTCGCGTACTCCCAGGGCTTCGACGAGATCCGCGCCGGCGCCGTCGAGTACGGCTGGACGATCGACCTCGGCGCGGTGTCGAAGATCTGGCGGGCCGGATGCATCATCCGCGCCCAGTTCCTCAACCGCATCGCGGAGGCGTATGCGGGCGAGCCCGACCTGCCCGCGCTGCTCACCGCACCGTACTTCGCCGAGGCCCTCTCGCGGGGTCAGGCCTCGTGGCGCCGCGTGGTCATCGCAGCGGCTCAGGCCGGCATCCCTGCTCCGGCGTTCTCGTCGTCGCTGTCGTACTACGACGGCATCCGCGCGGAGCGCCTGCCTGCGGCGCTCGTGCAGGGCCAGCGCGACTTCTTCGGCGCGCACACCTACCGTCGCATCGACAAGGACGGCACCTTCCACACCCTGTGGTCGGGCGACCGCACCGAGATCCCGGCGGTCGACACGCACTGAGCGACGCACTGAGCAGAAAGGGGGCCGCGGCATCGCCGCGGCCCCCTTCTCTCTGTCTCAGCTCACCAGTCGTGCACGGTGCCGTCGGCGAGACGGTTGTAGGGCAGGTAGGCCTGCTGGTACGGGTACTTCCCCGCCTCATCGAGGTCGAGCTGCACCCCCAGCCCGGCCTCGTCGCCGGGGTGCAGCATTCCCCCCTGCCAGGTGAACGACTGCTGGAACACGGCATCGGTCCTGCTGCCGTGCTGCATGTACTCCTGGATGCCGAAGTTGTGGATCGCCAGGCCGAGGTGCATCGCCGCCGCCATGCCGACCGGCGAGATGTCGGTCGGCCCGTGCATGCCCGACCGGATCTGGTACTGCGCCGCATAGTCGAGCACGCGTCGGAGGTGGCTGATGCCGCCGGTGTGGGTGACCGCGCTGCGCACGTAGTCGATCAGCTGCTCGCGGATGATCTGCTGATAGTCCCAGACGGTGTTGAAGATCTCGCCGATCGCCAGCGGGGTCGTGGTGTGCTGACGGACCAGGCGGAGCGCCTCCTGGTTCTCAGCGGGCGTGCAGTCCTCGAGCCAGAACAGATCGTACGGCTCGAGCGACTTGCCGAGCTGCGCGGCCTGGATCGGGGTCATCCTGTGATGGCCGTCGTGCAGCAGCGGCAGCTCGGGACCGAACTCGTTCCGCACGGCCTCGAAGACGGTCGGCACGTGCCGCAGGTAGCTGCGGGTGTCCCAGTCCTCTTCGGACGGGTAGGCGCCGCGCTGGGCGGGCTCGTGGTCGTACCGCGTGCCGGCGTTCGCCTCGAAGGTCGCGTTCGAGGCGATCCCGTAGATCGACTTCAGACCCGGGACACCCGTCTGGATGCGGATCGCGCGGTAGCCCTGGTCGAGGTGGCTGCGGACGCTGTCGAAGAGCTCGGGCAGCGACTTCCCCGATGCGTGCCCATAGGCGAGCAGACCCGTTCGGCTCGCTCCGCCCAGCAGCTGGTACAGCGGCATCCCTGCGGCCTTCGCCTTGATGTCCCACAGCGCGACGTCGACGGCGGCGATGGCCGCCATCGTGACCGGGCCGCGGCGCCAGTACGCCGAGCGGTAGAGGAACTGCCAGGTGTCCTCGATCCGATGCGCGTCCCGGCCGATGAGCAGCGGGACGACGTGCTCGGTCAGGTACGAGACGACGGCCATCTCGCGTCCGTTGAGGGTGGCGTCGCCCAGGCCCGTCAGACCGTCGTCGGTGGTGAGCTTGAGCGTGACGAAGTTGCGGTCGGGGCTGGTGACGATCACCTCGGCCTTGTCGATGATCACTGCGGGTTGTCCTCTCGTTCGTTCACCACTCCGCCGCCGATCCGTCAGGATGACGCCAGAGGGGGTTCTGCCATGGCTGCCAGCGGGATGTCGCGTCGCGGACCGCGCTCTCGTCGACCTCGATGCCGAGCCCAGGGGCGGTCAGTCGCTCGAAGCAGCCGTCGACGAAGCGCAGCGGCTCGGTGTCGACCACGTAGTCGAGCACCTCGGCGCCCTGGTTGTAGTGGATGCCGATCGACTGCTCCTGGATCAGGTGGTTGGGCGCGGCGAACGCCACCTGCAGGCACGACGCCAGCGCGATGGGGCCGAGCGGGCAGTGCGGCGCGATCATCGCATCGAAGGCCTCCGCCATCGCCGCGATGCGGCGCACCTCCGAGATGCCGCCGGCATGCGACAGGTCGGGCTGGAGGATGGCGACGCCCGCCTGCAGTGACGGGATGAACTCCTGGCGGGAGTACAGCCGCTCCCCCGTCGCGATCGGGATGCTGGTCGATTCCACGATCCGCTCGATCATGTGCGTGTTCTCAGGCACGACGGGCTCTTCCAGGAAGAACGGATGCAGGGGCTCGAGCAGCGGCGCGAGCCGGCGGGCCGTCGCGATCGTGAAGCGTCCGTGAAGGTCGACCGCCACGTCGCGATCCGGGCCGAGCACCTCGCGGGCGCTGGCCACCCTGGCCACGACGCGATCGAGCTCGGCCACGGAGCCGTTTCTGCTCATCCGGCCCGAGGCGTTCATCTTCACGGCGGTGAGACCCACGGCCACCTGCGCGGAGATGTGATCGGCGACCTCGTCGGGGTCGTCTCCTCCGACCCAGCCGTAGGCGCGGATGCGGTCGCGCACGGCGCCGCCGAGCAGGTCGTGCACGGGCACCCCGAGGCGCTTGCCCTTGATGTCCCACAGCGCCTGGTCGATGCCGGCGACCGCGCTGGCCAGCACGGCTCCTCCGCGGTAGAACTGCCCCTTGGTGAGCACCTGCCAGTGGTCTTCGATGCGATCGGGGTCCTTGCCGACGAGATAGCCGGCGAACTGGACGACAGCGGCCGCGACGACGTCCGCGTACCCTTCGAGCGAGCCCTCTCCCCAGCCCACGAGGCCGTCATCGGTCTCGATTCTCACGAACAGCCAGCGGGGCGCGACCGGCAGCGCCTCGACCCTGGCGATGGCGCTCATGCCGCCTCCCCCGCGTGTGCGAGGTAGTCGGAGAGGATCTCCTCGACCACGTCATCCGGGCTCTGCTCGACGCTCACCCGGATGCCGCGCTCGTCGGGCTCGAGGGGCTCGAGCGTGTCGTACTGCGACTGCAGCAGGGTCGGCGGCATGTACTCGTGGCTGCGCGCCGCGATGCGCGAGGCGATCAGCTCGATGGGCCCCCACGGCTCGACGATGTACAGCGAGGGCGCATGAGCGCGCAGCGTGTCGCGGTACGCCCGCTTGAGCGCGGAGCAGGCGACGACGACTCCGCCCGTGGCGGCGTGCGAGGCGATGGTGTCGCCGACGAGCCGCAGCCACGGCTCACGGTCGGCGTCGTCGAGCGGCGTTCCGGCTGCCATCAGCGCGACGTTGCGGGCGGGGTGCAGGCTGTCGCCGTCGGTGAACGGCACCCCGAGGCGGGACGCGAGCATCCGTCCCGTGGTGGTCTTGCCGATTCCCTGCACGCCCATGACGACGATGGCGACGGGTGGTCTGTGCGACATGGTCATCCCTTCGTCGCGCCGGCGGTCAGGCCCGAGACGATGTAGCGCTGCGTGAACAGCGCGATCAGCATGATCGGAGTGGTGACGACGACGGATGCCGCCATCAGCGCGCCCCAGTCGATCGAGGCGTACCCGATGAAGTCGAAGATCGCCACGGGCAGCGTCTTGGTCGACTGCCCGGCCAGCACGAGCGCGAACATGAAGTTGTTCCACGAGAAGATGAACGACAGGATCGTCGCGGTCGCGATGCCGGGCACGGACAGCGGCAGCGTGATGCGGTAGAACGCGCCGATCGCCGTGAGTCCGTCGACCTGCGCCGACTCCTCGAGCTCCTCGGGGAGCTGGTCGAAGAACGACATCATGATGTAGAGGATCAGCGGCAGCGACACGAACATGTGCGACAGGATCAGCGGCAGGTAGCCGCCGGTCATCTTCAGCTGGGCGAAGATGAAGTACCACGGCACCAGCAGGCTGACGCCGGGGATGATGCGGGCCAGCAGCACGACCAGCGCCGAGCGGTTCATGAGGAACCGGCTCATGGCGTACGCGGCCGGCACCGCGAGCAGCAGCGAGAGCCCCGTCGCCATGAACGCGACGAAGAACGAGTTCCAGATGTAGACGAGGTAGTTGCCGCGGCTCGGGTCGAACACCGTGTCGTAGTTCTGCAGCGTCGGCTCGAACAGCAGCGCCTGGCTGGCGTCGTAGATCTGCACGTTGAGCTTGAAGCTCGCGAGCACCATCCACACGATGGGGCCGAGGAAGGCGAGCACGATGAGGGCGAGTCCGACGAAGCGGCCCACCGAGCTCCAGCGGAACCTGCGGCGACGGATCAGCGGCGCGGGCCCGGGTGCGACCAGTGCGCGGGTGTGGGTGGCGGAGGTCATGACTCCCGGCCCTTTCTCTGCATCTGCAGCACCCAGATGACAGCGAGGATGATGAGGAAGAAGAGGATCAGCACCGCCGAGGCGAGGCCGTACTCGTTGTAGTCGAAGCTCAGGCCGTACGCGTAGACGTTCAGGGTCTCGACGTCGTGCGACGACCCGCCGCCCTTGCCCTTGGTGGCGTAGAGGATGTCGAACGTCTTCAGCGCGTCGATCCCGCGCAGCAGCACGGCCGCGATGATCACGGGACGCATCAGAGGAACGGTGACGAACCAGAAGCGCTGCCAGGCGTTCGCGCCGTCGACGCGGGCTGCCTCCTGCGTCTCCTCGGGCAGTCCGGTGAGACCGGCGAGCAGGATGAGGGCGACCATCGGCGTCCACTGCCAGACGTCGACGAAGATCAGGGTCGACAGCGAGGTGGCGGGATCGGCGAGCCAGGGCTGCGGGGGGATGCCGACCCACGAGAGCATCTCGTTGACGAACCCGATGTTGGGCTCGAACAGCAGGCGCCACATCATGCCCACGGCGACGGGGGTGGCGACGAGGGGCAGCAGCACGATCGTGCGGACCACGCCCTGACCGCGGAACGGCTTCCAGAGCAGCAGGGCGATGATCATGCCGAGGATGAGCTCGAAGAAGAGGGCGCCGGCCGTGAAGTACACCGTGCGGCCCACCGAGGGCCAGAAGCGCTCGGTGTCGGTCAGCGCCTCCGCGTAGTTCTCGAAGCCGATGAAGTCGAAGTCGCGGCGGACCGAGCGCTTCGAGTCGGTGAAGCCGAGGTAGATGGTCCATCCCAGCGGGATGGCGAGCATCAGCAGGGTGAAGACCATCGACGGGCCGGCGAGGACCCACTTGCGATGACGGTCGGCCCAGCGGCTGAAGCGCTCGCGAGCGCCCACCTCGGGAACGGTCGGGGATGCGGTCATGATGCGTCCAAAGGTCGGTCCGCACCGCCCCGCGACGGCGGGGCGGTGCGGGATCGGATCGTTACTCGGCGTCTTCGGCGAGGAACTCGTCGAAGGCCTTGGCAGCGGTGTCTACGGCCGCGTCGACGTCGCCGCCGGCGATGGCGGTGACGATCGGGTCGCCGACGATCTCACGCGCCTGCGCGACCTGGATGACCAGGGGGCGATCCTGGCCGACGCCGTTCTCGCCGTTGATCTTGATGGCCTCGATCAGCTCTTCCGGGTAGTCGGCCGTGGCATCCGCGTCATCCCAGACGGAGGTGCGCGATCCGGAGACGCCGAGCTTCGACATCTCGAGCATCGTCTGCTTCGAGGTCGCCCACTCGATGAACTGCCAGGCGGCGTCCTTCTTCTCGGTGGCGTCGTTGATCGCGAGGCCCCACGATGCGATGTTGTAGGGCTTCGCACCGGCGTCGCCCGCGGGGAACGCCGCGAATCCGACGCTGTCCGCGACGGTCGACTGCGAAGGATCGGTCATGTTCTTGTACAGGCTGTCCGCGTCGGCGATGAACGCGGCCTTGCCCTGCTGGAACACGGCGAACGCCTCGGGCCAGCTCATCTCGGGGTTGACCGTCGCGCTGGTGTGCGTGCTGATGAGGTCGCCGTAGAACTTGTACGCGGCACGCGCCTCGTCGCTGTCGATCGCGGACTCGCCGTCGTCGGTGATCCACTTGCCGCCGAAGCTGAAGAGGAAGGCACTGAACTGGGTGACCGCGGCGGACTTTCCGGTTCGACCGATGTATCCGGCGATGTCGGGGTTCTGCTCGTGGATCTTGGCCGCGGCCGCGTCCAGCTCCTCGAGCGTGGTCGGCACCTCGAGGCCGGCCTTCTCGAGCAGGTCCTTGCGGTAGTACAGCACCGTGCGCTCGGTGATGATCGGCACGCCCACGATCTCGTCATCGTAGGTCGTCAGCTCGGCCGGGCCCTTCTGGAAGTCGGACCAGTCCCACTCCTTGTCGCCCTCCGCGAGGTCGGTGAGGTCGGCGAGGTAGCCGTTGTCTGCGAAGAGCTTGCCCTCCTGCAGCGGCCGGTACATCATCACGTCGATCTCGTCGGTTCCCGCGTTGAGCTTGACGTTGTACTGGTCGGAGAGCTGGTCTTCGGCGAGCTGCGTGATCTCGACCTTCGCGCCGGTCTCCTTCTCGAACTCCGGGATGAGCTCCTTGATGCTCTCGGTCCAGACGTGGTTGGCGAGAGTGACCCTGATCGTCTGACCCTCGATACCGGCCTCCGGGTCGACCTCGGGTGCGGAGCTGCAGCTTGCCAGCGCTCCTGCCACCATGGCGATGCTTGCCGCCGCGATGACGCGGGCGGGCTTGGATCCGTACTTCACTGTGACTCCATCCTGTGCCGGGCTTCCTCGCTGCGGCACTGTTCAGATGCGGGGTTACATCTGCCCTATTGACACGATAACCACCAAAAGTATGACTATTCAACCCCTGTTGCCGAAAAGATATGCTCTACACATGCCGTCGTCTCTGACCCCGCCGCACGTGCCCCTCGCTGTCACGGGCGACCTGCGCAACCTCGTGCTCGACACCCTCGGCCGCGAGATCTGCTCGGGAGCCATCGGGCCCGAATCCACGTTCACCACGGAGTCGGTGGAAGGCCGCTTCCAGGTGTCCCGCCCGGTCGTCAGGGAGGCCCTGCGGGCCCTCGAGGCCCTCGGCCTGGTCGTGTCGAAGAGACGGGTGGGCGTGCGCGTGCAGCCGCTCGCCCAGTGGAACGTCTACGACCTCCAGGTGATCCGCTGGCGGCTGGCGGGCCCCAGCCGAGTGGCTCAGCTGCGCTCGCTGACCGAGCTGCGCGGCGCCATCGAGCCGGCTGCCGCTCGGCTCGCGGCCCTGCGAGCGCCCCTCAATCAGGCCAGCGAGCTCGTCGGGCTCTCCGGCAGGCTGTGGGCGGCCGGCCGCGAGGGCGACACCGAGGGGTTCCTGCAGCTCGACCGCGAGTTCCATGCGCTGGTGCTCGAGATGAGCGGCAACGAGATGTTCGCCAAGATGCATCACCTCGTCGACGAGGTGCTCTCGGGGCGCACGCACTACGGGCTCATGCCCCAGTACCCCGCTCACGAGGCGCTGCAGATGCACGTCGACATCGCCACCGCGATCCAGGCCGGCAACGCCGAGAAGGCCGCCTCCGCGATGATCGCGATCATGGAGCGGACCATGAACGAGATGCGCTCGATATGGGAGCAGCAGGCGACCGAGCTGCCTTCGACCGAGTCGGACTCAGAGCGCTCATAGCAAAACCTATGGATTCTCGATGAAACGCACCGGAGAATGGTCGCATGAGCACCGAGCACCCCGACCTTCGTCGCCCTGACGGAACCCCGCTGCGCATCCTCGCCGTTGACGACGAGCCGATGCTCACCGACCTGCTCGCCATGGCGCTGCGCATGGAGGGCTGGGAGGTGCGCACAGCGGCATCCGGACTCGAGGCCCTGCAGGTCGCGCGCGAGTTCGAACCGGATGCCCTGGTGCTCGACGTCATGATGCCCGACCTGGACGGCATGAGCGTGCTGCGCCGGCTGCGCGAGTCGGGCAATCTCGTGCCGGTCGTCTTCCTCACCGCGAAGGACGCCGTCGCCGACCGCATCGCCGGGCTCACCGCCGGCGGCGACGACTACGTCACGAAGCCGTTCAGCCTCGAGGAGGTGATCGCGCGGCTCCGCGCGGTGATCCGCCGCTCCGGCCAGGTCCACGCAGACGACGAGCAGTCGATCCTGCGCGTTGCCGACCTGTCGCTGAACGAGGACAGTCACGAGGTCATGCGCGGCGACGACGAGATCGAGCTGACGGCGACCGAGTTCGAGCTGCTGCGCTTCCTCATGCGCAACGAGCGGCGCGTGCTGTCGAAGGCGCAGATCCTCGACCGCGTGTGGAGCTACGATTTCGGCGGCAAGTCGTCGGTGGTCGAGCTGTACATCTCGTACCTGCGCAAGAAGATCGATGCCGGACGCACTCCCCTGCTGCACACCGTGCGCGGGGTCGGCTACATGATCAAGTCACCGCAGTAGCCCATGCTCCCCCACCCGCTGAGCCTGCAGGCGCGGCTGATGGCCGCGGTGATCGGGTTCGTCTCGCTCATCCTGGTGATCGTCGCCATCATCACGAGCGCCACGCTGGGCAAGACGCTCGAGGACGGCCTGCAGGAGCAGCTCGACGCGACGTCGAACGTCACGACCGCGCTGGTCACCGACCGCGCGCAGCGGGCCGCGCTGCGCGGCGAGGCGCTGACGGCCGAGACCGCGATCCAGGGCGGCATCGTCTCCGACGGCAGCCTGCTGGTGGCCGTGCTGCCGCCGAGCGCCGCCGCCTCCGGCGTCATCGCGACACCGGACACCCGCCGGAGCCTTCCGGCAGCCGACCTGCTCACCCTCACCTCGGCGCTGCACGACTCCACATCCGCGACCGTCATCCTGCCCGACTTCGGCTCGTACCGTGTGACGGTCGACCGCACCGAGAACGACGTGGTCGTCATCACCGGGCTCCCCCGGGCCGAGGTGCAGCGCACCATGACCTCGCTGTTCACCGTGATCGCTCTCGCGACCCTGGGCGGGCTCATCCTGCTCGCGCTGACGACCGCGCTCACCATCAGCATGGGGCTGCGCCCCCTGCGCGCCGTCGCGGCCACCGCATCCCGGGTCGCCGGACAGCCACTCGACCGAGGCGAGGTGAGCATCACCGAGCGCGTGCCCGACTACGAGGCTGACCCCCGCACCGAGGTGGGCAGGGTGGGCGTTGCGCTGAACACCCTGCTCGACCACGTCGACTCGTCGCTCGCCGCTCGCCAGCGCAATGAGGAGCGCATGCGCCGGTTCGTCGCGGACGCCAGTCACGAGCTGCGCACGCCGCTGGCATCGATCCGCGGGTACTCCGAGCTGTCGCTGCGCGCCCTCAGGCAGTCGCAGGACGCGCCCGCGGTCGAGAACACGACCTCGGCGCTGGAGCGCATCCAGGCGCAGTCGCTGCGCATGACCCGGCTCGTCGAGGATCTGCTGCTGCTCGCCCGCCTCGACGAGGGCGCGGAGCTCGTGCACGGCGAGGTCGACCTCTCACAGCTCGCCGTCGAGGCGCTCGCCGATGCGCAGCCCACCGCCCCCGGCCACCACTGGAAGCTCGAGACCCCTGGCGAGCCCATCACGGTGACCGGCGATGTGGGTCGCCTGCATCAGGTCGTCGGCAATCTGCTCGCGAACGCCCGGACCCACACTCCCGAGGGCACGACGATCACGCTCTCGGTGTCGGCCACCCCGACGGGAGCCGAGCTGCGCGTGCACGACGACGGGCCCGGTATCGACCCGGCCGTGCGCGAAGAGCTCTTCGCCCGCTTCGCCCGCGGCGACGTCTCACGCGCACGCCAGACGGGCGGCACGGGGCTGGGGCTCGCGATCGCCAAGGCGATCGTCGAGGGCCACGGCGGCACCATCTCGGTCGAGAGCGAGCCCGGCGACACGGTCTTCACCGTGCGCCTGCCGCGAACCGCGGACTCGCGAGAGCCGCTCGCACCCGAGCAGGCGGGCGCGGCGGGGCGACCGCGGCAGGAGCCTCAGTAGCCGGCGAACGCGTCGGTGGTGACGCCGCGCGCCTTCTGCAGCGCCGGTGCCAGATCGGCGATGAGCCGCGGCGGTCCCGAGATGAACGCATGGCGACTCGCGAGGTCGGGCACGACGCGCTGCAGGCCCTCGGCGTCGAGGCGGATGCCCTGCGCCCAGGTCCAATGGGCCGGCAGATCGACCGGCTCGTCGCGCGTGAACACGATCGTTCGCGCACCGGTCGCGGCGAGCTCGTCACGGAAGGCGAGCTCTGCCGCCTCCGATGCGACGTAGACCAGCACGACATCGCGCTTCACGCCGGTGGCCTGCAGCTGCCGCAGCTGCGACACGAACGGCGTCACGCCGATGCCCGCGGCGACCATGAGCACGGGTGACGAGCCACGCGGCAGCACGAAGTCGCCCCAGGTGCCCGTGACCGCGAGCGCCGCCCCCGGCTCAGCCGCCTTGAGCGCTCGCTTGTAGCTCGAGGGATGCTTCTGGTCGCCGTCCTTGTAGGCGATGCGCAGCGTCGGGAGGTCGGCAGGAGCGGAGACGATGCTGAACTCGCGGCGCGTGCCACGGGCATCCGGATTGCGATGCGGCACCTCCAGCTCGACGTACTGTCCGGCGATGAACCGCACGCGGCCCTTGGCCCGGAAGGTGAGCTCCTGTGCGGTGGGGGTGATGAACTCGCGCTTGGTGAGGATGAGACGCACCGAGCCGCGCAGCGCGAAGGCGAAGGCGAGCAGGTTGCCGATCAGCAGCGCGCGCTCCTGCCCCAGAGTGAAGAGCGTGCCGACCGCGATCGGCCAGCCGGCGAGCACGCCCACGAGCGCTGCGACGCTGAACTGCTGCCACCGCCGAGGCGGCAGGGTGAGCGGCTCGGAGAGCATGAACGCCCCGAGGAACAGATACGGGGTCTGCGTCACCGCGCTGACGAGCGCATCGCCCGCGTCGAACGGCACGCCGAACGCCTGCGCCTGCACCACCTGGCGCACCACCGAGACGATCACGACCACGGCCAGGAAGACGAGCACGAGGCGCACCTTCTCGGTACGCCACAGCACCACGAGTCCGAGCAGCGCGACGAACGGCGACAGCCACGGCGTGCCCACCCACCAGGCGGAGAAGGTACCGAGCCCCAGGATCGTCACGACCGCGGCGCCGAACGCGGCCGGGTTGACGATGTGGCGCCCGCGCCACGCGATGAGGTACTTCGAGAGACTGGCGAGCACGCCGGCGAGCGCCGTGCCGCCGAGACCCGCGAGCGTCAGCGAGGGCTGCAGCACGAAGAGCAGGATGAGCGCGGTGACCAGTGACGACTCGATGCGCCACGGCAGGCGCAGCACGCGCTGCGCGACCGCGTCGACCACGGAGATGGCCACGGTCAGCACCGCGAACGACGCGAGGATCTCGCCCGCCGAGGGCCCGACGAGACCCGCGAGCGAGAGCCCGAGGGCGATCACCGCCAGTGCGGCGAGAGCGAAGAGCACGAGACGGTACATCGAGATGGCGCCCAGCACGGCCAGCACCCGCTGCCGCATGGCGAGAAACGCAGTGATCACCGTTCTACTCTTCCGTATCCTCACGGCGCCGGCGCCGCCCACCACCCGCGGTGAACACCTCACCGGGGAATCCGGCCGAACGCTCCACGCGCCCGTCCGTCGACATCCTCACCCATTCGACGCCCCATCGATCGGCGAGCGGCGCGCCCCCGTCGAAGAACAGCGCCGTGGCCGCGGCATCCGCGTGCAGCGCGTCGCCCGCGAGCGCCCAGGTGGCAGCCCAGGTGCGAACGGGCAGGCCCGTGCGCCCGTCGAGCACGTGGTGCAGCCCGCCGGCCCAGGAGCGACGCGTGACGCCGGAAGCGCACAGGGCGGCATCCGCCACCTCCACCACCCCGATCGCCGAGCTCGGATCGTACGGGTGCTCCAGCGCCACCCGTGCCGCCCCGCCTCGGACGCGCAGGTCGCCGCTGCCGTCGACCGTGACCCGCCCGGCGAGGCCATCGAGCGCGTCGCTGATCAGGTCGACCAGCCGGCCCTTCCCCACCGCCCCGACGTCGATGACGGCAGCGCCGTCCAGCATCAGCGACCCGTCGTCGGCACGCAGTCGAGTGCGCCAGTCGCCCGGCGCCTCCCGCGCGGGGCCTGGCTCCAGGCTCAGAGCCGCGTCGTAGCCGAGCGCCTCGAGCGCCGCGCCGATCAGCGGATTGACCGCGCCGTGCGTCGCGAGATCCAGCTCACGGTAGACGTCGAGCATCTCCTGGGCGTCGGCGGCAGCATCCGGATCCAGCGGCGCGGATCCGCCCCGCTCCCGCAGCGCAGAGACGACCGAATCGTCTCTGAAACGAGACCAGGTCTCGTCGAACGAGCCGATGATGCTCTGCACCCGGGCACGATCGCCGTCGTCGAGCGGGTCGACGGTCTCGATCTCCCAGCGCGTCCCGATGGCGTCGAACCGCCAGGCGTGCATGCGGTCTCACTCGGCCGCGGCGGCGGCCTCGTCCTTGATCTTCGCGAGAGCCTGGTCGAAGCCCTCGCTCGTGAGCGACGACCCGGCGACGCGGTCGACGTCGAGATCGTCGACCTTGACTCCGACGATCTCGTCCGAGATGCCCGCGATGAACTGCCCCTGGTAGTTCTTCGACTCAGGGGCGATCGGGTCGCCGACCACCGTGACATCGCTGACCGCATCATCGGCGATCGTGAGGGTCACCTCGATCGTCTCGACCGTCTCGGGCGTCTGATACGACCCCTCGGCCGTGTACGTGCCGTCGGCGTACGGCGCGGTCACGTCGCTCGACGTGCCCGGAGCCGCGTCGCCCGTCTCGGCGTCTGCCGCGCCGGAGCATCCCGCGAGCACGAGGGCGCCGGCGATGCCGAGCAGAGCGGTTCCGGTACGGGCGACGGGATGCTGGTTCATGCCTCCAGCTTCGGGCATCCGGCTATGAGGATTCCGGGTGCCCGATATGCGTTGCAGCAGAACTCAGGCGTCTCCGCCGAACATGCTCGTGACCGAGCCGTCTTCGAAGACCTGGCGGATCGCGGTCGCGAGCAGCGGCGCGATCGGCAGGATCGTGAGCCCCTCCCAGCGACGCGATTCGGTGAGCGGGATGGTGTCGGTGATGACGACCTGGTCGATCGACTCGTCCTGCAGGCGCTCGGATGCCGGGTCGCTGAACACGGCGTGCGTCGCGGCGACGATGACCTTGCGGGCGCCGTTCGCCTTGAGCGCCTGTGCGGCCTTGACGATGGTGCCGCCGGTGTCGATCATGTCGTCGACGAGAAGGCAGGTGCGGTCGTCGACGGTGCCGACGATCTCGTGCACCGAGACCTGGTTGGCGACCTTCGGGTCGCGGCGCTTGTGGATGATCGCGAGCGGGGCGCCGAGGCTGTCCGACCAGGTGTCGGCGACGCGCACGCGGCCCATGTCGGGCGACACGATCGTGAGCGTCTCGCGGTCTTCGGCGGTGAGGGTTCCCTCGAAGTGCTCGAGCAGCACGGGCTTGGCGAAGAGGTGATCGACCGGTCCGTCGAAGAAGCCCTGGATCTGCGCGGCGTGCAGGTCGACGCTCATGACGCGATCGGCGCCGGCGACCTTGAGCATGTCGGCGACGAGACGGGCCGAGATCGGCTCGCGGCCACGGCCCTTCTTGTCCTGGCGCGAGTACGGATAGTACGGCGCGACCACGGTGATCCGCTTCGCCGACGCGCGCTTGGCCGCGTCGAGCATGATCAGCGTCTCCATGAGCCACTCGTTCACCGGCTCACCGAACGACTGCACGATGAACAGGTCGCAGCCGCGGATCGAGACCTCGAACCGGGCGTAGATCTCGCCCGAGGCGAAGGTGCGGTGCTCGACGGGAGCGACCTCCTGGCCGAGAGCCGCGGCGACGGCCGCGGTCAGCTCGGGATGCGAGCGTCCGCCCGCGACGACCAGCCGCTTCTTCGTCTTCGCGATGAGTCCGGGTGCGACGCCCTTCTCACGGTCGAGTGCAGCCGTCTTCTTCTTGCGCCCCATGCCAGTCGCCTATTCTGCTGATCGTTCCCGGGCGGCAGCGTCCGCTGCCCCCGTGCCTGCTCGGTTCTTCTCGACCCACCCGTCGATGTTCCTCTGGGGGGCGACGCTCATGGCCAGGGCACCCGCGGGGACGTCCTTGCGGACGACGGCGCCGGCACCGGTCTTCGCACCGGCTCCCAGCCTAACGGGCGCGACAAGCACCGTGTGCGAGCCGGTGTGCACCTCGTCGCCCACCACGGTGCGGTGCTTGTTCACGTCGTCGTAGTTCGCGGTGATCGTGCTGGCGCCGAGGTTCACCCCGCGCCCGATCGTGGCATCGCCCACATAGGACAGGTGCGGCACCTTGCTGCCCTCGCCGATCTCGGCGTTCTTCGTCTCGACGTAGGCGCCGATCTTGCCGCCCGCGCCGAGCACGGTGCCCGGCCGCAGGAAGGAGAACGGGCCCACGGTGGCGTTCGCGCCGATGACCGCGAGGTTCGCATCCGTGCGCTTGACCACGGCGTCCTCGCCGACCTCGCAGTCGACCAGCGTGGTGTCGGGGCCGACCGTCGCGCCTGCCGCGATCACCGTGGCGCGCAGGATCTGGGTGTTGGGCAGGATCGTCACATCGGCCGAGAGCTTCGCGTCGTCGTCGATCCACGTGGTCTCGGGGTCGACGATCGTGACGCCCTCGCGCTGCCAGCGACGGACGATGCGCTGGTTGAGCAGACGGCCCACGAGCGCGAGCTGAGCGCGGTCGTTGACGCCGAAGGTGACCGAGACGTCGGACACGACGGATGCCGCGACGCGGTCGCCGTCACGGCGGAGAAGCCCCGGCACATCGGTGAGGTACATCTCGCCCTGCGCGTTGTCGACGCCGATCTCGGGCAGGTAGCGACGCAGCGTCTCCGAGCGGAAGACGTACATGCCGGCGTTGATCTCGCTGACCGCTGCCTCGTCGTCGCTGGCATCCTTCTGCTCGACGATCCGGTCGACGCCGCCGTCGGCGTCGCGGATCACCCGGCCGTACCCGGTCGGGTCGTCGACGACGGCGGTCATGAGGGTCGCCGGCGCGCCGGAGGCGCGGTGCTCGTCGAGGAAGGCCGAGAGCGTGTCGGCGTCGGCCAGCGGGCAGTCGCCCGAGAGCACGAGCACGTCGCCGTCGAAGTCGGCGGGCAGCGCATCTATCGCCACCTGCACGGCGCGACCGGTGCCGGGCACGTCGTCCTGGTCGACGAAGATCGCGTCGGGATAGTCGGCGGCGAGAGCGCTCACGACCTGCTCGCGCTCGTGCCGCACGACGACCTCGATGTGCGCGGCGCCGAGCGAGCGCGCGGTGGTGAGCACGTGACCGACGAGCGGGCGCCCGGCGATCTCGTGCAGCACCTTCGGACGACGGGACTTCATGCGCGTGCCCTGCCCTGCGGCGAGCACGACGATGGCCAGATTGTTCTGCGTCATGCTCCGCCGCCAGGATTCGAACCTGAACCTCACAGCTCCAAAGGCTGTCGTGCTGCCGTTACACCACGGCGGACCACGGTCTCTGCCGCCCGAGACGGCGACCGCTCGTCAATTCTGCCACGGCGCACCTGACGCCCCCGCCGTGCACGGAGCGGGCGGCAGCGGCGGCACGCGATAATGGACGGATGAGCGAGGCGGATGAGGTCGACCGGATCGTCGGCGCCTGGAACACCCAGCGCCCCGACCTCGACTTCTCGCCGCTCGAGGTGCTCTCGCGCATGGACCGTCTCTCGCGGCATCTCGACCGCGCACGGCGAGACGTGTTCCGCCGCAGCGACATCGAGCCGTGGGAGTGGGACGTGCTGTCGGCGCTGCGCCGAGCGGGGGCACCCTTCCAGCTCTCCCCCAAGCAGCTGCTGCAGCAGACGCTGGTCTCGAGCGGCACCATGACCAACCGCATCGACCGTCTCGTCGGTCGCCGCTTCGTCCGCCGCGAGTCGGACCCGCAGGACGGCCGCAGCGTGCTGGTGACCCTGACCGACGACGGACGGGTTCGAGTGGATGCCGCGATCACCCGCCTCGTCGACGCCGAGGCTGTGCTGCTGCGTGCCCTCCCCCGCGGCGACCGCGAGCGGCTCGCCGGTCTGCTGCGCAAGCTCAGCCTGAGCTTCGATTCCTGATGGCGATGGCATCGCCTCTGCCGGTGCGCGACGGCGTCGGCGCGACACGGCTGCACCTGCCGATGTCGGGCCCCTGGGCGACGGTCGGCGCATACATGGCCGAGCGCTTCTTCCACCTCGAGCCCGAACGGCTGCTGGCCAGGTTCGACCGCGGCGAGATCGTCGCCCGCGACGGCACGCCGCTGAACCGCGAGACCCCCCTCGGGGCACACGAGTTCGTCTGGTACTACCGCGAGCCGCCGGTCGAGCGCGAGATCCCGTTCGAGATCGAGGTGCTGCATCACGACCGCGACCTGGTCGTCGCCGACAAGCCGCACTTCCTGCCGACCACTCCCGGCGGCAAGTACCTGCAGAACTCGGCGCTGGTCCGGCTGCGCAACCTGCTCGGCATCCCCGAGCTGACCCCGATCCACCGCCTCGACCGCGCGACCGCCGGGCTGCTGATGTTCTCGACCAGGCCGGAGACCCGCGGGGCCTACCAGCTGCTGTTCGAGCGCCGGCAGGTCGAGAAGGTGTACGAGGCTGTCTCGGCGCTGCCCGCGGAGTGGGATCCGGCATCCCCTTCTCTCGCCGGTCGTCCTTTCCCGATCGTGCACCGCAACCACATCGAGAAGCTGCGCGCGCACGTGTGCGTGAAGGTCGACGACACCCGTGAGCCCAACTCCGAGACCCTCATCGAGCTGCGAGGCTTCGACGATCGGGTCGTGCACACGCTGCTGCGCCCGCACTCGGGGCGCATGCACCAGCTGCGGGTTCATCTGGCAGCCCTCGGCGCGGGCATCCTGCACGACGGCTTCTACCCCGACCTGCTGCCCGAGGCTCCGGACGACTTCGACAGGCCGCTGCAGCTGCTCGCCCGCGAGCTGCGGTTCACCGACCCGCTCAGCGGCGCGCCGCGCGAGTTCACCACCCGGCGCACCCTGCGCTTCGCGCCTATCGGCGCATGATCCGCCTGGCGAGCCATGTTCCCAGCGTCTGCGCCAGGTGGACGAAGACCACGATGAGCAGCACGGCAGCCCACATCACGACGGGCTCGAACTGACGACGCCCGTAGGTGAGCGCGAAGTTGCCCAGTCCGCCCGCGCCGATGTAGCCGGCCATCGCCGTCATGTCGATCAGCGCCACGATGACGAAGGTGTAGCCGAGCACCAGCGGGCCGAGCGCCTCGGGGATCACGACGGTGAACAGCGTGCGCCACGGACCGGCCCCCATCGCGCGCGCCGCCTCGATCACGCCGGGTGACACGCCGACCAGATGCTGCTCGACGATGCGGCCGATCGCGAACATCGATGCCACCACGAGCGCGACGATCGCCGCGTTCGTGCCGATGCCGCTGCCCACGACCAGGCGCGAGAACGGGATCAGGACGGTGATGAGGATCACGAACGGGATCGGGCGGAAGAAGTTGATGAACAGGTTGAGCAGGAACGACACCGGCCGGTTCTGCAGCATCCCGCCCGGTCGGGTCAGGTAGAGGCCGACGCCGATCAGCCCGCCCAGGATGCCGCCGAACAGCAGCGTCAGCGACACCATGTACAGCGTCTCGACCGCTGCCTGCCAGAACTCCGGCGAGAGCTCGATGAGACGATCCATCAGCGCTCCTCCTCCCGATCGATGTCGGTCACTTCGACCTGCTCGGCGATGCGTGCGAGCGCGGCGTCGATGCGCTGCTCGTCTCCGCGGATCGCGAGGGTCAGATGGCCGAAGGCGCGCCCTCGGATGTCGTTGATGCCGCCGAACACCAGCTCGAAGTCGAGACCGGCCTCGGCGAGGTCGACGAAGAGCTGCGCCTGAGACGAGCCTCCGTCGCGGAACGAGAACGTCACCAGACGCCCGCTGTGCCGCTCGCGCAGCACCGCTCTCTCGGACGGCGAGGGGATGCCCTTCACGACCGTTCCGACGAAACGCTGCGAAGCCGGATGCCGGGGCGCGGAGAACACGTCGAAGACATCGCCGTGCTCGATGACGCGACCGCGGTCCATGACGGCGACCTTGGTCGCGATCGTCTGGATCACGTCCATCTCGTGGGTGATCACGACGATCGTCACGCCCTGCTCCTCGTTGACGCGCCTGAGCAGCGCGAGCACCTCGTGCGTCGTCTCGGGATCGAGCGCGCTGGTCGCCTCGTCGGCGAGCAGGATCGCGGGCCGGGTGGCGAGCGCACGCGCGATCCCGACGCGCTGCTTCTGCCCGCCCGAGAGCTGCTCGGGGTACGACCGCGCCTTGTCGCTCAGGCCGACGAACGAGAGCAGCTCGGTGACCCTCGCGTCGATGTCGGCCTTCGACCAGCCGGCGAGCTTGAGGGGGTATGCGATGTTCGCCCTGACGGTCTTCGCCGAGAACAGGTTGAACTGCTGGAAGATCATGCCGATGCCGCTGCGCACCTCGCGCAGCCGCCGCTCGCCGAGGGAGGTGATCTCGATGTCGCCGACCGTGATCCGGCCGGCGGTCGCCGGCTCGAGCGCATTGATCAGGCGCACGAGAGTCGACTTGCCCGCGCCGGAGTAGCCGATGATCCCGTAGACGTCTCCCTTCTCGATGTGCAGGGTGACGTCGTCGACGGCGGTGACCTGGTCTCCCGCGCTCTGCGGGGACGGGTATCGCTTCGACACGTTCTCGAGCGAGACGATGGGCATGGGTTTCACTCCGGCTTCGGATGGGTGCGGGATGCGAGCAGGGGCAGGCGGCTGTCGTGCGACACGGAGAATCGGGCGGCGCAGATCGCGCCGCCCGATTCTCTCAGACCCACCTGGATCAGCTGTTGTCCGCGACGTCCTTCTGGACCTTCGCCAGCGTCTTCTCGAGGTCGGCCTGCGGGAGCTGGACCGTGACGCCGGTTCCACCGGACGACTCCGAGAGGCCCTTCTGGACCGCCTCGTCGGTCTGGAAGATCTCGATGAGCTTCAGGTACGTCTTGTTGTCGACGTCTTCTGCGCGCGAGGCGAAGATGTTGACGTAGGGCGCGGCGGCCGGGTCGGAGGCGTCGTCGGTGAACAGCGCGTCGTCGAACGTGAGACCCGCCTGCTCGACGAAGTCGTTGTTGATGATCGCCGCGGCGACGTCGGGCAGAGCCTCGGGGGTGAGCGCCGCCTCGAGGGCGGTGACCTTGACCTTCGACTTCGCCTCGTCGACGTCGTTGAGGTCGGAGAACGGCGATCCGCCGTCCTTGAGCTCGATGAGACCCGCCGACTGGAGCACGAGCAGCCCGCGGGCCTGGTTCGACGCGTCGTCCGGGACGGCGACGGTCTCGCCCTTCTCGATGTCCTTCACGTCGTCGTACTTCGACGAGTACAGCCCGAGCGGGTAGGTCTGCGTCGATCCGATGGCGGCAAGGTCCTCGCCGGATGCCTGGTTGTACTGCGCCAGGTAGATGACGTGCTGGAACTGGTTGAGGTCGATCTCGCCCTCGGTCAGTGCCGGGTTGGGCAGCTCGTAGGAGCCGAAGTCGACGAGTTCGATGTCGATGCCCGCGGCCTCGGCGGCCTTCTCGAATGCCGGCCACTGGGGGTCGCTCTTGCCGACCACGCCGATCTTGATGACATCGCCGTCGGCACCCGAGGCTGGTTTGTCGGCGTCGGCGGAGGCACAGCCTGCGAGGCCGGCTGCGAGGGCGACCGCTGCGGCTGCGGCTGCGAGGGTGGTGAAACGGCGGGACATTTTCGGGTTCTTCCTCTCGTGGGGGACTCCGAAAACGTACGCGGCGAGGTGGTGGCGCTCAGAATCGCATCGTCACACAGCGTCACGCTGAGCCGTCGCGGTCATCGCGTCGAAGAAGTCGGCGACGACCCGGCGATGCTCGGAGCTGAGCGCGGCGATCGCGTCGAAGCGCCTGGCGTGCTCCCTGCCGACCGTGGCACGGGCGGCGTGCCGGGTGTGCTCCGTCACCTGGATGACGAGGCTGCGGCGGTCGTCGGGGTGGGCGAGCCGCACGATGTGGCCGCCCCGCTCGAGACGGTCGAGGAGCTTGGTGGTCGACGCGGCCGAGATGCCGAGGTGCCCGGCCATGGTGCTGGGCGTGATCGGCACGTCCTGATTGCCTGCGGCTATCAGCATGCGCAGCGCCCGCATGTCGCTGGCGCCGAGCTTCATGTACCGCTGCGAGGCCTCGCTCGTCTCGCGCTCGGCCTCGCGCCAGCGACGCATCGCCTCGAGCACCTCGAGCACGCTCTCGAGTTCGCCCGCGGCGAGATCGCCGGTGCGCACGATCTCCTGCGCCGGGTCGTTGAGGCGCGGATCGTGCATGACGATCCGCGCCTGACGCGGCTTCTCCTGAGGCATGGATCGATTTTATGTCGCGTCTGGATATTTCTCCAGTTGAAAGCTAGCCTTTCTAGCAATCAACCAGGAGGTCGAAGTGTCCCACTCCCCCGAGCGCGTGATCCTTCTCGACGACGACGGGAATCCCCGCGGAGTCGCCCGCAAAGACGAAGTGCACCACGAGACGACTCCTCTGCACCTCGCGTTCTCATGCCACGTCCGCGACGACGAGGGACGACTCCTGCTCACCCGCCGCGCGCTCAGCAAGCGCGCCTGGCCGGGCACCTGGACCAACGCGTTCTGCGGACACCCGGGACCGTTCGAGGCGATCCCGGATGCCGTGCATCGCCGCGCACAGCAGGAGCTGGGCCTGCAGATCACCGACCTGCAGCTCGAGCTGCCCGACTTCCGCTACCGCGCGATCGACGCCTCGGGCATCGTCGAGAACGAGATCTGCCCGGTCTACACCGCGCGTGCGGTCGGCCAGCCCTCGCTCAACCCTGCCGAGGCGATGGATGCCAGGTGGGTCAGCCCCGAAGACCTCGCCGACGCCCTGACCGCCGCGCCGTGGGCGTTCAGCCCCTGGCTGGTGCTGCAGGCGCAGCAGCTCTCGGCGACCGCGGGGACCATCCAGGCCACCGCGTGGCGGAGCGTCGCGTGAGACTCGACACGGCGGTCGATCCGCGACTCGACGAGATCATCGACCGCTTCTTCACCACCCGGATCGCGCGCGCCGATGCCATGGGCGGCCGCTACGGCGAGCTGTGGCGGCGTGCGGCTGACGCGACCCAGGGCGGCAAGCGGCTGCGCCCGCGCATGCTGCTGCTCGCGCACGACCGGCTCGGCGGCGTCGAGGACGCATCGGCCCTGAACGCCGCGGCGGCTTTCGAAGTGCTGCACACCGCCCTGCTGATGCACGACGACGTGCTCGATCGCGACCTCGTGCGCCGAGGCCAGCCCAACCTCGCGGGCCGTTTCGCCGCAGCCGCGCTCGATGACGGACTGGATCCTGAGACCTCCACCTCATGGGGCGAGGCGTCTGCGCTGCTCGCGGGCGATCTGCTGATCAGCGGCGCGCACGTGCTCGTGTCCGAGGTGACCCACCCGGCGGCCGCGGCACTGCACCGCGTGGTCGACGACGCCCTGATGCTGACGGCGGCCGGCGAGCACGCCGACGTGGGCTACGCGAAGGGCATCATGCCCGCGGACCCCGACGACATCCTCCGGATGATCGAGCAGAAGACCGCCGCGTACTCGTTCGCCGCCCCGCTGCGTGTAGGGGCGCTGCTCGCCGGCGGCACCGACCAGGTCGTCGAGGCCCTCGAGCGGATCGGGTCGCGTCTCGGTCTGCTGTATCAGCTGCGCGACGACGCTCTCGGCGTGTTCGGCGCCGAGAGCACGACGGGCAAGAGCGTCATCGGCGACCTGCGCGAGGGCAAGCGCACCATGCTCGTCGCCTTCGCCGAGGGCACGGAGGAGTGGGAGGCCGTGCGGCCGCTGTTCGGGCAGGCTCCGCTCGACGCCGCGGATGCCGACAGGCTGCGCGCCGCGCTGATCGCGTGCGGAGCCGTCGACAGGATGCAGCGGATCATCGACGAGGTCCTGCGCGAGGTGCTGCACGAGGTCGCGATCGCCCCGCTGCCCACCGGGCTGCGGGCCGAGCTCGCGCTCATCGCCGAGAGATGCGCGGAGCGGCAGTCATGAGGCCGGCTCCTGCCCTCGACCTGTACACGCGCACGGCGCACGCGGCGTCGGCCCACGTGATCAGCGGCTACTCGACGTCGTTCGGCTATGCCAGCAGGCTGCTGCCGCGCGAGGTGCGCGCGGGGATCGCCGACGTGTACGCGCTGGTCCGCGTCGCAGACGAGATCGTCGACGGCCCGGCCGCAGAGGCGGGTCTCGAGCGGCCCGAGGTCGTGGCGATCCTCGATGAGCTCGAACGCGACACGCTCGCCGCCCTGCATCGCGGATTCAGTGCGAACCTCGTCGTGCATGCCTTCGCCGACACCGCGCGGCGGACGGGGATCGGCGAGGATCTGATCCGGCCGTTCTTCGAGTCGATGCGCGTCGACGCCACCGCGCACACGCGCTTCGACCGAGACGAGTATCGCCGCTACATCCATGGCTCGGCCGAGGTCGTCGGCTCGATGTGCCTGCGCGTGTTCGCGCTGGAGCAGCCGGGGATGGTGCTCGATGAGCACCTCGAAGAGGGCGCCCGTCGCCTCGGGGCCGCCTTTCAGAAGGTGAACTTCCTGCGCGATCTCGCCGACGATGCCGGGCGTCTCGGCCGCTCGTACATCCCCGGACTCGACCCCAGGACATTCACCGACCAGGAGAAGGAGGCCGTGGTGGATGAGATCGCCGAGGACCTCGCGATCGCCCGATCGGCGATCGCACGCCTGCCCCGCGGGGCTCGGCGGGCCACGACCGCGGCCGCCGCGCTGTTCGGTCGTCTGAACGAGCAGCTGCGCGAGACACCCGCATCGAGGCTGCGCACCACGCGCGTCTCGGTGCCGCTCCGGCGCAAGCTGGCCATCCTGCTCGGCGCCGCGACCGGCAGGACGGCCGTATGAGGCGCGTGGTCGTCATCGGCGGCGGCATCTCAGGGCTCGCCACCGCCGCTCTGCTCGCCCGCGAGGGCGCTTCCGTGACCCTGGTCGAATCGCGCGACGAGCTCGGCGGTCGTGCCGGCAGCTGGGAGTCGAACGGCTTCCGCTTCGACACCGGGCCCTCGTGGTACCTGATGCCCGAGGTGTTCGATCATTTCTTCCGCCTGCTCGGCACGTCGTCGGCGGAGCAGCTCGACCTCGTCCGTCTCGACCCCGCGTACCGGGTCTACTTCGAGGGCGAGGATGCGCCGTTCGATCTGCCTGCGGAGGGCGCAAGGGATGCCCTCGTCGCGCTCGACCCCGCGGCCGAGCAGCAGCTCGACCGCTACCTCGAGTCGGCCGCCGACACGTACGATCTCGCGACCTCGACCTTCCTGTACAGCACCTACGAGTCGCTGCGTCCGCTGCTCACTCCGCGCACCGTCCGCGGGCTGCCGACGCTGACCCGTCTGCTGGCCGAGCCGCTCGATCGGCGCATCCGCCGGCACAGCCGGGAGCCGCGCGTGCAGCAGATCCTCGGCTACCCGTCGGTGTTCCTCGGCACGTCGCCCGCGAAGGCACCGGGCATGTACCACCTCATGAGCCACCTCGACGTCGGACAGGGAGTGCTGTACCCGAGAGGCGGCTTCGCCGAGGTGATCGCCGCCATCGCCCGGCTCGCAGCCGCTGAAGGGGTCGACATCCGCACCGGATGCCCGGCCCGCCGCATCGCGGTCGAGGCCGGCGCCGCCACGGGGGTCGAGGTCGAGCTCGCCGACGGCTCGCGCGAGCTGCTGCCCGCCGACGTGGTCGTCTCGACAGCCGACCTGCACGTCACGGAGCAGCAGCTGCTGTCGCCCGAGCACCGCACGCGGTCGGAGCGCTGGTGGGAGGGCCGCGACCCCGGGCCGGGGGCCGTGCTCGCGCTGCTCGGCGTGCGCGGCGAGCTGCCGCAGCTCGCGCACCACACGCTGCTGTTCACGGAGGCGTGGGAAGAGGGCTTCGACGCGATCTACGGCAGAGGCAGGCGCGGTGCGGGCAAGCGAATCCCCGATCCCGCCTCCCTCTACGTGTGCCGCCCGAGCGCGACCGACGACGTGGCGCCCGAGGGGCACGAGAACCTGTTCGTGCTCATCCCCGTGCCCGCCGACACCTCGATCGGCGCTGGTGGCGTCGACGGCGCAGGCGATGACCGCGTCGAGCGCGCAGCCGATGCGGCGATCGATCAGATCGCCGGCTGGTGCGGCATCGCCGATCTGCGGGAGCGGATCGTCGTCAGGCGCACCGTCGGGCCGGCCGACTTCGAGCGCGAGTTCGGAGCCTGGCGCGGCGGCGCGCTCGGCCCCGCGCACACGCTGCGTCAGAGCGCCTTCCTGCGCGGCGCGAACACCTCGTCGAAGGTCGACGGCCTGCTCTACGCCGGCGCCACCACGATCCCCGGCATCGGTCTGCCGATGTGCCTGATCAGCGCCGAGCTGGTGGTCAAGCGCCTGCGCGGCGACGTGTCGGCCGGGCCCCTGGCGGAGCCGCTGACGGAGCCGGTGGCGGGGCGCCTGTGAGCGCCGCCTACCTGATCGCCCTGCTGGTCTCGCTCGCGGGCATGGTGCTTCTCGACGTGCGTCACCGTCTGTTCCTCGGCAGGGATCCGCTGCGCGCGGCGATCGTGCTGGCCGCGGGCACCGTGTTTTTCCTGCTCTGGGATGTCGCGGGCATCGGGCTCGGCATCTTCTTCCGCGACGACGGGGAGTTCGCCACCGGCATCCTGCTGGCCCCCGAGCTGCCGCTCGAGGAGCCGATCTTCCTGCTCTTCCTGTGCCAGCTCACCATGGTTCTCGTGTGCGGCGCCGAGAAGCTGCTGGCGGCGCGACGGAGGGACGACGCATGAGCTACGTGCTGCTGTGCGCCGCGTTCCTCGTCGCGGCCGGAGCGATCGCTCTGGTCGTGCGGCGCCGCGACCGCATGCCCTCCCCCGCCGCGCTGGCGGCGGCGGCCGGTGTCCTCGTGCTGCTCACCGCGGTGTTCGACAATGTCATGATCGCCGTAGGGCTCTTCGACTACTCGAGTGCGCACATCTCGGGCATCCGGATCGGCGAAGCCCCCATCGAGGACTTCGCCTACCCTCTCGCCGCAGTGATCCTGCTGCCGGCGCTGTGGTCGCGACTGCGCAGGAAGGAGGCGGACGATGATCGGTGACCTGCTCGCGGCGTCCCGGCCGCTCAGCTGGATCAACACGGCGTACCCGTTCGCCGCCGCGTATCTGCTCGTCGCGGGCGGCGTCGACGCCCGCTGGGTGATCGGCACGCTGTTCTTCCTCGTGCCGTACAACCTCGCGATGTACGGCATCAACGACGTCTTCGACTACGCCTCCGACCTCGCCAACCCCCGCAAGGGCGGCGTCGAGGGGGCCCTGCTCTCTCCGCAGCGGCACCGCACCGTGCTCGTCACCTCCGTCGCGCTGTGCGTGCCCTTCGTCGTGGCGCTGGTCGCATGGGGCTCCCCGGTGTCGTGGCTGATCCTCGCGATCAGCCTGTTCGCGGTGATCGCCTACTCGGCACCGCCGTTCCGCTTCAAAGAGGTCCCTGTACTCGACTCCGTGACGTCGAGCGTGCACTTCGTGAGCCCGGCCGTCTACGGGTTCGCCCTGGCGGGCGGCGAGGTCACACCGGGGCTCGTCGCGCTGCTGAGCGCCTTCTTCCTCTGGGGGGTGGCGAGCCATGCGTTCGGCGCGGTGCAGGACGTCGTTCCCGATCGCGAGGGCGGGATCTCGTCGATCGCCACCGCACTGGGGGCTGCTCGCACCGTGCGCCTTGCACTCGCATGCTGGACCGCGGCGGGCCTGCTGATGCTGCTGACGGGCTGGCCCGGCGCTCTGGCCGCCGTGCTCGCGCTGCCCTATCTCTGGGCAGCCGCGCCCTTCCGCTCGGTGTCCGACGCCGACTCCGGCACCGCCAACCGGGGATGGCGGCACTTCCTGTGGATCAACTACGCCTGCGGCTTCGTGGTGACCATGCTGCTGATCGTCTACGCGCTCGACGCCGGCTGATCAGCTCCGCGTCACGGAGGGAGCCGACGCGCGAGCGATGGCGAGCCAGCGGCGGGCGACGCCGCCCCATGTGCTCTCCAGCCACTCCTCGTCTGCGGCCATCCCGTCGACGATCTCGTCAGCGGTCAGACCGAGTCCCGCGAGCTTCGTGCTCTCGGGCTCGGCCCAGCCCCGGGCGATCTCCGCGTCTGCTTCGAGATGGAACTGCAGTCCCCACGCATTGCGCCCCACGCGGAACGCCTGATTCGCGCACGCGCCGCTGCGCGCGAGCGAGACGCTGCCCCCTGGCAGCCGGGTGACCTCCAGGAAGTGCCACTGCAGGGCGCGCAGCCGACCGGCATCCTCCTGCAGTCCGCTCAGCAGCGGGTCGTCGGCGGCGGCGGGTGTCAGCTCGAACTCGCACAGCCCGACCTCGGGCTGAACGGCATCGCCGACCGCGCCCCCCGCCACGACGCCGAGCACCTGCGCGCCGAGGCAGATGCCGAGATACGGCATCTCGGCCTCCAGCGCCTGCCGCACGAGCTCCCGCGTCTGCGGCATCCACGGCGCGATATCGTCGTCCTCGGGCCCCGGCGAACCGCCGAGCACCACGAGCGCATCGTAGCCGCGCAGGTCGGCGGGCAGAGGCGCTCCGACCTCAGGGCCCACGATGTCGAGGTCAGCGCCCTCGGCCGTGAGCGCCCTGCCCACACGCTGGATGCCGGTGTCGGCCTCGTGCTCGACCACGAGCACCCGCATGGCGCTCACAGCCGGCCCGCCGCGACGATCTGCCCGAGGAACTCCCGGG
Source organism: Microbacterium sp. NPDC089321 (assembly GCF_040684935.1). NCBI lineage: Bacteria > Bacillati > Actinomycetota > Actinomycetes > Micrococcales > Microbacteriaceae > Microbacterium > Microbacterium sp. NPDC089321. The sequence goes on along the minus strand of NZ_JBFBGX010000003.1, from coordinate 148,094 downwards.
TTCGCTCCTCCCGCGGAGCGCCGAAGATCTGCTCGGGCGGCCCCTGCTCGAGCACGCGTCCCTCATGGAGGAAGGCGATCGAGTCGGCGACCTCGCGCGCGAAGTTCATCTCGTGCGTCGCCATGAGGATGGTCAGTCCGTCTGCCGCGAGGTCCTTGACGATGTTGAGCACCTCGGCGACCAGCTCGGGGTCGAGAGCGGAGGTGATCTCGTCGAGCAGCAGCACGTCGGTGTTCATCGCCACCGCGCGCACGATCGCCACCCGCTGCTGCTGTCCGCCCGAGAGCTGGTCGGGATAGGCATCCGCCTTCTCCTCCAGTCCCACGCGCGAGAGCAGCTTGCGGGCGAAGGTCTCCGCCTCGCGTGCGTCGACCCCCAGCACTCTGCGAGGCGCGAGCATCACGTTCTCGAGCACGGTCATGTGCGGGAAGAGGTTGAAGCTCTGGAAGACGATGCCGATGCGCGTGCGAAGGCGATCGAGATCCACGCCTTCGCCCGAGACGGTCTCGCCGTCGAGGCGGATCTCTCCGTCCTGGATGTCCTCCAGGGCGTTGATGGTCCGCAGCAGGGTCGACTTGCCGCATCCGGATGCGCCGATCAGGCAGACCACCTGGTGCTGCTCGACGTGCAGATCGATGCCGCGCAGCACCTGGTGGTCGCCGTACGACTTTCGCACGCCGTTGAGTTCGAGGAAGGCCACGGGATCAGCTCCTGGTCTTGGCGCGGTTGTCGCGCTCGATGAGACGGTCGACGAACCGCGTCTGCGGGATGGTGATGATGATGAAGAGGATCGCCACGACGGTCACCGACGACAGGTTGAAGTAGTTGCTCGAGAGGATCTTCGCCTGCGTGAACGCATCGACCATGCCGATGATCGTGACCAGCGCGGTGTCCTTCTGCAGTCCGATGAAGTCGTTCAGCAGGGGCGGCATGACCCGACGGACCGCCTGCGGCAGCACGACGAAGCGCATGGTCTTGCCGTAGCTCAGCCCGAGCGAGCGGGCGGCCGCCACCTGCGACCAGTGGATGCTGTCGATGCCCGACCGGTACACCTCGGCGACGTAGGCGCCGTAGGTGAGCGTGAGGGCGAGGATCGACGACCAGAACGGACCCAGGTCGCTGAAGAACGGGATGCCGGCGAGCGGCAGGCCGAAGCCGACGAGGTAGATGACGATGATCGACGGCACCGCGCGGAAGATGTCGATGTACGCCGTCGCGAGCCACCGGATGGGGCGGCCGGCCCGACCGGGAAGGATCCGGCCGAGCGCGATCAGCATGGCCCAGACCAGCACCAGCACCTCGGCGATGACCGCGATCTGCACGTTCTGCCAGAATCCGACGGCGATGTCGCCCAGGCTCCTGAGCATGAAGGGCACGTCGAAGAACGTGGTCTGCACCGCGTGGTCGTTCGCGGCGAGGAACTGCGCGAACACGGTCACGAGAAGGATCGGCACCGAGTATCCGGCCCCGATCCATCCCGCCTGGCGCGCACGGTGGCGTGCGGCGCGCGCCACCGTCTCGTCGCCTGCGCTGCGAGCACGGGCAGCGCGTCCTCGCTCCGCGAGGCCCCGCGCCAGAGGCAGGCCCGCGGCGAGCGCGAGGGCGACGACGGCCCAGAGCACGCCGCCGATGATCAGCGACCACACTCCGGTGGCGACGGCGGGCAGGGTCAGCGCCGTCATCGTCGAGGCCGCGACCGCCGATGCCCACACCAGGGCGCCGACGAGCAGCGCCGTGCCGGAGGTGTCGTGCTCGGAGGTGATGCGCTCGCGCACGCGCACCGGCTGCGTGGCCGAGCTCAGGGTCATTCGATGCTCCACAGGGGGATCTCGGTCGGGTCGACGCCGTACGCGACGCTGAGGTACTTCGATGAGAGCTCGTCGATCGTCCCGTCCTGCTTCATCTGCTCGATGATCTCGCTGACCACGGCGGTGTTCGGCGATCCCTTGGGCAGCAGCACGCCCATGCTCTGCCCGCTGTCGTACTGCCCGATCACCTCGATCGCGCCGTTCGAGGCCGTCGCGGATCCGAGGGCGACGCTGAGGTCCTGCACTGCGGCGTCGATCTGGCCGGCTGCGACAGCGGCGTCGAGCTCGGGGTCGCCGGGGAAGACCGACACCTGCTGCGATGGCTTCAGCGTGCTCTCGACGAAGATCTGCTCCGTCGTGCCCTGCTTGACGCCGATCTTGGCGTCGCGCAGCGAGTCGGCGTCGAGATCCGCGCCCTTCTTGACCACCACGCCGGCGGTCGACGAGAAGTAGGGCTCCGAGAAGTCGAAGATCTCGGCACGTTCGTCGGTGATGGTGATCTGGTTCAGCGTGAGATCCATGTCGCCCGCCTTGCCGGCGATGAGTCCGTCGAACGACGAGTTCTGCAGGTCGATCTCGTCGATGCCGGAGCGGTAGGCGATGTTGGCGAGGATGCAGTAGTCCACGCCGTCCTTGATCGAGTCGACGGTGTCGCCGTTGTACCAGCCGCGGCTGGGCAGGTCGGCCTTGACGGTGAGCTTGCCCTCTTCGAGCGTCTGAAGGGTGAACTCCCCCTTCTTGCCCGACACCTCGCAGTCGCCGTACGGCTTGGCGTCGGCTCCGCCCGCTGCGTCTCCCGACGTGCCCGTGCAGCCGGTCAGGAGGGCGGCGACGGAGCTGACGGCGACCAGCCCGACAAGAATGCGCTTCTTCATTGAAAACCTCTTTCGGATGAGTGTGCGTGTCGACCTAAACCGGTTTAAGCACTCGGCGATAGTATGGGACGAATCCCGCGGGTGTCAATCCCGCGGGCAGCGCTGCGAAGGATGCCATGACCAGCACCTCAGGGAAGATCACGATCCGAGACGTCGCCGCCGCCGCAGGCGTGTCGCCCGCGACGGTCTCGCTCGTCTACAACGACAAGGGCGAGGTCGCCGCTGCCACGCGTGAGCGGGTGCTCGAGGCTGGTCGGCGCCTGGGTTACCAGCCGGGCTGGATCAGCAAGGTCTTCCGCTCGGGGCGCACGAACATCCTCGGCATCGCGGTTCAGCACGGCACGACGAGCGCGTGGGAGCGCACGTACCTGCCCTACTACCGGGGCATCATCGCGGGAGCCGCTCTGGAGGCCCTGGATCACGGCTACACGGTGACGGCCGTGCGCGTGGCGGCCGACGGATCGTTCGACGACAGGTTCTCTCTCGACGGCATGGTGATCGTCGACCCGCGGCGCGACGACCCCGCCGTCACGCTGGCCCTCTCGCAGGGCATCGCCGTGATCGCCGAGGGCGGATGCCTGGGCGATCAGCCCGAGGGCCGGATCCGTTCCGTGCGCGCTGATGTCGAGACCGGCGTCCCCCTGGTGCTCGATGAGCTCCGTGAGAAGGGGGCTCGCCGTCCCGCGTTCTTCCGCGGACCATCGGACGACCTCTACACCGAGCTGTCCCTGCACGCGTACCGCGCGTGGTGCACGGCTCACGCCGTCGACCCGATCGAGTACACCCTGCCCGAGGACCATCGGCCCATCGACGGCGCCCGCCGCCTGCTGTCAGGAGAGCTCGGAGAGCTCGACGCCGTCTACTGCCTGAACAACACCTACGGCAGCGCGACCGTCGCTGCCGCCGCCGAGCTCGGGCTCGGCATCCCCGATCGCCTGCACGTCGCCGCGGCCGCGGAGGCGCACGAGGCCGCGGTCGATCCGAGGCTCGTCTACCTCGCCCTGGATCCCGTGGAGTCGGGCGCCACGTGCGTGCGGCTGCTCATCGATCTCATCGAGGGGCGCTCCCCCGCAGATCAGCTGCTCCCCGTGCGGGTTCTGAACGCACGAGCGAGCGCCTGATCCCGCCGTCGCGCGGCGTCAGTCGAGCTGCTCGGTCAGCTCGAACCAGCGCATCTCGAGCTCGTCGACCTCGTCCTGCTGCGCCTGGATCTTCTGCATCCGCTCGCCCAGGCCGGTGTAGTCGGACTGGTCGTGATCGGCGAGCGCGTGCTTGGCCCTGTCGATCTGATCGTTCAGCTTCTGCATGCGCCGTTCGAGGGCCGAGAGCTCCTTCTCTGCGGTTCGCCGCGCCGCGCCCTCCAGTCCGGATGCCTTCGCCGGTGCGGACTGCCCGCCCGCCACGCCGGCGACGGTCTTGTCGTGCTTCTCGAGATCGCGCAGTCTCAGGTACTCGTCGATGCCGCCCGGCAGGTGCCGCAGGTGCCCGCGCAGCACGGCGTACTGCTGATCGGTGACCCGCTCGAGGAAGTACCGGTCGTGGCTGACCACGAGCAGCGTCCCCGGCCACGAGTCGAGCAGGTCCTCGATCGCGGCGAGCATGTCGGTGTCCATGTCGTTGGTCGGCTCGTCGAGGATCAGCACGTTGGGCTGGTCGAGCAGCACGAGCAGCAGCTGCAGGCGGCGCTGCTGTCCGCCCGAGAGGTCCTTGACCGGAGTCGACAGCTGCGCCGAGGTGAATCCGAGTCGCTCGAGCAGCTGCCCCGGGGTGAGCTCGGCCGCCTTGGAGCCCGTTCCGAAGGTGTACGAGGTGCGCAGCCCGTTGATGACCGTGCGCACCGGATCGTTCCAGTGCTGCTCGAGCTCGTCGATCCGCTGGGTGAGGGTGCGCACCTGCACGGTCTTGCCGCGCTTGACGCGACCGCTCGTCGGCTCGACGGTGCCGGCCACGAGCCCCAGCAGGGTGGACTTGCCCGCGCCGTTCACACCGAGGATCCCGGTGCGCTCCCCCGGCGCGATGCGCCACTCGACGTCCGTGAGCACGACCCGGTCGCCATAGGAGACGCCGGCGTCGAGGAGGTCGACCACGTCCTTGCCCAGCCGCGAGACGGCGAGGGACTGCAGCGAGACCGTGTCGCGGATCGGCGGCACGTCGGCGATCAGGGCATTCGCGGCGTCGATGCGGAACTTCGGCTTGCTCGTGCGGGCGGGGGCACCGCGGCGCAGCCAGGCGAGCTCCTTGCGGGCGAGGTTCTGCCGCTTGGCCTCTGATGCCGCGGCCATCCGGTCGCGCTCGACCCGCTGCAGGATGTACGCGGCGTAGCCGCCTTCGAAGGGCTCGACGATGCGGTCGTGCACCTCCCAGGTGGCGGTGCAGATCTCGTCGAGGAACCAGCGGTCGTGCGTGACCACGAGCAGAGCGCCCGCGGTCTTCGCCCAGCGGCTCTTGAGGTGGGCCGCGAGCCAGGTGATCGCCTCGACGTCGAGGTGGTTGGTCGGCTCGTCGAGGGCGATGATGTCCCAGTCTCCGACGAGCAGCTTCGCCAGCGAGACGCGGCGCCGCTGGCCGCCGCTGAGCGAGGCCACCGAGGCGTCCCAGTCGAGGTCGGACACGAGTCCGGCGATGACGTCGCGCACCTTCGCGTCGCCCGCCCACTCGTGCTCGGGGGTGTCGCCGACGACGGCGCGTCCGACGGTGAGGTCGTCGTCGAGGGTGTCGGCCTGGTCGAGCACGCCGATCGTCGTGCCGCCGCGGACGGTCACGCGCCCCGCATCCGGCTCTCGCCTGCCCGCGAGCATGCCGAGCAGGCTCGACTTGCCGTCGCCGTTGCGGCCGACGATGCCGATGCGATCGCCCTCCTCGATGCCGATGGTGACGGAGTCGAAGACGACGCGGGTGGGGAACTCGAGATGAAGCCCTTCGGCTCCGAGAAGATGTGCCATGTCGCCTTCCAGGGTAGGCGACGGCGGGCCGCCGGGATTCTCAGCGGATGCGGCCGCGGCGGCGCACGACGCTCTGCAGCGTGTCGCGGACGGGTGCGCCGAGGACGAGGCCGAGGGATGCCCCGGACGCGAGCGCCAGGCCGACCGCACCGGCCTGCATGAGGTCGGCGAAGCCGAGGATGAGGCCGATCGGGTCCTGCTCCGCCTCGACGATGCCCAGCAGGCCGCGGTACACGACCGATCCCGGCACCATCGGCACGATCGCGGCCGTGGTCACCGCGATGGACGGCACGTGCAGCCTGTGCGCGATCAAGGTGCCGACGAAGCTCGCGATCAGGGCGCCGGCGGCGCTCGCCATCGGCACGCCGAACCCGCCCGCCGCGGCGGCACTGAATCCGCCCCAGGCGATCGCACCGAGCGCGGCCGAGACGAGGATCGTGCGCGACGTCGCCCCGTTCCACACCGCGACCGTGACGGCGATCAGAACGACACCCACCACCTGCATGGCCCATGGCCCGAGGGCCGGCGGCTCGGTCGACAGCGGGAAGCCCACTCCGAGCCGTTGCGCGAGGGCGACCCCGCCGACGATGCCGATCACGACGCCGAGGGTGAGCAGGGCGAGGTCGAGTATGCGTCCGCCCGCTGTCAGCGCGAAGCCGTCGATGGCGTCCTGCGCCGCTCCCACGACCGACATCCCGGCGAGCATGAGCACGATCCCGGCGGCGACGATCACGGCGATGCTGGCCTCGTCGAAGGGTGCGACCCCGCTCCTGCGCAGCGCGTTGGTGGCCGCGGCGAACGCGGTGACGACGAGCGCTCCTCCGGCCTGCGAGAAGAAGAACGGCACATGCATGCGGGCCATCCACCGCTGGGTGAGCGCGGCACCGCACGCCGCGAGGAAGGCGATGAGCGTCGTGACCCACGACGCTCCGTACAGCAGGCAGACGCCCACTGCGAGCAGCGCCTGCGCGAGGACGATCACCGTCGGGCGGTAGCGGAAAGGCATGCGCCGGATGGCATGGAAGCGCACGCGCGCCTCGGGCAGGGCGAGACCGCCCTCGATCTCGACGACGAGCGCCTGCAGCTGCTGGAGCTTGGCGTGGTCGGGAACCGGCGCCCGGACGACCCGGATCGCCGTGAACGGCGGGTCGGACTCGCCGCCCTGGTACGAGACCGCGATGGAGTTGAACGTGATGTCGACGTGCACCGGCCTGATGCCGAGCGCCGCGGCCACGCGGGTCGCCGAGAGCACCACCTCGTTGGCCGCCGCACCCACCGCGATGAGCGCTTCCGCGATGCGCATCGCGAGTTCGATCACGCGTCGGGCATACATCTCGTCGACCGACAGGATCGCCTGGGTCTCAGGGCGGGACGAGGCGTCGACGCGGATGGCCTCGACCAGACGCACGCGCCAGTTCTTCTGTGCAGCCATCAGTCCATCCTCACAGGACGAGCCTGACCTTCATAATGGAGATCACCGTGTGAACGTACACATCAGGGAGGCCGACACGTGGATCGCGTCCGTGCACCGAACATCCGCGATGTCGCACGCCTCGCCGGCGTCTCGTATCAGACGGTGTCGCGAGTGCTGAACGACTCCCCCAACATCCGCTCGGCGACGAAGGATCGCGTGCTCGCCGCGATCGACGAGCTCGGCTACCGCCCGAATCAGGCGGCCCGCGCGCTCGTCACGAGCCGTTCGCGCACGATCGGCGTGCTGACCTCGATGTCGGTGCACTACGGTCCGACCACCGCGATCAACGCCCTCGAGGTCTCGGCCCGCGAGGCCGGCTATCGCATCAGCCTGACGACACTGGCGACGGGAGACGACGCCTCGGTGCGCAGCAGTCTCGACTTCATGATGTCGCAGAACATCGAGGCTCTCGTCGTCATCGCACCGCAGGAGCGCATCGTGCACGCTCTCGACGACGTCGCGATGTCGATACCGACGATCACGCTCGACACGAGCGGGCGCGCCAAGGCCCACAGCGTCGGCGTCGACCAGGTCGCCGGGGCCCGGCTGGCGACCCAGCATCTGATCGACCTCGGACACACCGACATCGTGCACATCGCGGGCCCCCGCGACTGGATCGAGGCGGATGCCCGGATGCAGGGCTACCTCGAGACGCTGTCGGATGCCGACCTGCGCACCAGGGCGCCGATCCTCGGCGACTGGAGTGCGGGGTTCGGCTACTACGCGGGCATGGAGCTGCTGCGCTACCGCGACTTCACGGCTGTGTTCGCGGGCAACGACCAGATGGCGCTCGGATTCCTGCACGCGTGTCGCGAGCTCGGCATCGACGCACCGCGGGAGATCAGCGTGGTGGGCTTCGACGATATCCCCGAGGCCGCGCACTACGCACCGCCTCTGACGACCGTGCGGCAGGACTTCGCCGAGATCGGCCGGCGCACCATGAGCATGCTGCTCGACCTGATCGCGGGCGGCGATGCGGCCCCCTCGCGGATCACGCCCGAGCTCGTGCGCCGCGCTTCGACGGCACCCCCGTCAGCGTGACCTCGCGGCGCCCCGGATCACGGCCGGCGCGAAAGATCATCATGCTCGGTCACTGAGCGGCTCGTCGGAGCGACATTCCCCTCTTGACAGATGTGACCGTTTCACATTTACTATCAAGCACGACTTGTGAACGGTCACAAAGTCCGCAGCCCCGAAACGGCCGCCTGCAGAACGACGATGGAGTCCACGATGCCGCACGCCCCCGCCTCCCGCGACCGCGGCGACGCGCGCGCGGCCGTCGCGGCCGTGATCATCGCCCGCACGCGCGAGCAGCTCTGCGAGGCGTGCGCAGCGGCACCCGTCGTCGCCGGCCCGACCGCCCTCTCGCTGCGCGTCGACGGCACCGAGCTCTTCGTGATCACGCCCGACACCGCCGACCTCGCGAGCGTCGGCCCCGCCCAGACCTCGCTGGCCGACCTCGACGGCCGGGTCGTGAGTGCAGCCTGGGACCGCCGCACGCGAGCATCCGCCGCCACCGCGCAGCACGCCGGCGCACACCGCACGACTCAGGCCCCCGCCGTCGCCAGTCGCGACGGCCACGTCGTGCACGGCCAGACTCCCGCCGCCGCTCTCGAAGCCGTGGCGGACCCCGGGGGCACAGCGCCCCCGAACGAGTCCAGCAGGACTCCGCACCACCCGTAATCCCGGGTCCTCACTCACCCGACCACCCAATGAAGGAGCACACAGTGAAGATGAAGAGGTCTCTCGCGCTCGTCGGCATCGCCGCCACGGCCGCCCTCGTCCTGGCCGGCTGCAGCGGCACGCGCGGCGGCGGCGGAGACGGCGGCGACGGCGCCGGCGACAAGCCCGCGTCCGATTTCACCGTCGGCGTCGCAATGCCCACGCAGCAGTCCGAGCGCTGGATCGCCGACGGCGACAACGTCAAGAAGACCCTCGAGGAGATGGGGTACAAGGTCGACCTGCAGTACGCCAACGACGACATCCCCACCCAGGTCTCGCAGATCGAGAACATGGTCTCGACCGGTGCCGACGCCCTGATCGTCGCCTCGATCGACGGCACCACGCTCACCGACGTCCTGCAGCAGGCGGCCGACAACGACGTGCCCGTGATCGCCTACGACCGTCTGATCAACGGCACCGAGAACGTCGACTACTACACGACGTTCGACAACTATCAGGTGGGCGTGCAGCAGGCGACCAGCCTGCTGACCGGCCTGGGAGTGCTCGACGAGAACGGCAAGGACACCGGCGTCGAGGGCCCGCTGAACATCGAGGTGTTCGCCGGCAGCCCCGACGACAACAACGCGAAGTTCTTCTGGGACGGCGCGATGGACACCCTCAAGCCGTACCTCGACAAGGGCGTGCTGACCATTCCGTCCGGCCAGACCGACTTCGAGCAGGCTGCGATCCTGCGCTGGCTGCCCGAGACCGCGCAGAAGCGCATGGAGAACATCCTCACGGTCATCGGCGGCACCACGCTCGACGGCGTGCTCTCGCCGTACGACGGCCTGTCGATCGGCATCATCTCGGCTCTGACCTCGGGCGGATACGCGGCAAGCGACCTCCCCGTCGTCACCGGCCAGGACGCCGAGGCCGGCAGCGTGAAGTCGATCATCGCCGGCGAGCAGTACTCGACGATCTTCAAGGACACCCGCGAGCTCGGCAAGGTCGCCGCAGAGATGGTCGACGCCATCCTCAAGGGCGAGGAGCCCGAGGTGAACGACACCGAGACCTACGACAACACGGTCAAGGTCGTGCCGTCGTACCTGCTCGAGTCGGTCATCGTCACCAAGGACAACTACAAGTCGGTCCTGGTCGACAGCGGCTACTACACCGAGGACGATCTGAAGTGACCTCCGCGTTCGGGCCCGCCCTCGCGGCGGGCCCGAACCGGGCATCCATCACCAGTCCATCACGCAACCAACAGGCAGAAGGGAGGAGAGCGAATGAGCACGATCCTCGAGATGCGCGACATCACGAAGGAGTTCCCCGGCGTCAAGGCGCTGCAGAACGTGACCATCGAGGTCGAGCGCGGGCAGGTGCACGCCATCTGCGGCGAGAACGGCGCCGGCAAGTCCACGCTCATGAAGGTTCTCTCCGGTGTGTACCCGCACGGCACCTACGGAGGTGACATCGTCTTCGAAGGCGAGGTCGCCCAGTTCCGCGACATCCGCGACTCCGAGGGCCACGGCATCGTCATCATCCACCAGGAGCTCGCGCTGAGCCCCTACCTGTCGATCGCCGAGAACATCTTCCTCGGCAACGAGCGGCAGAGGCGCGGAGTCATCGACTGGGCCGCGACCAACCTCGAGGCGCAGAAGCTCCTCGCTCGCGTCGGGCTGCGCGACGACCCGTCCACTCCGGTCAACGAGATCGGCGTCGGCAAGCAGCAGCTCGTCGAGATCGCCAAGGCCCTGTCGAAGGAGGTCAAGCTCCTCATCCTCGACGAGCCCACGGCCGCGCTCAACGACGACGACTCGGCGCACCTGCTCGATCTGATCCGGCACCTCAAGGGCCAGGGGATCACGTCGATCATCATCAGCCACAAGCTCAACGAGATCAAGGACATCGCCGACAAGGTCACGATCATCCGCGACGGCCGCACGATCGAGACGCTCGACCTCACCAGCGAGGAGATCAGCGAGGACCGCATCATCAAGGGCATGGTCGGGCGCGACCTCGCGCACCGCTACCCCGACCGGTCGGTCGACGTGGGCGAAGAGGTGTTCCGGATCGAGGACTGGTGGGTGCACCACCCGGCCGATCCGAGCCGCACCGTCATCCATGGCGCCAACCTGACCGTGAAGGCCGGAGAGGTCGTCGGCATCGCCGGACTCATGGGCGCAGGACGCACCGAGCTCGGCATGAGCGTCTTCGGCCGCAGCTACGGCACCAACATCTCCGGGCGCGTCTACGTGCGCGGCCGTGAGGTGAACACGCGCACCGTGTCGAGCGCCATCGCGGCCGGCATCGCCTACGCGACCGAGGACCGCAAGCGCTACGGCCTCAACCTCATCGAGGACATCAAGCGCAACATCTCGGTGGCCGCGCTGGGCAAGATCGCCAGGGGCGGCTGGGTGAACAGCCACGAAGAGGTCGTGATCGCCGAGGGCTACCGCAAGAGCATGAACATCAAGGCTCCGTCTGTCGCCTCCGTCGTCGGCAAGCTCTCGGGCGGCAACCAGCAGAAGGTCGTGCTGTCGAAGTGGCTGTTCTCGGACCCCGAGGTGCTCATCCTGGATGAGCCCACGCGCGGCATCGACGTCGGCGCGAAGTACGAGATCTACTCGCTGATCAACCGCCTCGCCGCTCAGGGCAAGGGCGTCATCGTGATCTCTTCCGAGCTGCCCGAGCTGCTCGGCATCTGCGATCGCATCTACGCCCTGTCAGAAGGGCGCATCACCGGGGAGGTCGCCATCGCCGACGCCACCCCCGAGACCCTCATGCACTACATGACCAAGGAGAAGGAACCCGACCATGTCCACCCGTAGCGAGACCGCGCCCCGTGCGAACGAGGTGCTCTCCCAGCTGACCTCACGGATGCGTCAGATCGGGATCTTCCTTGCCCTGATCGCCATCGTCGTGTTCTTCCAGGTCGTGACAGGCGGCAAGCTGCTCACGGCAGGCAACGTCGCGAACATCATCGTCCAGAACAGCTACATCCTGATCCTCGCGATCGGCATGGTGATGATCATCATCGCCGGGCACATCGACCTCTCGGTCGGCTCGGTGGCGGCGTTCGTCGGCGCCATATCCGGCGTGATGGTCGTGCACTGGGGCTGGCCCTGGTGGATCGGCATCATCGCGGCCCTGCTGGTCGGTGCACTCGTGGGAGCCTGGCAGGGCTTCTGGGTGGCCGTGGTGGGCATCCCGGCGTTCATCGTCACGCTGGCGGGCATGCTGATCTTCCGCGGTCTCACCCAGATGGTGCTCTCGAACACGCAGATCACCCCGTTCCCTCGCGAGTACCGCCAGCTGGGCGGCGGCTATCTCTTCCCCCAGCTGTTCCCCGCATCGACCTCACCGGTCGAGTGGATCACGCTCGGTCTGGGTGTGCTCACGCTCGTGCTCTTCGTCGGCTACGAGCTGCGCGAGCGCGCGAAGGTGCGGAAGATGGGCCTGGAGCCCGAGGCGCGCACCTGGTTCCTCGTCCGCCTCATCGGCGGCGTGGTGCTGCTGGGGTACCTGACCTACCTGCTCGGCATGGCCGACGGCTCGCGCGGCACCCCGATCGTGCTGATCGTGCTCGCCGCGCTGATCGTGGGCTACACCATGGTGATGGGGCGCACCGTCTTCGGCCGGCACATCTACGCGATCGGCGGCAACCGCCACGCGGCCGACCTGTCGGGCATCAAGTCCCGCCGGATCGACTTCTGGCTGTTCGTGAACATGGGAGTGCTTGCGGCCCTCGCCGGCCTCGTCTTCACGGGCCGCCTGAACTCGGCCGGCCCCGGTGCGGGAAACCTGTTCGAGCTGGATGCCATCGCCGCAGCCTTCATCGGCGGAGCAGCCGTGCAGGGCGGCGTCGGCCGCATCATCGGCGCGATCACCGGCGGCCTGATCATGGGCGTGCTGAACAACGGCATGTCACTGCTGGGCGTCGGCACCGACTCGCAGCAGTTCATCAAGGGAATGGTGCTGCTGCTGGCCGTCGCGTTCGACGTCTGGAACAAGCGCCGCCAGCGCGTCTGACGCGCGGCGCACTCACGGGCCGGTGCCCGGCGATCACCCCATCAGGCGGGCGCCGGGCACCGGCCCGTGCACGTGCAGCGCCGTGCGGCTGGTGTCGCGCAGCAGATCCTGCACCAGACGCGCCTGATCCGGCCCGTCGCACAGCAGAGCGATCGTCGGGCCGGAGCCCGAGACGATCGCGCCCAGGGCGCCGAACCGGATGCCGTCGACGAGGGTCGACGTGAGGTCGGGCCGGTCGACCACCGCCGCGACCTCGAGATCGTTCAGCAGAGCGGGGGCGAGATCACGGGCATCCCCCGCACGCAGCGCCTGCAGCACGGGAAGCGGCACGTCGAGCGACATCGGCGGATCGTCGGCCACGGCGCCGTCCTGCGCACGCAGGAGGTCGAGCTGGCCGTACACGGCCGGGGTCGACAGGCCCTGCTCGCTCAGCACGAGCACCCAGTCGAACCGCCCGCGGGCCAGCGCGGGCGTGAGCTCGTCGCCTCGGCCGGCGCCGACCGCGGTTCCGCCGTACAGCGCGAACGGCACATCCGCGCCGAGCCGCGCGGCCAGCTCATGCAGCCGGTGGGCGCCGAGCTCGGTCCCCCACAGCGCGTCGCACGCGACCAGCGCGGCGGCGGCGTCGGCCGACCCGCCGCCCATTCCGCCCGCCACAGGCACGCCCTTGCGGATGCGCAGGTGCACCCCGGCATCCACCCCCGCGGTCTGCGCGAGCAGCTTCGCCGCGCGCATCGCCAGGTTGCGGTCGTCGAGGGGCACACCCGAGACGTCGACGTCTCCGTCGACCTCGAGGGTGAAGGCGTCCGAGGGGCTCGCATAGACGTCCTCGTACAGCGACACCGCCTGGAAGACCGTCGCGAGCGAGTGGTAGCCGTCGTCGTGGCGAGGACCGACACCGAGGTAGACGTTGATCTTGCCAGGGGCCCGCACGTGCACGGGTCGTGATGCCATCACAGCTCCGACGACACGGACCAGAGGTTCACGTCGACCCCGTGCGCGAGGACATCGATCGCCGTGAGCTCATCGTCGCTGAACTCCGGGCCGTCGAGCGCCGCGATGTTCTCGTCGAGCTGCTCGGGGCGCGAGGCGCCGATGAGCGCCGAGACGACGACAGGGTCGCGCAGCGTCCACTGCAGCGCCATCTGCGCCAGCGTCTGCCCGCGATCCGCGGCGATGTCGTTCAAGCCCCTGAGCACGGCCAGCCCCTCCTCCGAGAGGGGTCGGTCGGGCAGAGACCTGCGCTTCTGAGCCCGTTCGGCCGTGCCGTCACCGAGGTACTTGCCGGTGAGCAGTCCCTGGGCCAGGGGCGTGAAGGCGATCGCGCCCACGCCGGTCGAGCGCAGGGTGTCGGTGAGACCGTCCTCGATCCAGCGGTTGAGGATCGAGTACGAGGGCTGGTGGATCACCAGGGGCGTGCCGAGTTCGCGGGCCACGGCGACCGCCGCCTCGGTGCGCTCGGCGCTGTACGACGAGATGCCGACGTAGAGCGCCTTGCCCTGACGCACGAGCGTGTCGAGCGCTCCGATCGTCTCCTCCACCGGGGTCACCGGGTCGACCCGATGCGAGTAGAAGATGTCGACGTACTCCAGCCCCATGCGGGTGAGCGACTGCTCGGCGCTGGCGAGGATGTACTTGCGGCTGCCGAGGTCGCCGTACGGCCCCGGCCACATGTCCCACCCGGCCTTCGACGAGATGATCAGCTCGTCGCGGTACGGCCGCAGGTCCTCTGCGAAAATGCGACCGAAGTTCTTCTCGGCCGAGCCGTACGGCGGGCCGTAGTTGTTCGCCAGATCGAAGTGCGTGATGCCGCTGTCGAACGCGTGGCGAAGCAGCTCGCGCTGGTTGTCGAGGGGGATGTTGTCGCCGAAGTTCCACCACAGGCCCAGCGCGATCGGCGGCAGGTAGAGTCCGCTCGTGCCGACCTGGCGGTACTCGAAGCGCTGGTAGCGATCCGCGGCAGCGACATACGGCCGGTGGATCTCGGGGACGTCGGGGCGGAAGCGCGGTTCGGTCACGCTGTCAGGCTATCGGCACGGGGACGGCATCGGGCTGGACGCGCGCGATGCGGTGGTAGTCGTCGACCGTGAGGTCCTCACCGCGGGCGGTCGGGGCGACGCCGGCCGCTTCGAGCACGGCGGATGCCGCAGCAGACCCGCCGTAGAGACCCGAGAGCGCCTGGCGCAGCATCTTGCGCCGCTGGTTGAAGGCCGCGTCGACGATCTCGAAGGTGCGCCGGCGCTCGTCCTCATCGCCGCGCGGGAGCTCATCGCGCACGAAGCCGACGAGAAGGCTGTCGACGTTCGGCACCGGCCAGAAAACCTGACGGGAGACGGTGCCGCACAGCCGCCACGGTCCGTACCAGGCGGCCTTGACGCTCGGGGCGCCGTAGATCTTCGAACCGGGCTTGGCGGCGAGGCGCTCGGCGACCTCGGCCTGCACCATCACGACGCCGCGCTGCAGGTAGGTGAACGTCTCGAGGAAATGCAGCAGCACGGGCACCGAGACGTTGTAGGGAAGATTGGCGACGAGCACGGTGGGCTCGCCGGGCAGCTCGGTGACGCGCATGGCGTCGGCATCCACCACTGTCAGGGCGCCGTCGGCCACTCCCCGCTCCCGGGCGGTCTGCGGCAGCCGCTCGGCCAGACGATGGTCGATCTCGACGGCGGTGACGGATGCTCCGGTCTCGAGGATCGCCAGGGTCAGCGAACCGAGCCCCGGACCGATCTCGACGACGCGCTCGCCCGCCTGCACGCCCGCCGCGGTGACGATCTTGCGCACCGTGTTCGCGTCGACGACGAAGTTCTGCCCCAGCTTCTTCGTGGGGGTGACGTCGAGCTCGGCGGCAAGACGGCGGATCTCGGTGGCGCCGAGCAGGGAGACGGTCATGCGTCCATTCTCGCGCATCCCGCCCCGCCCCTAAGATCGTGCGAGTGACCGCACTCGGAGAGCTCATCGCCCCGCGCCGCCTGGGCGGCGATTTCCGCTGGCTGATGTCGGCCGCGTGGACGAGCAACATCGGCGACGGCATCGCCCTCGCCGCCTCTCCCCTGCTGATCGCCTCGATGACCTCGTCGCCCGTCCTGGTCGCCTCGGGCGCCATGCTGCAGTTCCTGCCGTGGCTGCTGTTCGGTCTGCACGCGGGCGCGATCGCCGACCGCGTCGAGCGGCGGATGCTCGTGATGCTCGCGCACGGCATCCGGGCCCTCGTCGTCGCCGGTCTCGTCGCCTTCCTCGTGACCGGCACCGCGAACATCGCGATCGTGCTGGTCGTGTCGTTCCTGTACGGCACGGCAGAGGTCTTCGCCGACACGAGCACGAGCACGCTGCTGCCGATGATGGTGAAGCCGGCCGACCTCGGCATCGGCAACGCGCGCCTGCAGGCCGGGTTCCTCGTCGCGAATCAGCTGGCCGGTCCGCCTCTCGGGGCCTTCCTGTTCGCCGTCGGATCGTTCTGGCCCTTCCTCGCGCAGGTGCTCGCGGTGTCGATGGCGCTCGTGCTGATCTCGCGGATCTCCCGGCAGCCGGTGCCTCCGCGATCGGGTGCGGTCGAGACGGCCGAGAAGAAGCCCGTGCACACCGAGATCGGCGAGGGGCTGCGCTGGGCGTGGCACAACAAGCCCGTGCGCACGCTGATCGTCATCATCCTCGCGTTCAACGTCACGTGGGCTGCGCCCTGGGGCATCCTCGTGCTCTACGCCACAGAGCACCTGGGCATGGGCCCGGTGGGCTTCGGCGCGCTGACGACCGCCTCGGCGATCGGCGGCCTGCTCGGCACGCTGAGCTTCGGATGGCTCGAGAGGCACGTCTCGTTCGCCACCATCATGAAGGTGTGTCTGTCGCTCGAGGTTCTCATGCACCTCGCGTTCGCGCTGACCACGAACGGCGTCGTCGCCCTGGTGATCATGTTCGGGTTCGGGGCGTACGCCTTCGTCTGGGGCACGATCTCGACGACCGTGCGGCAGCGGCTGGTGCCGCACGAGCTGCAGGGCCGGGTGGGCTCGGTGAACATGGTCGGGGTCTTCGGCGGCATGGTGCTCGGCCAGGCGCTCGGCGGCGTGCTGGCGCAGACCTGGGGGCTCACCGCCCCGTGGTGGTTCGCGTTCGCGGGCTCGGCGATCACGCTGCTGCTGATGTGGCGGCAGATCTCGCACATCGCCGCCGCGAAGCCGGCGCTCGATGAAGGAGCCGCCGCGACGGCGTGAGCTCGTCGCTCAGCGGCCCGCGAGCCGCGCGTCGAGGCCGTTGCGCACCGCCGGCCACTCGTGCGGAAGGATCGAGTAGTTCGCGGTGTCGCGCAGCGATCCGTCGGGCATGATGCGGTGATTGCGCAGGATGCCGTCGAGCTTGGCGCCGAGCCGCTCGATCGCGGCACGCGACTGCCTGTTGTGGAAGTGCGTCAGCAGCGACACGGCGATCGCGTCGCATGCGTCGAAGGCGTGCCCGAGCATGAGGCGCTTCATGGCCGGGTTCACCTCGGTGCCCTGCGCGGCGGCGCCGAGCCAGGTGTAGCCGATCTCGACCCGGCGGTTCGGCTGATCGATGGTGCAGAACGTCGTCATGCCGACGACCTCTCCGCTCTGCAGCCGGCGGACGGCGAACGGGTTCATCGCTCCCGCGTCGCGCAGTGCGAGCCGGCGGTCGATCTCGGCCGGCACCTCGTCGGCGCTCGGCACCGAGGTGTACCAGGCGGGGGTGAGCGTCGCCGCGGCTCGGCTCAGGTCGTCCGCGTGCTGGTGGCCGAGCGGCTCGAGCCGCACGCGTCCGTCATCCAGGGTGATCTCATCGGCAAAGCGCACCCGTCCAGGCTACGGGACGGGTGCTTCACGCCGTTGCCACGCCTGCCGCGCGGGTGCGACCGCCGGGGTCACGCGAACGAGCCGTACACCGCCAGCGTGTTGGCGGCGAGCTGCGCACACAGCTCATCGACGTCGACGTCGAGCTCGGCAGCCATGAAGCGCACCGTGATCGGCACCAGATAGGGCGCGTTGGGGCGGCCGCGCAGCGGCACCGGAGTGAGGAACGGCGCGTCGGTCTCGACCAGGATCCGATCGAGCGGTGTGACGGCGAGCGCATCGCGCAGGTTCTGGGCGTTCTTGAACGTGACGTTGCCGGCGAACGAGAGCCAGTATCCGGCATCCGCAGCGATCCGCGCCATCGCATCGTCACCCGAGAAGCAGTGGAAGACCGTCTTCTCTGGTGCGCCGACGCGCGCCAGGGTCTCGAGCACGTCGTCGTGTGCATCGCGGTCGTGGATCTGCATCGCGATGCCGTGCTTCTTCGCCAGCGCGATGTGGGCCTCGAACGACTCGTGCTGCGCGGGGCGACCGGCCTCGTCGGTGCGGAAGTAGTCGAGCCCGGTCTCGCCGATCGCACGGGCGCGCGGATGCGCCGCGAGCTCGTCGATCACGGAGATGGCCTCATCGAGGCGGCCCTCAGCCGAGTACGTCGGCGCGTCGTTCGGGTGGATGGCGACGGCTGCGAGCACCCGAGGGTCGGATGCGGCGGCCTCCACCGCCCAGCGCGACGACTCGATGTCGCCCGACGCCTGCACGACGCCGGCGATGCCGACCTCGGCCGCGCGATCCAGCTGCTCCGCGAGCGAGAGCGGCTCGACGCCGTCGGTGATCTCGAGGTGCGCGTGGTTGTCGTAGACCGCGACGGTCAGCGGCTCGGGAGCCGGCGGGTAACGCAGGTCTTTGCGGCCGTCGGCATCGCGGCGCTGCACGTACGTGTCGGCCATCTCGCCTCGCTGGTCAGGCGGTCTGCTCGACGCGCGGGAACAGCGGCGCGAGCGTCGACACGGTCGTGCCTGGCTGCAGCGCACCCCAGGTGCCCGCCTCGCGGATCGGCTGAGCCGTGATCTCGCCGAGCGAGCCTTCGACGCCGAGGGCGCCCCACAGCTTCGCGGTCGACTGGGGCATCACCGGCGAGAGCAGCACGGCCAGCGCACGCAGCCCCTCCGCACAGGTGTACAGCACGGTGCCCAGACGCTCACGCTGCTCGTCGTCGCGCGCCAGGGCCCACGGCTCGTTCTCGGTGATGTACAGGTTCAGGTCGTCGACGATCGTCCAGATCGCGTCGATGGCCTCGTCGATGCGGAAGCTCTCGATCGCCGCATCGGCCGCGGCCGCGGCATCCGCCACCTTCTTCTGCACCACGAGGTCGCGCTCGGTGTACTCGGACGGCGCCGGCACGACGCCGTCGAAGTACTTCTGGATCATCGCGACCGTGCGCGAAGCCAGGTTGCCGAAGCCGTTGGCGAGCTCCGCCTGGTAGCGGGCCGAGAGGTCCTCCCACGAGAACGAGCCGTCCTGCCCGAACGCGATCGCCGAGAGGAAGTAGAAGCGGTAGGCGTCCGATCCGAACACGTCGGTGATCTCGGTGGGCGCGATGCCGGTCAGCTTCGACTTCGACATCTTCTCGCCGCCGACCAGAAGCCAGCCGTGCGCGAAGATGCCCTTCGGCACCTCGAGCCCTGCGGCCATCAGCAGCGCGGGCCAGATGACGGCGTGGAAGCGCAGGATGTCCTTGCCGACCACGTGGTACGCGGGCCAGCGACGGGCGAAGTTCTCGTCGTCCTCGCCGTAGCCGACGGCGGTGGCGTAGTTGAGCAGAGCGTCGACCCACACGTAGATGACGTGCGACTCGTCCCACGGCAGCGGGATGCCCCAGTCGAACGTCGACCGCGAGATCGACAGGTCCTTCAGACCCTGGCTCACGAACGAGACGACCTCGTTGCGCGCCGAGTCGGGGCGCACGAAGTCGGGCTGGGTCTTGTACAGCTCGAGCAGGCGGTCCTGGAACTCGCTGAGCTTGAAGAAGTAGTTCTTCTCCTGCAGCAGCTCGAGCGGCTTCGAGTGGATCGCGCAGACCTTCAGCCCCTCGAACGGCCCGGTGCCGTCGACGATCTCGGATTCGGGCTTGAACTCCTCGCAGCCGACGCAGTACAGCGCCTCGTACTCGCCGGCGTAGATGTAGCCCGCGTCGTACAGCTTCTGGAAGAAGACCTGCACGTTCTTCTCATGCCGCTCCTGCGTGGTGCGGATGAAGTCGTCGTTCGCGACGTCGAGGGTCTCGAGCAGCGGGAACCAGCTCTCGCCGACCAGCTTGTCGACCCACTCCTGCGGGGTGACGTTGTTCGCCGCGGCCGCACGCAGCATCTTCTGACCGTGCTCGTCGGTGCCGGTCAGCATCCATGCGTCATCACCCGCCTGGCGGTGCCAGCGCGACAGGGTGTCGACGGCCACCGTCGTGTACCCGTGGCCGATGTGCGGCACGTCGGACGGGTAGTAGATGGGCGTGGTGATGTAGAACGATTCGCCTGCGGGCATGCGATCGATTCTAGGCGGGAACGGCGGGCCGTTCTGATTCGTGACCTGGTTAGGAATCCGGATGCTCGTGGCCGGAGCGCTGCGGGGCGGGTGCCGGGCGCAGGGTGTGCGAGCCTGCCGCGGAGATGTGCGCCTGCCGCGGAGAGAATGCGCTGATTCATCCGCGCGGAGCGCACATCTCCGCGCGAACCGCACGAAGACGATCGGGTCAGGTGCGGGTGGCGGTGAGGGAGGCGTGCGGACGAGCGCTGGGCTCGCCGGGAGTGCGCGCGCGGCGCTCGGCGACCGTGACGGTGAAGCCCGCCTGCGCGAGCAGCGGCTGCAGGGCATCCGGGGTCCAGTAGTACGCCGTCGTGACGGCGTGGTCGAACGACTCGCGCGCCGGTCCGTCGAAGAAGCCGATCAGGATGCTGCCGCCGGGCGCCGTCACCCGGGCGAACTCGGAGAGGACCGCGGGAAGCGCCTCGGGAGGCGTGTGGATCAGCGAGTACCAGGCGAGGATGCCGCCGAGCGACGCGTCTGCCAGCGGGAGTGCGGCGAACGAGCCGTGGTGGAACTCGAGGTCCGGATGCCGCAGGCGGGCCCGCGCGACGAACTCCTCCGACAGGTCGACGCCGAGCACGGCGCGGCCGCCGTCGTGGAGGAACCGCGTCCACAGACCCGGCCCGCATCCCGCATCCAGCAGCCGCCCCTGCGTCGCATCGCGCCACGCGGCGATGAGCGCACGGTCACGGGCATCCGTCTGCGCGATGTCGCCGATCAGCGCGGCGTACTCCTCCGCTCGTGCGTCGTACGCGGCGGAGATCATCTCATCGGTCACGCGCCGACCGTACCGGTTGCCGTCGAGTGCACCACATGCCGGCGTCGGCAGGCGGTGCGCCCGACGCGATGCGGTGCGCTCAGCACACTGCGCCTCATGCCCGCTTCGCGGCGAGGGCTGCCTGGTACAGGTCGCGCGACGACAGGCCTGTGGCGGCGGCGACCTCGGCGCAGGCGTCTTTGAGCCGGGTGCCGGATGCCACGAGCGCCTGCACCTGCGCCAGCGCGTCGTCCGCCGAGACCGAGACAGGGGCCGCGCCGTCGACGACCACGACGATCTCGCCCTTGACGCCCTGCTCGGCCCAGGCGACGAGGTCCGACGCGGTGCCGCGGCGCACCTCTTCGTACAGCTTGGTGAGCTCCCGGCAGACCGCGATGCGCCGGTCCGCGCCGAACGCCGCTCCCATGTCGGCGAGCGAAGACGCGAGCCGCGAAGGGGACTCGAAGAACACCATCGTGCGCGGCTCGCTCGCCAGCGCGCCCAGCATCAAGCGGCGCTCCCCCGGCTTCCGCGGAAGGAAACCCTCGAACGTGAAGCGATCGGTGGGCAGCCCCGAGATCGCGAGGGCCATGAGCACCGCGCTCGGCCCGGGGATCGCCGTGACGGTCACGCCGCGCTCGACCGCGGCGGCGACGACCCCGTAGCCGGGGTCGCTCACCGCGGGCATCCCCGCATCGCTGACGACCACCACATCCTGCTGCTCGGCGAGCTGCGCCAGCTCGGCGGCCTTGTGCTTCTCGTTGTGGTCGTGCAGCGCGATCAGCCGAGGACGGTTCTCGATCTTCAGCGCCTGCAGCAGCCGCTGGGTCGTGCGGGTGTCTTCTGCGGCGACGACCTCGGCGTTCTCGAGCACCTCGATCAGACGGCGGGAGGCGTCGCCGAGATTGCCGATCGGGGTCGCCGCGAGGATGATCACCCGACCAGCTTAGGCGGGCGCCGTCGGCCGATCCGAAGGTGATTGCCTAGGCTGATCAGGTGACCCTGCCCGCACCGTCGACGCCGTCTCGCCCCGCGACGCGCGGAGAGCGCGTCGCGGCCTGGGGCCGTGCGGATGCCGCGCGTGCCCGAGCTCTCGGCTGGCTCGCCCCTCTGCTCGTCACCCTTCTCGCCGCCGTGCTGCGTCTGACGAACCTCGGCCACCCGCACGAGATCATGTTCGACGAGACGTACTACGTGAAAGACGCCTGGTCGCTGTGGAACCTCGGCTACGAGGGCAAGTGGGGCGACGGCGCCGACGCCGCGCTGCCGAAGGGCGACGACTCCGCGATGCAGACCGCCGGCTCGTACGTCGTGCATCCGCCGCTCGGCAAGTGGATCATCGCGATCGGCATGGCCCTGCTGGGTCCCGGTTCGAGCGTCGGCTGGCGGCTGACGACGGCCGTGCTCGGCTCGCTGACCGTGCTCGTGCTGTATCTGGTCGCCCTGCACCTGACCCGCTCCCGTGTGTTCGCCACCATCGCGGGCGGCCTGCTCGCCGTCGACGGGCTCGGCATCGTGCTGAGCCGAATCGCGCTGCTCGACGGCGCCCTCACCTTCTTCATCCTGGTCGGCTTCCTGTTCGTGCTGCTGGATCGCAACCGGTCGCTGCCGCTGCTCGACGCGCGGATCGTCGCCCAGCGCAGGGCGGATGCCGATGATGCACCCGAGCGGCTGA
This sequence comes from Microbacterium sp. NPDC089321, assembly GCF_040684935.1. Taxonomy (NCBI): domain Bacteria; kingdom Bacillati; phylum Actinomycetota; class Actinomycetes; order Micrococcales; family Microbacteriaceae; genus Microbacterium; species Microbacterium sp. NPDC089321. The sequence goes on along the minus strand of NZ_JBFBGX010000003.1, from coordinate 125,493 downwards.
TCGGGCCCGTGCTGTGGTCGAGGCCGTGGCTGATCGCCGCGGGCGTCGCACTGGGAGCCGCGTCGGCCGTGAAGTGGTCGGGTCTGTACGCACTCGCCGTGTTCGGCCTCTACGCCGTGGTCAGCGACGCCCTGGCCCGTCGCCGCGCGAACGTTCCGCTGTGGCCGACCGACGCCGTGCTGCGACAGGGTCCGGTGTCGTTCCTGCTGATGGTGGGCCCTGCGATGCTGACGTACCTGGTCTCGTGGAGCGGGTGGCTCGTGACGTCGGGCGGCTACGACCGCGGCGCCGATGCCAACCCCCTGGTGGCGCTCTGGAAGTATCACGCGTCGATGTACGGCTTCCACATCGGGCTCGCGACGCCGCACGCCTATGCCAGCCCGGCGTGGCAGTGGCCTCTGCTGCTGCGCCCGACCGCGATCTGGGTCGGCTCGGAGCCGGCCGACTGCGGCACCGATCACTGCATCGCGGTGATCTCGTCGGTGCCGAATCCGCTCATCTGGTACGGCGGCGTCATCGCGGCCGTCTACCTGCTGTACCGCTTCGTGCGAGGTCTGATCGACCGTGCGCCGGCGGGCCCGCTGCACACGGCCGCTCTGGTGGGCCTGCTGGCCACCTATGTGCCGTGGCTGCTCGTGCCGAACCGCACGATCTTCCAGTTCTACACGGTCGTGATGCTGCCCTTCGTCGTCCTCGCGCTCGCCGTCGCGCTGCGCGATCTCGCCGGACGGCGGACCGATCCGCTGCACCGCCGGAAGGCCGGTCAGCACATCGTGGCGGTGTATCTGGTGGTGGTCGTGCTCGTCTCGGCGTTCTTCTACCCCGTGTGGACGGGCATGAGTGTGCCCTACCCGTTCTGGCTCATCCACAACTGGCTTCCCGGCTGGATCTGACCATGCCCTCACCGCACGGGTTCGAGCACCGCGTCCGAGGCGACGAGGTCGTGATCCTGCATCACGGCATCCGGGCGGCCACCCTGCGCGGCGCGCGAGCGGCCGACTTCCTCAGCCGCGTCGAGACGGACGATCCGCAGCTGCTGATGGCCCGTCTCACCGGCGACTACCGCCGGGGCAACGAGCGGGCCGCTCGGCGGCATCCGCGCAACGCCGGCTGAGCCGGGCCGAGCCGAGCTCGGTCAGGCCACCGTCTCAGGGGCTGTGTGGCCCGCGCGGTGCGCCTCGTCGAACGTGGGCCGCTTGCCCATCAGCCTGCCGATCAGCAGCACCACGCCGACGACCACCAGGCCGACGAGCATGCCGGCGACGGCGGACATCGCGGTGTTGCCGAGCCAGACGACGAAGCCGCCCAGCGAGGCGAGCAGCTCGTCGACGCCGTGCAGCAGGTCGGCGGGGGCATGCCACCCGACCTCCCCGAGGTTCACGACCACCAGGTGACCGCCCACCCACAGCATCGCGACCGTGCCGACGACGCTGATCACGCGGAACACGGCCGGCATCGACCGCACGATGCGGGTGCCCGTGTGCCGCACATTGCGCGCAGGGTTCTTCGCCATGCGCAGTCCGATGTCGTCGAGCTTGACGAGCAGGGCGACCGCCCCGTACACGACTCCCGTCATCAGCAGGGCGATCACGGCCAGCACGCCCAGGGTCTGCCAGATGCCCAGACCGGGATCGAGGCTCGCGAGCGAGATGAGCATGATCTCGGTCGACAGGATCAGGTCGGTGCGGATCGCACCCCACACCAGCCGCTTCTCATCGCGCGCCCCCTCGTCGTCGTGCCCGTGACCGAAGCCGAACCACTCGAGCACCTTCTCGGCGCCCTCGAAGCACAGGTACGTGCCTCCGATGATCAGCAGATAGGGCAGCACCCACGGCGCGAAGGCGGTCAGCAGCATCGCGATGGGGATGATGATGAGGAACTTGTTCGCGATCGACCCGAGGGCGATCTTGCCCACGACCGGCAGCTCGCGCGCGGGCGTCAGCCCCTGCACGTACTGCGGCGTGACGGCGGCGTCGTCTATGACGACGCCCGCAGCCTTCGCGGACGCCTTCATCGCGGCGCTCAGGATGTCGTCGACGACCGCCAGCAGACCAACCGACATTCGGGCTCCTCCCCCGCACGCTCGGTGAGCGCGCTCCGGCCTGCAAGACTACTGTGCTCGCGCGGCCGCCAGGAGAATCGCCGCGGACGGGCGGCCCCGCGGGTCGCCTAGCCGGCCGACGTGTCGTCGGTCTGCTTGATCACGCCCTGGCGCGAGCGCCCCCTCGTCAGCCGGGAGAGGCCGAGCAGAGCCGCCGTGAGCGCCAGCGTGAGCAGCAGCTGGGTGCGCGCCGCCGGATCGATCATCGCGAGCGAGATGATCAGCGCGAGCAGCACGAGCGCAGCCCACGACAGCCACGGGAAGCCCCACATGCGCATCGGCAGCGCCTCGCCGTCGCGGTCGGCGCGGCGGCGCAGGATGATCTGCGAGACCGCGGTCGCGGTCCAGATGATGAGCACGGTCGATCCGACGATGTTCAGCAGCAGCCCCATGACGGTCTCGGGGAAGGCCCAGTTGAGCACGACGGTGACGAAGCCGAAGGCGACCGACGCGAGCACGGCGACGTAGGGCACGCCGGCGGCGCTCGTGCGGGTGGATGCCAGCGGCGCCAGCCCCCGCTCGCCGAGCGAGTAGGCCATGCGCGAGGCGCCGTAGATGTTCGCGTTCATGGCCGACAGCAGCGCCATCACGACGATGAGCGACATCACGAGGTCGACGCCGGGCACGCGCAGGGTGGACAGCACGGCCGAGAACGGACCGTCGAGCACCTCGGGCGAGTTCCACGGCAGCACGGCGACGATCACGAAGATCGAGCCCAGGTAGAACACGAGGATGCGCACCATGACCTCGCGCACGATGCGCTTGATGTTGCGCGCCGGGTCGTCGGACTCGGCGGCGGCGATCGCGACGACCTCGGTGCCGCCGAAGGCGAAGACGACGACCAGCAGCGCGGCGGCGATTCCGGCGATGCCGCGCGGTGCGAAGCCGCCGTGGTCGACGAGGTTGCCGATGCCCGTCGCGGCGACGCCGGGGATGAAGCCGAGGATCGCGCACGCGCCCACCACGAGGAACGCGATGATGGCGAACACCTTGATCGCCGCGAACCAGAACTCGAAGCGGCCGTAGTTGCGCACGCCGAACAGATTCACCGCGGTCAGTGCGGCGACGAAGATGAGCACCCACAGCCAGGCCGGCATGCCGGGAACCCAGCCCTCGATGATGCCCGCGGCGCCCGTCGCCTCGGCGGCGATCACCACCACGAGCTGGATCCAGTAGAGCCACCCGACGGCGCTGCCGGCGCTGCGGCCCATGGCGCGCTGCGCGAACGAGCTGAAGGCGCCGGAGCTGGGGCGAGCGGCGACCATCTCGGCCAGCATCGCCATGATGAGGATGACGACGGTGCCGGCGATGAGGTACGACACGAGCACGGCGGGTCCTGCGATGCCGATCGCCTGACCCGACCCGACGAAGAGACCGGCGCCGATGGCGCCGCCGAGGCCCATCATCGAGATCTGCCGGCGGGTGAGCCCGGGATGCAGGCCCTTCGTGGTCGTCGTGGTCAGTGGCACCTCGGCCATGGCGGACCTCCTCGTCCGGTCGCGGGAAGCGCGGCGTGCGCGTCGCTCCGAAGCGCAACACTAGAACGGCGCGCCGCCTCGATGCAAAATGCCGCCAGATCAGCGCGCACCGTGCGCGCTGCGGCACGGCGTGCGCGTCCTCCAATGATCAGAATGCGCACCCGCGGTCGCTATCGAGCAGACGCCAGATCTTCGGGCCGCGCGGTGGGAAGCCGGCATACGAAGTCGCGGCAGTCGTAGGCGACACCGTCGGTCGCGTTCTTGCCCTCGAAGAGCGCGAACCCGGCATCCGCGAACGCACGAGCCTGAGCCGGCGTCACCACGGCGACCACATCGGCGTCGACCGCGTGAGCGGCATCTGCGAGTGCCCCGCCGCGAGAGGTGACGGCGACGACCTGACGGGAGGGCCCGGCGAGCGCCGCCGAGACGCGCAGCAGGGTGCCGTACGCCAGCGGATGCTGCAGGGCGCGCCCGACGAGCGGCGCGCACAGCGCGACGGCCCGCTCGCGGTGCTCGTCGCCCGCGCCGAGAAGCCATGCGCTGAGATGAGCGGATGCGCGCGCCGCGGGCCCCGAAGGCAGATCTCCGTCGCTGTCGTCACCGGCAGCCGCGAGCCCCTGCGCGGAGAGCACGGGGTCGGCGGCGAGCGGCTCGTCGAGCACCGCGAGCGCCCTCGTCGCCCAGTTCGCGTCGCCGGTGGCGAGCGCCAGCGAGAACAGCCCGTCGGCGAGCAGCCCGATGTCGGCCGCGGTGGCGACGGCGGACGCCGCGACGCCGTCGAGCGAGGAGCGCACGATCGCCCCCGCCGACGAGCGGTTGACCCGCAGCACGTGCTCGGCCGCCGCGGCCGCCGCGTCCACCCACTCCCGCTCCCCCAGCCGCGCCCCGGCGCGGGCCAGCGCGCCGATCGCGAGGCCGTTCCAGCCCGTGAGCACCTTGCCGTCGACGGCGGGCGGGGCGAGGGATGCCCTCGTCGCGGTGTCCGCGCGGTAGTAGCCGCCCTCGCTGCGCCGGCCGTCGATCCACGACTCCGAGTCCTGCGCTGCCGCGAACCCGCCCTGGTCGCGGCGCAGCACGCCGAGCAGGAACCCCGCGATGCCGCGCACGACGTCGTCACGCCCGGCGGCGAGCGCGACGTCGATCAGCTGGGCGTTGTCGATCAGCATCCGCTCGTAGTGCGGCACCGTCCAGTCGCCCTGCGTCGCATAGCGGAAGAAGCCGCCGTCGACCTGGTCGCGCAGTTCCGACGCGGCCATCGCGTCGAGGGCTCGGCGAGCGGCATCCGCGCCGTCCGCGACCGGATGCTGGAGGAACCGCAGCGTCGTCGCCATCGGGAACTTGGGCGCCCCGCCGAAGCCGCCGTGCACGCGATCCTCGCGCTGCAGGATCGTCGCGGCCGCAGCCTGCAGCGCGGGCGCATCGGGCATGCCGCCGGCGTCACCGGCCGCCGCGTGCCGCAGGGCGTCGGCCACAGCATCCGCCGACTCGTTCACCTCGCCGCGGCGATCGGTCCACGCCTCGCTGACCGCCGTCAGCACGTCGCGGAACGACGGCATCCCGCCGCGGGCCTGCGGCGGGAAGTACGTGCCGGCGTAGAAGGCGCGCCCGGCGGGCGTGGTGAAGACGGTCAGCGGCCAGCCGAGGCTGCGGGTGAAGGCGGACGCGGCGGCCATGAAGGCGGCATCGACGTCGGGATGCTCTTCGCGGTCGATCTTGACCGCGACGAAGTCCGCGTTGATCTGCGCGGCGGTCGCCTCGTCGGCGAACGACTCGCGCGCCATCACGTGGCACCAGTGGCAGGTCGAGTAGCCGATCGAGATGAGCAGCGGGACATCGCGGCGCCGCGCCTCGGCGAACGCCTCGTCGCCCCACGGATGCCAGTCGACGGGGTTGTCGGCGTGTGCGCGAAGGTAGGGGCTGAGCGTGTCGGCGAGCCGGTTCGTCATTCCCCCACGCTACGCCGAGACCCCCTGCCCAGGGGCCGTGAGGCGGGGGCAGGGGGTCTCGGGATGCGCGTCAGTTCAGGTCGTTCGGGTGCGTGCCGACCCGGCCCGAGCCGTCGAGCGGGTCGAGGCCGTCGATCGCCGCCATCTGCTGCTCGTCGAGCTCGAAGCCGAACACGTCGAGGTTCTCGCGCATGCGCTCGGCGCGCACCGACTTCGGGAAGACGATGAATCCCTTCTGCAGGTGCCAGCGCAGCACGACCTGGGCAGGGGTGCGGCCGGTGGCGGCAGCGGCATCCGCGATCGGCTGGGTGCCGAACAGGTCGTACTTGCCCTGCCCGAGCGGGCCCCACGACTCGATGCGCACGCCGTGCGCGGCGGCCCAGTCGGTGATGTCGCGCTGCTGGTAGGCGGGGTGGAGCTCGATCTGGTTGACCGCAGGGGTGACGCCCGTCTCGGCGACGATGCGCTCGAGGTGCGGCACGAGGTGGTTCGAGACGCCGATCGAGCGGGTCAGGCCGCGCTCGCGAATGCCGATCATCTTCTCCCACGCGTGGACGTAGTTGTCGTTCGCGGGCGTCGGCCAGTGCACGAGATAGAGATCGACGGCGTCGAGACCGAGCTTCTCGAGGCTCTCGTCGATCGCCCGGTCGGGCTCGTCGCCGTCGTGGCGGTCGTTCCACAGCTTGGTGGTGATGAAGAGCTCGTCGCGCGGGATGCCGCTCTTGGCGATCGCGGCGCCCACCCCCTCTTCGTTGCGGTAGATCGCCGCGGTGTCGATGTGGCGGTAGCCGGCCTCGAGAGCCTCGCTCACCGCGCGCTCCGCTTCATCGGCGGGCACGAGGAAGACGCCGTAGCCGAGCTGGGGGATCGTGTTTCCGTCGTTGAGTTCGAGAGTGGGGATCGTCATGCATCCACCCTAGGTCGGTCCGGTGCTGCGGGCGCGGGGGCGGCACCCGCCGACATGGCCGCGGCCGCGCGGGCGACGAGCCTCTCGAGCGGCCCCTGGCCGACGATGATCGCCCAGCCGGTCGTCGCCACCAGCAGCGACAGGGAGAACCAGCCCCAGGCGTGCTCGCCGTCGGGCAGCCCTGCGGGGCCGGCGATGGCGACGATCGCCACGATATGGGCGGAGTACGCCGTCAGGGGCATCGAGCCGAGCGCCGCGAACGGCAGCAGCACCCAGCGCAGCGGGCGGCTGAGAAGCAGGCACGCCCCGATCACCGCGACGGCGAAGCCACCCGACCCGAGGATCTCGGCCGTGCCGCCGGAGTGCGGGCCCGACGAGACGAGCGCGCTCACGACCGCCTCCCCGGGCAGCTGCTCGGCGAGAGCCTGCGGGTATGAGGACCAGCCGCCTCCGCCGTCGTACCCCTCGTCGATCTCGGAGCTCGACGGCGAGCCGGATGGCGGAGCGTCGAGCTCGCTCTGCGACGGCTGGGGGTAGCAGGAGAACTCCCCGTCGCCCCAGGAGTCGCAGACCGCGTCGCCGAAGTCCACCTCCGAGGCGGGGATCGGTGCGGGCATCTCCTCGGAGCCGCTGCCGTCGACGATGCTCGAGCCCTCGTCGCCGTCGGCCGGCTGCAGAGCGCCGCCCAGCGCACCGAGACCGTATCCCCCGACGGCGAAGACGATGCCGGCCACCAGCAGGGCTCCGGCTGTGCGCGCCGTATCCACCCGCAGGCGCCCGATCGCCATCCCCACCAGCACGAGCGCCATCCAGACGGTGATCGGGTAGGTGCCGAACAGCACCATGTCGGTGCCGGGTCCCGTCGCGCCCAGCGACAGCACGCGTGCGAGGGCGAGCAGAGGCGGTCCGGCGACCGCGAGGACGCCCGCCGCCAGCAGCAGGTGCCGCACACGCCATCTGAGCATCGGGATCGCCGCGACGTAGACGAGCCCGTACACGGTGAGGATGACGGCCACGGGCGTGCCGAGCAGCTCGAGGGCGATGCCGATGACGAACACTGCCGCCCCGCGGCCGATCAGGTTCAGCCGCAGGCGGGGCAGGTCGTCGCGACGAGGGATGCGGGTGCGTCCCGTCATCAGCGAGATCGAGATGCCGGCCAGCACGGCGAACAGAATGGAGGAGCGCCCGTGCACGAGGGCGTTCCAGGTGTCCGGTTCGAAGACGCGCACCTCTTCTGCCGTGGTCGCGACGTGCGCGCCCACCATGCCGAGGACGGCGAGCGCACGCGCGACGTCCAGTCCCATGATGCGCGGAGCACGGCCGAAGCCCTGCCACCACCGTGCGAGAGCCGAGAGGGCGGACAGGCGGGCGAAGGGCGACTCCGGCTGGGAGACGGGCGGCGCAGCGGTCACTCACTGATCGTAGCGACCGGTCGCGACCCGGGTCGGCGGCGATACGATGGAGGGCTATGTCTTCGCCCGTCATCACCTACCCTCCCGAGCTGCCGGTCAGCGCGGCGCGCGACGAGATCGCCGCGGCGATCCGCGACAGCCAGGTCGTGATCGTCGCGGGTGCGACCGGGTCGGGCAAGACGACCCAGCTGCCGAAGATCTGTCTCGAGCTCGGACGCGAGCGCATCGCCCACACCCAGCCGCGGCGCCTGGCGGCCCGCACGATCGCCGAGCGCGTGGCAGAGGAGCTGCACGTCGAGCTCGGCGACCTGGTCGGCTACAAGGTGCGCTTCACCGACCAGGTGTCGGATGCCACGCGCATCGCCCTGATGACCGACGGCATCCTGCTGAACGAGATCCATCGCGATCGGCTGCTGCGCCGCTACGACACGATCATCATCGACGAGGCGCACGAGCGCTCGCTCAACGTCGACTTCCTGCTGGGCTATCTGCGGCGGATCCTGCCCGAACGGCCCGACCTCAAGGTCATCATCACCTCCGCGACGATCGATCCCGAGAGCTTCGCGGCGCACTTCGCCGACGCCGACGGCGAGCCCGCGCCGATCATCGAGGTCTCCGGCCGCACCTACCCGGTCGAGGTCAGGTACCGGCCGCTGGTCGACGACGTCACAACTCCGGAAGAACCACGCGAATCGGGAGCGGGACGACCCGAGCGGCGCGGTTCGTCGACGAATCTCCGGAGTTCTGACGGCAGCACCCCCGAGCCGGAGGACGAGGTCGCGGCGATCGTGTCGGCGCTGCGCGAGCTCGACCGCGAGGCGCCGGGCGACGTGCTCGTGTTCCTGCCCGGCGAGGCCGAGATCCGCGATGCGGCGGATGCCGTGCGCAGCGCGTACCGCTCGTCGACATCGCCCGTCGAGGTGCTGCCCCTGTACGGCCGCCTCTCGGCCGCCGAGCAGCACCGGGTCTTCGAGCCGTCGAAGGTCGCCGGTGTGCGTCGCCGGGTGGTGCTGGCCACCAACGTCGCCGAGACGAGCCTCACCGTGCCGGGCATCAAGTACGTGGTCGACACCGGCACCGCCCGCATCTCGCGGTACAGCGCCCGCTCGAAAGTGCAGCGGCTGCCCATCGAGGCCGTGTCGCAGGCATCCGCGAATCAGCGCTCCGGCCGCGCGGGCCGAACCAGCGACGGCATCGCGATCCGCCTGTACGGCGAGGACGACTTCGAGAAGCGGCCGGAGTTCACCGAGCCCGAGATCCTGCGCACCTCGCTCGCGTCGGTCGTGCTGCAGATGCTGTCGCTGGGCTTCGGCGACATCGCCGCGTTCCCCTTCCTCACCCCGCCCGACTCCCGCGGCGTGAAGGCCGCTCTCGACCTGCTCACCGAGATCGGCGCCGTCGATCTCACGCGCTCTCCATCGGGCTCGGGATCCGGGCAGCCCCGTCTCACGAGGATCGGCCGTGACATCTCCCGGATGCCGATGGATCCCCGTTTCGCGCGGATGCTGATCGAGGCCACGCGCTCGGGCGGTCAGGTGCTCGCCGACGTGATGGCGATCGTCGCCGGGCTGTCGATCCAGGACGTTCGCGAGCGCCCCAGCGCCGATGCCCCGCAGTCGGTGCGCGACGAGGCCGACCGCATGCACGCGCGCTTCGTCGATCCGACCAGCGACTTCCTCACCCTGCTGAACCTGTGGAACCACCTGCGCGAGCAGCAGAAGGAGCTCGGCTCGAGCGCCTTCCGCCGCATGTGCCGCAGCGAGCACCTGAACTACGTGCGCGTGCGCGAGTGGTTCGACGTGCACCGTCAGCTGCGCACGCTCGTGAAGGCCCCGAAGGGCACGGCACGGGGCGAGGGTGCGACCGACCCGGATGCCATCCACCGGGCGATCCTGGCCGGGCTGCTCTCGCAGATCGGCATCCTCGACGAGCGCACCGCCTCGCCGAGCGCCAACAAGGCCAAGGGCGAGAAGCGCCGCATCGCCGAGTACCGCGGCGCCCGCGGCATCCGGTTCTCGATCTTCCCGGGCTCGGGCCTGCGCAAGAAGTCGCCGCAGGCGGTGATGGCCGCTGAGATCGTCGAGACCTCGCGCACCTTCGCGCGCACCGTCGCGGCGATCGATCCGGCGTGGGCCGAGGCTCTCGCCGGCGATCTCGCCAAGCGACAGGTCACCGAGCCGCACTGGTCGAAGGACGCAGGTGCCGCGGTCGCCTACGAGAAGGTGACGCTGTTCGGGGTCGAGATCATCCCGAAGCGACGAGTGCAGTTCGCGCGGATCGATCGCGCAGGTGCGCGCGAGCTGTTCCTGCGTCACGCGCTCGTCGAGGGCGAATGGGATCCGTCGCGGATCGACAAGCGTGTCAGCGCGTTCTGGCGGGCGAACGCCGAGCTGCGCCGCCGGCTCGAGAAGCTCGAGGAGCGCGAGCGCCGCCGCGACATCCTGGCGGGCGACGAGACGGTCTTCGCGTTCTACGACGAGCGCATCCCGCGCGAGGTGTTCGACGTGCGCTCCTTCGAGAAGTGGTGGCGCGACGCGCTGCAGAAGACGCCCAAGCTGCTCGTGATGCGCGAGAGCGACCTCGTCGACGACGACAGCCGCTCGGATCAGAGCGAGTTCCCCACCCGGTGGCAGCAGGACGACCAGGTGCTCGGCCTCGCGTACCGCTTCGAGCCCGGTGCCGAAGACGACGGCGTCAGCGTCGTGATGCCGCTCGCGCTGCTGCAGCAGATCCGCGACGCCGGCTTCGACTGGCAGGTGCCGGGGCTCCGCGCCGAGCTGATCACCGCGCTGCTGCGCGCCCTGCCCAAGGCGATCCGCCGCCATGTCGTGCCTGCCGCCGACTGGGCGGAGAAGTTCGGCGAGCAGCTCGCCGCCGAGGGTCCGGAGCACCACTCCGGCGTGCCTGCGCGCACGCTCAAAGAGGCGCTGGCGAAGCTCATCCAGCCGCTCGCCAACCAGCCTGTCTCGGCCACCGACTTCGACGACGCACGGGTGCCCGGTCACCTGCTGGTGAACTTCCGAGCCGTCGACGAACGGGGCCGCATCGCCGGGTCCGGCCGCGATCTGCAGGCCCTGCAGCAGCGCCTGTCTGATCGGTCGCGGCAGAGCGTGACCCGCTCGCTGAACCGGCCGGATCAGGGCCGCACCGCCGGCCCCCGACGTGAGGCCGAGCGCGTCGCAGCGGCGTCGACCCGTGGTCCGATCGAGCGCGACGACCTGACCGACTGGACCTTCGGCGACCTGCCCGAGGTGCTCGACACCCGTGTCGCCGGTGGCACCGTGCGCGGGTACCCGGCGATCGTCGACCGGGGGAAGTCGGTCTCGGTTCGGGTCGAGGCGACGGCGGATGCCGCGGCCGCGGCCACTCGTGCGGGCGTCCTGCGCCTCGTGCTGCTGAACATCCCCTCCCCCGCCTCGTATGTGCAGAACCACCTGACCGCCCCTGAGAAGCTCGCGCTCGCCGCATCGCCGTATGAGAACGTCGCCGCGCTCATCGAGGACGCGCGCACGGCCGTGGTGCGCTCGCTCATCGACGCACGTGTGCCGGGCGGGGTGATCCGTGCCGAGGCGGAGTTCCGCCGGGTGCGCGACGAGGTGAACGCCGAGCTCGTCGACAGGCTCTTCGCCTGCGTGTCGCTCGTCGCGAAGATCCTCACGAAGAGCCGTGACGTCGAGCGCGGCATCAAGTCGCAGAACTCGCTCGCTCTGCTCGGTCCGCTGAACGACATCCGCTCGCAGCTGAGCGCGCTGATCCGTCCCGGTTTCATCTCGGCGACCGGCGTCGAGCGGCTCGCTCACCTGCCCCGCTACCTCGACGGCATGCTGGAGCGGCTGAAGACCCTCGCGAACGAACCGGGCAGGGACCGCACGCGGATGACGGAGTACGAGCGGGTCGCGAAGGCGTTCGCCGACGTCGGCGGAACCGTGCCGCTCGGCCCGGATGCTCCGGCCGACCTCGTCGAGGTGCGCTGGCTGCTCGAGGAGTACCGCGTCAGCGTCTTCGCCCAGCGGCTCGGCACGGCGCAGCCGGTCTCGCCGCAGCGCATCGTGAAGGCCCTCGCGTCCCGCGCCTGATGCGTCGAGGTAGCGTGGGGCGCATGGCTCACGCAATCGTCTACACCGAGATCGGCACGCCTGACGTCCTGCACCTCACCGAGATCCCCGAGCCCGTCGCGGGCCCCGGCGAGGTGGTCGTGCGCATCGAGGCGGCCGGAGTGAATCCGCTGGATGCCAAGCTGCGCCGCGGCGCCCGACCCTCGCCCCCCATCGTCGAGCCGCGCCGCGTCGGCTTCGACGGAGCGGGTGTCGTCGCGGGCCTCGGCGAGGGCGTCTCGGGCTTCGCGATCGGCGACCGCGTCGTCGTCGACAACGTGCTCGGCACCTACGCGAGCGCCCTCGCTGTTCCCGTCTCGAAGCTCTTCCGCCTCTCCGACGGCGTGACGATGGCCGAGGGCGCCGCGCTCGGCATACCGGTCGGAACCGCCTACCAGTGCCTGCGCTCGCTCGAGGTGGCGAAGGGCGACACCCTCCTTGTGCACGCGGGGTCGGGAGCCGTCGGCCAGGCCGCCGTGCAGTACGCCGCGCTGTGGGGTGCGAGAGTCATCGCCACCGGCAGCCCGGGGCGATTCGACCAGCTGCGCGCGCTCGGCGCCGAGCCCGTCGCGTACGGAGAGGGACTGACCGAGCGCGTGCGCGAGGTCGCCCCCGACGGCGTCACTGTGGCCCTCGACTGCGCGGGCACCGATGAGGCGATCCGCACCTCGCTCGACCTCGTCGACGACCGCGATCGCATCGCGACGATCGTCCGGGGCCCTGACGCGGCCGACTTCGGCATCCGCGCGTTCTCGGGCGGCAGCCCCGTCCCTCTCACGGAAGAGGAGCAGGCGTGGCGGCAGGAGGCGATCCCGCTGACGATCAACCTCATCGAAGCCGGCGACTTCCAGGTCGAGCTCGGCCCCGAGCTGCCTCTGGCCGAGGCGGCCAGAGCGCACGAGCTGATCGAGCGGCATGCCGCCGAGGGCAAGATCATCCTCGTCCCCTGAGCCGATCGCAGACGCACTGCGTCGCACGCCGCAACAGTTCGACACACGACGCGCACGGCGGAGCCCCGGCGGAGCATCATGAGCAGATGACTTCCCCTGGTGCCGAGACGACGCCGGCTTTCGCGACCGCGCAGGTGCAGGGCGGCTACCAGCCGACCGGGGTGATCAGCGCCGTCCCGCCGATCCATCAGACAGCGGCGTACGAGTTCTCCTCGCTCGCCGAGGCGGCCGACCTGTTCGCCCTGCGCAAGACGGGCATCATCTACAGCCGCAACGCCAATCCGACCCAGCAGATCCTCGAAGAGCGGGTCGCGCTGCTCGAGGGCGGGGCGAGCGCAGTCGCCGTCGCCTCCGGCCAGGCCGCCGTGGCGGTCACGATCCTCGCGCTCGTGCACCGCGGCGGACACGTCGTCGCAGCCGACCAGCTGTACGGCGGCACGATCGACCTGCTGCAGGAGACGCTCGACGACTTCGGCATCTCGGTGACCTTCGTCGACCAGGACGACCTCGGCGCCTGGCGCGATGCCATCACCCCGCGCACCCGCCTGCTGTTCGCCGAGTCGGTCGCGAACCCGATCGCCCAGGTGCTCGACATCCGGGCGGTGGCCGACATCGCGCACGAGGCCGGCGTGCCGCTCGTCATCGACAACACGGTGGGAACTCCCCATCTCGTGCGCCCCGGCGAGCACGGCGCCGACTTCGTCGTGCACTCGGCCACCAAGTTCCTGTCGGGGCACGGCAGCTCTCTCGGCGGCGTGGTGGTCGATCAGGGCAGCTTCGACTTCGGTGCGCAGCCCGAGCGCTGGCCGCAGTTCACCGGACCGTACACGCGCTTCGGTGACCTCGTGCTGTGGGAGCGCTTCGGCCGCGGAGGCGCATTCGCCGCCCTCGCGAAGTCGAAGTACGTGCACGATCTCGGCCCGTCGCTATCGCCGTTCAACGCCTGGCAGATCCTGCAGGGAATCGAGACGCTCGACCTGCGGGTCGCACGGCAGTCGGCGACCGCGCGCCTGCTCGCCGAGCACCTGGCGCAGCATCCCGCCGTCGCCCGGGTGCATCACCCCTCGCTCGGCGGCAACCCGTGGAACGAGCTCGCCTCGCGGTATCTGCCGAGAGGTGCCCCGTCGGTCTTCTCGTTCGACCTCGTCGGCGCCGAGGATGAGCATGCGTTCGCCCGTGTGGCGAGCGTCGTCGATGAGCTGCGGGTCTTCCGTCTCATCGCGAACATCGGCGACGCGCGCAGCATGGTCGCCCATCCGGCGTCGATGACCCACTCGCACCTGACGGCGGCCCAGCGGGAGGCCGCGGGGATCTCGCTGAACACGGTGCGCGTCTCGGCGGGGCTCGAAGACCCCGCCGATCTCATCGCCGACCTCGACCGCGTGCTCGCGCCACTGCGGGAGCATGCTCTCGTCGGCGCACGCTGACACGAGCGCCGACGATGTCCGGGGCCCCGATACGCTGAAGGCATGACCGGACTCCGATGGGGCATCCTCGCCACCGGCGGCATCGCCACCGCCTTCGCATCCGACCTGCGCGCCGCCGGTCTCGACCTCGTCGCGGTGGGCTCGCGCTCGCAGGAATCGGCTGACGCGTTCGCCGCGCGCTTCGGCATCCCCCGCGCGCACGGCTCGTACGCCGGCCTCGCCGAAGACCCCGACGTCGACATCATCTACGTCGCCACACCGCATCCCATGCACCACGAGGATGCGCGTCTCGCCCTGCAGAACGGAAAGCACGTTCTCGTCGAGAAGGCGTTCACCGTCAATCGCGCAGAGGCCGAGGACCTGCAGTCCCTCGCCGCCGAGAAGGGCCTGCTCGCCATGGAGGCGATGTGGACGCGCTACCTTCCGCACATGATCCGCGTCCGCGAGATCATCGCCGAGGGCACGCTCGGCGAGATCCGCTCGGTGTCGGCCGAGCACACGCAGAATCTGCCGACCGACCCAGCGCACCGGCTCAACGATCTCGCACTCGGCGGCGGAGCCCTTCTCGACCTGGGCATCTACCCGATCTCGTTCATCTGGGACGTGCTCGGCGAGCCCGTCGACATCACCGCGACCGGCCGTCTGCTCGAGACGGGGGCGGATGCCGAGGTCGCGACGATCATGACCCATGCCGGCGGCGTGATCTCGACCTCGCTGTCGTCGTCGCGCGCCGCAGGCCCGAGCGCCGCGGTGGTGCTGGGCACCGAGGCCCGGATCGAGGTGGGACCGTTCTTCCTCGCTCCCTGCGCGGTGCGCGTGATCGCCCCGGATGGAACGGTCATCGAGGAGTTCGACGGAAGCATGAAGGACGGTGAGGGCCGCGGCATGCACTATCAGGCGCTGGCCGCTGAGCGCGCCGTCGCGGCGGGCGACACCGACGGTTCGCAGCTCGCCCTCCCCACCGCCGAGTCCGTGGCCATCATGGGCACCCTCGATGAGGTCCGCCGGCAGATCGGCGTCGTCTACCCGAGCGAGAGCTGACATGGCTGAGACATCGGGCCGCGTGGCGGTCTACCTCGACTTCGACAACATCGTGATCTCCTGGTACGACCGGGTGCACGGTCGCAACGCCTACGGCAAAGACCGCCAGCGCATCATCGACGACCCGCACGACGCCGGGGTCGCCGAGCGCCTCAAGCAGGCGACGATCGAGGTCGGCGCGATCATCGACTACGCGTCGTCGTTCGGCACGCTGGTGCTCACCCGCGCCTACGCCGACTGGTCGTCTCCGGTGAACGCGGAGTACCGCTCGCAGCTCGTCGCCCGCGCGGTGGATCTCGTGCAGCTGTTCCCCGCAGCGGCGTACGCCAAGAACGGCGCCGACATCCGACTGGCCGTGGACGCCGTCGAAGACATGTTCCGTCTGCCCGATCTCACTCACGTCGTGATCGTCGCCGGCGACAGCGACTACGTGCCGCTCGCGCAGCGCTGCAAGCGGCTCGGCCGCTACGTGATCGGCGTGGGGGTCGCCGGCTCGACGGCGAAGTCGCTCGCCGCCGCCTGCGATGAGTTCGAATCGTACGACTCGCTTCCCGGCGTCGTCCGTCCGACCCCGGATGCCCCGGCCGCCGCGTCGACGAAGGACAAGCCCGAGCCGAAGAGCGCCACGAAGACACGGCGCGCACGCACCACGGCGCCCAAGCAGGATGAGCAGTCCGAGGCGACCTCGCTGCTCGTGCGCGCGCTGCGCCTGGGCCATGACAAGACCGATTCCGACGAATGGCTGCACGCCTCTGCCGTGAAGACGCAGATGCGCCGGATGGATCCCTCGTTCAGCGAGAAGGCCCTCGGGTACCGCTCGTTCAATGACTTCCTGCGCTCGCGCGACGACGCCGCCGAGCTCGAGGAGAGCGGTCACGAGCGGCTCGTGCGCCTCAAAGAGGCGTGACGCTCGCGGGCGGCGCGGTGCTTCCCGCCCCTCCGCCGCTCACTGATTGCTGAAGGCGGCGTCGAACGACGCCTGCGGCTGAGGCCACAGCAGCGAGCGCACGTACTTCACGGCCTCCGCAGCGCCGTGCAGGCGGTCCATGCCGGCATCCTCCCATTCGATGGAGATCGGCCCGGTGTACCCGATCGCGTCGAGGGCCCGGAAGGAGTCCTCCCAGGGCACGTCGCCGTGTCCGGTCGACACGAAGTCCCAGCCGCGTCTGGGGTCGCCCCACGGCAGGTGCGAGCCGAGCACGCCGGCACGGCCGTTGTGCGGACGCATGCGGGTGTCCTTGCAGTCGACGTGGTAGATCCGGTCCTTGAAGTCCCAGATGAACCCGACCGGGTCGATGTTCTGCCACATCATGTGCGACGGGTCCCAGTTGAAGCCGAAGGCCTCGCGGTGTTCGATCGCCTCCAGGGCGCGAACCGAGCTCCAGTAGTCGTAGGCGATCTCGCCCGGGTGCACCTCGTGGGCGAACCGCACGCCTTCGGCGTCGAACACGTCGAGGATCGGATTCCACCGGTTCGCGAAGTCCTCGAAGCCGCTCTCGATGACCGATGCCGGTACGGGCGGGAACATGGCCACATAGGGCCAGACCGACGATCCGGTGAAGCCCACCACCGTGTCGACGCCGAGCTTGCGCGCCACGCGCGCCGCGCGCTTCATGTCGTCGGCGGCACGCTGCCGCACGCGCTCCGCCTCGCCGTCCCCCCACACGTAGTCGCGCAGGATCGCCTGGTGCCGGAAGTCGATCGGGGCGTCGCAGACGGCCTGCCCCGCCAGGTGGTTCGAGATCGCGAAGATCTGCAGTCCGTGACGGTCGAGGATCTCCTTCCTCGACGCGACGTAGGCGTCGTCCTCGTCGGCGAGCTTCAGATCGAGATGATCGCCGGATGCAGCCACCTCCAGGCCGTCATAGCCCCACGAGGCGGCGAGACGCGCGACCTCCTCGAACGGCAGATCTGCCCATTGCCCGGTGAACAGGGTCACGGGGTGCGTGCTGGCGGTCATGCGGGTTCTCCTTCGAGACGATCGGACGATGCGGACGCGCGGGTGCGCCGGACGACGAGGATGTTCAGTGCTGCGACGAGCACACCGCCGACGGCGGCGGCGAGCAGGCAGCCGACGGCTGCGGCGAAGCCGAGGTGCTCGGCGAGCCCGCCGGTGACGGCTGAGGCGATCGCCTGGCCGACGATGATGCCGCTGGCGAGCAGCGTCATGGTGGTCGCCATGCGGCGGGGCGGAGCAGCGGCCGCACCCGCGCTGTTGAGGGTGACGAGCAGGGCGCCGGCGGCGGCCCCGACGAGCAGGAGGACGAGGATCATGCTCCACACGGCATTCACGAACGACATGCACACGGCCGCGACGACGAGCACCGAGGCGGACACGGCCCAGCGTGTCGCGAGAGCGACCCGCTCGGGCAGCGCGACCAGCGCGATCGCCGAGACAGCGCTGGTCACTCCCATGCAGCCGTACACCAGGCCAGTCTGCTCCTCGAGGCCCTGAGCGCGAAGGAATGCGGTGAGCGCGACCAGCGCAGCGCCGAAGAATGCGCCCATGAAGAACATGCCGCCGATCGGCAGCGCGACGAGGGGGCGCAGCAGCAGCGGTCGTCCCCCTCGCTCCGGTGCCGTCGCGTGCGGATGCGGACGCACAGCCGCCGCCGTCGGGTGCCAGGCGAACGCGAGCACGAACACCAGGGTGATCGCCGCTGCGGTGAGCATCGGCACGGCGGGGCCGAAGCCCGCACCCAGGATGCCCACGAGCACAGGACCGCCGACGAACGACAGCTCGTCGGCCATGCCCTCGTAGCTCATCGCGGCGGACATGCGCCTGCGACTGCGGTCGTCGCCCACGAGCAGCGCCATCCAGCGGGTGCGCGCCATCGACGAGATCTGCGGGATCGTCGCGCCGGCGAGCAGGCACGCAGCGGAGAGGACGACGAGCGGCACCTCGGCGAAGGCGGCGGTGACGACGCCGATCAGCGCGGCGGTGTTCACGAGCGCGACCGCGGTGAGCACCGGCCGCTGCCCCCAGCGGTCGGCCGCGGCGCCGAGCAGCGGTGCGCCGATTCCGGAGGCGATGCCGAGCGTGGCCGATGCGATGCCGGCCTCCGCCAGCGATCCGCGCGCCACGGCCACCAGCGTCAGCACTCCGACGACGTTCATCGCCACCGGCAGGCGACCGAGGAAGGCGATGACGAAGAAGTGCCAGCCGGCCGCGGTGCGCAGCTCGCCGAAGGCGGAGGTCGGGGGCGTCATGGACGCGTCAGCGCCCGGTGACGTCGGCGACCCAGCGGGCGGTGTGGTGGGCGCTCTCGAACGGGTCCATGCTGGCGCGGTCGACCTCGATGATGACCCAGCCGTCCCAGCCGTCCGGCAGCGCGGCGAGCGTGCCGGTGAGGTCGAGGTCGCCGAGGCCCGGTTCGCGGTAGAGGCCGAGATCGGTTGCCCGCTCGTAGGTGAGCTCGCCGTCACGGGTGCGGCGGGCGAGGTCGAGGTCGAGATCCTTCAGGTGCAGGTCCTGCACCCGGTCCGCCCAGGTCGCGATCGCATCCTTCGCGCTGATCCCCGCCCACTCCAGGTGGCCGATGTCGAAAGCAGCGCCCAGGCGCGACGCGTCGATGGCGTTCAGCACGTGCTCGTACTCGTGCTGCGTCTCGATCCAGGTGCCCACGTGGTTGTGCAGGCCGGGCTTCACGCCTTCGGCGTTGAGCACGTCGACCGCCTCGTCGATGAGGTCGGTGAGCTCGTCCAGGCGGTCCTGGCGGAAATCGTGTCCCACCGCCGGCTTCGTCCAGCGGATGGCGGTCTGGTCGACCTCGGCCGCGAGAAAGACGGTCTTCAGACCGAAGTAGTTCGACTCCTCGGCCTTGCGGCGCACGCCGTCGAACCAGTGGATGCGCTCGAACGTGCCGCGCTCGAGCCGTCCGCCATGGTCGCTCGCCAGCGGAACCTGCACGTAGCCAGGGGCGAGAGCGAGGCCGGAGTCGGCCACCATCGCGGCGTAGCTCTGCAGCGTCTGGGTGTCGAGGACCTCCATCATCGTGGCGCCGAACCCGGCGTCCTTGATCGCGCGGAGCACCTCGGGGTACTCGGCGACGAAGGCCGGGTCGGCGAACCGCCACAGACTCGCGCTGTCGAGGTCGTCAGGATCCTCCTTCACGTTGATCCACTGGATGGCGTTGAGAGCGAACTTCAGTTCCGAGAGCGGCATTGCGATGGTCCTTGTCTTTCTCGTCAGAGGGAGGTGGTCACTTCAGACCCGTGGCGGCGACGCCCTGGATGAAGTACTTCTGCAGGAACAGGAACAGGATGAGGATCGGCAGCAGCACGACCATGGCTCCGGCCAGCAGCAGGCCGAAGGAGATGGAGTTGGATGCCTGGGAGGCCACCGACAGCCCCACCGGGGCGGTGTAGGTGTCCTGCGACTGGGCGACCACGAGCGGCCAGAGGAAGTTGTTCCAGGAGGTGAGGAACGACAGGATCGCGACGGTCGCGAGCCCTGGCCCGGTGAGCGGCAGGAACACCCTGAAGAAGATCCGGCCCTCCCCCGCGCCGTCCAGGCGCGCCGCCTCCATCAGCTCGTACGGCACGCCGTGCGCGAACTGACGCATGATGAACACGCACAGCGGCAGGGTGAGCACCGGCAGGATGATGGCGATCAGCGAGTCGACCAGGCCCATCTGCACGACGATCACGAACTGCGGCACGAAGAGTGCCACGTAGGGCACGATCATCGAGGCGATCACCAGCGGGAACACGACGTTCTTGCCGCGGAAGCGCAGCTTCGCCAGGGCGTACCCCGCCATCGCGCTGAAGACGACGTTGCCTGCGATCGCGACGCTCGACACGATGAAGCTGTTCATCATGTAGTCGCCGAATCCGCGGTCACGGAAGAGCTGGATGTAGTTGTCGATCTGGAAGGTCTCGGGGAACCATGCCCCCGGGTTCGCGAGGAACTCGCCCTGCGTCTTGAACGAGCCGAAGAAGACCCAGACGAACGGCAGGAGCATGAAGACGGTGATGACGGCGAGGGCGGTGTAGTTGAGCGCCTGACGCGTCGGAGACAGGGTTTTCAATGTTTCGGCCTCAGAATTCGGAACTGGACGATCGCGACGACGCCGACGAGCACCAGCAGCAGCACCGACCCCGCCATCGAGGCGGAGACGTTGCCGAAGCCGAACTGCTCGTAGACCCACAGAGCGATCGACTTCGTGGAGCCGAGCGGACCGCCCTTGGTCAGCAGATAGGGCTCCTCGAAGATGTTCAGGAACGACACCGTCTGCAGCACCGTGACCAGCAGGGTGGTCGGGCGCAGCAGCGGCAGGGTGATGGACCACAGGCGGCGCCACGGGCCGGCGCCGTCGGTGGCTGCGGCCTCGTAGATCTCCTCCGGAACCGCCTGAAGGCCGGCGAGGAAGAGGATCATGCAGGTGCCGGTGGTGCGCCAGACGCCCATGGCGACGACGGTGGTGACCGCCCAGCCGGGGTCGCCCAGCCAGTTCGGCTCGGGAAGCCCGAGACTGCCGAGCACGCTGTTCACCGGGCCGGTGATCGAGAACGCGTACTGCCAGATCACGGCGGCCGCCACGATGTTCGTGATGACCGGGATGTAGGCGGCAGCGCGGAAGAACGTCTTCAGCCGGCGGATGCCGTTGTTCAGCATGAGCGCGAGAGCGAGACCCAGCCCCATGCTGATGGGCACGCACAGCACCACGAAGAGCACGGTGTTGAGGAAGGCGCTCTGGAATCCCGGGTTCCCGATGATGGCGGCGAACCCGTCGAAACCGGTGAAGTTGACGTTGAGCGGGTCGCGGATGTCCCGCGCGGACATGTCCGTCAGGCTGGCGCCGATGGCGAGGACAGCCGGGACACCCGTGAACAGGAGGAAGATCACGAGGAACGGAGCGAGGAAGAGCCACGCGGTGGTGGCCTCCGCCCGCGAGCCCTCGTGCGCCTTCCGGACCCCCCGGGGACGCCGTGCCGGCGCCCCCGGGGTGACCACAGTGCGAGTCGCAGAGGTGGTGGTGGTCATGATCGGAGTCAGTTGCCCATCCCGATGGACTCGGCCTGTGCCTGCGCCGCGTCCAGCGCTTCCTGCGCGGATGCACCCCCACGGACGACCTTCTCCATCTGCTCGCCGATCACGGTGCCGACCTGTGTCCAGGTCGAGACCTTGGGCAGGTTGACGCCCGACTCGAGGCCCTTCTCGACCGTCTCGAGCACGCGGTTGTCTGCGAGCGCGGGGTCCTCCCATGCCGCCTTCACTGCGGGCATGTTCTTGAAGATCTCGAACCACTTGACCTGGCTCGAGGGCTCGGACATGAAGCGCGCGAACTTCCAGGCGCCGTCCTTGTTCTCGGAGTCGGAGGGGACCATCCAGCTGCCGCCGCCGACCGTGGTCGCGGCGTCGCCGTCGGGACCGGTCGGCATCGGGGCGAGCGTCAGGTGCTCGTCCGACCAGCCGGCGCCGTTCGCGTCGTCGAACCAGCTGATGAACCAGGGTCCGCCGTCGACGATCTCGGCGTTCTTGCCGCTGCTCGTCCAGGGAACGGTGTCGAGGAACGCGGGGCCGTCGGACGACGCGAGTCCATCCGTCTTGAGGCCGGAGAGGAACTCCAGGGCCTCGACGTTCTCCTCCGAGTTGATCGTCCAGGTGGAGAGGTCGTCGGAGATGAAGCCGCCGCCGTTCTGCACGGAGAACGCGAGCAGCTGGCGCGCCGTGTAGGCGTCGTAGCTCGAGTCCAGCGCGAGGGGGTACTCGGTGCCGGCGTCCTTCAGCTTCTCGGCGAAGGTGCGCAGGCTGTCCCAGTCGGTGGGCACCTCGGCACCCGCCTTCTCGGCGAGGTCGGTGCGGATGATCTGCATGTTCGCATAGGCGTACCACGGCACGCCGTACGCGACGTCGTCGTAGACCGAGTTGTCCCAGATGACCTCGAAGAAGTCGTCCGGATCGACCAGCTTCTCCGGCACGGCGTCGAAGCCGCCGGTCGCGATGAGTGAGGACTGCGTCTCGGTGAACGCGTAGATCAGGTCCGGCACCGTGCCGGCCGTGATCGCCGCCGTCATCTTCGATGCGAACTCCGCCTCGGGCACCTGCGTCATGTTGATCTCGACGTCGGGGTTGTCCTTCTTGAACTCGTCGAACATCTGGGGCAGCTCAGCACCGTCGGCGCCCTGCGTCCAGATCTCGATGGTCCCGGTGGCCGGCTTCTCGTCGACGGTCATGGCGTCGCCGCCGGCCGTCCCGCCGTCTTCCGCCGCGCGGCCGCAGCCGGTGAGCAGCAGGGCGCTGGATGTCAGAAGTGCGATCCCGAGCATCGTCGCTCGGCGTCGCGAAGGGGAAAGGGGGTACATCGCGATCATCTCCTTGGTGTTGGGTGGTGCGTCGGGTCAGAGGGAAGCGGCGACCGCGCGGGCGATCCGCACGGAGAGGGTGGCGCCGGTCAGCGTCGAGTTGCAGGTGAGCGCCGTCGGGATCACGCCGTTGCCGGCGAGGAAGAGGTTGTCGAAGCCCCAGACGCGACCGTCGGTGTCGACGACGCTGGTGCCGTCGTCCTCCGCGCCCATGCGCACGGAGCCGGTGTAGTGCAGAGAGGCGCCGGGAGGCAGGATCTCGGAGTCTCCGTCGGGGAACGAGCCGATGGCGTTCGCGGCGGCCCGCTGCACCTGCATGGTCTGGCGGATCACCTCCATGTCCTTCTCGGAGTACGAGAAGTGCACGGTCATGTGCGGCATCCCCAGGGTGTCGGTGAGCTCGTCCGAGAATTCGATCCGGTTCTCGGGCCGGATCTCCGTGGCGCAGTACCAGCCGACGCCCAGCACATGCTGTCCGTCGAATTCGCGTTCCATGAGCTGCCCGTGCGCGGGCCGCTCGGCTCCGATAGAGGGGCTCCAGTACGAGCCGATGAACGGCTCGCCCGCCGGCGGCTTCGGGATGTCGGCGTCGCTGAGCCCCAGGCGCGCGGCGTCGATGACGACGTCGCCGTCGATGGAGGCGTGCTCGTTGAGGCGCACTCCCAGCGCCTCGGGCCGGATCCCGGATGCCCACAGCAGCTGCGGCGTGCGCAGGGCGTCGCCTGCGACCAGCACCTCGCGCGCCGAGAAGACCGTCTCCTCGCTGCTGGCGAGGTCGCGGCCGACGACGCCGGTGACGCGGGAGCCGTCGTGCTCCAGGCGGGTGACGAACACCCCGGTGCGCAGCTGCAGCGCTGGTTCGCTGGCGTCGAACAGGGAGGGGGTGATGTCACGCGGGCCGGTGCGGGCGAACGGCCGGTCGACGTGCGGGATGCCGGCCATCGGCATGTATCCGAACTCGCGCTCCGGGTCGGGGCTGGGCACCGCGGCACGGATCGCCTCGAAGATCGGCTCGGTGAAGGGGTTCTCGACGAGCGGTCCGACATAGGTGCGCAGCAGGCTGCGAGCGGTCTCCAGGTCGGCATCCCATTCCGCCCGCGGGAGGAAGTCGGGGATCTCCTCGGCGTAGGGCCAGGGCGTGGCCGCGGTCCAGTGCACGCCCATCCCTCCGATGTTCCACGCCAGCGAGGCGCCGGGGAACTGCGCGAAGTTGTGTCCGAAGAACGCGGCGGGGAACACGCCGGTCGACGACGGGTCCCAGCTGTCGCCCTCGATGCTGTTCATCGAGGCAGCGCCCTTGACGTACTCGATCTGCCGCGCGCGGCGCATGAGGTCCTCGTACGAGGCGTTCATCGCGTTCTCGTCGACCTCGACGAGGTGCTCGCCGTCGACGCCCGTGATGCGGGAGCCGGCCTCGAGCACGAGGATGCGGGCCTCGGGCCTGCGCTCGTGCACCTCGCGGGCGATGATCGCGCCGTTCGGGCCGGAGCCGACGATCACGAGGTCGTAGTTCTCTGTCATCTGTGTTCCTTGTCTGCGTTGAATCAGGAAGCGCTGCGTGTGCTCAGGAGACCGGGGTGTCGACCCAGCGCTCCTCATGGGCCGCGAGGAGCACCGCCTCGGTGAGCTGGGCGGCGCGGACGCCGTCCTGGAACGTCGGCAGGCCGTCGGGGAGCTCGTCGCCCCGGATGGCCGCGTACGCGTCGGCGACGAAACCGTTGAATGCGTCCTGGTAGCCCTGGGCGTGACCGGCGGGCACCGTCGAGAAGCGAGCCACTCCGGGGTGGGCGGTCTCGGGGTCGCGGAAGAGCTGTCTGCTGCCCTCCCGCTGACCGACCCACAGCTCCTCCGGACGCTCCTGATCGAAGCGGATGCTCGCGTGGGCGCCGTGGAGCTCGAGGGTGAGCGCGTTCTTCCGGCCGGCTGCCATCTGCGAGATGAGCAGCGTGCCGATCGCTCCCGAGGCCATCTCGACGAGGATCGAGACGGCGTCCTCGTTGGTGACCGGACGACCGCCTCGCTCGTCGTACACCCTGCGTGTGCGTGCGGTCAGCCGCGCGATGCGCTCGCCTGCCACGAACTCGAGCAGATCGCACAGGTGCGAGCCGATGTCGGCGAAGGCGCGGGAAGGCCCTCCGTCGGCCGCTGTGACACGCCAGTCGTCGTCTCCGGGTCGCAGCATCCAGTCCTGCAGGTACCCGCAGTCGACAGTGAGGAGCTCGCCGATCTCGCCGGCCGCGACTCTCGCGCGCGCCTCGCGCACCATGGGGTGGTAGCGGTAGACGAACGGCACAGCGGCGACGACGCCGCGCTCCTCGGCAGCGGCCGCGAGAGCGCGCGCGTCCTCCGCACGGGTCGCCAGCGGCTTCTCGCAGATCACGTGGATGCCGGCCCGGATCACCTCGAGGGCCAGTTCGGCGTGCGTGGCGTTGGGCGTGCAGACGTGCACGATGTCGATGTCGTCCGCGAGCAGTTCCGCGATGTCGGCGGCGGCCCTCGCAATGCCGAGATCCTGCGCCGCCGCGAAACCGCGCTCGGGAGTCGAACTCGCGAGAACGGCTGTGATCGCACCGGCCGCGCGTGCCGCGCGGCTGTGCACCTGGGCCATGAAGCCCCCGCCGAGGAAACCGGATCGGATCGTTCCGACGCCTGTTGCTGTGACATCCGTTGTCATGTGGATGATTCTGACACGACTCGACACACTTTTGCTAGATCAAAATCAAAAGTATTTCTGTCGTCGTCATATGTCGGTCCTGTTCTGCACGGAAGCGTGTGCTTTACTGACTCCGTGAGTGACGTCGAGAGGCTTTCCGCGAGCGCCGCGCCAGGTGCCGGAGACATGCTGCAGACGCTGCTGGACGGGCGAGCGCGCACCAAGGCCGATCTCGTCCACCTCACCGGGCTGGCCAGGTCGACGGTCTCCTCACGGGTCGACGCGCTGCTGGCATCCGGGTTGATCACGCCCGCAGGCGAAGGCGCCTCGACCGGCGGCCGCCCGCCGTCGCGCGTCGCGTTCAATCCGCAGGCCGGCGCCGTGCTCGCAGCCGATCTCGGCGCCTCGCACGCGACCACCGCCGTCGCCGATCTCAGCGGCCGCATCCTCGCATCGCGCACGCGGCAGATCGACATCGCCTCGGGGCCGACGGCCGTGCTCGAGGCGGCGCTGTCGGACTGGGCGCTGCTGCTCGATGAGATGAGCGCGGCCGGCATGCCGGTCGTCGGAGTCGGCATCGGCGTGCCGGGCCCGGTCGAGCACTCGACGGGACGCCCGTACAACCCGCCCATCATGCCGGGCTGGGACAGATTCGACGTGCCGGGATACGTGCAGCGCACCTTCGACGTGCCCGTGCTCGTCGACAACGATGTCAACATCCTCGCGCTCGGCGAGCAGGCGATGAGCTTTCCGGATGCCTCGGACCTCATCTTCGTCAAGGTCGCGACGGGCATCGGAGCGGGAATCATCTCGGGCGGTCAGCTGCAGCGCGGCGCCAAGGGGTCGGCGGGCGACCTGGGCCACGTGCGCGTGCCCTACTCCCCCGATTCCTCGCTGCAGCCAGGCGACGAGCGGGAGCTGGAAGAGCTCGCCAGCGGAACCGCCATCGCAGGGGCGCTGCGCGCGCAGGGTCTCGAGGCGGAGAGCAGCGCAGACGTCGTCGAGCTCGTCCGCTCGGGAAACGTGGCCGCCATCGACGCCACCCGGCAGGCGGGACGCGAGGTCGGCGAGGTGCTCGCGACGGTCGTGAACCTGCTCAATCCGTCGATCATCGTGCTGGGCGGCAGCGTCGCCCGGGCCGGAGAGCATCTGCTGGCCGGCGTACGCGAGGTCGTGTACCGGCGTTCCATTCCGCTCGCCACGCAGCACCTGGCGATCGTGCAGACGCAGGCGGGCGAACGCGCCGGTGTGCTCGGCGCCGCGATCATGGTCGCCCGGGAGGTGCTGTCCCCCGCGAACGTGGACGCCCTCGTCGCGCGCGGCGCGAGCAGAGCCGGCTGAGAATCGCGTCCCGCAGACGGGCGCAGCGGCTGACCCTGTCGCTCGGCCGAGTGCGTTGCTAGGCTGGCGGGCACGTCTGGGGGGACGAAGCCGGGGACGCGACTCAAGGAGGAGACGTCATGCTGAGAAGACCTGCTCATCGCGCTGTGGCCGCCGCTGCGGCCGTAGCGCTCACCGCCACTCTGACACCGGCCGCCGCATCGGCCGCGCAGGGCAGGGGCGCAGGCGATGCCCCTCCGGGCAAGGAGCGCCAGGCAGAGCAGTACGTCGACCGGACTCTCGAGTCCATGACGCTCGAGGAGAAGATCGGACAGCTCTTCATCCTCTTCGCCTACGGCCCGTCGGCCGATACGGCAGACCCGCGCAACACCAAGATGTACGGCGAGGCGAGTGCCGCCGAGATCGTCGACGAGTACGAGCCCGGTGGTTTCATCCTGTTCTCGGCACGCGACAACGTGACCGACCCCGAGCAGGTCGCCACGCTCTCGAACGGCCTGCAGGCGGCAGCCGCGGATGCCGGCGCCGGCATCCCGATGCTGATCAGCACCGACCAGGAGCAGGGTCTCGTCACCCGCATCGGATCACCCGCGACGCTCTTCCCGGGCAACATGGCCCTCGGCGCCGGCCGCAGCGCGAAGGACACCCGCCGCGCCGCCGCCATCACCGGCCAGGAGCTGCTCGCCATGGGCATCCACCAGAACAACGCCCCCGATGCAGATGTCAACGTCAATCCCGACAACCCTGTGATCGGCGTCCGCAGCTTCTCGTCCGACCCCGACCTCGTCGCACAGCTCACCGCCGCAGCCGTGCGCGGCTATCAGGACGACGCCGGCATCGTCGCGACCGCCAAGCACTTCCCCGGTCACGGTGACACCGCCACCGACTCCCACACCGGCCTGCCCGTGATCACCCACACCCTCGAGGAGTGGCAGCGGATCGACGCACCGCCGTTCGAAGCCGCCATCGCGGCCGGGGTCGACTCGATCATGACCGCCCACATCGTGGTGCCCTCGCTCGACGACAGCGGCGACCCCGCCACCCTCTCGAAGAAGATCGTCACCGGTCAGCTGCGCGAGGCGCTCGGATTCGAAGGGGTCATCGTCACCGACGGCCTCGAGATGGCCGCCGTGCGGCAGAAGTACGGCGACGGCGAGGTCGCGGTGCGCGCGATCGAAGCCGGAGTCGACCAGCTGCTGCTTCCCGCCGACCCGCCCGCCGCGTACGCGGCCGTCGAGCAGGCGCTCGACTCGGGACGTCTCACCGAAGAGCGGATCGACGAGTCGGTCGCCCGCATCCTGAAGATGAAGTACGACCAGGGCGTCATCAAGCGTCCCACCGTCGAGGTCGACAAGGTGATGAACGTCGTGGGGCGCCAGGGAAGCCTGCGTGCCGCCGAGAAGATCACCGACCGCACCACGACCCTCGTGCGCAACGAGAACGACGCACTGCCGGTCGCGGTCGACGGCAAGTCGGTGCTCGTCACCGGATACGGAGAGGCGACCGGACGCACGCTCGCCGCCGAGCTCACCGCTCGCGGCGCGACCGTCACGACTCTCCCCACCGGAACCGCCCCCTCGGCGGGTCTCATCGACCAGGCCACCGCGGCCGCCGCAGAGCACGACGTCACCGTGGTGCTCACCAACGGCGTCACCGCGACGAGCAGGCAGAAGCAGCTCGTCGCCGCCCTCGACGGCACCGACACCCACCTCGTCGTTGCCGGGGTGCGCAACCCCTACGACGTCAACCAGCTGCCCGGCGTCGACAACTTCATCGCCACGTACTCGTACGCGACCCCCGCCCTCGCGTCGCTCGCGAAGCTGATCACGGGCGAGATCGAGCCGCAGGGCAAGCTGCCGGTCGACATCTACAGCAGCGCCGGCTCGGGTGAGGTCCTCTACCCGTTCGGCCACGGACTGGGGTGGTGAGCACGATGGTCATCAGCAGACGAGGAGTGTTCCGTGCCGCCGGCATCGCCGCGGCGAGCGCGGCGGGAGTGGTCGCCACCGGCGGATCGGCTTTCGCCGCCGGCAAGCCCGACAAGCCCGGAAAGCCGGATAAGCCCGGCAAGGGTCGTCCGGTTCGCAACGGAGCCGACATCGCGGCCGCCGATCGCTGGCGGATCTTCGCCGGACGACGGGTCGGCGTGATCACCAACCCCACGGGCGTGCTCGAGGACTTCACGAGCATCGTCGACGACATGGTGGCTCACGACGTCGACCTGCGTGCGGTGTTCGGCCCCGAGCACGGCTTCCGCGGCACGGCCCAGGCGGGCGAGGCCGAGGAGACCTCGGTCGACCCCCGCACCGGAGTCACGGTGTACGACGCGTACGGTGCCACGGTCGCGAAGTTCGCCGGCTTCTTCGCCCAGGCCGAGGTCGATACCGTCGTGTTCGACATCCGCGATGTCGGCGTGCGGTTCTACACCTACATCTGGACCATGTGGACGGCTATGCAGGCGGCCGCGCAGGCGGGAGACCTGCGCTTCGTGGTGCTCGATCGCCCGAACCCGCTCGGCGGCCGGGCTCGCGGCCCGGTGCTGCAGCCCGGCTTCACCTCGGGCGTCGGGCTGCTGGAGATCGCGCAGCAGCACGGCATGACGGTGGGCGAGCTCGCGCGCTACTTCAACGCGACGTTCATGCAGCGCGCCGGCCAGAAGCCCCTGACCGATCTGCAGGTCGTCGAGGCCGAGGGCTGGCGCCGTCAGATGGTCGGGCCGGACCAGGCCGAGCGGTGGATCCCGCCGTCGCCGAACATGCCGACGCCGCAGACGGCCGTGCTCTATCCCGGCACCGGGATGGTCGAGGCCACCGACTGGTCGGAGGGGCGGGGTACGACGCGCCCGTTCGAGCTGATCGGAGCACCGTACCTCGACTACCGGTGGGCGGCGGCTCTCAACGAGCGCAAGCTGGCCGGCGTCGAGTTCCGTGAGGCGTACTTCACGCCGACGTTCTCGAAGAACGCCAACAAGGTGTGCGCGGGCGTGCAGGTGCACATCATGGATGCCGAGAAGGTGGATGCCATCGCCGTGGCCACCCACATGCTGGTCGAGGCGCGTCGCCTCTACCCCGACTTCGCATGGCGCGGGGACGGCGGCAGGTGGATCGGCCTGCTCACCGGGTCGGGACGCTTCCAGCAGCAGCTCGAAGCCGGCGCATCGGCCGAGGAGATCATCGCGGCCTGGCAGCCCGAGCTCGCTCGCTTCCGGGACGACACGGAACCGTTCCTGCTCTACCCGGGACCGCGCGAATGATGCGGCCGCGAGTGACACGTCTGGGCCTCGTCTGCGTCACGACAGCAGGCCTCCTCATCGCCGGTGGCCTCACCCCGGCGTACGCCGACGCCGCGGGCGCCGGCGGTCGCACCGGCCAGTACGACGCGCCGGCCGAAGGGTTCATGGACGCACGCACGGTGCTGCAGCAGGCAGAGCCTGCCGCGCTGGGTCTGGATCCGGCGCCCATCGACGCGGCGTGGGCATCGATTGACGCCTTCGCGTCGCCGTCGACGCCCGGCACCAAGCCGATGTACGCGTCAGCCGTGGGGGTCATGGGCCATCAGGGGCGCATCGTCAGCGAGCACCACACCGGGTACTCGCTGCTCTACGCCGACGCCGACACGAAGCTGCCGGCCGATGAGCGGATCGCCGCCCAGCAGGACACGATCTACGACATGGCATCGGTGAGCAAGCTCTTCACCTCGATCGTGATCATGCAGCTCGTCGAGAAGGGCCTGGTCGATCTCGACGCGACCTATGGCAGCTATGTGCCCGAGTTCGCGAACGGCGGCAAGGAGACCATCACCGTCCGGCAGATGCTCACGCACACCTCGGGCCTGGTCTCGTGGCTTCCGCTGTGGAGCGCGTACGACGACAAGGCCGCACGGATCGGCGCCGTGATGGACGTGAAGGTGAAGAACCCGCCGGGAACGGTGTACGAGTACTCCGACCTCAACCTCATCTCCCTCGGCGTGCTCGCAGAGCGGCTGACCGGCTCGACTCTCGATCAGCTGGTCGAGGCGGGCATCACCGCACCGCTGGGCATGAGCGACACGGGGTACAACCCCGACGCGTCTCAGCGCGAGCGGATCGCGGCGACCGAGTTCCAGTCCTCCCCCGATCGCGGGATGGTCTGGGGCGAGGTGCACGACGAGAACGCCTGGAGCCTGGGCGGCGTCGCGGGCCACGCCGGCATCTTCTCGACCACGCGCGACATGGCGGTGCTGGCGCAGACCATGCTCAACGGAGGCGTCTACGGCGGCAGCCGCATCCTCTCCGAGGCGTCGGTCCTGGCGATGGTGACGGACGAGAACACCGAGTTCCCCGGCGATTCGCACGGACTGGGGTTCGAGCTGAACCAGCTCTGGTACATGGGTGGCCTCGCGGCGCCGTCGACCGCAGGGCACACCGGCTACACCGGCACATCGCTCGTGATCGACTTCACGTCGCGGTCGTTCGTCGTGCTGCTCACCAACCGCGTGCATCCCAGTCGCAGCTGGGGCTCGAACAATCCCGCCCGCCGCGCAGCGGCGCAGGGGCTCGCGCTCGCACTCGCGGTCTCACCGCAGAAGGGAAGGACGGCGTGGTTCGGCGGGACCGACGACGCGGCCGAGCACACCCTCTCGCTGGACGTGCCGAACGCCGCGGCAGGCACGCTGGAGTTCGATGTGTTCGCCGACATCGAGGCCACCGACGTGTTCGCTCTGGAGGGCTCTGCTGACGGCGGCCGCACCTGGTCGCCGCTGCCGTTCACGGTGCGGCGCGACGGCACATCCATCACCACCGACGGCACCTATGAGAACCAGGGTGCGCGCACGTGGGGCAGAGCCGAGGCGGCCGTTCCCGCGGGGACCACGGTGCTGCGCTGGCGCTACACCACCGATGCGAACACCCAGGGCCGTGGCCTGTACGTCGACGGCGTCAAGCTGCGTCAGGGCAGGAAGGTCGTCGTCAACGGAGAGGCGTCGCCCGACGCTTTCGTCGCGGAGGGCTTCATCGTGACCGACCGCTGACGCGGGTAGTGTCGAAGCATGGATCACGTGCCCCAGTCCCCGTATCTGCGGGCCCTGGGCGAGCAGCGGCCGGGTCTGCACCCGGCCCTGCACACGTACTTCTCGCCGGTGCCGCGCGGAAGCGTCGGCATCGGCGAGGGCGTGTTCGAGCGCGTCGGCACGCCGCGGCGCTGGCTGTGGCCCGTGCTGCGGGTGCTGCAGGGCAGCGGGGCCGTGCTCTCCGGATGGCACGAGAACGTGCCGTTCACCATCCGCAACCGCACGATCGCCGGTCGGGCCGTCAGCGTGCGAACCCTGCACCTGCCCGACGGCGACTGGGTCATGAAGGACACCGTCACCGCGCGCCCCGGCGGGCGGGTCATCGATCAGATCGGCGAGCCGACGGCGCTGGCTGTCGCGTTCGACGTCGCGATCGCCGAGCATGCGCTGACCCTGCGCAGCCGAGCGGTCGGCGTGCGCCTCGCGGGCGCCCGCGTGCGCATCCCGCGCATCGCCGCGCCGGTCGTGCGCCTGCGCGAGAGCGCCGAGAAGCAGGCGGGTCTGCAGCGGATCGAGCTGACGGTCGATGTGCCGCTGATCGGCCGCATCTACGAGTACTCGGGCACGTTCTCGTTCCGCATCGAGCAGGAGCGGGAGTGACGCGCGTCGTCGTCGGCGGATCGACGGGTTTCATCGGTCGGCACCTTCTGCAGAAGTACCGCACGGAAGGGCGAGAGGTCATCACGATCTCGCGGTCCGGCGCAGATCTGACCTGGGGCGACCAGGGCGGCATCGACGCGGCCGTCGACGGCGCGGCTCTCGTGATCGGGCTCGCCGGCAAGAGCGTGAGCTGCCGGTACACGCCCGAGAACCGCGCGGAGATCCTCCGTTCCCGGATCGACACGACCGCCGCGCTCAGCACGGCGATCCGTCGGGCGGCCATGCCTCCGGCGCTGTGGGTGAACTCTTCGACGGCGACGATCTACCGGCACGCAGAAGACCGCCCGATGACCGAATCCGGCGGCGAGCTCGGCACCGGATTCTCGGTGGAGGTCGCGAGGGCGTGGGAGCGGGCGCTGATGGCGGATGTCCTTCCGGCGA
Source organism: Microbacterium sp. NPDC089321 (assembly GCF_040684935.1). Lineage (NCBI taxonomy): Bacteria > Bacillati > Actinomycetota > Actinomycetes > Micrococcales > Microbacteriaceae > Microbacterium > Microbacterium sp. NPDC089321. The sequence goes on along the minus strand of NZ_JBFBGX010000003.1, from coordinate 92,751 downwards.
CCCGCCGAGTGGCGCTGCGCACCGCGATCGTGCTCGGCGACGCGGGTGTGCTCGGCCCGCTGCGGAACCTCGCCCGGCTGGGCCTCGGCGGCACGCAGCTCGACGGCCGGTGGCCGGTCTCGGCCGCACGACGGGCGGCGGGCACTGCGCACCTTCCGGGTGCGAGCGGCGGGAGGCAGCGGTTCAGCTGGATCCACGTCGACGATGTGCTCGGCATCATCGACTTCGTCGAACGGCATCCCGATCTCGACGGTCCGATCAACGCCTGCACGCCGAACCCGGCCGACAACCGCACCTTCATGGCTGCGGTGCGCCGCGCCGTCGGCGCACGCATCGGCCCTCCCCTGCCTCGGTGGATGCTGGAGCTGGGCGCCATGGGCATCCGCACCGAGACAGAGCTGATCCTCAAGAGCCGGTGGGTGCTGCCGGAGAAGCTCATCGCCGCCGGCTACGTCTTCCGGCATCCGGATCTCGACGGAGCGCTGCGCGCCTCCCTCGTCTGATCCGGTTCAGTCGGCGCCAGCGGCCCGCTGCTGGCGCAAGGCGGGCAGGTAGCCCACGACGCCGAGCATGCTGAAGGCGCCGGCCGCGACGATGGCGATGATGGTGCTCGTCGACTGGGCGAGCGGCATGAGCGCGAGCAGTCCGAGACTGTATGCGCCGCCGGCGATCATCGAGTTGATCGACAGCACCATCGCCCTCGTCTCCGGGCCGCTCTGCCTGTGCAGCAGGGCGTTGTGCAGCGGCCCCGCCGCTCCGTGCGTGAGGTACGCGAACCCGTAGCCGATCAGCAGACCGACCGGTCCTGCGGCGACGCCCATCACCACCACGACGGCGCCGTTGAGGAGCCGCACGAGCATCGCCGCTCCTGCGGGTCCCAGCCGCCGTCGCACGAAGACGACCGATGACGAGCCGACGGCGAACAGTCCCCACGCGACGGCGGAGGCCGGCCCGAACACGGCGGCCGCCGCGCTCTCGCTGCCGAACTGCTCGGTGAGACGCACAGGTGCGAGCGACTCGAACGCGATCATGGCGATGCTCCAGAACACCTCGACGAGCACGAGCCCCCGCAGCACCCGCGAACCGCGAAGAAGCCTGAGCCCCCCGCGCATCGCGAGCGGCGTCTCGCGGACGGCGAAGGCCAGCGACGCACGCTCGCGGTGCGGCTCGCGCACCAGCAGCGCCACCAGCACGCCGAACAGCGCGTAGACGGCGGCCGAGACGATGTACGGCAGCACGAGCGCCGAAGAGCCCGCGATCGGATGCCAGGCCACCAGCGCGCCGCCGGCTGCTGCGCCGAGGGCGATGGTCGTACCGAGCGCCGCGGCCGCCCGGCCGAGCGACCTGTCGAGCTCGGCATCCGGATCGTCGGCGAGCGCGGCGTCGACGAACCAGGCCTCGAGCGGGCCCGAGTCCAGCGCGCGGAACAGACCCTGCAGCACGAGCGCGACGGCGAAGACGACGAACGACTCGGCCATGAGGAACACCCAGGTGGATGCGACGGCGATGGCGGCGCCTGCGAGCAGCAGCGGCCTGCGGCCGATGGCATCCGCCAGTCCTCCGGTGGGAAGCTCGAGGCCGAGCACCACGAATCCCTGCAGCGACATCAGCACGCCGATCTCGGCGAGGCTGAGTCCGCGCTCGAGTGGCAGCAGGACGATCATGCCGAACGTGAGACCCGCCGGCAGCCAGCGCATCGCGGTGAGCAGGACGAATCGCCGCTCGGCCTGGCGCAGCGTGAGCGCGCTCATGGTCGGGTCGGACCCTGGCCGGCCTCATGGGGAGGCGGGCCTGCCGGACGGCCGCCCGACGAGAACTGCAAGGGGGCGGCGTGGGTGGTGACGTGCAGCCGGACCGCGTCCTGGTCACCGGCGCCGACGGTGCGATAGCGGTCGAGCACCTCGGCCAGTTCGGCGTGCATCGCCCGGGCCTGCTCCGGGGTCACCTCCACCACGGTGTCACTGAGGCCGAGAGCATCGCGCCATTCGGCCGACCAGCCCGGAGCGGCCTCCTCCCACCGCTCGGCGCGCTCGACGAAGTCCCGCAGGTACGCTCGCTGAAGCCAGCCGACGGCGGCTGCGGCGTCGGGTCGATCGTCGAAGTCGGATGGCGACCAGGAGTGGAAGTCGCTCGTCGCCCGCCATTCTCTGCGCCGGCCGACACCCTCCCCCGTGTCCGTGACCAGGCCCACCTCGGCCAGCTGCCGGAGGTGGTAGCTGGTCGCCCCCGAGTTCGTGTCGAGCAGGCGCGCCAGGTCCGTCGCGGTCGCCGGACCGCGCATCCGCAGGAGTCCGGGGATGCGCGCCCGCAGCGGATGCGCGAGCACCCGGATCTGCTTCTCATCGAGACGGATCCCGCGACCCTCGTCCTCAGTCATAGACCCATGGTGTCAGCCCACCCGCGGTATGCACAAGTTCTTTGCATAGTTTCTATGCACAGTGGTGACGTCGGTGGAGCCGGCATCCGGAGGATCAGGCGCGGCCTCAGGCGTCGCCGAGGTCGTCTCCGCGCTCCCGCTTGCGCTTCTCGATCTCCTGCCGAAGCCGCCACTCCTCGATCTCGCGGTCGAGGTCGGCGATCTGCTGCTCCGTCGTGCGCGAATCGGCCGGAGGGGCTGTCGCAACCGGGGGCGCGGCGGAGGTATCGAGTCGCGCGGGCCGACCGATCCGGATCCCGCCCTCCGGATACTCACGGCCGATCGCGAACCACAGCACGCTGCCGATGAGCGGCAGCAGGATCACCAGCAGCAGCCAGACGAACTTCGGCATGAACCGCACCTGGCTGTCGTCGCGACGGATGATGTCGACGAGCGCGAACACCATCAGGGCGATGGTGATCAGCGTGAACAGGAACGGCATGATCTCAGATTAGACCGTCCTCGGCGCACGGGACCCTCCGGCATCGACGTCGCAGATCCGTCGACGCAGAAGCGCGCAGGCCGAAGATCGTGCATAGGATCGTCGTGCATCGACCATGATCTTCGCGCACACCCCAGGAGCAGCCCCATGCCCGTCGCATCATCCGCGGCCCCGAGGAACGAGCTCGACGCCACCGACCGCCTCATCCTGTCTGAGCTCAGCCGGAACGGCCGCATCTCCAACTCGGATCTCGCGGCGATCGTCGGAGTCGCCGAGTCGACCTGCCTCAAGCGCGTGCGGGCACTGCAGGCCAACGGGGTCATCGTCGGCTTCCACGCCGAGATCTCCCCGGCGGCCATCGGGCTGCACCTCGAAGCGCTCATCTCGATCCGGCTGCACGCGCACGCCCGGGGCGATCTTCGTCGGTTCCAGTCCTATCTCGAGGACCTGCCCGCCACCGAGCGCGTCTACTTCCTGGCGGGCGACCGCGACTTCCTCGTGCACGTGGCCGTAGCCGATGCGACCGTCCTGCGCGAGCTGGTGTCCGACACGATCAGCCTCCGCCCCGAAGTCGCGTCGACGAGCACGAGCCTGATCTTCGCTCAGGCGCCGGGCGCGAGGGGCCTCTGATCACCCCGCCGAGCCGGCCGGCCTGTCACTCCGCGCCGGTCGCGACCGGCCGCCCCGGGGTGTTCGACCACGCGCTCCATGAGCCGGGGTAGACCGTCACGTCTCTTCCGGCGATCGCGCCGGCGAGTGCCAGCTGGGCTGCGGTGATGCCCGACCCGCAGTACGCGGCGGTCGCCGTGCCGGCCGTGGCTCCGACGGCGTCGAAAGCAGCCGCGATGTCGGATGCCGGGCGGAATCGCGCATCATCGGTGAGCAGCTGCCCGATCGGCAGGTTCTTCGCGCCAGGGACGTGCCCGGCGATCGGATCGATGGGCTCGGTCTCGCCGCGGTAGCGCTCAGCGACCCGGGCATCCAGCAGCGTGCCCCTGTCTGGCCAGCCGGCGGCGGCCTCGGTGTCGATCACGCCGTCGTCGCCCGGCGACCCGAGAACGATGTCCCCCGGGGCCACGACGACCTCACCCGTCTCGACTTCCCCGCCGATGCTCAGCCAGGCCTGCCAGCCGCCGTCGAGCACCCGCACCTCCAGCCCCGCGCGTCGCAGGGCCCACCAGGCGCGGGACGCGGGAAGCATCCGGTCGTCGTCGTAGACCACCACCGACGCACCCTGCCGCACACCCCACCGGCGCGCGGCCGCGGCGAGCGCGGCGTCGTCGGGCAGCGGGTGACGGCCCTCGTGCGGCTCCCCGTGACGGGTGAGGTCACGCTCGACGTCGACGAAGACCGCTCCGGGGATGTGCCCGGCGAGGTACTGGTCGTGACCGTCGGTGCGGCCGAGCGACCAGCGGGCGTCGAGCACATGCACGGTGTCGAGCCGCTCGCGCAGCTCGGCGGCGGAGATGATCGGATGCATGGCGAGCGTTCCTCCGGTCAGGGGACGATGTGGCCGCCGAGGCGGAACAGCTCGTACCACTCGGCGCGGGTGAGCTCGACGTCTGCTCCGGCGGCGGCGTCGGCGACGCGCTGCGGGGTGGTCGTGCCGAGCACGACCTGCATCTTCGCCGGGTGGCGCGTGATCCAGGCCGTGGCGATGGCGATCGGGGCGACGTCGTACTTCGCGGCGAGCCTGTCGATGACTGCATTCAGCTCGGGGTGCTTCGGATTGCCGAGGAAGACCCCGTCGAAGAACCCGGCCTGGAACGGCGACCACGCCTGAACCGTGATGCCGTTGATGCGGCAGTAGTCGACAATGCCCCCGCCGTCGCGGACGACGCTCTGCTCCTCCCCCGCCATGTTCGCGGCGATCCCCTGCGCGATGATCGGCGAGTGGGTGATCGACAGCTGCAGCTGGTTCGCGATGAGGGGCTGGCTCACCGCCGTGCGGAGCAGATCGATCTGACGGGGAGTGTGGTTCGAGACGCCGAACGCGCGCACCTTGCCTGCGGCCTCGAGCTCGTCGAAGGCTCGGGCGACCTCATCCGGCTCGACCAGCGCGTCGGGGCGGTGCAGCAGCAGAACGTCGATGTAGTCGGTGCGCAGGGCCTTCAGCGAGCCCTCGACCTGGGTCGTGATGTGCTCGTACGAGAAGTCGAACATCTGCTGCGACGGCACGATGCCGCACTTGGTCTGCAGCACGATCTCGGATCGCTCCGCGGCGCTGAGCTGCAGGGCCGACGAGAAGCGCGCCTCGCAGACGTGCATGGCGCCGCCGTAGATGTCTGCGTGATCGAAGAAGTCGACACCGGCCGAACGCGCGGTGTCGTAGAGCTCGCGGACCTCGACATCGGTCTTGTCGGGGATGCGCATCATCCCGGCGATCACCGCGGGGGCGGTGCGGTTTCCGAACGGCACTGTCTTCATCGTTCCTCCTGAGGTCCGGTGACCACGCTACCCGCCACCGTCGACACCCGGCCCCTGGGGTGCGACATCGGCCGCGCAGCGGTTCGGACACGACGCTAACGTTGCGTGTATGAGCGCACCGATCGATCCCACGTCCACGTCCGCCTGGGCTGAGCTGTCGGCCATCCGGGACTCGTTCTCACCCGACCTGCGCGGCTGGTTCGCCGACGACCCGACCCGCGTCGAGCGTCTCTCGCTGCCGCTGGCCGATCTGCACGTCGACCTGTCGAAGAACCTCGTGACCGACGAGATCGTCGCCTCGCTCGTGCGGCTGGCGGAGCAGACGGGTGTCGCCGAGCGCTATGCGGCGATGCTGGCGGGCGAGCACATCAACACCACCGAAGACCGCGCTGTGCTGCACACGGCGCTGCGTCGCCCTGAGGGCGCGTCTCCTGCGCTGGTCGTCGACGGGCAGGACGTCGACGACGACGTGCAGTCCGTGCTCGCCTCGATGTCGGCGTTCGCCGACCGGGTGCGCTCAGGCGACTGGGCCGGCGTCACGGGCAAGAAGGTCACGCACGTCGTGAACATCGGCATCGGCGGCTCGGACCTGGGCCCCGTCATGGTCTACGAGGCGCTCAAGCCGCTGGCCGATGCCGGGATCGAGGCGCGGTTCGTGTCGAACATCGACCCGACCGACATCGCGCAGAAGACGACCGACCTCGATCCCGAGACGACTCTGTTCATCGTGGCATCGAAGACCTTCACGACGCTCGAGACGCTGACCAACGCGCGCCTCGCGCGCGACTGGCTGTGGGCCGGGCTCTCGGCATCCGGTGTGATGGATGACGACGACGCGAGCCGCAAGGGCGCCGTCGCCCACCACTTCGTCGCGGTCTCGACCGCCCTCGACAAGGTCGAGGCGTTCGGCATCGACCCGAAGAACGCGTTCGGCTTCTGGGACTGGGTGGGCGGCCGCTACTCGGTCGACTCGGCGATCGGGCTGTCGCTCGCCATCGTCTTCGGACCATCCGCTTTCCGCGAGCTGCTCGCCGGCTTCCACGCCGTCGACGAGCATGTGCGCACCACGCCGCTGGCGCAGAACGTGCCGGTGCTGATGGGGCTGCTGAACGTCTGGTACGTGAACTTCCTCGGCGCGCAGTCGCACGCCGTGCTCCCCTACGCGCAGCAGCTGAGCCGCTTCGCCGCATATCTGCAGCAGCTGACGATGGAGTCGAACGGCAAGTCTGTGCGATGGGACGGCACGCCCGTCACGACCGACACCGGCGAGGTGTTCTGGGGCGAACCGGGCACGAACGGCCAGCACGCGTTCTACCAGCTGATCCACCAGGGCACGCGTCTGATCCCGGCCGACTTCATCGCCTTCGTGAACCCCGCCTACCCGCTGACCGACGGCGGCACCGACGTGCACGGCCTGTTCCTGGCGAACTTCCTCGCGCAGACCAAGGCCCTCGCGTTCGGCAAGACGGCCGAAGAGGTCGAGGCCGAGGGCACGACCGGTGCCCTCGTCGCCGCGCGGACGTTCCCCGGCAATCGCCCGACGACGTCGATCTTCGCTCCCGCGCTCACGCCGGCCGTGCTCGGCCAGCTCATCGCGCTGTACGAGCACATCACGTTCACGCAGGGCGTGATCTGGGGCATCAACTCCTTCGATCAGTGGGGTGTCGAGCTGGGCAAGCAGCTGGCCATGCAGATCGCCCCGGCTATCGAGGGCGACGAAGAGGCCCTCGCGGCGCAGGACCCGTCGACCAAGGCCCTGCTCGCCTACTACCAGGCGAACCGCGCCCGCTGATTCCCGCACCGGATGCCCGTAGCGCAGCAGCCGGGCATCCGGAACCCCCTGCTCGACGGCAGCCGCCGCGCGTACCGTGCGGTGCATGGATGACACGCTCAGCGCACTTCTGATCAACTGCACCCTCAAGCCGTCGCCCTCCGGCTCGAGCACCCACGTTCTGGGCGAGCAGGTGCTGAACGCCCTGGCCGAGCACGGGGTGACCGCCGACCGCATCCGCGCGGTCGACCACGACATCCGGCCCGGCGTTCAGGCCGACATGGGCGACGGCGATCAGTGGCCTTCGCTGCGAGAGCGGGTGCTCGCGGCCGACATCCTCGTGTTCGCGACGCCGACGTGGATGGGTCAGCATTCGAGCGTCGCGCAGCGCGTGCTCGAGCGGCTCGACGCCGAGCTCAGCGAGACCGATGAGCAGGGCCGCCCGACGCTGTTCGACAAGGTGGCGCTCGCCGTCATCGTGGGCAACGAAGACGGCGCGCACCACATCGCGGCGATCCTGTTCCAGTCGCTGAACGACGTCGGCTTCACGATTCCCGCGCAGGGCTCGATCTACTGGAACGGCGAGGCGATGGGCTCGACCGACTACAAGGACCTCGACGAGACGCCCGAGAAGGTCGCGCAGACGATCACGACCGCGGCGGCGAACGCCGCGCACCTGGCCCGGATGCTCAAGGAGCAGGCGTACCCGAAGGCCTGATCGCCACGCAGAGACAGAGGCAGGCGGATGCCCGTGGGCATCCGCCTTCCTCCGTTCGTCAGGCGCGGCGCAGCTGCGCGGCCGCCGGGCAGTCGAACGGGTCGGCCCCGGCGGCGAGGCCGACGCGGTTCAGGTACTCGATGACGATCGCGTACGAGCGGCCCAGGCTCGTCTCGGTGTACGGGACGTTGTTCGAGAGGCAGTAGTCGCGAACGATCTCGCGTGCCTTCGCGAGGTGCGGGCGGGGCATGTTCGGGAACAGGTGGTGCTCCACCTGGTAGTTGAGACCGCCCATGAGCGCGGTCGCCCACCAGCCGCCGCGGATGTTGCGAGAGGTGCGCACCTGCTTCGAGAAGAAGTCCAGGCGGGCGTTCGGGTCGATGATCGGCATCCCCTTGTGGTTCGGCGCGAAAGACGCCCCCATGTAGACGCCGAAGACAGCCAGCTGCACGCCCATGAACGCGAACGCCATTCCGAGCGGAAGCATCATGAACACCGGGATCAGCACGATCGCGAAGCGCACGGCGATGATGGCGAGCTCGGTCCAGCGTCCCTTGACCTTCTTCTTCGTCAGGAGGTGCTTCAGCCCGATGTAGTGGAGGTTCAGGCCTTCGAGCGTCAGCAGCGGGAAGAACAGCCACCCCTGCTTGCGGGTGATGAGGCGGATCAGTCCGCGCGACTTCGCGGCGTCCTCTTCGAGGAACGAGATGGTGTCGACCTCGATGTCGGGGTCCTTGCCGACCTGATTCGGGTTGCCGTGATGCTTGGTGTGCTTGGAGTCCCACCACGAGTAGCTCATGCCGATCGAGCCCGCGAGGATGCGGGCGAGCCGGAAGTTCGCCGGCCCCGAGCTCAGGATCTGCCGGTGGGCGGCCTCGTGGGAGAGGAAGGCGATCTGGGTGAAGATGATGCCGAGTGCTCCGGCGATCAGCAGCTGGAACCAGCTGTCGCCGAGCAGGATGAACCCCGTGACGGCTCCACCCAGCGCGAGGGCGATGCCGGCGGCGACGAGGATGTAGAACCAGGAGGCGCGCTGCAGCAGTCCGGTCTCGCGGACGACCTGCGACACCTGCTTGTAGGCGTGTGCCATCGGGGGGAACTCGGCCGTGCCCGAGTAGGTCTGGCGGACCGGTCCGAGGATCGCTGCGCCGCTGTCGACGTCGGTGTCGATGTGGGTGGAACTGATGATGCTCTCCTGCCGATCGGATGCCCTTGAGCTGCGTCAGCCAAAGGCGGATGCCGATCGCTGGTGCCCACGCTACGCGGGTCGGTATGCGTGCGGGCGCATACGTCGTCATCTTTCTCCGGGGGCGGACACGGACTTGGTGATCGCGGCGGCGAGCAGGAAGACTGTTCGGATGACCGACGACTCCCCGTCCTCCCCCTACTCGCGACCCGTCTCTCCCGAGACGTCGGCGGGCCACGCGGTTGCAGGCAAGAAGCTCCGCTCCCGTCACGTGATGATGATCACCCTGGGCGGGATCATCGGCGCGAGCCTCTTCGTCGGCTCCGGCAATGTCATCCGCTCGGTCGGGCCGGCGGCCATCCTCTCGTACCTGCTCGGCGGCCTGCTGGTGTTCCTCGCCATGCGCATGCTGGGCGAGATGGCGGCGGCGCGTCCGACCATCGGGTCGTTCATGGAGTACGCCCGCGTCGGACTGGGCGACTGGGCCGCCTATCTCGTGGGCTGGCTGTACTGGTACTTCTGGGTCGGCGTCCTCGCGTACGAGGCGGTGCTCGGCGGCGAGACCCTGCACGAGTGGTTCGCCTTCCTCCCGTCGTGGGCGTGGTCGCTGCTGCTGATCCTCATCTTCATCGGCACCAACGCCATCTCGGTGCGCACCTTCGGCGAGGTCGAGTTCTGGCTCGCGAGCATCAAGGTCATCGCCATCGTGGTGTTCCTCGGCGCAGGTCTGCTGTTCGCTCTGGGCCTGTGGCCCAACGCCTCCTTCTCCGTGCCGAACCTGTGGGAGCACGGCGGCTTCGCCCCGAACGGCATCGGCGTGGCGCTGACGGGAGTGGCGCTCGTCATCTTCTCGTACTTCGGCACCGAGATCGCCGTGATGGCCGCCGCCGAGTCGGAGGATCCCGCCAAGGGCATCCGCCAGGCGACGAGCACGGTGATCTGGCGCATCCTGCTGTTCTTCGTCGGCGCTGTGCTGATCATCACCATGGTCATCCCGTGGAACGAGCTTCCCGAGCCCGTGAACGTGGCGGCCGCGCCCTTCACGCAGGTGTTCTCGCTGCTGGGGCTGCCCGGCGCCGCCGTCGTGATGCAGCTCGTGATCTTCACCGCCGTGATCTCGGTGCTCAACTCGGGCCTGTACTCGGCATCGCGCATGTTCGCAGCGCTCGCCGATCAGGGCTTCGCACCGCGGTTCGTCGCCAAGCGGTCTCGTAACGGCGTGCCGCTGTGGGCCCTGGTCGCGTCGACCAGCGGCGCTGTCGTCGCCACGATCGTGAACTTCGCGGCCCCCGCCTCGGGCGTCTTCGACTTCATCATGAACTCGGCCGGCCTGGTCGCGCTGTTCGTGTACGTCTTCATCGCGCTCACCCAGATGCGTCTCCGCCAGAAGATGACTCCCGAGGAGGTCGCCGGCCTGAAGCTACGCATGTGGCTGCACCCGTGGCTGAACATCCTGCTCATCGTCGCGATCGCCGCCGTCTTCGTCGTCATGCTCACCACCGAGGCGGGACGCACCCAGGTGTGGACGAGCCTGATCGCGACGGGCGTGCTCATCGCGGTCTGGCCGCTGGTGAGGCGCAACCTGCGCAAGCGCAGGGCGGCGGCCGACGCCGGGGTGCCGAGCGCCTGATCCCGGCCTGCGCCCTCTGCGTCCGATGTCGGTGGCCAGGCGTAGCGTGACGACGGGGGCGCGTGCTCCCGCGATCTCGAGGAAGGCGCAGCAGCATGGACTGGAAGATCGAGCTCATCTTCGTACCGGTGACCGATGTCGACCGCTCGAAGGAGTTCTACGTCAAGATCGGCTTCAACCCCGACCACGATCAGCAGGTGAACGACGAGCTGCGCTTCGTGCAGATGACCCCGCCGGGGTCGGCGTGCTCGATCGCCTTCGGCACGGGCCTCGGCGTCGACCTCGAACCCGGGCAGCAGAACACGATCCAGGTCGTCGTGCCTGATGCCGATGAGGCGCTGGCGCACCTGCGGTCGGTCGGCGTCGACGCTCGCGGTGTCGATGAGCTCGCCTGGGGCCGCTTCGTGACCTTCGACGACCCCGACGGCAACACCTGGACGCTGCAGCAGCTGCCCGACTACGGCGCGCAGGGCTGAGCAGCCGCAGGGCGGCTGCAGCAGCTGCCCGACTACGGCGCGCAGGGCTGAGCAGCCGCAGGGCGCGGACGAGAAGAGGGGGATGCTGCACAGCATCCGCCCTCTTCTGCCCGGGCTCGATCAGGAGCTGGTGACGGGCGCGGGTTCGTCGAGCAGAGGGGCGCGGAAGTTCGAGCCCACACGGGGCCCCTGGGCGAAGTAGTGACGGAAGCTGTAGTACAGCGGCTGCCACTTGTCGGTGTCCACGCGATCGGGGCCCTGAGGCCTCAGGATGCTCTCGTACGCGTGAACACGCAGGATCTCGGCCTCGACGGCGACCGCGCTGCCGCCGTCGATCTCGATGAGCTGCGCGACGCGCGCCTCGATCTGCACGGGGCATTCGCCGATCCGAGCTGGAAGGACGTCCTGCGAGCCGACGCGCGTGAAGCCGCCGAGGCTCCACTTGTCGCTCTCGTGACGATAGCTCGCCTTCTTCTCGTCGGGAACGGGCGTGCGGCCCGTGGTCGGGGCGATCGCCTCGACGGCAGGCGCGAGGTCGGCCGAGGGCAGGTTGATGACGAGCTCGCCGACGCGCTGCAGGTTGGCGTATGCCTGACCCTCCGCGCCCAGTCCGAGCATGTAGCGATCGCCCAGGGCCCATGCCGATGAGATCGGGCTGATGTTCGACGATCCGTCCGGGTTGACCGTGGTGATCAAGGCGACAGGTGTCCCGAAGTACAGCACCGGCAGATCGACATTCCTGGTTCTCTCCATCCCTCCATTCTCGGCCAGCGCCGCGTCGGCCGAGGACGCGCACGGGTTCGGCAGTCGCGGCTCTCAGACGCGAAGCGGGCGGATGCTGCACAGCATCCGCCCTCTTCCGCCCGTTCCGATCAGGAGCTGGTGACCGGCGCCCACGCGCCGATGCCCACCTCGTCGAGCTCGGCACCCGCGGCGAACCTGTCCAGCCGGAAGGCGTCGAGCACCGGCGATGGCTTGCCCGTGACGATCTCCTCTGCGACGAGCTCCCCGAGGATGAGCCCGAGGGTGGCGCCCGAGTGCGTGAACAGCGTGGAGAGGTTGTCGATGCCCGGCACCGGCCCGACCACGGGCTCGCCGTCGCCCGGGATGGGCTTCAGGCCGGCCGCCACGCGCTGTGCGACGAGCGTGGGGTGGCCGGCGAGCACGCGCGATCCCTCGTCGAGCAGACCGCGCACCGACTCCTCGGGCACGGTGAGCGATCCGTCGGGCTCCACGACGATCGACCGCTCGGCCCAGTCGGCGTCGAGCACGAGGCGTCCGTCGGGCATGGGGCGCACGGCGACGCGCGGGGTGTTCAGCACCGTCCTCACCCGAGGCTCGACCGGTTCGGTGATGACGACGAACGCCGCGGGGGTGGCGTCGGGCACCGTCACGCCGAGGGCCGCGAGCTGGGCGGGAACGTCGCCGCCGGTGGCCAGCACCACCCGGTCGGCCGCCAGCGGAGTGCCGTCGCCGAGGACGACGCCGGCAGCGGCGCCATCGCGCACATCCACGCGCACCTCTCCGGCGTTCTCGATCAGTTCCGCCCCGTCCGCTGCCGCCTCAGCGAGCAGGGCGGCGATGAGGTCGGGCAGGTTCACCCAGCCCTCTCCCCTGTTGAAGATCGCGCCCTCACTCGAGACCGCATCGGCATCCACATCGGGCGCCAGAATCGCGATCTGCTCCTTGTCGAGCCACTGCGAGTCATAGCCGCCCGCGCGCTCGTAGTCGAACGTGTCGCGGAAGCTCTCATCCTCGCCGCCCCACTTCAGAGCCCCGTCGAAGCGCAGGTAAGAGGAGCTGTCGGGGTGCCGCTCCCGCCAGGTGCGGTAGCGGTCGAGCCCTATCAGGCGCAGATAGCGGTACTCCGTTGAGCGCGCGCCCGAGGAGTTCAGCCAGGCGATCGAGCGACCGGATGCCCCGTCGCCCGGCTTCCCGGCGGTGACGAGCGTCACCCGGGCGCCGGAGCGCGCGAGGTGCGCTGCGGTCGACGCGCCGAGGATCCCGGCGCCGATCACGACGACGTGCAGTGGCTGCGAGTTGGTCATCTTCATCCTTCGTTCTGTTCGGAGAGGTCGGGGCGACGCAGGGGCGTCTCGGCGTGCAGACGCTCGATGATCTCGAGCACCGCGACGGCGTCGGCCGGGTCGACCGGCAGGTCGGCGTCGTGGCGGAGCGCGTCCGCGAGGGCGCGGTAGAAGGCGCCATAGTCTCCGCGGCGCATCGGCAGCGGCTCCAGCGAGCCCTCCACACCGAAGAGCCCCCATCGCGAGGCCGGCGTGACGCCGTAGTCCTCGTCGGCGGGCGAGGCTCCGGCGCCCAGCGCGGCCTCCTGCCCGTCCAGGCCATGACTCGTGTACCCGCTGAGCGAGCCGAGCACGTGGAATCGAGGCCCGAACTGCGGCGCGAGAGAGTTCATCCACAGGTGCGAGATGGTGCCCGACTCGTGCTGCAGCGCGACGAAAGCGTCGTCATCGGCGAGGCCGCCTGGCCTGTTCACCGCCAGCTCGGCCCTCGCCTCGGCGACCGGCCCGAACAGCTGCACGGCCTGATCGATGAGGTGCGTGCCGAGATCGAACAGGATGCCGCCGCCCTGAGCCGCTGACGCCTCGGCCTTCCAGCTCGCCCGCACCTCGGGCTTGTACCACTCGAAGCGCGACTCGAAGCGACGCACCGCGCCGAGGCGACCGGTCTCGGTCAGCTCGCGGACGGTCTGGAAATCGCCGTCCCAGCGCCTGTTCTGGAACACCGTGATCCGGCGGCCGAGCCTCTGGGCGTGCGCGATCAGCGCGCGGCCCTCCTCCGAGGTGGGCGTGAACGGCTTGTCGACGACGACGTCCAGGCCTGCATCGAGCGCGGCGGTCGCGATGCCGGCGTGCGTGGCCGGCGGCGTGCCGATCACGACCAGGTCGAGGTCGCCTGCGCCCGCCAGCATCTCCTCGACGGATGCGAGCACCCGGGCATCCGGATGCTGCGCTGCGGCATCCGCCGCGCGGCCCGCGTCGCCGGTGACGATGACACCGAGCGAGAACGCCGGATCGGCGTCGAGGAACGGCGAGTGGAACACGCGGCCGGAGACTCCGTAGCCGATGACGGCGGTGCGGATCGGGTCGGCTGACGTCGTCGCCATCACAGCACCTCCGAGAGGAAGAGGCGCAGGCGGTCGCTCTGGGGATCGTCGAAGATCTGCTCGGGCGTGCCCGCCTCGACCACTCGCCCTTCGTCCATGAAGACGACCTGGTCGGCGACCTTGCGTGCGAAGCCCATCTCGTGCGTCACGACGAGCATCGTCATGCCGCGCTGGGCGAGCTCAGCCATCAGGTTGAGCACGCCCTTGACCAGCTCGGGGTCGAGAGCGCTGGTCGCCTCGTCGAAGAGCATGACCTCGGGCTCCATGGCCAGGGCACGGGCGATCGCGACGCGCTGCTGCTGCCCGCCCGAGAGGTCTCGGGGTCGGTGATCTGCGCGCTCGGCCAGGCCGACCTCGGTGAGCCTGGCGAGGGCGATGCGCTCGGCCTCGCCCTTCGGGAGGCGCTTCACGTTGCGCAGTGCAAGAGCGACGTTCTGCTGCGCGGTGTGGTCGGGGAACAGGTTGAAGTGCTGGAAGACGAGTCCTACCCGGCGGCGCAGCACGTCGGGCTTGAGGGTCAGCGCGTCGTCGTCCGCGAGGAGGACCTGGCCGGCCTTGGGCTCGTGGAGGCGGTTCACGCCCCGCAGCAGCGTGGACTTGCCCGATCCCGAGGGTCCGATGATGCAGGTCGTGGTGCCGGGCTCGACGGTGAGCGAGACGTCGTTGATGACGTCGATGTCGCCGTACGCCATGCGGAGGTTCTCGATCCGAAGCCGGGAGCCCTCGTAGAAGCGACCCTCGGTGACGGGCAGGGGCGAGGTGTAGGTCATGTGTTCTCTCCACGGGTGTAGACCGGGCTGAGGGACTGCTCGGCGACCTCTTCCAGGCCGCTCTTGGGCGGGGTGGGCTTGCGGCGGCCGGTGCGGAACCGGTTGTCGAAGTAGTTGACCAGGTGGGTCAGCGGCACGGTGATGACGAGGTAGAAGATGCCGGCCATCACCAGCGGTGACAGGTTGCCGGTCAGCACTGCGGCATCCTGGCCGACGCGGAACAGCTCCCGCTCCGTCACCAGCAGCCCGAGGAAGTACACCAGCGAGGAGTCCTTCACGATGGCGATGAACTGGTTCACCAGCGCCGGCAGGACCCGGCGGATGCCCTGAGGGACCACCACCAGGCGCATGGCCGAGCCGTAGCTCATGCCGAGAGCCCGGCAGGCCTCGAGCTGACCTCGTTCGACGGACTGGATGCCGGCGCGGAAGATCTCGCCGATGTACGCGCCCGCGATCAGGCTCAGGGCCAGGATGCCGAGCGGGTACGGCGAGGGACCGAACATCTGCCGGCTGATCGAGGCGAAGCCCTGCCCGATCAGCAGAATCGTCAGGATCGCGGGCAGCCCGCGGAAGACGTCGGTGTAGATACGGGCGGGAACGCGCAGCCACGCGGTGCGGGCGACGCCCATGACCGCGAGGATCATGCCGATGACGATGCCGAGCACGGTGGCGGCCACCGAGATGATCAGGGTGTTCACCAGCCCCGTGCCGAGCAGCTGCGGAAGAACCTTCCACATCGCCTCGAAGTCGAGGAACGTCTTGATGAGCTTGTCGAGCCAGTCCATGGGATCTCCTGTTCGAGGTGCGGGGCCACGGTCGCCCGAGGCCCCGCACCGACGAGGCGATTACTCGCCGTCGCCCTCGCCCTGCTCGTCGCTGGGCAGATACTGGTCGGGCATCGGGGAGCCCGGGAACCACTTCTCGTAGAGCTCCTTCCAGGTGCCGTCCTCCATCGCGTCGTGCAGGGCGTCGTTCAGCGCCTCCTTGAACTCGTCTTTGCCCTTCGCGATCGCGAAGCCGGCCGGCGCGTCGAACGACGGGATGTCGATCGCGTTCTCGAGGCCGTACTGCTCGGCGTACTCCTTGGCGGCCTCGTAGTCGAGGAAGTGCGCGTCGATCGAGCCGCTGTTGACTGCGGAGATCGCCGAGTTGTTGTCCGGGAAGCGGACGAGCTCGGTGTCGGTGAAGTTCTTCACGGCGTAGGCCTCCTGCAGGGTGCCCTGCACCACGCCGAGACGCTTGCCGGCGAGGCTCTCCTCGTCGGTGATGTCGCTGTCGGGGCTCGCCATCACCGTGAGGTAGCCGGCGAGGTATCCGTCCGAGAAGTCGACCGTCTGCTTGCGCTCGTCGGTGATGCCGATCGCGGCCACGCCGACGTCGAACTGGCCGTTCGCGACGGCGGCGAGCAGGCCCGAGAAGTCCTGACCGGTGAAGACGACCTTGTCGATGCCGATGCGCTTCGCCACGTCGGTGAACAGCTCGACGTCGAAGCCGGTGAACTCGCCGGACTCGTCGGTGAACGTGTAGGGCTTGGAGTCGCCGAGGCTGGCGACGCGGATCTCGCCGGGGGTGATGAGCCCGTAGGGGTTGTCTCCCGACGCATCGGCGCCGTCGCCGCCGGTGGCGGCGGAGGGCGAGCACGCGGCGAGCGCGATCGCGGCGGTGGCCGCGACGGCGGCGAGCGCCGTGCGGCGGAGGGTGGAGCGGATGCTCATGGTGTTCCTCTCTGAACTGCAGATCCACGGGGTGGAGGGGGCTTGTGGTGAGACCGGTCTCAAACTGCTAGATTGAGACCGGTCTCAATTCGTTTCGATGGACGCTACACGGCTTCCGACGCGACGTCAACCGATAGGTTCGAGAGCGATCCACCGCTGGCGCGGAGACACGAGAGGACGACATGAGCGAAACGGGAACCGGGCGCCGAGAGGCCACGGTCAGCGATGTCGCTCGGGTCGCGCGGGTATCGAAGGCCACGGCGGCACGGGCGCTCGGCGACTACGGCGCCGTCAGCGATGCCGTACGCGACCGGGTGCAGAAGGCGGCGGATGAGCTCGGCTACCGGCCGAATGCGCTCGCACGCACCATGAGCACCGGACGGTCGAACACTCTCGGCATCATCATCGGAGACATCGAGAACCCGTTCTTCGCCAAGGCCACCCGCGGGGCGGCGGATGTCGCCGCCGAGGCCGGCTACGACCTCATCCTGTCGAACTCCGACGAAGAGCCGTCGGTCGAGGCGAAGGCCGTCGCCGTGCAGCTCGCCAAGCAGGTCGACGGTCTTCTCATCGCACCTGCATCGTCGCTCGAGCCCGGCAATCTGCAGCCCGTGCTCGACGCGGGCCGACCACTCGTGCTCTTCGACCGCACGGTGCCCGGCGTCGACGTCGACGCGGTGATCACCGACAACCGCGCGGGCGCGCGGCAGCTCACAGAGCTCATGCTCGACGCCGGCCACCGCCGCATAGCGTTCATCTCCACGCTCGCCCACGACGGAGCCTTCCGCGCCGGAGAAGAGCTGTCGTCATCGGCGGTGGCCGACCGCGTCATCGGCTTCGTCGAGACTCTGGCCGCCGCGGGCATCGCGCACCCGGAATCCTTCGTCCACCTCAACGCTCGCCGCGACGGTGTCGACGTGCTCGCCGCCCGGCTGCTCGACGGCGAAGCCGCGGTGACCGCGATCATCGCATCCGACAGCCTGATCGCGCTGGCGGTGTTCAAGGCCGCACAGGAGCGTGGTGTCCTGATCCCCCAGCAGCTGTCGCTCGCGGGGTTCGATGACGCTCCGTGGATGAGCCTGACCACCCCCGGCGTCACCGTGGTCGAGCAGCCGATCCACGAGATCGGCGCGCAGGCGACGCGCACCCTGCTCCACCGCATCCGCGGCGACGGTCGCCCTCCCGAGACGACCGTGCTGCCTCAGACCCTCGTCGAGCGCGGGTCGGTGGCGGCACCGCCGGAGGACTGAGACGCGCCCCGCGTGGCGGACGGAGCGGGGCATGGAACGAAGGCGGCGCGCCGGCATCTGCGAGCGCACCGCCTTCGACCATTCATCTGCCTCGGATGGCCGCCGTCGCGGGTGCGTCGACCGTGAAATCGTCCGTCACCACCACGCCGTAGTCCTGCTCGGCCGACCGTCGTGACACGAAGCCGTTGCGCACGTCGTGCGCGACGGCAGCGGGGTCTCGCCGCAGCGGATCGCCGTAGCCGCCTCCGCCGCCCGTCTGGTTGACGAGCACATCTCCCGCGGCGAGCCGGTTGTAGCTGCCGCCCTGCACGACCTCCCGGTCCGTGCCGGGGTTGAGAACCACCCTGTTCGGCTTGCCCTCCGACCCGCCGTCGATGGCCCAGGGCTCCGTCTTCGTCTTGTAGACGAGGCAGATGCCCGTGGCGGGGGCTGTGAAGCGATACGACCGGCTCACGCCGACCCCGCCGCGGTGCTCCCCGGCACC
Source organism: Microbacterium sp. NPDC089321 (assembly GCF_040684935.1). Lineage (NCBI taxonomy): Bacteria > Bacillati > Actinomycetota > Actinomycetes > Micrococcales > Microbacteriaceae > Microbacterium > Microbacterium sp. NPDC089321. The sequence goes on along the minus strand of NZ_JBFBGX010000003.1, from coordinate 74,336 downwards.
ACCTGTGTCAGGGCGGTAGCCGTAGTGATCGATGATCATCGAGGACTTCGCCTCCAGCACTTCGACCGGATTGTTGCGACAGCCCGGCTCCGAGAGGTGCATGATCCCGTCCTCGCCGTCGTGGTGCGCGGTGCCGCCGAAGCCGACCGCCTCATTGGTCGCCTCCTGCCACGGCTCGCCGGTGCGCGGGTTGACGCCGAGGCCCATCATCGAGCACACGTCACCGCCCGAGCAGGCGGGAACCAGCTCCGGCATGCCCTGGGCGAGGGCCTTCAGGATGACCTCGCCGGCGAGCAGACCGGTCCACAGGGTGAAGGTCGGCATGGGCGGCACGGCGTGCATCACCGACCCCGGCACCGTGACCACCCGCAACGGGGCGAAGTTTCCCGCGACGACCGGGGAGTCCGGAGTCGTGAGCGACTTGAAGATGAGGCTCGACAACGCCTCGGTCTGGCCGGGCGGCAGGTTGATGGGGCCTTCGACGTTCTCGGCGCTGCCTGTCCAGTCGACCATCATCTCCTCGTCCGTGACCGTCACTGTGCACTGCAGCTTGACGAGGTCGTCCTTGTTGATGCCGTCGTCGTCGACGTAGTCGACCGCGCTCCAGGTACCCTTGGGCAGCTTGGCGAGCGCCAGCCTGGCGAGCCTCTCACCGTGCTCGTTGATGGTCACCATCGCCTCGGTGAGCGTTCGGACGCCGTACTTGTCCGCGAGCTCCTGCGTGCGGCGCACGCCCGTCACGCACGCCGACACCTGCGCCTGGATGTCGCCGATCGTGTGCTTCGGCATGCGGCTGTTGAACCGGATGATGTTGAACACGTCCTCATTGCGCTCCCCCCGTCGGTACAGCTTCGAGGCGGGCAGCATCAGCCCCTCCTGCGAGCGGTCGGTCGAGTCGAGGACGTACCCCGGATCCTTCTGATTCAGGTCGGTCACATGCACACGGCAGGAGGCGAACCCGATCAGCTCGTCGTCCACATGGATCGGGGCGAAGACGAGCGGGTCGAGGGTGTGAGCGCTCGACCAGTACGGGAAGTTGATGATGAAGACGTCACCTGGTTCGATCGCGTCGGCGCCGAGGAACTCGACCGAGTGCTTGATGCCGGCATCGTTGCCCCTGGTGAAGACCGCGATGCCCGGCGCGTCCGCGACCACGTCGCCGTTGGCGTCGTGGATCCCGATCCCGTAATCGTGGATCTCGTAGACAACGGTGTTGTAGGCGGTGCGGCACAGGTTGCGCGCGACCTCCTCCGCGGCGGCCAGCAGGCCGTGCCTGATGATCTCGGTGGTGATGGCGTCGGCCACGTCAGGCCCCCTTCTTCGCGTACTGGATCGAGATGATGAGCTCGCCGTATGCGCCGACCTCGACTCGGTCGCCGGCGTGCAGCACAGTGGTCGCCGTGTGCTCGGTCACGACCACAGGCCCTTCGATGACGTCCCCGGCCAAGAGCTCCTCGCGCGAGACCAGGCCGTACTCCGCTGTCTCGTCGCCGTCGAGCACGACCGTGCGCGTTCGCAGCTCGGGCCTTCCGCCTTCCGGACGACGCGCCGCCTTCGGCAGATCCGGCTTGTCGACGACGCCGACCGCGCCGAGGCGCAGCGTCGTCGTCTCGATCGGGTCGTCCATGGTGTGGCCGTACTGACGCAGGTGCAGGCGGTCGAACTCCGAGCGGATGGCCGCTCGGGGGTCCGTGCTGTCGTCCGGGTAATCGACCGTGACCGAGTGCTCCTGCCCGGAGTACCGCACTGCGACGACCCGATGGAAGAGCATGCGCGCGTCGTCGAAGCCCTCGGCGCGCAGCGTCTCACGCGCCTCCGCCTCCATGCCTGCGTAGAGCGCATCGGCCGCGTCGGCGTCGAGCTCGTCGAGAGCCTGCAGGCTCGTGCGCGAGTAGTCGTGCTGCACGTCGGCCATCAGCATCCCGAGCGCAGAGAAGGCTCCCTGCCCCGGCGGGACGATCACCTCTGGAATCCCGAGCTCACGCGCCACGTCGACGGCGACCAAGCCACCGCCGCCGCCGAATGACAGCAGTGCGAAGTCCTTGGGGTCGTGTCCGAGCTCGATGGTGATCGCGCGTACCGCGCCCATGATCTTGGTGTTCGAGATCTTCACCATGCCCCGCGCCAGCTGGGTGACGCTCAGCCCCAGGGCCTCGGCGATCGGGCTGAGCGCTGTCAGCGACTTCTCCCGGTCGAGCGTGAGCTCGCCGCCGAGCGGGGTGTCCGTTCCGAGGTAGCCGATGGCGAGCGCGGCATCGGTGAACGTGGGCTCGGTACCGCCACGGCCGTACGCGGCCGGTCCAGGCATGGCGCCGGCGCTCTTCGGCCCGACCTGCAGGGCGCCGGCCTCGTCGAGGTAGCCGAGCGACCCGCCGCCGGCCCCGATCGTGTGGATGTAGAGCGAAGGCGTATTGATCGGGAGCCCCTCGAACTCCGCACCGTGATAGAGAACGGGGCTGCCGTCCTGCACCAGCGACGCGTCGAGGCTGGTGCCGCCCATGTCGATCGTGATGAGGTTGGGCCTGTCGATCAGCTTCGCGAAGGCGGCTGCACCGACGACACCGCCGGCAGGACCCGAGAGGATCAGGTTCACGGGCTGCTCGCGCGCGGCCGACGCGGTCATCGCCCCGCCTCCGGAGCGCGACATGAGGAAGCGCCCGTCGAAACCGCGCCGTTCGAGCTCGCCTTCCAGCGCCTTGAGATAGCTGCGCATGATGGGCTTGATGTAGGCATCCAGCACGGCGGTGCTCGTGCGCTCGTACTCCCGGTACTCGCGCGAGAGCTCATGCGACAGGGTGACTTCGACTCCCGGTGCCTCCTCGACGAGGATCTCGCGCATGCGCAGCTCGTGAGCGGGGTTCGCATACGCGTGCAGGAAGGCGACCGCCACCGCGTCGTACCCGCGACGGAGGATCTCACGAGCGACATCGCGGGCGTCGTCGTCGTCGAACGGCGTCGCGACCGAGCCGTCGAACATGCTGCGCTCGGTCACCTCGAAGGTGTCGTACCGCTCGAGCAGAGCCTCCGGCTTGCGGTAGGCGATGTCGTACATCACCCGCCGGTCCGTTCGTCCGAGCAGGTAGACGTCTCGGAAGCCGCGCGTCGCGATCGTCGCGATGCGCGCACCCGTGCGGGTCAGCAGGGAGTTCAGTCCCAGGGTGCTGCCGTGGTTGAACGTCGAGACCACGGCCGGATCGGCGTCGGCCTTCTCGAACGCGGCGAGCACCCCGGCCGTCGGTTCGCTCGGCGTGGTCGGCACCTTCTCGAAGCGGAGCTCGCCCGTCTCGGGCACGAGCTTCACCACGTCGGTGAATGTGCCTCCGACATCGATGGCGATTCGGACGTTCTCGGACATTGCAGGGGTCCTTCCGTGAGGGATGGGTGATGTTTTCGGGCAGCCCGTGGAGACCCGGGGTGACCCGGGCCGTCTCCGGCAGAGCTGCGAGGAGGTGGTGCTGCTAGCGCTTGCCTCGCCCGGCCGCGGCGAGGCCGACCGCCGCGAGGATGATGAAGCCGGTCACCATGTCCTTGAGCTGGGGGTTCAGGTTCAGCAGATCGAAGCCGTTGCCGATCAGGGCGATGAGGAAGACGCCAGCCACCGACCGCCAGACCGCGCCGATGCCGCCGTAGATGCTCGTCCCGCCGAGGATCACCGCCGCGATCGCGCTCAGCTCGAGACCGGCGCCGGCAAGCGGCTGTCCGGATGCGATCCGCGAGACACCGATCGCCGCGGCCGTGCCGGCCGCGAGACCGCTGATGACGAAGACCAGGATGCGCGTGCGATCCACGTGGATGCCGGAGAGCTCAGCCGCCTCCGCGTTGCCGCCGACGGCGTACACGCGGCGACCGAACAGCGTCCGCGACAGCACGAACCAGAGGATCGCCACCACGACGATCATCACCAGCACCGCGATGAAGACGCCGCCGACACGGTTGCGCCCGAGAGCGGTGAACCCGGGTGTCGTCACGGTGATCAGGCTGCCTCCGGTGATGAGCACGGCGATCGTCGTGAAGATCATCGACGACGCGAGCGTCGCGAGGAACGAGTGCACTCGAAGGCGGGTGATGACCGTGCCGTTGAAGGCCCCGAGAACGATGCCGATCACGGGCGCCGCGCCGAGGGCCAGCGCCACATTGCCCGTGGTCACCGCGAGCCACGCGGCCACGACGCCGGCCACGCTGTAGATCGCGCCGGTCGAGAGGTCGAAGTTCCCCGAGATGATCACGAACGTCCCGGCCGCGGCGATGATCACGAGCGGTGCGTTCTGGTTCAGGATGTTCACGATGTTGCCGAAGGTGAAGAACGACGGCGACAGGATCGCGAGCGCAACGAGCACGACGGCGAGCAGCAGCAGCACCGCGTACTCGATGACGAGTTCCTTCGCCGAGAACTTCCTGCGGGCGCGGGTTCGCGTCACGGTGGTGTTTGCGGCTTCCGTCATGCTGCCGGCTCCTCTCCGATGGTCACGTGGAAGAGCCGGAACAGCACTTCCTCCACAGTGGTCTGCTCGGGGACGATCTCCCCGAAGGTCTGGCCTTCCGAGACCAGGTAGGCGCGGTGGGCGAGCTCCATGATCTCCTCGTGCTCCGACGAGATCAGCAGCACCCCGATGCCCTGCGCTGCGAGCCGGACGATGAGCTCGTAGATCGTCCGCTTCGCGCCGACATCGACGCCGCGTGTCGGCTCGTCGAGGATGATCAGCTTCGGCTGCGCGGCGAGCGCCTTCCCCAATAGGGCCTTCTGCTGATTGCCTCCCGAGAACCATCCGACGGGCAGCTCGATGTCAGGCGGCCGGATCTCGAGCGATTCAGCGAGATCCCGCGCAATGCGCTTCTCGCTCCTCCGGTCGATGATCCCGCCACGCGCGCGGGCCGGCAGGCTCGAGAGCCCGATGTTCTCGCGCACCGATCGCTGCAGCACCAGGCCGTCCTTATGGCGGTCCTCCGAGACGAGCACCAGACCCGCGTCGATGGACTCCTTCGGTGTTCGGCGACCCCAGTCGCGGCCGTCGAAGCGGATCTCGCCCGAGACCACCGGGTCCAGGCCGAACACCGCACGCAGGCACTCGGTGCGCCCACTGCCGACGAGACCGAGCATCCCGACGATCTCACCGGGGCGCACCTCGAAGCTCATCCGCTCGACGCCCGTCGCGGTGCGCAGCTCCCGCACCGAGACGAGCGGGTCGACGAGTTGGGGTCGTGGCGGGCGATCCGGATACGCCTGATCCATCTCCCGGCCCAGCATCGAGGTCACCAGCTCCTGCTTCGACACCGACGTCGCGTCGACGGTCTCGATGCGGCGACCGTCCCGCATCACCGTGATGCGGTCGGCGACCCCGAGAACCGAGTCGAGGAAATGCGAGACGTAGATCACGCAGCAGCCGCGATCACGCAGCGTCCGCATCAGGTCCTCGAGCTGCTCCATCTCGTGCGCAGTCAGAGATGAGGTGGGTTCGTCCATCACGATGATCCGTGCGTCGCGGGCGAGGGCTCGAAGGATCTCGACCTTCTGCTGGTCGGCGATGCGCAGGTCACGCACCTTCTCCCCCGGGTCCAGGCCGAATCCGACCTGCGCGTCCAGCGCTTCGAATCGCTCTGCGACGTTGCGTCGCTCGATCCCGAAGCGGTGCTCCTCGGCACCCAGGAAGACGTTCTGTCCTACGGTCAGGTCGGGCACGAGCGCGAGCTCCTGCGCGATCATCACGATCCCCCGCCGCTGAGCGATCGCCGGGTTCCATCGGTCGACCACGGCGCCGTCGACCACGACCTCGCCGTGGTCGGCCGCATAGATGCCGGCGATCACCTTGCCGAGAGTCGACTTGCCTGCACCGTTCTCGCCGACGAAGGCGTGGATCTCACCCCCGCGGACCTCGAGAGACACACCGTCGAGCGCCTGGGTCGCGCCGAACCGCTTGCCCACTCCGCGCAGTTCGACCAGGATCGGCCCGCTGGCAGCATCCTGCATCGGATCAGCCGTTCCACTCACCGGTGAAGTCGGGCGCCGCCTCGAGGTCCTCCTTGGTGACCATCGGCGGGAGGTCGACGAGCGTGTCCGCGTCGACGACGGCCTCGACCTTCTCTCCGCGCAGCTTGTTGATCAGCTGCTCGAGCGCCGCCTCGCCCATGCTCACCGGGTAGTTCAGGTAGTCGTTCGTCCACTTCCCCTCGCGCACCGCCTTCACGGCCTCGGTGGTGCCGCCTCCGCCGGTGAGGAAGATGGAGGACGGGTCGATTCCTGCGTTCTCCAGGGCGATCTGCGCGCCCATCGTCTGCTGATCGGCGTTGCTCAGGATGCCGTTGATGTCCTTGTTCGCCTGCAGCAGGTTCGACACGGCCGTGAGCGACTTGTCGCGATCATATGCACCCTCGACGGTGCCGACGATCTCGATGTTGTCGTGCGCGCCGAGCACGTCCTTCCACGCCGCGATGCGAGCGACGTCGAGCGGCGAGTTCAGGAGTCCCGCCAGCAGGCCGATCTTGCACGGATCGATGTCCTTGCAGTACTCGACGACGGTCTCCGCCTGGCGCTCGGCCCCCGCCGAGGGCGGCGATGCCACGGTCGACACGACTCCCTCGGTCTGCGGCTCCATCTTGTCGATGTCGGGGCCGATCGGGTTCAGTACGGAGACGACGGGGATGTCATTGCCCAGTGGGAACGCTGCGGCGAGGCCCGGCCCGTCCTGCGGCACGACGATGACGCCGCTCGCCTGACCGGTCGTCCCGGCATTCTGCAACTGCGACAGCTGCGTGTTGGCGTCGAACTGGCCGTCCTGGATCTTGGTCGTGATGCTGATGCCGAGCTCTTTCTCGAGCTCCTTCGCCTTGTTCTGCACACCCTCGTACACGGCCTGGTTGTAGCCGTTCTGAGACGAGGACGCGAGGAACACTATCGAGAAGCCGTCGCCGTCACCGGCCCCGCCGCCGTCAGCACTGCAGGCGGCGAGGGAGACGCCGAGCGCGAGCACGCCGGCGCCGGCGATGATCCGTGGGAGGTGCGTCATTGCATTCTTCTTTCGTGAGGGGTTCGGGTGGGCTCAGATCTCGGTTCTGGATGCGCGGTGGTCGACCTCGTACAGCCGCCCGACCCCGATCCGGGCGTCGGCGAGCAGCGCCGACAGCTCAGGGGCGGTGCGCCCGCGATTCGGGTGGTCGAGCCACTCCTGATACGCGGCCTCATCGGGCCACACAGCCGTCACGATGATCTCGCCCGATCCGTCGATCGCCGTGGCGATCTCCGAGCTGACGGCACGGGTCAGGTCGAGTGATTCCTGCAGAATCGCCTCGCGGCGGTAGAGCCCCAGCACGGAATCCGCCTGCTCTGGTGAGGTATGCAGGGTCAGGACTGAGCGGATCATCAGGTCTCGTACTCCATTGTCTCGATCGTCTGGTGCGGCGGTGCGGCTCGGTCGATCCGCGACGCTGCCCCATGAAACTATCCACCCTCCGTTTCGGGCCTCTGTGCATGTTGCATATTGCGGAGGCATCTCGAAATGCAAAAGAATGAAATCGCTGAGTCTCGGGCGGACCTACCGTCGCCCGAAACAAGAATCGCAAGGGAGCGGATGCATGCGCGTCGGGATCGCAGTGCAGGAACGGCGCGTAGCCGCCGCACTGCTGCGCCCCGACGGATCGCACTCGATGCTGGTGGACGCCGTCACCGGCGCCGGGATCGAGCGGTCCGTCGACCGGCTGCTCGGTCGGATCGCGCACTCTGCTGACACGGTGTCGTCGATCGCGTTCGACCTGAGCGACGTGCTGCACCGCACGGAGGGCGCGCCGCTCGCCCTCGTCCGCATCGCGCCGAGGCCGCCTGTGGCCCTCGAAGATGAGCCTCGCGCCGGCGATGCGCCCATCCTTCATGTCCGCGGTGGGCACACCACGCTCGGCGAGGAGCTCGCGCCGTTCGACACGGACGGCTTCCGGGCGGCCGCCGCAGGGATCCCGGCAGGCTCCCGCGTCGTGATCACGAGCGTCGGCGCGCTCGTGAACCCCTCGCACGAACTCGCCGCCGGAGAGATCCTGCTCGAACACGGGGGACCACTGAACGTGGTGTTCTCGCACGCCTTCGACAGCAACTCCTTCGCGACGCGGGAGCACACCGCGATCCTCAACGACGCGCTCGTGCCCGACGCCGAGACGCTCGCCACCTCACTCGCTCTCGTCTCAGGGCGTCGGTTCCCCGAGGCCCGACTCTCCGTCACGCGGAACGACGGCGGCCGTGTGCCGCTCAGCCGGCTCCCGGCCGAGCCCATCCACTCGGCCTTCTCGGGCGCTCCGGTCGAGTTCCTCGGGGCGGCGGCGCTCTGCGGGCTCGATGACGGCGATCTTCTGCTCGCGACCGAGGACGGCCTCACCCTGGGGACGCTGCGCGCGGGTGCCCCCGCCGTGATTCCGCGGCTGCGCTGGGATCACACCCGCCTGTCGACGCAGGCCGCGCACCTCGTTCCAGCGACCGAGATCCTGCTCCACGGACGGACGCCAGCTCCCCGGCTCGTCCGCGTGGCCGGAGCGCCGCTGCCCATCTGGCTCGACGACGAAGGAGCGGTGGAGACCGACGACGACCTGCGGGCGCTCGGAGCCGCCTGCGCGCCGCTCTCCGACTGGGCACTAGGGACCGTCGGCGCCGTGAACGCGGCAGAGATGGCGCAGGAACTGCAGGCGGCCGAAGCACGGGTCCGTGGCAGGCTCGCAGCGTTCGGGGCGCTGCCTTCGTCCGTTCGCATCCTGGAGTCGCAGCTCGTGGCCACGACCTACGAGCACGCGCGGGTCGTCTCGGTGCGCGTCAGGGGCGTGGCCGGAGATCCCGTGGGAGGCCTGCTCGACAGGGGGGTGCGCCGTGCAGCTCAGCGCTGACGACGTCCGGCACCTGCGCACCGGCGCACTCTTCCTGGCCTGCGCGGCCGATCCTGAGTGGTGCGATGAGCAGCAGGATCGGATCCTCGCGCGCATGGCGAGCGGCGATGAGGCACCAGAGCTGCTCGGCGTCGAGGACCTCGCCGGGGACGCGCTCGTCGCCGCCGTCGGCTTCGTCAACAACGGGCTCCCGCTGTCGGAGCTGCGCCCGGCCGGCGACGAGTTCGTCAGCAGCGTCGAGCTGCTCGAACGCGAGCTGGGGAAGCGCATCGAGGGCCTGTTCCCGCTCGCGGCGGCGAATGTGAACTCGATGGTTCCTCTGCTCACCGGGATGCAGCTCGGGCGTCCCGTCGTGGATGCCGATCCGATGGGCCGGGTCTTCCCCCTGCTGTTCCAGTCGGTGTTCACGCTTGCCGGCCTTCCTGCGGGCCCGCTGGCCGCGACGGGGCCCGTCGGCGAATCGGCGCTCCTCCGGGTGCGCGAGCCGCGACGGGCGGAGCGTCTGGTCAGAGCGCTGGCCGAGGAGTTCGGGGGGTGGTCGGCCACGGCGCTCTACCCCATGACCGCAAGGGATCTTGCGCGGACGGGGGTGCTCGGCAGTGTGTCGCGGATGGTGCGCATCGGGAGGATCCTCGACTCCGACGCGACGACGGGCGAGAAGCACCAGCAGCTCCGCCGAAGCGAGGGCGTGCGCCGGATCATCCGGGCGCGGGTCGCAGATGTCGCGGGGCTCTCCCGTCCCGCGCCCGCCGGCGAGCCCGACCATCCCTCCAGCGTCGTGCTCATCGAGGAGTCACAGGGTCGCTTCGTGCAGCTGGAGATCCAGAACGAGCTGCTTCTGCTCATGGTCGACGGCACGCCGGAGGCGGTGATCCCCGACATCATCACGATGCTGCATCCGGATGACGGTCGCGTCGCCAGCCTCGACGATCTGTGGGTGGGCAACACCCTCGACCTCGTCGTCCTCCCGGCCGCCGCACAGTGGTACACGCCGGAGGGCCGCCGCCTGGCCGCTCCAGAGACACTGCATTCGCTGCTCCCCGACCGCGGAAGAGGCCCGAGATGAACCGATCGTCTGCGGGAGCCGTCGAGCTGCGCGACCTGATCGATGCCCGCGAGCTCACCGGACTCTCTGTGCTGCACCTCGTCTCGGAACGCAGTCCCGTTCGAGACCTGGCCCTGGTCTCCGACTTCGAGGACATCGGAGCGGTCGGACCCGACACGGTGGTGCTGCTCGCGCGAGGCGCCGCGCGCGGAGGCTGGATGATCTCGGCGGCCCTGCGCTACGCGTGGGAGCGGCGGGCATGCGCGCTCATCGTCCCCGAGCAGCCGTTCACCGCATCCGTCATCGAACTGGCGAAGCGGCTGGAGGTCTCACTGCTCACCACCCGTCGCGACATGACCCGCCTCGCGATCGACGCGGCCATCCGGATCGGCGCCGCACGAGCCGAGGTGATGGTGCGTGTGCGTGCCGTCGTCGACCGCCTGGCCGATGTGCCCGGCCCCGCGCAGGCGATCGCGTTGCTCTCGGACGAGCTCGGTGGTGCCGAGGTGTGGATCGAATCGTCGGGGGCTCGCACCCTCGCATCGCCGACGCCAGCGAGCATCGACTCCGCATCGCAGCGTGCACCGCTGGTGAGGGCGCGCCTCGGGATGGGCGCAGAGGGGCCGGACGCGGATTCCGACCTGCTTCTGGCCAGGGTCCCCGCACAGGCCGTGGTGTTCGGCGAGCAGTTGCTCGCCGGAGCAGCGCCCTCGGTCAGGGCGCTGCTGCTCGAGCAGAGACTCACGGCGACCCGCTCGTCGCTGCCGGCGATCTCGATCACCGCCCTCACGGGCTCCGCTTCCGTCACGTCATTCGAGGAACCGGAGGCGGGAAAGACCACAGCCTGGCCACAGGCGCCCCTCGACGGTTCCTTCTTCGCGGTATGCCTGCTCACGTCCGAGCCGGACCGCGTGGGCGCACTCGTCCATCAGATCTGGCTGATGGCTTTCCCCGAAGCCCCGCTCGCCCGGTTCGACGGTGGCTGGATCGGGTTCCTGCCCGCGGAGGATCCCAGCCAGCGCACCAGGGCACTGGAGAGAGTGAGAAGCGGGTTCGTGCGCGCCGCGGGAGTCCCGATCACCGGAGGCTCTTCGCGCATCCACCGCTCCCCTGCCGAGGCGCGGTACGCCGTCCGAGAGGCGTGGCTGGCTGCGCGACTGGCAGACCCCCGCACGGCGGCGGCCGACGGGCCGGGCACCGATGCCTTCGTGGAATTCGAGTCCGCACCTCTCCGCCTGCTGAGCCGCCTCGTTCCGCTCGACCTCGCCGAGCAGCTCGTCGCAGCGCTGTTCCCCCGCCTGCTCGCCGACCCTTCGGCGCCTCGCCTCATCGAGGCGGTGATCGGCTACCTGTCGGCGAACGGGTCGGTGTCGACCGCCGCCGCACGCCTCGGCCTGCACCGCAACACCGTGCAGTCGAGGCTCCACCGCGCGGCAGAGCTCGACGTCGACCTCACCGAGCCAGCGAACGTGCTGCCGATCCACCTGCTCTTCGAGGCCGTCCGGCGCAATGAGTCGCCGTTTCTCGAGAGCGACCGCTGAGCGCGAGCTTCGGGGTGGCTTAGACCTGGGTACCGAGTTCGAGAGCTGCCGGTCTTGACGCATCTCGGCATGGAGCAGACCGCTCTGCCGCTGCCCTCTGTGCACAGTCCAGCCGAGCACGAACATCGGCCCCGTGTATGGCTCGGCCCGAGATGGTCGGCGTGTGACGAGAGAATCGATGATGCCGTCGTTGATCGACGCCGCCCCTAGAGCGGTCAGTCGACCAGAGGTGAGGAGACCTCCACCTTGTCGTTGTCGATGAGCCATCTGACGGACTCGAACACCGTGTCGGCGGCGGAGTGCTGAGGGACGTACCCGAGGAGGCGATGTGCCTTCTCGGTGCTGATGAAATGGCTGCGGACGAGATGGTCCCAGCTGAGGCCCGCGTTCTCCGCCCCGACATCGGCTCGGAACTCGTCCCAGGTGACGGATTCCAGCGTCGCGGACCTGCCGAACCAGGTGGCTGCCGCCTCCGCGTAGCCGCGGACGGTGAGGGCGTCGTTCGCGGTGATGAAGAAGTCTTCTCCCGAAGCCGCCTCGCGGTTGTTCACGGCGAGCTCGAAAGCGAGGGCGACGTCATCGGCGTGCACGTGTGCCATCGACTCCGCACCGAGCCCAGGGATGGGCAGCGCTTCGCCGGCGGCGAGCTTCTGCCATACGCGAGCGTCCAGGTTTCCGGTCGGTCCGATGGGCGCCCAGCCGGGCCCGCTGATGTGGCCCGGATGGATGGTTGTTGTGGCCACTCCGCTCTCCGCGGTCTCTGCCTTGAGCATGCGAGCGATGTCGTGCTTGGCAACGCCGTACTCGCCGAACGGCGCGGGGGCGTTGTCCTCGGACATCGGAAGCACGTGACTGGGACCGGCTCGCCAGATGGATCCGCAGAACAAGTAGTGGCCGACGTTTCCGCGCAAGCGCTCCACGAGCGTCGTGGCGGATTCGAGCGTGAAGCATACGAGGTCGATGACGACGTCGGCGCTCAGCTCGACGACACGGTCGGCGAATACGCCCTGCGCGTCTTCCTTCTCCCGGTCTGCGGCCACTTGGGCAACGTGCCGCCACTCGGCGGAGTCCGTGTAGGGCACGGAGGTGCCTCGGCTGATGTTGATCACCTCGTGTCCGGCTCGCACAAGGCGAGGGACGAGGAAAGAACCGATGTGGCCCGAGCCACCGATGACCAGCACACGCATGAGTTGTCTCCTACTGGTTCGTCGCGGGGATGGCGTCGTCGTCCGCGGCCTTTGCAGGACGGACGGTGGTGTCGGAAGCATATCCAGCGCGGGCGGGATCTGTACCGATCGGCGCCATCCGACGCGGCACTAATCGCTCAGCCGACCGGCTGCAGAAGAGAGGGGTCAGTGGTGTCTACGGGTCGGGAGTTGTTGACCTTGCGGTCGGCGATGTGTTCGCGAACGGCGCTCACGACGTCCGATGAGGTGTGCTCGGGCATCGCCAGAGCCTCGACCTTCGTGGTGCCGCTGAGCTCATCGGGCGAGAGCCACACGAAGTGGCTGTGCAGCGAACGACACCTCCGCTGAAGGTGCAAGAAGGGCCGCGGAATTGAAGTGCTCCGCGGCCCTTGCAAGATCGCACATGGCTTTTTAAGGATCTCAGCCGAAACTACACGCGATTGTACGTTCGCAAAGCGGATGATCCAGGATCAGATAGTTGACCCGCGGAAACACGTGATCGATTGCGAGAGTCGGCACCAGCATCCGATCACACAACTTGACCTTGTGTTCGCACACGTAGGTCACGCTCGTCCAGCGGCACTAGAGTCCACAAGATCGTGTGACGCGCGCTCTATCCAGATGAGCTGGGTTCATGGCTCGGGTGGCAGATCGTTCACCAGCATGCCGTCGTCCATCGGGATAAGGGCGCCGGTGATCCGCTCGGTGACCGATGAGCAGAACACCGCGATCATCGCGGCGGCATTCGAATCGACGTCCCCTGGCCCGACGAGAACGCCGTTGACCCGTGCACCTGCCCCGGCCCGCTTCGCGATGGCCGAGATGGTGCGTCGCATCCATCGTGACGCGGACTTCAGCTCCGTGTGGTCGTGAAGCTGATACAGCAGCAGCAGCGATTGGCCACGCGCGGGGGTGGCCGTGCCGAGGATGTCCGTCGCCGAGCGCAGAACCTTCTTCGCCTCGGACCGCAGCCGCCACCAGCGGAGCGGTCCCTGCGAGGTCGCCATAGCGATCACGTCGATGTGCAGGACGATCGTCGTGACCGGCCGCCCCCGCTCATGCAGGAAGTCCTCGATGCGGGTGACGGTCGACAGGGTGAGGTGGTCTTCGACGCTCACCCAATGGCTGGATGCGTCGCCGTGCTGAGTCAGGTCGGCCGTGGACCGGCTCGGCTTGGTCGCGTACGTCCACGCTCCTTCGGACGCCAGGGTTCGCAGCACCACTCGATCCAGCTCGTCGCCGACGCCGAGGAGGATGACCGTCGCATCTTCGAGGGCGAGTTCCATGCGTCGTCTCCGTTCATGTACAGCGCCGACGAGGCGCATCGACCCAGTGGCGCCCCAGGCTACTGCCCGTCTCCGCTCGTACACTGAGCACATGGGGCGAGACAGCGGCGACGATTTCATCGACAGGCTCGTCACGCGCGACCTGACCGGCGATCGAACAGACTTCAGTGACGACGATGTGCAGTTCGCCCGACGCAACCCGCAGGTGCTGCGCAAGCTCTCCGACCCTCTCGAGGTGAAGAAGCGCTACCTGTACGTGCTGTTCGGAACCGCGCTGGCGATGGCCCTGGCGTCGAAGACGATCGAGTACACCCGCGTTCTCGAGCAGTTCGTGGTGGTGCACGATCTGCTGACCAACGTGCTGTTCTCCGTCTCGATCGAGGTGTTCGGCGCCGCCACCGTCGCGTTCGTCATGGAGCTCGTGTTCCAGAGGCGGGTCGCCGAGAACCGGCGACTGGTGAAGGCTCTGGCGCGCGAGGCATCGTCGGACATCCGCGACAGCGTGAGCGGCGATGGCAGCGCAACCGCACCGACAGAGCCGCAACGATGACGGCGCCGTCCCGCACGTTCGCGTTCCTCCGATCACACGGCCCGACTCATGCGACCGGACCCGCACCGGCGTCCGAAGATCGAGCCGCGGACGCGGCGCGACGGGCTCGGCGGTAACCGCCGTTGAAGACGTCGCTGATCCGGTCGAAGAGCCAGACAGCTCGAAGCGGAATCGGCCTGATGGCCGGGGACGGCATATAGCTGCCCTTCACCTCCCACACCGAGTCGAGGTCCTCCGACCGCGTGCCGTCGACCGCGGCATCGGCGAGCAGCGACCCCAGGTACGCGGCCTGCGCGAGACCGTGCCCGTTGCATGACGACGAGTAGTAGACGTTGTCTCCGACTCGGCCTGCGACCGTGGTCCAAGAGGACGAGAACGAGATCCAGCCTCCCCAGCATCGGGCGATGGGCACGTCCGACAGGGTCGGGAAGCGCTTGTAGAACGTCTCGGCCAGTTCGCGCATCATCCCGGGATCCGGATTCCTCGGCAGCAGTGGATACGTCTGCCCTCCGGCTTCGAGTCGGCGCACACCGAACACCATGGTGTTGTGCGCCGTGAGCCGGTAGTTCTCCATGATCTGGTGCTGAGTGACCATCCCCGATCGGCTCGTCCACCCCAGCGCGGCGATGCGCTCCGGATCGATCGGAGCGGTCTCGACCTCGATGATCCATGCCGGAGTGGTGAAGTTCTTCGGGATGATGTCCCACTCGCCTGAGTAGCTGTTGGTCGACAGGATGGCGCTGTTCGCGATGACCTCGCCCCCGGTGGTCGTCATGATGACCATGCCGTCGCGCCGCTGCACGTCGACGACGCGGGACTGCTCGAAGAGCCGAACGGAAGAATCGATCACCGCGCGACGCAGGCCTCGGCTCAGCTTGCCCGGGTTCAGCATCCCTCCCCGGCGCTCCCGCATGCCGCCGACGAAGGCCTCCGGGATCCCGATCTCCTTCGCGGTGCCGAGCTCGCCGTGCACACCCAGCGACGAGAGGATGGCGGCGAACGTCTTCACCCGCAGCATCTGAATCGGTGAGACGGCAGCCCACACCATGCCGTTGGGCTCGTAGTCGCAGTCGATTCGATGATCCTCGATCAGCTTCTCGGCGTAGCTGGCAGCGTTGTCGGCGAAGCGCACCATGCCGGGCAGCTTCTTCGGGCTGAGCACCTTCAGCATCCGCAGATCTCCCCCGGGTGCCGAGGCGATCTGGCCGCCGTTGCGTGAGCTCGCGCCGTAACCGCAGAACTCCGACTCGATGAGCGCGACGTCGACACCGCGCTCGGCCAGTCTCAGGGCGGTGGCCATGCCGCCGACGCCCCCGCCGACCACCGCGACGTCGCACTGCACCGTGCCCTGCACGGGAGCGACCAGGTCGGTGGGCGGGTCGATCCAGCCCGAGAAGCTCGTGTACTCGACGTCTCGGTACCTGGGGTTCATGCTCGTGCTGCTTCCGGACGCGCCGCCCGCCGCGTGCCGACTCGCGCGTTGTGGGCGTGCAGCGCCCTGTAGGCGTAGTAGTAGACGAATCCCTGGGTTCCCCAGGTCGCGAGAGCGGCCGCGTAGAACAGTGTTCGCTGGGCGTCGTCGAACGGCCAGGGGAAGAAGTCGTAGATCAGGGCGATATACATCGCGACGACGGTGATGATCACTGTCGCCACAGCCCACCCCCGGGCTCCCGCCTGCCAGACCCGGACGGCGAAGTAGAGGACGAAGAGCGATGCGATCACGTTCGTCACCAGGAAGAACGTCGCCGGTCCCACCCCGTACACGCCGTCCTGGTGCAGCGCGATCAGCACGAAGCCGCCGAGGAAGGCGAGGGCGAACGCGCCGATCTCGTGCCAGAGACGCGGGCGGTACCGGTGAGTCACCATCATGAGGCCGAGGATGAGCACCAGCGTGAACCCGAACGAGCGCGAGAACGCGTCGAGGAAGTACGCAATCGTGTACATCGGGTTGTCCGGGTCCCCGCTCAGCAGCGACCAGAGCAGGAAGTTGGTCGCCGACGTCGCCACGACGAGGCACTCGATGCCGAGGAAGTAGTTCTGATAGCGGCGGATGAATCGCCAGCCGAAGAAGAAGCCGGCGAATATCAGCCACAGATCGGCGATCAGGAAGAGGATCTCGTTCATCGCTGTGAGTCCTTTCGAATCCTTGCGGCCACGCGTTCGGCGGCCCGTTGCCCGGTGAGAACGGCTCCGTTCATCGACCCCGAGAACTCGCCGGCCGTCTCCGTGCCTCCCCACTCGACTCGTCCATGGGGCTTGCGCAGCTCGGCCTCGTACGCGGTGAGCGCGAACGGAGGCAGCGCGGGGTTCGGTCCGCCTGCCCCGAAGTCCTCGAGCAGCCAGCAGTGGTCCACGTAGTCGATGGGGTGCTGCGCCTTCGGCCCGTACAGCTGGACCATCTGCTCAATGATGCGTTCGCGCCGGTGCTCGGCGTCGAAGCCGTCGAACTGCACGGGGTCGCAGAATCCGAGGAGCACGCCGGGCCCGTGCTCCGGTCCGACATCGAAGGTGATGAAGACGGCGCCGGTGTCGGCGACGGCCTCACCCGAGATGCCCTCCTCACGCCAGAACGGCTTCTCGTATGCGACGTACGCCTTGCTCAGCCCGCCGAGCCGCCACAAGTTCGAGAGGCTCTTCGCCTGCTCCGAGAGGGCGGGCTCGAACTCGATGTCCTTGCGGTGCATCGTGGCGGCGGTCACGATGGCGTAGCGCGCAGTGACTGTCAGCGAGTCAGCGCTCACCGTCACCCCGGTGTCGTCCTGCACGATGCGTCGTGCAGGTGTGCTGAGCAGGAGGCGACCATCGTCGAACTGTGAGGCAACGCGCTTGGCGATCTCGTGGGTCGTCTCTGTGATGCGGTCCTGTTGCATGCCGTTCTCGACGTCGAGCATGTGATCGACGCCGCCCGCCCCACGGATGTAAGCGAGCACCGACAGCATCGACAGGTCGTCGCAGCTGGCTCCCCACTGCACGCGGCTGATCACGTTCATCAGCATTCGGGTCGCCGTCGACGCACGCTGCTGCCCCAGCCAGTATCCGAAGGTGATGGAGTCCAGTTCAGCGGCGTCGGGCGACGACGACGGCGAGTCGACATCGATCGTGCGCACGAGCTTCTCGAGTGCCATCTGCACGCGGGCCATGTTGACGACCGCCAGCGGCGACACCGGGGGAATCGTGCCTTTGTAGGTGCGGCGCCTTCCCGCGATCCACAGGGTGTTGCGTCCCTCGTGGAACTGCGGGGTGATCGTGCACCCGACCCGTCGGGCGAGTTCTCTGATGGCGGTGTGCTTGGGAGAGACCCACGTGCCGCCGAAGTCGACGGGTACGCCGGCGATCTCGCCGCTTCGTACGCGCCCTCCGACTCGGTCGCGGCCCTCCAGGATGAGCACGGAGAGCCCCATGCTCGCGAGGCGATCCGCCGCGCTCAGGCCGGAGAGACCTGCCCCGATGACGACGACGTCGACGTCGGTCCGTTCAGCTTCAGGGGTGCCGGACATGTGCGCCTCCATGGCGTTGACGCTCGATGTGACGAGCGATGTGATCGGTGATGGGGGTGACGAGCGCCTCGGTCAGGTGATGCCCCATGCCCGGGACGACGATGTGCTGCGCGGATGGGATCGCTGCAGCAGTCGCCGCTCCCCCGCTCGGAGAGACGAGCAGGTCACGGTCGCCGTTGATGACCAGCGTCGGCGCGTTGATGCGCCGAAGCTGCTCGGTACGGTCGCCCGAGAGCTGGATGGCCTGGATCTGACGGGCGGAGCCGGCTGCGATGTCCCCCGCGGCGCGGTCCCAGGCATTCGCTGCGATCGCGGCCTCGGCGGCGTCGTCGATCGGGTACGCTGCGCCGGCGATGTGCTTGGTGATCAGCAGGTGGGCGCGCACGGCGTCTGTGCGGCTGCGTGCGGCGGGACCTGCGAGGATCTTCATCGTCGACCATGCGGGCTGCCCGACCTTGCGGTGCCCGGTCGTCGAGTAGAGCGACGACAGCGTGAGCACCCGTTCGGGCTCGGCGGCGGCGACCGTCTGGGCGATCATGCCGCCCATCGAACGACCGACGAGATGCGCGCGGTCGATGCCGAGATGATCGAGCAGGTCGGCGACGTCCGTCGCCATGTCGGCGAGCGTGTAGCCGTCCGGCCGCGGGCGTGCGATGACCTGCCGCCAGACCGCCGGGGGCGGCGTGCGCATGAAGGTCGACCGGCCCGAGTCCCTGTTGTCCATCGAGATGACGCGGAAGCCGCGCTCGACGAAGGCGTCGAGCACAGAATCGGTCCAGTAGGTGAGGTCCTCCCCCATGCCGGGGATGAGCAGGATGACCGGAGCGCCGCGCTTTCCGGCATCCCGGTAGCAGATCCGGATGCCCGAGGGCAGGATGGCGAAGCGATCCGCCTCGGCCCCCGCCGTGTCAGGCATGAGCGACGCTCTCGTCATCTCGGACGCGCGTCGGGCGGACTCCGAACCGGAGGTTGTCGTCGACGACGGGCCCGCGCAGCGCCTTCGCATCCTGCGGGTACGACATCATCGTGCGCCACGGCTTCTCGGCACCCTGACGTGGAAGCCGGCCCTCACCGCGCTTGGCGTAACCCGACTGAAGGTCCATGACGGGTCGTGTCTGCATGCCCGGCGTCGCCACGGGTACGACGGTGTCATAGCCATGCGCGTCCATGTGCCGGATCAGGTCGATGAAGTAGCGGCAGAGCAGACTGACCTTCAGCGTCCACGACGAGGTCGTGTACCCGATCGCCATCGCCCAGTTCGGGATGCCGCTGAGCAGGGTGCCCCGGTAGGCGATGGTGTCGACGAGTTGGATCGGCGTGCCGTCGACGACGATGGGCATCCCGTCGAAGAGCTGCAGGTTCAGTCCGGTGGCGGTCACGATGACGTCGGCTTCGAGCTCCTCGCCTGAGCCGAGGATCACGCCGCGCCTGCTGAACCGGGTCACCGTGTCCGTCACCACCGACGCCTGTCCGGACTTGATCGCAGCGAAGAAGTCGCCGTCGGGGGCGACGCAGAGGCGCTGGTCCCACGGGTCGTAAGGCGGGTTGAAGTGCTTGTCGACGTCGAAGTCGCGGCCGAGCTGCTTGATGTTCTCGGAACGGACGAATCGCCGCCCCGCTCGCGGGAATCTCCTCAGCCACTCGACGAGGAAATGCTCGGTCCAGATGTTCTTGAAGCGAGTCGCCGCATAGCCCCGGCGCTCACCGAGCAGCTTCGACAGAGCCAGCGCCACCCGATCGACGCGCGGCAGTGGCACGATGTACGTCGGGGTGCGCTGAAGCATCGTCACGTGCGCCGCTGCCCCGGGCCCCTTGAGCATCGCGGGGATCAGCGTGACCGCGGTCGCCCCGCTGCCGATGACGACCACGCGCTTGCCGCGGTAGTCGAGGTTCTCCGGCCAGTGCTGCGGGTGCACGAGCGTGCCCTCGAAGTCCTCGCTGCCGGGGAAGGCGGGCGAGTAGCCCTCGGCGTACCTGTAGTACCCGGATGCCGCGAAGACCCACCCGGCCTTGACGGTCTTGGTGCTGGTCTCGCTGGTGCGCGGGTTCGTCACCGTGACGGTCAGCGTCCACAGAGCCTCGTCCGACGACCACTCGGCCCGCGTGACACGGTGGCCGGTGCGGATGAAACGGTCGAGCCTGTTCTCGTCCACGGTCTCGCGGAGGTAGTCGAGGATCAGCGGGGCGTCGGCGATCGCGTTCTCGTGACGCCAGGGCTTGAACTCGTACCCGAAGGTGTGCAGATCCGAGTCGGAGCGGATGCCCGGGTAGCGGAAGAGATCCCAGGTGCCGCCGATGCTCTCACGACCCTCGAGCACGACCAAAGACTTGGCGGGCAGCTCCCGGCTGAAATAAGTCGCGGCGCCGATTCCGGAGATTCCCGCGCCGATCACGACGATGTCGAACTGCTCGACAGCTTCACTGGTCATCAATGACTCCTCATCCTTGAGAAAGCTGATCCTTCAGTGTCGTCAGCACGTTGCCTCGCGGGCTACGCCAGCACGCACCGATCTTCGGTGTTTCCGGTGCACTGTGCACCATCTGACACTCCGATTCGCTTCATCTCACTGACAGGGAGGCCGGACGAGGGCAGACTCGCCATATGGATGAACTGTGGAAGCCGCCGGGTCCGGCAGCTGCCGCCGCGATGCGGTCGGTCTGCGAGGCACTTCTCGCCCGTGCCGGCGAGCTGGCAGAGGTGATCGCCGAGTCCGCCGTCGTCGCGCAGGCACAGCCCGAGCTGCTCAGCGACGCCTCTCTGCTCGCCGAGGATCGGGCGCTGAACCGCTCAGACCTTCTCCAGTGGCTGACGGCGAACATCCAGCATCCCGGATCCCGCGTCGAGCCATACATCAGCCCTCGAACGGTCGCGTACATCGGCGACCTGGTCTCGCGAGGGATTGCCCCGCAGTTCGGGGCGGGCTGGCGTGCGGCCCTGGTGGTGGGCTGGCGTCACTGGCTCGAGAGCTGCCTCGACAGCATCGACGACCGCGCGGTCCTCACCGAGGTGCTGGAGGTCTCAACGCACTCCCTGATGCAGTACGCACTTGATTCCGTATCGATCCTGCGCGAGGTGAGCCTGTCATCGGCGATGGGCAACGCGGGAGCTGACGCTCTCGAGATGATCCAGCTGATCGCCGGCGGCACGCCGCTCTCGCAGGACTTCGCGGAGGACCGCCTGGGCTACCGGCTCGAACGCCGGCACACCGCCGTGGTCGTTTGGGTGGACGACCCGGATGACGCCGATGCCGTCGATGAGGCCGTGACCGCGCTGCGCGATGGCAGAGCGGCTCGAACGACTCTTGTGGCCCGGGCGAGCGCAGCCGCGAGGTGGGTCTGGCTGTCTGAGCCCAATCTCCCCGACCTGGACGTTCTGGAACCAGTCGTCACAGGCATCCCTCACGTCCGCGCATCCGTCGGCAGAACCGGTGCCGGACTCGACGGCTTCCGCTCGAGCTATCAGGACGCTCTGTCCGGTCAGGCGCTGCTCACCCGTCTGGGGTCTGAGCGTCGGTTCATCCGGTACGCCGAACTCGAGCTGGTGGACGCCTTGACCCAGGATCGGGAGAGCGCCGCGCGCTTCGTCGCCAACACGCTGGGCCCATTGGCCGATGCGGACGAGACCCTGCGGCAGGCCCTTCTGACGTACGTGCAGTGCGGATTCAGCGCCACGAGAGCTGCGGCCCGCCTCTACCTGCACCGAAACACCATCGAGCGTCGAGTGTCGAAGGCGGACGAGCTGTCCGTCGTCAAGCTGGACGACAGCCCTGTCCATGTGTCGGCGGCCCTGCTCGTGCTCGACCTCGTTCCCGATCTCCTCCCCTCGAGCCCCCGCTCCCAGCACTAAGGCCGTCTGCTCACTCAGGGGACGCATCCCCCTTCAGCGCACTCCGCGCGCGGCGAGCGCGTCACCGAGCTCGTCCGCATGTTTGAGTGCGACGACGAGGAACGGCACGATGAAGGTGCGAGCGCTCGCCCTCACGCCGCGCGCTCGCTGGGCATCACGCACCATCCCGGCGAGCCTCGACATGACAGGCACTGTGCCGAGGGTGACCGCGAGCAGCAACGACACGCGCTCAGCGTCGACACCCGCCCATCGCAGGGGGCTCAGCGCCCGCTCGCAGGCGTCGAGCAGATCTGTGATGCGGGTCGTGAGCACGAGCAGCCCGGCGAGCGCCAGCGCCCCTGCGACGCGCGCGGAGTTGGACACGGCGGCTTCGGGGCCGAGGAACACCAGCTGCCCTGCGAGCGTGATCATCAGAACCCAGCGCAGGCTCCATACCTGCCGGCCGAGCTCGTGCAGTCCGTGCGCTCGATCGCGCAGACCGGCGGCGAGGTACGCCCCCGTACTGACTCCGGCGATCACGCCGACCGCCCACCAGCGCGGCGGAAGCAGAAGCACCCCGAGCATGACGGCGATCAGCAGCAGTGCTTTGCGGCCGGCCGGCATCCGGTGCAGCCACCCGTCGCCAGGGTTGTAGAGCGTCAGCATCGCAGGCTCTCCTGGTACTGCGCCACGATCGACCGCGAATCGCCCGCCGCGACGATCCGCCCGCCGACGAACAGCACGGCTTCATCGCACCGCTCGGCGAGCACAAGATCATGCGTCACGAGCAGCAGCCGATGTCGACCGTCGAACAGATGGTCGGCGACGCGGGCGGCGTTGCGAGCGTCGAGGTAGGCCGTCGGCTCGTCGGCGATCACCAGGTCGGGCCGGCGCACGAGCGCATCGCACAGTGCGAGGAGCTGCTTCTGCCCACCCGAGAGGTCGTGCGCCGAGCGATCGGCCAGCGCCGCGAGATCGAACTCAGCCAGCGCTGCCGCGACAGTCTCGCGCACCTCGTCGGCCCGCCGCTTCTCGCCGCGCAGCGAGAACGCGACGTCCTCGGCGACAGTCGGCATGAGGATCTGCGCGTCGGGGTTGCTGAACACCATGGCCGTGCGGCGACGCAGCTCGCTCGCCTGCTTGTCGGCGTCGAGCCCGAGGACGCTCACCGAGCCCGACGTGGGACGCAGAAGGCCGGCCACCACCCGCGCGAAGCTCGACTTGCCCGAGCCGTTCTCGCCGAGCACGGCGATCGTGCGGCCGGTCAGCTCGATCGACACGTCGCGCAGCACGTCCGCGTCACCGAGACGCACGCGCGCCGCGTCCATACGGATGGTCATCGCACCACCTCGACCAGCGCGGCCACGCCCAGCCCGCCGCCGACCGACGCGGCGGCGACTCCGAGGGAGCCCGCCGGTCGTCCTGCGCGCACGAGCCGGCTGAACAGGCGCACCACCGCGATCGCGCCGCTGGCGCCCCAGGGGTGCCCGAGTGCGAGAGCCCCGCCGTCGGCGCACACGCGCGGGTCGTCGTCGGCGAGGCCGATCCGCCCCAGCACCGCGAGGCTCTGCGCGGCGAACGCTTCGACGATCTCGAACGCCTCGATCTCGGCGACGGTCCTGCCCGCTGAGCCGAGCGCGGCGAGGATGGCGGGTGCCGCGCCGATTCCGGGAAGGCCTGGTTCGCAGCCGACGATCGCGGCGGCTCTGACAGCGAGTCCTGGCGCGGTGCTGGCGGGGGCGATCACGACGGCTGCCGCCCCGTCGCTCACGCGCGTCGAGGTGCCGGCGGTGACCGTGCCGTGCGGGAAGAGTGCCGGCAGGCGCGCCAGCAGGGATTCGGCCCTGCCGATCGAGTCGTCATGACGCAGGCCTGCGAGAGGCACCAGCTCGGCCTCGAACCGGCCGACCGCAAGGGCGCTGGCGGCGCGCGCGTGGCTGCGGGCAGCATGGGCATCCTGACGAGCCCGGTCGATGTGATCGAGAGCCGCGAGGTGTTCTGCAGCGCTCGTCATCTCCGGGTCGGCGAAGCCGGGCGGCGCGAAGGGAGCCCGGTCGTATGCTGTGCCCCCGATGCTGCGGATGGGTGCCGTCGAGGCGCTTTCGACGCCCCCAGCCACGCGAGGACGGGCATCCCCCGCTCTGATGGCCTGCACGGCATCGAGCACGGCGGCGAGCCCGCTGCCGCACTGGCGGTCGACCGTGCCGCCGGGCACCTCGTGGCCGAGGCCCGCGCCGAGCGCCGCGACCCGCCCGGGGTTCCCACCTGGGCCCATGCAGTTGCCGAGCAGCACGTCGGCGATGGTGAGCGGCGACCCCGACGCCGCGTTCGCGTCCGTCAGCGCTGCATCGATCACTGCGGCGCCGAGCGCGCCAACGTCGAGACCGGCCAGCGCGCGGCCCCGGGTTCCGATGGGCGTGCGACGGGCGGAGATGATGATGGGGTCGCGATCAGAGTTCAAGGCGCGTCACCTCGCCCTCCAGTGCGCGGCGCAGCGCCTCGGCGCGCGCGGGCTTGCCCGCAGCGGTGCGCGGCAGCTCTCCGCAGAACCACTGCTTGGGGCGGTGTGCGGGGGCGAGGCGATCGAGGATCACGTCGCGCAGCCGTGCCGGCGGATGCTCGTCGTCGAACTCGATCAGAGTGGCCACGAGCGCGCCGACGCGTTCCCTGGGCAGCCCGAAGACCACCGCATCCCGGATGCCGGGGATCGCGCGCAGTGTCTCCTCGACCTCCTCCGGCACGATCGTCGCCGACGCGCTGAGAATGGCGTCGTCGGCGCGACCGAGCAGCCGCAGCCTCCCGCCGACGAGCTCCGCCCGGTCGCCGACCGTGGCCCATGCGCCGTCGCGGCGCAGCGAGCCGTCGCTGCCCAGGCACCCGGCGGCGATGAACGGCGAGCGCACCCACAGCACGCCGTCGCGTACATCGAGGTCCACCCCGGGAAACGCACGCAGTCCGTCGCCGTGGTCGATCGCGACGAACGACAGCTCCGCAGCTCCGTAGTAGGAGACGAGTCGGATGCCCGCATCGCTCGCCTGCGTGCGAAGGCGGGCGTCCAGGTGAGAGCCGCCGACCAGGGCGGTGCGCAGCCGGGGCGGACGGCCCGCCTCGAGCGCCACCCGCAGCGCCTGAGGGGTGCCGTGCATGCAGGTCACGTCGTGCCGCCGGAGCACGTCGGCGCCCAGCGCCGGTGCCGGGCCGCCGCCGAGCGCGTGAGCGAGCGAGAACATCGTCAGCGATGATGCGGGAGGCGCCGGGAGGGCGATCACGTCGCCGTCCTGCATCGTGATCGCCTCGGCCACGGCGGCGAATGACTCCTCCCACGACGCGGCGCGGCGCAGCACGATCCGGGGACTGGTGGAGCTGCCGGAGGTGAGCGTCGCCCACGCCACGCCGGGCAGATCCCCGGCACGGGCGGCCGCCCGGGTCACGGCCTCCCATTGCGCCGGCGACCAGCGCGGGTCCCCGACGAGAGGTGCGTCGCCGGCGGCGCGAACCTCCCTGATCCGCTCCAGCAGACCGGGGGTCTCACCGCCGAGGACGACGATCATGGCAGGCGGGTGAGATCCTGGCGGGTCGCGCGCGGGGTCCACCCGCGGCCGAACGCCCGCGGGTAGGCGCGCACCAGCGAGAGCACGATGGCCGTGGCCAGCGCCGCCTTCAGCAGGTCACCCGGCAGGAAGGCCAGGCTCGTCAGGGCGGTCGCCCCGAGCGGAAGACCGGTGATGAGTGCCTGCACGGGGATGCCCAGTGCGTAGACGACCACGATGCCGCCCACGAGCATGCCGATGACGGTGCGCCACAGCGTGGGCCTGCGACCTGCGCGATGCACGATGAGCCCGATCACCGCCGCCCCGACGAGCCAGCCGAGCAGGTAGCCTGCCGAGGGGCCGAAGAACACCCCGACGCCTCCGCGCCCGCCCGCCAGCAGGGGCAGGCCCACCGCGACCAGTGCGAGGAGAACGGCGACCGACGCCGCCCCGAGCCGAGGCCCGAGGATGGCCCCGGCGAGCATCACACCGAGGGTCTGCGCGGTGATCGGGACGACGCCGAAGACGGTGAAGCCGCCGGGCAGCCCGAGGACGGCGATGATCGCGGCGAAGACTGCGATGCGAGCCAGTGCGGTCGCGTCGAAGGCGTGGTCGCGCGCCTGCTCGCCGCTGGCGGATGTCGTGCTGGTCATGATGATCCTCTCGATGGTCTAGGGGTCAGCGCTCGATCACGACCGCGAGGCCCTGTCCGACGCCGATGCATATCGCGGCCACGGCGACTCGTCCGCCGCGGCGCTTCAGTTCGTGCGCGGCATGGCCGATGATGCGCCCGCCCGATGCCCCGAGCGGATGCCCGATGGCGATCGCCCCGCCGTCGGCGTTGAGCCTCGCCGGGTCCAGCTCCGGCCAGCCCTTCAGACAGGCGAGCGACTGTGAGGCGAACGCCTCGTTGAGCTCGACGAGGTCGACATCCGCCCACGTGCGTCCCGCCCGGGCAAGCGCCTTGTTCGCTGCGTCGATCGGAGCGATGGGAAAGACATCGGGATCGACGCCGTGCGCCGCGCGACCCGTGATCCTGGCGAGGGGCTCGGCGTCGATCGCGCCCTCCGCCCCCAGCAGCACGGCCGAGGCGCCGTCGTTGATCGACGAGGAGTTGCCCGCCGTCACGGTGCCTGCGCCATCGGACGCGAAGAGCGCATCGAGACCGGCGAGCTTCTCGACGGTGCTGCCGTCGCGGATCCCCTCGTCTCTGGCGAGTTCGTGATCGGGCACCTGCACGATCTCGGCGTCGTAGCGACCGGCAGCCCATGCCTCAGCGGCGAGCCGATGCGATCGCACGGCGAACTCGTCCTGCTGCTCGCGGGAGATGTCCCACTCTCGGGCTATCTTCTCGGCGGACTCCCCGTTCGAGATGGTCCACGGCTTCGGCAGAGCGCGGTTGACCATGCGCCAGCCGATCGAGGTGTTCCACATGGTCTGATTGCCGACAGCCGGCCACGGCTTCGCCGACTTCTCGACGACGAACGGTGCACGAGACATCGACTCGACACCGCCGGCGAGCACGATCTCGGCATCGCCCGACTCGATGGCCCTGGCGCCCTGGATCACCGCCTCGACCGAGGAGGCGCAGAGACGGTTGACCGTGACGCCGGTGACGGAGGTGGGGAACCCGGCCAGCAGCGCCCCGAACCTGGCGACGTTGCGGTTGTCCTCCCCCGCCTGATTGGCGTCTCCGAAGATGACGTCGGCGATGCGCTCGGCATCCACCCCGGTCCGCTCGACCGCCGCCCGCATCACGACGGCGGCGAGATCGTCGGGTCGAACCGCCGACAGCGTCCCGCCGGCCCGTCCGAAGGGGGTGCGCACAGCGTCGTAGATGTAGGTGCCGCTCACGAGTGCGCCTCCCCGGCATCCGTCGTGTCGACCAGCGCGAGTCCTGTGAGTTCGCGCAGCAGCTCGACAGTGTTCTCGCCGAACACGTCGCGCACCGCGAATCCGTCCGGCGTCACGTCGAACACGGCGTGGTCGGTGTACACCCGCGAGACGCAGCCGACGCCCGTGAGCGGGTAGGTGCAGGTCTGCACCAGCTTCGACTCACCCTGCTTGGTGAGCAGATCGGTCATCACGTAGACCGCCTTGGCACCGATCGCGAGGTCCATGGCTCCGCCGACGGCGGGAATCGCATCCGGGGCGCCGGTCGACCAGTTCGCGAGATCGCCGCTCTCAGCGACCTGGAAGGCGCCGAGGACGCAGACGTCGAGGTGCCCGCCGCGCATCATGCCGAACGAATCGGCGTGGTGGAAGTACGCGGCCCCCGCCAGCGCGGTCACCGCCTGTTTGCCGGCGTTGATGAGGTCAGGGTCCACCTGGCGCCTCGCCGGTGCGGGGCCCATGCCGAGCATCCCGTTCTCGGTGTGGAGGATGATCTCCTCGTCCTGCGGCAGGAAGTCCGCGACCAGTGTGGGTGCGCCGATGCCGAGGTTGACGACCGCGCCCTCGGGGATGTCGGCCGCGATCAGTGCGGCGAGTGCCTGTCTGCTGATCCGGGTGCTCATCGGAGAGCCTCCTCCATGTCGGACGGCAGCGCAGTGCCGTCGAGGTCCACTCCGCCCACGAACGCGCCGTCACGCAGCCAGCGGCGTGGGCCGACGGCGACCACCCGGTCGACGTGGATGCCGGGGGTGACCACGGTCTCGGGGTCGAGAGATCCCAGCTCCACGGTCTCGTCGACCTGCGCGATCGTGGTCTGGGCGGCCGTCGCCATGATCGGTCCGAAGTTGCGGGCCGTCTCGCGGTAGACGAGGTTGCCCCATCGGTCGGCCCGCAGGGCGCTGATCAGAGCGAAGTCCGCCTTGATCGGGTACTCGAGCGCGTAGGTGCGCCCGTCGATCTCGCGGATCTCCTTGCCCTCGGCGAGCAGCGTGCCGACGCCGGTCGGGGTGTAGAAGGCCCCGATGCCGGCACCGGCGGCGCGGATGCGCTCGGCGAGATTGCCCTGCGGCACCAGCTCGAGCTCGATCCGGCCCTCGCGGTAGAGACCGTCGAAGACCCACGAGTCGGACTGCCTCGGGAAGGAGCAGATGATCTTGCGCACCCGTCCGGCCGCAAGAAGCGCAGCGAGGCCGGTGCGGCCGTTGCCGGCGTTGTTGTTGACGATCGTGAGATCGCCCGCACCGTGCGCGATCAGCGCGTCGATCAGCTCGACCGGCTGACCGGCGCGGCCGAAGCCGCCGATCATCACGGTCGCCCCGTCGGCGATGCCGTCGACAGCGTCCTGCAGTGTCTCAACGGTCTTGTCGATCATCTTCTGCCTTCCGTCGGGTGGTGTCTCAGATGGTGCTGCGGATGCCGTCGATGATCACCTGCAGGCCGTCGCGGAACAGGTCGTGGTCGATGACCACCGGCGGCAGCAATCGGATGACGTTCTCGTGCACGCCGTTGGTGAGCGCGAGCACGCCGTTGGCGTGGCAGTACCGGGTCACGGCCTTGGCCCGCTCGCCCGAAGGCTCGAAGGTCTCGTCTGCGCCGAACTCGATGCCGATCATCCCGCCGCGCACCCGCACATCGATGACTCCGACCCCCGAGCCGACCAGCGGTCGCAGCATCTCGATCGCGATCTCGCCCAGAGCCGCAGCCCTGTCGAGGACTCCGTCGGAGTCGATCTGCTCGAACACGGCGAGCGCCGCCTCGCACGAGAGCGGATTGCCGATGTAGGTGCCGCCGATCCCGGCGGAGTGGATGGCGTTCATGTGCTCGGCGCGTCCGGTGACCGAGCTCAGCGGCATCCCGTTGGCGAGCGCCTTCGCGGCGACCAGCAGATCGGGCACGACGCCCTCGTGCTCGATCGCCCAGATGCGGCCGGTGCGGCCCATGCCGCTCTGCACCTCGTCGGCGATGAGGAAGATGCCGAACTCGTCGGCGATCTCGCGCAGGCCGGCGAGGAATCCAGGCAGCGGAATCAGGCATCCCGCCTCGCCGAGGATCGGCTCGATGATGATGGCGGCGAAGCTCGACGGATCGTTCTCGGCGAGCACCGCGCGCACCTGCTCGAGGTACGAGCCGACCTCGCTCGGGTCGTTGCGAGGCGAGGTCGGCACAGGAGCGTGCACAACGTCGTCGGAGAACGGGCCGAAGCCGGTTTTGTACGGGTGCGACTTCGAGGTGAGCGACATCGTCATGTGGGTGCGGCCGTGGTAGGCGCCCGTGAACGCCATGACCTTGCGGCGGCCGGTCACGTAGCGCGAGATCTTCACCGCGTTCTCGTTGGCCTCGGCCCCGGTGGTGAACAGCGCGGAGCGCTTCTCGTGATCGCCGGGGGTGTTCGCATTCAGCCAGCGGCACACGTCGACGTAGCTCTCGTACTCCGTGGTCATGAAGCACGTGTGCGTGAACCGGTCGAGCTGGGTGAGGATGCGCTCGCGCACCCGCGGGTTCGACGCGCCCAGCGCCGTCGGGCCGAGACCCGAGGCCAGGTCGACGATGCGGTTGCCGTCGAGGTCGAGCAGGATGCCGCCGTCGGCGCGCTCGATGAAGACCGGCAGCTGCGCGCCGATGCCGTTCGACACCTGCGCTCGACGATCCTCCATGAGCTCCCGCGACCGCGGTCCGGGGATCTCCGTCTCGAGGTGCCGCGTCTGCGGCACCGTCGTGGGAAGGGTGCTCTGAGCGATGGTCATGACCGCTCCTCCATGAACTCTGCGATGTATCCGGTGTTGAAGACTCCGCTGCGGAACTTCGCGCTGTCGATGACCTGCTCATGGAAGCCGGCCGTGGTCACGACGCCCTCGATGCGCATCTCGCCCAGCGCTCGGAGCGCGCGGTCGATGGCCTCGTCGCGGTCGCGACCCCAGCAGATCAGCTTGCCGACCATGGAGTCGTAGAACGGCGGGATGCTCGCGCCGCTCTCGAGGTGGGTGTCCAGCCGCACGCCGAACCCGCCGGGGGCACGGAACTCGCGGATGGTGCCGGGTCTCGGCGCGAAGCCCTGATCGGCGTCCTCGGCGTTGACGCGGCACTCGATGGCGTGACCGCGGATCTCGATTTCGTCCTGGGTGATGTCGAGCGACTCACCTCCGGCGATCCGCAGCTGCAGCTTGATCAGGTCGACGCCCGTGATCATCTCGGTGACCGGATGCTCCACCTGGATGCGGGTGTTCATCTCGATGAAGTAGTACTCGCCCGTCGGGTTGTCGTAGACGAACTCCACGGTTCCGGCGTTGACGTAGCCCACCTCGCGGCACAGCGCGATCGCGGCCTGCGCCAGCCCCTCACGGGTCGCGGCGTCGATCACCGGCGACGGCGCCTCTTCGACGAGTTTCTGGTTGCGCCGCTGCGCGGTGCAGTCGCGCTCGCCGAAGTGCAGCACGGTGGTGCCGTCGGAGACCACCTGGATCTCGATGTGGCGGATGTCGGTGAGGTACCGCTCGATGTACACCGACGGGTCCCCGAAGGCGACCTCGGCCTCGGCCATGATGGCCGAGAGGTCTGCGGCGAGGGTGTCCGCGCTGCGCACGACGCGCAGGCCTCGCCCACCGCCGCCCGCTGCCGCCTTGATGAGCAGGGGGAAGCCCACCTGCTCGGCGACGCGGAAGGCCTCGTCCTGGTCCGCGATGGCTCCGTCGGAGCCCGGGACCGTGGGGACCCCGGCACGTCGGGCGATCTTCTTCGCCTCGATCTTGTCGCCCATGCGGCGGATCACCTCGGACGACGGCCCGACGAAGCCCACCTTCTCCGCCTCGCAGAGCGCGACGAAGTCGGAGTTCTCCGAGAGGAAGCCGTAACCGGGGTGGATCGCATCGGCGCCGGTGAGCTGCGCGGCCGTCACGATGGCCGCCGAGTCACGATAGCTGAGCTTGACCGGCGCGGGTCCGATGCAGATCGCCTGGTCGGCGAGGCGCACTGGCAGCGAGTCGCGGTCCGCCTCGGAGTGGGCGAGGATGCTGCGGATGCCGAGTTCCCTGCACGCGCGGATCACCCGCAGGGCGATCTCCCCGCGGTTGGCGATCAGCACGCTCGACAGCGTCATGCCGAGTCCTTCTTGATGACCATCAGCGGCTGGCCGAACTCGACGACGGCCTCGTTCTCGGCGAGGACCCGCACGACGGTGCCGGTGACGCCGGCCTCGATGTTGTTCATGAGCTTCATGACCTCGACGATGCCGAGCACGCTGTGCGGCTGCACGGCGTCACCGACCGAGACGAAGGCGGGCGCGCCGGGCTGCGGCGACGCGTAGAACGTGCCGAGCATGGGCGCGGTGATCATGACCTCGTCGGCCGCGAGAGCGGCATCCTCCTGCGGCGCCGCGGCTGGCGTCGCGGCCGGAGCCGGAGCCGGAGCGGCTGCCGCCGCTGCGTCCGCGGGCGCCTGGGCTGCGGGAGCAGCGGCCGAAGCCGGAGCCGCCGCGGCGGCGGGGGCGGGAGCGGCTGCGGGGGCGCCGTTGTCGCGCGAGACGTGCAGTTCGACGTCGCCGACCTTCAGCGACAGCTCACGGACGTCTTTCGCGAGGTTCACCCAGTCGACGATCGCCTTGAGCTCGCGCATGTCGGGCAGGTTGTCAGCCATCACTTCTCTCCTTTTTCCAGAGTGATCTGCAGATCACCGCTTCTGAGCACCTGCCGACCTGCCGGGGTGCTGTCGTACAGCGACGTGATGAGGTCGAGCGTGGGCATCCGCTTCTCGCGCTCAGCCCCGCCCTCTGCCATCACTCGCTTCATGTCGTCGACCTGGGTGCCGGCGAACTGCGCACGCAGCAGCCAGAGGTCGATGTCCTCGTCCGGGTACCGTTCCTGCAGAGACGGCATCATCGGCGGGATGGGCGCCGGCTCCTCCGCGATGTTCGCGGAGCCGTTCGCGAGGATCTTCTCGAGCGCCTCGGGGTCGAGGGCGGCGAGGGGCTTTCCGTAGTAGCCGAGGGCGTATTTCTTGACCTCGTTCGGCACCACCTTGTAGCGCTCTCCGCTCATCACGTTCATGACCGCCTGGGTGCCCACATGCTGGGCGAAGGGGGTGATCATGATCGGGTAGGCGAGCTCGGCGCGCACGCGCGCCACCTCGAGCATGAGCTCGTCGAAGCGGTCGGCGAGCCCGGCTGCCTCGAGCTGGGACTTGAAATTCGAGAGCATTCCGCCCGGCGTCTGATGCATGTAGTGCAGCCCGGTGTACTCGTGCGGCACGCCGACGGGCTTGTCCGGCTCCTCCTCGGTGATCTTGAGGAGCTTGCGGCTGATCGACGCGATCCGCTCGTCGTCGACGTTGACCGTGTACCCGAGCGCGCGGAGGTCGCGCACGATCCCCTGCGTCGACGGCTGGCCATTGCCCGTCGCCAGCGGAGCGATCGAGGTGTGCAGCGAGTCGGCGCCGAGCTCCACCGCCTCGAGGCAGACCAGCGGCGCGAGGCCCGTGAGGCTGTGGGTGTGCACCTCGAGCGGGCGGTCGCCGATGACGGCCTTGAGCGCCGGGACGAGGGTGCGGATGCGGTCGGGGGTCAGCAGGCCGCCGGCGTCCTTGAGCATGATCCGGTCGACATCCGCCTTCTCGATCAGCTCCTGAGCCTTCGCGACGAAGAGCT
Organism: Microbacterium sp. NPDC089321; assembly: GCF_040684935.1. Classification (NCBI taxonomy): domain Bacteria; kingdom Bacillati; phylum Actinomycetota; class Actinomycetes; order Micrococcales; family Microbacteriaceae; genus Microbacterium; species Microbacterium sp. NPDC089321. The sequence goes on along the minus strand of NZ_JBFBGX010000003.1, from coordinate 41,493 downwards.
CGTCGGTGTGCACGGGCGACTCGCAGAACGACACGGCACCGAAGGTCTCGGCACCGAGGCGCTTGGCGCGCAGCAGCGCAGTCGAGATGTTGTCGACATCGTTCAGGCCGTCGAAGGCGCCGATCTCCCGGAAGCCGTTCGCAACCAGGCGATCGACCCATGCAGCGATGACGTCATCGGGAAGGAAGTCGAAAGTCGCGAGGTTCTTCGAGCGGATCAGCGCACGGAACGTCGTGTTCGGCGCGTGCTTGTGCATCAGGCGCACCCGCTCCCACGGGTCCTCTTTGAGGTAGCGGACCGCGACGTCGAACTGGATCGGCGCGACGAGGTCGACGTGCTCGAACCCGGCAGCGTCGAAGTCCTCGATCATCTCGAGCATGTGCGAGGTGCGCATGCGCGTCGCCCAGATGCTCTGGTGACCGTCGCGCAGCGTGGTGTCGATGATCTTGATCTCGCGGCGGCTGCCCGGGGGGCGCCCGCCGAGACTCATCACCTCGGCGATGTTGACCGGTGGGGTCTGGGTCATGTGCTCAGCTCCTCTGCTTGCTGTTGGTGACGTTGGAGATGCCGCATCAGCGGCCGGCTCGACCGGCGGTATGCGCTCGGGCAGCGACGTGCCTGGGCGGGAGATCCGCCATGGTGAGCAGCCCCGGAAGGGCTGCGGGGACCGAGGGGATGACGTTCGAGGCGACGGCGACTGTGGAGCTCGCGCTGTCGATGCGGCTGCTGGAGAACTCGAGCGTCTGGGCGCCGCTCTCGATCATCCAGCGGTCGCCGTCGGGGAAGCCGTCTGCGGGCTCCAAGATGCCGAAGTCGATGGATGTGTCCACCACGACACGACCGTCGACGATGCCCCGGGCGGCATGCCGCAGAGCGGCGATCGTGCCTGCGGCGAGGACGACCTGTGAGGTGGTGCGCTCGTGTGACGTGAAGAGCACGGGCTCCGGAGCGTCGACGACGATCTCGTCGAGCGCCCAGCCCAGTCCGCCGGCGAGGGCCGCGATCGACTCCCGGAAGCCGACGTGCCCGATGACCTCTCCCGCTTCACGCCGCTGCGCGAACTGGTCGGCGTCGAGTCCGAAGCCGAATTTCGACAGGATTCCGCCATAGCCCGACATCTCGGCGGTGCGGCGGATGGTGATGCGGTCGACCCCGAGGGTCAGGCTGCTGAGGAGCAGCGGGAGCGTGTCGAGCAGGATGCCCGGGTTGCAGCCGGTGCCGAGGACGGTGAGACCCGCGCGGCGCGCGTGCTCGTCCAGACGCCGCGCGATCGGCTCGTGGTCGTAGAAGCCGTAGCCGAGCTCCTCGCAGATGGTGACGACGTTCATTCCGCGATCGAGCAGCTCGGCGATGATCGGCTCGACCTGCGCGGCGAACGACGTCGTGGCGACGAAGGCGACGTCGGCATCCGGTGCATCGGTGATGGATGTCGACACACGCGCACCCGGAGCGGCGCCCTCGACGATCGATGCGAGTTCCGCCCCGTTCAGGGCCGGAGCGAGGTCGACGGCGCCGATGATCTCAGCGCTTGCTGAGGCGGCCAGACGGCCGCCGACCGCCCGACCGACGGCACCGAGGCCGATGAGCAGGACGGTGGGGGTGTCGAATGCGCGCACGACGGCTCCTTGTGATGGGCATCGACGGTGCGGGCGGCGGAACGGCCGGGGGTTCCCGTCATCGTCGAGGTGGAACGTGATGCGTCGAGTCTCGCCTTTTGGCTCAAAAAATTCTATGCAAAGACGATTGTCTGCGGGATAATTCTTTGAACGGCTCATGTGCCGCATTTTTTTCTGAACCGCAGCTTGCTGCCCCGGCCCTATCGAAATATCTTCGGAGACCTCCATGACCCAGCGCAGACGTGGCGATCGCACCCTCGACTCCATCGACGAGAAGATCGTGTGGGAGCTTCGCCGAGAGGCGCGCATCAGCAACAACGAACTGGCCGCGCGAGTGAACGTGTCCCCGTCCACCGCACTGACCAGGCTGCGCTCCCTGCGCGAATCCGGGATCATCACCTCGACCCACGCGCAGTACGACATGACCGCCCTAGGGCTCGACCTGCACGCGATCGTCTTCGTCCGCCTGAAGCCCGGCGCACAGAGCAGCAGCCGTGACTACGCGGAACGCGCCGTGACCTTCGTGAACGTCATCAACGTCTTCCTCATGGGCGGCTCCTACGACCTGCTGGTGCACGTCGCATGCACCTCGAGCGATCAGCTGCAGCAACTCGTCGCGCAGAAGATCGCCGCCGATCCGGTGGTAGCCTCTGCGCAGGCCCATATCGTGTTCGAGCACCTCATCGCGGCGCAGCACATGGACCACGTGGACGGATTCCCTGTGATGCGCGGCGAACGCCCTCTCGAGTGACTGCGACCTCGCACGCAGAGGCGCCCGGGGTCCCGTCTTGACGGGATCCCGGGCGCCTCTGCGTGCGGGTGCTGGTCAGCTCTCCTGGTCGTGCAGGCGGGCATAGGCCTGGGGCTTGGCGCGCCTCATGCGGACGGCGAGGATGGTGCCGGCGATGAAGGCGAGCACGAGGAGGGTCAGCAGGATGCCCGTGGCCACCGAATCGGGGATCAGCAGCTCGATGTTGGCCAGGGCGATGATGACCACGGTCGCCAGGGCCAACGCGGCGATGATCGGCGCGATGACCGTGCGGGTGATGCGCCGGTCGTCGTGACGACGGAAGAACACCACGACGGCGATGCTGGTCAGCGTCATCAGCGTGAGAAGTCCCAGGGTGGCCGCGCCAGAGAACCAGGTGTAGATCTCGTTGATGGGATCGAGCCCGGTGATCGTCATAGCGAGCACCAGGATGCCCGTGATGATCGTGACGACGATCGATGAGAACGATGGTGCACGGAACCTCGGGTGCACCTCGGCCAGACGCGGGGAGAGCACCTTGAGCGAGCCGAGGGTGTACTGGTAGCGGGTCAGCACATTGTGGAACGTGAGAGCGCAGGCGAACGTGCTGGTCACCAGCAGTACGTTCGTGATGTCGTGCACGACGACGCCGGTGTACTGCATGAACAGGTCTGGAGTCATGTTCGCCGTGTCGTTCGCGGCGACATCCAGTGCACGCGAGGGACCGACGCCGATGACCAGTGCGAACGCGGAGACGGCGTAGAGGGCGGCGATCATTCCGACGGCGATGTAGGTGGCGCGCGGGATCGTGCGATCGGGATCGCGGGCTTCGTTGCGGAAGACCGCGGTCGCCTCGAAGCCGATGAAGCAGAAGAAGGCGAACATCAGACCGATGCTGGGCGTGCCGGCGAGCAGGTCCGCGGCGTTCAGCGGCGCGGCCGACAGCCCTTCGGCGCCACCTCGGAAGAAGATCGACGCGTCGAGGATCAGTACCACGCCCGCCTCGGCGACGAGAGCGACAAGCAGGATCTTCGAGCTGAGCTCGATGTCGCGGTAACCGAGGGCACTGATGATCACGAACGACACGAGCGTCCACAGCCACCACGGTGTCTCCACCCCCGAGAACCGGCTGATCGCGCCGGTCACGGCCACACCGACGTACGTGTACAGGCCCACCTGCAGCAGGAAGTACGACACGAGAGCGAGCACCGCTGCTCCGATGCCGACGATGCGGCCGAGGCCCGCCTGGATGTACGAGTAGAACGCCCCGGAGTTGCGCACATGACGACTCATCGAGGTGAAGCCCACCGAGAAGAGCAGCAGCACGATGCCCGCCACGATGAACAGCAGAGGCGCCGCGACGCTCCCGCTCAGGGCGATGATGATCGGGGTCGTCAGGGCGACCACGGCGAGTGGGGCCGCACCGGCGGCCACCATCGCCACGATCGACGAGACACCGAGCCCGCGGTGCAGCGCGTTCTCGGAATGCGACGGCGCCGGCGCCGCGGCAGACGTTTCAGTGGACATGATGCTCTCCTTTGAGCTGGCGTTTCAGGGTATGGATCGGGCAGCAGGTCGGGGTCAGGGGATCAGCAGGGTGCGCAGCACGCCGCCGGCCTGGAGGTCTTCGAGCGCCTCGGCAGCCTCGGCGAGGGGGCGACGCCCCGAGATGAGCGGGTCGAGCTTGAGCTGCCCGTCCATGTACCGATCGACGAGCGCGGGGATATCGATCGAGGGGCGCACCGAGCCGTAGTTCGAGCCGAGGATGCGCTGGTCCGCTTCGGCGAGCACGAGGGGTTCGAAGGACGCCTTCGCCCCCGTCGGCGGAAGGCCGACGATGACCGCGGCCCCGCCGAGGCCCAGCATGCTGATCGCCTGCTCGGTGGTGAACGTGCGGCCGATCGCGTCGAAGGCATAGTCGACGCCGTCGGGGATCAGCGCGAACAGCTGCTCGACCGCGTCGCCATTCGATGCGTCGATGCGGTCGGTCGCACCGAACTGCATCGCCATGTCGGTCTTGTCCGAGACCACATCGATCGCGACGATCCGCTCGGCTCCGGCGAGCTTTGCGCCCTGGACGACATTGAGCCCCACACCTCCGCATCCGATCACCGCGACGGTCGATCCGGGCTCGACGGCTGCGGTGTTGGTGACGGCGCCTACACCGGTCGCGACGGCGCAGCCGACGACGGCGATGACATCGAGGGGAGCATCGTCGCGCACCTTGATCGCTCCGGATGCCGGCACGATGACCTCTTCCGCGAACGACGAGACGCCGAGATAGTGGTGGACCGTCTCGTCGTCGCCGTCTTCGTCGGCGATGCTGAGTCGCGAGGTGCCGTCGAAGAGCACGCCCTTCGGGGCCACGACCGTCGCGACCTTCTGGCACCGCGCCTCGTGGCCCTGCAGGCAGTATCGGCATTCGCCGCACGGCGGCACCCAGCTGAGCACCACGTGGTCGCCGACCGCGAGGGAAGTGACACCCTCGCCGAGCTCGACGACGATGCCGGAGCCCTCATGGCCCATGACCATCGGCACCGGAGCCGGCCAGTCACCCTGGCGTACGTGCAGGTCGGAGTGGCACACGCCGGCTGCGGCGATCTTGACCCGCACCTCGCCGGCCTTCGGTGCTGCGAGTTCGACGTCTGCGAGGACGACGCGGGTCTGCGGGTCGCGGAACACGACTGCCTTCATGGCTTCTTCTCCTTCGAATGGCGGTGTGCGAACAGCGGCCGCACGTGAGGGCTACAGCGATGCTAAGGACGGGAGACACGGCCTGTCATTGTCGAAGATGTCGAAAAGCGGCTCGGGACCACTACTTTCTGTACACTCTCGCTATGAGCCTGGACCTGCGAGCCATCGCCCGCGCAGTCGGCGGTGAGTGCCTCGAGCACGGGGTCAGCGCCCGCACGCCCGTCGACGGAGTCGCCGCGCTCGACGGGTACGTCGTCGCCGGCAGCAGTGACTTCGTCACCCTCCTTATCGGACCCCCTGCGCAGCTGCGCGCTCGCCTCGCCGCGGGTGGCGATGTCACCGAGGTGACGACTCGGGCGGTCTACATCAGCAGCGCCGACGACGACGAGCTGCGGGCGATGACGGCTCAGCACAGCATGACCGCCATCCTCGGCGCGACGCGGATCGGGCCGGCTTGGAGCGCAGTCGGCGCCGACACGGCCGCCGACCCCGCGATCGTCGACGCCGCGCTGCACGCTCGCCTGTCGGCGCTCATCGCCGAGGACCAGGCCGCCGCCGACCGCATCGTCACCACGGGCACCAAAGTCCTCACTCAGGTCGCCAGACGCGGCGGAGTCACCGCCGTCATCGCAGAGCTCGCGCATCGCATCGACGGTTGGGCAGTGCTGCTGGACCCGCACGGCCAGCTCATCGCGAGTGCAGGCGCCGGCCGCCTCCACGTCGACGACGCCGTCGCCGCAGCGCTCGGCAGACCCGTGCGAGTGCGACACCCTGGCATTCAGGTGCATCAGGTCGGCTCCGACCGCGACCTCTCCGGCTATCTCGTGATCGCGACCAGGTCGCGGGTGATCAGCCGCAGCCGCGACCTCGCGTCTCAGTCGGCTGCACTGTTCGATCTGCTGCTTCGCACGCGTGATCCGTCCTTGACCGAGCACCTCGGACGCGAGGCGCTCCTCGGCGTGCTGCTCGAAGGGGGCCCAGCGGCGACGGCGCTTCTGCGGCGCTGGGGCGTGCGCGAGAGCGGACTCACGGCGTTCCAGTTCGGCACGAGGACACGCACGATCGATCCGGAGCCGCTCGTGGCGCGATGGTTCGACGAGCTGAGCATCGAGCACATCTTCGTCGGCGAACCGGGGCGCGTGCGCGGCTTCCTGCCTGACCATCTCAGCGAAGAGCTCGCGGCGCGCGTCACGGCCTTCACTCCCCTCGGCAGCGGGACGGCGCATCTCGGCCTGGGGCTTCCCGCACCGGCGGAGCTGCTGCGGCGCAGTGCGATCCAGGCCCAGCAGGCGCTGGATTCCGCGATCGAGGACGGCCACAAGGTTCTGCGCTACACCGAGCTGCCCACTGTCGATCTCGTGCTCGGTGCTCTGGGCGGCGATGGCTCGGCCCACCTCTCGGCCGCGCTGGACGACCTGCGCGATGCCAGAGGCGAGCACGGCGCTCTCACCGAGACGCTGCGGGTGTTCCTCGCCGAGAACGGCGCTCAGGCCACGAGCGCCGCACGCCTTGGCATCCATCGTCAGACGCTCATCTCGCGCATCCACCGAATCGAGCACCTGACCGGCCTCTCGATGGAGCGTGCCGACGACCGCGCTGCCGCCTGGCTCGCGCTGCGCGCGCTCGGCATCACCCTGGGGCGGTGACGGCGCCGCACCTGACCGACGGGCGCGGCGCCGCCCATCTCATTCGGCGATGAAGTACAGCCGCTTGTTGGCGAATTCACCGATGCCGACCGGCCCCATCTCGCGGCCGAAGCCCGAGCGCTTCACACCTCCGAAAGGGATGTCCGCGCCCTCTGCGGCGATGATGTTGACGTGCGCCATGCCGACCTCGAGGCGGGACGCCACTCGGGCGGCCCGCGCCTGATCTGTCGAGAACACCGAGCCGCCTAGACCGAGTGCGCAGTCGTTCGCGAGCTCCAGCGCCTCCTCGTCGCTGTGCACGCGGTAGACCAGGGCGACCGGTCCGAAGATCTCCTCACGGTACGAGGCGGAGTCGCGCGGAACATCCACGAGCACGGCAGGCGAGTAGTAGGCGCCAGGTCCGTCCGAGAGCACGCCTCCGGCGAGCAGCCGACCCCCCTCCGATACCGCTCTCTTCACCTGGGCGTCGACCGTCTCCGCGGCCGCGCGCGTCGACAGCGGGGTGAACTCCCCGTCTCGGAGGTCGAGCTGATCGCCGGGTTCGAGCCCCTCGGCGAGCTTCACGAGCTCGGCCACGAACTCGTCGTAGATGTCGTCCATCACGATCAGACGCTTGTTGGAGTTGCAGACCTGACCGCCGTTGTAGATGCGGTTCTCCCATGCGGCTCGGGCGATACCAGGCACGTCGTCCGAGTCGAGCACGACCATCGGGTCGATACCGCCCAGCTCGAGCACGCACTTCTTCAGGTTCGCGCCTGCTTGCGCCCCGATGATGGCTCCGGCCGCCTCAGACCCCGTCAGTGAGACGCCCTGCACTCTCGCGTCGGCGATGATCGTCGAGATCTGATCGTGCGACACGAACATCGCCTGATACCCGCCGACGGGGACGCCGGCCTGCTCCATGATCTCCTGCATCAGAAGGTTCGAGCGCGCGCAGATGTCGGCGTGCTTGAGCAGGATGGTGTTGCCCAGCACGAGGTTCGGTCCAGCGAACCTCGCCACCTGGTAGTACGGAAAGTTCCACGGCATCACGCCGAGCAGCACGCCAAGAGGCAGCTGCTCCATCACCGCGCGCCCAGGCACGGAGCTTGGAATCTCGTAGTCGGTGATGAAGCCCGGACCGTAGACGCCGTAGTAGTCGAAGATCGATGCGGCGAAATCGACCTCTTCGAGTGCGGCTTCGATGGACTTGCCCATCTCGATCGAGATGGCTCTCGCGAGCTCGTCACGACGCTCGGTGAACAGTTCGCCGATCCGCCGCACGACGCCTGCCCGGTGCTGAACGCCCTGCTCGCGCCATTCGCGGTAGGCGGCGTCAGCCGCGGCGAGCGCCTCCTCGACCTGTGCATCTGTCGCGGACTCGAACGACTCGGTGACCTCACCTGTCGCGGGGTTCTGGACGCGGTACTTCGACATGCTCATGCTCCTGTTTCTCTGTGGTGTATTCGGGCTGTGGTGGTCGCGCTATCTCGTCGCACGCTCTTCCGCGCCGTCGCCGAGCCTCTGGGCGATCGCGATGGGAACGATCGAGACGACGATGAGCACGACGGCGATCACCGCGATGACGGGAGCCTGTCCCGGGCGCAGCATGTTGTTGAGGATGAAGATCGGCAGCGTCGTGACGCCCTGCCCTGCGGTGAACGTGGTCACGATGATCTCGTCGAACGACAGCGCGAAGGCCATCAGCCCGCCTGCCAGCAGGGCTGAGCGCAGCTGCGGGAAGGTCACGAGGCGGAAGGTCGTCCAGACGCCCGCACCAAGGTCTGACGACGCCTCTTCGAGGTTCGTTCCCGTGCGGCGCAGGCGCGCGAGGACGTTGTTGAACACGGTGACGATGCAGAACGTGGCGTGCGCGACGGCGATCGTCCACAGCGATAGATCGATCCCGATGATCGTACGGAAGAAGTTGTTCAGCGCGATACCGGTGACGATGCCTGGAAGCGCCATCGGCAGGATGACGAGCAGGTTCACGGACTCACGTCCGAAGAACTCGAAGCGCTGCAGAGCGAACGCCGCGAGTGTGCCCAGCACGAGGGCGATCGCCGTGGCGATCGCCGCGATCACTGCGCTGGTGAGTGTCGCCTGGATCGCACCGGGGTTCGTGAACGCACGCCCCCACCACTCGAGGGTGAACCCCGGCGGGGGCCAGGTCAGGGACTTCGACGTCGAGAACGAGTTGAGCACGACGACGAGCAGAGGCACGTAGACGATCACCAGGATCGCCCCGGTGATGATGGCGAGCGTGACTCGCGCGGACTTGGACAGTCGCATGTCGACGGCCTCCTTCAGAGGTTGTTCAGCGCACCGGAGCGCCGCACGATGAAGAGGTAGAGGAAGATGATCGCGATCGGGATGAGCGCGATCGCGGATGCGAGCGGCAGATTGTTCGCGGCGCCGACGTTGTCGTAGACGAGGTTGCCGAGCATCTGGCTTGTGCCCCCGACGATGCGCACTGTGATGTAGTCGCCGAGCGTCAGGGCGAAGCTGAAGATCGTGCCGGCGATGATCGCAGGCACCGCGAGAGGCAGCACCACCGAGAACAAGGTGCGCCAGCTGCGCGCGCCGAGGTCGCTCGACGCCTCGAGCAGGGAGTCGGGCACGCGCTCCATACCCGCTTGGATGGGCAGGATGACGAACGGCAGCCAGAGATACGAGATCGCGATGATCGTCGCCGTCACCCCGTAGCCGGGAGTGTCGCCTCCGACCGGGGCGACGAGCCAGGAGAGCAGACCGTTCTCAGCCAGCACCGAGCGCCAGGCGTACACCTTGACCAGGTACGACGCCCACAGCGGCATGAGCACGAGGATCATGAGCATCCGCTTGGTGCGCGGCGACGCGACCTTGGCCATGTAGAAGGCGATGGGAAGCGCGACGATCACGTCGATCGCCGTCACAGCGATGGCGACGAGGAGGGTGCGCAGGGTGACGGTCTGATAGAGCGACTCGGTGAACAGACTGACGATGTTCTCGAGTGTGAACGACGTGTCGATGTCGCCGGTGAAACTGTCGGTGCTCCAGAACGCGGTGACGAGAAGCAGCGCCAGGGCGACGATGTAGACGACACCGAGCCACGTCAGCGGCGCCGTGAGCAGCAGGGTGAGCCTCACCCCGGGGTGAGCGTGCAGGAAGGACGAGACGCGCCTCGCAGGACTCGTGTCACGGTGAGTCGGCGGCGCCGTGGTGGTGCTGGTCATGTTCAGATCCTCTTCGCGGCTCGTCCCATGCCGGTGGGGCGGAGCGTCTCCGTCCCACCGGCACGCGATCGATATCAGCCCTTGATCTCCTGCCAGGCCTTGGTCCACGCCGCGTAGTCGACGCACGTCACGTCGGTGCGCCCGTCGAGGCACTCCTCGATCGGCGTGGTCCAGTACCAGATCTGGTCGGCGTACTCCGCGTCTCCGGCGTGATAGAGCTCGCAGTCGTCACGGAAGTCGCAGGCGGCCTGGCTCGAGGGCGCCTCGCCGAAGTACGCGGTCGCAGCCGCATTCGCCTCGGGGCTGGCGATGTAGTCGAGCCAGGCGTACGAGCAGTTCGGCGCCTCGGTCTTCGACGAGATCATCCACGTGTCGCTCCATCCGGTGGCACCCTCCTCGGGAAGAGTGACGGCCGTATTGCCGCCCTCGGCGTCGAGGGTGTTCTGGATGACCTGCCAGCTCGTGCCGGCGACGGTGGCGCCCGACTGGAACGACTGCACTTCCTTGAGATAGTCGGCCCAGTACTCCGATACGTGCGCGCGCTGCTGCTTGAGCAGGTCGACCGCTGCGTCGAACTGCTTCTGATCGAGCGAGTAGGGGTTCTCGATGCCGAGCTCGGGCTGGTGCGCCATCAGGTACACGGCCGCGTCTGCGATGTAGATCGGCGAGTCGTAGGCGGTGATCTTGCCGGAATTCTGTGACGCCTTGTCGAAGACGACGTCCCAGGAGGTGGGAGCCTCGGGGAAGGCGGTCTTGTCGTACAGCAGCACGTTGGCGCCGTAGCCGTGGGGCACGCCGTAGGACTCGCCGTCAACCGTGTTCCAGGGCTTGTCCTTGAGATAGTCGTAGATGCCGTCGTAGTTCTTCAGCAGATCGGTGTTGACGGGTTGGACGATCCCGGCAGCGACCATGCGCAGCGACGCGTCGCCCGATGCCGAGACGACGTCGTAGCTGCCGGTCTTCATCAGGCTGAAGGCCTCGTCCGACGTGCCGAAGGTCTTGATCTCGGCCTGACAGCCCGTCGCCTCCTCGAACGGCGTCACCCAGTCGACGCTCGGGTCGTTCGTGCCGTCTTCGGCGAGTGCCGGCCAGGCGAGGATGGAGATCTTGCCTTCGTTCTCACCGAGCTTCTCGACGGCTTCGCCGCCCTTGCCTCCGCCGTTCGAGGTGCCGCAGCCCGCGAGCACGAGGCTCAGGGCGGCGGCTCCCGCGATGACGGCCGCGGCGCGGCCTCGGGTCATGGTGCGGATCATTCTCTCTCCTTGATGTCGTCGGTTCAGCGACTCTGCTGAACCGGTGGTGCGGGGATGGGGTCGGGGCAAGTCAGGCCGCGGATGCCTGTGCAGCCAAGGGCACGATGGCGCTCTCGCTCCAGCGCACGAACACTCGTCTGCCTCGCGTGTCGGTCTGGTCGCTGTGCGCGTTCTGCTCGAGAACGCTCACGCGTCCGCCGGTGTCGAGGTCGACGATGATGCGGGTGGAGTTGCCGAGGTAGATCGCCTCTGCAACGGTGCCCGGAGCGCTGAGCATTCCCCGTTGCGTGGCGGGCTGGTCTGACAGGCGCATCTTCTCCGGGCGGATCGAGTGCTCGCCGTCGCGGCTGAGGAGCGCTTTCGAGATCGCGCCGTCGAAGAGGTTCGTCGTGCCGACGAAGTCGGCGACGAATCGTGAAGCGGGTCGCTCGTAGAGCTCTTGCGGTGTGCCGAGCTGCTCGATCCGCCCCGCGCTGAAGACAGCGATCCGATCCGACAGGGTCAGTGCCTCCTCCTGGTCGTGGGTGACGAAGATGAAGGTGATGCCGAGCTCCCGCTGGATCTGCTTGAGTTCGACCTGCATCTGCTCGCGGAGCTTGAGGTCGAGCGCGCCGAGCGGTTCATCGAGCAGCAGTGCCTTCGGCTGCACCACCGTCGCGCGTGCGAGGGCGACGCGCTGGCGCTGCCCGCCCGAGAGCTGTGCAGGCATCCTCGACGCGACGTGGTCGAGGCGCACCGACTCGAGCGCCTTCATCGCGCGACCCTGACGCTCGCTGCGGCCGACGCCGCGCACGCGCAATCCGTATGCCACGTTCTCCAGCACGCTCATGTGCGGGAAGAGCGCATAGTCCTGGAACACGGTGTTCACGTCGCGGTCGAAAGGCGCTCGCGCCGTGACATCGTCGCCGAACAGCTCGATGCTGCCGGAGGTCGGCTGCTCGAAGCCTGCGATGAGTCGGAGCACGGTGGTCTTCCCCGACCCCGACGGGCCGAGCATGGAGAAGAACTCGCCGCGGCCGATCTCGAGGTCGACGTGATCGACGGCTGTGACAGAGCCGAAAGCGCGGGTGAGCCCGCGGAGCCGGATTGCCGGCGGTGATTCGGTCATGGGCATCTCCTTTGATGCGGTGGACGCAGAAAACATAACATAGGCTTTCCGATGTTTAAATGACTCTTCTCCACGGCGGGCTCCGTCGCGCCGGCGGTAGCGCCCGTCCGCGCCGTGCAAGACTGGTGCAATCGCGCAGGGAAGCGGCGACGAACGAGGGGGCCGGGACGCATGAGCATCTCCGAGGTGACATTCACGCCCCATCGTCTGCGCAGCGCCGCCTTCGCCCCCATCGGAGACGAAGGGCGCGTCCAACTCGTCGAGGGACGACTCGTCCAGGCGATCTCCACGGGCGCGTTCCGGGAGGGCGAGCGCCTGCCCAGCGAGAGCGAGCTGTCGCGGCACCTCGGGGTGTCGGTCGACACGGTGCGCGAAGCGCTGGGACTGCTGCGTTCCGCGGGTCTCATCGAGACCCGCCGCGGTCGCACCGGCGGCAGCTTCGTGAGCACGAGCGCGGGTGCGGTCGAAGCCTTCAACACTCGCGCGCTGCTCCGAATGACGCGCCTTGAGTTGTCCGATCTGGGCGCCGAGTACGAGATCGTCTCCGCCGGATGTGCCGAGTACGCGTGCCGCAGGGCCACCTCTGAAGACCTCGATACCGTGGAGCGCATTCTGCAGGACGCCTGGGAGCTCCCTCCCGATGCCTGGCGTCAGCGGATCACCGCCGCACAACTCGAGCTGGCGGCGCTCAGCCAGTCCGTTCGTCTCACCGCCGACCACGTGCGACTGCAGTCCGAGTTCACTCCGCTTCTGGCGCTTCAGGATTCGGATCGACTCCAGCGCCGCTTCACCCACGAACAGGTGATCGCACAGCTGGAGGCGACCCGTCGCGGCGAGGTGGTCGTCGTCACATCCGCTGTGCGCACCGCCATCCGCAATTCGGTGCGCTGGCTCGTCGAGTATCGCAGCCGGCTGCTCGCGGCCGATGACGCCCGCGGGCAGCACCCCGCGCACACTGATCGAGGAGCGTGATCATGGAAGCGACTCTCCGCCACGACCGCGACGACCGCGACGCCCGAACTCTCACCGAAGCCATAGAGGCCGTCGACGAGTTCTTCGCCGGGGTGTTCGAGCCGTTCGACGCGTGGGCGCCCTCGCTCAGCGCCGAGCTCGTGGAACGCCTCACGAGCGGTCCGCTCTCAGGCCCCCAGCTGGTGTCGATGGTCGCGGATCGCACGTTGGCGATACTGACCGAGACGGAGCGGCCGCTGTACGGGGCGGGTTTCTGTCTCGGCACCGATCTGATCAGCGACGGCAGCCCGCTGGCATGGTGGCAGGGTGAGGACCGCACCCTGATCGCCTCATCGATCTTCGGCTCCGGTCACACGGCGATCAGCCTGTACGGCCTCGAGTGGTACCGCGTGCCCCAGACCACCGGTCGACGGCACATCGCGGGGCCGTTCGTCGACTATCTCTGCTCGAACCAGCTGAACCTCACGGTCTCGATGCCGATCACCGTCGACGGCAGAGTCGTGGGGATCGCCGGCGCCGATGTCCTGGTGAGCGAGTTCGAGCGGGCACTGCTCCCCCGCTTCACCGGGACGCACCGGATGACCCTCGTCAACGAGCACGGCAGGGTCGTCATCTCGACCGATCCTGACTACGAGACCGGGGATCGTCTTGCAGACATGGGCGCTGCCGACACGCTGGATGACCTCGGGGCGCACTGGATCGTCCGTCGGAGTGCGGATCACCCATTCGCCGTCGTCGCTCCGGCGGTCTGACACCGAGCAGCGCGTTTCGGTCGACCGCTGGCGCGCCGATCACTGGCGCCGTCGGCTCACGCCCAGCAGAAGCGCCGGGAGGGTGTTGTTGATGTAGCTGGATTCCGAGAACGAACTCTCGCTGCCGCCCGAGAGGATCCAGGACTCGAAGGATCGTTCATAAGTCAGGATCACGACCCTCACGGCAAGAGCCGGTTGCCATTCGAACTCGCGGCCGATCCGCGAGAGCAGCAGTTCGAACGCCTCGAGCAGCGCAGGCAGGAAGGCACGCTCGGACGCGATGACATCCTCGCTGCGGGCCCCAGTGGATGCGGCGAGCTGACGCTCCCGCAACCTGATCGTCAGCGAGCTCCAATCGAGCGGACGTGCGCGGGCGAGTGCCACAGAGATGGCGGTCTCGAGCGCCTCTTCGGGATGCTGATCGGGGTCGAACGCCATGGCCGCTGACCGCACCCGCTGTGCGCACTCTTCGATCAGCTCGTGATCGACTGCGCGAAGCAAGTCTCGGTCGTCAGCGAACAGAGTGCGGAAGGCGCCCTCGCTGAGGCCGGTCTCCCTACGCAGATCCGTTATCAGTTCTTGAAGGGACCCGACCCAGGTTGGCAGTGCCGTACGCGCAAGCGTGATGATCTGGGCACGACGGTGTCGTCGCGAGACGCTTGCCGGCGGCGAGTGTGGGTTCGCGGCCATGTTGGGCTGATCCTCCCCCGCAAAGAAGCGGACGCGCATCGTCTCTTCGACGATGCCTTTCGGGGCCGAGACGCTCGGTGGCGACGCACCCTGTTCACACCCTAGCGTGCCGTCTACCGGCGCACCTGGGGTCCCCCCTTGCTCGGGCCCAGCAGGTCGGGAACCTGCTCCAGCACGGCAAGCGCCACCGCCACCTGGGTGGGATTTCCGTCGACGGACACCCCGGAGAGTGCCTTCGCTCGGGAAACTCGCCGTTCAACGGTGTTCCGGTGAGTGTACAGCCGGCCGGCGGCGCGGGTGCTGCTGAGCCCGCTCTCCACATACACCAGCAAGGTGCGGCGCAGCTCCGCTTCCGCCCGGGCCAGCTCGCCTAGGGTCGAGTGCACGAAACGCCGCGCGCTGTCGATGTCCTGCGTGAGAGGGTCGATCAACTCCACGTCTGCCGAGAAGGTCAGGGCGCGACGCGTACCCAGTCGAATCGCGAATGCCTGGGCACGCAGCGCGTCTCCCAGGCTTTCGCGGAATCCGTCGATCCCCTTCCCGGGGCGACCGACGGCGGCGCGGATGCGGCCGGTGTGTCGCCTCAGCAGGTCCTCGACCCGTGCGGCGTCCGGCGCGCTGCCTCCTGAAAGCCACAGCCAGCGGGCGGTGCGGCTGGCAGGGACCGCGAGCAGCGTCCCGGCTGGCACGGCAGCGCGGACGGCGACGACGACAGCCTCGAGAGCAAGAGCGTCGTCCGGCGACTCGGCCCAGAGCACGCACCCGCGGTGCTCCCGGCGCAACACGTACCCCAAACGACGCTCGGCGGTCTCCTCGGGCGGTGCATCCCCCTCGACGATCCGCTGCAGCAGGGCGAGCTCGTCCCGTTCCGCAGCATCTCGAGCGGCCGTGGCCTGCGCCTGCTGCAACATCGTCACCGAATCGATCCCATACTGGATCATCGACCGTGCGGCGAGGTCCAGCAGCTCGACCATCAGCTCCGGCTCCCCCGCGTGCCTGGCCACGCATCTCTCCACCCAGCGCCGCCAGCCGATCCCCAATGCCACACGCCATCCTTCGGCGAAGTCGGGGGAAATGCCCCGTGCTGCGAGGTCTCGGATGTAGTCCGCGGAGCGTGCGCTGAGGTGCGGCTCCACGCGCTGTCCCGGATGCTGAATGTTCGAGGACAGCCAGTGCAGGATATCCGCGCTGTCCAGGCGACGGTCCTCCTCGCCGAGCGTGGCGTCGGCGCGCAGCCCGGGGTCCATCTGGGCGCGCCGCGCGGGCGGGGCCAGGGAGGCGGTGAGGTCGTCTGCCTCGGCGGTCAGGGTCTCGCAGAGCTCCCTCATCGCCGCGGCCACCCGCGGGCTGAGCTCCGGCCATGGCTCGTCCATGAATCAAGTCTGCCGTGTCCCGGTCTCGGTGGTGACCCGGGCCGTCGCCCCGCGGGGCGACGGCCCGGGTGGCTTCAGTCCTGGGCGGCGGGAGCCGCACCCAGCAGTTCAGAGACCGCCTCGGCCGCGCGTCGGCCGCTAAGCACGGCGCCGTTCAGTGTCCCGGCCCAGGCGCCCGCAGTCTCGCTCCCCGCCCAGTGGATGCGCCAGTGCGGCTGTGCCAGCGCGGGGCCGTAACTGGTCATCGCAAAGGGGGCGATCGATGGGTTGGGACCGCCTGGCGCGAAGGAGTCCGTCCCCCAGCAGTGGTCCACGTAGTCCACGGGCTGCTCGGCCTGCGGTCCGTACAGCTCTGTCAGCTGACGGATGACCCGGTCGCGGCGGTCGTCCGACGTGAAGGCGTCGTACAGCCGGTCATCGCAGAACGTCATCAGCACGCCGGGGCCGTCATCGCCAGGGGACACGTCGAAGGTGATGAAGAAGGTGCCGCCGTCGGTGATGGATTCTCCCGATAGGCCCTCCTGCCGCCAGAAGGGTCGGTCGTAGGCCACGAATGCCTTGCTTAGCGACCCCATGGTCCACGTGCGGGCCAGGCCCTGCGCCTGTGGCGGAAGTTCGGGGCGGAAGTCGATGGCAGTGCGGTGCGCCGGCGCGGTGGTCGAGATGACATACGGCGCGGTTGCATCACCGAGCGAGGTGCGCACGGTCACAGTGCCTCGCTCCTCGTCCTGTTCGATCGCCTCGACGACAGCACCGAGCACAACACGGTCGCCGAGCCGGTCGGCAAGGCGGGTTGCGATCTGCTGGGTGCCACCGGCGATGCGATCCTGCTGCTGACCCCCCTCGACGGCGAGCATGTGCTCGAGCCCGCCGCCGGCGTGAACATACCGCAGAGCGTGAAGCAAGGACACGTCCCCGGGGCCGCAGCCCCACTGCACCCGTGCCACCACGCCCATCAGCGCCCGGGTGCTGACCCCGGCCTCCAGGGTGTCCAGCCAGGCCCCGAAAGAGATCGCGTCCAGCTCCCGAGCGCGGGGCGAGTCCCAGGCGGCTTCAACGTCGATGGTCTCGACCAGGGCACTGAACTCCTCCAGCACCCGGGCGGCGTCCTCGGCATCGATCGGGCCGCTGAGCGGCATGGCACCGGACCAGACGACGCGCTCCCCATGCATCGAGAGCAGGTTGGCGCCAGAGTGGTACTGCGGAGTCGTGACGCAGTCTACAGAGCGAGCGAGTTCGAGCACGGCCTCGTGGCGCTCTGCCACCCAGGTGGCGCCGAGGTCGACCGTGACGCCTGCCACCTCGCCGGAGTAGGCACGGCCGCCGACGCGGTTCCGGCCCTCCAGTACGAGTACGGATCGACCCTGCTCCGCAAGCAGGGTGGCAGCGGTGAGGCCCGCGAACCCAGCGCCGATGATGATGACGTCGAGATCGTCGTGGCCGAGGTGACGGATGGGTGCAGATGCCATGGTTCCTCCTTCGTCGGCCGGCGTCCTGAGGTTCAGGGCCGGTCGGTGCGATATCGCATCGGTCTCCATCCATGTTCCCGAGCGCGGCACAGCCCGACTAGGGCGGTTCCGCACCGATCGTCTCGATCTGTGGTGCAGACTGCACCACAGATCAGTGTCGCCAGCGCGCGGGGACAGCCAGCGAGAGCATGCAGAGCCGTCGAGAGTCTCAAACGAGCGGAGCCGCGCAAGGCGAGACGACGCCGGCTCCGGTCGACCTGGGCTTAGGTCGGCCGGAGCCGCGCGCTGCTCTGCTTATCTCACGTCAGACGGGGAGTGGGTCGTCGCAGGTGACGCCGCACACGCGATTCAGAAGTCCCAGTCGTCGTCTTCCGTGGCCTCGGCCTTGCCGATGACGTACGACGAACCCGACCCCGAGAAGAAGTCGTGGTTCTCGTCGGCGTTCGGCGACAGGGCCGAGAGAATCGCCGGGTTCACGTTGGTGACCGTCGAGGGGAACATCGGCTCGTAGCCGAGGTTCATCAGCGCCTTGTTGGCGTTGTAGTGCAGGAACTTCTTGACGTCCTCGGTCAGGCCGACGCCGTCGTAGAGGTCCTGCGTGTACTGCACCTCGTTCTCGTAGAGTTCGAACAGCAGGTTGAAGGTGTAGTCCTTCAGCTCCTGACGGCGCTCCTCGGTCTCGTTCTCGAGCCCCTTCTGGAACTTGTAGCCGATGTAGTAGCCGTGCACGGCCTCGTCACGGATGATGAGGCGGATGAGGTCGGCCGTATTCGTCAGCTTCGCCTTCGACGACCAGTAGATCGGCAGGTAGAAGCCCGAGTAGAACAGGAACGACTCGAGCAGCGTCGATGCGATCTTGCGCTTGAGCGGGTCGTCGCCACGGTAGTAGTCGACGATGATCTGCGCCTTCTTCTGCAGATTCTGGTTCTCGACCGACCAGCGGAACGCCTCGTCGATCTCCTTCGTCGAGCACAGGGTCGAGAAGATCGACGAGTAGCTCTTCGCGTGCACCGACTCCATGAACGCGATGTTGGTGTACACCGCCTCTTCGTGCGGGGTGATCGCGTCGGGGATCAGCGAGACCGCCCCCACGGTGCCCTGGATCGTGTCGAGCAGCGTCAGTCCCGTGAACACCCGCATGGTGAGCAGCTGCTCGTCGGGCGTCAGCGTGTTCCACGACTGCACGTCGTTCGACAGCGGCACCTTCTCGGGCAGCCAGAAGTTGTTCACGAGCCGGTTCCAGACCTCGAGGTCCTTCTCGTCCTCGATGCGGTTCCAGTTGATCGCCTGCACGTGGTCGACCAGCGTGAGCTTCGGTGAGGGAGTCAATTCATCGTTCCTGTTCTCAAAATCCCGGATCAGCGGATCACAGCATGCAGCTGACGCACTCGGTCATGTCGGTGCCCTCGAGCGCGAGCTGGCGAAGACGGATGTAGTAGATCGTCTTGATGCCCTTGCGCCATGCGTAGATCTGCGCCTTGTTGATGTCGCGGGTGGTGGCGGTGTCCTTGAAGAACAGCGTCAGCGACAGGCCCTGATCGACGTGCTGCGTCGCGGCGGCGTACGTGTCGATGACCTTCTCGTAGCCGATCTCGTACGCGTCCTGGTAGTACTCCAGGTTGTCGTTCGTCATGAACGGCGCCGGGTAGTAGACGCGACCGAGCTTGCCTTCCTTGCGGATCTCGACCTTCGACGCGATCGGGTGGATCGACGACGTCGAGTTGTTGATGTACGAGATCGATCCGGTGGGCGGCACAGCCTGCAGGTTCTGGTTGAAGATGCCGTGCTTCTGGATGCTGTCGCGCAGCTCGATCCAGTCCTGCTGCGTCGGGATGAACTTGCCGGCGAAGAGCTCCTTGACCTTCTCGGTCTCCGGCGCCCACGCCTGGTCGATGTACTTGTCGAAGAAGGCGCCCGACGCGTAGGTCGAGTCTTCGAAGCCGTCGAAGGTCTCGCCACGCTCGATGGCGAGCTTGTTCGACGCCTTCAGCGCGTGGAACAGCACGGTGTAGAAGTAGATGTTCGTGAAGTCGATGCCCTCTTCCGAACCGTAGAAGACGCGCTCGCGAGCGAGGTAGCCGTGCAGGTTCATCTGGCCGAGGCCGATGGCGTGCGAGCGGTCGTTGCCGTCTTCGATCGAGCGCACCGAGGTGATGTGGCTCTGCGTGCTGACGGCGGTCAGCGCGCGGATCGCCGTCTCGACGGTCTTGCCCAGGTCATCGGCATCCATCGCCAGGGCGATGTTCATCGAGCCGAGGTTGCACGAGATGTCCTTGCCGATCTGGTCGTACGACAGGTCGTCGTTGTACGAGGTCGGGGTGTTCACCTGCAGGATCTCGCTGCACAGGTTCGACATGTTGATGCGGCCCTTGATCGGGTTCGCCTTGTTCACCGTGTCCTCGAACATGATGTACGGGTAGCCCGACTCGAACTGGATCTCAGCGAGGGTCTGGAAGAACTCGCGCGCGTTGATCTTCGTCTTCTTGATGCGCGAGTCGTCGACCATCTCGTGGTACTTCTCGGTCACCGAGATGTCGCCGAAGGGCACGCCGTACACGCGCTCGACGTCGTACGGCGAGAACAGGTACATGTCCTCGCCCTTCTTGGCGAGCTCGAACGTGATGTCGGGCACGACGACACCGAGCGAGAGCGTCTTGATGCGGATCTTCTCGTCGGCGTTCTCGCGCTTGGTGTCGAGGAAGCGCATGATGTCGGGGTGGTGCGCGTTGAGGTACACGGCACCGGCGCCCTGACGGGCACCCAGCTGGTTGGCGTAGCTGAAGCTGTCTTCGAGCAGCTTCATCACGGGGATGATGCCGGACGACTGGTTCTCGATCTGCTTGATCGGGGCACCCGACTCGCGGATGTTCGACAGCAGCAGTGCGACGCCGCCGCCGCGCTTCGACAGCTGCAGCGACGAGTTGATGCCGCGGGCGATCGACTCCATGTTGTCTTCGATGCGCAGCAGGAAGCAGCTGACGAGCTCGCCGCGCTGCGCCTTGCCGGCGTTGAGGAACGTCGGGGTGGCGGGCTGGAAGCGGCCCGAGATGATCTCCTCGACGAGGTCGATGGCGACCTGCTCGTCGCCCTCGGCGAGCGCGAGGGCGGTCATCACGACGCGGTCCTCGAAGCGCTCGAGGTAGCGCTTGCCGTCGAACGTCTTCAGCGTGTAGCTCGTGTAGTACTTGAACGCGCCGAGGAAGGTCTCGAAGCGGAACTTCTTCGAGTAGGCCAGGTCGTTGAGCTTCTGGATGAAGTCGAACGAGTACTGCTCGATGACAGCGCCTTCGTAGTACTGCTTCTCGACCAGGTAGTCCAGGCGCTCCTTGAGGGAGTGGAAGAACACCGTGTTCTGGTTGACGTGCTGCAGGAAGTACTCGCGTGCGGCGCGCTTGTCGGCGTCGAACTGGATCTTGCCGTTCGCGTCGTACAGGTTGAGCATCGCGTTGAGCGCGTGATAGTCGAGCCCCTCGTACGCGGGGTTCATCTTGAACTCGACTGCGTCTGTCACTGTCGCTTCCACCATCGTTCCAATCCGTCGCTTACGCGATCGACGTCGTCCTGCGTGCCGAATACCTCGAACCGATACAAGTGCGGCACGTTGCACTTACGGCTGATGATCTCGCCGGCGAGGCAGAACGCCTCGCCGAAGTTCGTGTTGCCCGCGGAGATCACTCCGCGGATGTGGCGCCGGTTGCGCTCATCGTTGAGGAACCGGATGACCTGCTTGGGGACCGCCCCCTTCTCCTCGCCGCGCCCCTGCCCGCCCCCGTAGGTCGGGGTGACGAGGACGAACGGCTCGTCGATGACGAGCGGATCCTCGATGCGGTGCAGGGGGATGCGACAGGCGGGCAGTCCGAGCTTCTCGATGAATCGTGCGGTGTTGCCGGACACGCTCGAGAAGTAGACCAGGAGCGGCACCGCGGTCGCGACAGCGCTCATGGTCGGCGGCTTACGCGAGACGGGCTGCGAGCTCGTCGATCTTGTCGGGACGGAAGCCCGACCAGTGGTCTTCGTCGGTGACGACGACGGGCGCCTGCATGTAGCCGAGCGCCTTGACCTGCTCGAGCGCCGACGCGTCTTCCGAGAGGTCGTGGATCTCGTACTCGATGCCCTTGGCGTCGAGGGCGCGGTAGGTCGCGTTGCACTGCACGCAGGAAGGCTTGGTGTAGACCGTGATCGACATGGTGATGTCTGATTCCCCTCTAATCCAGGTGGTTTTCCCGGCAGGCCCCCGCCGGGACTTCAATACTACATATGGGGACGGACATTGGAAGCGACCACAAGGGGTAGTAGTTACATCCGTGTAGTTTTCCACTGCCTTCCCCAGATACAACACAGGTTGTCCACGCTTTCTTCCACAGCCCGGCGCTCTCGCAGAACCGGGTCGGACCGCGGATTCACGCGGCTCGCGTGAGCTCTCTCCGGATCCATCCACAGCCAGGACCGTACGCCTGGCCACCGACATCCGATTTCCTGTGGAGAAGCGTCTTCGGCGTGTCGCGGCGTGTCGCCGCAGCGCCTCCTCGCGTCGGCCGCTCGGCCCCGGATAGCCTCGTCTGGTGGCTGGCTATCGTGACCTTCTTCGCACTCCCGGCGTGGCGCGCATGATCGCCGCGCAGCTCGTCGCGCGCTTCCCCAACGGCATGACGAGCCTTGCGATCCTGCTGCACGTCGAGCAGCAGACGGGTTCGTACGGCGCGGCGGGCATCGTGCTCGCCGCGGCCTCCGTCGGCCAGGCGGTGGCGGGCCCCGTCACGAGCCGCTGGATGGGCGCCTGGGGCATGCGACGCGTGCTCACGCTGACCCTCGCCGTATGCATCGTCGCGGTGCTCTGCCTCGCCCTGCTGCCCTTGAACCTGGCCGGGTACATGGTCTTCGCGCTGCTCGCCGGGCTCTCGACCCCGCCCGTGCAGGCCGCTGTGCGCACCATCTACCCGAAGCTCGTCAACGCCGGCCAGCTCACGCCCCTGTTCTCGCTCGACGCCTCGCTGCAGGAGATCATCTGGATCGTCGCGCCGGTCGTGATCACGGTCGTCTCGACCCAGATCGGCACCGTGCAGGGACTGCTGCTGGTCGCGGCGATCCTCGTGATGGGCGGTTCGTGGTTCATCCTCTCCCCCGAGGTCGGCCGCGTGCGCATCCCGCGAAGCCGCCGCGCCTTCGGACGCGTCGTGCTGAAGCCGCCGGTGATGCTCGCGACCGTCATCGGATTCCTGCTCATCGGCGCGTGCGCAGCCGTCGAGGTCGGAGTCGTCGCGACGTTCGGGCACGGCGGGCTCGAGGCGGGCCTGGTGCTCGCCGTCTTCTCGGTCGGCAGCCTGGTGGGCGGGCTCGCGTTCGGCCACATCCCGATCGGCCCCTGGGCGATGGCCCGCCGCCTGCTCATCGTCACGGTCGGCCTGGCCCTGACGATGGTGTCGCTGAACATCTTCTGGCTGGGCGGCACGCTCGTGCTCGCCGGCGTCGGCATCGCGCCGGCCCTCGCCGTGCTGTTCGCGATCACCACCGCGAGCGTCAAGTTCAGCGAGACGGCCGAGGCGTTCGGCTGGGCCGGCACGGGTCAGCTCATCGGAGCCGCGGCTGGCTCCGCCGTCGCCGGCATCCTCATCGACCAGTCCGGCCCGCAGGGCGCCTACCTCGCTGCCGCCCTGTTCGCCGCGGTCGGACTCGTGGTCTCGATCGTCTTCGTCCGGGCGTTCCCCGACCTGCGTCACCGCGACCCCGCGCCGTACCCCGACACCGAGCCGATCCAGACCGCCCGCCTCTAGGCTGGTGGCGTGCCTGCACCCCTCACCCTTCCTCGCCTGGTCTGGGGCGGCGGCCCCCGTCGCGCCCTGCTCGTCCACGGTCTCGGATCATCGGCAGCGCTGATGTGGCGCATCGGATCCGCGCTGGCGGATGCCGGGTGGCAGGCCACCGCGGTCGATCTGCGCGGTCACGGCGACGCACCTCGCGCGCTCGACTACACGGTCGCCGCGTACGGCGCAGACGTCGCCGCCGTGCGTCCTGAAGGCGGCGGTGAGTGGGATGCCGTGATCGGCCACTCCCTGGGCGGCGCGGCGACTGTGGTGGCGGCGACCACGGCATCCGGATGGGCGAGACGACTCGTGCTCATCGACCCGGCGATCCACGTCGCGGGACGCGACGAGGGGATCATCCGGCGCAGCCAGAAGCGCGCCTTCGCCTCGCCCGACGTCGAGTCGGTGCGCGCCGAGCACCCGGACTGGCACCCTCATGACGTGGAGCTGAAGGTGGACGCCGTGCTGCGGGCGAGCCGCTGGGCGGTCGAGCAGACCAGCGCGCAGAACGATCCGTGGGACGTGCGCGCGCAGGCTGCGAGGCTCAGCATCCCGACCCGCATCGTCGGTGCCGACCCCGGCGTCTACAGCCTGTTCACCGGCGAACTGGCCGAGTCCGTGCTCGAGAACCCGAACATCACCATGTCGGTCGTGCCGGATGCCGGCCATTCCCCTCACCGTGATCGCCCAGAGGAGACGATCCGGCAGATCCTGGAGGCAATCTCATGAGCGCACCCGAACGCGACGGCTTCGACCCCGCTCGCCATCTGCCCGATGAGCTGCTCGAGCGCATCCGCGAGCGGGCTGCCGTGCACGACCGCGAGAACACGTTCCCGCAGCACGACCTCGACGAGCTGCGCGAGGCCGGATACCTGTCGATCCTCGTCCCCCGTGAGCTCGGCGGCGCCGGCCTCGGCCTCGCCGAGGCCGCCGTGCTGCAGCAGCGCCTGGCGTCGGCCGCACCGGCGACGGCGCTCGCGATCAACATGCATCTGGTGTGGACGGGTGTGGCGAAGGTGTTCAGCGACCGCGGGGTCCCCGGCCTCGAGTTCGTGCAGCGGGGCGCCGTGGCCGGTGATGTCTTCGCCTTCGGGATCAGCGAGGGCGGCAACGATCTCGTGCTGTTCGGCAGCGACACGTCGGCGGTCCCTCACGGCGACGGCGGCTACGCGTTCACGGGCACGAAGATCTTCACCTCGCTCGCGCCGGTCTGGACGAAGCTGGGCCTGCACGGCCTCGACACGACGAGTGCGGATGCCCCGAAGCTGGTGTTCGCGTTCATCGACCGCACCGATGCGGTGACCACGAGCGACGACTGGGACACTCTCGGCATGCGCGGCACGCAGAGCCGCACGACCCGCCTGAGCGGGGCCGTCGCCGCACCCGGGCACGTGGTGCGCCGGATCGACCCCGGCCCCAATCCGGACCCGATCGTGTTCGGCATCTTCAGCGTGTTCGAGATCCTGCTCGCATCCGTCTACACCGGCATCGCGCGGCGCGGCCTCGACCTCGCCGTCGAGGCCGCGAAGAGCCGGCGCTCGAAGAAGACCGGCATGTCGTACAGTCAGGATCCCGACATCCGCTGGCGCATCGCAGACATGGCCCTTGCGTACGACGCGCTTCCGCCGCAGATCTCCGCTCTCGCTCGCGACGTCGACGAGCTCGCCGATCACGGTCCGCGCTGGTTCACGCTGCTTTCGGGGCTGAAGCACCGCGCCGTCGTGATGGCGAAGCAGGTGGTCGATGAGGCGATGCTCGTCGCGGGCGGCGGGTCGTACTTCTCGTCGAACGAGCTCTCCCGGCTGTACCGCGATGTGCTGGCCGGCATGTTCCACCCCTCGGATCCCGAGTCGGCGCACTCCACCGCCGCATCCGCATGGCTGGGGCCGATCGAGCGCTGAGAACGGGGTCAACAGAGCCCTCAGCCTTCGAATTCTGTTGTCTTCGCCGTCATTCGGTGTCAATATCGACACATGGATACCGAACTGCAGCGGAAAGCGAAGGATCATCTCTGGATGCACTTCACTCGTCAGTCGACGATGGCGTCATCCGATGTTCCGGTGATCGTCAAAGGCGAGGGTCATCACATCTGGGACTCGACGGGCAAGAGGTACATCGACGGTCTCGCGGGACTGTTCGTCGTGAACGCCGGGCACGGCAGGCGCCGTCTCGCCGAGGCGGCGGCCGCGCAGGCCCAGGAGCTGGCGTTCTTCCCGCTGTGGTCGTATGCGCACCCCGCGGCGATCGAACTCGCCGACCGGCTCGCGGCCGAGGCGCCTGGAGACCTCGACCGGGTGTTCTTCTCGACCAGCGGCAGCGAGGCCGTCGAGACCGCGTTCAAGCTCGCCAAGCAGTACTGGCGCCTGCGCGGCAGGCCAGGCAAGCACAAGGTGCTCTCGCGGGCGATCGCGTACCACGGCACGACTCAGGGGGCCCTGGCGATCACGGGCATCCCGGCCATGAAGGAGATGTTCGAGCCGGTCACCCCCGGCGGCTTCCGCGTGCCGAACACCAACATCTACCGTGCCGACGAGATGGGTGCGCCGACCGACCCCGACGCCTTCTCGAAGTGGGCGGCGGATCGGATCGAGGAGATGATCCTGTTCGAGGGGCCGGACACGGTCGCCGCGATCTTCCTCGAGCCGGTGCAGAACTCGGGCGGATGCTTCCCGCCGCCGCCCGGATACTTCCAGCGTGTGCGCGAGATCTGCGACCGCCACGACGTGCTGCTCGTGTCGGACGAGGTGATCTGCGCGTTCGGTCGCGTCGGCCACACCTTCGCATGCGACGCGTTCGGCTACGTGCCCGACATGATCACCTGCGCGAAGGGGATGACGAGCGGCTACTCCCCCATCGGCGCGACCATCATCTCCAGCCGCATCTACGAGCCGTTCGCGCAGGGCGACACGTTCTTCCCGCACGGATACACCTTCGGCGGGCATCCGGTGTCGGCCGCCGTCGCGATGGCGAACCTCGACATCTTCGAGGAGGAGGGGCTCAACGCCCGCGTGCGCGAGAATTCGCCGCTGTTCCGCGCAGAGCTCGAGACCCTGCTCGACCTGCCGATCGTCGGCGACGTGCGCGGTGAGGGCTACTTCTTCGGCATCGAGTTGGTGAAGGACAAGGCGACCAAGCAGACGTTCGACGCCGACGAGTCCGAGCGGCTGTTGCGCGGATTCCTGTCGAAGGCGCTCTTCGACGCCGGCCTGTACTGCCGCGCCGACGACCGCGGCGACCCCGTGATCCAGCTCGCGCCGCCGCTGACCGTCGGTCCCGCCGAGTTCCGTGAGATCGGCGACATCCTGCGTGGAGTGCTGGGCGAGGCCGCCCGCATCGTCTGATGCGCGCGGCCCCGCCGGGTCAGGCCTCGAAGACCCGAACGCCGTCGACCCAGGTGCCGAGCACGCGGGTGTCGCCGATCTGCTCTGGTTCGCCCTCGAACGGGTCGCGGTCGAGCAGGGCCAGGTCGGCCAGCATCCCGACGCGGATCACGCCGGTCTCGGGCAGGCTGTTCACCCGCGCTGACCCCGCGGTGTACGCCTGCAGGGCCGTGCCCAGATCGAGCGCCTGCTCCGGCAGGAACGGCGGGTAGTCGCCCTCCCACTCCGACGGAGCCGAGCGCCGGTTGACGGCCGTGTGGATCGCCGCCATCGGATCGGGGGTCGAGACCGACCAGTCGCTGCCCGCGGCGAGCGCGGCGCCCGAACGCAGCAGGTCGCCGAACGGATACTGCCAGCTGGAGCGCTTCTCGCCGAGGAAGGGCAGCGTGAGGTCGACCATCTGCGGCTCGAGGGTCGCCCACAGCATCTGCATGTTCGCCGTCACGCCGAGCCGGCGGAACCGCGGCACGTCGTCGGGATGCACGACCTGGATGTGCGAGATGTGGTGCGGATTGCCGAGCGGTCCGTTGCGTCGCAGCGCGGTCTCGACCGCGTCGAGGCACTCGCGCACCGCTCTGTCGCCGATGGCGTGGAAGTGCAGTGTGAAACCCAGCGCGTCCAGCTGCGCGGCGGCCTCGTTCAGCACCTCGGGATCGACGAACGAGATGCCGGCGTTCTCGGTGGGATGCCCGTGTCCGTCGCAGTACGGCTCGAGCATCGACGCCGTGAAGTTCTCGGCCACGCCGTCCTGCATGATCTTGATGCTCGTCGCGGCGAAACGACGTCCGCCCGCGGCGCTCTCGCGCATCGCGACGAGGTCGTCGATCTGCTCGAGCCCGCGCGTGCGGTCCCACCACAGCGATCCGACCACGCGTCCGGTGAGCTCGCCGGCCCGGTCGGCGGCGATGTACACCGGCAGCGGGTCGCCTGCGTCGCTGTACTGCGTGCCGACGATCGCATCCTGCCAGGCGGTGATCCCGAACGAGTGCAGGTGCCGCTGCCCGACGGCGAGCGCCTCGCGCAGCCGCTCGTGCGGCTCGGCGGGCAGCAACCGGTTGACGAGCGACATCGCGCCCTCATGCAGCGTGCCCGAGGGGGCACCTGACGCATCGCGTTCGATGCGTCCGTCATCGGGGTCGGGGGTGTCTCGCGTGACGCCCGCGAGTTCCAGCGCGCGGGAGTTCACCCACGCCCCGTGTCCGTCGCGGTTGGGCAGGAAGGCGGGTCGATGGGGCACGACGCGGTCCAGCGCGTCGGCCGTCGGCGTGCCGCCGGGGAAGGCCGACATCTGCCAGCCGCCGCCCAGCACCCATCCGTCGTCCGGATGCCCGGCCGCGTACTCCGCGATCCTCGCCAGGTACTCGTCCTGGGTCGACAGGTCGGCGAGGTCGCAGCGCAGCATGTCGAGCCCGCCCCAGAGCGGATGCACGTGAGCATCCTGGAATCCGGGAACCAGCATCCGGCCCTCGAGGTCGACGATCTCGGTGCCGGGACCGATCAGCGCGAGCGCCTCCCGGTCGAGGGCGACGATCCGGCCGTCGCGCACGGCGACGGAGTCGGCGCGGGAGCGCGACGCGTCGGAGACGAACACGCGGCCGCCGTACGCGCCGTCCGTGAAGACGATGTCGGCGTGGGTCATGTCATCCTCCCGCCATCGTGCGGGCGATCTCGGTGGTCGAGTCGCCCGCCCGCTTCAGCACGTACGCGACGAGCGCGAGCGAGACGAGCGTGAGCAGCAGCATCACCGTCGACACCGCCGCGATCTCGGGCCGCAGGCCGCTGCGCAGCGAGCTGAGCACGTACACCGGCCACGGCGTCGTGCCCGACACCTGCACGAACGCGGAGACGACCGTGTTGTCGAGGCTGAGCGTGAACGAGAGCAGGAACCCGGCGAGCACGGCGGGCATCGCCAGGGGCAGGGTGACCTTGAGGAAGGTGCGCACCGGCGGCGCGTAAAGGTCCGCCGAGGCCTCTTCGAGCTTCGCGTCGAGACCGACCAGCCGAGCGCGCACGATGTACGAGACGATCGCGATCGAGAAGAGGGAGTGGCCGACGACCAGGCGCACGGTGCCGTCGTTGAACATCGACAGCCCGAGGTCCTGTCCGAGGAAGACGAGCCACGGCAGCAGCGCGACGGCGTCGACGATCTCCGGTGTCACCGAGACGAGCAGCAGCAGTCCGAGGAACCACCACACCCATTTGCCTGGCCGCCGCGCCATCGCGATGCCGGCGAGCGTGCCGAGCACCGCGGCGAACAGCGCCGCGATCAGCCCGGTGCGCAGAGAGACCATCACCGCGTCGCGGATCACCGGCTTCTCGACCAGGGCCGCGAACGGCGCGAAGCTGAAGCCGTCCCAGGCGACGAGCAGCCGGCCGGAGTTGAACGACGCCATGATGATGACGATGATCGGCAGGAAGAGGAACGCGTAGACCGCGATCGACCAGATGCCGAGGATGCGGTCGCCGACGGCGGGGCCGCGTCGGCGTGTGCGGGTGTCGCTCATGATGCCTCTCCGAGGACGAGTCGGCTGCGGTTTCTGAAGGGCAGCGAGATCAGCCACAGGATGCCGGCGGCGACCGCGATCGTCAGCATGATCACGAGGATCAGCAGCACCGCCATCGCCGAGCCGAGCGCCCAGTTCTGGGCGGTGCCGAACTGGCTGGCCACCAGCTGGCCGATCATGTTGCCCTGTGCGCCGCCGAGCACGGTGGCGGTGATGTAGTCGCCCATCAGCGGGATGAAGACCAGCAGCACGCCGGCGACGATCCCTGGTCGCGCGAGCGGCACGGTCACCTGCAGGAAGGTGCGCAGCCCGTCCGCCCCGAGGTCCTTGCTGGCCTCGCGAAGCGGGGTTCCCACGCGGTCGAAGGCGACGTAGAGCGGCAGGATCATCAGCGGCAGGTAGTTGTAGACCACGCCGATCAGCACAGCGGTGCGGGTGTAGAGCACCTCGATGGGGCCGTCGATGACGCCGACCCCCTGCAGCAGCGACGACAGCCACCCCTCCGGCGAGAGGATCACCTGCCAGCCGAGGGTGCGCACGAGGAAGTTCGTCCAGAACGGCACCATCACGAGCGCGATGAGCAGGCCGCGGCGCGACGGCGGCGCCTTCACCGCCATCCAGTACGCCACCGGCCCGCCGATCAGCAGGCACAGCACCGTGCCGAGGATGCCGACCCAGAGCGTGTTCTGGAAGGTCGCGAAGAACGTCGGCGACATCGCCTCGGCATAGCGGTCGAATGACAGCACATCGTTGGCGTGCGTGCCGAAGATGCCCGGCTTGTAGCCGAAGCTGAACCACACGACCATCGCGATGGGCGCGATGAAGAACAGCGCCAGCCACACCCACGCGGGAACGGCCAGCCCGAAGCGAGGACTACGCACCGGCGGCGGCCTTGGTCTTGTTCCAGATCTCGACGATCCGCTCCTGCGCCTCGGTCACCTTGCCCTCGTGCATGGTCTTCACCTGCGCCTCGTCGAAGAAGACCATGTCGAGCATCTCGAGACCGGCCTCCTCGGCAGCGTCGCGGATGCCCTTCGCACCCGTGTCGTAGCCGATGTAGTCGACCTGCGCGAGCTGGTTCTCGGGCGTGAGGATGTAATCGAGGAAGGCGTGGGCGGCCTCGGGGTGAGGCGCACCCTCGACGAGGGCCCAGTTGTCCATCCACAGCTCGGTGTCGGGCGCGCCGAGCACCCACTGCCAGCGGTCGGGGTCGGGCGACTCCTGGATGCCGATGCGCGCATCGCCGTTCCACGACTGCATCAGCACGTGGGAGGCCTGCGGGATCGCCGCACCGCCCGGGTACGAGTCGAACGCCGAGATGTGCGGCGCGAGCTCGTCGACCAGGAACTTCTCGCACGCGTCGAGATGCTCGGGGTCGGTGGTGTTCCAGTCGATGCCGTTGGCCCAGTAGTAGATGCCGCCGAGGGGGGCGGGGTCGTCGAGCACCGACGTCTTGCCCGACGCCTCGTTCTTGGCCGCGTCGATGAAGTCGTTCCACGTCTTCAGCTCTCGGGTGATGACGGTCTTGTCGTACACGAATCCCGTGGTGCCCCACGCCTTGCAGATGGAGTACTCGTTCTTCGGATCCCACTCGCGGCCGAGGAAGGCCGGGTCCATGTGCTTGATGTTGGGGATGAGGTCGAGGTTGAGCTTCGCGAGGAGGCCGTTCTCGATCATCTGCGGGATGAACACGCCTGTCGGCACGACGAGGTCGTATCCGCTGGTGCCCTTGGCGGCGACGAGCTTGGCGATCATCTCCTCGTTCGAGTTGAAGGTGTCCATGACGACCTTCGCCCCCTCGTCGTTCGTGAACGCCTCGATGACCTCGGGGGCGTCGTACTCGCCCCAGCTGTAGATCGACAGCTTGTCCTCGACGGCGCCGCCGGTGGCGCCGGGGGCGGGCTTGCCCGAACCGCCGGGCGAGCAGGCGGTGAGCACGCCGGCGGCGCCGAGCGCGGCGACCACCCCGATGAAGCCGCGGCGGGTGAGCTGGTGGCGGACGACCGGCGCGATGCTGCTGTCGGCGAGGATGCGGATGCTGTTGTCGTTCATGAGAGCACTCCTTCGTGCGGTGCGGTGCGGTGCGGGTGGTGGATGCGGCTCAGCGAGCGGCCCGGTCGGGTAGCGCGATCACATGGGTGGCGGCCGTCGGCGCGCCTTCGGCGGCGAACAGGCGAACGTCGGACGGCGACCAGGTGCAGCGCACGCGCTGGTCGACCGCCACGGGCGGGGCGGTGGGCGCGGGGGTGCGCACCAGCAGGGTCTGATCACCGGCGATGCCGACGACCACCTGCAGGGTCTCGCCGAGGTACGAGACGCCGAGCACGCGCCCGTCGACTCCGAACCCCTCGGCGTCAGCGGACTCGATGCGGATGAACTCGGGGCGGATGGCCGCGACAGCCGCTTCGCCCGCCGTGACCTGCTGCGCTCCCCATCGCCCGTGGATCAGGCCGACGCCCGTGTCCACCGCCTCACCCTGCGCGGTGCCGCTGAGGAAGTTCTGCTGGCCGATGAACGAGGCGACGTACGCGGATGCGGGTGCCGCGTAGATGCGGTCGGGAGCGTCGAGCTGCTCGATGCGGCCCGCCCGCATGACGGCGATCCGGTCGCTCATCGACAGCGCCTCGCCCTGATCGTGGGTGACGAACACGAAGGTCGTGCCCAGGCGGGACTGCAGCAGCTTCAGCTCGACCTGCATCTCCTCACGCAGCTGCCGGTCGAGCGCGGCGAGCGGCTCGTCGAGCAGCAGGACGCTGGGCCGGTTGATCAGTGCGCGCGACAGGGCGATGCGCTGCTGCTGACCGCCCGAGAGCATGGTCGGCTTGCGATCGGCGAAGCGGCGCAGCTGCACCATGTCGAGAGCGGCGATGACCCGCTCGCGCTGCTCAGCCTTGGGCACCCGGCGCTGCTGCAGACCGTACGCGACGTTCTCGGCGACGGTCATGTGCGGGAAGAGCGCGTATGCCTGGAAGACGGTGTTCACCTCGCGCCGGTGCGGCGGCAGGCCGAGCACGCTGCGGCCCGAGATGCGGATGTCGCCGCTGTCGGGATGCTCGAAGCCGGCGATCATGCGCAGCGTCGTGGTCTTGCCGCAGCCGGAGGGCCCGAGCAGCGACAGGAACTCCCCCGGCTGGATCGACAGGGACAGGTCGTCGACAGCGGTCGCGTCGCCGTAGTGCTTGGTGACCGAGACGATGTCGACGCCGCCGGTGCCTGGTTCGACGGTCGGGACGGGGGCCGGGGTGGGGGCCGCGGGTGCGGGCTGTGCCATGAAACCTCCACGTTGAGTTCTGACTGACGTCAGTCAAGCACAGTCACGCGGTGAGGTACAGCGAAAAGCGAAGAATGTGACGAACCCAGCGACGATATCCGTCGTCAAGAGGTGCGCTTCCTGCGGATATGGTCTACTTGCGGTCGAAGTCGAAGGCCTTGAGCAGCTCACCCACCGCCTGCTCGCGCTCGTCGCCGCCCTCTTCGAACATGTGCGTGACGTGCGTGCGCAGGTGGTTCTCGAGCAGCAGACGGTTCAGCGATTCGAGCGAGCGCTGCACGGCACGAGACTGCGTGATGATGTCCATGCAGTACTCCTCGCTCTCGATCATCCGCGCGATGCCGCGCAGCTGACCCTCGAGGATGCTGGTGCGGTGCAGGGCACGCTTCTTGATGTCGTCGATCACCCCTCAAGCGTAGTCACCGTGAAAGGATGTCGGCATGTCGCGAACACCGATGGCGCTGCTCTCGCCCGCCGATCAGGAGCGACTGCGCGGTCTGCGTCGCATGAAGGCCGTCGCCCTCGGCGCGCTCATCTTCATGGCCGTCGTCTTCGTCATCTCGTTCTGGCTCGAATCCAGGCATCCGTGGCTCGGCTACGTCCGCGCCGCCGCCGAGGGCGGCATGGTCGGCGCCCTCGCCGACTGGTTCGCCGTGACCGCGCTGTTCCGGCGTCCGCTTGGCCTCCCCATCCCGCACACCGCGATCATCCCCAACCGCAAAGACGAGATCGGCCGCACGCTCGGCGAGTTCGTCGAGACCAACTTCCTCGCGGCCGACATCGTGCGCGACAAGCTGTCGCGCACGGCGCTCTCACAGCGCTTCGGCGAGTGGCTGCGCGTGCCCTCGCACGCGGAGCGCGTGACCGCCGAGGCGTCGACGGCCGCCACCGCTGTGCTGCACGCGCTCAGTGACGACGACGTGCAGGGCCTGATCGCCGACCTGGCTCGGGAGCACCTGATCGAGCCGGACTGGGCGCCGACGGCCGGCGGCTGGCTGCAGCGGATCGTCGAGGCCGACGCTCACCGCAGCGCCGTCGATCTGGCTGTCGACAGCATCGGCGCGTGGCTCGAGAACAACGCCGTCGCCTTCCAGGGACTCATCTCGCGGCGCCTTCCGTCATGGGTGCCGCGCCTCGCGCACCGCTTCGTCGATGAGACGGCGTACAGCGAGGCGCTGAAGTTCGTCCGCGCCGTGCACGCCGATCCCCGGCATCCCGCCCGCCGGGCGATCGACGGATATCTCACCCGCCTCGCAGAGGGGCTGCAGAACGACCCCGCGATCCAGGCGCGACTCGAGGGCGCGAAGGCGGCCCTGTTCGACAGCCCCCGAGTCGGCGAACTCGCGGCGCAGCTCTGGAACACGGCGAAGACCGGCCTGCTCGCCGCTCTCGCGGATCCGCAGAGCGGACTGCGGGTGCGTGCATCACAGGCCGTGGCCGAGATCGGCGACCGCCTGGCCACCGAGCCGGCCCTGCAGTCCCGCGTCGACGGCTGGGTCACCGATGCCGCCGTGTTCCTGGTCGACCGCTACCGTCATGACATCGCGTCGATCATCACCGAGACCGTCGAGAAGTGGGATCCGGCCGAGACCACCGAGAAAATCGAACTGATGGTCGGCCGCGACCTGCAGTACATCCGGCTGAACGGCACCGTCGTGGGAGCCCTCGCCGGCCTGGCGATCTACGCCGTCGCCCACGCCCTCATCCCCGTCGGCCTGAGCTGAGGTCGCCGACTCGGGCCGGATCAGTCGCGGAGCGCGTCGGCGATCGGCGTCGTGCCGGAGTTGAAGCGGACGGTGCGGCGGATCGTCGAATCGGCGACCAGCGTCTCTGCGATGACCTGCGCGACGTCGGCGCGTGAGACCTCGCCCGACTCGTCAGCGGCGGCATCGATGCGCCCCGTCGCCTCTCCGAGGGTGAGCCGGCTGGGCCCGAGGATCGTCCAGTCGAGTCCGGATGCCCGCAGATGCTCGTCGGCGGCCGCCTTGGCCTCGGCGTAGGCGTGGAAGGGGTCGTCGGCCGGGATGCCGTGGTCGGGCGATGCGCCGAAGTACGACACCATGACGTAGCGGCGCACTCCCGCATCCGTCGCCGCGTCCATCGACCGCACGGCGGCCTCATGATCGACGGCCTGGGTGCGCGCCGCATCGCCTCCGCCTGCTCCGGCCGACCACACGACCGCGTCGTGGCCGGAGAGCAGCTCGGCGATCGCCGCCCGATCCTGGTGCTCGACGTCGAACACCACGGGCTGTGCACCCGTCGCCCGCACGTCGTCGGCATGGTCGGGGTTGCGGATCACGGCGGTCACCTCGTCACCGCGAGCCGAGAGAAGAGGAGCGAGCAGCAGGGCGACCTTTCCGTGGCCGCCGAAGATCACGATTCTGGACATGCCTCCACGCTACGCGCCCTTCGCGGGTGCGGGGCCGCTCCGCCGCACCGACATGGAGCGGCCTCAGCGAGAGGCGAGACCGGCGAGCAGCTCCAGCACGCAGAGGGCGGCCAGGCGCACGGTGCGGGCGTCGTCGGCGTCCGCTGTGGCATCCACCTCGGCGATGTCGGCGCTGACCACCTTCTCGTCGGCCGCGATCGCGCGCACGAGCGCACGCAGCTCCCCGGCGGCGAGGCCACCGGGCACGCTCGCCGGGCACCCCGGTGCGATCGATCTGTCGACCACGTCGACATCGATGTCGAGATGGATGCGCGAGCCGGCGCCAGCGACGGCGAGCGCCTCGGCGACCACGGCCGCGACGCCCTTCTCGCGCACCTCGTCGAGCGTGATGACCCGGATGCCCCACTCCGCTGCGCGCTGCGCATACGCCGCGGAGTTCGCGAAGTCGGCGATGCCGATCTGCACGATGCGGGTCGGGTCGATCCGCTCACCGTCGGGTGCGTCCTGCACGAGCCGCCGCACCGGCGTGCCGTTGGACACGCCGTCGCGCAGATCGAAGTGCGCGTCGAGGGTGATGAGCCCATCGGCACCGGCGCCGCGCGCGGCAGGGTAGGTGAGCGAGTTGTCGCCGCCGAGCGCGATCACGAGTCGCGTCTGCTCGGCGAGCTCACGCACCGCCGCGACGGCGCGCTCCACGCCCTCGTCGCCGTCGGGCTCGTGCACGTCTCCGGCATCGACGATGCGCAGCACCTGGTTCAGGTCGACGGCCGGCGGACCCATGAGCGTGGCGCTGTAGCGGGGCAGCGCGTCGCGGATCGCCGCCGGCGTCGCATGCGCGCCGGTCGGCGACAGCGAGGTGCGCCAGGTCGGGATGCCGAGGATCGCGGCGTCTGCCTTCTCGCCCGCCACGGGCGCAGGCCAGGACCCGGCGCGCGGCCAGAGCTCGTCGTGTGAGAGTGCCATGTCGTCCTCCTGAATCATCGCCCCGCGTCAGCGGGTCGCGACGCCGTCTTTCCAGACCGTCTTCACCAGCGGCACACCGGGCCGGTACGCCAGGTGCACGCGGGTCGGCGCGTCGAGCAGCACGAGGTCCGCCCGCGCGCCGGGCGCGATCACGCCGATGTCCGAGCGCTGCAGCGCAGCCGCTCCCCCGGCCGTCGCGGCCCAGACCGCCTCGGCGGGCGTCATGCCCATGTCGCGCACCGCGACGGCGATGCAGAACGGCATCGACGAGGTGAAGCTCGACCCCGGGTTCGTGTCGCAGGCGATCGCGACCGTGACGCCCGCGTCGATCAGACGCCGGGCGTCGGGGTACGGCTGGCGGGTCGAGAACTCGACGCCGGGCAGCAGGGTGAGCACGGTGTCGGATGCGGCGAGCGCGGTCACGTCATCATCGGTCAGGTACGTGCCGTGGTCGATCGATGCGGCACCGAGCTCGATCGCGAGCTGCACGCCCTCTCCTGGTCCGAGCTGGCTGGCGTGCACCCGCGGCTTCAGTCCGCGTGCGATGCCGGCCTCGAGCACCCGGCGCGACTGCGTCACGCTGAACGCCCCGGTCTCGCAGAACACGTCGATCCACTTGGCGTGCGGTGCGCAGGCATCCAGCATCTCGCCGATCACGAGGTCGACATAGGCGTCGCCGCGGTCGGCGTACTCCGCGGGAACGACATGCGCACCGAGATAGGTGACCTCCTCGGTCACCTCGGCGGCGAGACGCACCAGGCGCGCCTCGGTCTCGACGTCGAGCCCGTACCCGCTCTTGATCTCGACCGTCGTCGTGCCCTGCGCGAGCATCTCGTCGAGGAACCCGCGCACTCGGGTGCGCAGCTCGGCGTCGGTCGCCGCGCGGGTGGCCGCGACGGTGGAGCGGATGCCGCCCGCGGCGTACTTCTGCCCCGCCATGCGCGCTTCGAACTCGGCGGCTCGATCGCCGCCGAAGACGATGTGGCTGTGGCTGTCGACGAAGCCCGGGATGACGGCACGCCCACCGGCATCCACCGTCTCGTCGGCCGTCGGCGCGTCGACCGACGGGCCGACCCACGAGATCAGGCCGTCCTCGATGAGGACGGCCGCGTCGGCCAGCGTGCCGAACCGGTCCCCCGGGGAGCCGACGTTGGTCGTCAGCTCCCCGATGTTCGTGATGAGCGTGCTGCTCACAGCATCGGCACCTTGAGTCCGCGCTCGCGAGCGATGTCGCGGGCGTGCTCGTAGCCGGCGTCGACGTGACGCATGACGCCGGTTCCCGGATCGTTCGTCAGCACGCGCTCGAGCTTCTCGGCGGCCAGGTCCGAACCGTCGGCGACCGTGACCTGACCGGCGTGGATCGAACGACCGATACCGACGCCGCCGCCGTGGTGCAGCGAGACCCAGCTCGCACCAGACGACGTGTTCAGCAGGGCGTTCAGCAGCGGCCAGTCGGCGATCGCATCCGAGCCGTCCTTCATGGCCTCGGTCTCGCGGTAGGGCGATGCGACCGAGCCGGAGTCGAGGTGGTCGCGGCCGATCACGATCGGCGCCGACAGCTCACCGGAGGCGACCATCTCGTTGAACTTGAGGCCTGCCAGGTGGCGCTCCTTGTAGCCGAGCCAGCAGATGCGCGCGGGGAGGCCCTCGAAGTGCACCTTCTCGCCAGCCTTGTCGAGCCAGCGGTGCAGCGCCTTGTCTTCCGGGAAGAGCTCTGCGATCGCCCGGTCGGTCTTGTAGATGTCCTCGGGGTCGCCCGAGAGAGCAGCCCAGCGGAAGGGGCCGCGGCCCTCTTCGAACTGCGGACGGATGTACGCAGGCACGAAGCCCGGGAACTCGAAGGCGCGGTCGAACCTGCCCAGCACGGCCTCGGCGCGGATCGAGTTGCCGTAGTCGAACACGGCGGCGCCCGCATCCTGGAAGGCGACCATGGCGGCGACGTGCGCCGCCATCGACTCGCGGGAGCGACGGGTGAACTCCTCGGGGTCGCGCTCGGCCTCGGCCTTCCAGTCCGCGACCGAGATGCCGATGGGCAGGTAGGCCAGCGGGTCGTGCGCGCTCGTCTGATCCGTCACGACGTCGATCGTCAGCTCACCGGCGTCCTGACGGCGCTTGAGCTCGGGGAACACCTCGGCGGCGTTGCCGACGACGCCCACCGACAGGGCGTCGCCCGCCTCCTTCGCGGCGATGACACGAGCGACGGCGGCGTCGAGGTCGGTGGTGTACTCGTCGAGGTAGCCGTGCTCGACGCGGCGCGACAGACGCGACTCGTCGACGTCGACGATCAGCACGACGCCGTCGTTGAGCGTGACGGCCAGCGGCTGCGCGCCGCCCATGCCTCCGGCGCCGCCCGTGAGGGTGAGGGTGCCCTTGAGCGAGTCCTTGCCCAGCGAGCGCGCGACGGCCGCGAAGGTCTCATAGGTGCCCTGCAGGATGCCCTGGGTTCCGATGTAGATCCAGGAGCCGGCGGTCATCTGGCCGTACATCATCAGGCCCTCGGCCTCGAGCTTGCGGAACTCGGGCCAGTTGGCCCAGTCGCCGACGAGATTCGAGTTCGCGATGAGCACGCGCGGCGCCCACTCGTGGGTGCGGAACACGCCGACCGGCTTGCCGGACTGCACGAGCAGCGTCTCGTCGGGCTCGAGCTCGTCGAGGGTCCGCACGATCGCGTCGTACGCCTCCCAGCTGCGCGCGGCGCGGCCGGTGCCGCCGTAGACGACGAGGTCTTCGGGGTGCTCGGCGACCTCGGCGTCGAGGTTGTTCATCAGCATCCGCTTGGCGGCCTCCGCGCCCCAGCTCTTGGCGGTGCGCTGGTTTCCGCGCGCGGCGCGGATGCTGCGGGTGGGGTCGTGGAGAGTGGGTTCAGACATTCGCGTGCTCCTTCGCAGTGCGGAGGACGGCGCCCGAGCGGACGAGCTCGGTCACGGCCTCCATGTCGGGTGAGAGGAAGTGGTCGGGTCCGGGGCCGGCGGCCACGGTGCGGACGAGGTCGCGCACCGCGCCGGTGGCGGGGCCGGCCTCGAGCGGAGCGCGCAGGTCGAGCGCGCGGGCTCCCGTGAGGATCTCGATCGCGAGCACCCGGGTGAGGCCGTCGATCGCGCGTCGCAGCTTGCGGGCGCCGGACCAACCCATCGACACGTGGTCCTCCTGCATGGCCGACGACGGGATGGAGTCGACAGACGACGGCACGGCGAGGCGCTTGAGCTCGGAGACGATTCCTGCCGCAGCGTACTGCGCGATCATCAGGCCGGAGTCCACGCCCACCTCATGCGCGAGGAAGGGCGGCAGTCCGTGGCTGCGGGCGGGGTCGAGGGCGCGGTCGGTGCGCCGCTCGGAGACGGATGCCAGGTCTGCCACCGAGATGGCGAGGAAGTCCAGCACCGCAGCGACCGGCGCGCCATGGAAGTTGCCGTTGGATTCGATGCGGCCATCGCTGGTGACCACGGGGTTGTCGACCACCGACGCCAGCTCGCGCTCGGCGATCGTGGCTGCGTGGGCCATGGTGTCGCGCACGGCGCCGTGCACCTGCGGCGAGCAGCGCAGCGAGTAGGCGTCCTGCACGCGTCCGTCCTCGGGGCCCTTGTGGCTCTGCACCATGGGCGACTCGCCGAGGAAGGCGCGAAGGTTCGCCGCCGACATGGCCTGGCCCACCTGCGGGCGAAGCGCCATCAGGTCGGCGGCGAACACGGCATCCGTGCCCAGCTGCGACTCGATCGACATCGCGGCCGAGAGGTCGGCGGTCGTGACGAGCGTCTCGAGGTCGTGCAGGGCGAGCAGCAGCATCCCGAGCATTCCGTCGGTGCCGTTGATGAGGGCGAGCCCCTCCTTCTCGACGAGCACGAGCGGCTCGATGCCGGCGGCCGAGAGGGCGTCGGCGGCGGCGACCAGCTCGCCGTCGGGGTTGCGGACGTCTCCTTCGCCCATCGAGGCGAGCGCGACATGGGCAAGCGGGGCGAGGTCGCCCGAGCAGCCGAGCGAGCCGTACTCGCGGACGATGGGCGTGACACCGGCGTTCAGCATCGCGGCGTACGTGTCGACCACGACCGGGCGAACGCCCGTGTGGCCGGATGCCAGGGTCTGCAGGCGCAGCAGCTGCAGAGCGCGGACGACCTCGGTCTCGACCTCGGCTCCGGTGCCGGCGGCGTGCGAGCGGATCAGGCTGAGCTGCAGCTGACGGCGGCGCTCGGGTGCGATGAAGGTGGTGGCGAGGGCGCCGAAGCCCGTCGAGACGCCGTAGTGCGGGTTCGGATCGGCGGCCATGCCGTCAATGACGGTACGGGCTGCGGCGACGCGCTCGCGGGCGGAATCGGCGATCGCGACGGGGGCGAAATGGCGGGCGACGGCGACGACGTCGGCCGGCGACAGCGGGGCCGCGCCGACGATCACGGGAGAAGTTTCAGGCATGACTCGATTCCACACCCTCGGCTGCCGCCGCGGGGGCCGGAGTGACAGACTGTGTCTGTGATCCCAGACGAACCGGATGCCGGGTCGAGCCGTCCTCAGGTGCCCGCAGCCGACCAGACGCTGCGCATCCTCCGGCACCTGGCGCGACGACCGGCGCCGATCGCCGCGACGGCGCTCGCCCGTGACCTCGGCATCCCCCGGTCGACGGTCTACCACCTGCTGGCCACTCTCGAGGAGCACGGGTTCGTCGTTCACCTGCCGCAGGAGCGCCGCTGGGGTCTGGGGACCAGTGCATTCGAGCTCGCCGGCGGCTATGCCCGCCAGGAACCGCTGGCGCGGCTCGGGCGACCTCTGCTCGCCGCCCTGGCTGACCGCATCGGAGAGAGTGCGCATCTGGCCGTGATGAGCGGTCGCGACGTGCTGTACATCGTCGAGGAACGGGCCGTACGCCGCCCGGCCCTGGTGACGGACGTGGGCGTGCGGCTGCCGGCGCATCTCACGGCAACGGGTCGCGCGATGCTCGCGTCGCTCCCCCGCGCGCAGGTGCGTGCGCTCTACCCGGATGCCGCATCGTTCACCGATCGCACGGGCAGAGGACCCTCTCGTCCCGCCGAGCTGAGAGAGCTGCTGCGCGAGGTGCGGCAGGCAGGGATCGCGAGCGAAGACGGTGAGGTCACGCCCGGGTTCCGTTCGGTGGCCGCAGCAGTGCACGACCATGCCGGCTGGCCGGTCGCCGCAGTGGCCGTGACGTGGGAGGGCGAGCGCGCGAGCGACCCTGCGCAGGAGGTGCTCGACGCCGCCCGGATGCTGCAGAGCCGCCTCGGATACGACAGGCGCTGACATATGCAGAAGGCGTCGTCCGGTCTCCGCTCTGCGGGGTCCGGACGACGCCTTATCGGTCTGCGGGATCAGCCCGCTGCGCCCTTTCGAGGCTTGAGAAAGGCTTCTGGTTCGCGCTTCGCGCGCTTCTCAGCTCTCTTCTCCTTGAGTGAGAGCTGGGGTGCCTTCTTCCCTGCTCGTGACTGCGGCGTCTTTCCAGACATAGGACTCGCTTCCCCTCTTCGGCTGGCGGGTTCGGTTGACCTCTGACCATAGCCCGGCCTGCAGGGAAGTCAAATCAAGGGGCGTTAACGCAAAAGAGCCACCCAACAATGGGTGGCTCTTTCACAGAAGAAGTCCGGCGGTGTCCTACTCTCCCACAGGGTCCCCCCTGCAGTACCATCGGCGCTGTGAGGCTTAGCTTCCGGGTTCGGAATGTGACCGGGC
>NZ_JBFBGX010000002.1:0-1136974 GCF_040684935.1 Microbacterium sp. NPDC089321 | reverse complement strand
GCCCGGTCACATTCCGAACCCGGAAGCTAAGCCTCACAGCGCCGATGGTACTGCAGGGGGGACCCTGTGGGAGAGTAGGACACCGCCGGACTTCTCTTAAGTAAAATGGCCACCCAGAGCTGGGTGGCCATTTTGCGTTTAGCGGTAGAACAGGGAGTCAGAATGTCAGATGAGCAGCGGGACCGCCGGAACGACGGCGAAGGCGCGCACAACCGACGTTCGGACTCCGACCGCAAGCCGCGCTACAGCGACTCGTCGTCACGCGGTCCTCGCCGGGACGGTGACCGCAACCAGTCGGGTGAGCGTCGTCCTTATGGTGACCGTAACCAGGGTGAGCGTCGCCCTTACGGCGACCGCAATCAGGGTGAGCGTCGCCCTTATAGTGACCGTAACCAGGGTGAGCGTCGTCCCTACGGCGACCGCACTCAGTCGGGCGACCGCAATCAGGGTGAGCGTCGTCCCTATGGTGACCGTAATCAGGGTGAGCGTCGTCCTTATGGTGACCGTAACCAGTCCGGTGAGCGTCGCCCTTATGGTGACCGTAATCAGGGTGAGCGTCGTCCTTATGGTGACCGTAACCAGTCCGGTGAGCGTCGTCCTTATGGTGACCGTAACCAGTCCGGTGAGCGTCGTCCGTATGGTGACCGTAACCAGTCCGGTGAGCGTCGTCCTTACGGCGACCGTAATCAGGGTGAGCGTCGTCCTTATGGTGACCGTAACCAGTCCGGTGAGCGTCGTCCTTACGGCGACCGTAACCAGTCCGGTGAGCGTCGTCCTTATGGTGACCGTAACCAGTCCGGTGAGCGTCGTCCTTACGGCGACCGTAATCAGGGTGAGCGTCGTCCTTATGGTGACCGTAACCAGTCCAGTGAGCGTCGGCCCTACGGTGACCGGAACCAGTCCGGTGAGCGCCGTCCCTACGGCGACCGGAACCAGGGTGAGCGCCGTCCTTACGGCGACCGGAACCAGGGTGAGCGCCGTCCTTACGGCGACCGGAACCAGGGTGAGCGCCGTCCTTACGGCGACCGCAACCAGTCCGGTGAGCGTCGCCCCTATGGCGACCGCCCCCGCCACGATCGCGACGACAGCCGTGGCGAGCGGCCTTCGTACCGCGACCGCCCGCGCGGCGGCGTCGACCGTCCGCAGAACGAGTTCGCCCCTGTGCGCGAGCGCATTCCCGAGCCGCCGCTGCCCGACGAGATCACCGCACGCGATCTGCATCCGGCAGCGCGCAACGAGCTGAAGACACTCAGCAAGGAGAACGCCGAGCAGGTCGCGCGTCACCTCGCGATGGTCGCCCGGCTCGTCGACGAAGATCCCGCTCGCGCCCACGAGCACGCCCTTGCCGCATCGCGCCGCGCCGGCCGCGTCGCGGTCGTTCGCGAGACTCTCGCGATCACGGCGTATGGCATCGGCGACTTCGCCCTCGCGCTGCGCGAACTGCGCACGTACCGCCGCATCTCCGGCAACGACGACCAGATCGCTCTGATCGTCGACAGCGAGCGCGGCGTCGGCCGCCCCGATCGCGCGCTCGAGGAGGGACGCGCCGTCGACCGCGCCTCCCTGGCACCGGCTGTGCGCGTCGCACTCGCCATCGCCATGTCGGGTGCCCGCCTCGACCGGGGCGAGACCGAGCTGGCTCTCGGCGAGCTCGAGATCCCCGAGCTCGACCCGAACCGGGCTTTTGAATGGAGCCCCGCGCTCTTCGCCGCTCGTGCGGCCGTACTCGAAGACCTCGGCCGTACCGATGAGGCCGAGTTCTGGACTCATCGCGCCGAGGTGGCGGCATCCGCCCTCGGCCACGACGGCGAGTACGACGAGATCATCGTCGAGGACGGCCTCGTGG
This sequence comes from Microbacterium sp. NPDC089321, assembly GCF_040684935.1. Taxonomy (NCBI): domain Bacteria; kingdom Bacillati; phylum Actinomycetota; class Actinomycetes; order Micrococcales; family Microbacteriaceae; genus Microbacterium; species Microbacterium sp. NPDC089321. The sequence goes on along the minus strand of NZ_JBFBGX010000002.1, from coordinate 1,135,128 downwards.
ATGACATCGAGGACTTCGACGACCACCAGGCCGCCGATGAGCCGGCTCAGGCATCCGACCAGGATGCTGACGAGATCGACGCCACCGAGGCGGAAGCAGAAGCGGACGAGGCGCTCGAGGCCGGGGCGCCTGAAGCCGCTGCCGCATCCTCCGAGCCCGACGCGTCCGACGAGGGCGTCGCTCAAGAGGGCGAGTCCGACGACGCGGAGTCCGATCGCTGATGGCGCTGTTCCGCCGCGCGAAACAGGCACCCACGCCGCTGACCGGTCGCGACACGGTCCTCGCCGATCTCGACGGTGTCGTGTACGCCGGGCCGACTGCTGTGCCCCATGCCGTCGACAGCCTCAACCGCGTCGCGGAGTCGATGCGGCTCGGGTACATCACCAACAACGCGTCGCGGACCGACGCGTCGGTCGCCGAACATCTCAGCGGCCTCGGACTCACGGTTGCGGCCGATGACGTCGTCACGAGTCCGCAGGCGGCCATGCGTCTGCTCACGACCATGGTCCCCGCTCCTGCCACCATCCTGATCGTCGGGGGAGAGGGCCTCGTCGTCGAGGCCGAGAAGGCCGGGTACACCGTCACCCGCAGTGCCGAGGACTCCCCGGCGGCGGTCGTGCAGGGCTTCAGCCCGGATGTCGCGTGGACCGACCTCGCCGAGGCTGCCTTCGCCCTGAAGGTTCCCGAGGACGAGGGCGGCATCCCCTGGATCTCGACGAACACCGACTGGACCATTCCGCGCGAACGCGGTGTGGCGCCGGGCAACGGCACTCTCGTCTCGGCCGTGCACACCGCGATCGGCCGTCTGTCGACTGTCGCCGGCAAGCCCGAGACGCCCATCTTCGAAGAGGCCATCGCACGTTTCAGCGCGCAGCGTCCGCTGTTCCTCGGCGACAGGCTCGACACCGACGTCATGGGTGCGGTGCGTGCAGGCATCGATTCGGCGCTCGTGCTCACCGGCATAGACCGTCCGAAGCATGTGCTGGCCGCGCCGAAGGGATCTCGGCCGGACTACATCCTGGCCGACCTGCGCGATCTTCACGAGCCGTACCCCGAGACCGTCGAGAAGGACGGCGTGTTCACGGTCAACGGAGCCTCGGTGCGCATCGTGAACGCCGACGTGCAGATCCTCTCCGAGGGCACGGCGCAGATCGACCTGCTTCGCGCCGGTGCCGCGGCGATCTGGGCGACGGGGCTCGCCATCTACGCGTTCCGCGTGCCCGAGAAGCTCTACGACGATCCATTCCACAGGCCCTGAGAGTCGCGGGCTGCCGCGTCGGCGGCCCGCGTTACAGTGGTCGGATGGAGCACACGCGAGATGAGCCGGCCGATGCGCTCTGGAGCAGACTGCGCCTGATCGAGGGCCAGCCCCTCGCCGACCGCGCAGAAGCGTACGGGTCGCTGCACGACGAGCTGATGAAGCGTCTCGAGAGCGCACCGCGCGGTGGCGACGCGGCGCCCGGCCCCCGATGACCCGCCTCGACGCAGCCCTCGCCGCGCGAGGCATCGCGCGTTCGCGCACGCACGCGGCATCCCTCATCGCGGACGGCCTCGTCCGCGTCGACGGGCGTACGGTCATCAAGCCGTCGACCCCGGTCGACGACGCGGCCGACATCGCCGTCGACGGCGGCGACCACTACGTCAGCAGGGCGGCGCACAAGCTCATCGCCGCACTCGACGGCTTCGGCATCGCGGCGGACCGACGCCTCGCGCTTGACATGGGCGCGTCCACCGGGGGATTCACTCAGGTGCTGCGTGAACGCGGCGCCAGGCGCGTCCTCGCCGTCGATGTCGGTCACGGGCAGCTCTCAGAGCAGATCGCAGCCGACCCCGGCGTCATCGCTGTCGAGGGCTTCAACGTCCGCCACATGACCGCACAGTCGCTGGCCGAGGCCACGGGCGAGAGCGAACGCCCCGACCTCGCTGTGGGTGACCTCTCCTTCATCTCGCTCACCCTGGTGCTGCCGGCGATCGTCGACACGGTGAGCCCCGGAGCCGATGTGGTGCTGCTCGTCAAGCCGCAGTTCGAGGTGGGCCGCACTGCCGTGAAGGGCGGGCTGGTCACCAGCGTCGACGCCAGGCTCGACGCCGTCGAGCGCACCCTCTGGAGCGCACACGACGTCGGCTTGGGAATGCTCGGCATCCTGCCGTCGCCGATCCTCGGCACGCACGGCAACGCCGAGTACCTGGTGCATCTCGCACCCGGACGCGGAACGGATCCGTCAGAATGGTCGGAGCAGATCGCACACGTGGCAGGAGGACGATGAACGCGCGCCACATCCTGGTCGTCGCCCACGCCAAGCGTGAGGACACGGTCGCAGCGGCCCTGCGCGTCGTCGACGCGCTGCGCGCCGCGGGCGCGACGCCGGTGCTTCCGGCGGCCGATCACGATGAGTTCGTCGCTCTCGATCACCGCTTCGCCGACGTCGGACTGCTCGGAACGGACGTCGCCATCCACGACCTCGAACTCGCCATCGTGCTCGGCGGAGACGGCACGATCCTGCGCGCCGCTGAACTGGTGCGCGGCTCCGAGGCTCCGGTGCTCGGGATCAACATGGGCCACGTCGGCTTCCTGGCCGAGATCGACCGCGACGACATGGACGCCGCCGTCGCCCGGGTGATCGACCGCGACTATGACGTCGAGGAGCGCCTCGCGCTCTCGGTGAGGGTGAAGGATGCCGCAGGCGCCGTCGTGTACGACACCTGGGCACTCAACGAGGCGACCGTCGAGAAGGCCAGCCGGGAGCGGATGATCGAGGTGGTCATCGAGATCGACGGCCGTCCGCTGTCGAGCTTCGGGTGCGATGGCATGGTCGTGTCGACCCCCACCGGTTCGACCGCCTACAACTTCTCCGCCGGCGGTCCCGTGATCTGGCCGACCGTCGAGGCGATCGCCGTCGTGCCGCTCTCGGCGCACGCGCTGTTCGCCAAGCCGCTGGTGGTCGGGCCCGAGGCCTCGGTCGCGATCGAGATGCTCGAGCGCACCGACGGCAGCGGCATCCTGTGGTGCGACGGTCGTCGCTCGCACGAGCTGCCTCCTGGCGCGCGCGTCGTGGTGCGTCGTTCCTCGCGACCGGTGCGCCTCGCCCGCCTGCATCCGACCGCTTTCACCGATCGTCTCGTCCGCAAATTCCAGCTGCCCGTCGCGGGATGGCGAGGTGCTCTGTGATCGATGAGATGCGCATCCGCGGTCTCGGCGTGATCGATGACGCCGTGCTGCCTCTCGGCGCCGGCTTCACCGCGGTCACGGGCGAGACCGGTGCAGGCAAGACCATGGTCGTCACCGGGCTCGGACTATTGCTCGGAGCCCGAGCCGACTCCTCCGCCATCCGTGCGGGGGCTGCCCAGGCATCCGTCGCAGGAGTCTGGATGGTGCCCCAGAAGGGACCGATCGCCGACATCGTCACCGACGCGGGGGGCGAACTCGAGCCTGCGGGCGACACCGCAGAGCTGTACGTCTCACGCACCCTGAGCGCTGAAGGACGCAGCCGCGCCAGCGTCGGCGGGCGCCCGGCGCCGGCCGGGGTGCTCGCCTCGCTCGCCGAAGAGCTCGTCGTCGTGCACGGCCAGTCCGACCAGCTGCGGCTGCGCTCGGCGGCGGCGCAGCGCGATGCGCTCGACCGCTTCGGCGGCGAGCAGGTCGCGGCCGCGCTCGCGACGTACCGGGAGTGCTTCAACCGCTGGCGCGAACTGGATGCCGAGATCGCCGAGATCACCGAGAACCGCGATCGTCGCGCGGCCGAGGCCGCGATCCTGCGCGAGCAGCTCGCCGAGATCGAGCAGATCGAACCGCAGCAGGGCGAGGACGTCGAGCTGAACGAGCGCGCCGAGCGGCTCGCCAACTCCGAGGAGCTGCGGCTGTCGGCATCCGTCGCCCGGTCGGCCCTGTCGAGCGAGGAGGGCGATCCGGATGTGGCAGCGCTTCTCGCCGAGGCCCGTCGTTCGCTCGAGCGCAGCGCCGACCCCAGGCTCAGCGAGATCGCCGACGCGATCGCCGACCTCGGGTACCGGGCCGCCGACCTCGCACAGCAGCTCTCGGGTTACCTCGCGGACCTCGACGAATCGGGCCCGCACGAGCTCGCCGCCGTCGAAGAGCGTCGCGCCGCGCTGAGCGGACTGATCCGCCAGCACGGCTCTCTGGACGAAGCTCTGCAGATCTGGCAGACCGGCTCGCTGCGCCTCGCCGAGCTCGACGACGACGGGGGCCGCATCGATCGCCTCACCGCCGAGGCCGACAGCGCCCGCGAGGCCCTCGACGCTGCCGCAGCCGCCCTCACCGAGGTGCGCACCGCGGCCGCCGTCCGGCTCTCGGCAGCCGTCACCGAGGAGCTGCATGCGCTGGCGATGCCGGACGCCACCCTCGAGGCGCGCGTCTCTCCGGGCGCCGAGTCCGCGCACGGCCGCGACGACGTGGCCATCCTGCTCGCTCCGCACCCCGGGGCGGAGCCCCGCTCGGTGTCGAAGGGGGCATCCGGCGGCGAGCTCTCGCGTGTCATGCTGGCGATCGAGGTCGTCATCGCCGGGACCGACCCCGTGCCGACGTTCGTCTTCGACGAGGTGGATGCCGGGATCGGCGGCGCCGCGGCGATCGAGGTCGGCAGACGCCTCGCGCAGCTCGCGCGCACCTCGCAGGTCATCGCCGTCACCCACCTTGCGCAGGTCGCGGCATTCGCGAACAATCACCTCTCGGTCGTCAAGTCGAACGACGGCGCCGTCACCGCGTCGAGCGTCACACGCCTCGAGGGTGCGCAGCGCGAGGCCGAGATGGCTCGTCTGCTCTCCGGCCTCACCGATTCCGACGCCGCACTCACTCACGCCCGAGAACTGCTGAGCCTCGGCTCCGCGATCAACTGATAGGATAAAAGCCCGTGATGAACTCTTCTGTTGCGGCGCCAGACAACGACACCAGCTCCTTCACCACGAAGCACATCTTCGTGACGGGCGGTGTCGTTTCCTCTTTGGGCAAGGGGCTCACCGCAGCCAGCCTCGGCAACCTGCTCACCGCGCGCGGACTGCGCGTCGTGATGCAGAAGCTCGACCCGTACCTCAACGTCGATCCGGGCACCATGAACCCGTTCGAGCACGGTGAGGTCTTCGTCACCGACGACGGCGCCGAGACCGATCTCGACATCGGGCACTACGAGCGCTTCCTCGGCATCGACCTTTCGCGGGCGGCCAACGTCACCACCGGTCAGATCTACTCCGAGGTGATCGCCAACGAGCGTCGCGGTGACTATCTCGGCGCGACCGTGCAGGTCATCCCGCACATCACCGACGAGATCAAGCGGCGCATGCGCCTGCAGGCCACGGAAGAGCCGCAGCCCGACATCATCATCACCGAGGTCGGCGGCACGGTCGGCGACATCGAGTCGCAGCCGTTCCTCGAGTCGGCACGCCAGCTGCGTCACGAGCTCGGCCGCGACAATGTGTTCTTCGTGCACGTCTCGCTCGTGCCGTTCATGGGCGCCTCCGGTGAGCAGAAGACCAAGCCCACCCAGCACTCGGTCGCGGCCCTGCGCCAGGTCGGAATCCAGCCCGACGCCCTCGTGCTGCGCAGCGACCGCCCGGTGAGCGCGAGCAACCGCAACAAGATCGCGCTCATGTGCGATGTCGACGTCGAGGGCGTGATCAACACCGTCGACCTGCCGAGCATCTACGACATCCCCTCGACGCTCAACGACCAGGGCCTCGACGCCTACATCATCCGACGCCTCGGTCTCGACGCCAAGGCCGGCGAGGTCGACTGGACGCGCTGGAACACCGTGCTCCACGCCGTCCACAACCCGAAGCACGAGGTCACGATCGGGCTCGTCGGCAAGTACATCGACCTGCCCGACGCGTACCTGTCGGTCACCGAGGCGCTCAAGGCCGGCGGCTTCGCGCAGGAGACCAAGGTCAACATCCGCTGGATCGCCTCCGACACGTGTGAGACGCCGGAGGGCGCGGCGAAGAACCTCGGCGACCTCGACGGCATCCTCGTGCCGGGCGGCTTCGGCATCCGCGGCATCGAGGGCAAGCTCGGTGCGCTCAAGTTCGCCCGCGAGCAGGGCATCCCGACCCTCGGCATCTGCCTGGGTCTGCAGTGCATGGTCATCGAGTACGGACGCAATGTCGCCGGCATCGCCGAGGCATCGTCGACCGAGTTCGACCCCGACACGGCAGAGCCGATCATCGCGACGATGGCCGAGCAGATCTCGATCCTCGACGGCGGAGACCTCGGCGGAACCATGCGCCTCGGTCTGTACGAAGCCGCTCTCGGGGAGGGCACCCTCGCCCGCGACCTCTACGAGGCACCGACCGCGTCCGAGCGTCACCGTCACCGCTACGAGGTGAACAACGCCTATCGTCCGCGTCTCGCGGAGGCGGGTCTGGTCTTCTCGGGCCTGAACCCCGACCTCGACCTCGTCGAGTTCGTCGAGCTGCCCCGCGATGTGCACCCGTACTACATCGCCACTCAGGCGCACCCCGAGCTGCGCTCGCGTCCGACGGCGCCGCACCCGCTGTTCCGCGGACTCGTGGGCGCGGCGATCGAGCGGCACCGCTCCAGCGAGCTCTTCACCGAAGACGACGAGTGATTCCCGTGCCCGCTCCCGTCGGCGCCATCCGCGACGAGCCGTTCGAACCCGAGGTCGTCTCGAGCGAACTCGCCTTCCGCGGTGCCGTCTGGGATGTGCGCGATGATCGGGTGCGGTACGGCGACGGCGAGATCCGCCGCCAGTATGTCGCGCACACCGGTGCTGTGGCCGTCGTCGCCCTCGATGACGACGGGCGGGTGCTGCTGATCCAGCAGTACCGGCATCCGATCCGGCATCGCGACTGGGAGCTGCCGGCGGGCCTGCTGGATGTGCCGGGGGAGGAGCCCTTGGTCGCCGCCCGGCGGGAGCTGGCCGAAGAGGCCGACATCGCGGCCGAGCACTGGGAGCATCTCGTCTCGGCATGGACGACCCCCGGCGGCAACGACGAGATGATCCACGTCTATCTCGCGACCGGCCTCTCCGACGCCGACGCGCACGAGCGCGAAGACGAGGAGGCCGACATCCGCGTCGAGTGGGTGCCGCTCGCCGACGCCGCTGACGGCGTGCTCGCGGGGCGGCTGCACAACGGCATCCTGGCCATCGGGGTTCTCGCGGCCGAGCGCCGTCTGCGCGAGCAGCGGCGCGACGAGGACTGACGTGCGGGTCGACCGTGCGCTCGATGCGTACCTGCGTCACGTCACGATCGAGCGAGGACTGTCCGAGCACACGGTCGCCGCTTATCGGCGCGACCTCGCCGGATACGCGGCGTGGCTGAGCGAGCAGGGCATCGACACGACGGATGCCATCGATCCGCGTACCGTGACGGCGTTCATCGCCGATCGTGCAGGGGCCCAGCCCCCGCCCGCGGCGACCAGCCTCGCGCGCCTGCAGTCGGCGGTGCGCGGCTGGCACCGCTTTCTCGTGCGCGAGGGGATCGAGTCCGACGATCCCACGGGCCGTCTGCGTCCTCCCAAGACGCCGCAGCGACTGCCGAAGGCGCTGACGATCGAGCAGGTCGAGCGGCTGCTCGCCGCTCCGTCACCCGATGAGCCGATCGGGTTGCGCGATCGGGCGCTGCTGGAGCTGCTGTACGCGACCGGCGCGCGCGTCTCGGAGGCCGTCTCGCTCGACGTCGACGATCTCGCGTACGGCGACGTGCTGCGGCTGCGCGGCAAGGGCGACAAGGAGCGGATCGTGCCCGTCGGCTCGTACGCGCGTGCCGCGGTCGACGCATACCTGACCCGCGTCCGCCCCGAGCTGGCCGCCAAGGGCCGCGCGACGGCGCGGCTGTTCCTCGGCGCGCGCGGCGCACCGCTGTCGCGGCAGAGCGCGTGGCTGGTGATCCGCGCCGCGGCCGAGCAGGCGCAGATCACCTCGGAGGTGTCGCCGCACACCCTGCGCCACAGCTTCGCCACGCACCTGCTGCAGGGCGGTGCCGATGTGCGAGTGGTGCAGGAGCTGCTCGGTCACGCCTCGGTCGCGACGACGCAGATCTACACGCACGTGTCGGTGGATGCTCTGCGCGACGTCTACGCGACATCCCACCCGCGGGCGCGCTGAGGCAACGCCGCGTGCCGACCCCGGCGCGCGGGCGCCCTGCGGCTACAATCGAGCGAGCACGAAGGAGCAGGATGGCGGACAAGGTGACGAAGAGCAGGTCGAAGGCGACGAAGGGTGGCGACACCCCCATCGGCCCGACCGGTCGTCCCTATCAGGGGTTCCCGATCCCCGCGCCGCTCGACGGGCATGGCCCGGCCCGCATCATCGCGCTGTGCAACCAGAAGGGCGGCGTCGGCAAGACGACCACCTCGATCAACCTGGCCGCCTCGCTCGCCGAATACGGCCGCAGGGTTCTCGCCGTCGACTTCGACCCGCAGGGCGCCCTGTCGGCCGGCCTCGGCATCCCGACGCACGACGTGCCGACGGTGTACGACCTGCTGCTCGACACCAAGCGCGACCCGCGCGAGGCCATCGTGCACTCCTCGGTCGAGAACCTCGACGTGCTGCCGGCCAACATCGACCTGTCAGCTGCCGAGGTGCACCTCGTGAACGAGGTCGCCCGCGAGACGATCCTCTCGCGGGTGCTGCGGCACGTGTCGGGCGAGTACGACGTCATCCTCATCGACTGCCAGCCGTCGCTCGGTCTGCTCACGGTGAACGCGCTGACGGCCGCGCACGGTGTGCTGATCCCGCTCGAGTGCGAGTTCTTCGCGCTGCGCGGTGTGGCGCTGCTCATCGAGACGATCGACAAGGTGCGCGACCGTCTCAACCCGGCGATCGAGCTCGATGGCCTGCTGGCCACCATGTACGACCCGCGCACGCTGCACTCCCGTGAGGTGCTGGAGCGCGTCGTCGAGGCCTTCGGAGACGACGTCCTCGAGACCGTGATCGGTCGCACCGTGAAGTTCCCCGACGCGTCGGTGTCGGGTGTTCCCATCACCGAGTTCGCGCCCGAGCACGCCGCAGCACAGGCGTACCTGCGACTGGCGCGGGAGCTGGTCGCCCGTGGCGCTGTCGCCTGAGCCGTTCGACGACGCTCAGGAAGCTGCTGCCGACACCGGCTTCCGGGTCTCGCTGTCGAACTTCGACGGCCCCTTCGATCTGCTGCTGAACCTCATCTCGAAGCACGAGCTCGACATCACCGAGGTGTCGCTGAGCCGGGTCACCGACGAGTTCATCTCGTATCTGAAGGATCTCGACGGAGACGCGGAGCTCGACCAGGCATCGGAGTTCCTCGTGGTCGCGGCCACCCTGCTCGACATGAAGATCGCCGGTCTTCTGCCGCAGGGCGAGCTGGTCGACGCCGAATCCGTGGCGCTGCTCGAGGCGCGGGACCTGCTGTTCGCTCGTCTCCTGCAGTACCGGGCCTTCAAAGAGGTGTCGTCGTGGTTCGCCCGCTGCCTTCAGCGCGAGGATCGCCGGCACGCGCGCGCCGTGCCACTCGACGAGAAGCATCGCAGCAGGACGCCCGAACTGGTCTGGACTCTGACGCCCGCCGACTTCGCCGCCATCGCGCTGATGGCGTTCACGCCGAAGGAGCTGCCGACCGTCGGGCTCGACCACCTGCATGCGCCGCTGGTGAGCATCCGCGAGCAGGCGGCGATCGTCGTGACCTTGCTGCGCAGCAGCGAATCGCTGACGTTCCGCGAGCTCGTCGCGGGGGTGGGGGAGCCCGGCATCGTCGTCGCCCGTTTCATCTCGGTGCTCGAGCTGTACCGCCATGCCGCGCTCTCGTTCGAGCAGCTCGAGCCGCTCGGCGAGCTGACCCTGCGATGGTCGGCGGAGAGCTGGTCGGACGAGCAGCTGGCCACCCTCGGTGCGGACTACGACAGGTGAGATGACCATGACAGATGAGACGGATGCCATGACCGGGACCGATGCGGTGGATGAGACGACCTCGCAGACGCCAGACGGCACAGCCGCAGAGGCGCCCATCGAGACGCCCCTGGCGGAGCGGGTGGAGGCGGTGCTGCTGATCGTCGACGAGCCGATCGCGCTGGTCGCGCTGGCCGCGGCCGTGCATGCGCCCGTGCCCGCGGTGCGCCAGGTGCTCGAGGCCCTGGTCGACGACTACGACGGCAGCGGCCACGGCCCGCGGCGTGGATTCGAGCTTCGCGAGGTCGGCGGGGGCTGGCGGCTTTATGTGCGCGAGGACCATGACGACCTCGTCGCGGACTTCATCGGCGGTCAGGCGCCCGCGCGGCTCTCGCAGGCGGCCCTCGAGACGCTCGCGGTCATCGCCTACAAGCAGCCCGTCACCCGGGGGCAGGTGGCGTCCATCCGCGCCGTGAACGTCGACTCGGTCGTGCGCACGCTGCTCGCCAGAGGGCTGATCACCGAGCTCTTCGCCGACTCAGAGACCGGCGCGATCAACTACGGCACCACCGACCAGCTGCTGCAGCATCTCGGCATCAACTCGATCGACGAGCTGCCGCCCATCTCGCCGCTGCTCGACGACGGCGCCGAGGGATTCGAAGAAGGAGTCATGCGATGACCTCTGACAGCAACGCGAACGCCCAGCCCGACGGCATCCGGCTGCAGAAGGCGCTCGCGAACGCCGGGGTGGCCTCCCGCCGCGTGATCGAGCAGTACATCGTCGAGGGGCGCATCCGCGTCAACGGCACGACCGTCACCGAGCTCGGCACGCGCATCGATCCCGAGACCGACCTCATCGATGTCGACGGCACGGCCGTGCAGCTCGACGTCTCGAAGCGCTACGTGATGCTGAACAAGCCCACCGGCGTGGTCAGCACCATGAAGGACGAGAACGGCCGGCCCGACCTCCGCCGCTACACGAAGGACTGGCCGGAGCGGCTGTACAACGTCGGCCGGCTGGACGCCGAAACCAGCGGTCTGCTCATCCTCACCAACGACGGCGACCTCGCGCACGTGCTGGCGCATCCGTCGTTCGGCGTGACCAAGGTGTACATCGCGAAGGTCTCCGGCGAGGTCACCGCTCAGACGATCGCGCGGTTGACACGGGGGATCGAGCTCGAAGACGGTCCGATCAAAGCCGACAAGGCCAGGCTTCTCGACGTGTCTCGCGGCTCGAGCCTGGTGGAGCTGACCCTGCACTCCGGCCGCAACCGCATCGTCCGCCGCATGATGGCAGCGGTCGGTCATCCGGTCGACGAACTCGTGCGTCGTCAGTTCGGTCCGCTGCACCTGGGAACTCTCCCGGTCGGCAAGGCGCGCGAGCTGACTAAAATCGAACGAGGCGCACTTCTGACTCTGTCGCGCCAGGATTCCCCGGCGCCCGCTGCCACCGAGCAGCGCCGAGCGCACGACAGCCCTCAGGAGAACGAGTGAGCGATTCCCACAACGCGCGCGCGACGCAGAACGCCGCGCGGCTCTCGGGGACGGTGCGCATCGTCGGAGCGGGGCTCCTCGGCTCGAGCCTCGGGCACGCCCTCAGCACCAAGGGCGTCGACGTCGTGCTCGCCGACGCATCGCCGTCGCAGCTGCGACTCGCGATCGATTACGGCGCGGGCCGTGCCGCCCGCGAAGGCGACGCGCCGCGGCTGATCGTCGTGGCCGTGCCGCCCGACGTCACCGCCGACGTCATCGAAGCAGAGCTGACCGCCTATCCGGATGCCGTCGTCACCGACGTCGCGAGTGTGAAGCTCGAGCCGTTCGAAGAGCTGCGGCGCCGCGGGCTCGACCTCTCGCGCTACATCGGCTCGCACCCGCTGGCCGGACGGGAGCGGGGAGGCGCGATCTCCGCGCGAGCCGATCTGTTCATCGGTCGCCCGTGGGTCGTCTGCCGCGACGAGGAGACCCGCGCAGCCGACCTCGCCCTCGTCGAAGCGCTCGCGCTCGACGTCGGCGCGATGCCGCTCGAGATGACTCCCGAAGAGCACGACCGCTCTGTCGCCCTGACCTCGCACGTGCCCCAGGTGATCGCGAGTCTGCTCGCTGGGCGGCTGGCCGAGGCGGAGGAGGGCTCGCTGCGCCTCGCGGGTCAGGGCGTGCGCGACACGACCCGCATCGCCGCGTCTGCGCCCGAGCTGTGGGTGCAGATCCTCGGAGCCAACGCCGCGCCCGTCGTCGAGCTGCTCGACGCGCTGGCGGTGGATCTCGCCGAGGTGGCCGATGCTCTGCGCGAGCCGAACGCGCCCGGGGCGCGTCGCACGGTGGCGGATGCCATCCGCCAGGGCAACGAGGGCGTGGAGCGCCTGCCGGGCAAGCACGGTCAGAACCGCCGCTTCGAGACGCTGGTCGTCATGGTCGACGACACCGCCGGCCAGCTCGGCCGCCTCTTCGGCGAGCTCGGCGAGCTGAACGTGAACGTCGAGGATCTGCGTCTGGAGCATTCTCCCGGCGCCCAGTTCGGTCTCGCCGAGATCAGCGTCGCGCCGGCCGCTCTGCGCGGTGCGATCGAGGGACTGGAAGCACGCGGCTGGCGGATTGCGGGGAACACCAATGACTGATGCCGACAAGTTCATCGCGATCGACGGACCTGCGGGCTCCGGCAAGTCGAGCGTCTCGAAGGAGATCGCGCGGCGTGAGGGCTACGGCTACCTCGACACCGGTGCCGCCTACCGTGCGCTCGCCTGGCACGTGCTCGACCGCGGCGACGACACGGCAGACGCCGAGGCCGTTCGCGCGGCAGCATCCGACTTCCCGTTCACGCAGGGACTCGACCCCGATGACCGCATCGTGCGCGTCGGAGACGTCGACGTCACGGCGGCCATCCGCGAGCCGCGGGTGTCGGGCGCTGTGAGCGGCGTCGCACGCGTGCCCGAGATCCGCGTCCAGGTGAACGAGATGTTCCGCCGCATCGTGGCGGAGTCCGACTACCCGGCCGTCATCGTCGAAGGACGAGACATCACCACCGTCGTGGCGCCCGATGCGCCCGTACGGATCCTGCTCACCGCCGCGCCGGAGGTGCGCGCCGCCCGGCGCGCCGGCGAGCTGGCGGGCGAGAACGCCGCCGCTGTCGCCGAAGCGCTGCACAAGCGCGACGCGTCTGACAGCGCCGTCGTCGACTTCCTCAACGCCGCAGAGGGCGTTGACGTCGTCGACTCCACCGAACTTGATTTCGCGCAGACCATCGACGCCGTGCTCACGGTGATCGCCCAGCGGCGCGACGCTGACAGAGGAGCTTGAACATGGCCGATGAAGAGTACACCGGCGCCCCCGACGATCTCGTCGAGAAGATGGCCTCGCTCGACGAGGAGTTCGCCGAGCAGCGCGCCACCGCGATGCGGGCGTCGCTCAGCGACTACGAGCTGGAAGAAGACGACGCGGCGCTTCTCGAGGGTCTCACCGAGGGCGAGGACGGCATCGAGTACTCGCCGGCCCTGCCGGTGGTCGCGATCGTCGGTCGCCCGAACGTCGGCAAGTCGGCGCTCGTGAACCGCATCCTCGGTCGCCGTGAGGCCGTCGTCGAAGACACCCCCGGTGTCACCCGCGACCGCGTGACCTACAAGGCCGAGTGGAACGACCGGCGCTTCTCGCTCGTCGACACCGGCGGGTGGGAACCGGATGCCAAGGGCATCGACCGCTCGGTGGCCGCCCAGGCCGAGGTCGCGATCGATCTGGCCGACATGGTGCTGTTCGTCGTCGATGCGAAGGTCGGCGCGACGTCGACCGACGAGTACGTCGTCAAGCTGCTGCGCAAGAGCGGCAAGCCGGTGTTCCTCGTCGCGAACAAGATCGACGACGCCCGCCAGGAGCCCGAGGCGGCTCCGCTGTGGAACCTGGGGCTCGGTGAGCCGCACCCCGTCTCGGCCATCCACGGCCGCGGCGTGGCCGACCTGCTCGACCTGGTGATCGCGAAGCTGCCCGAGGTCTCGGCTGTCGCGAAGGCCGAGATCGGCGGCCCGCGTCGCGTGGCGATCATCGGCCGTCCGAACGTGGGCAAGTCGTCGCTGCTGAACAAGGCCGCGGGCGAGGAGCGCGTGGTCGTGAACGACCTCGCCGGCACCACGCGCGACCCGGTCGACGAGATCGTCGAGCTGGGCGGCAAGATGTGGCGTCTGGTCGACACCGCAGGCATCCGCCGCCGCGTGCACCTGCAGCAGGGAGCCGACTTCTACGCGTCGCTGCGCACCTCGGCCGCTCTCGAGAAGGCGGAGGTCGCGGTCGTCGTGCTCGACGTCTCGCAGTCCATCAGCGTGCAGGACCTCAACATCATCGACATGGTGCTCGAGTCGGGCCGCGCGCTGGTGCTCGCCTTCAACAAGTGGGACCGCCTGTCGGACGACGACATGGAGAACGCCGACCGTCGCCGTTACCTCGAGCGCGAGATCGAGCAGGACCTCGCGCACGTCGCCTGGGCTCCGCGAGTGAACATCTCGGCGAAGACGGGTCGTCACCTCGACAAGCTCGTGCCCGCGCTCGAGCAGGCGCTCGAGAACTGGGACCGTCGCATCCCCACCGGCAAGTTCAACGCGTTCATCGCCGAGCTCGTCGCCGCGCACCCGCACCCGCTGCGCGGTGGCAAGCAGCCTCGCATCCTGTTCGGCACGCAGGCGTCGACGCGTCCGCCGACGTTCGTGCTGTTCACGACCGGATTCCTCGACCCCGGCTACCGCCGCTTCGTGCAGCGCCGTCTGCGCGAGCTGTACTCGTTCGAGGGAACCCCGATCGTCATCAACATGCGCGTTCGTGAGCGTCGCCAGCGCTAGATCACTCTGAGGCAGAATGGGGAGCGGATGCCATGATCCCGGCATCCGCCCCCAGCCCGGCCCACGAGGCCCGCCCGAGGAGACTGCGATGACGCACACCCTGCCCCTGCCCGACTTCGCCCACGAGCGCGTGGAGGTGACGACGGGACGGCGGAGCGGACTGTTCATCGCCGTCGCGCTGCACTCCTCGGTGCTCGGCTCCGCCCTCGGCGGCGCTCGTCTGTGGACGTATCCGCACTGGAGCGACGCGCTCGGCGACGCGCTGCGGCTCTCGGCGGCGATGACGCTGAAGAACGCGGCGGCCGGGCTGGATGCCGGCGGCGGCAAGTCGGTGATCGGGCTCGCGCCCGGCGAGACTCTCGACGCCGATCGCCGTCGCGATGCGTTCCTCGACCTCGGCGATGCCGTGGAGCTGATGGGCGGCCTGTACCGCACCGCGGAAGACGTGGGATCGACGACCGATGACATGCTGACGGTCAGCGAGCGCACCCAGCACGTGGTCGGCCTGCCGTCGACCGTCGGCGGTTCGGGTGAACCGGCTGGCCCGACCAGTCTGGGTGTCTACGCCTCGTTGCAGGCGGTTCTCGAGCGCCTGACCGGATCGGCAGAAGCTGCCGGGCGCCGCATCACCATCTCCGGCCTCGGTCAGGTGGGCGGACGCCTGGCATCCCGGCTCGCCGAGCAGGGCGCACAGCTGACCGTCTCCGACATCAACCCGGCCCGACGCGCGTTCGCCGACGAGATCGGCGCGACCTGGGTGGAGCCCGGCACCGAGCACCTCGTCGCAGGAGATGTCTTCGTGCCGGCAGGCATCGGCGGTGTGCTGACCGACGAGGTCATCGATGCGCTCGACGTGAAGGCCGTGTGCGGCCCCGCGAACAACCCGCTCGCCGACCGCTCCGGTGCCGATCGGCTCGCTCAGCGCGGCGTGCTGTACGCGCCCGACTTCGTGGTCAACGCCGGTGGTGTGATCTACCTCGACCTCGAGGCGAAGCGCATCGGCTCGAGCGAAGAGATCATGCGGCGTGTGGCCGGCATCGGCGACACCGTGCGGGGGATCCTCGATGACGCCGAGAGCCGTGGTGTGACGCCGCTGCTCGCCGCGGAGGAGCTCGCTGCATCGCGTCTGCGGTCCGGAGCCACGGTCGGCGCACGCTGACCTGTGCCGCAGGTTCGGCGATCCGCTTCGCCGTCTGCTGCGCCGGTGGGCGTCGAGGCATGAAAGGCTGGGGGAGTGACGATCGTTCCCCCGGCCCCTGACGAGCCGCGACGCCCACTCGGGCCGCAGGATCCGGGAGACGCCTGGGTTCTCGCGCCGACCGGCGAGAAGTACTGGGGTCGCTTCGGCGCCGCGGGGGTACTTGCCGTCGACCCGCAGCGCGGGGTGCTGTTGCAGCATCGCGTCGGCTGGAGCCACTTCGGCGGCACCTGGGGCATCCCTGGCGGAGCGCTGCATCAGGACGAGTCGCCGCTCGACGGCGCTCTGCGTGAGGCGCAGGAGGAGGCCGGCATTCCGGACGGCGCCCTGCACGCGCGGTTCGCTCGCGTGCTGGATCTTGAGATCTGGTCGTACACGACCGTCGTCGCCGATGTGCTCGCCCCTTTCGACCCGGTGATCAGCGACCCCGAGAGCCTCGCCCTCGAGTGGGTGCCGGTCGATGAGGTCGACGAGCGGCCGCTGCACCCCGGCTTCGCCGACTCGTGGCCGCTGCTGCGGTCACTGCTGACCGAGCATCCCGCGATCGTGGTGGATGCCGCGAACGTCGTCGGCTCGGTCCCAGACGGCTGGTGGAAAGACCGCGCGGGTGCTGCGTCGCGTCTGCACGCCCGGCTCTCGGAATGGGCCGCAGGCGGGGTGCAGGCCGCCGGCCTCGGTCTCGGAGCCGACCGCTGGTTCCCGCCGGTGTCGATGGTCGTGGAGGGCGCTGCCCGCGCGATTCCGGATGCCGGGCAGCAGACTCACGGCGCCCGGGTCGCCATCGTGCGGGCCGACGGAGCCGGTGACGACGCAATCGTCGAGGAGGCGCGGCGGCTGGTCGGCGACGGTGCCGACGTCACCGCCGTGACGAGCGACCGCGAACTCGTGCTGCGCCTCGAAGAGGCGGGCGCGAAGGTCGAGCCGTCCGGCTGGCTGCTGCGCCAGCTGGGTGCCCGCGGCTGAGCGCAGCCCGGGCGTAGGCCGCGCCTAGAGCTGGCGCGGCTAGGACTCAGTCGTCGTACGGATCCCGCCCGCGCAGCCGGTCGATCTCCCGCCGCTCGCGCTTGGTGGGCCGCCCCGCACCGCGGTCGCGCACCGCGAGCATCGCCGACGGCTCGCGCGGGGGAGTGCGATCCTCGTAGGCGGTGACCGCGACCGGGGCGCCGACACGCTTCGACAGGGTCTGCTTCACGATGAGAATGCGATCGAACCCCGACATCCGCACTCTCACCTCGTCGCCCGGCTTGACCGTCTGCGCAGCTTTGGTGCGCTCCCCGCCCACCCGCACATGCCCGGCGCGGCAGGCGGTGGTGGCCGCCGAGCGGGTCTTGTAGATGCGGATCGCCCAGAGCCAGCTGTCGACGCGCACGGGCTTGATGGCATCCATCATCCGACCTCCTCCTTTCGCAGCGCACGGATCACGCCGGCGATGATGAGCCCCTGACCGAGGGTGTAGGTGAGCATCACGGCCGGGCTCGTCCAGGCGGGCATCATATCGGGCAGGAAGAGGCGGAACGCGAGGATCGAATCGCTGGCGAGGAAGAACGCCCCGCCGGTGGCGATGGTGGCGTTGCCCCGGGCAGAGGTCGCCGCGGTGCCGGCCAGCACGAGGCCGTAGGCCGCGACGGCGAAGAAGAGGCCGCCGATGTGCGGACCGAGGATGACCAGCATCCCGATCCACCAGACGGCGTAGATCAGAGTCCTCCAGGGCAGCCGACGGCGGGCGGTGAGCCTCAGGAAGACGACGATATAGACGATGTGCGCGATGCCGAAGAACAGCAGCATCAGCGGCAGCTCGGGTCCGTCGGGGAAGAAGGTGCCCGCTGCGTCGCCGAGCCAGGAGAACAGCAGTGCGCCGAGCAGCAGCGATACGGCGACGCGCGGTCGGATCCGGGGTGCCGCAGCCAGCACCGGCAGCGCGAGCAGCGGCATCAGCGTCAGCTTCGTCGGCGGGGCGAGCGGACTCTGCGCGGCAAGCGCGATCACGTGGATGATCGTGAGGAGGATATACGGCGCCCAGACGGCGATGTCGAGCGGGCGGATGCTGCGGCGCATCCTCCCATCGTATTGAGCGGTCAGCCCTCGACCGTGACCTCGGCGACCTCGCCGTCGAGGTCGAGGTGCACTGCCGGCCAGTATCCCTCGGGGAAGTGCTGCCCGCACGAGTCGGTGAAGTGCAGGACGGTCGCGTCGCTGGTGATCTCGAGGGTGTCGAGCACGAGATCGTCGGCTCCCTCGTCGAGCTGAGCAGCAGTCGGCTCACTGTCGCTGAAGTGGGTGATGACGGCGTCGGATGCCCGGCGGCGGACACCGTCGAGGTCGGCGACGATGGCGTGGGCACGGGGGAGCAGCGCGCCGACCGTATCGGCGTCGGCTCCGTCGATCATCAGCTCTAGCTCGCGCCCGTCGATCGTCAGCGCGCCCGAGTACCAGTCATGGGTGACGACGTCGCCATCGTCGAGCGTGGTCTCGGCGCGCGAGAGGGTGCCGAGTTCCGGATCTTCGATGGTCGGGTACGTGGTGCTCATGGCGCCACCGTAGTACCTCGATGCGCCGGGATCAGTCGGCCAGGCCGCGCGTCACGAGTACTCGTCCTCCGGTCAGGGCGGGGCCGTGCTCGAATCCGGCGGCGAGGAAGGTCGAGAGAGTGCCGTGGAAGAGGTCGTTGGATCGATGCGATCCGGTCGAGGTGTCGACCGGGTAGGCCTCGATCACGCGGGCGCCGGAGTCGCGGGCGTAGTCGAGGGCGGATGCCAGGAGCGCGGCGTTCAGGCCCTTCCCGCGGTGCTCTTTGCGCACGACGAAGCACGTGACCGCCCAGACCGAATCATCGTCGAGCGGTTGTAAGGTGGCCGCGGTGATGGCACGGGTGTGCAGGATGCGCTGCTGCACGGTGCGCGGACCGACGCGTATCCACCCGGCTGCCTCGCCATCGACATAGGCGATGAGACCCGGGGGAGGGCCCGCCTCGATCTCGTCGTGCAGCATGTCGCGACGCTCATCGAGGGTCGTGGAGTTCCAGACCTTGTTGCGCACGATGGGCCAGATGCACTGGCAGCTGCGCCCGTCACCGCCGCCCGACAGCGAGTGCTGAACGTCGTCCCACCGGGTGATGGTGGCCGGTTCTGTGGTGATCGTCGCCATGCAGGCACCGTACGCCAGGCCGCGGACACCGGCAACGAAAACGGGTTCAGACGATTCCCCGCCACGCCCGGCGGCGCCGGTTCGCGGTGGGCGATTCCGTCGGCTAGGATTGTGGAGTTGCCCGCGCGAAAGCGCGGACTGCCACGGGCTGTGGCGCAGCTTGGTAGCGCACTTGACTGGGGGTCAAGGGGTCGCAGGTTCAAATCCTGTCAGCCCGACCAAAAACCCCGGAAAATCAACGATTTTCCGGGGTTTCGTCGTTTCTGCAGGGTGACGAAACGGCCAATGTCGCCGCTAGAGTCACCGCTAGAAACAGGCAAACCTGCGTGCCGGTGTCGGCCGCAGGGTTCTGATGACGCGAGTCTAGCGCGGACCGATCTGCTGTCGGACCCGTCTCGTATCGTGAGTGGATCCCGTCTGACCCCGGCTCCGGCAGGGGGTTCCCACCTCGCGAGGACTCGTCATGATCGCACGCGCCACCATCGTCCACCACGTGTACGCCGACCGGGGCGATCTGCTGCCGCTGTGCGGCGTCGTTCCTGGTCCGGGGGATCCCGGCCTGGGGGAGGCCCACCTCTGGCACACCGGCCACGATCCGATGATGCTGCGTGCGCACCACGACATCGGCGGCGACTGCTGCATGTCGTGCCTGGAGTACGCGACCGGTGAAGCCCATCTGTGAGTGCTGACAAGATCGGAAGCATGCAGATCGAGATTGACGCTCCACGGCCTCGGGTTCTCGCGATCGGACTGACCGACGCCGAAGTCGAGTCGCTTCGTCCTGTCGTGGGGAGCATCACGACGACAGAACGCATGTATGACGTGCACTTCGAAGAACACGACGTGCTGATCCACGTGAACGCCGATTTCTCTGACGCTGCCGGACTTCTCTCCCGTCGAATTGCGTTCGCTGCTCCGGTGGACACGAAGCAACCGCGATTTCCGGTTGCGTCAGGCTCGGGGTCGTCGAGCCACACGCCGCCGACGAGGGCGCGCACGCAGTTCAAGCCTTCGCACTCATTTGAGCTGACCGAGTTCGCGAATCAATCCGGTCTTGTCTCGCTCGTCCGTCGAAGCTGCTGGCCAGCCGAGAAAGCCACGTACACGGGCTTCACGGGCATGGTCCACCCGAAGCGAACCGTCTATCCACTGTTGCGTGAGCGGCTCTCGAACCCCCGCGTGCTGGCGGGGATTCTCGAGGAAGAAGAAGACGGTGTCGTGAAGGACTCAGTTTTCTGGCTCCCGGACATCGCGCGCAGCGCGCTCGTCGACTGGGTGCGCGCGGCCTTTGATCGGTGGCGTGCAGCGGACCCGGATACATTCCCCGTGACAGCAGAATGGCGACGTGCCGACCAGTGGTCGTCGCCGGACGAGATCGCCGCCCGCGGCACTCTCGCCTCGTTCGACGCGGAGGAAGCCCGTCGTCGTCAGGAGGCAGACGAGAAGCGACGTGCGCTCACCTCGAAGGTCGATGCTGCCGAAGGCGCTGGTGAAGAGTGGCGTGCTCTGTTGTCGGAATCGGGCGATGACCTCGTCAAGGCCGTCCGCGACGCGTTGGAGCTCATCGGCTTCGACGTGATCGACTCTGACGCCCTCCCGCAGAACAAGGGCAAGAAGCGAGAGGACCTTCGCGTGAAGCACGAGGGCTGGACAGCGCTGGTTGAAGTCAAGGGGTACGCCGGGGCAACGAAATCGAACGACCTCCAGCAGCTCAACGGCGCTGCCGTCGCCTACGCCGCGTCCACCGGGTCACAGGCTGATGCTCTCTGGTACGTCGTGAACGCGTACCGCGAAACGGATCCTGCACAGCGCGAAACGGCCCTGGGGTCTCGCGAGGATGACCTCGCGACGTTCGCCGAGTACAGCTCTGGGTCGCTGATCGATACGCGTGACCTCTTCGCGCTTCGCCAGCTCGTGGCTACCGACCAGATGTCGAAGGAGGCGGCGCGAGCGGCCCTGATGAGCGCTGGTGCCCGTTTCGTCGCGCCAAGCGGTGGACCCATTACCACCGAGAACGATCCTGAGGTGTCGCCGTGACCCTCCCCGAGCCCGCGTGCACCCTCGGCTACACCGCGACACAGCTCGGAGAGATTCTGGGCGACCGTGTCGACGCGTACCGCACCTGGGCTGTCGGTAAGACGCAGGGCGTCTGCGAGGGCAAGGCCCCGTGCGCCGTCGCTCACGGCATCGTCGACTACGCCGATGACGTCACCCGCTTCATCCGCTCACGCTGATACGACGAAGCCCCTGGCCGATGGCCAGGGGCTTCTGTCTGCCTCCGTTCACTCCTCGATGAGCACCCACTCACCGAGCACGTCGGGCTCCGCGTCGACGATGGTCGAGTCGACGACCGTCGTGAGACCGTCGCTGAAGACGCTGACCGCGACGTCGCCTGCGTAGTGCGCGAGCACCACGTCGTCGAACAGGTCGTCTGCCGGCTCGACGTCGGAGACGTAGTCGAGCTCCCCGTTCCCGAAGCCCAGACGCATGTACTCGTCGTCCGTCGACGTCGAGCAGTTCTTCACGATCACGGCTTCGGACAGGTCGTCGAGCGCGTAGGTGAGCGAGACGTCCTCGGTGGTGCCGCGCACCGCGTCCTTCAATTTCTCGTCGCTCGGTAGGGAGTCGACCAGCTCGACGGCGGGGCCGTAGAGATCTGCACCGTAGACGGCACCGCGCTTGACGACCGTGCCCTCGGAGTCGATCGTGCCGCCGTAGAGACCCTCCAGGCTGGGTCCGTCTGGGTGCGGCGTCGCGACGACGTGCAGCGCACACAGCCCCGGCGCGAAGCTGCTCGGCGTCAGCGTGTACGTGTCGATGACGGGGCGGTCGTCCTCCGGGAGAAGCTCGCGCACAGCCTCGGGGAACTGGATCGTGAATGGGGCGTCTTCCGACGCGACGAGGCTCGGCCGTCCAACGCTCCGGACGGCGAGATCGACGAAGGAATACGTGGCTTCGCCTGCTGCGGCGCTGCCGGACGAACTGCCCTGCTCCGACGGGTGCTCGCATCCACTTCTGCCTCAGAGATCAGGCGTTTCGAGGCTTCCCAATAGGATGAGTGACGCCGTTGCCACGCTCCGAGCAGCCGTGGGCCCGGTCGAGAACAGTAGGCACCGATAAGGAGAACGGTCAATGATCAGAGACGCTCACGAGGCGAACGAGACGACCGCCCCTAACGACTTCGAGATCGAGCGGCTCTACGCCGCCCTGCCAGAGTATTTCGATAAGGACGGCGGCTTCATGCTCGATCGCCTCGAGTCCGCTCTCCGCGCTGGCGAGGTGAACCTAACCCGTGAAGGCTACGAGCTCAAGTTCCTCGGGAAGTCTTACGCGAAGTACTTGACCTCGACGAGGACCGAGACCGTCGTGGTGCCGGATCTCGAGCACAACGCTGAGGAAGCGAACGCCTCGTCCGAGAACCTTTACATTGTCGGCGACAACATTGATGCTCTCAAGCAACTTCTTGGTTCATACTCCGGCGAAGTGAAGTGCATCTACATCGATCCGCCGTACAACACCGGCTCCGACGGGTTTGTCTACAACGACGACTTCGGCTTCACTGCAAAGGATCTGGTCAACAAGATCGGGCTCAGTGACGAAGAAGCCCAGCGCATCATCGATCTGCGAGGCAAATCGTCGCACTCTGCCTGGATGACTTTCATGTACCCGCGGCTCGAACTCGCGCAGCAGCTCTTGTCGGAAGAAGGCATGATCATCATCTCGATTGGAGACGATGAAGCTGCCAACCTGAAACTGCTGTGCGATGAGGTATTCGGTGAGCAGAACTTTGTGTCCGATCTCATCTGGCAATCAAGGCGGTCCATCTCTGATGACCGCGAGTTCTCGCAGAACCACACGCATACACTCGTGTACGCCAAGGACCGCTTGAAACTCACCATCTGGGGAGACGTCCTCGATGAGACCGAGTATGCCAACCCAGACGGTGATCCACGAGGTCCGTGGAAGCTCGTTCCTCTCGACGCCAACAAACCGGGCGGCGACACGATGTACCAGGTGACGAACCCACTCACCGGCGAAGAATACTGGCCGTCTGAGGGACGTTCCTGGGCCATCAACTCTCAGTCGATGGCAGCGTTGATGGCGGACGGCCGGATCGCATTCGGTAAGCGAGGGACGAGTCGCCCGCAGCGCAAACTGTTCTACGAAGAGCGGGTTGCAAAGGGCGACACGAAGACACCCAGCTCAATGTTGCTCGACGCCGGAACGACCGCCGACGGTACCTCCGAGGTGGAAGCGTTGCTCGGGCCTGACATCTTCTCCCATCCCAAGCCGGTTCGATTGGTCAAGAAGCTCGTCGAGTACAGCACGCTCCGAGCGAAAGACGCGATCATCGTCGACTTCTTCTCCGGTTCGGCGACCACCGCGGACGCGGTGATGCAGCTCAATGCCGAAGACGGGGAAGCCGGTCGGCGCAAGTTCGTCATGGTGCAGCTGGCTGAGAAGGTGAAGCCTGGCGGTGCCGCTGAAAAGGCAGGTTACTCGACGATCGATGAGATCGGTCGCGCCCGAATCGCGAAGGCCGCGGCCAAGATCAAGGCAGACACTGACGCCGATATCGACTACGGCTTCCGACTCTTCCGGCTGGAGGAACCCAGCGAGACGACGTTGGATGAGTTGCAGTCCTTCGATCCCGATGCGAACGACGTGCTGTTCAGTGGCGATTTCGTGTCGAAGTTCGATCTCAATGGAACTCCAGGCGACCAGGTGGCGCTCTCGACCTGGCTGCTGCAGGACGGCTTCGGCCTGACGGCGGACGTGCAGACTGTCCAACTCGATCAGTACGAGCTCCGCGTCTGCGGCGACTCTGGCTACGTTATCCAGCCCGGTCTGACCAGCGCGGATCTCCTCGCTCTTGTGACCAAGCTGGAAAAGGGCGAGCTCGACCTGAACAGGCTGGTCGTCTTCGGATATTCGGTGACGTTCTCGGTGATGCACGAACTGAAGCAGAACTTGAAGTCCCTCAAGTCCGGCCGCACCGTCTCCGTGATCGAGCGGTTCTGACATGCAGATTCGCCTCCAAACACTTGAGCATCAGCAGCGGGCGCTCACATCCCTTACCCGGGTGTTCCACGACGTCGAGTTGGATCGCAGTACATCGCCCGAGGCGAACGTCACCTTCGACCTGGTGGACCCTCAACTCGCGCAGAACATCGAAGCGATCCAGTCCGGCATCGTCGACGGCATCGATGCGATCCCGCGTACGTGGCGCAGTCGCGTCGATGACGGCGTGCTCGGCATCGACGCGAAGATGGAGACGGGCACCGGCAAGACGCTGGTGTACACGCAACTCATGTACGAGCTCAACCGGCTCTATGGCTTCACGAAGTTCATCGTTCTCGTGCCCTCGACTCCGATCAAGGAAGGCACCAAGGCGTTCATTCAGTCGGACTACGCCCGAAAGTACTTCGCCGATGCCTACGGTGGCCGGCTGAGCCTTCAGCTGGACGTCCTCGATCCACAAAAGCGCTCCAAGGGGCGGAAGATGTTCCCGAGTGCCATCGCGAGCTTCGTGCACGGCTCTCGCCTCTCTCGCGGCAGGATCTCCGCACTGCTGATGACCGACGGGATGCTTCTTTCGAAGGCGACCATGTCCACGGACTACGACCAAACGGTGCTCGGCACAGCGAGTGTGCCGTACGAGGCGCTTCGAGCGACCCGCCCCATCGTGATCATGGACGAGCCTCACCGCTTCCGTCGAGAGAACAAGGCGTACCAGACGCTCGTCAATGAGATCCAGCCGCTGGCGATCTTCCGCTTCGGTGCAACGTTCCCCAAGCTCGATAAGAGCGGCAAAACGGACTACAACAACCTCGTCTTCAACCTCGGTGCGGTCGAGGCATTCAACGAGCAGTTGGTGAAGGGCGTCCAAATCCAATACCCGGTCGATGCGACCGGCGAGACAACGCGTCTGAAGTTGACCGGCCTGTCAGCGCGCAAGCCCAAGCAAGCGACCTTCCAAAACCTGGATACGGGCAAGTCTCTCACCCTCGATCTTGACGACTCGCTCTCGATCGCCGATGGGGCTTTCGCTGGCATCACGGTCACATCGATCGGCAAGCCCGACCATCCGGCGATCAAATCTGGCGTCACGCTCTCGAACGGTCAGGTGCTGGCGACCGGCGACATCCTCTCGGCCAAGGTCTACTCAGACACGTACCAGAGCCTGATGATGGAGCAGGCGCTCAAGAACCACTTCGAGGCGGAGTGGGAGAACTTCCGGCGCACGACCAAGGTAAAGACGCTCACGCTGTTCTTCATCGACTCGATCGAGTCATACCGCGGCGGTGACAACACGAGTGGACACCTGCGCGTTCGCTTCGAGGAACTGCTTGCCGCGCGGCTCGCTGTCGAGATTGACAAGCGCAAGGGCGACGATTCCTCGGTTGCGCAGGAATACGTCGCCTATCTCCAGGCCTCACTTGCCGATGTGTCGGCGACCAACGGAGGTTACTTCGCGGCGGACAACTCAACCGCCGACGAAGACATCAGACGTGAGGTCGATGACATCCTCCGCAACAAGGAGACGCTGCTCTCGTTCACCGGCCCCGATGGCGCTCCGAACACGCGACGCTTCCTCTTCTCCAAGTGGACGCTGCGCGAGGGGTGGGATAACCCCAACGTCTTCCAGATCGTGAAGCTTCGCTCGTCGGGCTCGGAGATCTCGAAGCTTCAGGAGGTTGGCCGAGGATTGCGCCTTCCGGTCGACGCGAAGGGATCGCGGCTTTCTGGTGAGCAGTTCTACCTGACCTACCTCATCGACTACACCGAGCGCGCGTTCGCGGACTCGCTCGTTGACGAGATTAACTCCGACGCGGCCACAGGGCCGGCTCCGGTCAAAGACCTGTTGCCCAAAGTCGCCGCCGACCTCGGCAAGACAGAGACCGAGCTCTTCATCGAGCTGTTGCAGCTGGGATTCGTGGACCCGGACAAGAACGTCGTGCCCGGACGCGAGGACGATCTGTACGCGGCTTATCCAGCGTTCAACGCAACCGGTCTCAAGCCGGACAAGGTTGTGAAGGGCGATCAAAAGGTCAAGGTCGGAATCCGACCGGAGCGGTACGCCGATCTCAAGGACCTTTGGGAGACGATCAACGCGAAGTACTACCTCCGGCTGGACGAGCTCTCGCAGGAGGAGATCGACTCCTGTATTGACGCCGTGCTCGACGCCGATGTTTACCGGCAATCATTCGGGCGTTTCGCACAGGAGGTGGTCGTCCAGAGCGAGGAGGCAGGGCTCGAGGTTCGCACGGAGACGAAGGACACCTTCAACGCGACCGAGACGGTGCCGTACGGCGAGTGGCTTAAGCTCCTCCACTCGCAGACTGCACTCCCGATCGATCGGGTGCACGCCGGCCTGGTGCGCTCGAATGCGAAGAAGGCTCTTCCGAGCGACTTCTTCAACAAAGAGACACTTGGTGAGTTCGTCGCCCAGTTCACGGAGTGGATGGAGAACACCTTTCTCGAGCGGTTCTCCTACTCGCGCATTGACGGCGTCGCCGGGAGTACCCCGCTCACCGACGCCGATGGCGCTCCGCTTGAGAGCATCGTCCAGGGCAACATCGGGATCCATCGCGACAACAACGCAACGGTCCCGGAGATGTTCCTCTACGACGCGTTCGTCTATGACTCGCCGAAGGAACACGACACGATCCGCGATTCCAAGCTCGATGAGGTCATCGTGTTCGGCAAGATCCCTCGCAGGTCGGTGAGGATCCCGCTGTATTTCGGCGGCACGACGAGCCCGGACTTCATGTATGTGCTGAAGCGCGAGGACGGCAGACTCTCGTTGAACTTTGTCATCGAGACGAAGGACGTTGAGAAACGCTCGGACATGCGCAAGAGCGAGCAGCTCAAGATGAAGGCCGCAAAGCGGTTCTTCGAATCCATGAGCTCTGAGTCGTTCGACGTCACGTTCCAACCCCAGGTCAAGCGGGACGATATCGCGGCGATGATCAAGCAGCTGCTCGCGATACCCGGCGAGTAGTTCTCAGCGTCAGCTGCTTAGCGACTGTTCGAGAACGGATCCACCACCGACTGCACGCCGTGCTCCGCACACATGAACGCAACGCGCACGCCCGTGCCGTCAGCGCTTAGTGAGGTGTCCGGCTCACAGTCCCCGCCGCATATCGAGCACGTCCGATAGCTCTCATCCGTCGGCACACGGATGTCGAGGCCATCCGGCCCGTCGATGTGCTCGTACTCCATGTACCGACGATACCGACGAGCCCTGCGCCTATCTAGGCTTCCTCCGAAGGCACCGCTACGGACTCACCCTCGCCGACAGATTCGTCACCGTCAGCTGAACTGTCCTGCGGAGCCGTCTTCTTTGACTGCGTCGCAGTGAACAGGCCCTCCGTCCACGGCGTGAGATGTCCTTCCATGCGATCGAGCGCTTCGTACCCTTCCCAGAGATGCAAGCCAAAGTAGGGGAACTTGTCGCCATCCGCTTTCGCCAGGTCGTGGAGGACCTCGATCAACTCGTCGCGGTCAGGACGCTCCTCGAAGCGCGACATGGCACGGTCGAGCAGGTAACCGGCAGCGTAGCGCCGGGTCGGACGGCTCTTGTGCGACGGATGAACGTCCTGCTCATCGCCGTCCTTCGGCAGGCGGAGGTACATCTCCCGCCACAGCACCGCAAGAGGCGTGAAATCGGGAGAGCCCTCAATCGCTGTGTACATGCCACGCTTGATGCGCCACCGCTTCCGGTAGCTCGACCTCTGCGGGCGGTTGGTTCGTCCGGCGACGCTGACGTGCCCTCGGATATCCACGTAACCCTTCGGAGCATCCTTCAGGAGCCCAGGCACCGAGCTCCAGTAGTCGAGCAGGAATGTGACGCGGGCGTAGGGCTCGAGCCTCACAACCGTGTCGGTGACAGCTCCGTCCGGGCCGAACGTTCCCTCAGTCTCGAACATCCGCGGGACGACTGTGTGGTTCTTCTTGCCGTGCCCGCTGAACTGGAGTCCGGGGGAGTAGATGGTGAGGGCCGTACGTCCGGGATTCTCCACGACCAATTGCGCAAGTTCCAGCGCCTTGCCGTTTCGAGTGACCTCCATCGCGGGGTGCTTGTTCTGTAGTTGATGCTTCCCCGAGTGGTTCGTCGCGATCATGAACTCGGGGTACAAGATGGCTGTGTTGAGGTAGACCCTCACCCGGCCGCCGTCGAGGAAGTGTTTCGTCACCTGCCAGCCCAGGGCGCTCAGAGCGATCAGGAAGCTCAACAGCGACACGGCGAACGCCCAGACCGCCAACGGGACTCCGAGGAACTCGGGGCCGCCTGACACAGCGCCCACCGGCACAGGTGTCGGGGTTGCGGTGAACATCACGATCCCGCACCTGTGCCCGCACCCAGGGCCGCGTTCGAAGTGGTGAGCTTGTCGTCCATGGTCATGACCCTAGCGACGACCTCCCACATCCCGTGTGGCAGGGGGCCGGCCTGATCCTGCATTGGTCTTTGCATACGAGAGCATGTCGATGAGAGGAGGCACCCGAGCGCGACGACCGTGTCTACTACGAAGACCAGACCGCGCAGACGCCACTTAGAAAATCGAGCAGCGCCGCGCGGTCGGGCTAGCTGAAAACCCTGACGCCGTCGACGTAGATCGGCTCGTCGGCCATGATCAGGCCGCAGCCCTCGAACCCTCGCGGTACTCGACGAGGTCGCTGACCAGGTACGCGACGCGGCGGCCGCCGTAGCGAACGAATCGGGGTCCCTCGCCAAGGCTCCGCCAGTTGGCAAGCGTCTTGGGGGCCCAAGCGGGGCGCTGGACTCGGGAGCAGCGCGTGATCGAGCGTGCCGCCTGTATCGACATCGTCCTCGTGCAGGCGACGACCGGCCTCCGCACGACCGAGCTGTGCATGCGCCCTCTCGCTGATTGGCGCGTGGAGAAGGATGGCACGGCGATCGTCGAGCTGTCCCCGGAGGTGACGAAGACCCGCACGGGCCGCCCCGTGCCGGTCCTCGCTCCCGACGTGAGCACGCGCCTCGCCGCTCGCCTCAAGGCTCAACGCAAGGTCGGCTCGCCGTGGCTGTTCTCGTCGCCGAGCGACCCTGCGAAAGTCTGGGATCCGCGAAACCGGGACCTCAAGCTCGCGTTGCTCTACATGGAGCTCGCGGAGAAGCTCGACATCCCGATGTTCGAACACGAGCGCGGGCACTCGTGGCGCACGACCAACAACACGCTCTTGTACGACGCGCTGCCCGAGGCGACGCGAACGCGCCTCTTTGGTCACACGGCTGCGGTGAACCGGCACCACTACACGGCGGTGACAAACACCGAGGCCGTCGTCGAGGCAGCGAAGGTGCTTCAAGGATGACGAGATGTCACCTAAATGTCACCGCTAAGGGCGGGATGTCACCGGATCTTGCGGGTAGTTCCGGGAACTCGGTACCTGCCGCGATCCCAGTCAGAGAGTGAACTTCCCGCATGATCCCGCCTGTTCCCGTCTAAAACGCGCAGAGTCAAGGGGTCGCAGGTTCAAATCCTGTCAGTTCGCCTGCTCGCATTCGTAAAGTGCGGCCACGCGGCGTTGAGAGGCTCCGCGCGCCGCGAGGATGCAGCCGATCGGCGCCGATAGATGCTGCCGTGGCGGCGGTCTTACGCCGACCGAGACCGACAAGCAGATTCCGCTCGAACGCGGAGGCGCGCTTTTCATCCATTTGCACTCATCCGAAGGCCGCTGCCTGGTCGCGTCGATAACCTCGAGACGTGGTGGATACGAAACAGACGAAGACCATCGGCGAGCACCATGTGGCTACTGAGCTGGCTCGACGCGGCTGGGCGCCGGCCATCACTCGCGATGGACTGGAACGCACCGACATGCTCGCGGTGCGCGCGGAAGGCGGTGAGCGGCGCCTCGTAGAGGTTCAGGTCAAAGCGGCGCGCGGCGCCCGGATGGACTCGATCAGCTGGCCGCTCGGCTCGAAGTCGCAGGCGCCCAGTCTGCATGAGCGGGAGTACTTCGTCATGGTCGCAATCCCTCACGATCTGAAGGAGCATCCCCGCAGCTTCGTCGTGCCGCGTATGCACGTTGCAGCGGCGGCGTGGATCGAGCACATGAACTGGCTCACCCACCCCGACGCACTCCCCGGAAAGCGCAATGCGCCGGTTGAGCGCTCGCGCGTGCTCCTTCGGACCTTCGCCGACTATGAAGATCGCTGGGACCTGCTCGACGTTGACCAGAGTGCGGCCCCGGTTCTGCTGCCCCCGAACTTCCGAGACCTCGCGCGCTCAGAGCGTGTTGGCCTACCGCCAGACCACGAGTGGCATGGCGGGCTTCCCGTGTGGTGACGGCTTCCGCGGCGGAACTCGCAAGCGACCCCCTCACGGCGTAGCAAGCACCGAGATCACATTCCCCGCCGGGTCCTTGAACCAGGCGATCTCCGGTCCCGTCGAACCATCGGGCCCCATACGGGCGATGCCCTTCTCGTCCGTGCCGAAGTCCGGGTCGGTGTAGATCTTGGTGACGACACCGCGGGCGTTCAGATCGTCGACGGCTGCCTCGACATCAGGCACCGCGAAGTTCAGAACGGTGTACGTCGCCGGCTGGTGGTCCGGCTTGTCGTACACGAGAAGCGAGCCGCCCTGCGGCAGGCCGATCTCGAGAAAGCCCATCGGGTTGCTCGAGACCTGCATGCCGAGCGTCTCGCTGTAGAACGTGCGGGCTGCGTCGAGGTCGTCGACGCTGAAGCCACTGAAGGCCCGCTCGGGGGTGAATGCGCTCATAAGCCCATGGTGCGCCCGCATCGAGCTCTTTTCCAGTGGTTCTGGAGAGGGCCGGATGGCCCATGATGGACTGCATGACGACGATGCTGCTGCTCGCCGACACGCACATCCCGGCACGGGCGAAGCGCCTTCCCCGTGCGGTCCTCGAAGCGATCGACGACGCAGACGTCGTCGTCCACGCGGGGGACTGGATCGATGTCGCGACGCTCGATGTGATCGAATCGCGCGCGAAGCGCTTCTACGGTGTCTACGGCAACAATGACGGGGCCGACCTGCGAGCGAGGCTGCCCGAGGTCGCGCGTTTCGACGTCGACGGTCTGCGGTTCGCGGTGATCCATGAGACGGGTGCGGCCCGCAAGCGCGAGGAGCGCATGGATGACTTGTTCCCCGACACCGACATGCTCATCTTCGGGCACTCGCACATTACGTGGGACACTGTCACGCCTGCAGGGATGCGGCTGCTCAACCCCGGATCCCCGACGGATCGACGCCGCCAGCCCACCTGCACGATGATGAGGGTCGAATCGGCAGCGGCACAGTCGAAGTATCGGTGCTTCCCGTCGACCGGGATAGTTGACAGAAAACGCAACTCTTGTTCGTGTGAGGAATGAAAATCCGGGCATACGCGCGTCAAGGTCAGGAATGAGTGTCACAATTCTGCCTGCCCCGAATAGGCTCCAAGGAGCGGAGCGTTCAGAGGGGCTCCGCACTCGCTCCGCACTCGGACACGGTTCTCCCCGCCGTCGCCCGCACGCGGTGATCAGGCGGTGTGATGAGAGCCGATGCTCTGCTGACAGAACCGGTGGTCGTCGTCGACGGCACACCGGTCATTGCGGAGCGATCAGAACAGGCTGAGCTGCTCGCACCGCCCGAACGCGTTCCCCGTCTGACATGGGTGCTCTGCGCCGGCCTGCTGCTGTGCGGGTCGATCCTCGTGTCGGCGGCGACCACGACCGACTCCGACTGGTGGCACCTGTACTTCAGTCGACTCGGCATGATGGGCGACTTCTCGAGCCTCGCGTTCAACGGCGGACTCATCCTCAGCGGGACGATCATCGCCGGCTCGTCATGGGTGCTCCGGATGCGGTTGCGCGAGCTGACCCCGCAGTCGCGACGCGTCCGCGCTGCGGCGCGACTCATGCCGCAGGCGATCACAGGACTCGGCGTGAGCCTTCTGTCGATCGGTGCGTTCCCGCTCTCGGTCGACCCCGTTGCTCATGAGTGGGCGACCAACGGCGCCGTGCTGGCCTTCGCCGTGCTGCTGCTCGCGCACCGTCTTCTGCTGTGGCAGCTCTCGACAGGTCTCCAGCGGTCCACCGTCATCAGCGCCGTCACCCTCATCTCGTCGCTCGTCGCCGTGAAGACGGGAGTCATCTCGCTGACTCTCTTCGAGGCGATCGTGTTCGCGATCATCCTCTGCTGGGTGCACCAGCTCGAGCACATGGTGCGGGCCGCTGCGATCGCGCGTCCCGACGCCGTTCAGGTGGGCAGCACGCCGCCCCTCGCCCTGGCGACGACGATGCCGCGCCGAGAGCGCGGGAATCCCGTGAGCATCTCGCGCAGCTCGGCGGCCCCGGTATCGGCGCCGAACGCGTCGCCCCCCGGCTCGAGCATGATCCCGGATGCCAGGGATCCCGCGATCACAGGGTCGAAACCGAGGTCATCGACAACACGCGACACCGCCTCGAGATCGGCGGCGGATTCGCCGGCGATCGCGATCGCCTTGCGACCGGATGCCCCCGCGGGGCGTGCCTCGTCTTCCATGTCGTGGTACCCCATGTGCCCCAGCCCCTTCACGACGCGCGCGCCGGCGAGGTGCCGCTGAACCAGCTCGCTCGTCGAGGTGCGAGGGTCGTCGAGGTCGGGCCGGTCGCCGTCGGCGCCCCACCAGTAGTTCATGGCGTCGATCACGAGCATCCCGCGCATCTGCTCCGCGGGCAGCGTCCGGTAGCTGCCGAGCGGGAGGGCCAGCACGACGGCATCCGCCCGCGCGACGAGCTCCGACACGGTGACCGCCTCGGCGCCGATCGCCGCCATCGCCCTCGCTATCGGCGCAGGGTCACCCGATCGGGCGATGAGCACGCGGTATCCGGCATCCACCGCCAGCGTCGCGAGTACCCGCCCCAGCCGGCCGGCACCGATGATGCCGAGCGTGCGGAGGCCGGAGGTGGGGGTCACCCCGTCATCGTACGGGCCGGTGGATCGGTGCCGGTGCGGCGTGCTCAGTGGTCGCGCAGCATCCTGATGATCTCGGCCTTGCGCTTGCCGGAGTACCCCTCGATGCCGAGCTCCTTCGCGCGCTTCTTCAGCTCGTCGACCGTCCAGTCCTCGTAGTCGCCCGATTCGCCCCCGCGGCGCCCCACGGCCGATCGCCCGTCTCGTGCGGCGGCGTTCGAGATGCGCGCCGCCTTCTCTTTCGATGCGCCCTCATCGCGCAGCTTCTCGTACAGCTCTTCGTCCTTGAGCGCTGGCTGGTTCGGCATGGCCGCCTCCTCGGATCGTCGGACGTCGCGGTCAGCGACGGGTCCGACGATACGCACCGACTGCGACGCCTCGAACGGCCTTGACACCCGCAGGCGCCCCGCCTAGCGGCGCATCACGCCCAGGTCGCCTCGATCACCTTCGGCGGATGCTCGCCCGCGTCGTACACGCGGACCCAGCGCACCTCGACGGCGACGACCTCGAATCCGGCGTCGAGCGCCCTCGAGCCGGGGAAGCGCTCGCTGTACACCTCGCCGAGTCGCCATCGCTCCTCATCGTGAGTCACCCGCGCTCGACCCTCGAGCTGCACCGACGTGTCGGCCCCTGTCACGGCGATCGCCACCTGCGCACGCTCGCGGATGTTGACCACTTTCCGCGAGTCGCTGGTCGCGTCGAAGACGAGCACACCGTCGTCGGTAGCGGTGAGCCCGACGTACGAAGCCTGCGGCCCTCCGTCGGCGCCGATGCTCGCCACGACCCCCGATCCGCACACGCGGATGAAGTGCGCGACGGCGGCGCGATCAGACGCATCGATGGTCATGTAAGAACGGTACGCGCCTCGCGACACGAGAGCGAGAGGCACTTGCGGCCCCCGCTCAGAGAACCGCTCGCTCCCACGACTCCACTGGTCCGGGCACGACGGCGAACAGCGGATGCGGGGTCGGCGACGCGGCACGCCAGCGCACGGCATCCGACGGGCTCCGCTCCGCGAGCTTCGCGCCGAGGTGCGTCCACTCCAGCGCCAGCTGGCCGTCCGTCACCGAGATGGGGGAGACCGGCGAGCCGGGCGAGAGGATCCGCGTGCGATCGAAGCGGTAGCCCCGGGCATCCGCCTCGTCCGCGACGCACGCGAGGTAGAAGCCGACCGATGCGAGCGGATCGGCTTGAGCGCGGAAGCGCTCGAGCTGCGGATGCCGGGTGTACCCCTTCGTCCGGCCCGCGAGCACCGCCTGCGCGAGCAGCGTCTCCCGCCAGTCCGCGACGAGCGCGGCCCGATCGAGGTGCGAGGGGTGCAGAGACCAGATCCTCACCGCCGGATCGTCTCCTCCGCGGTCGCGTCATCTGCCGCCAGGCGCTCGACCTCAGGCTCCGCGTCGCGTCGACTGAGCTTCGACGGCCACCAGATCGCCCGTCCGATGTCGTAGCCCAGCGCAGGCACGAGCAGTGACCGGACGACGAACGTGTCGAGCAGCACACCGAACGCGACGATGAATGCCAGCTGCACCAGGAACAGGATCGGGATCACCGACAGCGCCGCGAAGGTCGCTGCCAGCACCAGACCAGCCGAGGTGATCACGCCTCCCGTCACCGACAGTCCGCGCAGGATGCCCTCGCGGGTGCCGTGGCGCTTCGACTCCTCGCGCACGCGCGTCATCAGGAAGATGTTGTAGTCGATGCCCAGCGCGACGAGGAACACGAAGCCGAACAGCGGCACCGCCGGATCCGCACCGGGGAACTGGAAGACCCCGTTGAACAGCAGAGCGGCCACACCCATGGCCGAGCCGAACGACAGCACCGTGGTGAGGATCAGCAGCACCGGTGCGAGGATCGCACGCAGCAGCAGCATGAGGATCAGCAGGATCACGCCGAGGATCACGGGGATGATCAGGTTGCGGTCGTGGATCGACGCCGTGTTCGTGTCGACCGCAGTGGCGGTGACACCACCGACCAGGGCACCCGTCTCGTCGAGATCAGCGCGCAGGCGATCGACCGTCGCCTCAGCGTCTGCCGAATCGGCGGCGTCGGCCAGCGTGCCCTGCAGAAGCACACGGCCGTCGATGACCGTCGGCTCGGGGGCAGGGGTGCCGGGAGGGCCGAAGGCGGTGATGCCGTCTTCCGTGACCGGGGCGCTGCCGGACGGCGAGTCCTCGGCGGTCACGCTCACGCCGTCGATGCCGTCGTCGGCGAGCAGCACGTCAGCGGCATCCTGCAGCCTGTCCTCATCGACCAGCACGTAGGCCGGGCTGCCGGAGCCGCCGGGGAAGTGCTCGCCGAGAACCCTCTGCCCGTCGCGCGCCTCGGAGGCGCCCAGAACGAGGTCGGACTGCGGCACGCCATCGGCGTCGAGCTGCACGACGCCGACCGCGGCGATCGCCAGCACGATCGCCGTCGAGATCCAGATGAGACGCGGGCGGCGTCGGATGCCGCGGGCGAGACGCTGCCAGAGACCGCGACCCTCGAGCGGGCTGACCTCGGCGACGCGCTCGGGCTCGTACTTCGGGCGCCTGGGCCAGAACGCGGAGCGCCCGAACAGACCGAGGAGGGCCGGAAGCAGAGTGAGAGCGGCGAGCATCGCGAACACGATGCCGATCGCCGCAACGGGGCCGAGCGTGCTGTTCGACTTCAGGTCGCTGAGCAGCAGGCAGAGCAGACCCGCGATGACCGTGCCTCCGGAGGCGAGGATTGGCTCGAACGAACCGCGCCATGCTCTTCCGACGGCGGTCCAGCGGTTATCTGTGGCGTGGAGCTCTTCGCGGAAGCGCGCGACCATCAGAAGCGAGTAGTCGGTCGCGGCGCCGATGACGAGGATGAACAGGATTCCCTGGGTCTGTCCGCTCAGCAGCAGGATGCCGAACTTGGCGGCCCACCACACGACCAGCAGCGCCACGCACAGGGCGAACAAGCTGGTGCTGAGCACCACGACGGGCAGCAGCAGGGAGCGGTACACGATCACCAGGATGACCAGCACCGCGGCGAGTGCGACGAGCAGCAGGATCCCGTCGATGCCAGAGAACCCGGCGACGAGGTCGGCGGTGAAACCGGCGGGGCCGGTGACGTACACATCCACACCCGAGGGGACAGCGTCGCGGAGGTCGCTCGAGAGAGCGGTCGACACGTCTCCGACATCGGCGTCGGTGTCGATCGGCACGAACGCCTGGGCGGCGAGCCCGTCGTCGGAGACGATCACGGGCGAGGAGCCGTCCTTCACGCCCTCGGCGGTCGTCGCCTCGTCCAGCGCCGCGGTCAGGTCGTCAGCGACGGCATCGTCGATCTTCTCCTCCGATGCGAAGACCACCACGGCGGGGATCGAGTCCGAACCGAGGAAGTCGTCGAGTGCGCGCTGCACCTCGGTCGCATCCGCGGAGTCGGGCAGGTACGCGGTGCGGTCGTTCGACGAGACCTCGTCGATCTTGCCGAACAGGGGGCCGCCGAGGCCGGCACCGGTCAGCCACAGCAGGATGAGTGCCGCCGACAGCAGAGCACGCCAGAGCGTCCTCGGCTTGTGCTGCTCGGTGCGAAGCTCGGCCCGTGTCGTCATGTGCATCTCCTCGTAGACACCTCCACGCTACCGGGGCGAAGCAAGGTCTCCGGAAGCCTTGACAGGCCTAGCATGAGGGCATGCAGAGAACACTCCTCATCTCGGCATCCGCGCCGGTGCCGAAGGGCAATCGCGTCGAGGTGGCGCAGACCGCCGACGGCACCGTCATCGCCGTGCGCGACATCGATCGGGGCATCCAGTACCAGGTGCGGGACGTGACGCGCGAGCGCATCGATGTGTGGCGTGCGATCGTTCGCGACTGCCGAGTGACCGAGTCGGCTCGCGGGGCGAGCACCTCGCTCGTCGTCTCATTCACCGATGCGGCATCAGCGGCCGAAGAGGCGCTCAGCGAGGCCGACGCGGCCGCCGCCGCGGCGAAGGCCGAATCGGACCGATGGGGCGGAGCCGCCAAGCGGCCCGCTCAGGTCTCCGATCGCTTCTGGTGATGGGCACCTGGACGCGCGTCACCGAGCACGACGCGAGCCGTGCGGCATCCGCAATCGCCGCGGCGGAACCCCCGCGAACCCGGCCTCCGAGCGCGGGCACGTCGAGTACATCGAGCGCATCGTGCAGCTCGACATCGATCTCGACCACCAGAACCTCAACCGCTGGACCGCTTTGCAGGAGGCCGTGGTGTTCGGCGGGGGCGGCGCGGATGCCCAGCGCATCGTCCGCGCACTGCTCGACGCGGGCGCCGATCCTGGCATCCGCGATGCGAAGGGACGCACGGCTCTCGAGAACGCGCGCCGGCTGGGCTACGACGAGGTCGCCGCGATCCTCGACCGCTGAACACGACAGCAACGCTCAGCGGAAGTCCCGCGAGCGGTGCGCGAGCCCGGTGCGCAGGTCTTCGAACGCGTCGGCCAGCACGTTGGTGACGCCCTCGGGGGAGCGCTCGAGGATGCCCCGCACGATGAGCGCCGGCGAGTCGCGGGCCACCCGCCGATAGCGCGCCCAGACGCCCGTCGTGCAGATGATGTTCATCAGGCCGTGCTCGTCTTCCAGGTTCAGGAAGGTGATGCCGCTGGCGGTCGCCGGACGCTGACGGTGCGTCACGACTCCCGCGACCTCGATGCGCCGGCCGGACTCGTGCGTGCGCAGCCGGGCGGAGGTCAGCACGCCCCGCTCATCGAGCGCAGGACGAAGGTGCGATATCGGGTGGTCGTCGATCGAGACGCCCGTCGCCCAGAGATCCGCCGCCAGGCGCTCGTACCCCGACTGGTCGGAGAACAGCGGAGGCTGCACCGAGAGGGCGGTGCCCGGCAGGAAGCGCGCCCGATCCTCAGCCGCCGCACCCGCAAGCCAGATCGCCTCGCGCCTGCTCAGCCCCAGGCATTCGAAGGCTCCGGCCGTCGCGAGCGCCTCGATCTGCGCCGTCGTGGCGTCGGTGCGTCGCACCAGGTCGTGCAGGTCTCGGAACGGCCCGTGCTCGTCGCGCGCCGCCACGATCCGCTCCGCCAGCTTCATGCCGATGCCGCGCACCCCCGACAGACCCAGCCGCACGGCGTACCGCCCGTCACGACGATGCGCGGCCGACTCGTCAGGCGCCGAGGCATCGAAGCGCAGGGGAGCGGGCTGGTCGAAGGAGCAGCATGACTCCCGTCCGGTGGGCCCTGAGGCGGGCCCGGTCCCGGCATCGGTGCCCTTGATCGGCTCCATGCCGTCCATGACCCCGGAGGCATGCAGGTCGGGGCGCAGCACCTGCACGCCGTGATGACGGGCATCCGAGGTCAGCGATGCCGCCGAGTAGAAGCCCATCGGCTGCGCACGCAGCAGACCCGCGAGAAAGGCCGCGGGATAGTGCAGCTTCACCCACGAGCTCGCGTAGACGAGCAGTGCGAACGACAGGGAGTGCGACTCCGCGAAGCCGAAGTTCGAGAAGGCCTGGATCTGCGCGTAGATGCGGTCCGAGATCTCCGTGCTCAGCCCACGGCGGCTCATTCCCGCGTACAGCTTGGCCCTGACCTTCTCGATCTTCTCCAGCCCGCGCTTCGAGCCCATCGCCCGGCGCAGCAGATCCGCCTCGTCGGCGGTGCAGTCGCCGATCGCCGTGGCCATCTGGATCAGCTGCTCCTGGAAGATCGGCACACCCAGCGTGCGCTTCAGGATCGGCTCGAGGTCTCGGTGCGGATAGGGGATGTCGAATGGCAGCGGCGGCTCTCCCCGGCGAGCACGCTCGCGATTCTCGGCATCCACCCTGTCTTTCTCGAGCTTGCGACGCACGAACGGATGCACCGCACCGCCCTGGATGGGGCCGGGGCGGATGAGCGCGATCTGGATCGCGAGATCGTAGAAGCAGCGCGGCTGCAGGCGCGGCAGCAGGCCCATCTGCGCTCGTGACTCGACCTGGAACACGCCGATCGAATCGGCCCGGCAGAGCATGTCGTAGACACCGGGCTCTTCTTTCGGGATGCTCTCGAGCGTCCAGCGCTCGCCGGTGGACGCCAGGATGAGGTCGAAGCAGTGCTGGAGCGCGGCCAGCATGCCGAGACCGAGCAGATCGAACTTCACCAGTCCCATCGACGCCGCGTCGTCTTTGTCCCACTGGATCACCGTGCGCTTCTCCATGCGGGCGTGCTCGACCGGCACCACCTCGCCCACGGGCCGGTCGGTGAGCACCATTCCGCCGGAGTGGATGCCGAGATGCCGAGGTGCCCGCAGCAGATCGTCGGCATAGCCGAGCACGTCGTCGGGGATGTCATGACCCTCGACCGGCTGCAGGCCCGAGCTCCATCCGTCGACCTGCTTCGACCAGGCATCCTGCTGGCCGGGTGAGTACCCCAGCGCCCTGGCCATGTCGCGCACGGCGTTCTTCGGCCGGTACTGGATCACGTTCGCCACCTGGGCCGCGCGCTCACGGCCATAGGTCTCGTACACCCACTGGATGATCTCCTCGCGGCGGTCGGAGTCGAAGTCCACGTCGATGTCGGGCTCTTCGGTGCGAGTCGTGGCGAGGAAGCGCTCGAACGGCA
Organism: Microbacterium sp. NPDC089321; assembly: GCF_040684935.1. Lineage (NCBI taxonomy): Bacteria > Bacillati > Actinomycetota > Actinomycetes > Micrococcales > Microbacteriaceae > Microbacterium > Microbacterium sp. NPDC089321. The sequence goes on along the minus strand of NZ_JBFBGX010000002.1, from coordinate 1,095,683 downwards.
GCCCGTACAGGATCGGGTCGACCGCGGTGATGCCCAGCAGATAGCAGACCGCGCTCGCCGCGGCCGAGCCGCGCCCCTGGCACAGGATGCCCCGGCGCCTGGCCTCCTGCACGATGCCGTGCACGATGAGGAAGTACCCGGGGAAGTCCTTCTCGTCGATGACGTCGAGCTCACGCTCGATACGCGCCCGGCCGGCTGCATCGAGACGCGGGTACCGCTCGGGCACCGCCTGCCAGACGAGGTGGCGCAGCCACGTCATCGGCGTGTGCCCGTGCGGCACCTCCTGCTTCGGCAGCGCGGGCCTGGCCAGGCGCAGCGGGAACGCGCACTCGGCTGCCAGCCGGAGCCCGTGCTCGATCGCCCCCGGATAGCGCCGGAACCTGGCGGCCATCTCGGCACCGCTGCGCAGATGCGCGCCGCCGTGCGCAGGCAGCCAGCCGTCGAGGTCGTCCATGCTGCGCACCGCCCGCACGGCGGCCACAGCTTCGGCCAGCCGTGCGGTCTCGGGCGAGGCGTAATGCGCGTTGCTCGTCGCAACGACCGGCAGGCGCATGCGCGTGGCGAGCTCGGCGAGGGCATCGTTGCGGCGGGTGTCGAGCGGATCACCGTGATCGAAGAGCTCGACCGCCACCCGGTCGTGCCCGAACAGATCGACCAGCCGCTGCAGCGGGGCCTCTGCATCGCCTGCCTCCAGGCCTCGACGGACGGCCCCTTTGCGGCATCCGGTCAGAACCGTCCAGTGCCCGCCCGCGCGTTCGGCCAGGTCGTCGAGGTCGTACACCGGGCGGCCTTTCTCGCCGCCGCGCAGCTGGGCGGCCGAGATCGCGCCGGAGAGACGGTGATAGCCCTCGGTGCCGCGGGCCAGCACGAGCAGGTGATCGCCTTCGGGATCGGGAGCGCCCGCCCTCACGCGCGAACGGGCGCGGGGAGGGTTCTCGGCGATGCCGAGCGAGAGCTCGGCCCCGTAGACCGTCTGCACTCCGGCCTGCATCATCTCGGCCACCTCGGCGAAGCGGGATGCCCCGTAGAAGCCGTCATGATCGGTGATCGCGAGCGCACTGAGTCCCAGACGCTCGGCCTCGGCCAGCAGATCCTCGGGGGAGGAGGCGCCGTCGAGGAACGAGTACCAGGAGTGCGCGTGCAACTCGGCGTAGGGCACCGCATCAGCCGGACGCGTCACCTCGAGGTGAGCGGCCGGTCTGCGACGACGGCTCACCGGCCCCGGATCGGCGCGAGGGCGAACCGGTTCGCTCTGCACAGGAGCCGGTCCCTCGAGATCGAGGGTGCGCTCGATCTGGCCCCACGTCTGCCCCGGGTTGTTGTGCCAGCCCATCAGCGGTACCGCCCCTCGGCCCACCAGTCGCCGGACGAGTGGAACACCAGCCATGCGCGATGCCCCGCATCGAGGAGCTGGAAGCGGTGCCCTGAGCGGGCGCGCTCGGCATCCCACCGGTGCTCGTGCACCGGCCACGGGCCCGCCCAGCCGACCACCTCGCTGTCTTCGATCAGCGCCGGCGGGGCGGACAGCGCTCCGCGCTCATCGATCTCGATCTCGGCGCCACCGGCGCCGCGCACCCGCACCGGCCGCATGGGCGAGTACACCTCGGTCGGAAGAGGATCGGGCAGGCTGCCCGGCCACGGCTGCGACGGATCCCGCTGCACGAGAGGCCGCTCGCCCCACGGCGTGAGCACCTGGCGGTCGGCCAGCATGCGCCCGCCCGCCATCGCCGCCGTGCTGACCCCTCGGTGGCCGAGCAGGGTCTGCACGCGCGAGACCGCATGGTGCAGCCGCTCGTCGGTGCCCGATCCGAAGAGCCCGGGCTGATGGTGCGCGGCGTCGTCGACCGCGACCGGCGCGAGACGAACCCCGACGATGCCGCGGAAGGCATGGGCGGCATCGTCCGGAGCGTCGTCGACGATCGTCTCGAGCTGCCAGCGAACCCGGTCGACCAGATCGCCGGCGTCGAAGCAGGTCGGATGCAGCCAGGTGCGCGAGAAGACCGCTCCGTCGTCGTCGGTGAGATCGATGCGCACCTCGGTGCACACGGCCGACACGTCGGCGAGAGCGAGCAGCACGGCATCCGCGGTCTGACGCACCGCGAAGGCGATCTGATCGGACTGCCCGAGCGGAGTCTCGAACTGCACCTCTCTCGCCAGCTGCGGATCGGGCGGTCGCGGTGTGAGGGGCCGTGAGTCGGCGCCGGATGCCAGGTCGTGCAGCCGCGAGCCGTGCTCGCCGAATCGCGCCCGCACCGAGAGCGCGTCGAGGGCGGCGAACTCGCCGAGGGTGCCGACGCCCAGTCTTCGCAGCAGGTCGGCGAGCTCGGGTTCGCCGAGCACCTGCAGGGGCAGCGGGGCCAGGAACGCACGGGAGGCGCCAGAGGGGATCACGACCCACGGATCGACTCCGTCGGTCCGTGGCGGTGCTGCTCGTGCGGCGAGCTCGGCGGTGAACATGCCGTCTGCCACGCCGATGCGCGCCTCGCCGTACCCGGCGTCGGAGAGCACGTGCATCAGCGCGGCCGCCGCCCCCGCTTCCCCGTCGTGATAGCGGGAGATGCCCCGTGAGCGCAGCGCGGCGAGGCCGGGACGCAGCAGGTGCACACCGGGGGCGTGAGCCTCGATCAGCCGCAGCACGGGAAGGAAGGCTCGCTCGTCTGCAGTCTCGTCGTGCGGCAGCATCCGCAGCGACGGCAGCCGGCTCTGCGCCTGCCTCTTGCGCTGCCCGATCCGGACCCCGTGCGCGCGGGCGGAATCCGTGCAGGCTGAGACGATCCCCGCGCGCACGAGAGCGGTGGGCGGATGCGGGGGAGCAGCGCCCAGCGCGGCACGCAGCGGCCAGTCGGGAAACCACAGCACATGCACGCGCATCGCCTCGGCGACCAGCGCGCCCGGGGCGCTCATGATGCCACCGCCCAGCTCGGATGCGTCGGCAGCGCCTCTCGCGGCTCGACGACGGGCTCGACGGCCGTGTCGATGCGCCCGAGGTCGTCGGGCAGCCGCACTCGCAGGCTCTTCGGCACCGGGGCGGAACGGGTCTGCGCGGTCACCGTCACGGTGCGGTCCGACAGCAGGCCCCACCCTTCGCCGAGACCCTCCCAGTGGGGGTCGTGCAGCGTGATCAGGCCCTCGCCCTGCGGCCAGGGCGAGGTGGTGAGCAGAGTGCAGCCGCGATCTCGCAGGCGTGCCGCGAGGCGGGCGGCATCGGCATCCCGCACCTGAGAGCCGGGATTCATCGCGATCAGCGGCACCACCTCGGCCAGCGCCGAGACGACGGCGAGCCAGCGCTCACCCGGCTCGGGCACGAGGATGAGCCGGGACAGGTCGATTCCGAAGGCGGTGGCGGCCTCCAGCCCGAGAGCGGGCATGCCGACGGCGGCGCACCAGCCGCCTCGCTGCGAGACGGTGCTCATCAGGGCGAAGATCAGACTCGGCGAGGGAGAGACCGAGTACACCGTTCCCGTCTGCAGCCCGCCCTGCGGGAGCAGATCGCGCAGTGCGGAGGGCATCGGCAGGTGCGCGTCGTCGCTGCGACGGCGCTGCATCCGTCCGATCTCGCGGCGCAGGCGCAGAATGTCTCCCGCGCGTTCATCGGCGGGGGAGAGGGCCGCGGTCGTTCTGATCCCCATGCATCCATCCTCGAATAAAGATTCGAACACTTCAAGTTCATCTGCGAGACTAATTCGCACATCCGACATCGCCCGAATCGGGCCGTGGGTACCCTGGGATCATGCGGATCGAGTTCGACAGCGAGGTCACCCGATGGCAGGCCAGGACGGATGCCTGGTACTTCGCCACGCTGCCCGAGCAGCTCTCGCTCGAGATCCGCGAGCTGCCTACTCCGCCACGCGGCTTCGGGTCGCTGCGCGTGCAGGCGCGGATAGGTCTCACGGTCTGGACGACGTCGATCTTCTTCGACGGCTCCGCCTTCGTGCTCCCGTTGAAGAAGCAGGTGCGCCAGCAGCAGGGGATCGGCGAGGGAGATGTCGTCACGGTCGATCTCGACATCCTCGACGTCTGAGGTTCTCCACAGCCCTCTCAGACGTACGCGACGGATCGCCTAGCCTGCGAGCGTGATGCTCCATTCCGCAGCCGTGCTCATCGTGCACCTCGCGCTCGCCGTCGTGGGCCTGTGCCTCATCATGATCGACGCGCGCACGCACCGGCTGCCGAACCGCATCGTCCTGCCCACGCTCGCCGCTCTGATCCTGCTCGTGGTCATCGAGGCGCTCGCGACGGGCGAGGGAGGGCGGATGACACGGACGCTGCTCGGCGGACTCGCGCTGGGTGCCTTCTACGCCGTGCTGCGCCTCGCATCGAGGCAGGGCATGGGCGGAGGAGACGTGAAGCTCGCCGCCGTCATCGGTCTCGTCCTGGCCTGGCACGGCTGGTCGACGCTGCTGATCGGGGCTGCAGCGGCCTTCCTGCTCGGGGCGCTGTATGCACTCGTGCTCATGGCCCTTCGCCGGGCCACCAGGCACACGCGCATCGCGTTCGGGCCGTGGATGATCATCGGGGCGGTTCTGGCGATCGGCGGCGCATCCGCCGTGCTGTCGGCGTAGGGGGATAGGGTGAGCACATGGCACTCGCACGACTTCACGGCGGCCCGCTCGACGGGCAGATCATCCCGCTCGACGACGCGGATCAGGACTCGCTGATCCTGCCGTACAGCGAGACCCAGCTCACCTATCGTCGAGAGGGTGAGGCGACCAGGACCGGTGCGCACGACGGTCCCACCGAGACCGCCTTCTGGTTCGTCGAGGCGGGCGACGACATCAGCCCCGGCGACGACTGACCGCACCGAGCACGTGACAGAAGAGCCTCAGCGCACCTTCGAGATCGAGCGCAAGTACGACGCCGACGCAGACACGGCGCTTCCCGACTGGACGGGCATCCCCGGAGTCCTCTCGGTCACCGACGGCGAGCTCCGCGAGCTCGACGCGCGCTATCTCGACACCGACGACGCCGCCCTCGCCAGGAACGGCATCGCCCTTCGCCGTCGCACGGGCGGGCCCGATGCCGGCTGGCACATCAAAGGCCCACGTCAGGGCGACGGTCGGCTCGAACTCGGCTGGCCGCTCGGCGACGCGGATCGTCTGCCGGATGCCGTCGCCGAGACGATCGCACAGTGGACGGAAGCTGACCTGCATCCGATCGCTCGCATCGAGAACTCCCGCACCGCCTTCCATCTGCTCGGCGCCGACGGCATCATCGCCGAGTTCGTCGACGACCACGTCCGCGCCACGGATCTGCGCACCGGCATCCGCCGAGAATGGCGCGAATGGGAGATGGAGCTCGGACCCGCGGTCCCCGTCGACCGGGCCGGGTTCTTCGCAGCCGTGGATGCCGCCGTCTTCGCCGCAGGAGGCCGCAAGCCGTCGTCCGGATCGAAGCTCGCCCGGGCACTCGGATTCTGAGGGCCGGCCCTCACACAGCTGAGCCCGGGCAGGCAACCCCTTTCACTCCCCGGGCGGGGGATGCTTGAGTCGCATCATGACCTCCGCTGTGCAGCTGCGCTCCATTCAGACGCTCGTGCCCGAGGTGACCGTCGAACAGCACGCGGTGCGCGACATGTTCGCCGGACAGCCGGGCATCTCACGGCTGGCGAAGCGCCTGATCGCCACGTCATTCGACGGTGCCGGCGTGGAGACGAGGCACACGGTTCTCGGTGAGCTCGCTGCGGCTGCGGAGACGCAGGCGCCCCAGTTCCTGGATCATGAGTCGGGCCTGCTGCTCGAGCCGGGCACCGCTGCGCGCAACGACATCTACGCCCGCGAGGCAGACCGGCTCTTCATCGAGGCCGCGGGACGCAGCCTCGATGCCGATCCCGACCTCACGACATCCGACGTCACGCATGTCGTCACCGTCTCGTGCACCGGCTTCCACGCCCCCGGGCCCGACTACGCCATCGTCCGCGCGCTGGGACTGTCGCCCGCCGTGCAGCGCTACCACCTCGGCTTCATGGGCTGCTATGCGGCCCTGCCGGCGCTGCGCGCCGCCACGCAGTTCTGCCGCGCCGACCCCGAGGCGGTCGTGCTCGTGGTGAGCGTCGAGCTGTGCACGCTGCACCTGCGCTCGTCGAGCGATCCTGACGCGATCATCGCCTCGTCGCTGTTCGCCGACGGCGCGGCGGCCGCGCTGGTGACCGCGCGCGAGCTGCCGACCGCTGCGCGCGGATTCACCCTCGACGGCTTCCACACCGGGCTCATCCCGGACGGCGAGGGCGATATGGCCTGGACGGTCGGCGACACCGGCTTCGAGATGGTGCTGTCGACCAGGGTGCCGCAGCTGATCGGCACGCACATCGACGATGCGCTGCGCCCTCTGTGGCAGGCCGACGCGCGCATCGCCGGTTCGCTCGACCGTCAGCGGATGGGCGAGGTCGTGCGGCACTGGGCGATCCACCCTGGTGGACGCAGCATCCTCGACCGCGTGCAGGAGCGGCTCGGACTCGACGACCGACAGCTGCAGCCCGCCCGCGAGGTGCTGCGCACGAACGGCAACATGTCGAGCGCCACCGTGCTGTTCGTGCTGCAGCGCATCCTCGAGAGCGAGCGGCCCGCGCCGGGTGAAAGAGTGGCGGCGATGGCCTTCGGCCCCGGGCTCACCGCCGAGACCGCGATGCTCACCATCGCCGGAGGCGACGATGGACGCTGATCCGGATCGCCCCCCGGTCGACCTGCGCAGGCGCGCGCTCGATCTGCCCGAGCGGATGGATGCCGACGATGCCGACCTCGAGATGCTCGAGCGCACGTATGAGCGCTTCCGATACGTGAACGCGATCCTCTCCGGCCGGGGCGGCGTGTACAGACGGGAGATCGCACCCCGCGCGCGAAGAGGAGCGATCCGCGTGCTCGACATCGGCTGCGGAGGCGGCGACATCGCCCGATACGTCGCCCGCAGGCTGCAGCGCGACGGTCGCCGCGCCGAGGTGGTCGGCGCCGACATCGACCCGCGCGCGGTCCGCTGGGCGGCGGATGCCGATCACGAGGGCCTCGTGCAGTGGCGGTGCCTGTCGAGCTCCGATCTCGTCGCCGAGGGGGAGCGGTTCGACGTCGTGCTGTCGAACCATGTGCTGCATCACCTCACCGCGTCTCAGCTCGGCGGACTTCTCGACGACAGCGAGCGCCTCACCGCTCCCGGCGGCATCGCGGTGCACAGCGACATCGCGCGCAGCGTCACCGCCTACGCGCTGTTCGGCGGGCTCACGCTGCCTCTCGCCGGCACTCTTCTGAAGGGCTCGTTCATCCGTGAGGACGGCATGCTCAGCATCCGCCGCTCGTACACCGCGGCCGAGCTCACAGCAGCAGTTCCGCCCGGCTGGCGGGTCCAGCGTCGGCTGCCGTCCCGGCTCATGCTGGTGCGTGCGGGGCATCTGGTCTGAGCACCGTATGAAGAAGGGGCCCGGTCCATGCGGACCGGGCCCCTTCTTCAGAAGCGGATGTCACATGTTGATCATGTGACCGGCGAGACCGTGGAAGGCCTCCTGCAGCGCCTCGGACAGCGTCGGGTGGGTGTGCACGTTGCGGGCGGCCTCGAGAGCGGTGAGATCCCACTTCTGGGCGAGCGTCAGCTCGGGCAGCAGCTCCGACACGTCGGGGCCGATCAGGTGACCGCCGATGAGCTCGAGGTGCTCGGCGTCGGCGATCAGCTTGACGAAGCCGACCGGCTCGCCCAGGCCGTTGGCCTTGCCGTTCGCGCTGAACGGGAACTTGGCGACCTTGATCTCGCGACCCTCGGCCTTGGCCTGCTCCTCGGTGAGGCCGAAGCTCGCGACCTGCGGCTGGCAGAACGTCGCGCGCGGCATCATGCGGTAGTCGCCCAGCGTCTGGGTCTCGGCCTTGCCGATGGTCTCGGCGGCGACGACGGCCTGTGCCTCGGCCACGTGGGCGAGCTGCAGCTTGGCGGTGACGTCGCCGATCGCGTAGATGCCCTCGACGTTGGTGCGCATGTGGTCGTCGATCTCGATCGCGCCGCGCTCGGTGAGCTTCACACCGGTCTTGTCGAGCCCGAAGCCCTCGACGCGGGGCGCGAAGCCGACGGACATGAGCACCTTGCCCGCGGTGATCTCGCCGGGCTTGCCGTCGCGGGTCTCATAGGTGACATGCACCGAGGAGCCGTTGTCGGTGACCGTCTTCACCGCGGTGGAGGTGAGGATGTCGATGCCGAGCTTCTTGTACTGACGCTGGATCTCCTTCGAGACCTCGACGTCCTCGTTGGGGAGGGCGCGGTCGAGGAACTCGATGATGGTGACCTTGACGCCATAGTTCGTGAGGACGTAGCCGAACTCCATGCCGATGGCGCCGGCGCCGACGATGACGATCGACTCGGGCAGCTCGCGCGAGAGGATCTGCTCTTCGTAGGTCACGACGTTGTCGCTGAGCTGCACGCCGGGCAGCAGGCGGACCGTCGAGCCGGTGGCGATGATCGCGTTGTCGAACGTGATCTCCTCGGTGGAGCCGTCGCTCTTGGCGACCGAGATGGCCTTCGGGCCGGTGAAGGTGCCGCGGCCCTCGTACTCGGTCACCTTGTTCTTCTTCATCAGGAAGTGGATGCCCTTGACGTGCGTGTCCGCGACCTTGCGGCTGCGATCGAACGCGGCCCCGAAGTCGAAGCTCACGTCACCCGAGATGCCGAAGAACTCGGCCTTGTGGGTGAACGTGTGCGCGATCTCAGCGTTCTTCAGGAGCGACTTCGAGGGGATGCATCCGACGTTCAGACACACACCGCCCCAGTACTTCTCCTCGATGATCGCGGTGGACAGACCGAGCTGGGAGCTGCGGACGGCGGCGACGTATCCGCCAGGGCCCGCGCCGAGGATGACGACATCGTAATGTGGCATGCCCACAGCCTAATCCCTGGCCGAACGCGCAGGCGGGCGCGCGACCCGACAGAAAGTGGCATCCAGGACTGTATCGGCCTCCGCGGGAGCGAGAGCATCAGATAGTCTGGAGTGCCGGAGGAGGGAGAACCGTGACAGACGACAGCACGATCGGCGCCGGAGGCGCGATTCATCGCAGCGGCGAGCAGCGACACGATGTGACCCAGACGTTCGGACACGATTCCGATCTCTCCTTCGTGCCGTTCGGCGCGGACCTCACCGAGGCCGAGGCCGCGGCGATCGCCGCCCTGCCCTCCGGATCGGCGCTGCTGCTGGTGCGGGCCGGCGCCCTCGCCGGTGCTCGCTACCTGCTCGACTCCGACGTCACGACCGTCGGTCGCCACCCTGAGGCCGACATCTTCTTCGACGACGTGACGGTGTCGCGCCGTCACGCCGAGATCACCCGCTCGGGCACCGCGTTCGAGATCGTCGACCAGCGCTCCCTGAACGGCACCTACGTGAATGGGGAGCGCGTCGACCGCAGCGAGCTGGCGAACGGCTACGAGCTGCGCATCGGCAAGTTCCGCATGAACTTCTTCGCCTCGCCGACTGATCTCGCGACGGCGAACGGCTGATGGCGGCGGCTGGCGCCGCCAGGGACCGCTCCGCCTCCGCGGGACTCCTCAGCATCGGTCAGGTCCTGGCTCGGCTCACCCCCGAGTTCCCGCAGCTCACGTCGAGCAAGCTCCGCTTCCTCGAGGTGCAGGGGATCGTCACCCCGTCGCGCACCGAGTCCGGCTACCGCAAGTTCTCCGGCTCGGACGTCGAGCGGCTGCGGGCGGCGCTCACGCTGCAACGCGATCACTACCTTCCGCTCAGCGTCATCCGCGAGCAGCTCGACGAGGCAGAGGCCAAAGGCGAGGGCTGGGGCAGCATCGCGCCGCCCTCGATCTCGCCGCCCGCCCGTCACCACCGACGGGACGAGCTGCTGCGGCACACAGGGGCGACTCCGCAGCTGCTGAACGACGCCATCAGCGCCGGGCTGATCATCGGCGCCGAGCACTACACCGACCAGGCGGCGACGCTGCTCTCCGGCCTCGTCACTCTCGCCAGGCACGGCATCGAACCGCGTCACCTGCGCAGCATGCGGCAGAACGCTGAGCGCGAGGCCGCTCTGATCGAGTCGGCGCTGTCCACACTGCTTCGCCGTACCGACTCGGCATCGCGCGGGCGAGCCGCGGAACTGGCCCCTGAACTCGCCGCGCACATCGACGAGGTGCGGCGTCAGCTGGTCAGCCAGTCGCTCGCACGAGTGCTTTCGTAACGAACGGATTGCGACACACCTTCCCCGCGGGTCGGATGTCATTGCCGGGGCAGGGGTCCTGCTCTACCGTGGGGGAATACGCCGTTCAGGAGGGACAGAATATGAATGCGGATGAGCGTGCAGGCGACCCGCGGTTCGTGACCGAACTCCTGTTCACCGACGGTCTTCCGGCCATGGATGACGAGGTCGGCTACCGCGGTGCGGTAGCCGCCCGTGCGGCGGGCATCACCTACCGGCAGCTCGACTACTGGGCGCGCACCGAGCTGGTCGTTCCGACCGTCCGCGGTGCTTCCGGGTCGGGCTCGCAGCGGCTGTACGGCTTCCGCGACATCCTCGTGCTCAAGCTCGTCAAGCGACTGCTCGACACCGGCATCTCACTGCAGCAGATCCGCACCGCCGTCGAGCAGCTGCGGGCAGCGGGCATCCGGGATCTCGCCGGAACCACGCTGATGAGCGACGGAGCCTCTGTCTATCTCTGCACGTCGAACGACGAGGTCATCGACCTTGTCAGCCGCGGCCAGGGCGTCTTCGGCATCGCCGTGGGCAAGGTGCTGCGCGAGGTGGAGTCCACTCTCGTGGAGTTCGACCCGACGGCGCCCGACCCTGTCGACGAGCTCGCGGCGCGACGCTCGAAGCGCACCGCCTGATCTGCGGCCGGAGCGAACCGGCCGGAAAGAAGAGAAGCCGCCCCGAGGGGCGGCTTTCTTTCACGCTGTGAGGCCGTCAGGCGGTTGCGCCGCCCTCGGGCACGGGCACGCGGCCGGTGCGGATGATGCGGTCGAGCAGCTGGTCGAAGTCGGATGCGAGCTCCTGAGCCGAGTCGCCCGGCCAGATGTGCAGCGGCTTCGCCGCACCCTGCGCCTGCTGAAGCGATGTGCGCTCGGGCAGCTGAGGGGAGAGCACGAGCGGGCCGAACATGTCTCGCAGCTCCTTGATGCGGAACTGGTGCTCGATCGACTGGGGGCGCACTCGGTTGACGACGATGCCCAGCGGCTGCAAGCGGGGGGAGAGCCCCCGGCGGATCTCCTCGATCGCGCGCAGCGCGCGGTCGGCGGCGGCGACGGAGAAGAGTCCCGGCTCGGTCACGACCATGACCCGGTCGCTGGCGGCCCATGCCGTGCGGGTGAGTGCGTTCAGCGAGGGAGCGCAGTCGATGAGCACGAGGTCGTACTCGCTCTCGACCGTCGCGAGCGCCTCTTCGAGCTTCCACACGTCGCGAACGCTCGGGTGCGGGCCGTCGAAGTTGATGGCAGAGGGGCTGCCGATCAGCACGTCGATCGTGCCGGGGTGCACTTTCGCCCAGCCGCTGGTGGTGATCGCCTGGCGCACCACCTTCTCCTTGGGGTTGCCCAGGACGTCGGCGATGTTCAGCCGACCGGCGATCTGGAGGTCCATGCCGGTGGACACATCGGACTGCGGGTCGAGGTCGACGACGAGGGTCCGGATGCCGCGGGCGAAGGCGGCGGAAGCGAGACCGAGGGTCACGGTCGTCTTTCCGACGCCTCCCTTGAGGGAGCTGACGCTGAGTACGTGCACGCCCTACACGTTACCGTGCGCTCCTTTGCGGGGCACTCAGCCGAGGCGGTGGGTTAGAGGGAACACCGATCTTTTGGTCGTGATCAGCCCGGAGCACTAACCTTGTCCGGGCGCTGACACGCGCGCGAGCTGGGAGTTGAACCGTGAATCCGAAGAATAATGTCGATCCCGAAGGGGACGACTCGCTGGGTGTGCTCGATGACACCCCGTCGTCGGACACGATGGGAATCGGCCTGACCGGCGGCACTGCCCATGTCTCCGTGGTCCTGCCCACGGGCGGTGACGACGACATGTACGACGAGGCCGTCGACGATGAGGTCATCGACGATGTGCCGGCGTCACTGGTCACGGATCTCATCATCGACACATCGGGGGTCGCCGACGCCGAGACTCTCGCGCGCATCCAGCAGGAGGCGCCCGATGTGGTGATCGAACTGCCCGCGGAGGAGCTGCCTGCGGCTCCGGGCGTCGAGGCACATCCCGTTCCGGCGGAGGAGGAGGCCGAACTGGTCGCCGAGATCATCGACGACGGGACTGAAGCCGACCAGGTCGAGGCGGACGCGGTCGAGGACGCGGCGGCGGATGCTGACATGGTCGACTCCCCGAACGCGGATGCCGTCGAGCTCGATGTCATCCTCGGAGAAGAACATGACGAGGATGACCTCGTCGACGAGCCCGTCGAGATCGATTCGACGCAGGCCGAGCTGATCGGGGATGAGCCTGTCGAGGCTGAGCCGGCGGAGACCGAGGCGAACGATCCCGGCGATGCCGACCCCGATATCGACGACGACCTCTCCGATGACGTCGATGACGCGGGGGACGAGGCCGGTGTCGATGTTCCGCATGTCGATGACGACGTCGATGATGACGACGATGACGACGACGACGACGACGATGACGACGACGTTGACGGTGATGACGATGACGATGACGATGACGATGACGATGACGATGATGACGACGATGATGACGACGACGATGACGACGACGATCTAGAGGACGACGAGGCGGAGCACGTCCACGAGGTCGAAGACGAGGACGACGACGACGGACTCGACGACGGCGCCCTCGAAGGAGCCGTCGCAGATGAGGACGCGGCATATCTCGCCGGCGCTGAGGAGGTCGGCGAGAGCGCATCCGCAGACGAGCACCTGGACCCGGTCAGGCTGCCTGCAGCCCCGGCATCCGGTTCCGATGCGACCGACGAACCCGTCGCCGACTCCGAGGAACCGCCCATCGCCGAGCACTCCGCCAGTGCACCCGTGTCACCGCGGCCCGCCGCCCCTGCAGAGGAGATCCACCCCGTGGCCATCGACGACTCCGCGCCCGAGGCGCGCCCCGCGACCGTGCGTTCCGCTGAGATCGCCCTGACCTCGAAGCGGCTCGACGATCTCGGCTCAGCCGCGACGAGCGAGACCGCCGACCTGCTCACCGCCGACCGTCTGCTCGACCCGGCACGCGTGGCGAAGCCGGAGCCCGAGGGCACCTGGAGCCACCTGCTGTACTCGATGTCCGGCGGTCGCATCAACGTCGGTGACAGCCGCAAGGCCCGCGAGCGCAAGCAGCTCAGCGCTCGCATCGCGGCGCCGCTCGCCGGAACCGCGCGCTTCGTGCCGGTGCTGTCACGCAAGGGCGGCGTCGGCAAGACGACGGTGACGGCTCTGCTCGGAATGGCGCTGGCCGATGCGCGCGACGACCGCGTGATCGCCGTCGACGCCAACCCCGACCGAGGCACACTCGCCGAGCGCGTCGTCGGCTCGCATGCCAAGTCGGTGCGTGACCTCGTACGCGCTCAGCACGAGATCCGCGGCTTCCACGACGTCTCGGCCCTCGTCGCCCGCGATGAGACCCGACTCGACGTCCTCGCATCCGACGCCGATCCCCGCGTGTCCGAGGCTTTCGGGGACGCCGACTACCGCGACGTCGCCACCGTCGCGGCGCAGTACTACTCCCTTGTGCTCACCGACTCGGGAACCGGGATCGTCCACTCGGTGATGGGCGCGACGCTCGATCTCGCCGATCAGCTGATCATCGTCTCGGGGCTGAGCGTCGACGAAGCCCGTCTGGCATCCGAGACCATCACCTGGCTCGAGACGAACGGCCACGCCGCTCTCGCACGTGAGGCGATCGTCGTGCTGAACCAGTCGACGCCAGGCGCCCCGCTGGTGCGCCTGAGCGAACTCGAATCGCACTTCTCGACGCGCGCCAAGCACGTGCTGCGCATCCCGTATGACGCGCAGATCGCAGGCGGAGGCGCGATCGACTTCGCCAGCCTGCAGCCGGCCACCCGGCAGGCCGCGCGTGAGGTCGCCGCGGCACTCATCGAAGGCCTGCGGGCGAAGGCCGTCTGATGACCGTCCGCGAGATCCGCCTCTACGGCGACCCTGTGCTGCGCACGGTGTGCGCCCCCATCGACGAGATCGATGAGGGCGTGCGCGCGCTCATCTCAGACCTGATCGACACCGTCGAGCTGCCGGGACGAGCGGGCGTGGCGGCGAACCAGATCGGGTTCGCGCTCCGTGCCTTCAGCTACAACGTCGACGGCGTTGTCGGGTACATCATCAACCCCGTGCTGACCGAGGTGCGCGGCGAGGCCGCGCCGACGGGGGAGGGATGCCTGTCGGTGCCCGGCCTGTGGCATGAGACGCCCCGTCACCCCTGGGCGCGAGTCGAGGGGATCGACCTCGACGGGCAGCCGGTCGTGCTCGAGGGCGAAGGGCTGCTCGCGCAGGCGCTGCAGCACGAGACCGACCATCTCGACGGACGCGTGTACCTGAGCCGGCTCGAGGGCGAGACCCGGAAGCTCGCGATGCGCCAGGTGCGCGAGAGCGACTGGTTCTAGGCGATCTCGACTGACTCATGAAGAGGGGCCCGCGCTGATGCGCGGGCCCCTCTTCATGCATCCGGTCGATTCAGCCGAGCGGAGTGTTGGTCGTGTGCACCGGGGCGTCGTAGATCTCGGCCACCGCGTCGGCGAAGTCGTCGAGGATCACATTGCGCTTGATCGACATCTTCGGGGTGAGGTGCCCGCTGGCCTCGGTCCACTCGACCGGCAGGATCGTGAATTTGCGGATCGACTCGGCACGCGACACCGTCTTGTTGGCGCGATCGATCGCGCGCTGCACCTCGTCGCGCACCGCCTGGTTGCGGCTCGCCTCGCTCAGCGACATCTCAGCAGGCAGGCCGTTGTTGGCGAGCCAGGTGGGCAGCATCTCGGAGTCGAGCGTCACCAGCGCCGAGATGAACGGCTTCTGATCGCCGACCACGACGACCTGTCCCACGATGGGGTTCGAGCGGATCGGGTCCTCGAGCATGGCGGGTGCGACGTTCTTGCCGCCCGCGGTGACGATGATCTCCTTCTTCCGGCCGGTGATCGTCAGGAAGCCCTCGGAGTCGAAGCTGCCGAGGTCGCCGGTGCGGAACCATCCGTCGTTGAACGCGGCTGCGGTCGCCTCGGGATTGTTCCAGTACTCCTTGAACACATTGATGCCCTTGACCTCGATCTCACCGTCTTCGGCGAGCCGCACCCCGACACCGGGCAACGCGGGGCCGACGGTGCCGATCTTCGACTTGTCGGCCAGGTTGACGGTCGCGGGCGCGGTGGTCTCGGTCAGACCGTAGCCTTCGAGGATCACGACGCCGAGGCTGTGGAAGAAGTGGCCGAGGCGCGCGCCCAGGGGCGCCGATCCCGAGACGGCATAGGCGACGTTGCCGCCCATGGCCTCGCGCAGCTTGCTGTAGACGAGCTTGTTGAAGAGCGCGAACTTGAGTCGCATGCCGAACGGGATCGGCTTGCCCTCTTCGAGAAGCGTCGAGTGCTCGATGGCGACCGCGGCGGCGGCGCGGAAGATCTTGCCCTTGCCGCCCGCTTCGGCCTTCTGCTCAGCCGAGTTGTACACCTTCTCGAAGACGCGCGGGACGGCGAGCAGGAAGGTCGGCTTGAACGAGCCGAGTGCCGGAAGCAGCTGCTTCGTGTCGGGCTGGTGTCCGGTGCGCACTCCGGAGTGGATGGCGAGGATGGAGATGAAGCGAGCGAACACGTGCGCGGTCGTGATGAACAGCAGCGTCGACGCGCCGGGAGCCGACACGACGGCGTCGAGAGCTTTGGCGGAGTTGCGAGAGAGCTCGACGAAGTTGCTGTGCGTGAGCACACAGCCCTTCGGCCGACCGGTCGATCCGGACGTGTAGATGAGAGTCGCGATGTCGGAGCCGACGGCGATGCCCCGACGGCGCTCGATCTCGGCGTCGTCGATCTCGGCGCCCCGGGCGGTGAGGGTGTCGATCGCGCCCAGGTGCAGTTGCCAGATCTCGCGAACGAGGGGCAGATCACCGCGCACCTCGTCGGCGCGAGTGAAGTGCTCGGCCGATTCGACGATCAGGGCGGTCGCGCCGGAGTCCTCCATGATCCACTGGATCTGCGCCGGAGAGCTGGTCTCGTAGATCGGCACCATGACCGCGCCGGCGTAGAACAGGGCGAAGTCGACGAGAGTCCAGTCGTAGGTGGTCTTGGCGATGAACCCGACCTTCTCACCGGGCTGGATGCCGGCGGCGACGAAGCCCTTCGCCAGGGCGATGACGGCGGTCTCGAAGTCCTTCGCCGAGATGTCTCGCCAGCCGCTGCCGTCCGGCACGCTGAAGAGAGCAAGATCCGGGGTCTTCTGCACCCGCTGAGCCAGCAGATCGCTGACGTTCCCCTCCGGGTCAGCAGGGACGATTGCGGGGACTTCGAACTGGGCCACGGCAGCTCCTTCGGCACCGATCGGACGTGGAATCTCCGAGTCTATGGCATGAGACCCAGTCGCACGGGAAATGAAACTCGGTCGCCCGGGGTCGCGCGGCGCTAGACTTCCTCACGATGTTCTACTGGCTGATGAAGTACGTCGCGATCGGTCCGCTGGTCAAGGCGATCTTCCGACCCTGGATCGTGGGGCGCGACAACGTCCCGTCCAGTGGCGCGGCCATTCTGGCGAGCAACCATCTCTCATTCGCGGACTCGATCTTCCTGCCCCTGCTGCTGGATCGGCCGATGTCGTTCCTGGCGAAGAGCGACTACTTCACCGGTCGCGGTCTCAAGGGCTGGGCCACCCGGGTCTTCATGAAGGGGACCGGCCAGATATCGATCGATCGATCGGGCGGCAAGGCGTCCGAGGCGTCGCTCAACACGGGACTGCAGATCCTGGGGCGGGGCGACCTGCTCGGCATCTACCCCGAGGGCACGCGCAGTCCCGACGGTCGTCTCTACCGGGGCCGCACGGGCATCGCCCGGATGGCCCTCGAAGCGAAGGTCCCCGTGATCCCCGTGATCATGGTCGACACCGACACGGCGATGCCGATCGGTCAGCGCATCCCGAACATCATGCGCGTCGGCATCCTGATCGGAGAGCCGCTCGACTTCTCTCGCTACGAGGGCATGGAGAACGACCGCTACATCCTGCGCTCCGTCACCGACGAGATCATGATCGCGTTGCAGCGGCTGGGCGCACAGCGCTACGACGACGTATACGCATCGACCGTGAAAGACCGGCTGCCGCCAGGCGCTCCCGGTCGGCCGTGACCCGGTTCGCGACTGCCGTCTCGGCCGCCGTCATGCGGCGAATCGGCGTCCCAGGCGGACACTAAGCTGGTGCACATGCTTCCCTCGCACCCCGAACTCGACGCGTGGCGATCCCTTCCCATCAAGCAGCAGCCGCAGTGGCCTGACGCCGAACGCACGGCCGAGGTGTCGACGCAGCTGGCAGCCCTGCCGCCGCTCGTCTTCGCGGGCGAGGTCGACAACCTCCGCGCGCGCCTCGCGCGCGCGGCATCCGGCAAGGCCTTCCTGCTGCAGGGCGGCGACTGCGCCGAGACTTTCGCCGGCGCGACCGCCGACCAGATCCGCAACCGGATCAAGACCGTGCTGCAGATGGCTGTCGTGCTCACGTACGGCGCCTCGATGCCGGTCGTGAAGATGGGGCGCATGGCCGGGCAGTTCGCCAAACCGCGCTCGAGCGACACCGAGACCCGCGGCGAGGTCACGCTGCCGGCGTACCGCGGCGACATCGTCAACGGCTACGACTTCACCTCTGCGTCGCGCACCGCAGACCCGGGTCGGCTGCTGCAGGGCTACCACATGGCCGCATCGACCCTGAACCTCATCCGCGCCTTCACGCAGGGTGGCTTCGCCGACCTGCGGGAAGTGCACTCGTGGAACAAGGGCTTCGCGCAGAACCCGGCCAACCAGCGCTACGAGCGGATGGCTGCCGAGATCGATCGCGCCATCAAGTTCATGGAGGCCGCCGGAGCCGACTTCGAAGAGCTCAAGCGCGTCGAGTTCTTCACGGGCCATGAGGGCCTGCTGATGGATTACGAGAGCCCGATGACCCGCATCGACTCGCGCACCAGCAATCCGTACAACACATCGGCGCACTTCCTCTGGATCGGTGAGCGCACGCGCGACCTCGATGGCGCGCACGTCGACTACTTCTCGAAGATCCGCAACCCCATCGGCGTCAAGCTCGGACCCACGACGACTCCCGAGACGGCGCTCGCGCTGATCGACAAGCTCGACCCCAACCGCGAGCCGGGCCGCCTCACCTTCATCACCAGGATGGGGGCGGGGAAGATTAGGGATGCCCTTCCGCCGCTGCTCGAAGCTGTCAAGGACTCGGGTGCCGTGCCGCTGTGGGTCACCGATCCGATGCACGGCAACGGCATCACCACCCCCAGCGGCTACAAGACCCGTCGCTTCGACGACGTCGTCGACGAGGTGCGCGGCTTCTTCGAGGCGCACCGTTCGGTGGGGACGTTCCCTGGCGGCATCCACGTCGAGCTCACCGGTGACGACGTCACCGAATGTCTCGGCGGATCCGAGCAGATCGACGAGGCCGGCCTCGCCACCCGCTACGAGAGCCTCTGCGACCCGCGTCTGAATCACATGCAGAGTCTCGAGCTGGCCTTCCTCGTGGCCGAAGAGCTCGAGAAGCGCTGACACCGCCGAGCCAGATGTGAGCGGCTGCCCGGGAATCGGGCAGCCGCTCTGTTGTCGTGTCAGGGATGAGAAGCGCGTCAGACGCGCGAGGCCATGCCGGGGAGCAGGGCTTCAGCAGAAGAAGCCGGGGGTCAGGGTGACGGTCGATCCGCGTGCTGCGGTGCCCTCCGGGTCGTACCCGCAGACCTTGTAGACGTCCCAGTACTTCCCGCCCAGGGGGAGCTCCATGTCCTCGATCGAGGGGTTCACCTTGAATCCGGCGTCCTTGAGGGTCGAGACCGCATCGCGCACGGTCTTGCCCTTCACATCGGGGATCGGAAGCGGCTGCGGGCCCCTCGACACGGTGAGAGTCAGGGTGTCGCCGGGACGCCAGGCGCCGCCGTCGGGCCGCTCCCTGGTCTGCGCGATCACCGATCCCTTGGCGACGGATTCGCTCCAGTCCTCGGGGCGGTCGTCGGCGACCTTCAGCTGCACGCCCTCGAGCGTTCGCACAGCCTCGTCGAGCGGCTTGCCGATGACGTCGGGCACGGCGCCGAGTGAGAGCTGGATGACAGCCGAGTCGTCTTCGAACACCTGGCATCCGTCGGCGCAGCCGTACGCCTCGCCCTCGTCCCGCGGGCTGATGCGCACGTTGAGCACGAGTCCCTTGTCGAGGCCGTCGAAGTATTCCTCGACGTCGTCCGACACGTTCACACGGTTGTCGGCGAGGATCGAGCGCACCTCGTCGGCACTCTTTCCGCGCAGCGCGGGCAGCTCGTGCTGAGCAGGTCCGGTTGAGACGACGAGGGTCACCGCGCTGTCCTTCTCGACGCGCTCGCCTTCGCCTGGCGCAGATTCGATCACGGCGCCCGCGTCGACGTCGACAGACGACTGCTCAGCCCTCTCGGGTGTCAGGCCCTCCGCCTTCACGGCGGCTGCGGCCTGCTCGTAGGTCATGCCAGCCACGGGCGGCACGGGGATCAGCGATCCGGGTCCCGAGCCGAACCACCATCCGACGGTGCCGGCGAGCACAGCGAGCAGCAGCACGAGTGTGAGCAGAGCTGCGCCGGTGGAGCGCCGTCGCGCCGTGCGGCGACGCAGACGCGTGGCGTTGTCGGTGCCGTCGTCGGCCTCTTCTGCGGGGGCGGGCAGCACAGCGGTGCCGGGGAGGATCTTGGTGACGGATCCGGAGTCGTACTCCCTGGAGGCGATGTCGGTCGCGGTGGGAACAGGGGTGACGCCGATCTCGCGCTCGATCTCGCGCAGCCGCGACAGCATCTCCTTCGCGTCGAGCGGCCGGTCGTCAGGCGATTTCTCGGTGGCCCAGAGCACCAGCTCGTCGAGCTGCTCGGGGACGCCGGGATTGCGCACGCTCGGCCGTGGAACCTGTTCCGTGGCGTGCTGGAAGGCGATCTGCATGGGCTGCTCGCCCTTGTAGGGCTGCTCGCCCACGAGCATCTCGTAGAGCACGATGCCGAGAGCGTAGATGTCGCTGCGCGCGTCGGCCGTGCCCCGGGTCACGAGCTCGGGGGCGAGGTACGCGATGGTCCCGAGCAGCTGCGCTCCGGTGGCAGTGTTGGCGGTGGTCGCCCTGGCGAGACCGAAGTCGCCGATCTTGATCCGGCCGTCCTCGGCGAGCAGCACGTTCTCGGGCTTGACGTCTCGGTGCACGATCCCGGCGCTGTGCGCGGCGGCGAGGCCGGAGAGGATCGCATCCATGATGGTGATCGTCTGCGCCACGGTCAGGCGCTTCTGCTCGCGCATCAGCTCACGCAGGGTGATGCCCGGCAGGTACTCCATCACCAGGTAGGCGAGCTCGCCGTCCTGTCCCTGGTCGAAGACGTTCACGACATGAGGGTCGGCGAGGCGGGCCGCCGCCCTGGCCTCTTGGATGAACCGGCTCTGGAATGCCGAGTCGTCGCTGAGGTGCGCGTGCATGACCTTGAGCGCTATGCGCCGCTCGAGACGCATGTCGGTCGCGACGTACACCGTCGCCATGCCGCCGCGTGCGATGCGCGCACGCACGCGGTACCGGCCGTCGACAAGCCGCCCGATGAGGGGGTCGGCCTGCGGAGTGTTCACAGGTCGAGTCTATGAAGAACAGCCTGGGTGAACAGGCAACGGCGCACCTCGGCTGAATTTCGATCCGGTGACGATGCGCGCGTCATCGCAGCGTGTCGAGCCAGCGGTTCGCCTGCTGCTCCCACTGGCCGTAGCGGTGCGGATAGGCCGAGACCTGCACCGCCTGCGCGGCGCCCGTGAACGACATGCGCTGCCATCCGGCGATGTCGAGCAGCCCGCGGGTGGCGCTGCCGTTGGGGTCCTGCGGACCCCCGTAGAAGACCCGGATGCTGCGATCGACGTTCGTGATCTGGTCTGCGGTTCCCCACCCTTGGCTCGGGCGCTGCTGGAACAGTCCGAGCGAGTCGCGGTCGCCGTAGTCGAGGTTGCGCATGGAGGACTCCACCATCGCGGTGGCGAGTGCGATCGCGATGCCGCGTTCGGGCACTCCGAGTTCGCGCCCGATGCGGATGATCCGCACGGCGTGCGCCTTCTGCGTGGCGTCCAGGGCGGCCGACCGCTGTGCGGACGCGGGGGCCTGCAGGCGCAGCTTCTGGCCGGGGTAGATGATGCTGCCCTGGCCGAGGTCGTTCGCCTGCAGCAGCACGGCGACGCTCGTGCCGTACTTCCTCGCGATGCCGTAGAGAGTGTCTCCGGTGGTGACGGTGTGCGAGGTCGGCTTCGTTGTGGACGCCGGCGCGACCGCGGCGGGCTTCGAGGCGGCGGCGAGAGCCATGGTTCCGGATACGCGCAGCTTCTGTCCTGGCATGATGACGGCCGAACCGCCGATGCCGTTGAGCGACATGATGGCCGACACGGTCGTGCGGTACTTCTTCGCGATCGCGTAGACCGTGTCGCCGCGGGCGACCGTGTGGGTGACGGCACTCGCGGGGGCGGCCGGAGCCGGCTTCGCCGAAGCGGGAGCGGCGGATGCGGGGGAGAGGCGGAGCTTCTGGCCGGGATAGATCACCGAGCGCCAGCCCAGCTTGTTCCAGGCGAGGAGATCCGCCGTCGCGACGCCATGTGCGCGGGCGATAGACGAGACGGTGTCACCGGGCTTGATCGTGTAGGTGCTCGGGCGCGCGGTGGCGGCGTGGACGACGCCGCGGGTGTCGAGGTGCGCGGACGGGAGCGCCTGCAGGTGGGGTGCTCGGCTCGCCGAACGCGATCCGGCCTCGGCGGCCTCGGTAGGGGCGACGGTGAGCGCCGCTGCCAGCGTCCCGACGACAACGGCGGGTGCGGTGAGGCGCACCGGCAGGGTGCGCTGGGTCGTGTTGCTCATATCGTCTCTCTCCCCGTGGATGCAGAAGAAACGCTGACACGCATGTAAACCGTTGTCAACTGGTGTGACTGGTGTGACTGGTGTGTTTACGCCGGGAAATGACGTCGCATGCGGCGTCGGATGAGATAGTGGAGAGGTGTCCGAGAACGCTGCTGACCCCTCTGCCTGGCTGACGATCCCCGAACTCGCCGAGGCGCTCGACGAGACCCCCGGGCGCATCCGCCGTCTTCTCGACGAGCACTATCTGATCGGCTCCCGTCGCCACGGCGCCCTCGCGGTGCCGGCCGCGTTCATCGTCGACGGCCGGCCGCTGCCGTCGCTTCGCGGAACCATCATGGCGCTGCAGGATGCCTCTTTCTCGGACGACGAGGTCATCGACTGGCTGCTCGCTGAGGAGGAGACGCTCGGACGCACGCCGATCGCGGCTCTGCTGGCCGGGCACAAGAGCGCCGTCCGACGCGTCGCGCGAACCCTGGCCTGACGACCCGCGGCTCGATCCGGTCAGGCGGATCGGGCGACAGCAGCCTCGGCGAGAGCGCCCAGCGCCTGCCTCGCCTCGTCGTTCAGGTCGGCGTCATCGAGAGCCGCAACAGCAGCATCCGAGTAGTCGGCGATCATCTGCTCGACCTTCTCGGCGGCTCCCGTGGAGCGAATCAGCTGCTGCAGCTCAGCCACGTCGGTCGCGGTCAGATCCGGGTCGCCGATGCGGGAGTCGAGGTGCGCACGCGGGTCCGCCGGCAGCGCCTCGCGGGCGATCGCGATGAGCGCCGTGCGCTTGCCTTCGCGAAGATCGTCGCCGGCAGGCTTGCCGGTGACGAGCGGATCGCCGAACACCCCGAGCACATCGTCGCGCAGCTGGAAGGCCATCCCGACCGGATGCCCGAAGGCGCGCAGGTGCTCCAGCAGGCGGTCGCCCGCACCGGCGAGAGTCGCACCGAGCAGGATCGGCTGCTCGACGCTGTACCGCGCGGACTTGAGGGCAGCGACTCGAAGAGCTCGGGGGAGGAGAGAATCAGGCGGATTCACGCTCCACGCTGACTCCTCGGTGATGTCGAGCATCTGCCCTACGGTCACGTCTCGACGCATGCGCGCATACTCGGCTCTGGTCGCGGCAGCGTGCGGGTGCCCGTCGAGCGTCTCCTCCAGAAGATCGTCGCTCCACGCGACCAGCAGGTCGCCGAGCAGCACGGCGGCAGACCGGCCGAAGGCCTCCGCATCGCCGTGCCAGCCGGCCTCTCGATGCGCGGCCTCGAGCGCACGGTGCGAGGCCGGCCGACCACGCCGGGTGTCGGAGTTGTCGATGAGGTCGTCGTGCACCAGGGCTGCCGACTGGAAGATCTCGAGCGCTGCCCCGAGGCCCCATAGTGCGGTATCCGGCTCACGGCCGCCGGATGCCGCGAGCCAGCCGGCATGGGCGAAGCGCGCCCGGAGGCGCTTCCCGCCTCTCAAGGTCGATGCAGCCGCGCCGAGAAAGAGTTCGGCGTCGGGCCCGTACTCGGTGCTGCGGGAGCGCATGCTCAGCAGAAATGCGTCGAGGCGTTCTGCGACGGCGTCTGTGACGGGAGATGCTGACACGATTCCCAGCCTAGATGCAGGCAATCGGGGCTGGCTCGGCTAGCCGACGGCCCGCGTGCAAGGGTAGACTTTACTGACCGAACCGAGGGGGTTGGACATGCCTCTTTCCGAACAAGAGCAGCGCATGCTCGATGAGATGGAACGCCATCTTCTCCAGCACGACGCAGACGTCGTCACCGCGCCGTCCGGCGATCGCGCGCTCAGCTATCGCAACCTTGTCTACGGCGCGCTGCTGCTGCTCGCCGGCATCGGCGGCCTCGTGGCCGCCGTGGCCGCAGGTGACAAGGTCGGCGTCGTCGGCAGCGTCATCCTCGGTGTCGTCGCGTTCCTCGCCATGCTGGGTGGCGCGATCCTGGCCTTCACGCCTGTCCGCCGCACCTCGGCATCGACTGCATCCACCAAGCCGCGGGCGTCGAAGTCGCGCGACTCCTCCTTCATGGATCGAATGAGCGACCGCTGGGATCGACGCCAGGACGAGCGCTGATCTGACCCACTGAGAAGCCCGGATGCCGTGCATCCGGGTTTTTTTCGTGCCCTTATCTGGGTCATCGCCTCCACCCGCCCTCCACTAGCCCTCCACTGCCCTCCACGCCCGTCATTCCGCGGAATGACGGGCGTTCTGCGTTCCGTGCCCAGAAGATCAGCAGGAAGAGGGGCGGATTTTCGTAGGAAAGTGGAGAGAAGTGGAGTAAAGTGGTGCGCACCTCGGGTTGGCCGGACGCAGAGGGGGTGATGGCCAGTGCTATTGGGTACCCACACGCCGAAGCTCGATGACAAGGGCCGTGTGATCCTTCCTGCGAAGTTCCGCGAGGATCTCGCCGGAGGCATCGTGGTCACCCGCGGGCAGGAGCGCTGCCTCTACGTGTTCAGCACCGCCGAGTTCGAGGCCAAGCACGAGCGGATCCGTCAGGCGCCGCTCACCGACAAGCAGGCACGCAGCTTTCTGCGCATGTTCCTCTCCGGAGCCAGCGCCGAGATGCCCGACAGCCAGAACCGCATCACGATCCCGGCGCACCTGCGTCAGTACGCGGGTCTGGAGAAGGAGCTGGTCGTCACCGGTGTCGGCGCCCACGCCGAGATCTGGGACGCGGCCGCCTGGAACGCATACCTCGAGAGCAACGAAGAGTCCTACGCCGATCTGGAACAGGAGGTGATTCCCGGCTTGTTCTGACCACGGCTGTGATGCCTCGCCGCTCCGCCCCGACACACTTCCCCGGTGCCGGGTCGAGCGGAGAGGAATCAGAGCCGGAGGTCACGGGAGAAGATCATGAGCATCCGCGACATCCACACCCCGGTGCTGCTGGAACGCTGCATCGAGCTGCTCGCACCCGCGCTGCAGCACGACGGAGCGGTGCTCGTCGACGCCACGCTCGGCATGGGAGGCCACTCCGAGGCATTCCTCCAGCGCTTCCCCGGCATCCGCCTCATCGGCCTCGACCGTGACACCGACGCCCTCCGCATCGCGGGGGAGCGGCTGGCGCCGTTCGGCGACCGGGTCACCCTCGTGCACACCGTCTACGACGAGATCGGCCTGCACGCGCAGGGCGCCTCGGCGATCCTCTTCGATCTGGGCGTCTCGTCGCTGCAGCTCGACGAAGCCGAGCGGGGCTTCGCGTACTCGAAGGACGCCCCGCTCGACATGCGCATGGACCAGACCAAGGGACGCACGGCGGCCACGATCCTCGCCGAATACAGCGAGGGGCAGCTGCGCCGGATCTTCGAGCGCTTCGGTGAGGAGAAGCTCGCCGGGCGCTACGCCCGGTTCATCGTGCAGGCGCGGGAGCAGCATCCGCTCACCCGCTCGGGCGAGCTCGTCGACCTCCTGGTCGAAGCCACCCCCGCCGCTGCGCAGCGCGCCGGCCACCCGGCGAAGCGCGTCTTCCAGGCACTGCGCATCGA
The DNA here is from genome assembly GCF_040684935.1 of Microbacterium sp. NPDC089321. NCBI lineage: Bacteria > Bacillati > Actinomycetota > Actinomycetes > Micrococcales > Microbacteriaceae > Microbacterium > Microbacterium sp. NPDC089321. The sequence continues at coordinate 1,070,239 of NZ_JBFBGX010000002.1, read as the reverse complement.
GGTGAACTCAGAGCTGAGCGTGCTCGCCGACGCCATCCCCGCGGCGATGGACGCGCTCACGGTCGGCGGCCGGATCGCCGTCATGGCCTATCAGTCGCTGGAGGACCGCCTGGTCAAGCAGGCTTTCACCGCGGCATCGTCGTCGACCGCGCCCGCCGGACTCCCCGTGGAGCTGCCGGAGCACGCTCCCCGCTTCCGCGTGCTCACCAAGGGCGCCGAGCTCGCGGGAGATGACGAGAAGGCGCGCAATCCTCGTGCCATACCGGTGCGGCTCCGTGCCGCAGAGAAGCTGAGGGAGTCGTCATGAGCCTGCAGACAGCCCACGTGCAGCCGCAGCCGCAACCGCAGCCGCAGCGCTCCGAGCCTCGGCGACGGCTGACGCCCGTCACCGCTCCCGCAGCCGCGCGCCGCCCCCGGCTCGCCTACGCAGCCCTCGCCGTCGGCGGCGCACTGGCCATCGGCGCCGCCCAGATGGGCATCTCGCTCGCCACCACCCAGGACGCCTTCGTGCTCGCCGACCTGAACGTCCAGCAGCACGAGCTCGGTCTGCAGAAGCAGGCTCTGCACGAGAACCTCGTCGGCATCAGCTCGCCGCAGTCGCTCGCGGTGAAGGCGGATGCCATGGGCCTCGTCGTCGCCGGATCGGCGTCGTACCTGCGGCTCAGCGACGGAAAGGTGCTCGGCGCCGGTGACGGCGCCAGCTGGGCATCCACCGTCGATCCGAACGGCGCTACCAAGGTGGGCAACGCCCTTCTCGCCCCTCCGCCGCCCACAGCGGCGGAGAAGAAAGCCGCGGAGGAAGCCGCCGCCAAGCGCGACGAAGCCGCAGCCGGCACGGTCGAGCCGGCGGGCCCTCCTGCCATCACAGACGGCCTTCCGACCCCCACCACCCGATAGCCGCACCCGACGGAGACGCGCATGACGACTCGAGCCACTCGCGCACAGCGCCGACGCACAGCGGTCGCCCTGGCCGTGATCCTCATGGTGCTCGGCGCCTTCGTCTTCCGCCTCGTCGACATCCAGGTGGTGCACGCCGATGACCATGTCGCCGAAGGCGTCAACACCGGCAACCTCGGCTCGACCCAGGTGATCGCCGGGGCACGCGGTGACATCACCGACACCGACGGCACCGTGCTCGCCTCGAGCGTGCTGGTCTACGACGCCGAGCTCTCACCGCTGCTCATCCGCCAGTTCGAAGAGCAGACCGACGAGAAGAAGAAGCCGAAGCTCGTCTGGGACGACGCCAGCGAGCGCATCGCCGACATCGTGGGAATCGACGTCGATGACCTGCGTGACAAGGTGTCGAAGAGGATCGAGCAGGACCCGAACTCCCAGTACCTCGAGCTCGCCACCGGCCTCAGCACCGAGCAGTACCTGAAGCTCCGCGAGCTGAAGACCGACGACGGGCTGGCCTACATCGCGATGAAGCCGCGCTCCGTGCGGGTGTACCCCAACGGCGCGGTCGCCGGCAGCGCCCTCGGCTTCCTCGACGGCTCTGGCAAGCCCCTCTACGGCGTCGAGCTCATGGACGACGCGTGCCTCTCGGCGAAGAACGGCGAGATGACCTACCTCCGCGGACAGGGCGGGGTGAAGATCCCCGGCAGCGAGCAGATCACCCCCGCCACCGACGGCGGCACGGTGCAGCTCACGATCAACAGCGACCTGAACTGGTACCTGCAGCAGATGATCGCGGAGGAGGCGAAGAAGCAGGGCGCCAAGGCGGGCTCGGTCACTGTCGTCGACGTCAAGACGGGCAAGATCCGCGCGATGGCCGAATACCCTTCGCTCGACCCCAACGACGTGAACTCGGTGGACGACGACTACTGGCGCTCGCAGATCTTCTCGTACTGGTTCGAGCCCGGCTCGACGTTCAAGCCCATCACCGCGGCGTCTGTCATCAACGAGGGGGCGGCGACGCCGCTGACCTCGGTGACGGCTCCCGACCACAAGAAGTTCGCCAACGGGGCCGTCGTCAACGACCCGTTCAAGCACCCGACGTACCAGTACACGTTCGCCGGTGCGCTGATCGACTCGTCGAACGTCTCGCTGTCGCAGTTCGGCACGATGATCTCGCCCGAGAAGCGCTACGACTACCTGAAGAGGTTCGGCGTCGGCGAGAAGACCGCCGTCGGCTTCCCCGAAGAGCTGACGGGTCTCATCCGCGACCCGAAGACCTGGGGCTCCCAGGACCTGTACACCACCACCTTCGGACAGGCGTTCACGGTCACCCCCGCCCAGATCGCGGGAGCGTATCAGGCGCTCGCGAACGGAGGCGAGAAGCTCGACCTCTCGGTCATCGAGTCCTGCACGACCGGTGACGGCACGGTGATCAAGCCGGATCCGCCGAAGAGCGAGCGAGTGGTCACCGAGCAGACCGCGAAGACCGTGCAGCGCATGCTCGAGAACGTCGCGGTGCAAGGAGGCCTCGCCAAGACGGTCGAGGTGCCCGGCTACCGCATCGGCATCAAGACGGGTACGGCGCAGACGCCGGACGGCAAGGGCGGCTACAAGAAGGGCGTCTACTTCACGAACATGGCGGGCATCGCGCCGATCGAGGACCCGCAGTTCGTCGTGCTGGTCACCCTCGACGAGCCGACTAGGATTAGGAACTCCGGGGCCACCGCCGCCGCCTTCCAGAAGGCGATGACGCAGGTGCTGAAGACTTACCGCGTCGCCCCCTCCTCGCAGCCCATGGATGAGCTGCTCCCGAAATTCGACTAGCCGGCATCGCGCCGCGCAAGGAGATGCCACATGATCGCCCTTCCGCTCGCCGAGATCGCCGAGGTCCTGCACGGTGAGCTGCGTCTGCACGCCCCGCACACGGCCGAGACCGTCGTCGACGGGACCGTCGACACCGACTCCCGCGAGATGACCACCGGCTCGATCTTCGTCGCCAAGCCCGGCGAGGTGACCGACGGCCACAACTTCGTCAGCGCCGCCGCAGAGGCGGGCGCTGTGCTCGCCATCGTCGAGCGCCCGGTAGACGTCGCGGTGACCCAAATCGTCGTCGCCGACGCCGTCGTCGCCCTCGCCGACCTCGCCCGCGAAGTCGTCGCGCGCGTGCGCGCCGCGGGAGAGCTCAAGATCGTCGGCATCACCGGGTCGAACGGCAAGACCACCACCAAGAACTTCCTCGCCCGGATCCTCTCGGAGGAGGGCGAGACGGTGGCCCCGGTCCGCTCGTACAACAACGAGGTCGGAGCGCCCCTCACGATGCTAAGGGTCACGCCCACCACCCGATTCCTGGTGAGCGAGTTCGGCGCCGCAGGCGCCGGCAGCATCGCGCGCCTCGCAGGACTCGTGACGCCCGATGTGTCGGTCGTGCTGATGGTGGGGCTCGCGCACGCCGGCGGCTTCGGAGGCATCGAGGCGACCGCGAAGGCGAAGTCCGAACTGGTCTCCGCTGCTCGAACCGACGGCACGGCCGTGCTCAACATCGACGACCCGCGAGTCTGGGCCATGAGGTCGATCGCCGAGGAGCGCGGGATGTCTGTCGTCGGGTTCGGCCAGCATCCGGATGCCGACGTCCGTGCCGACCGCATCGAGGTGGCCGCCAACGGCACCTCGGCCGTCATCCTCGCCGACGGCGAGGAGACCCCGCTGCGGCTTCAGGTGCTCGGCGCCCACCACGTGCACAACGCCCTCGCGGCGATCGCCGCGGCCCGCGTTCTCGGTGTGCCGGTCGCGCACTCGATCAGCCGTCTCGAGACCGTGGAGATCGCCGAGCGGTGGAGGATGCAGCCGATGGGCTCCGACCGCGTGCGCATCATCAACGACGCCTACAACGCGAGCCCCGACTCGATGGCGGCGGCGCTGCGCACCCTCGCCCAGATCGTGGCGCCTGGTGAGCGCACCGTCGCCGTGCTGGGCGCGATGAGCGAGCTCGGTGAGACGGCGGGGGAGGAGCACGACCGCATCGGGCTGCTCGCCGTTCGTCTGAACATCCAGCGCATCGTGGTCGTCGGTCCCGAGGCGCGGAGGCTGTTCCTCGCGGCCGTCGGCGAGGGTTCGTGGGACGGCGAGGCCGTGCACCTGCCGGACCAGGACGCCGCCTTCGAGTACCTGAAGGGCGAGCTGCGCGACGGTGACCGCGTGCTGGTGAAGTCGTCCAACTCCGCGGGGCTCCGGCATCTCGGCGATCGTCTGGGAGAATCGTTCTCGTGAGGTCCTTGCTTATGGCGACGGCGATTTCGCTCGCCTTCTCGCTCTTCCTGACCCCCGTCTTCCTGAAGGTGTTCCGCCGGATCGGATGGGGGCAGGTGATCCGCACCCCCGAGGACATCGCGAATCCGAGCCACGAGGCCAAGCGCGGCACCCCCACCATGGGCGGCGTCATCTTCATCGTCGGGACGATCCTCGGGTACTTCGCCGGCAGCCTGTTCGGCGGCACCACCCCGGCGCTGTCGGCGATCCTCGTGCTGTGGCTCATGGTCGGCTTCGGCGTGGTCGGCTTCATCGACGACTACATGAAGATCCGCAGCCAGCGCAGCCTCGGCCTCTCGGGTTGGCGCAAGATCGTCGGGCAGCTGCTCGTGCTCGTGCCGTTCGGCATCGTCGCCCTCAACTTCCCGAACCGCCTCGGCCAGTACCCGGCCAGCGGACACGTGTCGCTGTTCCGCGACATCTCCTGGCTGAACCTCTTCGCGTTCGGTGCGGTGCTCGGCTGGATCCTCTACCTCATCTGGGTCTCCGTGATCGGCGTCGCGACCTCGAACAGCGTGAACCTCACCGACGGACTCGACGGTCTGGCCGCGGGCGCCGGCGTGGTCGTGGTCGGTGCGTACAGCCTGATCGCGTTCTGGCAGTTCAAGCAGTCGTGCGTCGGCGCGCTGATGGTGCAGGCCGGCTGCTACGAGGTGCGAGAGCCACTGAACCTCGCCACTGTCTCCGCGGCGTTCGCGGGAGGCCTGGTCGGATTCCTGTGGTGGAACGCCCCCAAGGCGAAGGTGTTCATGGGCGACGTCGGATCCATGGCTATCGGCGGCGTCATCACCGCGATGGCGATCCTCACGCGCACCGAGCTGCTCCTGCTCGTGATCGCCGGCATCTTCGTGCTCTCGTCGGGCTCGGTGATCCTGCAGCGGCTGTACTTCAAGGTGACCGGGGGCAAGCGGCTCTTCCTGATGAGCCCGTTCCACCACCACCTCGAGATGCGAGGCTGGGCCGAGGTCACGATCGTCGTGAGACTGTGGATCATCGCCGGTCTGCTCGCCGTCTCGGCTGTCGGACTCTTCTACGTCGACTGGCTGATCCAGGCATGAGCGCCCGACTGGACACGCTCACGAGCTGGCACTCCGACTGGTCAGGGCTGCGGGTCGCCGTGCTCGGGCTGTCGATGACCGGATTCTCGGCGGCCGACACGCTCACCGAGCTCGGCGCCGAGGTGCTGGTGCTCTCAGAGGGCGCATCGGACGAATACGCCCGGCTCGTGCCGGTGATCGGTGCACGCCTCGAACTGGGGCCGCTCACCGATGTGCCGGATGCGCTTCGCGAGTTCGCGCCCGAGGTCGTGATCGCCTCACCCGGCTTCCCGCCCTCGCATCCGCTGATCCAGTGGACGCGAGAGAGCGGCATCGCGCTCTGGGGAGACGTCGAGCTCGCATGGCGCGTGCGCGACAAGGTCGTGCGCGCAGACGGTGAGCCGGCCGAGTGGGTGCTGATCACCGGCACCAACGGCAAGACGACCACGACCCAGCTCACTGCCACCCTCCTTCAGGCGGGTGGACTGCGCGCTGCGCCGTGCGGCAACATCGGCGTCCCCGTGCTCGACGCCGTCCGCGACCCCGGTGGGTTCGATGTGCTCGTGGTGGAGCTGTCGAGCCACCAGCTCTGGTACATCGGCCAGTCCGAGACCGCAGGTCAGCTCGTGCCGCATTCCGCGGTCTGCCTCAACCTCGCCGACGACCACCTGGTGTGGCACGGCAGCGCGGACGCGTATCGCGAGGCGAAGTCGTTCGTGTATCGGCATACGAAGGTCGCCTGCGTGTACAACAAGGCGGACGTCGCCACGAGGCGGATGGTCGAAGAGGCCGACGTCACCGAGGGCGCCCGCGCCATCGGGTTCGATCTCGGCACGCCGGGCCCCAGCGATCTCGGCATCGTCGACGGGATCCTCGTCGATCGTGCCTTCCACGATGATCGGCGCAACAGCGCCCTCGAGCTGACGACGGTGACGGACCTGCGTGCCGTCGGGCTGGATGCGCCGCACATCGTCCAGAACATCCTCGCCGCAGCCGCACTCGCGCGGTCACTCGGTGTCGAGCCCGCCGCGATCCGCGACGCGCTGCAGGGATTCTCCCTCGATGCGCACCGCATACAGGTGGTCGCCGAGCATCGCGGCATCCGCTGGGTCGACGACTCGAAGGCGACCAACCCTCACGCCGCGGCGTCGTCGCTGCGGGCGTACCCGGGCGCGGTATGGGTGGTCGGGGGCGATCTCAAGGGCGTCGATCTCGGCGATCTCGTCGCCGAGGCCGGTCGGACAGCGGGAGCCGCGATCGTGATCGGCGTCGACCGCGAACCTGTTCTGTCGGCATTCCAGCGACACGCATCCCAGGTGCCGGTGTTCGAGGTGATCCCCGGTGAGACTGGTGATGTCATGGATCGCGTCGTTGAACTGGCGACGGGGATCATCGTGGGCGAGGGCACGGTTCTGCTGGCTCCTGCCGCGGCATCCTTCGACCAGTTCTCGAGTTACGCGGACCGGGGAGAGCGTTTCGCACAGGCGGTGCGCGCATGGATCGAGCAGTCCGGATCGTGAGCAGGGGAGGCGCGGATGACACAGGTCGGTCGCCCTCCGCGCACTGACGAGCGAGGGCTCGCAGCCCGGGTCTCTCTCGGTCGCCTCTTCACCGCGCCGACCACCGAATTCGTGCTCATCGCCTCGACGGCGCTCGTCCTCACGGTCTTCGGGTGGGTCATGGTGCTGTCTGCCACCAGCGCGAAGTCCGACCCGTGGGACGGAGCGATCAAGCAGGGGATCTTCGCCATGATCGGCATCCCGCTGATGCTCCTCATCAGCAGGCTCCCCGTGAAGTTCCTCGGGCGCATCGCGTGGCCCGCCCTGATCGCGGCGACGGTGCTGCAGCTGCTCGTGTTCGTCCCTGGTCTGCGCGTGTCGTCGTACGGCAACACCAACTGGATCCGCATCGCCGGATTCCAGCTGCAGCCCTCCGAGTTCCTCAAGCTGACTCTCGCGCTGTGGATCGCCTACGTGCTGCTGCGCAAGCGCGCTCGCCTCGGCATCTGGCATCACGTGTTCATCCCCGTGGTGCCCGTCTCGGCGCTCGTCATCGGCACGGTCATCGGGGCGAAAGACCTCGGCACCGCGATGGTGCTCGTGCTGATCATGCTCGGCTGCCTGTTCTTCTCGGGCGTCAAGCTGCGGCTGTTCATCCTGCCGATGATCCTCGGGGTCATCGCCGTGGGGTTCTACGCCGCCTCGAGCGACAACCGCATGGGTCGCATCCTCTCGGCGCTCAACCCCGAGGCGTGCGACAACTCCGGTCCCTGCTATCAGGCCGTGCACGGCATCTGGGGCATGGCGAACGGCGGCATCTTCGGTGTCGGCCTCGGCAATTCGCAGGAGAAGTACGGGTGGCTGCCCGCGGCCGAGAACGACTACATCTTCGCCATCGTCGGCGAAGAGCTCGGGCTGATCGGCTGCGTGCTGGTGCTCGCGCTGTTCGCCGTCCTCGCGATCGGCGTGTTCCGCATCGTGCGTCGTTCGGACGACCCGTTCGTCCGCGTCGCCGCCGGCGGGATCGGCGTGTGGATCCTGGGGCAGGCTCTCATCAACATCGGCGTGGTCCTGCGCGTCTTCCCCGTGATGGGCGTTCCGCTGCCGTTCATGTCGCAGGGCGGCACAGCACTGATCTCGGTGCTCGCCGCGTGCGGAGTGCTGCTGGCGTTCGCGCGCACGATGCCCGCTTCCGGGGCCGAGTCTCCGGCCGCCCCTGCGATGGGCGCCGGGGCGACGGCGAGGGGTAAGGTCGCGAGGTGACTTCGTACCTTCTCGCCGGCGGTGGCACCGCCGGCCATGTGAACCCCCTGCTCGCCGTCGCTGATCTGCTGCGTCAGCGCGAGGGCGATGACGTGCTCGTGCTCGGCACGAAAGAGGGGCTCGAGTCGCGCCTGGTCCCCGAGCGCGGCTATGAGCTCCTCATCGTCGACAAGGTGCCGTTCCCGCGCCGCCCGAACCGGGCCGCCGTGGTGTTCCCCGCGGCCTTCCAGCGGGCGGTCGCGCAGGTGCGCGCGCACATCCGCCGCCACGACGTCGACGTCGTCGTCGGCTTCGGCGGCTACGCATCTGCGCCCGCGTACATCGCCGCGCGGCGCGAGCGGATCCCGTTCGTGGTGCACGAGGCGAACGCCAAGCCCGGGCTCGCCAACGTGCTCGGCGCCCGCACCGCGGCAGCGGTGGGGGTGGCCTTCGATGGCACGCCGCTGCGGCGAGGGGAAGTCGTGGGGATGCCTCTGCGCCGAGAGGTGGTCGAGCTCGATCGCGCCGGTCTGCGCGCCGAGGCGGCCGAGTACTTCGGACTCGACGCGGATCGACCCGTTCTGCTCGTCTTCGGCGGCTCGCTCGGAGCCCTCCGACTGAACGAGGCGATCGCCGGGTCGTGGGGCGACGTCCTCGCCGCGGGCTGGCAGCTGCTGCATGCCACGGGCGAGCGCAGTGACCTCGTGGATCCGGAGGTGCCCGGCTATACGATGCGTCGCTACATCGACCGGATGGACCTGGCCTTCGCACTTGCCGACCTGATCGTGTCCCGCGCGGGCTCCGCCACCGTCAGCGAGGTCAGCGCCCTCGGCATCCCCGCCGTCTACGTGCCCTACTCGGTCGGCAACGGCGAACAGCGCCTGAATGCCGCCTCCGCGGTCGCGGCGGGCGCGGCGGTGCTGCTCGACGACGCGACGTTCGACGCGGATGTGGTCCGTGAGCGGATCATCCCGCTGCTCGGCGATCGTCAGCGCATCGAGGCGATGGCGGCCTCGGCCGAGCGCATCGGGTCGCGGACGGGCGCCGAGGATCTCATCGCGCTCGTCGATCGCGCTCTCGCCGAAAAGTAGACTGGGAGCGACATGATCAGACCCGACCTCACTCTCCCCATCCCCGACGAGATCCGCTCCGCCCACTTCATCGGCATCGGCGGATCCGGGATGAGCGGACTCGCGAAGATGTTCCTCGATGCGGGCATCCGCGTCTCCGGCTCCGACCGCGCCGACAGCGCCAACCTGCGCGCTCTCGCCGCCGCCGGTGCCACGGTGCACGTCGGCCATGACGCCGCGCACCTGGGCGACGCCGACACCGTGATCCACACGGGAGCCATCTGGCCCGAGAATCCCGAGTTCACGACGGCCAAGCAGCGCGGACTGCACGTCATCCATCGCTCCCAGGCCCTGTTCTGGCTGATCGGGGGGCGCCGCCTCGTCTCGGTCGCCGGGGCGCACGGCAAGACCAGCTCGACCGGGATGCTCGTCACCTCACTGCAGGCTCTCGGTGCAGACCCGAGCTTCGTCAACGGCGGCGTGATCGAGCAGCTGGGCGTATCGAGCGGCACTGGCGTCGATGAGCTCTTCGTCATCGAGGCCGACGAGTCCGACGGCACGTTCGAGCTCTATGACACGGCGATCGCGGTCATCACCAACGTCGACCCGGACCACCTCGACTTCTTCGGCTCCGAGGATGCGTTCTACGACGCCTTCGTGCGCTTCGCCGACGGGGCACGAGAGGCTGTCGTGATCTCGAGCGATGATGCGGGAGCCCAGCGCGTGCGTGCCGGCCTCACCCACCGCACCGTCGTGACCTTCGGTCGTGCTGCCGACGCAGACCTGCGCATCGACGACATCGCCGCAGCCGGCGGCGTGTCCGCCACGCTCGTGCACGGCGACCAGTCGGTGCGCATGCAGCTGGCGGTGCCGGGGGCGCACAACGCGATCAACGCCGGTGGCGTCGTCGCCGTGCTGCTCACCCTCGGCTACGACCTCGAGGCCGCTGTCCGCGCGGTCGAGGGCTTCGCGGGCACCGTTCGGCGCCTCGAGCTGCACGGTGAGGCCCGTGGCGTGCACGTGTACGACGACTACTCGCACCATCCCACCGAGGTGCGCGCGGCGCTCGAGGCGATGCGCGGCGTGGCCGGCTCCGGGCGCCTCATCGCGATCCAGCAGCCGCACACGTACTCCCGAACCCAGCACATGTACCGCGAGTTCGCCGAGGTCCTCGAGGAGCTCGCCGATCACACCGTCATGCTCGACGTGTACGGCGCGCGCGAGGATCCCGTCCCCGGTGTCACGGGCGAGCTGGTCAGCGGCGCCTTCGCCGACCAGGGGAACGTGCACTACGTGCCGGATTGGCAGGAGGCTGCCGACTACACCGCACGCATCGCCCGCGACGGGGACTACGTCGTGACGCTCGGCTGCGGCAACGTGTATCAGATCATCCCGCAGGTGCTCGACTCGCTGCGCCGGTCCGCCGAGGACTGAGATGCGGCGCCCGGCACCGCTTCCGGCCTCGCCCGAGGAGCCGCACCCCGACGAGGGCGTCGAGAGCGCCCCGTCGGTCCGTCGCCGTCGTGGCCTGCCGGGCTTCGGCGGTGGGGGAGCGGATGACGCGGCGGTCGCCGCCGATGTGCGGATGCCGGATGCCGTCGCACCGGATGCCGATGGCATTCACAGCTACGCTGCCGGGGGCGTCACCGGCGACGCCTCTTCGATCACGGCTGTGATCGAAGAGGCCGATCGAGACACGGTGAGCGCCCCGATGCGCAGCGGTGAGGTCTGGCGGGCGGCGCGCGCCCGCCGCAAGGCGCTGCGGGCGGAGATCAGACGGTTCACTCAGCGGTCGCGCCGCCGCCGATTCATCGTGTGGGGCTCGATCGGCGCGGTCGTCGCACTGGTGCTCGGCAGCGTGATCGCCGCATACAGCCCGATGTTCGCGGTCGAGAAGATCACCGTCGCGGGTGCGAAGACGATCGAACCTGCCGTCGTGCAGCAGTCCCTGTCCGATCAGATCGGTGCACCGCTGGCGCTGGTCGACGCCGACGAGGTGAAGTCCGCACTGGGTGGATTCCCCATCATCGAGTCGTACGCGCTCGAGGTGCGGCCGCCGCGTGAGCTGCTCGTGCGCATCGTGGAGCGCACGCCCATCGGCGCCATCCGCGACGCGGACGGCTACGCGGTCGTCGATGCGGCGGGCGTCGTGCTCTCGTCGAGCCCCGAGCTGCCGGAGGGGCGGCCCGAGCTCGAGATCACCGGCGGCATCGACTCCGCGGCGTTCCGCAGCGCCGGGCTCGTGATGCGTTCCCTGCCTGCCGATCTGCGAGGCACGGTGACGACGGTTCGAGCGACCTCGGGCGACGACGTGGCGCTGCGGCTGGCCGACGGCAAGACCGTGGTGTGGGGGAGCGAGAGGGATTCGGTCCTCAAGGCGGCCGTCCTCGTCCGACTCATCGCCGCGTCGCCTGATTCGAAGGCGTTCGACGTGTCCTCTCCGACCGTGCCGGTGGTGCGCTGAGTCCGCTTTCGTATCGTGCGGAAGCCGTCAGGGGCCATGGCGAACTCCGACGGACATCGATCACGGCGACACGCCGCGTCGGTGCGGGCGCACGCGGGTCTTGCGCATACCGTCGATCACGAGAACGCAATACCGGGAAACAGTTTAACCCTCTCGTTGAGGTTTAAGGTTTATCCCTCGTCAGGCTCGAATAACGGAGGCCGGCCATGAGCCAGAACCAGAACTACCTCGCCGTGATCAAGGTCGTCGGCGTCGGCGGTGGCGGCGTCAACGCCGTCAACCGCATGATCGAGCTCGGACTCCGCGGAGTCGAGTTCATCGCCGTCAACACCGACGCGCAGGCGCTGCTGATGAGCGACGCAGACGTCAAGCTCGACGTGGGTCGCGAACTGACCCGCGGACTCGGTGCCGGCGCAGACCCCGAGGTGGGTCGTCGCGCCGCCGAGGACCACGCCGAGGAGATCGAGCAGGCCCTGACGGGCGCCGACATGGTGTTCGTCACCGCGGGCGAAGGTGGCGGAACCGGTACCGGCGGTGCTCCCGTCGTGGCGCGCATCGCGAAGTCGATCGGCGCGCTGACCATCGGCGTGGTGACCAAGCCGTTCTCCTTCGAGGGTCGCCGCCGCCAGAGCCAGGCGGAGGCGGGCGTGTCCAAGCTGAAGGAAGAGGTCGACACGCTCATCGTGGTGCCGAACGACCGACTCCTCGAGATCAGCGATCGCGGCATCTCCATGATCGAGGCATTCGCCACCGCAGACCAGGTGCTGCTGGCCGGTGTGCAGGGCATCACCGACCTCATCACCACTCCGGGCCTCATCAACCTCGACTTCGCCGACGTGAAGTCCGTCATGCAGGGGGCGGGTTCGGCGCTCATGGGCATCGGCTCGGCTCGGGGCGCGGATCGGGCGATCAAGGCAGCTGAGCTGGCCGTGGAGTCCCCGCTGCTGGAGGCGTCCATCGAGGGAGCGCACGGCGTTCTGCTGTCGATCCAGGGTGGCTCGAATCTCGGCATCTTCGAGATCCACGACGCCGCGGACCTCGTCAAGGAGGCGGCGCACCCCGAGGCGAACATCATCTTCGGAACGGTCATCGACGACACCCTCGGAGACGAGGTGCGCGTCACGGTGATCGCGGCCGGCTTCGACGGCGGCGAGCCCGCGCCGCGGCTGGAGCCGATGGTCGTCGAGCGTCCGGCAGCCAACCCGCTGCCGGAGGTGCGCGTCGACGAGAAGTCCTCCGACGAGCGTGTCGAGCCGGCCAAGCCGGTCGCAGCTCCGGCGCCCGTGGCCTCGCACATCGAGCCTGCGTTCTCGGACGACGACATCGACATCCCCGAGTTCCTGAAGTGATCCTGTGCCCGACGTGGATCTGAGTGCGCGGCTGTCGGCGATCGATGAGCGCATCGCCGACGCCGCGCGCCGGGCTGGTCGGGAGCAGGAAGAGATCACCCGCATCGTGGTGACCAAGTTCCACCCGGCTTCCCTGGTGCGCGAGCTGCATGAGCTCGGCGTCGCCGACGTCGGCGAGAACCGGCAGCAGGAGATGTCCGCGAAGCGCGCCGCTCTCGACGATGTCGACGTGCGCTGGCACTTCATCGGCCAGGCGCAGACCAACAAGGCGGCGGCGATCCGCCGCGACTCCGACGTGGTCCACTCCGTCGACCGCGTGAAGCTCGCGGATGCTCTGCATCGTGTGGATGCCGACGGTGACCCGCTCGATGTTCTGGTGCAGGTCAACCTGACGGAAGATCTCGGGCGCGGGGGCAGCACGCTCTCGGATGCCGAGGCGCTGGCCGAGCATGTGCTCCAGCTTCCGTCGCTGCGACTTCGCGGCGTCATGGCCGTCGCTCCACTCGATGAGGAGCCCGCGAGGGCTTTCGAGCGTCTGCGCGGAGTGGCCGACCGCATCCGCGCGCTGGCACCCGCCGCGACGTGGATCTCAGCCGGGATGACCGGCGATTTCGAGGCGGCGATCGATGCGGGTGCGACACACCTGCGGATCGGTTCCGCAATCACAGGCCCGCGCCCCGACCGGGGTTAGCCTTTCAACCAGACCAGCCCGAACGTTCGAACCGGAGGACACGATGGGTAACCCGCTGAAGAAGACCATGGTGTATCTCGGCCTCGCCGATGAGGAAGAGGTCTACGAGGAAGAGGCCGCGCAGACGCCCGCGCGTGCCCCGCGCGACAAGCACGAGACCCCCGAACGGGACGAGGTCGCGCCTGCTCCCGTCACGCCCCTGCGTCGACCGACCGCCGTGCGTCAGCCGGCGGCCGGCGCGGTCAACGAGATCCTCACCGTGCACCCGAAGCAGTACCGTGACGCGCAGATCATCGCCGAGAACTTCCGCGACGGCGTTCCCGTCATCATCAACCTGTCGCAGATGAGCGACGCCGACGCGCGTCGCCTGATCGACTTCGCAAGCGGCCTGTCGCTGGGTCTCTACGGACGAATCGAGCGAGTCACCAGCAAGGTCTTCCTGCTCTCGCCCGAGAACATCGCCGTGTCGGGACAGGGTGGCATCGCTCAGGCGGACTCCGCCTCGTTCGACTCCTGATCCGTGGGAATGATCCTCAGCATCATCGGCGGCATCGTCGAACTGGTGCTGACGCTCTACGTGTTCGTGCTCATCGTCCGCCTGGTGCTCGAGTACATCCCGATGTTCAACCGATCCTGGCGCCCCACCGGCGCCGGGCTGGTCGCGGCGGAGATCGTCTACACGATCACCGACCCGCCCATCCGCTTCTTCCGCAGGCTGGTCCCGCCGCTGCGGATCGGTGCGATCGCGCTCGATTTCGGATTCATGCTGACCATGCTCAGCGTGTTCATCCTGATGGCGATCGTGCGCGCACTGACCTGATCGACCTGCGCCGCTCAGACTGGGGGACTATGCTTGGCTCCCAGGCGCGCGCCCCGGGTACGCGTCAAAAGAACCACATCGCCGGCTCTCAGCGACTGGCAACCGAACTCATCGAAAGAGGAGCCACCCATGGCACTTACCCCGGATGACGTCGTCCACAAGGAGTTCCAGCACGTCCGATTCAAGGACGGCTTCGACCCCGAGGAGGTCGACGACTACCTCGACGAGATCGTCGTTGAATGGCGCAAGACCATCGAGGAGAACAACGAGCTGAAGGCGAAGCTCGCGGCCTTCGAGTCCGGCGAGAGCGCGCCCGCACCGGTCGCGGCTGCTCCTGCTCAGGCTCCGGCTGCCGAGGCGTCGTCGACCGGCACCTCCGCAGGCATCATCGAGCTCGCTCAGCGCCTCCACGACGAGCACGTCGCGGAGGGTGAGGCGAAGCGCAAGCAGCTCATCGAGGACGCCGAGGCAGAGGTCGCGCGTATCCGCACCGAGGCCGAGGCCAAGCAGCGCGAGGAGTCGGCACGACTCGAGCGCGAGCGCAACACCCTCGAGGGGCGCATCACCGAGCTCCGCGAGTTCGAGCGCGACTACCGCGGCAAGCTGCGCGCGATGATCGAGGGCCAGCTGCGCGACCTCGACCAGAAGTCTCCGACGGACTCGACGCCCGTCTCCGCCATCGGCCTGTAGGTCACTCTTGGCAGGACGTCGTCCTCTTCGTCGGTCGGCGGCCGGTGCGATCGTCGCGATTCTCGCGGCGATCGTGCTGGCCGCCGATCAGTTTGTGAAGCACCTCACGATCGAGAACCTCCCTAAGCACGAGGCCGTGCCGGTGCTGGGTGAGTTCCTCCAGCTGTACTACGTGCGCAACTCCGGAGCAGCCTTCTCCATCGGCTCCAACATGACGTGGATCTTCACGATCGCCATGGCGATCGTGGCGGGGATCATCGTCTGGAAGACGTTCGAAGTCGGCTCCCGGCTCTGGGCCGTGGTGATGGGGTGCCTTCTGGGCGGTGTGCTCGGCAATCTCACCGATCGCCTGCTGCGCGAACCCGGTTTCGCCGTCGGCCATGTGGTCGACATGATCTCGATGCCGTGGATGCTGCCCGCGATCTTCAACGTCGCCGACATCTTCATCGTCTCCGGCATGATCTCGGTCGCACTCCTCGTGGTGTTCGGGCTGCGTCTGGACGGCACACGCGAGCGCGAGCACGAGAAGAGCGCAGCCGACGATGCCGCGAGCGGCCAGGAGGACGCGGCAGCGTCCGCGGGCGCCTGATCATGCAGTCACGCAGCCTTCCCGTCCCCGACGGGCTCGACGGCCAGCGCGTCGACGCAGCGCTGGCGAAGATGCTGGGCTTCTCGCGCACCTTCGCCGCCGAGGTGGCCGAAGCCGGAGGGGTGACGCTGGACGGCGTTCCGATCGGGAAGTCCGACCGTCTTCGCGCGGGAGGCTGGCTCGATGTCAGCTGGTCGCCGAAGGAGGAGCCCCGGATCGAGCCGATCCCCGTGCCCGATCTCGGGATCGTGTACGACGATGATGACATCGTCGTCGTGGACAAGCCGACCGGAGTCGCAGCCCATCCCTCGTTGGGCTGGGAAGGACCGACCGTGGTCGGAGCTCTCGCAGCAGCCGGGTTCCGGGTGGCGACGAGCGGAGCGCCGGAACGCCAGGGTGTCGTGCATCGACTCGATGTCGGGACCAGCGGGCTCATGGTCGTCGCGAAGACCGAGAGCGCCTACACCGCACTCAAGCGCGCCTTCAAAGAGCGAACCGTCGAGAAGATCTACCACGCGGTCGTGCAAGGGCATCCGGATCCGCTGAGCGGCACCATCGATGCGCCGATCGGCCGGCATCCGAACCACAGCTGGAAGTTCGCGGTCGTGCCGGACGGCAAGCCATCGGTGACCCACTACGAGACTCTCGAGGCGTTCCCTGGAGCGTCACTGCTCGAGATCCACCTCGAGACCGGGCGCACACATCAGATCCGCGTGCACATGGCAGCGCACCGGCATCCGTGTGTCGGAGACCCGCTGTATGGCGCCGACCCGACCCTCTCGGCCAAGCTCGGACTCACACGGCAGTGGCTGCACGCGCACCAGCTCGCCTTCAGCCACCCGGCCACAGGGGAGTGGGTGCAGTTCGAGTCGCCGTACCCGGCAGACTTCCGGCATGCCCTCGAGGTCCTCGACCCGGGCCGCGGCACGGACTGATCGGGTCACCTTCGTCGCGATGTCGGCGGCATGCGCAAGACTGCTCGGGTGAGCATCGAGGTGAGACCGGCGACGCGCTTCGACGACGTCGCAACGCTCGTCGGGCCGAAGAATCCGGCGTCCAATGTCTGCTTCTGCCTGAGCTACCGCATCGGCAGCAAAGAGAACGTCGCGCTGCGGGGCGAGGCGCGCGCGGATCGCGTCAGGGAGCTGTGCGATCACGACCCGCCGCCCGGCGTCATCGCGTACCTCGACGACGCCCCCGTCGGCTGGGCGGCACTGCACCCGAGGCGCGACACCAGCTTCGCGCGAAACCGTCTGATCCCCCATATCGATGAGCTCGACGTGTGGTCGCTGTGGTGCTTCCGCGTGCGACCGGGGCATCGGAAGCAGGGCATCATGCACGCGCTCGTCGCGGGGGCGGTCGAGTACGCACGCGAGCGCGGTGCTCCTGCGATCGAGGGCTATCCGGTCGACAACCGCGGTGAGAAGGTCAACCAGACGATGATGTATGTCGGCACCCGCTCGCTCTTCGAGAGCGCCGGCTTCGAGAAGGCAGCTGGCACGGGATCCGTGCTGGACGGTTTCCCGCGAGTGCTGATGCGGCTCGACCTTTCCGAGAGACCGTGAACCGAAAGCTGAGACACGGGCAATACACAGTGTGAGCACAGACAGCGAGATCATCGCGCGGTCGATCGAGGACCCGGGGGCCTTCTCCGAGATCTTCGAGCGACACGCGCGCGCCATAGCCTCCTTCGCCGCCCGGCGAGTCGGCGACGCGGGTGATGACGTTCTGAGTGAGACGTTCCTGGTGGCGTTCCGACGTCGAGCAGCGTTCGACACCAGCTGGGAGTCGAGTCTTCCCTGGCTGCTCGGCATCGCCTCACGGCTGGTGCGCAAACAGCGAGCCGCTGAGGCCCGGCAGTGGCGATCGCTCAACGCCGTCGCCGGCTGGGAGCAGCACGTCCAGTTCGGCGAGGCCGAAGCAGCCGGGGAGCGTGTCGACGCGGCGGTCGAAGCGCGTGCGCTCGGCGGGCGGATCGCGGCGCTCTCGGCGGCGGACAGAGAGACATTGCTGCTGTACGCCTGGGCCGACCTCACCTATGAGGAGATCGCCGTGGCTCTGCGCATCCCCGTCGGAACCGTGCGCTCACGCCTGAACCGCGTACGCCGGAAGCTGGATCCCGCGAGGGGCAAGCGGGGCGTGACCGGACCCGAACAGGAGAAAGGTGATCGTGATGGACGTGTTGCAGCGCGTGCGTGATCTGAGAAACGACGTTGATGCGCGCGAAGGCGCGGTGTCCGACGCCCGCGCGAAGCTCGCGGGTGCGATCAGGGAGGAGAGCACGCGATCGTCACGAGGCCGGCTTCGCCGTCCTGCCCTGCTTCTCGGCGGTGCTGTTGCCGGGCTGGCAGCCGTCGCGATCGGAGTGCTCGTCCTGCCGAGCGTCCTCACACCTCAGGGCCAGCAGGTAGCCGGGCCTGCCGAGTCGCCTTCGCCGGACGCCAGCGTCGTGCCCGTGGAGCCGAGCGCGAAGCCCTCCGCATCGCCGGCCCAGCCTGCGACGGCGCAGACCGTCTTCGCCTCGGTGGCACAGCGCGTGCTCAGGGGCGAAGTTCCCTCACCCTCGCAGGGGCAGTACGTGCGCATCGACATGGTCGAGGAGACGCTGATCAACTTCAACTCCGTCGACGGCGTGAACGATCTCGCCGTGACGAGAGGAAACGCCGAGGCGTCCTGGGTCATGAGCCGCACGCAGACGTCGTTCGCGCCGGCCGACATCCACGGGGAGTGGGTGCTGCGCTTCCCCGGAGATCTTTCGACGGTCGCGCACTTCGGAGCCGGTGCGGAGGCGCATGCGGCGGAATGGCTGCAGACTCTGACCCCGATGGATCCGGAGCTCAGGATCGTCGGTGGACCAGGACCGTCGGGCGGATGGGCCGACGGACAAGGCGGGCAGCTGAGCGACTTCCTCGACCGGGTACCCGACGAGCCTGGCGCGTTGAAAGCGTGGTTCGACCAGGTGTACGGCGACGGGAGCACCGACCCTCAGAAGACGGGGTGGACGCTGGCCGCCATGCTGGCTCAGAATGTGGGATCGAAAGAGCAGCGGGCAGCGTTGTACCGCGTCTTGAGTGAGCTTCCTGGCTCAGAGGTGGTCTCCCAGGACGGCGAGCGGGCCACCGTCGTCTTCCACACGGTGCCGGGACACAGCAACGACCCGCAGCCCGATCGCTGGCATTCGGTCACCATCGACACGCGCACGGGAATCGTGCTCGAGTACACCGAACGCACGGGGAGCAATCCCGCGCTCGTGCCGGACTCCACCCCTGACCAGCGGCGGACGTTCACCGTCTCGATCGTCGACGAGATCCCGTGAGGCTCAGCGCCTGACCCGCCCACCCCGGAAGTGCGCAGGATCGTCCTCAGCCATCGCGAGGGCGATCTTGCGCACCTGCGCCTGGTCGATGTCGCCCATCGCGGCCAGGTCGTAGAAGTCGACCTCGGTGAGCTCGCCATCGGCAGGATGAGGGACACCGGACACCCAGGAGCAGCGGAAGACGAGGTCGAGATAGTCGACCTGATCTCCGTTTCCGTACGTGATGCGCGGAAGCTGCTGCACGAGGGCGAGCCGGTCCACGGAGACCACGATGCCCGCCTCCTCGAGGCACTCCCGCGCAGCGGCATCCGCCGGCTCCTCGCCGGGCTCGACGATGCCGGCGATGGGCTGCCAGGCCCCGTTGTCCGCGCGCTTGCCGAGCAGGACCTTCTCGTCTCGGAACACGATCGCGGTGGTGCCGACGAGCGCGAGCGGGGCGGTGCCGATGTGCTCGCGCAGGGCGAGGACGAACTCAGGGGTTGCCATGCTCCGATCGTATCCGGGTGTGCTCGCGGGACCTGATGTCGGAGGGGGATACGTAGACTCGAATCATGGCATCCGACTCCTTCGTGCACCTCCACGTCCACAGCGAGTACTCGATGCTGGACGGTGCGGCGAAGATCAACGCCATGACGCAGGCCGCGGCCGACTACGGGATGCCTGCGATCGCCGTCACCGACCACGGCAACACCTTCGCCGCATTCGAGTTCTACAACGCGGCGAAGAACGCCGGCATCAAGCCGATCATCGGGCTCGAGGCGTACATGACGCCCGGAACGCACCGCAGCGACAAGACCCGCGTGTCGTGGGGATCGCCGGATCAGAAGAGCGACGACGTCTCGGGCTCGGGCGCTTACACCCACATGACCATGTGGAGTGAGACCACGCAGGGCATGCACAATCTGTTCCGCATCAGCTCGCGATCGAGCATGGAGGGCTACTACTTCAAGCCCCGTATGGACCGCGAGCTGCTGCAGACCTACGGCAAGGGGCTGATCGCCACCACCGGATGCCCGTCGGGCGAGGTCCAGACGAGGCTCCGCCTCGGGCAGTACGACGCGGCCCGGGCGGCGGCAGCCGAGTTCCAGGACATCTTCGGGAAGGAGAACTTCTTCGCCGAGATCATGGATCACGGGCTCTCCATCGAGCGCCGCGTGATGACCGACCTGCTGCGACTCGCC
This sequence comes from Microbacterium sp. NPDC089321, assembly GCF_040684935.1. Classification (NCBI taxonomy): domain Bacteria; kingdom Bacillati; phylum Actinomycetota; class Actinomycetes; order Micrococcales; family Microbacteriaceae; genus Microbacterium; species Microbacterium sp. NPDC089321. The sequence continues at coordinate 1,050,088 of NZ_JBFBGX010000002.1, read as the reverse complement.
AAGGACCTCAGCATCCCGCTGGTCGCGACCAACGACTCGCACTACACGCACCAGCACGAGGCCGATGCACACGAGGCCCTCCTGTGCGTGCAGTCCGGCTCGACGATGGACGATCCCAACCGCTTCAAGTTCGACGGCGACGGGTACTACATCAAGACAGCCCAGGAGATGCGCCAGCTGTTCCGCGACCACCCGGAGGCGTGTGACAACACCCTGCTGATCGCGGAGCGCTGCCAGGTCGAGTTCGACACCTCGGCGAACTACATGCCGAAGTTCCCCGTGCCGGACGGCGAGACGGAAGACAGCTGGCTGGTGAAAGAGGTCGAGGCAGGCCTCCACTACCGCTATCCGGGCGGCATTCCCGACAAGGTGCGCAAGCAGGCGGAGTACGAGCTCGGCGTCATCCTGCAGATGGGCTTCCCCGGCTACTTCCTGGTGGTCGCCGACTTCATCAACTGGGCGAAGGACAACGGCATCCGCGTCGGGCCCGGCCGTGGCTCGGGAGCCGGCTCGATGGTCGCCTACGCGATGAAGATCACCGATCTCGACCCGCTCGAGCACGGCCTGATCTTCGAGCGCTTCCTCAACCCCGACCGCGTCTCGATGCCCGACTTCGACGTCGACTTCGACGACCGTCGCCGCGGCGAGGTCATCGAGTACGTCACCGAGAAGTACGGCTCCGAACGCGTCGCGCAGATCGTCACCTACGGCACGATCAAGTCGAAGCAGGCGCTCAAGGACGCCGGACGGGTGCTCGGCTTCCCGTTCAGCATGGGCGATCGACTGACGAAGGCGATGCCGCCGGCGGTGATGGGCAAGGACATGCCGCTCAGCGGCATGTACGACAGCGCGCACCCGCGGTACAAGGAAGCCAGCGAGTTCCGTGCCCTGATCGACACCGATCCCGAGGCGAAGACCGTCTTCGATCGGGCTCTCGGGCTCGAGGGCCTGAAGCGGCAGTGGGGCGTGCACGCCGCCGGTGTGATCATGTCGTCGCACCCGCTGCTCGACATCATCCCGATCATGAAGCGCGAGCAGGACGGTCAGATCGTCACGCAGTTCGACTACCCGTCGTGCGAGTCGCTCGGTCTGATCAAGATGGACTTCCTAGGGCTGCGCAACCTCACGATCATCTCGGATGCGCTCGACAACATCCGGATGAACAGGGGCGAGGAGCTCGACCTCGAGCACCTCGGCCTCGACGATCGCGCGGTCTACGATCTGCTCGCCCGAGGAGACACGCTGGGCGTCTTCCAGCTCGACAGTCCGCCGCTGCGCTCGCTGATGCGACTGATGAAGCCCGACAACTTCGGCGACATCTCGGCCCTCATCGCGCTCTACCGCCCGGGTCCGATGGGTGCGAACTCGCACACGAACTACGCCCTGCGCAAGAACGGGCTGCAGGAGATCACACCCATCCACCCCGAGCTGGAAGAGCCGCTGGCTGACATCCTCGAGGAGTCGTACGGCCTGATCATCTACCAGGAGCAGGTCATGGCCATCGCCCAGAAGGTGGCCGGGTTCAGCCTCGGCCAGGCCGACATCCTGCGTCGTGCGATGGGCAAGAAGAAGAAGTCCGAGCTCGACAAGCAGTACGAGGGCTTCTCCGGCGGAATGAAGGAGCGGGGATACGGCGAGGGCGCGGTGAAGGCGCTCTGGGACATCCTTCTGCCCTTCTCGGACTACGCCTTCAACAAAGCGCACTCCGCCGCGTACGGCCTCGTCTCCTACTGGACCGCGTATCTGAAGGCGCACTACCCGGCCGAGTACATGGCCGCGCTGCTCACGAGCGTCGGCGACTCCAAAGACAAGATGGCGCTCTACCTCAACGAGTGCCGGCGCATGGGCATCCGGGTGCTCCCGCCCGATGTCTCGGAGTCGATCAACTTCTTCGCGGCTGTCGGCGAGGACATCCGCTTCGGCCTCGGCGCCGTGCGCAACGTCGGCAGCAATGTCGTGGACGGAATCGTCGCCTCGCGCAAGGACGGCGCATTCACGTCGTTCCACGACTTCCTCAGCAAGGTCCCGCTGCACGTCTCCAACAAGCGCACCGTCGAGTCGTTGATCAAGGCCGGCGCGTTCGACTCGATGGGCGACACCCGTCGTGCACTCATGGAGATCCACGAGTCCGCCGTCGAAGCCGCGGTCGATCGCAAGCGGAACGAGGCCCAGGGGGCGATCGGCTTCGACTTCGACAGCCTGTACGACGACATGGAAGAGGCGGCGCCCGCCAAGGTCCCCGACCGCCCCGAATGGGTGAAGAAGGACAAGCTGGCCTTCGAGCGCGAGATGCTGGGGCTCTACGTCTCTGATCACCCGCTGGCCGGTCTCGAGGTGCCGCTCGCGAAGCACGCCTCCATCTCGATCAACGACCTGCTCACATCGGAGGATCTGCAGGACGGCGACCAGGTGACGGTCGCCGGTCTCGTGACCAGCGTGCAGCACCGCGTGGCGAAGGCCAGCGGCAACCCCTACGGCATGATCACGGTCGAGGACTTCAACGGGGAGGTGACCGTCATGTTCATGGGCAAGACGTACACCGAGTTCCAGCACACGTTGCAGCAGGATGCCATCCTCGCGGTCCGCGGTCGCGTCTCGCGGCGTGACGACGGACTCAACCTGCATGCGCAGTCGGCGTTCGCACCCGACGTGGGATCCTTCGACGCCGCAGGGCCGCTGTCTCTGCTCGTGGCGGAGCAGCGCGCGACCGAACGGGTCATGAACGACCTCGCCGACGTGCTTCGCCGGCACGCCGGCGAGACCGAAGTGCTGCTTCGCGTGCACCGCGGGACCTCGGCCAAGGTCTTCGAAGTGCCGATGCCCGTCAAGGTCTCCGCCGACCTGTTCGGCGATCTCAAATCGCTGCTCGGCCCGGCCTGCCTCGGCTGAGCGAACGACGACGAAACGACCGACCGAACTCCAGGGTCGGGTGGGTAGGATCATGACTCGCGTGGCGACCCCACCCGTGAAGGAAAGGACTGCTCGATGAGCTTCGACAGGCCCAGCACTGCACCCGGCGACTCGTCGGGTGATGGCGTGCGCCCCGGCTCCGGACGCGATGCCGACTGGCAGGCCGACGCGGACAGCGTGCGGGAGACCGGCCTCACCGCACCGGCGGGCGATGATGAACCGCGACCGGACGGCGAGGACGAGCCGGATGACGGTGTGCTCTACGAAGACCAGGTCGAGCCCGAGTACGGCATCCTCGGCTTCACTCTGCGCGAGCTGATCATCATCGGTGCGTGGCTCGTCGGGTTCCTCGTCTCGTTCTTCCCGATCGGCCCGATCGGCGACACCGTCTGGACCAGCGGCATCCACTGGGTCCTCATGATGGGGGTGCCCACCGCTGCCGTGTTCCTCGTCGTTCTGCGCCGCCTCTCGCCCGAGGGGATCCGGCGCGTGGGCTCGCTCGGAATCGATCAGTTCGCGTCAGTAGCGGCGTCCGTCGGCGCCGTCGCGTGGGCGCAGGTGCTGTGGCAGCAGATCGCAGCGACGGTCGCCACCGGTGCCTTCCTGATCGGATGGGCCGCGATCGTCGGGCTGCTGGCGATGCTCGTGCTCGTCGCGGTGACCGTGTTCGGCCCCTTGCTGCCCCGTCTGCGCGAGGATTTCCACGGTCGCCTCGAGACCCTCGCGCACCGCAACGCCAACCCCGTCCGCCCGGTGATCGCGCGACCACGGCGCGAGCGCGAAGTCGCTCCGGCAGCGACAGGTGCGTCAAACGCACCTCGCCGCGAGGCAGACCACGATCCCACCACGCAGGACCCGATGGATCCCGCCGCCGATACGCGCGTGGAGACGGCGCTGACCGTGGTCATCCCCGACGAGCGCGCCGCCGCCGATCCTGCCCGCGCAGAGTCCAGCGCGAGCGCACGCCTGCCCGTCGAGGCCGACACTGCGGCGCCCGGGCACAGGGTGCCGGAGCAGCCCGCCACCGAACCCGAGGATGAGGTGCTCTACAACACCGCGGCGGTGGAAGCGCTCCGCGACATCTTCGCCGTCGACGAGACCACCAACCCGCGCCGCTCGGTCGAGCACAACACGGCGCCAGATGGCATCTCCGGTGCGGACGTCCCCGGAGTCGGGGGAGTGCTCTCCCCGGACTCCGGAGAGACGTCCACGCTCGACTCCGAGGCGCAGCCGATGCTCCGTCGCGGCCGCGACGAGCAGCCCTCGGAGCCCACCGAGACGAAGCCCATGGAGCAGGCGGTCGGCACCGACTCCTACGCTCCTTCGTCCAGCCGGCCGGAGCCGTTCTGGATCCTCGCGCCGACCGAGCGAGACGTACTCGACGAACGGGGCGAGCCGCTGTTCCGAATAGGTCCGACGGCTTGGGCGCTGGCGATCGAGGACCGCGGCGGAGCCTATGTCGTGCGACATGAAGACGGCCGTATCGGCTACCTCCACGACATCTCCGACATCACGAAAGGCTGAGGACGTGCGCACGATCGACCTCCGAGGGCAGTCGCTCTCTCCCGCTGACATGCTGGCTGCGGTCCCGCGAGCGGCTCAGGCTCGCGCCGAAGCGCTCGAGGCGGCCATGGCCATCGTCGAAGCCGTGCGCATCTCAGGCGAGACCGCGCTGAGAGATCAGGCGGAGCGCTTCGATCGGGTGAGCGGCCACGCCATCCGCGTTCCGGAAGAGCACGTGGCAGAAGCTGCGGCATCCGTCGACCCCGCCGTGCGCGCGGCCCTCGAGGCGGCCATCGACCGGGTCCGTCGCGGCTCAGCGGCTCAGGTCCCCGCCCCGCAGACCACCGAGATCGGCGCGGGCGCTCGCATCACTCAGCGGTGGCAGCCGGTCACCAGGGCGGGCGTGTACATCCCCGGTGGCAAGGCGCCGCTGGCGTCCAGCGTCGTGATGAACGTCGTTCCCGCTCAGGTCGCCGGCGTCACCTCCATCGCCCTCGCCTCCCCGCCGCAGGCGGCCCACGGCGGCAGGGTCCACCCGACGATCCTCGCCGCCGCCTCCCTTCTCGGCATAGACGAGATCTATGCGATCGGGGGCGCCGGAGCCATCGGCGCGCTGGCGCATGGCGTCTCCGACATCGGACTCGACCCCGTGGACGTCGTCTCCGGCCCAGGCAACAACTACGTGGCGTCAGCCAAGCGCGTCGTCGCCGGGGTCGTCGGAACCGACTCTGAAGCCGGTGCGACCGAGATCCTCATCGTCGCCGACGCCGACGCCGATCCCTCTCTGATCGCCGTAGACCTGATCAGTCAGGCCGAGCACGACGAACAGGCGTCGGCGGTGCTCGTGACCGATTCGGCCGCCCTGGCCGAGCAGGTGGCCGAGAAGGTCGCGGAGTTCGCCGCCACCACGATGCACGCCGCCCGGGTCGCGGAGGCCCTCGCCGGGCCGCAGTCCGCGATCGTGCTCGTCGACGACCGCGAGATGGCCGTGGCCTTCAGCAACGCCTACGCCCCGGAGCACCTCGAGCTGCACCTCGTCGATGCAGCGGAGGCCGCGGCGCACTTCACCAGCGCCGGAGCGGTGTTCGTCGGCGATCAGACTCCCGTCAGCCTCGGCGACTACATGGCGGGCAGCAACCATGTTCTTCCCACCGGGGGACAGGCGCGCTACGCCGCCGGACTCGGCGCGTACACGTTCCTCAGGCCGCAGCAGGTCATCGAGTACGATCACGCCGCCCTCGCCGAGGTGCGCTCAGGCGTCGTCGCTCTCGCGAACGCCGAGGTGCTGCCCGCGCACGGCGATGCGGTGGAGGCGCGCTTCCGGGACGCTCCCAGGTGAGCTGAGTCCGAGCGAGTAGGCTGACCGATCATGCACTGCCCCTTCTGCCGGCATCCGGACTCCCGCGTCATCGACTCGCGCACCAGCGACGACGGTCTGTCGATCCGTCGTCGGCGGCAGTGCCCCGAATGCGGCGGACGCTTCTCGACCACCGAGACGGCGAGCCTCATGGTCATCAAGCGCTCGGGGGTGATGGAGGCCTTCAGCCGCGACAAGGTCATCTCCGGAGTTCGCAAGGCCTGCCAAGGGCGTCCAGTGACAGAGGCGAACCTCGCTCTGCTCGCACAGAAGGTCGAAGAGGCGGTGCGGCAGACGGGCGCCTCACAGCTCGGCACCAACGAGATCGGTCTCGCGATCCTCGGACCGCTGCGGGAGCTCGACGAGGTCGCGTACCTGCGATTCGCCAGCGTCTACCAGGAGTTCGACTCGCTGGAGGACTTCGAACGGGCTATCGGGGATCTTCGCGCCGACCACGCGACGTCCGGGGCGGAATCGGACGACCGGTAATCTTGGGCAGTGATGTACTCACTGCTCTTTCGCCACGTCCTCACGCGCTTCGACCCGGAGTTCGCGCATCACGCCGCCATGGCGGTCATCCGCGTCCTCGGTGCGCCGCCCTTCTCGTGGGCGGCCCGTGCGCTGACGGCACCGCAGCCTGAGCAGCAGGTGCACGCTCTCGGCCTGGTCTTCCCCTCGCCGTTCGGCGTCGCCGCGGGCTTCGACAAGAACGCCATCGGTGTGCGCGGACTCGACGCGCTCGGCTTCGGTCACGTCGAGATCGGCACCGTCACGGCGATTCCGCAGGAGGGCAACCCGAAGCCGCGGCTGTTCCGTCTCGTCGCCGATCGGGCCGTCATAAACCGCATGGGCTTCAACAACGAGGGAGCAGATGCCGCCGCGCGCAGGCTGACGGCGCTTCGTCGCCGCGCCCCGCGGGCGGTGATCGGCGTGAACATCGGCAAGAGCCGTGTGGTCGCCGTGGAGGACGCGATCGGCGACTACGTCACTTCGGCCGCCCGGCTCGCGCCCCTCGCCGACTACCTCGCGGTCAACGTGTCGTCGCCGAACACTCCGGGTCTGCGCGGCCTGCAGGCCGTCGAGACGCTCGCGCCGCTGCTGCGCGCCGTCAAGCAGGCCGCGGGTGACACGCCGCTTCTGGTCAAGATCGCGCCCGACCTCCCTGACGAGGAGATCGACGCGATCGCGCGCATGGCTGTCGCCGAGGGGCTGGCAGGCATCATCGCGCACAACACGACGATCTCCCGAGAGGGTCTCGTCACCGAGCGCGCGATCGTCGAGGCCGCCGGAGCGGGCGGACTGTCGGGTGCACCGCTCAAGGAGCGCTCTCTCGAGGTGCTCGCCGTCGTCAAGGCGGCCGTGCCGGACGACTTCTGCGTGATCGCCGTCGGCGGAGTGGAGACCGCAGAAGACGTTCAGCGACGGCTGGATGCCGGGGCCACCCTCGTGCAGGGGTACACGGCGTTCCTGTATCGCGGCCCGCTGTGGGCCAGGCAGATCAACAGAGGCCTGCGCCGCTGAGCAGCACAGGCCTCTGAAGAGGATCTCGTCGGATCAGGCCGGGTACTGGCCGCGCTTGACCTGCGGCTTCGGCAGGCGCATGAAGCGCATCTGAAGCGAGCGCATCGCGGCGTACCAGCCGAGGCCGCGCTCTCGGCGCTCGAGGCCGAACTTCGCGGCGACCTTCTTCTTGACGCGGATGCTGAGAAGCACCATGTCGGCGACCGCGAGCAGCATGAAGCCCCACAGCCCGACCATCGCCCAGAGCTGCACCTCGCGGATGTCGATGAGGCTCAGCACGATCACCAGGAGCATCGCGGCCATCAGCCACTCGGAGATGTGCCAGCCGGCGTCGACGTAATCCCGCACCCAGCGTCGCTGCGGACCGCGGTCGCGGGCGGGGAGGTACTTGTCCTCGCCGTTCTCCATGCCGATGCGCGCCCGGTTCCGCCGCGCCTGCAGGTCGGCTTTGGCAGCGGCGCGCGCCTCCTTGGTGTTCGCGACCAGGGGGCGGCGATTCGCCGCCTCGCGCTCGGCGCGAGTCGGAGTGGCGCGACCCTTGCCCACGGCGGGCGTCTCAGGGGCGTCGTCGGCGGGGGTGATGGGGTTGGGCACGTTCGACCTCAGTTCGGAATCGGGTTCACCTTAAGATTACTCGCATGACATCCCCTGCATCCTCCGTCTCCTCCGCCGCAGAGGCCGCGCTGCTCGACGCCGTGGCCCTCGGCATCCCGTCCGCACTGGCCGACCTGGGCGCGCTGGTGCGCATCCCCGGCATCGCGTGGCCGGCGTTCGACCAGACGCAGCTGCAGCGCTCGGCCGATGCGGTCGCCGAGCTCGCGCGCGGTGTCGGGATCTTCGACGACGTGCGCGTGCTGCGCGCCAACGTCGACGACACCGAAGAGCTCGGCCAGCCCGCGGTGCTCGCCACGCGTGCGGCGAGGAACGGCCGCCCGACGATCCTGCTGTACGCGCACCACGACGTGCAGCCTCCCGGAGCCGACGAGCTGTGGGAGACCCCTCCGTTCGAGCCGACCGTGCGTGACGGACGACTGTACGGTCGCGGTGCCGCGGATGACAAGGCCGGCATCATGGCGCACATCGCGGCGCTGCGTGCGGTCGCCGAGGTGCTGGGCGACGATCTCGACCTCGGCGTCTCGATGTTCATCGAGGGGGAGGAGGAGTACGGCTCGCGCTCCTTCGCCCGCTTCCTGCGCGACAACGCCGACGCGCTGCGCGCCGACGCCATTGTCGTCGCGGACTCGGGCAACCTCGATTCGACGACACCCGGTCTCACCGTGTCTCTTCGGGGCAACGCCCGCTTCACCCTCACCGTCCGCACCCTGGAGCACGCGTCTCACTCGGGCATGTTCGGAGGAGCGGTTCCGGATGCCATGATGGCGGCGGTCACCCTGCTCGCGACGATGTGGGATGCCGACGGCGCTGTCGCCGTGGAGGGCATGACCAGCCGCGAGGCGCAGACCCCCGAGTACTCGGAGCAGGCGCTCCGAGAGGAGACGGGCCTGCTCGACGGCGTGAGTCCGGTGGGACGAGACGACATCTACGGTCGCATCTGGAACAAGCCGTCGATCACGATCACCGGTATGGACGTGACGAGCGTCGCCGCGGCATCCAACACCCTCCTGCCCGAGGTCAGCCTCGTCATCAGCGCGCGTGTCGCGCCCGGGCAGAGCGCCGCCGACGCATATGCGGCGCTCGAGAGCCACCTCCGCGCACACGCGCCGTTCGGCGCCGAGCTCACCTTCTCGGACGTCGACCTGGGCGACGGCTTCCTCGTCGACACCTCGGGCTGGGCTGTGGAGCTCACCCGTGGCGCGATGGGCGATGGGTACGGCGTCGACGCCGTGGACCTGGGCATCGGCGGATCGATCCCGTTCATCGCCGATCTCGTCCGCGAGTTCCCGGGCGCCCAGATCCTGGTGACGGGCGTCGAGGACCCGCACTCCCGGGCCCACAGCCCCAACGAGTCGCTGCATCTCGACACCTTCCGCAACGCGGTCCGCACCGAAGCGCTGCTGCTGGCGCGGATGAACGAGCGCACCGGCTCCTGAGCTCGCACCGCAGACGTCCGCCGGGGTGCCGAGCGCGGCCCGGCGGACGCCTGCGGCGGTAGAATCGAGCACGAGCAGCGAGACCGCGCTGCCCGTTGCAAGGAGTTGAGATGAGCGACACCACCCTGACCTCAGAGCCCACCGCCGCCCCCGCCCACGGCGTCTCGCTGACCGATGCCGCAGCTCTCAAGGTGAAGAGCCTGCTCGAGCAGGAGGGTCGCGACGACCTGCGCCTTCGCGTGGCCGTGCAGCCCGGCGGATGCTCTGGTTTGATCTACCAGCTGTACTTCGACGAGCGCTACCTCGAGGGCGACGAGACCGTCGACTTCGACGGCGTCGAGGTCATCATCGACAACATGAGCGTGCCGTACCTCGACGGTGCGTCGATCGACTTCAAGGACACCATCTCGGAGCAGGGGTTCACGATCGACAACCCCAACGCCGCAGGCAGCTGCGCCTGCGGCGACAGCTTCCACTGAGGCGCGCCAACCTGCGTGGTTGGCATGAATCGCGTGTGAGGTTGCCCTAGACTTGAGTCTGCTCCTGTCCGAGATCTGAAAGGTGCATCGTGCCCTCGAAACGCCGCCTTCGTTGGGCCGCGCTCCCGCTGGGAGCAGCGGCAGCTGTGGCCCTGGCGGGATGTACTCCCACCGAACTCAATGGATTCCTTCCGGGCTTCGTCGAAGACGGCACCCCCACGACCAACCAGACCGAGACGGTCTCTGGGCTGTGGGTCACGTCCTGGGTCGTCCTGCTCGCCGTGGGTGTCATCACCTGGGCGCTCATGGCCTGGGCGCTCGTCATGTACCGCCGCCGCGCGGGCCAGACCGGTCTTCCGGTCCAGCTGCGCTACAACATGCCCATCGAGATCCTCTACACGGTGATCCCGCTGATCCTCGTGCTGGGCATGTTCTTCTTCACGGCCCGCGACCAGACCGCGATCGAGACGCAGTGGGATGAGCCCGACGTCGAGATCACCGCGATCGCCAAGCAGTGGGCGTGGGACTTCCAGTACGGCGCCGAAGACGAAGAGGATGCCGTGTGGACCATGGGCGTCCAGGCAGACCCCGACGAGGCCGGCGACATCGACCGCGAGAAGCTTCCGACGCTGGTGCTTCCGGTCGGCAAGAAGGTCACGATCGACCTGCAGTCGCGCGACGTGATCCACTCCTTCTGGATCATCGACTTCCTTTACAAGAAGGACATGTACATCGGCAAGGACAACTCCTGGTCCTTCATCCCGGAGCGTGTCGGCGAGTACGACGGCAAGTGCGCCGAGCTCTGCGGCGAGTACCACTCGATGATGCTCTTCAACGTGAAGGTCGTCGAGCAGGACGAGTACGACGCGTACATCGAAGACCTGCGCGAGCAGGGCAACACGGGCGATATCACCGACGCCTACGACAGACTCAGCAACCTCCCCGGGAACGGTGCCAGCACCCACCCCGAGGAAGAGGAGTAAGCCATGACCACCACAGCTGAACCCACCACGGTGCCGGGCGCCCGTCCGACCACGCTGCCTCCTCGTCAGGCGGCTCTGCTCACCTCCTCCCGTGTGGAGGAGAAGGGCAACATCATCGTCAAGTGGATCACCTCCACCGACCACAAGACGATCGGGTACATGTATCTGATCGCCTCGGTGCTGTTCTTCCTGCTCGGCGGTGTGATGGCGCTGATCATCCGCGCAGAGCTCTTCGCACCCGGCATGCAGATCGTGCCGACGAAGGAGCAGTACAACCAGCTGTTCACGATGCACGGCACGATCATGCTGCTGATGTTCGCGACCCCTCTGTTCGCCGGCTTCGCCAACGCGATCCTGCCTCTTCAGCTCGGAGCTCCCGACGTCGCCTTCCCGCGTCTGAACGCGTTCGCCTTCTGGCTGTTCACGTTCGGCTCGGTCATGGCCGTCGCCGGCTTCCTCACCCCGCAGGGTGCGGCGTCGTTCGGATGGTTCGCGTACCAGCCGCTCGCCAACTCGTCGTTCTCGCCCGGTGTGGGCGGCAACCTCTGGATGCTGGGCCTCGGCCTCTCCGGCTTCGGCACGATCCTCGGTGCGGTGAACTTCATCACCACGATCATCACGATGCGCGCACCCGGCATGACCATGTGGCGCATGCCGATCTTCTCGTGGAACACGCTGATCACCAGCCTTCTGATCCTGATGGCGTTCCCGGTGCTCGCCGCGGCCATCCTGGCCGCCGCGGCCGACCGCGTGCTCGGATCGCACGTCTACGACGTGGCCAACGGCGGCGTGCTGCTGTGGCAGCACCTGTTCTGGTTCTTCGGTCACCCTGAGGTGTACATCATCGCGCTGCCGTTCTTCGGCATCGTCTCCGAGATCTTCCCGGTGTTCAGCCGCAAGCCGATCTTCGGTTACAAGACGCTGGTCTACGCGACCATCGCGATCGCCTCGCTCTCGGTCGCCGTGTGGGCTCACCACATGTACGTGACCGGTGGTGTCCTGCTGCCGTTCTTCGCTCTGATGACGATGCTCATCGCCGTCCCGACCGGCGTGAAGATCTTCAACTGGATCGGAACCATGTGGCGCGGCTCGATCACGTTCGAGACCCCGATGGTGTTCGCCCTCGGATTCCTCGTGTCGTTCGTGTTCGGTGGTCTGACCGGTGTGATCCTCGCGGCGCCGCCGCTGGACTTCCACCTCAGCGACTCGTACTTCGTCGTCGCCCACTTCCACTACGTCGTCTTCGGAACCGTCGTCTTCGCGATGTTCGCCGGCTTCTACTTCTGGTGGCCGAAGTGGACCGGGCGCATGCTCAACGAGCGCCTCGGCTACATCCACTTCTGGATGCTCTTCATCGGCTTCCACATGACGTTCCTCGTGCAGCACTGGCTGGGCGTCGACGGCATGCCGCGCCGTTACGCCGACTACTCCTCGTACGACAACTGGGAGTGGGGCAACCAGGTCTCCACGATCGGTGCCATCATCCTCGGCGCATCGATGCTGCCGTTCTTCCTGAACGTGTGGATCACGGCCCGCAAGGCTCCGAAGGTCACCGTCAACGACCCGTGGGGCTACGGTGCATCGCTCGAGTGGGCGACCTCGTGCCCGCCCCCGCGTCACAACTTCACGTCGATCCCGCGCATCCGCAGCGAGCGTCCGGCATTCGATCTGAACCACCCGGAGGCTGCTGAGCACCCGGTCGGTGTCGCAGCGGGAGAGGTCAAGTAAGTCATGCGCAGCAATGTCATCCTGTGGTGGATCCTGGTCGTGTTCTTCACGATCGCTGCCGCCATCTACACCGTCTGGAACCTGGTGGACCCCTTCCACGGCTACGTGGAGTGGGTGGGCACGGTGGCCCTGCTGTTCGTCGCGTTCATGAGCGCCATGATCGCCGTGTACCTGCACCGCACCTACAAGGCGCAGGGCGGCGAGCTGCCTGAGGACGTGCTGACCGCAGACATCGATGACGGAGACCCCGAGCTCGGTGAGTTCTCTCCGTGGTCGTGGTGGCCGCTGGTTCTCGCGGGTTCCGCGGCGGTGTTCCTGCTCGGTCTCGCGGTCGGTCACTTCCTGCTCCCCATCGGCTTCGCGATCTTCCTCGTGGCGATCGTCGGCTGGGTGTACGAGTACTACCGCGGCCACTTCGCGCGCTGACGCGTCCGTTTCGCGCGAAGGCCCCCTGGATCCATCCAGGGGGCCTTCGTCGTGGCACGGGGCATCAGGAGCGAGTGCGCACACGAGGCACGCCCGTGAGCGGGTCGATCGGACGACGATGAACACCGTCGTGATCCGTGATCGGATACCCTTCGCGCACCCAGTACTCGAATCCACCGATCATCTCGCGGACCGCGTATCCGAGCTTCGCGAACTCGAGCGCGCCTTTTGCGCCCGCATTGCAGCCGGGGCTCCAGCAGTACACGACGACCTCCGCGTCCTGCGGGATCTCCGCGGGGGCGCGCACCGCGATCTCGCTGTAATGCATGTGCACGGCGCCGGCGATGCGACCTTGGGCCCACGCCTCATCTGACCGGACATCGACGATCACGATCGGAGCTGCCGCCTTCTGCGCGGCGTACACGTCGCTCGGGTCGGTCTCGTACTGAAGCTTGGCGGAGAAGAACTCCTGTCGATCCGTCATGCTCACAGGGTACTGCGCGCCTCGCCGAGCTCATCCTCCCGTGACGCCGGAGATTCCACGGCTGCGGTCATCTGCAGACGACGCCCGTGCTGCGAAATACCCAGACTCTCCTCGACGTCGATCAGGCGGCGAAGGAACGCGGTGCGCCGCTCTGTCTCGACGAACCCGCAGCTGGTGTAGAAGGGCGCGTTCCAGGGCACGTCCGCGTATGTGCGAAGCGTCACCTCTCGATGCCCTCGGGCGCCGGCCTCGCGCAGCACCGCACTCACGAGCATGCGACCGAGTCGCGGCGACCGAGGCGGGGGAGCACCGAGAGCTGCTCGTGGTGCGCATGCCCGTCCTGTTCGAGAAGATGGGCGAAGCCCACGACATCGTGCGACGGCGACGCACAGACGAGTACAGTGCCAGGAGCTCTGAGTCGAAGGGCAGCGCTGTCCGGCGCGGGCCAGGCCTCGGCCTGGAACAGATCGATGAGCATCCGATCCGCGTCCGCTTCGATCGCGGTGATCCGCTCGGCATCGGTATCGCGCGCCGTCCGCACGACGAAGGACGAAGACACGCCCTCCAGCCTAGCTATGCAGGAAGACGAACGAGGGCCCGTCCGAAAACGGACGGGCCCTCGTTCATGGGGGAGTGCGGCTTACTCGCCGTCCTCTGACTTCTTGCGCTTGCGCGGCTTGGCCGGCTCCTTGGCGATCACCGAGCTCGGGGTGTTCGGCGTCTCGCCGACGTGAAGGTCAGCCGGAGCGATCTGGTCGTCGGAGGTGACGCCGGCGCGCTCATGAGCACCCGCGATCTCAGCTGCCTCGATCTCCTCGTCGTGCGCCAGCGTGTGGTGCTGGTGCGCGTCCGCGGCGACGATCTCGGCCTGAGTGAGCGGCTGGAGGCGGTCCTCGTAGAACCAGCGCGAGATCGAGCTGCGCAGGTTCTCATGCCACGGGATACGGCCCTTCGCATTCGGGCGAACGACAAGCGGCTCGTAGGTGGTGTAGTCGATGAGCTTCCAGCGGTCGTACACGTCGACCGGCTGGTGCACCTCGATGAACTCGCCACCAGGCAGGCGGACGATGCGGCCCGACTCGTATCCGTGCAGCACGATCTCGCGGTCCTTCTTCTGCAGCGCGATGCAGATGCGCTTCGTGACGAAGTATCCGAGAACCGGGCCGACGAACAGCAGTGCCTGGAGCGCGTGGATCACGCCCTCCATCGTCAGCATGAAGTGGGTGGCCATCAGGTCGGACGAGGCGGCAGCCCACAGCACGGCGTAGAAGATCATGCCGGCGACGCCGATCGCGGTGCGGGTCGGAGCGTTGCGCGGACGGTCTGCGAGGTGGTGCTCGCGCTTGTCGCCGGTGATCCATGCCTCGATGAACGGGTACAGCGCCACGACGACGATGAACAGTCCGAGCACGAGCACGGGGATCACGATGCCCAGCGACAGCGTGAAGTTGCCGAGCGGAACATCGAGGTGCGGGGGAGCGAGACGCAGAGCACCGTCCGCGAAGCCGATGTACCAGTCAGGCTGCGTGCCGGCCGAGATCGGGGACGGGTCGTAGGGGCCGTAGTCCCAGAACGGAAGGATCTGGAAGAACGAGGCGATCAGCACGATCACGCCGAAGACGATGAAGAAGAAGCCGCCCATCTTCGACATGTAGACCGGCATCATCGGGTAGCCGACCACGTTGTCGTTCGTGCGGCCGGGGCCGGCGAACTGGGTGTGCTTGTTCACGATCATGAGCATGAGGTGCAGCACGATCATGCCGATGACCAGCAGCGGAAGCAGCAGGATGTGCATCGTGTAGAGGCGTCCGACGATGTCGTCGCCGGGGAACTCGCCGCCGAAGATGAGGAACGAGGTCCACGTTCCGATCAGCGGGAGGCCCTTGATCATGCCGTCGATGATGCGCAGACCGTTGCCCGAGAGCAGGTCGTCGGGAAGCGAGTAGCCGGTGAAGCCCTCGGCCAGAGCCAGGATGAACAGCACGAAGCCGATCACCCAGTTGAGCTCGCGAGGCTTGCGGAACGCGCCCGTGAAGAACACGCGAAGCATGTGGATGCCGATGCCCGCGATGAACACGAGAGCGGCCCAGTGGTGGATCTGGCGCACCAGGAGGCCACCGCGGATGTCCCACGAGATGCGGAGTGCGGACTCGAAGGCGGCGGTCATCTCGACGCCGCGCAGCGGAGCGTATGCACCCGTGTAGTGGGTGGGCGCCATCGACGCCTGGAAGAAGAACGTCAGGAACGTGCCCGAGAGGAACACGGCCACGAACGCCCACAGTGCGATCTCACCCAGCATGAACGACCAGTGGTCGGGGAAGATCTTGCGACCGAGCTCCTTGACGAAGCCCGACATGCTGGTGCGCTCGTCGAGGTAGTTCGCCGTCGCGCCGATGAAGCGTCCGCCCAGGGGCTTCTGCTTGTTGTCCTCTTTAAGAGTTGCGGTGCTCAATGACGCTCCCAGAAGCTCGGGCCGACGGGTTCGGTGAAGTCGCGCTGCGCGATGAGGTAGCCCTCATCGTCGACGGCGATGGGCAGCTGCGGCAGCGGGCGGGCAGCCGGGCCGAAGATGACCTTGGCGTGGTCCGTGACGTCGAACTGCGACTGGTGGCACGGGCACAGCAGGTGGTGGGTCTGCTGCTCGTACAGGGCGACGGGGCAGCCGACGTGGGTGCAGACCTTGGAGTACGCGACGATGCCGTCGTACGACCAGTCCTTGCGGTCCTCGGCCTCGATGAGCTGCTCGGGACGCAGACGCATGAGAAGCACGATGGCCTTGGCCTTCTCTTCCATGTAGCCGTCGTGGTGACCGAGCTCGGCGAGCGGCTCGGGGATCACGTGGAACGCGGAGCCGAGGGTGACGTCAGCCGCGCGGATGGGCGTGCCCTCCGGGTCGCGGGCCAGGCGCATGCCCTTCTCCCACATGGTGTGCTTCAGCAGCGCCACCGGGTCGCCGGCGATGGGGTTGCCGTGCGAGTTGTTGTGCGGTGCGAGACCGCGGAACAGCGTCACGCCGGGGAGGATCGATGCGATGACCGCGGCGATCAGCGAGTTGCGGATCACGGTGCGGCGACCGAAGCCGGAGTCGTCGTTCGCGTCCGAGAACGCCTTGACCGCCGCCTCGCGGGTGAGGTCCTTGCCGCGGGTGGGGTGCCGGTGCTCGATGTACTCCTTGTCGGACATCAGCGCCTTCGACCAGTGGATCGCGCCGATGCCGAGCGCCAGCAGCGCGAAGGCGATGCCGATGCCGATGTACATGTTGTTGTGGCGGATGTCGATCGCCAGGCCGCTCTCGATCGGGAACAGCATGTATGCGGCGACCGCCCAGATGCTGCCAGCGAGCGACAGGTAGAACAGGGTGTAGACCGTGCGGACCGCAGCCTTCTCGGCGCGCGGGTCCTTGTCGGTCATCCGCTCACGGTGTGGCGGCAGTCCCGGGTTCTCCGCAGGATCGCTGACTGCGACGCCCAGCCCCCGTGAGGGCTGGTAGGCCCTCTCAAGAGCCTGCGTGTCGTCGTCGTGTGCCATGGTGCTCCTCGTACGTAACTCTTCGATGAAAGTGCGTCAGTTGGACTTCGCCGTGATCCACACGGTGAGGGCGACGAGCGCGCCGATTCCGAAGATCCAGATGAACAGGCCCTCGGACACGGGGCCGAGCGAGCCGAGCGTGAAGCCGCCGATCTGCACGGCCTCCTGCTGGTAGACGAGCGCGGCGATGATGTCGCGCTTGTCTTCGGTGCTCAGGTTCATGTCGCCGAAGACCGGCATGTTCTGCGGGCCGGTGACCATGGCCGCGTAGATGTGCAGGGGGCTGGTCGAGGTCAGCGCGGGGGCGTACTTGCCCTCGGTCAGAGCACCACCGGCGGCGGCGACGTTGTGGCACATGGCGCAGTTGATGCGGAACAGCTCCGCACCGTGCGCGATGTCGACCTCGTCCTGCGCGTTGTCGGGGTTCTCTTCGCCGGCGGTGACCCAGTCCTGCGGGTAGTTCGGCCCGGGCGCGACGCTCTGCACGTACGCGGCCATCGCGCGGATCTGCGCGTCGGTGAACTGCGGCTTCTTCTGCGGGGCCTGCGGGCCCTGCATCTGCAGCGGCATGCGGCCCGTGGCCAGCTGGAACTCGACGGAGAGCTCACCGACGCCGACGAGGCTCGGGCCCTCGGTGGTGCCCTGCATGTCGAGGCCGTGGCAGGTCGCGCAGTTCGCCGTGAACAGCTTCTCGCCGTCCTCCACGGTCAGCTCTGCCGTCGCGCTGGTCTGCGCATCGGTGGTGGATGCCATCGCAGCCGATGCTCCGGCGTACACGCCGCCGGTGAGCAGCAGGCCGGCGCCGATCAGGGCGGCAGCGGCGAGTGGACTGCGGCGACCGCGTGAGCGGTGCTTCTTCTCTCGTGCCATTTCGGGAAATCGCTCCGCTCTTATTTCAGGAAGTAGATGACGGCGAACAGGGCGACCCAGACGACGTCGACGAAGTGCCAGTAGTACGACACGACGATCGAGGAGGTCGCCTCCTTGTGGCCGAAGTTCTTGACGGCGTAGGCGCGGCCGATGACCAGCACGAAGGCGATGAGGCCGCCGGTGACGTGCAGCGCGTGGAAGCCGGTCGTGAGGTAGAACGCGGAAGCGTACGAGTCGGCCTGGATCGGCATGCCCTCGGCCACGAGCTGGGCGTACTCCCAGACCTGACCGCTGACGAAGATCGCGCCGAGGATGAAGGTGAGCCAGAACCACTCGACCATGCCCCACCCGAACAGGCGGCGGCGGCCGAAGGCGTTCACCCGGCCCTTGTCGATGCGGTACGGCTGCAGGTCTTCAGCGGCGAACACACCCATCTGGCAGGTGAACGACGACGCGACCAGGATCGCGGTGTTCACGGCTGCGAACACGACGTTCAGCAGCTCGGTGCGGTCGGCCCACAGCTCGGGGGAGGTGCTGCGCAGCGTGAAGTAGATCGCGAAGAGTCCCGCGAAGAACATGACTTCGCTGCCGAGCCACACGATGGTGCCGACAGCGACCGGATTGGGGCGCTTGATGGTTCTTGCCGCCGGGGCATACGTCGCTGAGGTGGTCACCTGACCATTATGGCCGATTCCGTGCGGGGATTCTCGCACCGACGTGGCCTGTCTCGCTGTCCTGCGACTAAGGAGAACCTAAGAAGTACCTGCGAATGTGCCTTCATCCCGCGGAGAACCCCTGTTCAGAGGATGTGCGCACATCGTCATCTCGAATCGGCATCATCCCGCCGCGATTAGGATCGCAGTCATGGCTGACACCCTGACCTGGCCCGATCTCCTCTCGACATTGCTGAACCGCCGTGATCTGAGCGTGTGGGAGTCGACCTGGGCCATGCGCCAGGTCATGCGGGGCAAGGTGTCTGATGCCCAGCTCGCCGGCTTCCTCATCGCGTTGCGCGCGAAAGGCGAGACCGTCGACGAGATCGTCGGATTCCGTGACGCCATCCTCGAGGCGGCTGTGCCCCTGCCGGTGTCCTCCGACGTGCTGGACATCGTCGGCACGGGCGGCGACCGGATCGGCACGGTCAACATCTCCACGACCGCCGCGATCATCATCGGGGCATCGGGGATCCCCGTCGTCAAGCACGGCAATCGGGCGGCCAGCTCTTCGTCCGGCTCGTCCGATGTGCTCGCGGCGCTCGGACTGGACATCTCTCTCGACCCCGAGCGGGTCGCTGCCGCTCTCGAGCGCACCGGCATCACCTTCGCGTGGGCGGCGGCCTTCCACCCCGGGTTCAAGCACGCCGGAGCCGCCCGATCCGAACTCGCGGTGCCGACCGTCTTCAACATGCTCGGCCCGCTCTGCAATCCGGCAAGGGCCGAGGCGAACGCCGTCGGCGTCGCGCAGCTGGATCGGGTTCCGCTGATCACCGGGGTGTTCCGCACCCGGGGCGCCACGGCGCTGGTCTTCCGCGGTGACGACGGACTCGATGAGCTGACCACCACGGGCCACAGCAGGATCTGGGAGGTGACGCGGGGAGACATCCACGAGCACGACCTCGACCCTCGCGACCTCGGCATCCCGTTGGCCGATCTCGACGACCTCGTCGGCGGTTCGCCCGAGCACAACGCCACGGTGCTGCGCCGCACCCTCGCCGGCGAGAGGGGCGCCGTGCGCGACATCGTGCTGCTGAATGCGGCGGCGGGCATCGTCGCATACGAGCTGTCGCACGATTCGACCCTCACGCAGGTGCCGATCGTGGAGCGTCTGCGTGCCGCGTACGAGCGCGCTTCGGCCGTCATCGATGACGGGCGCGCCACGGCGAAGCTGGATCAGTGGGTGCAGGTCACACGGGAGCCGCTGCCCGCCTGAGCGGAGCGGATCAGTCATGGACGCCGCCGAGGCCCTGCTCGAGATCGCCGCTCTGCTCGAGCGCGAGCGTGCGTCGCGGTACCGGGCCAAGGCGTTCCGACAGGCCGCGGCGGTCGTGGCGTCCCTGCCGCCCGAGATCCTCGACGATGCCACTCTGCTGAAGGCGCAGAAGGGCATCGGCGACTCGACGTTCGCCGTGATCAGGCAGGCGCAGCAGGGACAGGTGCCGGACTACCTGATCGAGCTGCGCGGCGAGGTCGAGCCCGAGCGGCGTTCCGCGCTGCGGGCGCGGCTGAAGGGCGATCTTCACAGCCATACGGACTGGTCAGACGGCACGACCCCGATCGAGGCCATGGTGGCCGCCGCGCGCGCACTCGGCCACGAGTACGTGGCCATCACCGACCATTCGCCGCGATTGAAGGTCGCGCGCGGCCTGTCGGTCGAGCGGCTGCGAGAGCAGATCCCGCTGGTTCGCGCCCAGTCGGGCGCCGGGCTGACGGTGCTGGCCGGCATCGAGGTCGACATCCTCGAGGACGGAGCGCTCGATCAGACCGACGAGATGCTCGACGCACTCGACATCGTGGTCGCGTCGGTGCACTCGAAGCTGCGCATGGACTCCGCTCCGATGACGCGTCGGATGCTCGCCGCCGTCGCAGATCCCAGGGTGAACGTGCTCGGGCACTGCACGGGTCGGCTCGTCGAAGGATCACGCGGCACGCGGCCGCGCTCCGAGTTCGATGCGAGGGCGGTCTTCGCCGCGTGCGCCGAGAACGGCGTCGCCGTCGAGATCAACTCGCGGCCCGAGCGGCAGGACCCGCCGGACGATCTGATCGCGATCGCCCTCCAGGAGGGATGCCTGTTCTCGATCGACTCCGATGCCCACGCTCCGGGCCAGCTCTCGCTGATCGATCACGGGGCGGAGCGCGCCGAGGCGGCTGGTGTGCCGGCTGAGCGCATCGTCACGACCTGGGGCCTGGAACGGCTGCGCGCCTGGGCGCGCGGCTGAGCATCGGCTGCGACTCAGTCCCCGGATGCCAGGGCGCTGAGCGCACGGCTCATCGACGTGCCCAGGTTCCACTGCTCGGCCAGGGCCTCTGCGGCCTCCCGATCGGCCGCGGACAGGTCGCCCAGCGCAGTCCCGGGGGCGGCGATGTCGAGGTCGGTCGCGACCTCGACGACGGTCGGCGCCACGTCGAGGTAGTCGGAGGCCTCCGCGAAGCGGGCGGACGCAGTCGCCGAGAGCAGTCCCTCGGCTGCCGCGGCACGGATGCCGGCGAGGTCTGCGTGTGCGCGGAGCAGGGTGGCGGCGGTCTTCTCGCCGATGCCCTTGACCCCGGGGAGGCCGTCGGATGCGTCGCCGCGCATGGTCGCGAAGTCGGCGTACTGCGAGGGGAGCACGCCGTATTTGGCGACCACGGTCTCGTCGGTGATGATCTCGAGGTTGCTCATTCCGCGGGCGGTGTAGATCACGCGCACGTCGCGGCTGTCGTCGACGAGCTGGAACAGGTCGCGGTCCCCGGTGACGATGTCCACGGGAAGGGCGGCATGCGTCGCCAGGGTGCCGATGACGTCGTCGGCCTCATGCTCGGCCACGCCGATGATCGGGATGCCGAGCACGCCGAGTGCCTCGCGGATCAGCGGGATCTGCTGCTGCAGGGCATCCGGAACCTCCTCGACATCGGGAGACGCGGCGACCTCCTCGACGACGCGATGCGCCTTGTAGCTCGGGATGAGATCGACGCGCCACTGCGGACGCCAGTCGTCGTCCCAGCACGCGATCATCTGGGACGGCTGGTACAGCGTCACGAGCTTGGCGATGATGTCGAGCAGTCCGCGGGTCGCATTCACCGACGATCCGTCCGGTGCCTTCACCTTGTCGGGCACCCCGAAGAACGCCCGGAAGTACAGGCTGGCGGTGTCGAGCAGCATCAGTCGTTCGGTCACGGCTCCAGCATAGGAGGAGAGGGGAGCGCAGCTCGGGTGGATCTGATAATCTGAAGTGTCACTCGTGGCGGGCCTGTGCCTGCCCTCGTGGCATCGCACTCACAATCCAACCGCTTCGAGGACTGATCCCGGCGTGCGCGCCGGCCGTCGAAGCCCGATCATCCATTCACAAGGACAACCCACTACATGACTAGCGCAACGACCGCCCCGGCCACCAAGCAGGTCGCGATCAACGACATCGGCTCTGCTGAGGACTTCCTGGCCGCGGTCGAGAAGACCCTGAAGTTCTTCAACGACGGCGACATCATCGAGGGCACGATCGTCAAGATCGACCGCGATGAGGTTCTGCTCGACGTGGGCTACAAGACCGAGGGTGTCATCCCCTCGCGCGAGCTCTCCATCAAGCACGACGTCGACCCCAACGAGGTCGTCGCCGTCGGCGACCAGGTCGAGGCCCTCGTTCTCCAGAAGGAGGACAAGGAAGGCCGTCTGATCCTCTCCAAGAAGCGTGCGCAGTACGAGCGCGCCTGGGGCGATGTCGAGAAGATCAAGGAGAACGACGGCGTCGTCACCGGCACCGTCATCGAGGTCGTCAAGGGCGGCCTCATCGTCGACATCGGACTGCGCGGCTTCCTGCCCGCGTCGCTCATCGAGCTGCGCCGCGTCCGCGACCTCACGCCGTACCTCGGTCAGGAGCTCGAGGCCAAGATCCTCGAACTCGACAAGAACCGCAACAACGTGGTGCTCAGCCGCCGCGCCCTGCTCGAGCAGACGCAGTCGGAGTCGCGCACCACGTTCCTGAACAACCTGCACAAGGGTCAGGTCCGCAAGGGTGTCGTCTCGTCGATCGTCAACTTCGGTGCGTTCGTCGACCTGGGCGGCGTGGACGGCCTCGTGCACGTCTCCGAGCTCTCGTGGAAGCACATCGAGCACGCCTCCGAGGTCGTCGAGGTGGGCCAGGAGGTCACCGTCGAGATCCTCGAGGTCGACCTCGACCGCGAGCGCGTCTCGCTGTCGCTGAAGGCGACCCAGGAGGACCCGTGGCAGGTCTTCGCTCGCACCCACGCGATCGGTCAGATCGCACCGGGCAAGGTCACCAAGCTCGTCCCCTTCGGTGCGTTCGTGCGCGTCGCAGACGGCATCGAGGGCCTCGTGCACATCTCCGAGCTCTCGAGCAAGCACGTCGAGCTGGCTGAGCAGGTCGTGTCGGTCGGCGAAGAGGTCTTCGTCAAGGTCATCGACATCGACCTGGAGCGCCGCCGCATCTCGCTGTCGCTGAAGCAGGCCAACGAGTCGGTTGACCCCAACGGCACCGAGTTCGACCCGGCTCTGTACGGCATGCTCGCCGAGTACGACGAGAACGGCGAGTACAAGTACCCGGAGGGCTTCGACGCCGAGACCGGTGCATGGAAGGAAGGCTTCGACGCCCAGCGCGAGGCCTGGGAGCAGGAGTACGCCGCTGCTCAGACCCGCTGGGAGGCTCACAAGGCTCAGGTCGTCAAGGCCGCCGAGGCCGAGGCCGCAGCGGGCGACGACTTCGGTGCGCAGACGTTCTCGAGCGACTCGACCGGTGCCGGCACCCTGGCCGACGACGAGGCTCTCGCCGCGCTGCGCGAGAAGCTCTCGGGCGGCAACAGCTGATCACTGATCACGTCAGGAACGGGCTGTCACCTTCGGGTGGCGGCCCGTTCCGCGTATCCGGCACGACGAGCGGTGCCAGGATGGGGAGATGCCACTCATCGCACTCACCGGCGGCATCGCCTCGGGAAAGTCGACCGTAGCCGCCCGTCTCGCCGAGCACGGTGCGACCGTCATCGACGCTGACGCGATCGTGCGCGAGGTGCAGCAGCCCGGCGGTCCCGTGCTGGAGGCGATCGTCGCGGAGTTCGGCCGTGATGTGCTCACCGCCGACGGTGCGCTGGATCGCGCCGCCCTCGGTGCGCGCGTCTTCGGAGATGAGGCAGCCCTGCAGCGGCTGAACGCGATCGTGCATCCGGCCGTGCGGGCGGAGTCGCACAGGAGGTTCGCGGCAGCGCTCTCGACCGACCCCGCCTCGGTCGTCGTGTACGACGTGCCCCTGCTGGTGGAAGCGAGGGTCGACGACCCCTGGGATCTCATCGTGGTCGCCGACGCCCCCGCTGACGAACGTGTGCGTCGGATGGTCCACCTGCGGGGGATGGACGAGGACGACGCGAGTCGCCGGATCGGCGCTCAGGTGTCGGACGAGGAGCGTCGCGCGATCGCGGATGTCGTGATCGACACGTCCGGAAGCATGGACGACACGCTCGCGCAGGTCGACGCCCTCTGGGCCTCACTGGTGCAGCCAGCATGATCGGACGGTACCTGGCGGCCTACGACAGCCAGCTGCGCGGCCGGCCTGAGGCTGCGCACGCAGTCGATGCTGTCGAGTTCGGACCGCTGCTGCTGGCCGAGTTCGACGGCGGAAGGGGCTTCATCAGCGGCCGTGACCTCGATTCGACCGACCTCGGCGGCCTCGTCGACGCCGCACTGGAGCATTTCGCGTCACGCCCCGGCATCCGATCGGTCGAGTGGAAGACCCGGGCGCACGATCGTGCGACGGGGTTGACCGACGCGCTGATGGCGCGCGGTTTCGAACCTGAGGACGCCGAGTCGATCATGGTCGGCGAGGCCGCCCTGCTCGTGCAGGATGTGCCGCTTCCCGACGGAGTCGAGCTGCGTCGTGCGACGACTGACGATGAGGTGCTCGCGATGGAGCGCATGCAGGGCCGTGTCTTCGGCGATTCCGAGTGGCGCTCGCGCGCCGACGCGACGATGCGACGGCTGCGCGTCGACGACTCCCTGCAGCTGTGGGCGGCCGTCGCCGGGGGAGAGGTCATCAGCGCGGGACGTCTGGAACCGGTCGAGAACACGGAGTTCGCGGGGCTGTGGGGCGGTGCGACGCTGCCGGAGTGGCGGGGGCGCGGCATCTACCGCGCGCTGACGGCTGAACGCGCACGCGCGGCTCTGACCCTGGGCAAGCGCTACCTGCAGTCGGACTCGACCGAGTTCTCGCGACCCATCCTTGAGCGGGCGGGGCTGGTGAGGGTGTCGACCACCACGCCTTACGTCTGGACGCCTCCGCCCGGCTGACGCGTGGTCCGCTCGCGTCGCCGGCGCGAAGCCCGACGGACGATCAGCACGGCGGCCACGATCAGGCCGATCAGCAGAAGCAGTGCGAGCACCGGGACGACGATGGCGGCGGCGGCGAGTGCGAAGGACGCACCGTCTTCGACGGTGCTGAGGACGGGAGCGGCGAGGCCCGCCGTCGCGGTGTTCGCGGCCAGGCGTCCGGTCGCCTTCACGACGTGGACGATCAGTGCGATCGCGATTCCCGCGACGATCGGCGCCCAGGTGCTCTCGGAGAAGAAGGCGGAGGGGTCGTCGACGGCCACGGTCTGCGCGCTGGCGCCGGCCCCGAAGGCGATGCCGCCCGATGCCGGACGCAGGATGCTCTGCACGATGTCGTTGATCGAGTCGAGCGCCGGGATCTTGTCTGCGACGATCTCGAGCACCAGCAGAGCGCCGACGATCCAGAGCGCGATGTCGCTCGACAGCCACGACCAGCCGCCGGGGAGATCGACCGCCGGAAGCAGTCGGTCGGACAGGCCGAGCAGGAAGAGGGGCATCCAGGCGTTCAGCCCGGCGCTGGCGGCGAGGCTGCTGCCGATGATGAACTCGATCACGGTCACACTCTAGGCCCGGCCGGATGGGACGCGCCGAGCCCGCCCTCGATGCGCTGCGCTGAGCGAGCGCGGCGAGACCAAGTGCGGTGCGCTGAGCGAGCGCAGCGAGACGAAGCGCGGTGCGCTGAGCGAGCGCAGCGAGACGAAGTGTCGGAGGGTGCTCGTAGGCTGGTGGGATGCAACCCACGCGCAGCGTTCGCCCCTTCGAGGTCGTCAGCGAGTACATGCCGGCCGGCGACCAGCCGCAGGCCATCGCGCAACTCGCGGCGCGCATCAACGCCGGCGAGACGGATGTCGTGCTGCTCGGCGCGACCGGCACGGGAAAGTCCGCGACGACCGCATGGCTCATCGAGCAGGTTCAGCGCCCGACCCTGGTCATGGCGCACAACAAGACGCTGGCCGCCCAGCTCGCCAACGAGTTCCGCGAGCTCATGCCGAACAATGCGATCGAGTACTTCGTGTCGTACTACGACTACTACCAGCCCGAGGCATACGTGCCCCAGACCGACACCTTCATCGAGAAGGACTCCTCGGTCAACGCCGAGGTGGAGCGTCTGAGGCATTCGACGACGAACTCGCTGCTCAGCCGCCGAGATGTCGTCGTGGTCTCGACCGTGTCGTGCATCTACGGCCTCGGCGCCCCCGAGGAGTACCTGCGTGCCATGGTCGCGCTGCAGGTGGGGGAGCGCTACGACCGCGACGCTCTCATCCGCCAGTTCATCGCCATGCAGTACAACCGCAACGACGTCGACTTCTCGCGCGGCAACTTCCGTGTGCGAGGCGACACGATCGAGATCATCCCGGTGTACGAAGAGCACGCGATCCGCATCGAGCTGTTCGGCGACGAGATCGAGGCTCTGTATTCTCTGCACCCGCTCACCGGCGAGGTCATCGCCAAGCTCGACTCCGTGCCGATCTTCCCTGCATCGCACTATGTTGCGGGCACCGACGTGGTGCAGCGCGCCATCGGCACCATCGAGCACGAGCTCGAGCAGCGGCTGGCCGAGCTCGAGCGCCAGGGCAAGCTGCTCGAGGCGCAGCGGCTGCGCATGCGCACGACGTTCGACATCGAGATGCTGCAGCAGCTCGGTTTCTGCTCGGGCATCGAGAACTACTCGCGCCATATGGACGGACGTGCCCCCGGCGAGCCGCCGCACACGCTGCTCGACTTCTTCCCCGACGACTTCCTGCTGGTGATCGACGAGTCGCACGTCACCGTGCCGCAGATCGGCGCGATGTACGAGGGCGACGCCTCGCGCAAGCGCACGCTCGTCGAGCACGGCTTCCGCCTGCCCAGCGCGATGGACAACCGTCCGCTGCGCTGGGACGAGTTCAAGAACCGCATCGGCCAGACGGTCTACCTCTCGGCCACCCCTGGCAAGTACGAGATGGGCATCGCCGATGGCGTGGTCGAGCAGATCATCCGCCCGACCGGGCTCGTCGACCCCGAGATCATCGTGAAGCCGTCCAAGGGCCAGATCGACGATCTGCTGGAGGAGATCCGCCTGCGGGTCGAGCGAGACGAGCGCGTGCTGGTCACGACGCTCACGAAGAAGATGGCAGAGGAGCTGACGGACTTCCTGGGCGAGCACGGCGTGCGGGTGCGCTATCTGCACTCAGACGTCGACACTCTCCGTCGCGTCGAGCTTCTCAGTGAGCTGCGGGCGGGCGTCTACGACGTGCTCGTCGGCATCAACCTGCTTCGCGAGGGGCTCGACCTTCCAGAAGTGTCGCTGGTGGCGATCCTCGACGCCGACAAGGAGGGTTTCCTGCGCTCGGGGACGTCGCTGATCCAGACCATCGGTCGCGCCGCGCGAAACGTCTCTGGCCAGGTGCACATGTACGCCGACAACATGACGGATTCGATGGCGAAAGCCATCGAGGAGACCGACAGACGTCGCGAGAAGCAGATCGCCTACAACAAAGAGAACGGCATCGACCCGCAGCCCCTGCGCAAGCGGATTGCAGACATCACCGAGGTGCTCGCCCGCGAGGCGGCCGACACTGCTGACATGCGGTCGGCGCGGAACAAGAGCGGGAAGGGCAAGTCGCCCACGCCGAACCTGCGACGCACGGGCATCGCGGCGGAGGGTGCTGCGCAGCTCGAGGACACGATCGCCGACCTCTCCGATCAGATGCTGGCGGCCGCCAGCGAGCTGAAATTCGAGCTGGCCGCCCGTCTGCGTGATGAGGTGCAGGACCTGAAGAAGGAGCTGCGGGCGATGGAGCGCGCGGGGCACGCCTGAGCGTCGCTCATCCGCGGGTGCGGTTCTGCCTGCGTCAGGGGCAGTGCATCAGCGGCTTCGGCCCGCTTCGGTCGATCGTGTGCTGATTCATCGGCGCACCGCACAGCGGGCAGGCGCGCTCAGCGCGCTCCTCGGCGCTGGGCGGAAGCGTGGGCTCGTACGGCCCGACCGAGGCGGGGCCGGCGAAACGGATCAGGTTCGAATTGAACCAGGCGTACAGTCCGCCGGCCTCGCGGATGCGCGTGCGGAGCGGGACGTGGTCGGAATCCTTTGCCATATCTTTAGTGTACTAAACATCTGCGCACGAATAGAGTGGGATCATGACAAGCGATGACGATCTGCTGCGGCTCGAGAACCAGCTCTGCTTCGCGATGGTCACCGCAGCCCGCAACGTCGTCGCCGTGTACCGGCCCATCCTCGAGCCGCTCGGGCTGACGCACCCGCAGTACCTCGTCATGCTCGCTCTGTGGGAGCGCGCGCCCCGTTCCCTCACCGATCTCGCGGCCGAGCTGGCTCTCGAGCCTGCCAGCGCCTCACCGCTCGTGAAGCGGCTCGAGAAGGACGGACTCGTCGAACGGGCGCGCAGCGCGGCCGACGAGCGACGCCTCGACATCACGCTCACCGAGGAGGGTCGGGCTCTGCGTGAGAGGGCGATCGACGTGCCACGAGCCGTGATGGCCGCGGTCGGCACGGGAATCGACGAGGTCGCGTCGCTGCGCGACGCGCTCAAGCCGTTCGCCGGGCGCACCGCCGCCGTCGGCTGAAGGCCTCCGCCGGCCTGTGCCGACGTTCTCCGCATCGGCCCTGCGTTCGCCCTCGGCTGATGCGGAGCCCGGTGTCGGTGGCCGCTCCTAGACTTGGACGGTGCCCATCGTTCCTGTCGCCTCCTCCGCAAAACTGAGTGTCCGCGGTGCCCGCGTGCACAATCTGAAGAACGTCGACATCGACATCCCACGCGACTCTCTGGTCGTCTTCACCGGGCTCTCCGGGTCGGGGAAGTCGAGCCTCGCGTTCGACACGATCTTCGCGGAGGGGCAGCGTCGCTACGTCGAATCGCTGAGTGCGTACGCGCGCCAATTCCTCGGTCAGGTCGACCGTCCCGACGTCGACTTCATCGAGGGCCTCAGCCCTGCCGTGTCGATCGACCAGAAGTCGACCAACCGCAACCCGCGGTCGACGGTGGGCACGATCACCGAGATCCACGACTACATGCGTCTGCTGTGGGCGCGCATCGGCATCCCGCACTGCCCCGAGTGCGGTGAGCGGATCCAGCGGCAGACGGTGCAGCAGATCGCCGACCAGCTGGTCGAGCTGCCGGAGCGCACGCGCTACCAGATCGTCGCGCCGGTCGTCACGCAGAAGAAGGGCGAGTTCGTCGATCTCTTCAAAGAGCTCGGCGCCAAGGGCTATTCGCGCGCGATCGTCGACGGCGAGCTGGTGCAGCTGGCCGAACCGCCGACGCTCAAGAAGAGCTACAAGCACGACATCGCGGTCGTGGTCGACCGCCTCGTGGCGTCCGGCGACATCCTGGGACGCGTGACGGACTCGGTCGAGACGGCGCTCGGCCTCGCCGGCGGCGTGATGCAGGTCAACTTCGTCGACGAAGAGGGCGATGACGCCTGGCAGTCGTTCTCCGAGAAGCTCGCATGTCCGAACGGCCACGCGATCACGCTCACCGAGATCGAGCCGCGCACGTTCTCGTTCAACGCTCCTTTCGGGGCCTGCCCTGCATGCGCCGGTCTGGGCACCCGCATGTCGGTCGACGTCGACCTCATGCTCGGCGACGAGGAGCTGTCGATCCGCGAGGGCGTCATCCTGCCGTGGACGACCCAGGGCAAGGGCCTGTTCCAGTACTACGAGCGGCTGCTCGAGGGCCTGGCACGTGACCTCGACTTCTCACTCGACACCCCGTGGAACCAGTTGCACTCCGATGTGCGGGAGGCTGTGCTCCGCGGCGACAACTACAAGGTCAGCGTCAAGTGGAAGAACCGCTACGGACGCGAGATGCGATACACCTCGGGCTTCGAGGGCGTCGTGCCCTACATCGAGCGGCAGTACCTGCAGGCCGAGTCCGACACGCAGCGAGGCCGCTGGGGCGAGTACCTCCGCGAGGTGCCGTGCCCGGTGTGCGACGGCGCGCGTCTCAAGCCCGAGGTGCTCGCGGTCAAGGTGCACGGGCACTCGATCGCCGAGGTGTCGAACCTCAGCCTCGCCGACGCCAGCACCTTCATGCACGAGCTCGAGCTCACCGAGCGCGAGGCGAAGATCGCCGCGCAGGTGCTGCGAGAGATCAGACTGCGCCTGGAGTTCCTGCTGCAGGTCGGCCTGTCGTACCTGAACCTCGGCCGATCAGCGGGATCGCTGTCGGGTGGCGAGGCTCAGCGCATCCGCCTGGCCACGCAGATCGGCTCGGGCCTGACGGGTGTGCTGTACGTGCTCGACGAGCCGTCGATCGGCCTGCACCAGCGCGACAACCGTCGTCTCATCGAGACCCTGGTTCGGCTGCGTGACCTCGGCAACACGCTGATCGTCGTCGAGCACGACGAAGAGACGATCGAGGCCGCCGACTGGGTGGTCGACATCGGACCGGGCGCCGGAGTCGGCGGCGGCGAGGTCGTTCATTCGGGCCCGTACTCCGCGCTGCTCGCCGAGACGGGATCGATGACCGGCGACTACCTCGCTGGCCGTCGTGAGATCGCCACGCCCGCGAAGCGCCGCAAGATCGACAAGAAGCGGATGCTGAGTGTCGTCGGCGCCCGTGCGAACAACCTCAGGAACGTCACCGCCGACTTCCCCCTCGGCGTTCTCACCGCCGTCACCGGAGTCAGCGGCTCGGGCAAATCGTCGCTGGTGAACGACATCCTGTACCAGGTGCTCGCGGGTCGGCTCAACGGGGCCCGCACCGTGCCGGGCAAGCACACGCGCGTCACCGGTCTCGACAACCTCGACAAGGTCGTGCACGTCGACCAGGCGCCGATCGGCCGCACTCCGCGGTCGAACCCCGCCACGTACACGGGTGTCTTCGACCGCATCCGCACCCTGTTCAGCGAGACGCCCGAGGCGAAGGTGCGCGGCTACCAGCCCGGTCGCTTCAGCTTCAACGTCAAGGGCGGTCGCTGCGATGCCTGCTCGGGCGACGGCACGATCAAGATCGAGATGAACTTCCTGCCCGACGTGTACGTCGACTGCGAGGTCTGCCACGGCAAGCGGTACAACCGAGACACCCTGGCGGTGCATTACAAGGGCAAGAACATCGCCGAGGTGCTCGAGATGCCGATCGCCGAGGCGGCCGAGTTCTTCGAGCCGATCCAGGCGATCCACCGCTACATGAAGACGCTGGTCGACGTCGGCCTCGGCTACGTGCGTCTCGGCCAGGCGGCGACCACCCTGTCCGGCGGCGAGGCGCAGCGCGTCAAGCTGGCCACCGAGCTCCAGCGCCGCAGCAACGGCCGCAGCATCTACGTGCTCGACGAGCCGACCACAGGTCTGCACTTCGAAGACGTGCGCAAGCTGCTCGAGGTGCTGAACGGCCTCGTTGACAAGGGCAACACCGTCATCGTCATCGAGCACAACCTCGACGTCATCAAGTCGGCGGACTGGGTGATCGACCTCGGGCCCGAGGGCGGTTCGGGCGGCGGCCAGATCCTCGCCGCCGGCACCCCGGAGCAGATCGCCGAGGTCGAGGAGAGCCACACCGGCACCTTCCTCGCCGAGATCCTCGGGCAGGAGCCCGGAGCGAGGCGCAAGGCCGGCTGATGGCCGATGTGCTCCCGTACAAGCCGCGGCCGGGGGAGATCCCGACCGATCCGGGGGTCTACCGCTTCCGCGACGCCGACGGCCGTGTGCTCTACGTCGGCAAGGCGAAGAACCTCCGTCAGCGGCTGTCGAACTATTTCGCTCCGCTGCGCACCCTGCACGAGCGCACCCGGCGGATGGTCACCACAGCGGCGTCGGTCGAGTGGACCGTCGTCGCGACCGACGTCGACTCGCTGCAGCTCGAGTACATGTGGATCAAGGAGTTCGATCCACCGTTCAACGTGCGCTACCGCGACGACAAGTCCTACCCGTTCATGGCCATCACCCTCGGCGACGAGGCGCCGCGGGTCATGGTCACGCGCAACCGGCGCATCCCGGGGGCCCGCTACTTCGGTCCGTATCCCAAGGTGTGGGCGGTGCACGAGACCATCGACCTGATGGTGAAGGCGTTCCCGATCCGCACGTGCAGCGACTCCAGCTACAGACGTGCGATGCAGACCGGGCGCCCGTGCTTCCCCGGTCAGATCGGCAAGTGCGGCGGGCCGTGCTCGATGACGGTGACGATCGAGGAGCATCGGGCGATGGTCGACGACTTCGTCGCCTTCATGGCCGGGGGCGACGAGCGCTTCACCCGCGACCTCACGAAGCGGATGCTGGCGGCGTCCGCCGCGATGGACTACGAGGCCGCCGCGAGGTTCCGCGACAAGCTCTCGGCGATCGAGGCGGTGCTCGGCAAGAGCGCGCTCGTCCTCCCATCGGATGAGGATGCCGATCTGTTCGGCATCGCCGAGGATGAGCTCTCGGCTGCGGTGCATCACTTCGTGATCCGCGGCGGTCGTGTGCGCGGTGTGCGCTCGCTCGCTGTAGGCAAGGAGCTCGACATCAGTCGTGGCGAGCTCGTCGACCAGATCCTGCAGCGCGTGTACGGCGAGTCCGCCGACATTCCTCGCCGGGTGCTCGTGCCGACCCTGCCCGACGATGCCGCCGAGCTCGAGCAGTGGCTGCGCGACCGGCGCGGTCGCCGCGTCGAGATCGCGGTCGCCCAACGCGGACAGCGCGCAGACCTGATGCGCACCGCGACGCTCAACGCACAGCAGGCGCTCCTGCGTCACAAGACGCGCAGGACGAGCGACTACGTCGCACGCACGCAGGCCCTCACCGACCTGCAGGAGGCCCTCGGAATGACCGAGGCGCCGCTGCGCATCGAGTGCTTCGACATCTCGCATCTCGGGGGCACGAACGTGGTCGCCTCCATGGTGGTCTTCGAAGACGGCCTGCCGCGAAAGGACCAGTACCGGTCCTTCAACATCGCTGAGACGACCGACGACACGGACTCGATGTACCAGGTGCTGATGCGCCGTCTCGCGCGCGTGGACTCGACACCCGAGACGGACGACGACGAGGCCGAGGGCAGACGGCGTCCTCGCTTCGCCTATCGGCCGCAGCTGCTCGTCGTCGACGGCGGCCAGCCGCAGGTGCAGGCGGCGGCACGCGCCCTGCGCGACAGCGGTCACACCGAGATAGCGCTGTGCGGCATCGCGAAGCGGCTCGAGGAGATCTGGGTGCCTGATGACGACTTCCCTGTCATCCTGCCGCGCACCAGCGAAGCGCTGTATCTCGTGCAGCGGCTGCGCGACGAGGCGCACCGCTTCGCGATCACACATCAGCGCAAGCGGCGCCGCCGCGATATCCAGTCGGTCCTGAAGGAGATACCCGGGCTCGGCGATGCGAGGATCAAGGCGCTGCTGACGCACTTCGGCTCGGTGACCGCGCTGCGGGCGTCCAGTCCAGAGCAGATCAGCGAGGTCGCCGGAATCGGCCCTGTGCTCGCCGCGACGATCCATGCGCACCTGGCGGGCGGGCTCGCCCCTGCGACTCGCTAGGCTGGTGCAGGGAAGGGAGCACACACCATGACGGCCGCACAAGAGGGCGAATTCCTGATCGTCACGGGTATGTCGGGAGCCGGTCGCACGACCGCGGCGAACGCTCTCGAAGACCTCGGCTGGTATGTGGTCGACAACCTCCCTCCTCAGATCCTGCGGCCGCTGCTCGAGCTGACCGACATGGGCGGGGGCAACCTGCCCAAGGTGGCCGCCGTCGTGGACGTACGCGGCCGGGGCCTGTTCGACGAGCTTCCCGAGGTGTACCGCGCGCTGCGCTCCCGCGGCGGCGTCAAGGTGCTGTATCTCGACGCCTCCGACGATGTGCTCGTGCGCCGCTTCGAATCGGTGCGGCGCCCGCATCCCCTGCAGGGCGACGGCACGCTGCTCGACGGCATCCGCACCGAGCGCGCGCGTCTCGCCGCCATCCGCGAGTCGGCCGACCTGCTGATCGACACGTCGACGCTGAACATCCATCAGCTCGCGATGCAGGTGACGGAGATGTTCTCGGAGGAGGGCACCGCCCGCCACCGCCTCACGATCCTCAGCTTCGGCTTCAAGTACGGCCTGCCGACCGACGTCGACCTCGTCGCCGACATGCGGTTCCTTCCGAACCCGTTCTGGAACGACGAGCTCCGCGACCTCACCGGCCGTGACGACGCGGTACGCGACTACGTGCTCGGCCTGCCCGGGTCGGCGCAGTTCCTCGACTCGTACGCCGATGCGCTGCGACCGGTTCTCGAGGGCTATCAGCGCGAGAACAAGACGCATTCCACCGTGGCGATCGGCTGCACCGGCGGCAAGCATCGTTCGGTCGCGATGACGGAGGAG
Source organism: Microbacterium sp. NPDC089321 (assembly GCF_040684935.1). Classification (NCBI taxonomy): domain Bacteria; kingdom Bacillati; phylum Actinomycetota; class Actinomycetes; order Micrococcales; family Microbacteriaceae; genus Microbacterium; species Microbacterium sp. NPDC089321. The sequence continues at coordinate 1,015,958 of NZ_JBFBGX010000002.1, read as the reverse complement.
CTCGCCAGACGACTGGCCGATGTGCCGGGTGTTGCGATCAACGTGCGGCATCGGGATCTCGGGCGCGAGTGACCCGCTCCCGCGTCGGCCCGGACGCGATCAGGTCGGTGCGAAGCCCGTGAGCCTTGTAGGCTAGTCCCTTGCGTCGCGATCCGACGCCAGGATCGTGAGGGAGTCCCGTGGCACTAACCACCGACGTCAAGGCCGAGCTCGTCAGCGTGCGCAACGCACCTCCGACGGTGCGTGTCGCTGAGGTGACGACCATCCTGCGCTTCGCGGGAGGTCTGCACTCCATCGCCGGTCGTGTCGCGGTCGAAGCCGAGGTGGATGCCGAGCTGCTGGCCCGTCGCGTGAGCCGCGACCTCGCCGAGATCTACGGCGTGCGCCCCGAGATCGCGCAGGTCAAGGCGAGCGTCGCCGGCGCGAGCGGAGCGAACAGCGGAGCCCGCTGGGCGGTGCGCGTCATCGCGGCAGGCGAGACCCTCGCACGCCAGACCGGTCTCCTCGACGCCCGTCGTCGCCCCGTCCGCGGACTGCCGAACCGCCTCACCACCGGCTCCCCGGAGGAGCTGGCGGGTATCTGGCGCGGTGCATTCCTGGCATCCGGATCCCTCAGCGAGCCGGGCCGGTCGGCCATGCTCGAGATCTCGTGCCCGTCGGGAGAGGCCGCCATGGCGCTGGTGGGCGCGGCGCACCGCCTCGGCGTCGCCGCGAAGGCACGCGAGGTGCGCGGCCTGCCGCGTGTGGTCGTGCGCGAGGGGGAGGCCATCCGGGCCATCCTGACGGCGATGGGCGCCCGTCGCACCGCCGTCGCCTGGGAAGAGATGCGTCAGCGCCGCGAGGTGCGCGCCGGCGTCAACCGCCTGGTCAACTTCGACGACGCCAACCTGCGCCGATCCGCACAGGCCGCCGTCGCGGCATGCGCGCGCGTGGAGCGCGCACTCGAGATCCTCGGCGACGACGTCCCCGAGCACCTGCGCACCGCTGGCAGCCTCCGGCTCGCGCACCGCGACGCCAGCCTCGACGAGCTCGGGCACCATGCCGACCCCCCGCTCACGAAGGACGCCGTCGCCGGCCGCATCCGCCGTCTGCTGGCGATGGCCGACAAGCGCGCGCAGCAGGAGGGCATCCCCGGCACCGAGGCGGCCGTTCCTGCTGGTCTGGACGGCTGAGATCGCGGGGAGCGGCTGCATCCGTCCGCCATTCGGAACATCCCGCCGTCTGTGGCGTTGTCGTCAGTAGGATGAAAAACGTCTGCTCTGAGAGGCACTTCGGCCTCGCAGAGGATCGGCAAGCGCCGCGGCGCGGCGCGGATTGGATGAAATCGACATGGCGACCTACACGCTCCCCGACCTTCCCTACGACTTCGCGGCTCTGGAACCGCACATCAGCGGCAAGATCATGGAACTGCACCATGACAAGCACCACGCCGCATACGTCGCCGGCGCCAACGCGGCGCTCGACGGTCTCGCCGAGGCCCGCGAGAGCGGCAACCTCGCCAACGTGAACAAGCTCGAGAAGGACCTCGCGTTCAACCTCGGCGGTCACGTCAACCACTCGATCTTCTGGACCAACCTGTCGCCGGAGGGCGGCGGACAGCCCGAGGGCGAGCTCAAGGCCGCCATCGACGAGTTCTTCGGCTCGTTCGAGAAGTTCCAGGCGCACTTCGCCGCAGCAGCCGCAGGCATCCAGGGCTCCGGCTGGGCCGTGCTGAGCTGGGACCCGATCGGCGCGCGCCTGATCATCCAGCAGCTGTTCGACCAGCAGTCGAACACCGCACAGGGCACGGTGCCGCTGTTCCAGCTCGACATGTGGGAGCACGCCTTCTACCTCGACTACCTCAACGTGAAGGCCGACTACATCAAGGCCGCATGGAACATCGCGAACTGGCAGAACGTCGCGTCACGCTTCGAAATCGCGCGCGAGAAGACCTCCGGTCTGCTGGTACTGTCGTAAAAGACCGGCGTCCTGATGGGCGTTTGGCCCATCAGGACGCCGTTGTCCGCGCTTTCCGCAAGAAATACGTATTTCCTTGAGTAAGAACCAGGAGACTTTCGTGTCTGTCAAGATCGGTATCAACGGCTTCGGTCGTATCGGACGTAATTTCCTTCGTGCGGCTCTCGCACAGAACGCTGACCTCGAGATCGTCGCGGTCAACGACCTCACCGACAACGCCGCTCTGGCACACCTCCTGAAGTACGACTCCGTCGGTGGCCCCCTCGGCGTCGAGGTCACCCACGAGGGCGACGTGATCACGGTCGGCGGCAAGGCCATCAAGGTCTTCGAAGAGCGTGACCCCGCCGCTCTTCCGTGGGGCGAGCTCGGCGTCGACATCGTGATCGAGTCGACCGGTCGCTTCACCAAGGCCGCCGACGCCTCCAAGCACATCGCCGGCGGCGCCAAGAAGGTCATCATCTCCGCGCCCGGAACCGACGTCGACGGAACCTTCGTCGTGGGCGTGAACGAAGACACCTACGACTCCGCCACGATGAACGTCATCTCGAACGCATCGTGCACCACCAACTGCCTCGCGCCGCTCGCGAAGGTCTTCAACGACAAGTTCGGCATCGAGCGCGGATTCATGATGACCGCGCACGCCTACACCGCCGACCAGAACCTGCAGGACGGCCCGCACAGCGACCTCCGCCGTGCACGCGCCGCCGCAGTCAACATCGTCCCCGCCTCGACCGGCGCCGCCAAGGCCATCGGCCTGGTTCTGCCCGAGCTCAACGGCAAGCTCAGCGGCTCGTCGTACCGCGTGCCGGTTCCCACCGGCTCGATCGTCGACCTCACGATCATCGCCGAGCGCGACGACCTGACCGTCGAAGAGATCAACGCCGCCTACCGTGAGGCCGCAGCCGAGGGCCGTCTCGAGGGCATCCTCCAGTACACCGAGGACCCGATCGTCTCGAGCGACATCCAGCTCAACCCGCACTCCTCGATCTTCGACTCCGAGCTGACCAATGTCAGCGGGAACCTCGTCAAGGTGTCGAGCTGGTACGACAACGAGTGGGGCTACTCGAACCGTCTCGTCGACCTGACCGAGTACGTGGCCGAGCGTCTCTGAACCATGGCGCTGCGCACTCTCGAGTCACTGGGTTCCCTCTCGGGCAAGCGGGTCATCGTCCGCTGCGACCTGAACGTCCCGCTGCGGGACGGCGTCATCACGGATGACGGTCGCGTTCGGGCGTCGTTGCCGACCCTCAAGGCCCTCGCCGATGCCGGCGCACGCGTCATCGTGTGCTCGCACCTCGGGCGCCCGGACGGCGCGCCCGACCCCCAGTACAGTCTCGAGCCGGTCGCGCAGCGGCTGTCGGAGCTGCTCACCGTGCCCGTCGCATTCGCGGCGGACACGGTGGGCGACTCGGCACGCCACACCGTCGCAGGTCTGAAGGACGGCGAGATCGCCGTGCTCGAGAACCTGCGATTCAATGCGGGCGAGACCTCGAAGGATGACGCGACCCGCGAGGCGTTCGCCGCCCAGCTCGCCGAGCTCGGCGATGCGCTCGTGTCCGACGGCTTCGGCGTCGTGCACCGCAAGCAGGCCAGCGTCTACGATCTCGCGGCCCAGCTGCCCTCGGCCGCGGGCCTTCTCATCGCCGCAGAGCTCGACGTGCTCGATCGTCTCACCGAGAACCCCGAGCGGCCCTACACGGTCGTGCTCGGCGGATCGAAGGTCAGCGACAAGCTCGGCGTGATCTCGCACCTGCTGCCTCGCGTCGACCGCCTGCTGATCGGCGGAGGGATGCTGTTCACCTTCCTCGCGGCAGAGGGCCACGCTGTGGCATCCAGTCTTCTCGAGAAGGACCAGCTCGAGACCGTGCGCGGCTACATCGCCGAGGCGAAGGAGCGCGGAGTCGAACTCGTGCTCCCGACGGACGTCGTCGTCGCCTCCGGCTTCGCCGCCGACGCCGACCACGAGATCGTCGCAGCGGATGCCATCGAGCAGAGCTCGTTCGGGGCATCCGGAATCGGACTCGACATCGGACCCGACACGGCAGCGGCGTTCGCCGAGGCTGTTCGCGAGTCGAAGACGGTCTTCTGGAACGGCCCCATGGGCGTGTTCGAGTTCCCTGCGTTCGAGGCCGGGACGAAGGCGGTCGCGCAGGCGCTCACCGAGGTCGACGGCCTGGGCGTCGTCGGCGGTGGCGACTCGGCCGCGGCCGTGCGCCAGCTCGGGTTCTCGGACGACCAGTTCGGCCACATCTCGACGGGCGGAGGCGCGAGCCTCGAGTTCCTCGAGGGCAAGAAGCTACCGGGCCTGACGGTCCTCGGATGGGAGTGAACTCCGTGACCACTGCGAAGACTCGCCGGACGCCGCTGATCGCGGGCAACTGGAAGATGAACCTCGACCACCTCCAGGCCGTCGCAACGGTGCAGAAGCTGCACTGGACGCTGAAGGACGCCGGTCACGAGGGCGACTCGGTGGAGGTGGCGGTCTTCCCGCCGTTCACCGACATCCGCAGCGTGCAGACGCTCATCGACGCCGACAAGATCCCGTTCGCGCTCGGCGCGCAGGACGTCTCGGCGCACGACTCCGGCGCGTACACCGGAGAGGTGTCGGGCGCCTTCCTCGCGAAGCTGAACGTCGGCTACGTGATCATCGGCCACTCAGAGCGCCGCGAGTACCACCGCGAGGACGACGCCGTCGTGAACGCCAAGGTGAAGGCTGCGCTCAAGCACGGCCTGGTGCCCGTGATCTGCGTCGGCGAGACCGCCGAGGACCTCGAGGAGTTCGGCGCGAGCGCCGTGCCCGCCGGCCAGCTCGAGAAGGCTCTCGACGGCGTTCCGGCATCGGCTGACATCGTCGTGGCGTACGAGCCGGTCTGGGCGATCGGATCGGGCCAGGCTGCCACCCCCGCCCAGGCGCAGGACGTCTGCGCCGCACTGAGAGGTGTGCTCGCGAAGGCTCTTGATGACGATGCTGCCGCGCGCACGCGCGTGCTGTATGGCGGATCGGTGAAGTCGTCCAACATCGCGAGCTTCATGCGCGAGCCCGATGTCGACGGCGCTCTGGTCGGCGGTGCGAGCCTGGTCGTGGACGAATTCGCGGCGATCGTGCGCTTCCAGAAGCACGTCGGCGTGTGAGTCGGGACGGGGCGCGCGAGCGCCTCGTCCTATAATTGACCGCTAGGCGGGCCTATCGGCCCCGGCGAAAGGCTTTCCCCGTGCAGGTTCTCGAGTTCGTTCTGCAGGTGCTCACTGGCATCACCAGTGTGCTGCTGACGCTCCTCATCCTTCTTCACAAGGGCCGCGGTGGCGGCCTCTCCGATATGTTCGGCGGCGGCATGTCCGCGGCAGTGGGCTCCTCCGGCCTCGCCGAGCGCAACCTCAACCGATTCACGATCGTTCTCGCGCTGATCTGGTTCATCTCGATCGTCGCGCTCGGTCTCATCACGAAGTTCCAGGTGATCTGATGGCTACCGGAGGAAACGCGATCCGCGGCACCCGCGTCGGCTCAGGGCCGATGGGGGAGCAGGACCACGGCTACCACGCCGACCGCATCGCCGTCTCGTACTGGGACGGCCTGGGCAACGAGACCGTCCGCTACTTCGCGGCTGGTCTGCCCGACGAGGAGATCCCCGAGACGATCGACCACCCGCAGAGCGGACTGCCCGCGGGCCGCGACAGGGAGAACCCGCCGGCTCTCGCGAAGGCGGAGCCCTACAAGACGCACCTCGCGTACGTGAAGGAGCGCCGCACCGACGAAGAGGCCGAGCAGCTGCTCGAAGATGCGCTCACGCAGCTTCGTGAGCGTCGCGGCGGACGCTGAGACCTGACAAGAAGAATCCCCGGAGCCATCGGCTCCGGGGATTCTTCGCGTTCCACGACGCGATTGCGTGCGCCGCACGCGAAGAAGGCCCCCACCTCGCGGTGGGGGCCTTGTGATCGGAGGGGATGACGGGAATCGAACCCGCGTCATTAGTTTGGAAGACTAAGGCTTTACCATTAAGCTACATCCCCGGATTTCCAGGGGCTTGTCGCCCTCTCGGATGCTCCGTCGAGCGAAGCACCTCGTCAAGCATAGCGGACGGAGAGACGTGTTCCGTCCGTTAGACTCGTCAGGGCCGTTCCCGTGTGCGCGGGTTCAAGCCGGGGCGTAGCTCAGCTTGGTAGAGCGCCCGCTTTGGGAGCGGGAGGTCGCAGGTTCAAATCCTGTCGCCCCGACCACGGCCCGAAGACTTCACGACCGCGCCGTTCGCGCGGAAACCACAAGGAGAACACACCAGCATGGCCAACAGCACCGTCGAGAAGCTGTCCCCGACCCGGGTCAAGCTCACCATCACGGTCACCCCTGAGGACCTCAAGCCCAGCATCGCGCACGCCTACGAGCACATCGCTCAGGACGTGCAGATCCCCGGCTTCCGCAAGGGCAAGGTCCCCGCTCCGATCATCGACCAGCGTGTCGGCCGCGGTGCGGTCATCGAGCACGCCGCCAACGAGGCGCTCGACGGCTTCTTCCGCGAGGCCGCTTCCGAGCACAACCTGCGCATCGTCGGCCGCCCGTCGGCCGACATCACTCAGTGGCCGAACGAGAAGGACTTCTCCGGCGACCTGCTCGTCGACATCGAGGTCGACGTGCGTCCCGAGATCGAGCTTCCCGAGCTCTCGGACATCACCCTCACCGTCGACGCCATCGAGGCTGACGACGCGGCGATCGACAGCGAGCTCGACAGCCTGCGCGCCCGCTTCGGCACTCTGATCCCGGTCGACCGTCCCGCGGCGAAGGGCGACTTCGTCGAGCTCGACCTGGTCGCCACGATCGATGGCACCGAGATCGACCGCGCCGACGGTGTGTCGTACGAGATCGGCTCGGGCGAGCTGCTCGAGGGCATCGACGAGGCCCTCGACTCGCTGACCGCCGGTGAGGAGACCACCTTCCGCTCTGCGCTCGTGGGCGGCGACCACGCCGGCGAGCAGGCCGAGGTCTCGGTCAAGCTGAAGGCCGTCAAGGAGCGCGAGCTGCCCGAGGCCGACGATGACTTCGCGCAGATGGCGTCTGAGTTCGACACCATCGCCGAGCTGCGCGAGAGCCTCGCCGAGCGCGTCGCCCAGCAGGGAGTCTTCACCCAGGGAGCCGCCGCGCGCGACCAGCTGATCGAGAAGCTGCTCGAGCAGGTCAAGATCCCGGTTCCGCCGCAGCTCATCGAGGACGAGGTGCACGCGCACCTCGAGAACGAGAACCGCCTCGAGGACGACGAGCACCGCGCCGAGGTCGCCGAGGCCAGCGAGAAGCAGTTCCGCACGCAGGTGCTGCTCGACACGATCGCCGAGAACGCGAACGTTCAGGTCTCGCAGGAGGAGCTCAGCCAGTACCTCATCCAGTCGGCCGCACAGTACGGCATGGCTCCGCAGGAGTTCGTCGAGGCGCTGCAGGGCGCGGGTCAGCTGCCCGCCCTCGTCGGCGAGGTCGCGCGCAACAAGGCTCTCGCCGTGACGCTGGGCAAGGTCAGCATCGTCGACAGCAACGGCGCCAAGGTCGACCTGTCCGAGTTCATCGGCGATGCCGAGGACGAGGACGCCGCTGAGACCGAGGAGGCTCCTGCCGAGGAGAAGCCCGCCAAGAAGGCTCCGGCGAAGAAGAAGGCTCCCGCCAAGAAGGACGCCGCTGACGACGCAGAGGTTGAGAAGCCCGCTGCCAAGAAGCCGGCTGCCAAGAAGGCTCCGGCCAAGAAGGCCGCTGCGAAGGACGAGGCCGACAAGGCCGAGTGATCACTTCGTGATCGAGCGAAGGGCGGATGCTGCGGCATCCGCCCTTCGTCGTATGAGGAGGAGGACGACATGGATCAGGCACCGGACGAGTGGCAGACGCGCGTCGATGCCGTGTGGGCGGACGAGACGCTGAGCGACGAGGAGCGCATCGTGCGGATCGACGGTCTGGCCGCGGGGCTCGGCGCCGGGCATCCGGTGGCGCTGTTCGAGCGGGCCGGCGCGCGGGACAGTGCGGGGGAGGAGGCGACTGCGGAGCCGCTGTACCGAGCCGCTCTCGACGCGGGCCTCGATCCCGAACGGCGCACGAGGGCGATCATCCAGCTCGCCAGCACCATCCGCAATCTCGGCCGGGTCGACGAGTCTCTCCAGATGCTCGCCGAGGAGTACGAGCGCACCCGGGGCGCGTCGATGGCCGACGAGGCCGCGGCGTTCTACGCCCTGGCCCTGGTCTCTTCCGGTGACGCGGTGCGCGGTGCATCCATCGCCCTGAATGCGCTCGCCCCGCACCTCACCCGCTACACGCGGTCGGTGACGGGGTACGCGGCTGAGTTGCTGGATCCGAGGGATGCCTGAGGTCGCGACCACGCCACGCTGATATGCCGACGGCGAACACGGCCGGACGCGCGTGTGACCGCCGGTAGATTCGAATCACCGAAACACGGAAACAGGAGCTGACATGGCTGAACCCCTGATGGCGACGAGCGTCTTCGACAGGCTGCTCAAGGACCGCATCATCTGGCTGGGCTCTGAGGTGCGCGATGAGAACGCGAATGAGATCTGCGCGAAGATCCTCCTTCTCGCCGCCGAAGACTCTGAGAAGGACATCTACCTCTACATCAACTCTCCCGGTGGGTCGATCACCGCGGGCATGGCCATCTACGACACCATGCAGTTCGTGCCCAACGACATCGTGACGGTCGGCATCGGCATGGCGGCGTCCATGGGCCAGCTGCTGCTCACGAGCGGCACCAAGGGCAAGCGCTACATCACCCCGAACGCCCGCGTTCTGCTTCACCAGCCCCACGGCGGCTTCGGCGGCACCGCGAGCGACATCCAGACCCAGGCTCAGCTGATCCTGTCGATGAAGCGCCGCCTCGCAGAGATCACGGCCGCACAGACCGGCAAGTCGGTCGAGCAGATCAACGCCGACGGAGACCGCGACCGCTGGTTCACCGCCGACGAGGCGCTCGAGTACGGATTCGTCGACCACATCCGCGAGCACGCCAGCGACGTGCACGGCGGCGGCGGCACCGGCGCGGACAAGTAAGGCAGGAAGACACGCATGTACACACCAACGTTCCGCGCAGCCGGCAACCTGCCCTCGAGCCGCTACATCCTCCCGCAGTTCGAAGAGCGCACGGCCTACGGCTTCAAGCGCCAGGACCCGTACAACAAGCTGTTCGAGGACCGCGTGATCTTCCTCGGCGTGCAGGTCGACGACGCGTCGGCCGATGACGTCATGGCGCAGCTGCTCGTGCTCGAGAGCCAGGACGCCGAGCGCGACATCACCATGTACATCAACTCGCCCGGTGGCTCCTTCACCGCGATGACCGCGATCTACGACACGATGCAGTACGTCGCTCCGCACATCCAGACCGTCGTTCTCGGACAGGCCGCATCGGCAGCATCCGTGCTGCTCGCCGCAGGCGCGCCGGGCAAGCGCCTCGCGCTTCCGAACGCGCGCGTGCTGATGCACCAGCCTGCGATGGGTGAGGCCGGCCACGGTCAGGCGTCCGACATCGAGATCCAGGCAGCTGAGATCCTGCGCATGCGCACGTGGCTCGAGGAGACGATGGCACGGCACACGGGCAAGCCCGTCGATCAGATCAACCGCGACATCGACCGCGACAAGATCCTCTCGGCGAACGAGGCTCTCGAGTACGGCATCGTCGACCAGGTGCTCACCTCGCGCAAGCGCGGCTGATACCAACCCTGAAGGAGAGCGGTTCGGACACACGTCCGGACCGCTCTTCTTCGTGTGCAGGGTGCGTGCCGACGAATGCGCATGGCGGTGGCGTTCCTCTGCTCATCTGAGCAGAACCCTGCGCGTGCGTCGGTCGGCTCCTAAGCTGGAGGCGGAAGGAGGGATGCCGTGGACGACGAACTGCTCATGGTGCGTGTGGCAGAGCTCTCGTACGACGAGAACAAGACGCAGGACGAGATCGGCGCCCTCCTCGGCATCTCGCGCTGGAAGGTGGGCCGCCTGCTCGTGCAGGCGCGGGAGCGCGGCATCGTGCGCATCGAGATCGTCCACCCGCGCGCTCGTCGCCTCGGACTCGAGCGCGAGCTCGTGCAGCGGTACGGACTGCAGGACGCTGTGGTCGTTCCCGCCCCCGAAGAACCGGACGCCGTTCTGGAGCGCGTCGCGCGCGCAGCAGCCGATCTGCTCGCCGCCCTGCGGCCCGTGCCCCGCACCCTCGCCGTGAGCTGGGGACGAACGCTGACCGCGATCGCCGAAGCGCTGCCCGACGGCTGGGCGCGTGGGGTGACGGTCGTGCAGGCCAACGGGGGCGTGAGCCTCAACCGTCGAGCCGGCGGCGCTGCTTCCGTCGCCGCGACCATCGCTCAGCGCGGCGGTGGTCACGCTGTGCTTCTGCCGAGCCCTGCCATCCTCGAGCGCGTCGAGACCAAGCGGGCCATCGAGTCCGACCGCACCGTGTCCGCCATACTCGAGCAGGCCGCAGGCGCGAACACCTTCCTCTTCACCGCCGGTCCCGCTGACGAGGGCTCGGCCCACGTCGAGAACGGCTACCTCACCACCGACGACATCGCCGAGCTCGTGCGCCGCGGCGCCGTCGGCGACCTGCTCGGGCGCTACATCGACGCCGACGGCAACATCGTCGATCCGCAGCTCGACGAGCGCACGGTCGGCGTCGACCTCGAGCAGCTGCGCGCAGCGCCCCGATCCATCTTCGTCACCGCCGGTGCCGCCAAGCACGACATCGCGCGTACAGTCGTGAACAGCGGGCTGTGCAGCATTCTGGTGACCGACGAACCCACCGCTCGTGATCTCTTGGAGGAGAAGTGACGACTACAGAACTGGCCCGCCGCAGCGCGGTCGACCTGCTCGGCGGCGAGCCCGACGATCAGACCCTGCGCCGGTTCCTGCACGGTCTGCCCGGTGTCGATGCCGTGGGTCTCGAGCAGCGGGCCGCAGGACTCGGCACGCGCTCGATCAAGACCACGTCGAAGGCGTGGGCGCTCGACAAGATCATCTCGCTGATCGACCTGACCACCCTCGAGGGCGCTGACACGGCAGGCAAGGTGCGCTCGCTCGTCGCCAAGGCGAAGAACCCGGATGCCGCTGATCCGACCACACCGCTCGTCGCGGCCGTCTGCGTGTACGGCGACATGGTCGGGCACGCCGTCGAGGCACTCGGAGAGCTGCACGGCGACCCCGACGACGGCCGCATCTCGGTCGCCGCCGTCGCCACGGCCTTCCCCTCGGGTCGCTCCTCGCTCGCGATCAAACTCGCCGACACGGCGGATGCCGTCGCCGCGGGTGCAGACGAGATCGACATGGTCATCGATCGCGGCGCGTTCCTCGAGGGTCGCTACGGCTTCGTCTTCGACCAGATCGCCCAGGTCAAGGAGGCATGCCGCCGCGAAGACGGCAGCTACGCCTCGCTCAAGGTCATCATGGAGACCGGAGAGCTGAACACATACGACAACATCAAGCGCGCCTCGTGGCTGTCGATCCTCGCCGGTGGTGACTTCATCAAGACGTCGACCGGAAAGGTGCAGCCGGCAGCCACCCTGCCGACCACACTGCTCATGCTCGAGACCGTGCGCGACTGGTACCGGGCGACGGGCGAGAAGATCGGCGTGAAGCCGGCCGGCGGCATCCGCTCGTCGAAGGACGCGATCAAGTACCTCGTCACCGTCGCCGAGACCGCCGGTGAGGAATGGCTGCAGCCGCACCTGTTCCGCTTCGGCGCCTCCAGCCTGCTCAACGACGTGCTGCTGCAGCGTCAGAAGCTCATCTCCGGACACTACTCCGGCCCCGACTACGTCACCATCGACTGATTCTCCGTCGAACTCAGCAACCGAGGATAGATATGTCATTCCTGGAATACGCTCCCGCTCCGGAGTCCACGGCGATCCTGCGCCTCAAGGACAGCTACGGGCTGTTCATCGACGGGGAGTTCGTCGACGGCACCGGCGACAGCTTCCACACCATCTCGCCCGCCGACGAGCACCGCATCGCCGAGATCGCGTCGGCGTCCGACGGCGATATCGACCGCGCTGTCGCAGCAGCCCGCCGCGCGCACGACAGGGTCTGGTCGAAGATGAGCGGTCGCGACCGCGGCAAGTACCTGTTCCGCATCGCCCGGCTCGTGCAGGAGCGCGCCCGAGAGCTCGCTGTCGCCGAGAGCCTCGACAACGGCAAGCCGATCAAGGAGAGCCGTGACGTCGACGTGCCCCTCGTCGCCTCGTGGTTCTTCTACTACGCGGGGTGGGCCGACAAGCTCGACTACGCCGGCCTCGGTGCGAACCCCAAGTCGCTCGGCGTCGCCGCGCAGGTCATCCCGTGGAACTTCCCGCTGCTCATGCTGGCGTGGAAGGTCGCCCCGGCTCTCGCCGCAGGCAACACGGTGGTGCTCAAGCCCGCTGAGACGACGCCGCTGACCGCCCTGATCTTCGCGGAGATCCTGCAGCAGGCCGACCTGCCCGCCGGTGTCGTCAACATCGTCACCGGTGCGGGGGCCACGGGCGCGTCGCTGGTCAGGCATCCGGATGTCGACAAGGTCGCCTTCACCGGCTCGACGGGCGTCGGCCGCGACATCGCCAAGGCGATCGCCGGCACCGACAAGAAGGTGACCCTCGAGCTGGGCGGCAAGGCGGCGAACATCGTCTTCGACGACGCGCCGATCGATCAGGCCGTGGAGGGCATCGTGAACGGCATCTTCTTCAACCAGGGGCATGTCTGCTGCGCCGGCAGCCGTCTGCTCGTGCAGGAATCGATCCACGACGAGGTGATCGACCGTCTGAAGCAGCGTCTGTCGACGCTGCGTCTGGGCGACCCGCTCGACAAGAACACCGACATCGGCGCGATCAACTCGGCCGCTCAGCTGGCTCGCATCCGCGAGCTCAGCGAGATCGGCGAGGCCGAGGGCGCTGAGCGCTGGACCGCCGACTGCGCCATCCCCGAGAAGGGCTTCTGGTTCGCCCCGACCATCTTCACCGGCGTGGAGGCCTCGCATCGCATCGCACGCGACGAGGTGTTCGGTCCGGTGCTGTCGGTGCTGACCTTCCGCACACCGGCCGAGGCGATCGCCAAGGCCAACAACACGCCCTACGGACTGTCGGCCGGCATCTGGAGCGACAAGGGCTCGCGCATCCTCGCCGTCGCCGATCGCCTTCGCGCCGGCGTGGTGTGGGCGAACACGTTCAACCGATTCGACCCGTCGAGCCCGTTCGGCGGATACAAGGAGTCCGGCTACGGCCGGGAAGGCGGCCGCCACGGCCTGACCGCGTACCTGAAGGGAGCCTCGGCATGAGCAAGCGCCTCACCGTTCCGAAGACGTACAAGCTGGCCATCGGCGGCGCGTTCCCGCGCAGCGAGTCGGGTCGCACCTACGAGGTCGTCACGTCCAAGGGCGCCTTCCTCGCGAATGCCGCGAAGGCATCGCGGAAGGATGCCAGGGACGCGGTCGTCGCCGCACGCGCTGCGGTGAAGGGCTGGTCAGGCGCAACGGCGTACAACCGCGGACAGGTGCTCTACCGGGTCGCCGAGATCCTCGAAGGCCGCCGTGCGCAGTTCATCGACGAGATCACCGACCAGGAGGGAGCGTCCGCCGGCGTCGCCGCCGCACAGGTCGACGCCGCGATCGACCTGTGGGTCTGGTACGCCGGCTGGTGCGACAAGTACGCACAGGTCGCAGGAAACGCCAACCCGGTGTCCGGCCCCTACTTCAACATCTCGGTGCCCGAGCCCACCGGCGTCGTCGCCACGATCGCCCCGCAGGACTCCGCGCTGCTCGGCCTGGTCTCGGCGATCGCACCGGCGCTCGTCACGGGCAACACGGTGGTGGTCGTCGCGAGCGAGCGGTTCCCGCTGTCTGCCATCAGCCTGGCCGAGGTGCTGGCGACCAGCGACGTACCGGGGGGAGTGGTGAACGTGCTCACGGGCTCGCCCGCCGAGATCGCGCCGTGGCTGGCATCCCACGCCGACGTCAATGCGCTCGATCTGAGCGGCGCCGGCGCGCTCGACTGGGTCGACCTCGAGATCGCCGCGGCCGACACGCTCACGCGCGTGCTGCGCCCTGGATCGGTCGAGCCGAGCCTTGACCGGATCACCGCTTTCACAGAGACGAAGACGGTGTGGCACACCAAGTCGATGGTGTGAGCCTTCGATGAACACGGGCCCGATTCCGCCCAGAGCGGAGTCGGGCCCGTGTCGTGCGCCCGTCAATGCGGCCCGGTGTCGGGGCCAGCGGTTACGCTCGAATGACGATCTCTCATTGCCCCGAGGAGGACGCGCATGGCACGCATCGGTGAAAGCGCTGATCTGTTCAAATGCTCTTTCTGCGGAAAGAGCCAGAAGCAGGTGCAGCAGCTGATCGCCGGCCCCGGCGTCTACATCTGCGACGAGTGCGTCGAGCTGTGCAACGAGATCATCGAAGAGCGCATGGCGGAGGCGGGGAGCGGGCCGGTCGCCGACTTCGAGCTGCCCAAGCCTCGTGAGATCTTCTCGTTCCTCGAAGAGTACGTCGTGGGTCAGGACGCAGCGAAGCGCTCACTCGCCGTGGCCGTCTACAACCACTACAAGCGCGTGCGCGCCCGCGGCACCATCCAGTCGGCCGAGCAGCGGGCCGAAGAGGTCGAGGTCGCGAAGAGCAACATCCTCATGCTGGGCCCCACCGGCTGCGGCAAGACCTACCTCGCTCAGACCCTCGCGAAGCGGCTCAATGTGCCGTTCGCCGTCGCAGACGCGACGGCTCTGACCGAAGCCGGCTACGTCGGCGAAGACGTCGAGAACATCCTTCTCAAGCTGCTGCAGGCCGCCGATTACGACACCAAGCGTGCCGAGACCGGCATCATCTACATCGACGAGATCGACAAGATCGCGCGCAAGGCTGAGAACCCCTCCATCACTCGCGACGTGTCGGGTGAGGGCGTGCAGCAGGCGCTGCTGAAGATCCTCGAGGGCACCGTGGCATCCGTGCCACCGCAGGGCGGTCGCAAGCACCCCCATCAGGAGTTCCTGCAGATCGACACGACCAACGTGCTGTTCATCGTGGCGGGCGCCTTCGCCGGCCTCGAGGAGATCATCTCGGCCCGCGTCGGAAAGCACGGCGTCGGCTTCGGCGCTCCCCTGCACGACAAGGGCAAGGACCTCGATCTGTTCAGCGAGGTTCTTCCCGAAGACCTGCACAAGTTCGGCCTCATCCCCGAGTTCATCGGCCGTCTGCCGGTCGTCACCTCGGTCTCGCCCCTCGATCAGGATGCCCTGATCGACATCCTCACCGGACCCCGCAACGCTCTGGTCAAGCAGTACCAGCGCATGTTCGAGATCGACGGCGTGCAGCTCGAGTTCGAAGACGACGCGCTGCGCTCGATCGCCGATCTCGCGGTGCTCCGCAAGACCGGCGCCCGCGGATTGCGCGCGATCCTCGAAGACGTGCTCGGCCCGATCATGTTCGAGATCCCGTCGGCCGAAGACGTCTCGAAGGTCGTCGTCACCAAGGCGGCCGTCGAAGAAGGGGCTCCGCCCACCGTGGTTCTCTCGCGCAAGCGCAAGAGCGCCTGAGCAGCATGACAGACGACCGCCCTCAGCCCTGGCAGGTGGTCGCGACGCGCACCATCGTGGCCGATCGCTGGATCTCGCTGCGAGCAGATGACTGCGAAGACGCCGAGGGTCGGCGCATCGCGCCGTACTACGTGCTGGAGCCCGGCGACTGGATCTCGGTGCTCGCGCTGGACGGCAGGGGCGATGCCATCGTCGTCGAGGAGTACCGGCACGGCGCCGGCATCGTCGCGCTCGGAACGATCGGCGGCGCCGTGGAGCCGGATGAGTCCCCGATCGATGCTGCGCATCGCGAACTGCGTGAGGAGACGGGCTTCACGGCATCCGATGTGATCGACCTCGGACCGACCTGGGCGAACTTCGGCAACCACACCAATCAGGTGCACCACTTCCTCGCTCTGGACTGCGTTCGCGCGGGGGAGCAGAGTCTCGACGACACCGAGCGCATCACCGTGCGAACCATGCCCGTGTCATCGCTCGGCGAGCACCTGACGCAGAGCTATCACCAGCTCACCTGGTACAAGGCGACGCACCATCTGGCGCGGCGGCACGCCTGAGCGCAGGCGTCTCAGCCGTCGAGTCCTCGGCGCGCGAGCAGCGGAGCGATCTCGGCATCACGACCCCGGAAGTCGCGGTAGGCCTCGAGCGGATCCTTCGACCCGCCCACGCCGAGCAGGCGCCGGCGGAAGCGGTCTCCGTTCTCGCGGGTCAGGCCGCCGTTCTCCCGGAACCACTCCACGGTGTCCGCGTCGAGCACCTCGCTCCAGATGTACGAGTAGTAGCCGGCACTGTACCCGCCGGAGAAGATGTGAGCGAAGTACGCCGATGAATAGCGGGTCGGCACGACCGGGCTCAGCAGTCCCACGTCGGCCAGAGCGCCGTGCTCGAACTCTGCGACATCTCCAGGATCGACGCCCGCGCCGATCCGATGCCACGCCTGGTCGAGCCACGCCGCGGCGAGGTACTCGCTGGTCGCGTGACCCTGATCGAACTTCTCGGACGCGCGGAGGCGGGCGATGACACCGGCGTCGAGCGGCTCTCCCGTCTCATGGTGGCGCGCATAGTTGGACAGCACCTCGTCCCACAGGATCCACATCTCGTTCACCTGACTCGGGAACTCGACGAAGTCGCGGAACGCGTTCGTGCCCGAGAAGTGCGGATACGTCACCCGGGCGAACAGTCCGTGCAGAGCGTGCCCGAACTCATGGAACAGCGTGGTCACCTCATCGAGCGTGAGCAGGGTGGGCATTCCGTCGGCCGGCTGCGAGACGTTGAGGTTGTTCGCCACAACCGGCAGGGTGCCGCGCAGCGCCGACTCGCTCACGATCGAGTTCATCCACGCCCCGCCCCGCTTGGAGTCGCGGGTGTACAGATCGAGCACGTACAGCCCGACCGCCGAGCCGTCCTCGTCGTGCACCTCGAAGATCCGCGCTCCGGGGTGGTACGAGACCAGGTCGGTGCGCTCTGTGAAGGTGATCCCGTACAGCCTCGTCGCGGCGAAGAAGACGCCGTCGCGCAGCACCCGCTCGGCCTCGAAGTACGGCCGGAGGGCTGCGGAATCGATGTCGTAGCGCGCCCGACGGACCATCTCGGTGTAGAACGCCCAGTCGTGGGCCTCGAGCGAGAACGGCTCGAGCTCGGTGTCGTCGATGATCTGCTGCAGCGCCGCTGCTTCGCGCCGCGCGTTGCGAGCGGCGGGAACGGCGAGTTCTCGCAGCATGCGCTCGACAGCATCCGGCGTGCCGGCCGTCTCGTCAGCGGTGACGTATGCGGCGTGCGAGTCGTAGCCGAGCAGCTCGGCGCGCTCCGCGCGGAGAGACACGATCTCAGCGAGGACGGCTCTGTTGTCGTGCTCGTTCCCCCGAGAGCCGCGGGCGAGTGAGGCCTGCATGATGCGGCGACGGCTCTCGCGCCGGGTGAGGGATGCGAGATAGGGGTGCCCGCTGAACAGCGGCAGCGATACCAGATATCTCCCCTCGAGACCGCGCTCCGCCGCCGCGCGAGCGGTCGCGCTGAGCTCGCCCGCGGAGAGGCCATCGAGCTCGGCGGCGTCGTCGAAGACCACGGCGAGATCGTTCGTGTCGGCGAGCAGGTTCTTCTCGAACGTCGTGCTGAGCGTCGACAGACGCTGATTCACTGAGGTCAGGCGTGCTTTGGCGTCGTCGTCGAGCGCCGCTCCCGCATGCGTCATCTCGCGGAAATGGCGCCGGATCAGATAACGGTGCTCGGCCGTCAGGTCGAGTCGATCGAGCTGATCGTGCACCTGCGACACGCGCCAGTACAGCGCTCCGTCGAGGCGGATCGCATCGTCATGAGCGGCCATCATGGGCGCGAGCTGCTCGTCGACCGCCTGGATCTCGGGCGACGCATCTGCCGAGCTGACCGTGTAGAACGCGTGCGCGACGCGATCGAGCAGCTCGCCGCTGCGCTCCAGAGCCTCGATCGTGTTCTGGAAGGTCGGCATGGATCGCACCGCGGTGATGGTCCGGACTTCGGCGAGGTGCTCATCGAAGGCCGCCCGGAATGCAGGGAGGTAGTGCTCGGGTCGAATGGCCGCATAGTCGGGCAGTTCGTACGGAAGCGTCGAGCGGGTCAGCAGCGGGTTGACGGCCTCGGTCATGAGCCGAGTCTATGGCGCGGGCGTCAGCCGCTCAGGCGCGTCATGACCTGCTGCAGGCCGTCGACGACGAGCCGCACGCTTCGCCGGCGCAGCGTCTCAGGGCGGGCGAGGACGTCGATCAGGCGGTGCGTGCTGACGCCGAGCAGCGGGATGCGCACGATCTCGCTGTCATCGACACTGCGTGAGGTGAAGCGGGGGAGCAGGCCGATCACGTCGCTCGCGGCGACGGCCGCGGCGACCGCCCCGTAGTCGTTGATGCGGTGCTGTACACGCGGGGCCACGTTCGCCACCGCGGCGACGGCTCTCAGGACGTCATCGGGGGAGTATCCGATGCGGCTCGTGACCCAGCGCTCGCCGGCGATGTCCGCAGGCGAGACCGATGAGCGGGTGGCGAGAGGGTGCGACGCGGCGACCGCCACGTCGAGCGGCTCGCGCACGAGGGTGAGACTGCGCACGCCCTGCGATGGCCAGGGCTCCGAGTGCTCCATCCGGTGCGCGAGCACGATGTCGTAGCGAGCGGTGAGGGCCGGGAACTCGCTCTGCGCGACATCCTCATCGGTGAGCTGAACGGTCGGAGCGTCGTCGCTGTCTGAGAGCTCGCGCAGCAGCGCGCCGAACAGCGCCTGGCCTGCGCTGTGGAAGCCGCTCACGCTGACGACGCCGGCCGCATCATGTTCGAACGCGTCGAGCGCACCGCGTGCGGCGGCCATGGCATCCAGCGCCTCCCCACCGGCTTCCGCGAGCACCTGACCAGCAGCCGTCAGCACGAGAGTGCGCCCCTGCCTCCGGGTGAGGGGAGTGCGCACACCGCGCTGCAGCGCGGCGAGCTGCTGCGACACGGCGGACGGCGTGACCCGCAGCGCATCGGCGACGGCGGTGAGGCTGCCGAGGGCACCGAGCTCGCGCAGGATCTGGAGCTGATGGAGTTCCACAGTCCGATCATACTTTCAGATCTGCTTAATCGACCGTGCAGGAAGAAGGCGTTGTTCTACACGGTTCGATGCGGTGAGATCGAAGCATGAAGGCACTGTTCAAGAGCGGTCCGCGCGCGGGCTTCGAGCTCGTAGATCGTCCGGACCCCGTCGCCGGCACGGGCGAGGTCGTCATCCGCGTGCTGCGCACCGGCATCTGCGGCACTGACCTGCACATCCACCGCTGGGACGACTGGGCGGCGTCTGCGATCGAGGCGCCGTTGATCCCGGGGCACGAGTTCTACGGCGAGGTCGTGGAGGTCGGTCCGCTCGTGCACGACATCTCGGTCGGCGACCGGGTCTCGGGCGAAGGGCACATCGTCTGCGGCACCTGCCGCAACTGCCGTGCCGGACGCCGCCAGATGTGCATCCGCACCATCGGCCTTGGCCTCCAGCGCGACGGCGCCTTCGCCGAGTACCTCTCGCTGCCCGCGACAAACGTCTGGGTGCACCACGACGACGTGACGCCCGAGCTCGGTGCCATCTTCGACCCGCTCGGCAACGCCGTGCACACGGCCCTGATGTACCGGGTGATCGGCGAGGACGTGCTGATCACCGGGTGCGGCCCCATCGGCCTCATGTCGATCGCGGTCGCCCGGCACGCCGGTGCGCGTTTCATCGTGGCCACCGACGTCAGCGCGCCTCGCCTCGAGATGGCGAAGCAGATGGGCGCCGACGCGGTGGTCGACGTCTCGCAGCAGGACATCCGCGACGCGCAGCGCGCGCTCGGCATGCGCGAGGGGTTCGACATCGGCTTCGAGATGAGCGGTGCCCCCGCGGCCCTGCCGGCGATGATCGACAACATGAACCACGGCGGTCAGATCGCCATGCTGGGGCTTCCGAGTTCGGGGTTCGACATCGACTGGGGAAAGCTCGTCACCCACATGCTCACGATCAAGGGCATCTACGGCCGTGAGATGTTCGAGACCTGGAACGCGATGGGCGCGATGCTGCAGACCAGCGCCACGCTGCGCGAGTCGATCACCCGCGTGATCGCCGACGTGATCCCCGCACGCGACTGGGAACGCGGCTTCGCCGCCGCCGAGTCGGCCGGCACGGGCAAGATCATCCTCGACTGGACCGAGCTGTAAGAACGACTGCAAGGAGCAGCCATGTACACGACATTCAAGGACCACCTGCAGTCCGAGCTCGCCGGCATCGAAGAAGCGGGGCTCACGAAGCGCGAACGGGGGATCACAGGCCCGCAGAAGGCGCAGATCGTCACCGGAGGCACCGAGGTGCTGAACTTCTGCGCGAACAACTATCTGGGTCTCGCTGACGACGAGCGCATCCTCGCGGCCGCGAAGGGCGCTCTAGATGAGTGGGGCTATGGTCTCGCGAGCGTGCGATTCATCTGCGGCACGCAGGAGCAGCATCTCGAGCTCGAGCGGCGTCTCGCCACCTTCCTCGGCACCGATGACGCGATCCTGTACTCCTCATGCTTCGACGCGAACGGCGGGGTCTTCGAGACGCTGTTCTCGGCGGACGACGCGATCATCTCCGACGAGCTGAACCACGCGTCGATCATCGACGGCATCCGGCTGTCGAAGGCGCGCCGCCTGCGCTACCGGAACCGCGACATGGCCGATCTGGAAGAGCAGCTCACGGCTGCGTCGGATGCCCGATTCCGTGTCATCGTCACCGACGGCGTCTTCTCGATGGACGGCTACATCGCCCCGCTGCGTGAGATCTGCGACCTCGCCGAGCGCTACGACGCGCTCGTCTTCGTCGACGACTCGCATGCGGTGGGCTTCGTCGGCGAGAACGGACGCGGCACCCCCGAGTTCTGCGGTGTCTCGGAGCGCGTCGACATCTACACCGGCACCTTCGGCAAGGCCCTCGGTGGAGCATCGGGCGGCTACGTCGCCGCACACCGCGACATCGTCGCTCTGCTGCGCCAGCGCTCGCGGCCGTACCTCTTCTCGAACACGCTCGCGCCCTCGATCGTGGCGGGCACCCTCACCGCGCTCGACCTCGTCGAGGGTTCGGCCGACCTGCGTGCGCGACTGACCGAGAACGCCGAGCTGTTCCGCCGCCGTATGACCGAGGAGGGCTTCGACCTGCTCCCGGGCGAGCACCCGATCGTGCCGGTCATGTTCGGCGACGCGGCGCTCACCGCGCGCATCGCCGATGAGATGCAGCGCCAGGGCGTGTACGTCACCGCGTTCAGCTTCCCTGTCGTGCCGCGCGGCAAGGCGCGCATCCGTGTGCAGCTCTCGGCGGCGCACACGAGCGAGCAGGTCGAGCGCTGCGTGGCTGCGTTCGTCGCCGCGCGCACTGCCGTGAGCTGACGCGGCGAACGTGCAAAGAAACCGTTGCAAAGGCCCCTTTGCAAGGGTATCTTTGCATACATGAAGAGCAACGAGCAGATCCGCACTCTCGACGCCGGTGCGCTGAAAGCCCTTGCGCACCCGTTGCGCGTCCGGATCTACGATCTGCTGAGCGAACGCGGACCCCAGACGGCGAGCACGCTCGCCGCACTGATCGGAGAGACCTCCGGAGCGACCAGCTATCACCTGCGCGCCCTCGCCGCACACGATCTCATCCGTGAGGTTCCCGACCGGGGGACCGCACGGGAGCGCTGGTGGGAGCGACCCAAGGGACGGATCAACATGCCGGGTCCCGCCGAGACGATGTCGCCGTCGAACCGCGCCGCGGCGCAGATCGTGACGACCGAGTTCCTTCGTCTTCGTCATCAGACCCTGATGGAGTACATCAACCGTCCGGAGTCCGAGCAGCCAGAGGGCTGGAAGGACGCGGGCCTGGTCATGACGACGATGCTCGACATCACCCCTGAGCAGATGGCCGAGCTCAAGAATGAACTCACCGCCGTGGTCGACGCGGCGGTCGAGCGCTATCGCGGGCAGGAGGCGCTGCCCGGCACTCGGCGCGTGTCTCTGCGCGCCGAGGTCTTCGATCTTCCCGCGGCGAACAGCCGCGGCACCATGAATGAGGAGTGACCATGACCACCGCGACTCTTCGTCTCGCATCACCCACGCCGTTCGAGCGTCTGCTCCAGCAGCTGGCCGCAGCGCTCACCCGCCACGTCGAGCGCCGCGTGGCCGCTCGCGCCGAGCGCCGAGAGATCGGGCTGGGGCTGCTGCAGGATCAGCAGACCCGCCGCGCCGACCCCCATGAGGTCGACCACCTTCTGGCGATGGTCGGTCTCTCGGGTCGCTGAACACCGGCCCGACGAACGAAGGCCCCCACTTCCTCGCAGGAAGCGGGGGCCTTGGCGGAAGGGGAAGTGCCGTCAGTCCTCGAAGGGGCGCGCGACGACCTCGCCGGATGCCGTGAGCAGAACCTCCCACCCGGCATCCAGCTCGGCGATCGGACGGCCTTCGAGCCAGGTGAGCGTCCAATGTCCGGTGAGACCCCGGGCCTCGACCTCGGTGATCGCCGGGCGCAGGTCGGAGGGGACCGATGCGGGCGGCTCGGATCCCGTCGCCCAGCGGGTGCCCAGCTGCATCAGCTCTCCACCGGTGCCAGCTCGATCGCGATGACGGCGAGCTCGTCGGCCTCTGCGAAGGTCAGCTCGGCGATGCGGCCCACGGCCCGCAGGTCGTCGGCAGCGGCGCGAAGCGCCTCGACCTTCGTCGCGGGTGCCGCGATCGTGGCGGTCGCAACAGGAGTCTTCTGCGATGCCTTCGCCTCGGTCTTGGCGCGGCGGATGCCGATCAGCGCCTCGCTGGCGGTCGTCAGCACCGCAGGGTCGCCCTCGATGCCGAGCGGCTCGGGCCAGGCGGCGGTGTGGATGGAGCCCTCCTCGAACCACGACCATGCCTCCTCGGTCGCGAACGACACGATCGGGGCGAGCAGCCGCAGCAGCGTCGACAGTGCCAGGCGCAGAGCGAGCGCGGCCGAGGCCTGGCCCACGTCGCTCTGATCGTAGGCGCGCTCCTTGACCAGCTCGAGGTAGTCGTCGCAGAACGTCCAGAAGAACGCCTCGGTGACTTCCAGAGCCTTCGCCTGGTCGTAGTTCTCGTAGGCCTTCGTCGCGTCGCGCACGACCTGGTCGAGAGCCGTGAGCATCGAGGCATCGAGGGCGTGCGTGACCTGCGCGCCCTCGGGCACCGGGAACGACAGCACGAACTTCGCCGCGTTCAGGATCTTGATCGCCAGGCGACGGCCGATCTTCACCTGCGTGGGGTTCTGGGGGTCGAAAGCGGCGTCCATGCCGAGGCGGCTGGATGCCGACCAGTAGCGCACCGCGTCCGAGCCGTGCTTGTCGAGGATGTCGGCCGGCGTGACGACGTTGCCCTTCGACTTCGACATCTTCTTGCGGTCGGGGTCGACGATGAAGCCGGAGATCGCGGCGTTGCGCCACGGCGACCGCTGGTCCTCGAGCGTCGAGCGAAGCATGGTCGAGAACAGCCAGGTGCGGATGATGTCCTGGCCCTGGGGGCGCAGGTCGAACGGAGCGACCGTGTTCCACAGCTCCTCGTCACGCTGCCAGCCGCCGGCCAGCTGAGGAGTGAGCGACGAGGTCGCCCAGGTGTCGAAGATGTCCTGCTCGGCGTCGAAGCCACCGGGCACTCCGCGCTGCTCTTCGGTGTACCCCTCGGGCAGATCGGTCGTCGGATCGATAGGCAGGCTCTCGAGCGAGGGGGTCAGCACGCGGTCGTAATCGCGCTCGCCGTTCTCGTCGAGCGCGTACCAGACGGGGATGGGGACGCCGAAGAAGCGCTGACGCGAGATGAGCCAGTCGCCGGTGAGGCCGCCGACCCAGTTCTCATAGCGCACGCGCATGAAGTCGGGGTGCCAGTTCAGCGTACGGCCGTTGTCGAGCAGCTGCTCGCGCAGCTGCGGGTCGCGTGCGCCGTTGCGGATGTACCACTGACGCGTCGAGACGATCTCGAGAGGGCGGTCGCCCTTCTCGAAGAACTTCACGGCGTGATTGAAGGGCTTGCCGACCTCGAGCAGGTCGCCCGACGCCTGCAGCTGCTCGACCATGCTCTTGCGGGCGCTGAAGACGGTCTTGCCTGCGAGCTCGGCGTAGGCGGTCCTGCCCGCATCGGAGACGATGGCCTCGGGGGCCTCGGCGAGCACGCGGCCGTCCTTGCCGAGGATGGTGCGGTTGGGCAGGTCGAGCTCGCGCCACCAGATGATGTCGGTGACGTCGCCGAAGGTGCAGATCATCGCGATTCCCGAGCCCTTGTCGGGCTGCGCGAGGTGGTGCGCCAGCACCGGCACCTCGACGTCGAAGATCGGCGTGCGCACCGTCTTGCCGAAGTACGGCTGGTAGCGCTCGTCGTCGGGGTGGGCCACGAGTGCGACACAGGCCGGGAGCAGCTCGGGGCGGGTCGTCTCGATGTGGATGTCACCGGACCCGTCGGTCTTGTGGAAGGCGACGCGGTGGTACGCGGCCTGCTGGTCGCGGTCTTCGAGCTCGGCCTGCGCGATCGCCGAGCGGAAGTCGATGTCCCACAGGGTGGGCGCCAGCGACTGGTAGGCCTCCCCGCGCTCGAGGCCGCGCAGGAATGCGAGCTGGCTCTGCCGGATCGTGTCGTCGGAGATCGTCCGGTAGGTCTGAGTCCAGTCGACGCTCAGGCCGAGCTGGCGGAAGAGCGCCTCGAACTGCTTCTCGTCCTCGACGGTCAGCTTCTCGCAGAGCTCGATGAAGTTGCGGCGGCTGATCGGCTGCTGGTCGGCGGCGCGCGACGACTTGTTGTCGCCGCCCTCGAACGGCGGGGTGAAGTCGGGGTCGTAGGGGAGCGACGGATCGCAGCGCACGCCGTAGTAGTTCTGCACGCGGCGCTCGGTCGGCAGACCGTTGTCGTCCCACCCCATCGGGTAGAACACGTTGCGTCCGCGCATGCGCTCGAAGCGCGCCTTGATGTCGGTGTGCGTGTACGAGAACACGTGGCCGATGTGCAGGCTGCCGGACGCAGTGGGTGGGGGAGTGTCGATCGAGTAGACGCTGCCGCGACCGGATGCCACCGCGCGGGCGCGGTCGAAGAGGAAGGTGCCCTGGGCCGACCACCGCTCTCCCCACTTCGTCTCGAGGCCTTCGAGTGCGGGCTTGTCAGGGATGCTGGACATGGAGGTCTCCTCGAGCGATGTGTGCGGCACTGTGTGAGCGTGCCTGAGTGTGGGTTGTCCCGCGAGTCTATCGGTCGCCGCGGTCGGACTCGTAGATCGACCGAGTACAACAACCATCGGTAGGATGGAGCGTTCCCCCTTTCCCGCACCCATCGAGGTTCCCGAATGCCTTCCTTCCCCGTGCGCCGCCTCCTGCCCCTCGCTGCGCTGGCCACAGCATCCGCCCTCCTGCTCAGCGCCTGCGCAGGACCCGCCGACGACGGCGCCACCGCCGACGCCGAACTCGTCTGGGCGATCGAAGGGGCGAACCTCTCCGCGGGGCACATGGACCCGCAGACCAGCCAGCTCGACGTCTCGGGCATGGTGCAGCGCCAGGTGCTCGACTCGCTCGTCTTCCAGGAGGCCGACGGCTCGTTCTCGCCGTGGCTCGCCAAGAGCTGGAAGGTGTCGGACGACGGTCTCACATACACGTTCGAGCTGCGTGACGACGTCACCTTCTCCGACGGCACGGCGTTCGACGCCGCCGCAGTGAAGGCGAACTTCGACCGCATCGTCGACCCCGCCACGAAGTCCGCGCAGGCCGCCAGCATGCTCGGCGGAGAGCTGTACGCGGGCACCGAGGTCGTCGGCGAGCACACGGTCGAGGTCAGTTTCACCCAGCCGTACGCCCCCTTCCTGCAGGCCGCGAGCACCGCACAGCTCGGCTTCTGGTCGCCCAAGGTGCTCGAGGGCTCCGCCGATCAGCTCGCCGCGGGCGGCCCCGATGTCACGGTCGGCACGGGGCCGTTCGTGCTCAGCGAGTACACCGCCGACCAGGAGATCGTCTACACCCGCAATGACGACTACGCCTGGGGGCCGGACGGGGCCGAGGCGCCCAAGATCAAGACGCTGCGCGTCGAGCTGCTGCCCGAGGCATCCGTCCGCGCCGGCGTGCTCTCGTCGGGCGAGGCCGACGTCGCCACCCAGCTGCCGCCGAACGTCGTCGCCGACCTCGGCGATGACATCACCGTGACGGCCAAGGAGTACCCCGGCCTGCCGTACTCGCTGTTCCTGAACGAGAAGCACGGCGTC
Source organism: Microbacterium sp. NPDC089321 (assembly GCF_040684935.1). NCBI lineage: Bacteria > Bacillati > Actinomycetota > Actinomycetes > Micrococcales > Microbacteriaceae > Microbacterium > Microbacterium sp. NPDC089321. Next base: position 989,791 of record NZ_JBFBGX010000002.1, on the reverse strand, counting down.
TTCGCCGATCAGAAGGTGCGCCAGGCCTTCTCGCTGGCGATCGACATCGATGCCGCGGTCGACGAGATCTTCTTCGGCGAGTTCCCCCGTGCCTGGAGCATCCTCGGTCCGACCACCCCTGGTTACGACGAGTCGCTCGAGGGCACCTGGGCATTCGACGCCGACAAGGCGAACTCCCTCCTCGACGACGCCGGCTGGACGGAGCGCGACGACGACGGCATCCGGGTGAAGGACGGCGAGCGCCTCTCAGCACGCTGGATCGCCTGGACCCCGATCTCCGACGAACGCACTGCGCTCGGCAACGCCATCCAGTCCGACCTCAAGGACGTCGGCTTCGAGATCGTGCGCGAGAAGCTCGAGCCCGCCGCCTACAACGAGCAGTACGGCCCCAAGACCTACGACATCACCGACTGGGACTTCTCGGGCGTCGACGCCGATCTGCTGCGCAGCCACCTGGGGACCGACGGCTTCCAGAACGCCTCGCAGGTGAGCGACCCCGCCGTGGACGAGCTGCTCGAGCAGGGTCTCTCGACCTCCGACACCGCCGAGCGCGCGAAGATCTACACCGAGCTGCAGCAGTGGAACGCCGACCACGTAGCCATCGTGCCGCTGTACGTGTCTTCACTGATCACCGGATCCGCGAAGGGCGTGGAGGGCATCGAGTACGACCTGTACGGCCGTCCGCTGTTCTACGACGCGAGCGTCAGCCGCTGACGTGCGGCACGCCCTGATCCGAACTGCGGGGATCGCCGCGTCTGCCGTCGTCGTGCTCTGGGGTGCGGCGACGCTGGCGTTCCTCGCGTTCCGGATCATCCCGGGCGATGCCGTCTCGGTCATGCTCGGCCCCCAGGCCAAGGTCAGCGAGGAAGTCAAGGCAGGGGTGCGCGCCGAGCTGGGCCTCGACCGGCCGCCGCTCGAGCAGTACGCCTCGTACGTCGGCGGGCTGCTGCGCGGCGACCTCGGAACGTCGTACCAGCTCCGGATGCCCGTCAGCGACGTCATCGGGCGCCAGCTCGGCCCCACGCTGCAGCTCACCGGGCTCGCCCTGCTGATCGCGATCCTCATCGCGCTCGCCGTGGCGCTCCTCGCGCGCAGAGGTGCCGCGCGGGCGGCGGTGGTGACAGGGGAGCTCATCGTGCTCTCGTCGCCGGTCTTCTGGATCGGAATCGTGCTGCTCGCCGTCTTCGCCTTCGGGCTCGGATGGTTTCCCGTTGCGGGCACCCGCAGCCCCGCCACGGTCGTGCTGCCCGCCCTCACCCTCGCCCTCCCCGTGTCTGCGCTGATCGGCCAGGTGCTGCGAGACGGCATCGACGAGGCGGAGCGGCAGCCGTTCGCCGAGACGGCACGCGCGCGCGGCGCGGGGCCCGCCCGCCTCGTGCTGCGTCACTCGCTGCGTCACGGCGCGGCCGGCGCTCTGACGCTCACCGCGTATCTGATCGGCTCGCTTCTCGGCGGGGCCGTGCTCGTCGAGACCGTCTTCGCCCGCCCAGGGCTGGGGCGCGTCACGCTGACCGCGATCGTCGACCGCGACCTGCCGGTCGTCGCCGGCGTGATCATGCTGAGTGCCGCCGTCTTCGTCGTCGTGAACGTCATCGTCGAGCTGCTGCACCCGCTCATCGACCCGCGGCTGCGCGCCCACCCCGCAGCGTTCGAGGCGCCCGCGATCGAGGAGCGGCGATGATCGCCAGACGGACCGCACTCGTTCTCGCCGTGATCTTCCTCGCCGCGGTCGCGCTCGCCGCGGTGTTCCCCGATGCCCTGGCCACCCATGACCCGCTGCGCGCCGACGTTCGCTCCGCTCTCGAGGCACCGGGAGCAGGTCATCTGTTCGGCACGGATCAGTCGGGGCGCGATGTCTTCTCGCGCGTGGTCCACGGAGCCGGGCGCTCCGTCGGCATCGGTCTGCTCGCCACCCTGCTCGCCGTGACGGTCGGTCTCGTGCTCGGCTCGCTGTCGGGCGTCGCACCGCGGCTTCTCGACTCGGCGGCGATGCGCGCCACCGACATCCTGCTCGCCTTCCCCGAGTTCCTCATCGCCCTGATCGTCGTGGCGGTGCTCGGCCCCGGCGCGGTGAACGTCGCGATCGCCGTCACGATCGCCGCGGTGCCGGTGTACATCCGCCTCGCCCGCACGCAGACCCGCACGCTGCGCATCGCCGAGCACGTCGAGGCTGCCCGCATCCTCGGTGTCGGGCCCGTGCGCACCTTCACCCGCCACGTCGCGCCAGGCGTGCTCGGATCGCTGAGCGTGCTCGCGACGATCGGCATCGGATCCAGCATCCTGGCCGCCGCGGGCCTCAGCTTCCTCGGACTCGGACCCACAGAGCCCGCACCGGAGTGGGGGCTGATGCTCTCGGGCGGCCGGAACGTGCTCGGCCGGGCCTGGTGGATCTCGGTCTTCCCCGGTCTGGCGATCACCCTCACGGTCATCAGCGCGACGGTCATCGGTCGTGCGCTGCGCGCCCGCGTCGACGGGAGGCGCTCATGACTGCGATCCGACTGCGGGGGCTGCGCATCGAGATCGACGCGCAGCGCGTCGTGGACGGGGTGGACCTCGATGTCGCGCCGGGGGAGTGCGTCGCCATCGTCGGCGAATCCGGAGCGGGCAAGTCGCTCACGGCACGAGCCCTGCTCGGGATGCTGCCCGACGGCGCGCATATGACGGTCGAGGAGCTGCGGGTCGACGACACGGACGCCGCAGCATTGAGCGAGAACGGCTGGCGGGGGCTCCGAGGCCGGCGCATCGCCCTCGTCTCGCAGGATGCTCTCGCCGCTCTCGACCCGCTGCGCCGCATCGGCCGTGAGGTGGCGGAGCCCATGCAGATCCACGGGCTGCACAGGGGACGTCGGGATGAGCGGGTCGTGCAGCTGCTGGGATCCGTCTCGCTCCCCGAACCGGAGCAGCGCGCCCGAAGCCATCCGCACGAGCTGTCGGGCGGCATGCGGCAGCGCGCCCTGATCGCCTCGGCGCTCGCCGCGGATCCCGCCGTGCTCGTCGCCGACGAGGCGACGACCGCCCTGGATGCGACGGTGCAGGCCCGCATCCTCTCCCTGCTGCGATCGATAGCCGATCGGGGGCGCGCCGTCCTGTTCATCAGCCATGACTTCGCCGCGGTGCGCCGAGTGGCGGACCGCGTGCTCGTCATGCGCGAGGGTCGGATCATCGAGCAGGGGACGGTCACCGAGGTCATGACCTCGCCGCGGGAGGCGTATACGCGGTCGCTCATCGAGGCGAGCATCGCGACGCCGCGCACGCGGGACGGCGTCTCAGGTGAGGTGCTGCTGCAGGTGCGTGACGCGTCGAAGCGGTTCAAACGTCCCGCCGTCGTCGGGGCGTCGTTCACGCTCGCGGCCGGGCGGACGCTCGGCATCGTCGGTGAGTCGGGGTCGGGCAAGACGACGCTGGCCCGGATGCTGGTCGGCGTCGAGCGCCCCGACGAGGGCTCGATCGACTGGGCGCGTGCGCAGCGTGTGCAGCTCGTCCATCAGAACCCGCTGGGAGCCTTCGATTCCCGGTGGACGATCGGCAGGTCGATCACCGAGGCGCTGCAGGCGGCCGGGACCCCGCGCCGCGAACGCCGTCGCGCGGTCGACCGTCTGCTGAGCGAAGTGGGACTCGACGACGCGCTGGCGGCGAGACGCCCTCGGCAGCTCTCCGGCGGGCAGCGTCAGCGAGCGGCGATCGCCCGAGCGCTCGCCGCCGATCCGCAGGTGCTGGTGCTCGACGAGCCGGTGTCGGCGCTCGACCCCACAGTGCGCGCACGCGTCCTCGACCTGCTCTCGCGACTGCAGGTCGAGCGGCAGCTCACGATGGTGTTCGTCTCGCACGACCTCGCGGTGATCGCCGCGGTGTGCGATGACGTCCTGGTGATGCGCGACGGGGTCATCGTCGAGCAGGGCCGGGTTGCAGACGTGTTCACGGCGCCACAGCATCCGTTCACCAGGGAGCTGGTGGCGGCCGCTCTCTGATCCGGCGGCGGATAGCGCTCAGTCGCTGATGACGATGCCGGCGGCTGCGGCGAAGACCGGCGCGAGAAGCTCCACCTGACGCAGCGTCAGCGTCGCACCGCGCAATGCCGTGACGTCGAGGAAGCCCAGCGCGTCGAGTCCGCGCAGATCGAGATGCTCCGCTCGCATGCCGCGCGGGTCGACCTCGTCGCTGGACGTGGCCGCGAAGGCCACTCTCGAGAGCGTCGCGCCCGGGATGTCGAGGGCGGCGATCCTGCAGGAGTCGACGCGCACGTCGACGGCCTTGCCGCCGGCGAGCGTCAGGTAATCGATGCGCACGTCGTGCAGCGCGAGTTCGTGGATGCCGCTGTCGCTGAGATCCAGGGTCCCGATACGACCACCTGAGATGCGCACACGGCGGAGGGTCGACCGCCGTGCCGACAGCTTGGCGACGCGGAGGTCGCGGACGTCGACATCCATCATCGTCGCGCCTTCGAGGTCGACTGCCGACCCGCTGCCGCTGATGACGCACTGCTCGAGCGTCGAATGCGCGAGGTCGGCATCGCCGTCGATGTCGATGAGCGCGGCTCTCAGATCGGAACTGCGACGGGGAGCCGCGGGACTCAGGGTGTCCGGCAGGTCGGGCTCTGACACCAGGGGCGGGCGGAGGGCGGTGCGGCGGCTGGCCATGCCCTCGACTCTATGCGGGTGCACGGGGCCGTCCTGCTCGCCCTGCGGACGGCATCGCCCTTTCGCAGGCCGCCCCGACCGGGCGTCTCGCGCGGAGATGTGCGCTTCGCGCGGAGGAATTCGCAGGAGATCTCCGCGGCAGGCGCACATCTCCGCGGCAGGCGCGCACCCCGCGAGCGCGCACGCGGCGAGCGCGGGTGTCGCGAGTCTCCACAGCCGGGCGCTCAGCGCCAGTTCTCCCCAGAGAGCGCGAATGCCGGATGCCCGGGATGGCGCGTCGTCGGATCCTGGGCAGATGGTCGTCCCTTCAGCAGCCGAACTCGTCCAGCTCGTGAGAGCGCAGGGAGGATATGCACGAACCACGCTGATCACCCAACACGGGTTCTCGCGCCGAACGATCGAATCCGCCGTATCGGAAGGATCACTGACCCGTCCGCGCCGCGGCTGGATCGCCGCGCCCGATCTCGCCCCGACTCTGCGTGACGCGGTGAAGACCGGCGTGGTGATCACCTGTCGCACGGCCGCGCAGCACTACAGGCTCTGGCTGCACGACGCATCCGGCAGACCCCACGTCGCTGTGCCGGAGTCCCGCACGGGAAAAGTGCGTGTCGCGGCGAAGGTGCACTGGGGAGCGCCGCTGGTCCCGCATTCACCCGATGAGGTCATCGATCCCATTGAGAACACACTGGGATACATCGCAGAGTGCGAGCCCTTCGAACGGGCGCTCGCGACATGGGACTCGGCGCTCAACAAGGGTCTGGTGCAGATCGACGCTCTCTCGCGACTGCCTCTCCGGCCAGCGGCTCGTCGCGTGCTCGCTTCTGCGACGCCATTCGCGGATGCTGGACTCGAGACGTACTTGAGGCCGCGACTGCGCTGGCTGCGCCAACCCCTGCGCGTCCAGATCTGGATCCACGGTCACCGAGTCGACGCCCTCCTCGGTGATCGACTCGTGCTGCAGATCGACGGCAGACATCATGTCGGGGCGCAGCGCTCGGAGGACATCAAGCACGACGCCGAGTTGATGCTGCTCGGGTACCACGTCATCAGGGTCTCGTACTCCCAGGTGATGTTCGACTGGCCCGCCGTGCAGGACGTGATCACGCGAGCCGTCGCTCAGGGTCTGCACGTTGCACGGTAGTCGTCCGGTCGCTTCGCGCGGGGATCTCCGCTTCGCGCGGACGAGTTCGCGGGAGATCTCCGCGGCAGGTGTATATCTCCGCGGCAGGTGTACACCCCGAGGCGGACGCACGCGAGGTGCGGGCCGGGCGCGGGTGCGGGCGGGTGCGGATGCGACGAGCGCAGGTGCCGCGTAGAATGGGCGCATCAGCTGTGATCCGGCCATCACCGGGGAGCTCTCGGAAGAACCCTCCGCCCCAGGCGGGGAAGTAGAACCGAGCGGGGCAGGCCCGTCATCGCCGCAGTGAGAGTGGCTTCGCGAGAAGCACGCAGGGTGGTACCGCGGTTCGTGCGTCAGCACGGGTCGTCCTTGCAGCAGCATCCGCCCACGACCACTGCGAGACACGATGACCTACCCGCGCTCCTCCTTCGGCGCAGCCGCCGACGCCGTCACCCCGAGCCCGCGCTTCCCCGAGATCGAGCGCGAGGTGCTCGACTTCTGGAAGACCGATGACACCTTCCGTGCCTCGATCGCGCAGCGCGACGGCGCCGACGAGTGGGTCTTCTACGACGGCCCTCCCTTCGCCAACGGGCTGCCGCACTACGGTCACCTGCTGACCGGGTATGCGAAGGACGTCTTCCCGCGGTTCCAGACCATGCTCGGCAAGAAGGTCGATCGCGTCTTCGGGTGGGACACGCACGGTCTGCCCGCGGAGCTCGAGGCCATGAAGCAGCTCGGCATCACCGAGAAGAGCGAGATCGAGCAGATGGGCATCGACGTCTTCAACGCGAAGGCGCGCGACTCGGTGCTGACCTACACGCATGAGTGGCAGGACTACGTCACCCGACAGGCCCGGTGGGTCGACTTCGAGCGCGGGTACAAGACGCTCGACCTCGGCTACATGGAGAGCGTGCTGTGGGCCTTCAAGACGCTCTACGACAAGGGTCTCGCCTACGAGGGATACCGCGTGCTGCCGTACTGCTGGCGCGACGAGACGCCGCTGTCGGCGCACGAGCTGCGCATGGACGACGACGTGTACAAAGACCGTCAGGACCCGTCGGTCACCGTCACGTTCCCGCTCGTCGGCGTCAAGGCCGAGAGCCTGGGTCTCACCGCGGTGCGCGCGCTCGCCTGGACGACCACGCCCTGGACCCTTCCCACGAACCTCGCGCTCGTCGTCGGACCCGAGATCGAGTATGTCGTCGTCCCTGGTGGCCCGAACGGCGCCGCCGACATCGTCCCCGGTGACGACGTCGCCGAGAGCGACGCGCACCGCTACCTGCTCGCCCGCGACCTCTTGGGCGGCTACGCCAAGGATCTCGGCTACGAGTCGGCCGACGACGCGCTCGCCGCTGTGCAGCAGACCGTTCTGGGCCGGGAGCTCGAGGACGTCGCATACGACCGGCTCTTCGACTACTACGCGGATGCCGAGACCTGGGGCACCGAGAACGCCTGGCGCATCCTCGTCGACGACTACGTCACGACCACCGACGGCACCGGCATCGTGCACCAGGCGCCCGCCTACGGTGAGGACGACCAGCGGGTCACGAACGCTGCAGGCATCCCGACGATCATCTCGCTAGACGACGGCGGACGCTTCCTGTCGTCGGTGACCGACGTGGCAGGGCAGCTGTGGATGGATGCCAACACGCCGCTCATCCGCCTGCTGCGCGCCGCAGGCCGGATGCTGCGCGAGCAGAGCTACGTGCACTCCTACCCGCACTGCTGGCGGTGCCGGAACCCTCTGATCTACAAGGCCGTCTCGAGCTGGTTCATCCGTGTCACCGACATCAAGGACGACCTTCTCGCGAACAACGAGCAGATCACCTGGGTGCCAGAGAACGTGAAGTACGGCCAGTTCGGCAAGTGGCTCGAGGGGGCGCGCGACTGGTCGATCAGCCGCAACCGCTACTGGGGCTCGCCCATCCCGATCTGGAAGAGCGACGACCCCGAGTACCCGCGCGTCGACGCCTACGGATCTCTGGAGGAGCTGGAGCGCGACTTCGGCACCTTGCCGCGCAATCCCGAGGGCGAGATCGATCTGCACCGCCCGTACATCGACGACCTCACCCGGCCGAACCCCGACGACCCGACCGGGAACAGCACGATGCGCCGCATCGAGGACGTCTTCGACGTGTGGTTCGACTCGGGATCGATGCCGTATGCGCAGGTGCATTACCCGTTCGAGAACCAGGAGTGGTTCGATTCGCACGCGCCGGCCGACTTCATCGTCGAGTACATCGGTCAGACCCGCGGGTGGTTCTACGTCATGCACGTCCTGTCGACCGCACTGTTCAACCGGCCGGCGTTCACCGGAGTGAGCTGCCATGGCATCGTGCTCGGCAGCGACGGCTACAAGATGTCGAAGTCGCTGCGCAACTATCCCGACGTCAGCGAGGTGCTCGACCGCGACGGCTCGGACGCCATGCGCTGGTTCCTCATGTCGAGCTCTGTGCTGCGCGGCGGCAACCTCGCCGTGACGGAGGAGGGCATCCGCGCTGGTGTGCGGGAGTTCATCCTGCCGCTGTGGAACTCGTGGTACTTCTTCGCGACCTACGCCAACGCGAGCGGCGGCTACGAGGCCACCTGGCGCACCGACAGCACCGACGTGCTCGACCGGTACATCCTGGCGCGCCTCGGGGATCTCGTGCGCGAGGTGCGCGCCGACCTCGAGGGGCTCGACTCCACGACGGCATCGGCACGTCTGCGCGACTTCGCCGAGGTGCTGACCAACTGGTACATCCGCCGCTCGCGCGACCGGTTCTGGGAAGGCGTGAGCGACGACCCGAAGAGCCGCGAGGCGTTCGACACCCTCTACACGGTGCTCGAGACGCTCACCCGCGTGGCTGCTCCGCTCGTGCCGCTCATCAGCGAGCGCGTCTGGCAGGGGCTGACCGGCGGGCGCAGCGTGCACCTGACCGACTGGCCGGATGCCGCGGTGTTCCCCGCGGCCGACGAGGTGCGCGACGCGATGGATGCGGTGCGCGAGCTGTCGAGCGTGGGCAACGCCCTGCGCAAGAAGGAGAAGCTGCGCGTTCGTCTTCCGCTCGCGCGACTGACCGTCGTGTCGCCGCTCGCCGCCGACCTCGCCCAGTTCGAGGGGATCCTGCAGGAAGAGCTGAACGTGAAGTCGGTCGAACTCGTGCAGCTCGCCGAGACCACGGCAGCCGAGTACGGCATCAGTCACCGCCTCAGCGTCAACGCCCGCGCTGCCGGTCCGCGCCTCGGCAAGGAGGTGCAGAAGGTCATCCGGGCGGCGAAGGAGGGCTTCTGGACCGAAGACGGCGGAGTGGTGACCGCCGACGGCATCGCTCTCGAGCCGCATGAGTACGACCTGGTGCTCGAGACCTCGGGCCGGCCCGAGGGCGAGGCGCTCGCGCTCGTTCCCGGCGGCGGATTCATGCTGCTCGACACCGCGACCACGCCCGAGCTGGAAGCCGAGGGACTCGCGCGCGACGTGATCCGCGCCGTGCAGGACACGCGCAAGAACGCCGGCTTCGACGTCAGCGACCGCATCCGTCTCGCGCTGCGCTTCGACGACGCCGAAGACGGGGATGCCGTGTACTCGGCATTCGAGATCGCCGATGTCGCGGGCGAGACGCTCGCGCTCGAGCACGCGCTGCTGGGTGCGGACGACGAGCTGGCCGAGAGCGAGTTCGCCGCGGTGATCGCCAAGGGCACCTACGCCAACCGCGGTGAATTCACGGTCGCCGTCTCGAGGATCGGAGCATCAGCGTGAGTGACGTCCAGCGTGCTGACATCGTCTACGAGAAGCTGCTCGAGCGGGCGGGCGAGCGGTGGGTGCAGCCCCGCAAGGAGCGGGTCGCCCGCATCCTCACCCTGCTCGACGACCCGCAGCGCACCTACCGGGTGGTGCACATCACCGGCACGAACGGCAAGACCTCGACGGCCCGCATGATCGAGAGCCTGCTGCGCTCGCACGGTCTGCGAACCGGCCTGTTCACCAGCCCCCACCTCAAGCGGTTCACCGAGCGCATCATGATCGACGGCGAGCCGATCGCCGACGGTGCGATCGCGGATGCCTGGGACGAGATCGAGCCGTTCGTCGGGATCGTCGACGCCGAGCTCGAGACCGCGGGCGATGCTCCGCTCACCTTCTTCGAGCTGCTGACGGTGCTCGCGTTCGTCGCCGCATCGGACGCGCCTGTGGATGTGCTCGTGCTCGAGGTCGGCATGGGAGGGTCGTGGGATTCGACGAACACGGCCGATGGCGATGTCGCGGTCTTCGCTCCGATCGACATGGACCATGCCGATCGCCTCGGCGACACGGTCGAGGCGATCGCCGAGGTCAAGGCGGGGATCATCAAGGACGGCGCTGCCGTCGTCTCCGCCGAGCAGAAGCCGGAGGTCGCTGCCGTGCTTCGCCGGGTGGCCGGCGAGAAGGACGCGACGATCGCCTTCGAGGGCGAGCAGTTCGGGCTCAGTGAGCAGAAGCTCGCCGTCGGGGGTCAGCTGATCAGCATCCGCGGCCTCGCGGGGGAGTACACCGACGAGTATCTGCCGCTGTACGGCGCGCACCAGGGTCACAACGCCGCTCTCGCGGTCGCGGCCGTGGAGTCGCTGATCGGCGGCGCCTCGCAGCGCATCGTCGGCGACATCCTCGCCGACGGGCTGCAGAACGCCACCTCGCCGGGACGACTCCAGCTGGTCGGCATCGCGCCGACGGTGGTTGTCGACGCCGCTCACAATCCGCACGGAGCCGCCGCCCTCGCGCGATCGCTCGACGACAGCTTCGACTTCGACGAGTGGGCTCTCGTGCTGGGCGTCTTCGCAGACAAGGACGCCGCTGGCATCGTCGACGCGCTGCTGCCGCAGGTGACCGAGGTGTTCGCGACGGCTCCCGATTCCGATCGAGCGGCGGATGCCGATGTGATCGCCGACCTGGTGGAGGAGCGCGGACGCCGTGCGAGCGTGCATCCCACCCTCGCCGACGCCGTCGATGCCGCGCGCGAATGGGCCGCCTCCGCCGACCGCCGCGCCGTCGTCATCGCCGGATCCATCGTGCTCGCGGGTGAAGCACTGCTGCTCTCCGAGGAGGAGGACTGGAAGTCGGGGTGGCGCGCGTGAGCGCCCGCGCGGCCAGAGCGCCTCGCCCCCGTGCTCAGCGCACCCTGGTGCAGAAGCTCGGCTCGATCGTGCTCGGCTTCGAGGCCGTCGGCGCCCTGCTCGCGGGTCTCGTGATCTTCGGCCTGAATGCCCTGCCTGCGGGCATCCCGTCGTGGTGGGGGATCGTCGCCGGCGTGGTGGTCGCCATCGCCCTCGTCGGCGTCGCGGGTTCCATCACCAAGCCCTGGGCGATTCCTGCAGGGTGGGCGCTGCAGGGCGTCATCGCACTCGGCGGCATCTTCGAGCCGGCCATCATCTTCGTGGTGCTGATTTTCGGCGGCATGTGGGCGTATGCGACGATCGGTGGGGCCCGAATCGACCGACAGCGGCCGGCGGGCCCGCCGGCAGAACCTCACACAGAGAGCGAATGACATGGCCACTGAAGAAACCCTCGTCCTCGTCAAGCCCGACGGCGTCGCCCGCGGCCTGACCGGCAGCATCCTCGCCCGCATCGAGGCGAAGGGCTACGCGCTCGTCGACCTGCGACTGGTCGAGCCCGACCGCGACCGCCTCGCGGCGCACTACGCCGAGCACGAGGGCAAGCCGTTCTACGAGCCGCTCCTCGAGTTCATGATGTCAGGCCCGTCGGTGGCGATCCGCCTCGCGGGCAACCGGGTCATCGAGGGCTTCCGCTCGCTCGCGGGCACCACCGATCCGACGACCGCCGCACCCGGCACCATCCGCGGCGACTTCGGCCGGGACTGGGGCCTCAAGGTGCAGCAGAACCTCGTGCACGGCTCGGACAGCCCCGAGTCGGCTGCGCGCGAGCTCGGCATCTGGTTCGACTGAACCCAGACCGCAGACGAAGAGAGAGGGACGCCCGTGCGGGCGTCCCTCTCTCTTCGTCTGCGCGTCCGCCTGCGTCAGAAGACCATGCCGACGACCTCACCGAGCAGGTCGAGTCCGGCGAGCTGGGCCATGGCGATGATGATCGCGTAGGCGACGATCGTCGCCAGCGGCACCCAGACCATCAGGCGTCCGGCGCGCTCGCGCATGGCGGCGGAACCGCCCAGCGTGCCGTTGCGCATCAGATGCAGGGTCGTCGCGAGGAAGGTCGGGATCGTGACAGACCAGGTCACCATGCACCACGGGCACAGGGTGTGCAGGCTGTAGATGCTCTGGCCGATGAGCCAGCACACGAAGATGAAGGCCCCGAGCACACCGACGCCGAACAGCCCCCAGAACCAGCGCGGGAATCGCACGCCGGCGAGCACGGCCACGCCCATCACCATCACGGCCATCCACGCGGTCACGCCGATGAGCGGGTTGGGGAACCCGAACACCTCGCCCTGCCATGACGAGAGGTTCTTGTCGCACTGAAGCATGACGCTCACGTAGCAGCTGGTGGTCTCGCCGGGGTTCTCGAGAACGTAGAACTTCTCCATGGTGAGCTGGAACGCCGCCCACCAGCCGACGATCGCGGCGAAGACGAGCCAGATTCCGTAGCCGACATGGCGGGAGCGCTGCGTGGTCATGGCGCGATTATCCCAACGGTGTCTATGCGGCTCGCGTGAATCGCGGCGCGCGAGTCGAACGCGTGCGGTTGTCGGCGTCGGGTAGTGCGATAATGGCTCAAGACGACGTCGCGTTCATCCGCGATCGAATCGACAAGACTTCGGGGTCCTGTGCCCCAGGTGGTCGCGCCGCAGAGCCGACCGCCAGCCGATTGAGTTCGCGGCCGCTGTTTCGCCGCACGAGTTTTCGCGGCGCACGCAGTGCCCGCGCAGGGAGCTAGCCAGAGATGGCCGATGAGAACGATGACAACAACACCCCTACCCTCGACGAGACGCCGGCGCAGCCGGTAGTCGAGGACGTCCGGACCGCCGAGGCGGCTGAGCCCGTCGCGGAGCCGGATGCTGTGGAGCAGCCCGCTGCGGACGAGCAGCCCGCTGCGGACGAGCAGCCCGCTGCGGACGAGCAGCCCGAGACGCCCGCAGAGCCCGAGGCGGCGGCAGACTCTGAAGCTGCAGAGGCGGAGACGGCGGCCGCAGAGCCCGAGCCGGCCGCGCAGCCCGAGTCCCCGAATCCCGTGACGGCCGTGAGCCTGGGGCTGCTGCCCGAGGTCTTCGTCTCGAAGGTCTCGACCCAGCTGCACTTCTACGCCCCCGAGGTGGTGCCGCTGCCCGCACGCAGCAGCCGCGACGACGACGAGGGCGACGACCGCGGCAGCGCGTTCCGTCGTGGTCGTGGCCGTCGCCGCGGTGAGGGCGACGACCAGCGTGAAGAGCCGCGCCAGCGTCAGCGCCAGGTCGAGTACATCACCGAGCCGAAGGCCATCAAGGGCTCGACTCGTCTCGAGGCCAAGAAGCAGCGCCGTCGCGACGGTCGCGATGCCGGCCGCCGCCGTCCCGTCGTCACCGAGGCCGAGTTCCTCGCGCGCCGCGAATCGGTCGACCGCATGATGGTCGTGCGCGCCAAGAACGGCCGCACCCAGATCGGGGTGCTGGAAGACGACGTGCTCGTCGAGCACTACGTCGCCCGCAATCAGGATGCGTCGTTGATCGGCAATGTGTACCTGGGCCGCGTGCAGAACGTGCTGCCCAGCATGGAGGCCGCGTTCGTCGACATCGGCCGTGGTCGCAACGCGGTGCTCTACTCCGGCGAGGTCGACTGGGACGGCGTCGAGACCGGCAATCAGCCGCGCCGCATCGAGCTCGCTCTCAAGGCGGGCGACCGCGTTCTCGTCCAGGTCACCAAGGACCCGGTCGGTCACAAGGGCGCGCGCCTCACGAGCCAGATCTCGCTTCCCGGCCGGTACCTCGTGTACGTGCCGGGTGGGTCGATGAACGGCATCTCGCGCAAGCTCCCCGACAACGAGCGGGCTCGCCTGAAGCGCATCCTCAAGGAGGTGCTGCCCGAGTCGTCGGGCGTGATCGTCCGCACCGCAGCCGAGGGCGCCACCGAAGAGCAGCTCACCCGCGACGTGCAGCGGCTCACGTCGCAGTGGGAGCACATCCAGAAGCAGGTGCAGACGCAGCAGGCTCCGGCACTGCTGCACGCCGAGCCCGACCTGCTGGTGAAGATCGTGCGCGATGTCTTCAATGAGGACTTCACCCGCATGACGATCCAGGGCGACGACGCGCAGCGCACCATCCGCGCGTACCTCGAGAGCGTCGCACCCGATCTGCTCGAGCGGGTCGAGACCTACACCGACGACGTCGACCCGTTCGACGCGTACCGCATCACCGAGCAGATCGAGAAGGCGCTCGATCGCAAGGTCTGGCTGCCCTCGGGCGGCTCGCTCGTGATCGACCGCACCGAGGCGATGACGGTCGTCGACGTCAACACCGGCAAGTTCGTCGGCTCGGGCGGAAACCTCGAGGAGACCGTCACCAAGAACAACCTCGAGGCCGCTGAGGAGATCGTCCGCCAGCTGCGTCTGCGCGACATCGGCGGCATCATCGTCGTCGACTTCATCGACATGGTCCTCGAGTCCAACCGCGATCTCGTGCTGCGCCGCCTGGTGGAGTGCCTGAGCCGCGACCGCACGAAGCACCAGGTCGCCGAGGTCACCTCGCTCGGCCTCGTGCAGATGACCCGCAAGAAGCTCGGTCTCGGTCTGCTCGAGACCTTCAGCGAGGCATGCGACGTGTGCGCCGGCCGCGGCGTGATCGTGCATCACGATCCCGTGGTCAAGCACCGCAGCGGCAACGGCGGCTCGAACAACGGCGGCGGCCAGAACCGTCGCTCGCGCGGTGGGTCGCAGTCGCAGCAGCCGGCCGCCGCCCAGGCGCAGCAGCCGCAGGCGAACGGCGGCACGCACAGCATCACCGAGGGGGCGAAGTCGGCCCTCGCCGCCATCGCCGCCTCGACCATCGTCGCGAACGGGGAGGCCGCCGCCGGCGAGCAGCCGGCCGCAGCCGAGCAGCAGACCGCCGTCGAGGCGCCTGCGCAGAGCGAGCGTCCCAAGAAGCGGAAGAAGCGCGGAGGCGACCGCAAGGCGCCGAAGACCGAGACCGAGCAGCTGCTCGATTCGGTGCTCGACGCGCTTCCCGAGCCGAAGGCCCCTGGACAGGGACGGAACCGCCGTCGTGTGACGACCGCCATGCTGACCCCCAACGCCGCGCCGGCTCAGGGAGAGGGATCAGCGACGGTCGCGAGCTCTGACCCGGAGTCCTGAGCGGATCAGTCGCCTGGTGAGCTCCTTGCCGCCCACGTGCACCGCACCGGCGGCGAGGAGCCTCGGCAGAGACTCCTCGGGCACGTCGTAGTGGTCGCGGTCGAAAGCGCGAGCCGGGATGCCCTGCTCCGCGGCGAACGCATGCAGCTCGGCCAGATCCGAGTCGCTGACGAGATGCGCCCACAGCCGGCCGTGCGCTGGCCAGATGGCATCGTCGACGAGAACGGTCATGCCGCGATCTTAGGACGGGGACACACCTCCGGCCTCGCTTTGCGGCATCGGCGATGATCCGGTAAAGTTGTCCTTTGGTGCGAGACCCCTGACGGCTTTTCCGGTCGCAGGAGAAGTCTTGCGTCTGCACCCGTCGCCCCGGGCGATGTACGCAAGCAACAGTCTTCCCGTGAGATTCCCGGAGCGATCCGCTCCCCAACGAAACAGGTATGAAGTGGTTTACGCAGTAGTGCGCGCCGGTGGCCGGCAGGAGAAGGTCGAGGTCGGCACGATCGTTCAGCTCGACCGTGTTCAGGCTGCCCAGGGCGAGAACATCGAGCTTCCCGCCGTGCTTCTCGTCGACGGTGCCTCTGTGACCACCGACGCCGACAAGCTGGCGAAGGTCAAGGTCACGGCTGAGGTTCTCGGCAACCTCCGCGGACCGAAGATCGTCATCCAGAAGTACAAGAACAAGACCGGCTACAAGAAGCGCCAGGGCCACCGTCAGGAGCTCACGCGCGTCAAGATCACCGGCATCAAGTAAGCACGGAAGAGGCTCAGACATGGCACATAAGAAGGGCGCGAGCTCGACCCGCAACGGTCGTGACTCCAACGCACAGCGACTCGGCGTGAAGCGCTTCGGCGGTCAGACCGTCAACGCCGGCGAGATCCTCGTCCGTCAGCGCGGCACCCACTTCCACCCCGGCGCAGGCGTCGGTCGTGGCGGCGACGACACGCTGTTCGCTCTCGAGGCGGGCGCTGTCGAGTTCGGCAAGAAGGGCGGCCGCAAGGTCGTCAACATCGTCGCAGCCGCTCAGTAAGAGCAGCAGACTTCCTGGACGGGGCGGGCTTCGGCTCGCCCCGTCCTCGTATCCCAGCACAACCCCTCGGAGGAGCACGCACATGGTCACGTTCGTCGACACCGTCACGCTGCACCTTCGCGCCGGCAAGGGCGGCAACGGCTGCGTCTCGGTCCGTCGTGAGAAGTTCAAGCCGCTCGGCGGCCCGGACGGCGGAAAGGGCGGTGACGGCGGAGACATCATCCTCGTCGCCGACCCGCAGGTGACGACGCTGCTGTCGTACCACCACTCGCCGCACCGCACCGGCGGCAACGGCGGCTTCGGCATGGGCGATCTCCGCTCGGGTTACGATGGCGAGTCCCTCGAACTGCCCGTGCCCGTCGGCACCGTGGTGAAGAGCGTCGAGGGTGACGTCCTGCACGACATGATCGTCCCTGGCGAGCGATACGTGGTCGCCGAGGGCGGCCGCGGCGGCCTCGGCAACGCTGCTCTCGCCTCGCCCAAGCGCAAGGCCCCCGGCTTCGCGCTGCTCGGCACGCCCGGTCAGGAGTGCTCGGTCGTCCTCGAGCTCAAGACCGTCGCGGATGTGGCGCTCGTCGGCTACCCGTCGGCCGGCAAGTCGAGCCTGATCGCTGCGCTCTCGGCAGCGCGACCGAAGATCGCCGACTATCCGTTCACCACGCTGCACCCCAACCTCGGCGTCGTGCAGGCCGGCGACAGCCGCTACACCATCGCCGACGTGCCCGGCCTGATCGAGGGTGCGAGCGAGGGCAAGGGCCTCGGGCTGGAGTTCCTGCGGCATGTCGAGCGCTGCAGCGCCCTGCTGCACGTCCTCGACTGCGCGACGCTCGAGCCCGGGCGCGACCCGCTCTCCGACCTCGACGTCATCCTCGCCGAGCTCGCCGCGTACGAGGTGCCCGAGGGGCAGAAGCCGCTGCTCGAGCGCCCGCAGCTCGTCGCCCTCAACAAGGTCGACGTTCCTGAGGCGCGCGATCTCGCCGACATGGTGCGCCCCGAGATCGAGGCGCGCGGTTTCCGCGTGTTCGAGATCTCGGCGGTCGCGCATGAGGGCCTGCGCCCGCTCAGCTTCGCGCTGGCCGAGCTCGTCGACCAGCATCGTGCCGAGGTCGCCGCCGAGGTCCCGCGCGAGCGCGTCGTGATCCGCCCGAAGGGCGCCAAGGAGGAGTTCTCGATCCGCGTCGAGGGCGGCACCTACGGCAACGTCTACCGCGTGCTCGGCGAGAAGCCGTGGCGCTGGGTTCAGCAGACCGACTTCCAGAACGAGGAAGCGGTCGGCTACCTCGGTGACCGCCTCGAGCGCCTCGGCGTCGAGGACGCCCTGTTCAAGGCGGGCGCCGTCCCGGGGGCGACCGTCATGATCGGCACCGGCGACAACAGCGTGGTCTTCGACTGGGAGCCCTCGATCGCGTCGACGGCCGAGCTGATGAGCTCGCCGCGCGGCACGGATGTCCGCATCGGCGGATCGAACCGTCGCACCACGGCCGAACGCCGCGAGCAGTACCACGAGATGATGGATGCCAGGGCTGCGGCCCGGGCGGAGCTCGAGGAGAAGCGCCTCGCATCCCGCGAGGACGAGGAATGACCGCGCGCACCCGCGCCGAGCTCGCCACCGCGGGCCGGATCGTCGTGAAGGTCGGCTCGTCGTCGATCAGCGGCGAGTCGTCGTGGCGCATCCCGATGATCGTGCAGGCGCTGTCGTCGGCGCATCGCCGCGGCTCCGAGATCATCCTGGTCTCCTCGGGCGCGATCGCCACGGGCATCCCGTTTCTCGCGCTCGACTCCCGTCCGACCGATCTGGCCACCCAGCAGGCCGCTGCGGCGGTCGGACAGAACGTGCTCGTCTTCCGCTACCAGGAGGCGCTGCGGCCGTTCGGGATCGTCGCCGGCCAGGTGCTGCTGACGACGGGCGACCTCGAGAACCCGACCTCCCGCAGCAACGCCCGGCGCGCGATGGAGCGGCTCCTGTCGCTTCGCATCCTGCCCATCGTCAACGAGAACGACACGGTCGCCACGCAGGAGATCCGCTTCGGCGACAATGACCGGCTCGCGGCGCTCGTCGCACAGCTGGTCGGCGCTGATGCCCTCGTGCTGCTGAGCGATGTCGAGTCGTTGTACACGAAGCCGCCGACCGATCCGACCGCGGTGCCGATCGACGAGATCCCCGCCGATTCGGATCTGAGCGGGCTCGAGTTCGGTGCGTCGGTCGTCAACAGCGTCGGCACCGGGGGAGCGGCCACCAAGGTCTCTGCGGCGCGAATGGCGGCGGGATCGGGCATCGGCGTGCTGGTCACGAGCGCCGACCTCGTGGGCAAGGCTCTCGAGGGCGCGCAGATCGGCACCTGGTTCGCCCCCTCTGTCACCGCCTGACGGCGGACGTCACGGCGGCCCGAGGGCTGCTCGGCCGTCGATACACTGACCGCATGAGCACTTCCTCCGTCACCGACGCCCCCGCGGACACCGCGCTGGATCGCCTGACGCGCGCCAAGGAGGCGTCTCGTTCGGTCGCCCGTCTGACCAGCGCCGAGAAGGCTGACCTGCTCGAGGCGATCGCCGCCGCGATCGAATCGAACGCGGCGGGCATCGTCGAGGCGAACGACCGCGATGTCGAGCGAGGGCGAGCGGATGCCATCGGCGATGCGCTCATCGACAGGCTGCGCCTGGACGAGCGGCGCATCGCGGCTCTCGCCGCCGCGGTCCGTGACGTCGCCACCCTGCCCGACCCGGTCGGTCAGGTCGTGGGCGGGCACCGGATGCCGAACGGCGTGGCCCTCGAGCAGGTGCGCGTGCCCTTCGGCGTGGTCGGAGCGATCTACGAGGCGCGGCCGAACGTGACGGTCGACATCGCCGCGCTCGCGCTGCGCTCGGGCAACGCGGTGGTGCTGCGAGGCGGCAGTGCCGCACGAGACTCGAACACGGTTCTCGTCTCGGTGATGCGCCAGGCTGTCGAGGCGCTCGGGCACGATCCCGAGGCGATCCAGAGCGTCGACGACTTCGGACGCGAGGGCGCGAAGGCCATGATGCACGCCCGCGGGCTCATCGACGTACTGGTGCCGCGCGGCAGCGCCTCGCTCATCGAGACCGTGGTGACCGAATCGACCGTGCCGGTCATCGAGACCGGGGCCGGCGTGGTGCACATCGTGATCGACGAGTCGGCACCCATGGACTGGGCGCGCGACATCGTCGTCAATGCGAAGGTGCAGCGTCCCAGCGTGTGCAATGCCGTCGAGACGCTGCTCGTGCATCGCCAGGCGGCCCCTCAGCTCGTGCCCGTCATCGCCAGCGCTCTGCTCAGCGAGGGCGTGGCGATCCATGGCGACGACATGGTCGTGGGACTCGTCGCCGGCACGATCCCGGCCACCGACGAGGACTGGGCCACTGAGTACCTGGGGCTCGAGATCGCGATCAAGGTCGTCGACGACCTCGACGAGGCGCTCGCACACATCCGCCGCTACAGCACGGGTCACACGGAGTCGATCATCACGACCGATTCGCGCAACGCCGAGCGCTTCCTGGCGGAGGTCGATTCGGCTGTCGTGATGGTCAACGCCTCCACGCGGTTCACCGACGGTGCGGAGTTCGGCTTCGGTGCCGAGGTCGGCATCTCGACGCAGAAGCTGCATGCCCGCGGGCCCATGGGGCTCGGCGAGCTGACCAGCACGAAGTGGCTCGCGCGCGGGTCCGGTCAGATCCGCGGCTGAGGACTAGACTGGACAGGCGTTTGCTCGCCAGGTCACGAACGGAGTCAGGATGAACCTCGTCGCACAGATTGCGATGGCCGCAGCCGAGACGGAGCACCACGGCAACGTGGCTGCCGAAACCTTCATCTTCGGTGTCATCGCCGCGATCATCTTCGCCGTGATGGGCCTGGTGACGCTGTCTTTCCGCAACGTCGCCAATCGTCACGCGGCCAAGGCCGAGGCGTACGCGCTGAAGCACGGCAAGGACGGCCACGGCCACTAGGACCGCATGCACGATTCCACCGCTCGAGCACCGCGCATCGGCGTGATGGGTGGCACGTTCGACCCCATCCACCATGGTCACCTGGTCGCGGCGAGCGAGGTGGCGCACTCGTTCGACCTCGATGAGGTCGTGTTCGTGCCCACCGGTCAGCCGTGGCAGAAGCAGAACGTCTCACCGAGCGAGCATCGCTACCTGATGACGGTCATCGCGACCGCATCCAATCCCGACTTCACCGTGAGCCGGGTCGACATCGATCGCGACGGGCCGACGTACACGATCGACACGCTGCGTGATCTCAAGGCGCAGCGGCCCGACGCCGAGCTGTTCTTCATCACCGGGGCCGACGCCGTGGCGCAGATTCTCAGCTGGAGGGACCATGATGAACTCTGGGATCTCGCCCACTTCGTCGCCGTCTCTCGACCAGGCCACGTGCTGAGCACGGACGGACTGCCCACCGAGGATGTGAGTCAGCTCGAAGTGCCGGCGCTGTCGATCTCATCGACGAACTGCCGCGAGCGCGTCGCCGACGGGCAGCCCGTCTGGTACCTGGTGCCGGATGGCGTGGTCCAGTACATCGCGAAGCATCATCTGTATCGGAGCAAGGCATGAGCACTGAAGAGGACGGGCACACCCTCACGCGCAAGCAGCTGCGTGAGCTTCGTCTGACCGGCTCGACACCGGTCGTCGGCGGTGAGGAGGCCACGGCTGCCGCCCAGCCGGAGCCGGCCGAGCCGCAGGCCACCGAGTCCGCGGCTGCCGCCGAGACGACCGCCCCGGCCCCCTCGGGGCCGGCCTTCACGCCGACACCGCCCGTCGAAGATGCGGCGTCGGCGACCCCGGCGCCCTCCGCATCGTCACCGCTGACCCGTCGCGCCGCGCGCGAGCAGGAGCGCATCCGCACCGGATCCGTGCCCGTGGTCGCCACGGGCGAGCAGCCGGTCGAGGACGAGCCGGTCGTCGAGCAGCCGGTCATCGCAGAGGCCGTGGTCCAGCAGCCCGTCGTCGGTGAGCCCGTCGTCGAGCAGCCCATGGCGGATGAGCCGGCAGTCGCGTCACCCGGTCTCGTGTCCGGCATCCCTGCCTTCGCTCCTCAGGCCGCGCAGGCGCCGCGCTTCGACGCACCGTCAGAGCCCGCTGACGCCGAGCCGGCCCCCGACGAGTCTGCCCCTTTCGAGCCGACCTCAGCCGAGTCGGGCGTCGAGCCCCAGACCGAGCCGACCGCCGGTTCCACGGCCGCGCAGGGGACCGAGAGCGAAGCGGACCGTCCGATGGTCGGTGCGGCGTTCGGCATCGGAGTGAAGAGATCGCACGGCGGTCACGGTGCTCCCGCAGCGTTCGACGAACTGCTCGAGAGCGGTTCGGCGGGCCCGCACAAGACTGCGAGCACCCTCATCTTCACGCCGTCGCCGGGTGCGGGGTCGCTCTCGGGGCCCGTTGCATCCACCGGTGAGCTGCTCATCACCGGCACCTACCAGCTGCCCGAGGGTGTCGGCTCGCAGGGTCATGCGCTCGGCACGACCGACGGCAAGGACGTCGACGCCGTGCTTCTCGACGGCGAGCTGGCTCCCGCCTCGTCGCCCACCCCGATCGCCGCCAGCTCGGCGATCAGCACCTCGAAGCCCGCGGGCGAGGTCATCCGACCGCCCGCTCCCGATAAGAGCAACAAGCTCACTCTGACCCTGGCGATCGTCGCCGGTGGTCTCGCGCTCGCGCTGGCCGCGTCGCTCATCATCGCTTTCACTTCAGGAGTCCTCGGTTGATGCAATCCCCCCAGACAGCCAATGAGATGCTGCAGATCGCCGCGCGCGCGGCGGATGCGAAGGGCGGAGAGGACCTCATCGCCCTCAACGTCTCCGAGCCGCTGCCGCTCGTCGACATCTTCCTTCTCGTCACCGGAAACAGCGAGCGCAACGTCGCCGCCATCGCGGACGAGATCGAGGACCAGCTTCTCGAGGCAGGTCACCGTCGCGTGCGCCGCGAAGGCCGCGCGGAGTCTCGCTGGGTGCTGCTCGACTTCGGCGACCTCGTCGTGCACGTCTTCCACTCCGAGGAGCGCGTCTACTACGGCCTCGAGCGTCTCTGGAAGGATTGCCCGGTCGTTCCGATCGAGCTTCCCGCCCCCGCCGCGGGGGAGTGACGGTGCGCGCCTCCGTCGTCGACCCGGTCGACGCGGCGGCGCTCATCGAACGGAGCGCCGCGATCCGGCGTCGGCGATCGCGTCGGTGCTCGGTGGCCGAGCGACGAGAGCATTCTGGCGCAGTTCGCCGACCCGCCTTCGGGCCGTCGCCGATGGGCGCTCGTCCTTCGCGCTGACGACGGCTCGGTCGCGGGCGCGGCCGATGTCGCGGTGACCGATGGCGATCCTGCAGAGCTCACCGTCGGAGTGCTCCCCGAGCACCGTCGTCGCGGTCGCGGCACAGCGCTCTGGCAGGCCGCGGGGGAGCTGCTCGCTGAGCACTCGCCTGCCGTGGCGCAGTCCGAGACGTGGTCGGCGCCCGGAGTGGCCTTCGCGGAGAGCATCGGCCTCTCGATCGCGAACAGCGAGTTCCGGATGCTGCGCGACACCGCGTCAGCGGTCCCCGACGCCCCCTCGGTCTCGGGCGTCGATGTCGTCGCATGGACGGGCGCCGTTCCGGAGGGCATGCTCGCTGATTGGGTGCGCCTGAACGCGAGCATGCGCGATGACGTGCCCCTGGGCGAGCTCACCAGACGGACGACCGTGATCGATGCCGAGTGGGTGCGTGCTCATGAGAAGCGCATGAGCGATCAGGGGTGGATCCTCGCTCGGGCGATGGCGCGTGCGGGATCGCACGGCGTCGGCTACACGGTGATCTTCATCGCGAGAGACGGTGATGAGATCATCGTGCAGGATGACACGTTCGTCGAGGGCGCGTATCGCGGCCGGGGGATCGCGCGACTGCTCAAGGCGGAGAATCTGCGGCAGCTGCGCTCGGTGCCGGCGGCGGCCGCTGCACGCTGGGTGCAGACGTCGACCGCCGTCGACAACAGCGCCATGCTCTCATTGAACCGGGCGATCGGCTTCGAGGTCGCCGATACCTCGTACGCCCTCGAGGGGCCTCTCGCGATCAGCTGAGGTCAGTCGGTGCGCTCGTCGCCCGCCCAGGCGTCGTCTTCGTCCTCTGCGCCCGAGGCGAGGCGGTCGGCGTCGATGCTGTCGACCTGATCGGGATCGGCATCCGGATCGATCTCGACCTCGCCGTCGACCTCCCGGGTCGGCATGCCGGCGTCCTCCTCCTCGAGGTCGGGGTCTTCGGGAAGCATGTTCGGGGTGGGGTTCGTCATGATGGCTCCTCGGTTCGGCGACTCGGTGCGAGTCGTGTGCGGCGAATCTAGCTCTCGTGCGCGGCGGCCCGGAGGCTCTTGACGCAGCGGCGACCTCGGAGTAGCCGACACTCCCGACGTGCGCGGGCGATTTGGCTGTCGCCCGCCGGTCCGTAGTATGCTGATCAGGTTGCCGAGTTCGGCGGCGGATATGGGCCTGTGGCGCAGCTGGTAGCGCACCTGCATGGCATGCAGGGGGTCAGGGGTTCGAGTCCCCTCAGGTCCACCGAAGAGAAATCCCGCGAGAGATCGCGGGATTTCTTCGTTTCCGGATGCCTGTGCCGGCATACGCGTCGCTATGCGAACACGCTGAACACGTAGAGCACGAAGAGCAGCAGGTGCGTGGCGCCGTGCAGCGGGTTCAGGCGCCGGGCGCCGAACGTGGCCATCGTCAGCAGCAGGGTGAGGCCCAGCAGCAGCAGATTCACCGGACTCTCGGCGAGCAGCACGGTCTGACCGGTGAGCAGGCCGATCGTGAGCACCGCGGGGATCGTGAGCCCGGCCGTCGAGACCAGGGCGCCGTGGCACAGATTGCTGACGCGCTGCATCTCGCCGCCCAGCGCCGCCCGTACGGTCGTGATCGTCTCGGGCAGGAACACGATCATCGCGATGAGGATGCCCGACAGGGCCACCGGCGCTCCGAGCCTGCTCAGTCCATCGTCGAGCAGTGTCGCCATGTCGTGCGAGAGCAGCACGATCGGCAGCACGAGGGCGAGCAGAAGCAGGACGCGCGCGATGAGCTCCGCACGGTGCTCGGCCATCACGGCCATCGCGGAGACGCGCGGGGCATCGCCACGGGCATCTCGAGCGGCATCCACCTCCTGGAAGTCCGTCTTCTGCGCACCCGTCTGGCGCAGCAGGAAGAACGCGTAGAGCAGCACCACGAGCACGACCATCGTGATCGCGGCGGCAGGGGGATATGCGCCGTCGTCACCGAGGAAGGCCGGGAACGCGAACGCCACCGCCAGCAGCACGACGAGCATGCCGAGGTAGGTCGAGACGCCCGTCCGATTGGCACGCAGCTCGGCGTGCCGCATTCCGCCGGCGATGAGCGCGACGCCGATGACGAGGTTCATGATGATCATCGACACGGCCATCACCGAGTCTCTGGCGATCGTCTGATGCTCACCGGGCCCGAGCATCACGGCGGCGATGAGGATCACCTCGATCGCGGCGATCGACAGCGTCAGCACGAGGGTGCCGTACGGGTCGCCGAGTCGATGCGCCAGGTGCTCCGCCTCGATGACGACGCCGAACGCGCAGACCGAGATGACGGCGACGATGACCGCCAGCGCGAGCCAGAGCGTGATCGTCGGCAACGGTCCCGAGAGCAGCGGCCCGAGGGCCAGCAGGAGGACGAATGAGCCCCAGCCGAGTATGAGGCGCACGATGGCGCTGCGGGTGAGGACGGAGTGGAGGAGGCCTGAGCGGGTCACGGTGCGAACCGAATCTGCGGGGCCGTCCCCACCTGTGATCTCTCCGCCGGGTCGTCCCGCCGGTCGCTTCAGCACCAGGGTAGCAAGCAGGAACAACCGCGCCTGTGCAGATGTTGTGCACGGGTGTGAGCATTCTCGACAGCGTCGTGATCGGAGCGGGCCAGGCGGGTCTCTCGGCGTCGTACCACCTGCAGCGGCTCGGCGTCGAGCACGTCGTGCTCGACGCGGATGTCCACCCAGGCGGGGCCTGGCAGCATCGGTGGGATGCCCTGACCATGCGCGACGTGCACCGCGTCGCCGAACTGCCCGGTGACGACGCGCCCGTGCACGACGATGCCCGCGCGAATCTCGCCGTGCCGCAGACGTTCGCGGCATACGAACGCGACCATGCCCTGCCCGTGATCCGTCCTGTCCACGTCGACGACGTGCGCGACGACGGCGGCATCCTGGCGATCCGGGCGGGGGAGCGGTCGTGGCGCAGTCGCACCCTCGTCAACGCGACGGGCACCTGGACCCAGCCGTTCGTGCCGCACTACCCGGGCATGGAGACCTTCGTCGGCGAGCAGCTGCATACCGTCGACTATCCGGGACCCGAGCACTTCCGCGGCAAGCGGGTGCTGGTCGTCGGCGGCGGCGCATCGGCCGTGCAGTTCCTCGGCGCGCTCGCTCCGATCGCTGACACGGTGTGGGTGACCCGCAGGGCGCCGGTCTGGCGGACCGATGACTTCACTCCCGAGGCGGGGGCCGCGGCGGTCGCCCTGGTCGAGCAGAGAGTCGCGCAGGGCCTCCCGCCCGAGAGCGTCGTCAGCGTCACAGGACTCATGCTGCGGCCGCAGGAGAGGGAGGCCGAGCGGCTCGGGGCGTACGCCGCACGACGGCCGATGTTCTCGTCGATCGAGCCCGACGGCGTGCGGTGGGCGGACGGATCCTTCGAAGCCGTCGACATCATCCTCTGGGCCACCGGGTTCCGGCCCGCGATCGCCCATCTCGCCCCGCTTCATCTCCGCAGCCCGCAGGGCGGCATCCAGCTCGATCGTGGCGGGCGCGGCACGACCGCGGTGGCCGATCCTCGCATCCAGCTGGTCGGCTACGGACCCTCAGCGAGCACGATCGGCGCCAACCGCGCAGGCCGCACGGCCGCAGCGGGCGTGCGTCGGCATCTCGCTCAGCTCGCGGCCGAGTCGACGGGGAGCTTCGCCCCGAGCCAGGCGCCGAGTATCGCGTGACGCAGAGCGTTGCCCCGCTCAGCGAACGTCCGTTGCCGGCGCACGTACTCGGCCTTGCCCTCTGCGGTCTCGATCCGCACCGGCCGGACGCCCCACTCCGACAGATCGTAGGGAGCGGCCTCCATGTCGAGACGGCGGATGTCGGAGGCGAGCTCGAAGGCATCGAGCATGAGCTCACCGGGCACCAGCGGACCCAGTTTGATCGCCCACTTGTACACGTCCATCCCCGCATGGAGGCATCCGGGCTGCTCGATATCGGGCTGGCCCTCGCGGCTCAACGGCAGCCTGTTGCGGGGCACAGCGTCGTCGGTGAAGAAGCGGAAGGCATCGAAGTGCGTGCATCGCAGCTCGCCGGCCTCGACGACCGCATCCGTACCGGCGCCGCCCAGCCGAAGGGGCACGGCGTGCCGGTGCTCGTCGGAGCGATAGACCATCGCCCACTCGTGCAGCCCGAAGCATCCGAACTGACCGGGGCGTGCGGCGGTCAGTCGCAGCATCCGCTCGACGAGTGAGGCGAGCTGCGGCTTCTCCGCCTGGAACATCTCCGCATCGGGAACCACGTCGCCGGGACGAGGGCCGGGCGAGTACCAGCGCCAGCCGGCGCGCTCCGCAGCGTCGTGCAGCGTCACCCCCGCACCCGGATGCCATCTGCGCAGCTGCGCGGGCTTGTACGAGTAGTAGGTGAAGAGGAAGTCCTCGACCGGATGCTTCTCGCCGCGCTGCTGACGCTCGCGGTGCGCAGCCGTCAGAGCGTCGGCTCGCTCGGCATGCGCCTCAGCACGAGCCGACCATTCGGCGCGCGACAGCGCCGTCATGACGGGTCGTTGAGGATGCCGACCTCGGTGAGCCGCTCGCGCAGGCCCGCGCCGTCCTCGGCGCTCACCCACGGCACGTCGCCGTCGGCATGCTCTCCCGACGCGCGACCACCGGCCAGAACCGCCTCGGCGGGCAGCAGTCGGCGGATGGCGACCGCAGCGACCGACGAGGGATGCTCCTCCTGGAACTGCGAGTAGATCGCCTCGTCGTGCTGTCCGTCGTCGCCGATCAGCAGCCATCGGACATTCGGGAACTCCTGCGCCAAGCGGCGGAGGTTGCTCGTCTTGTGAGCCTGGCCGCTGCGGAACCAGCGGTCGTGCGTCGGGCCCCAGTCGGTGAGCAGCATGGCGCCGGCCGGGAAGAGGTGACGGCTGAGGAAGCGCCGCAGGGTCGGGGCGACGTTCCACGCTCCGGTCGAGAGGTAGATCATCGGCGAGCCCGGGTTGTCGCGCCGCAGCTGCTCGAGCAGCACCGCCATGCCTGGCACCGGCGTGCGTGCGTGCTCGTCGACCACGAACGAGTTCCATGCGGCGATGAACGGTCTCGGCAGTGCCGTGACCATCACCGTGTCGTCCACGTCGGACACCACGCCGAACTCGACGTTCTCGTCGACGATGAAGGCGGTGGCCTCGAGCGGCTTCTGTCCCTCGACAGACATTGTGAAGGTCTGCCACCCTGCGGGGAGCTCAGCGTCGATCACCGTGTCGATCACGCCGCCGCGGTCGGCGACGACCGTGTGCGTCCGACCGCCGATCTCGATGACGACCGAGGCGAAGCTGACCGGGATGCTGACGAACGAGCGCCAGCCGCGGACGCTCCCTTCGCCGCGGGTCTTCTTCAGCGGTGCCGGCACGATCAGCGCGCGACCGACGACGCGGACCCAGCCGGCGGTGCTGCCGTAGCCGGGGAAGGGCACGGCGGTCGCCGAACGCCCCCGTCGGCGAGCGCGTCGCTCGCGCCAGACGTGGACGCGGTGTTCGAGTCGGGCGAACCAGTGGATCTTGGCCGGTGAGGCAGGAGACATCGTCACCAGTCTTTCACGGTTGCGCCGCGGGGTCACTGTTCGGAGTGCCGCTCGGCCTCGTTCACCTCGCCGGGATGGCGCATGTGCCGCTCCTCGCGCCGCGCGAGCAGCTTCTTGCCGACGAGCAGCACCACGAGCAGCACCACGATGACCCCGACGAACAGGTAGCCGGCGTAGTGCACCCTCTCCGAGAGCTCGTGATAGCTGCCCGCAGCGGTGGCGGCGAGGCCGACGTACAGACCGGACCACAGCACGCACGCCGGCAGCGTCCACGCGATGAACCGGCGGTAGGCGTATCCGCTCATCCCCACGGTGAGCGGCACGAGCGAGTGCAGCACCGGCAGGAAGCGGGAGAGGAAGATGGCGACGCCTCCGCGGCGGCGAAGGTAGCGCTCGGAGCGCTGCCAGTGCTCCTCGCCGATCCGCCGTCCGAGCCAGGAGGCGCGGATGTGCGGACCCGCCCAGGTGCCCAGCCAGAAGCCGATCGACTCGCCGATCAGCGCGCCGATGACCACTGTGACGCCGAGCGCGATGCCCTCCGCCCAGCCGTCGACGCCGATCGCGGCGACGAGGACGACCGTGTCGCCGGGCACCACGAGGCCGATCAGGATGCTCGTCTCGAGCATGATCGCGACACCCGCCAGCACCGTGCGCAGCACCGGGTCGACGGCCTGCACGGCCTCGATGACCCAGAGCACGAAGTCGTTCACCCCATGAGCGTAAAGCCTGCGGCGGAGCCATACGCTGTGAAGGTGCCCGCACCACTCCCGCTGATCGCACGCCTCCTGCGTGTCGTCGATGATCGGCGCCCCGACGTCGAGACGCTGTTCGCCCGCCTGTTCGGCGGCGCGGGCGATGTCTTCTGGCTGGATGCCGGGATCGATCCGCAGGGTGGCTGGAGCCTCATCGGAACGGGCTTCGCCGACCCGGACCCGTCGGCGGTGCGCGCCGTCGGCCTGAGCACACCGGCACGGACGTCGCGCATCCCCTTCCTCGGAGGCTGGGTCGGCTGGCTGCCGTATGAGCACGGCGCCGCCGCGAACGGCGCCCCCGTCGCGGACACCGCCGCGAAGCCGACCTGGATCGGCGTCACCGGCGCGGTCGCGGTGGACCATGCGACGGGCGAGGTGCACGCACTGGCGCCCGCGGACGAGCTCGACACCTGGGCGCGCTCCGTGAGCGAGGCGATGACCGCCCCTGCTCTCGAACCCGCAGCGGTCCCCGCAGGCTCGCAGATCGCGACGCCGAGGCACGGGGTGGCCGAGTACACCGCCCTCGTCGAGGAGTGCCGATCGGCGATCCGGCGGGGCGACGCGTATCAGCTGTGCCTCACCACGCGATTCACGACAGCACGACCCGATGATCCCTTCGTCGTCTACCGGCGACTGCGTGCGGCGACGCCCGCACACCACGGCGGCTACCTGCGAGTGGGGGAGCAGCACGTGCTCAGCGCGAGCCCCGAGCAGTTCCTCGCGACGGGCGACGGACAGGCGTCCACGAGCCCCATCAAGGGGACCCGGCCGCGGGGGGCGACGGCGGAGGACGACGCCCGGCTCGCCGACGAGCTGCGCACCGATGTCAAGGAGCGCGCCGAGAACGTCATGATCGTCGACCTCATGCGCAACGATCTGTCGCACGTCGGCGTGCCTGGCACGGTCGATGTCGAGAGGCTCTGGCAGGTCGAGACGTATCCCGCAGTGCATCAGCTGGTCAGCACGGTGAGCGTGCGGCTGCGCGAAGGGGTCACCTTCGGCGACCTGTGCGACGCGGCCTTCCCCGCGGGCAGCATGACCGGTGCGCCGAAGCTGTCGGCGATGACGATCCTGCACCGCCTCGAACGCGCGCCGCGCGGCATCTACTCCGGATGCTTCGGTCATGTCGGTCTCGACGGGCGGGTCGACCTCGCGATGGTCATCCGCACGATCGTGGTGGACGCGGACTCGGCATCCGTGGGCGCCGGCGGTGGGATCACCTGGCTGTCGCAGGCGGAAGCGGAGGCG
Organism: Microbacterium sp. NPDC089321; assembly: GCF_040684935.1. Classification (NCBI taxonomy): domain Bacteria; kingdom Bacillati; phylum Actinomycetota; class Actinomycetes; order Micrococcales; family Microbacteriaceae; genus Microbacterium; species Microbacterium sp. NPDC089321. The sequence goes on along the minus strand of NZ_JBFBGX010000002.1, from coordinate 959,952 downwards.
GCTGAGGTCGCGACGAAGGCGAGAGCGCCGCTGGCCGCCCTCGGTGCGCAGCTGCCGCAGCCCTGGCATGACCTGCTGCCGGTTACCTAGGCGCCTCTGGCTCGCGATACCCTGGAAGGACCCGATTTCCGGGCTGTCCCGCATCGTCAGATTGGCCGTTTCCTTGACCGAGCACGCGTCGCACGCCGAGTCCACTGAAGTCATGTCCGCACATGACATCCAGCTCAAGTGGCAGGAGTACTGGGCCGACAACGAGACGTTCGTGGCCGGCGGAGACGACGACGAGAGGCCGCGCAAGTACATCCTCGGGATGTTCCCGTACCCCTCTGGCGATCTGCACATGGGGCACGCCATCAACTACCTGTACCCCGATATCGTCGCGCGGTACTGGCGTCACCGTGGTCACAATGTCCTGAACCCGATCGGGTGGGACTCGTTCGGCCTGCCCGCTGAGAACGCGGCCATCAAACGCGGCGCCGACCCGCGCGAGTGGACCTACAAGAACATCGACCAGCACAAGGCCGGCTTCCGCGGCTACGGCATGTCGTACGACTGGTCGCGCGTGCTGCACACCTCCGACCCCGAGTACTACCGCTGGAACCAGTGGCTGTTCCTGAAGCTGTACGAACGCGGCCTCGCGTACCGCAAGAAGAGCGCCGTGAACTGGTGCCCGAACGACCAGACGGTGCTGGCCAACGAGCAGGTCGTCGACGGCCGATGCGAGCGGTGCGGCGCCGAGGTCGTCAAGAAGAAGCTGACCCAGTGGTACTTCAAGATCACCGAGTACGCCGACCGTCTGCTCGATGACCTCGACACCCTCGAAGGTCACTGGCCGCACAAGGTGCTGCAGATGCAGCGCAACTGGATCGGCCGCTCGACGGGGGCCGACGTCGACTTCGTCATCGAGGGTCGCGACGAGCCCGTCACGGTCTTCACGACGCGCCCCGACACCCTGCACGGCGCGACCTTCTTCGTGATCGCCCCCGACTCCGACCTGGCTGCGGAGCTGGCATCCGGAGCCTCGTCCGAGGTGCGCGAGCGCTTCCAGGGCTACCTCGAGACGGTGCAGAAGCAGAGCGAGATCGAGCGCCAGTCGACCGATCGTCCGAAGACGGGCGTGTTCCTCGAGCGCTTCGCGATCAACCCCGTGAACGGCGAGCGGATGCCCATCTGGGCCGCAGACTACGTGCTGGCAGACTACGGTCACGGTGCCGTGATGGCCGTGCCTGCGCACGACCAGCGTGACCTCGACTTCGCCCGCGCGTTCGACCTGCCGATCCGGGTCGTGCTCGACACGACCGTCGAGGGTGGGGCGAACGAGGGTGACGACCTGGCTGAGCTCGACCCCGCGACCACCGGCGTGGCTCTGGTCGGCAACGGCCGCATGACGGGTTCGGGCGAGCTCGATGGCCTGGAGAAGAACGAGGCCATCGCCCGCACCGTCGAGAAGCTGAGCGAGGCGGGCACCGGCCGGGCCGCGAAGAACTACCGCCTGCGCGACTGGCTGATCTCGCGACAGCGCTTCTGGGGCACCCCGATCCCGATGCTGCACCTCGACGACGGCAGCGTCGTGCCGGTGCCTGAGGACCGCCTTCCCGTGAAGCTGCCGAGCGTCGACGGTCTCGATCTGCGCCCCAAGGGCTCGTCGCCCCTTGGTGCGGCCGAGTCGTGGGTGCGCACGGTCGATCCTGCTTCCGGCGAGCCCGCCCTGCGCGACGCCGACACGATGGACACCTTCGTCGACAGCTCGTGGTACTTCCTGCGGTTCCTCTCGCCGAACAGCGACGAGTTCGCCTTCGATCCCGAGCAGGCCAGGAGATGGGCTCCGATCGACGGCTACTTCGGCGGTGTCGAGCACGCGATCCTTCACCTGCTGTACGCCCGCTTCATCACCAAGGTGCTGTTCGACCTCGGTCTGATCGACTTCGAGGAGCCGTTCTCGAACCTGGTGAACCAGGGCATGGTCATCATGGACGGCGCGAAGATGTCGAAGAGCAAGGGCAACCTCGTCGAGCTGTCCGACCTGCTGGGACAGTACGGTGCCGATGCTCTGCGTCTGGGCCTGGCGTTCGCGGGCCCCGTGGAGGACGACAAGGAGTGGAACGGCGTCTCGCTGTCGGGTGCGCAGAAGTTCCTCTCTCGCGCGCTGCGCGTCGCGGACGAGGTCGCGAGCGAGCCGGGCGCGGCTCCGGATGCCGGTGACGTGACCCTGCGTCGCATCACCCACCGTCTGCTGGCCGACGCGCCGTCGCTGGTGGAGCAGACCAAGTTCAACGTGCTCGTCGCGCGTCTGATGGAGCTCGTGAACGGCGTCCGCAAGACGATCGACACCGGTGCGGGCGCCGCCGACCCGGCGGTGCGCGAGGCGGCCGAGACGGTCGCGATGATCATCGAGCTCATCTCGCCGCACACCGGGGAGGAGATGTGGGCCCGACTCGGTCACGAGCCGTCGGTGAGCGCCGTGCAGTGGCCGGATGCCGACCCTGCCCTGCTGGTGCAGGACACGGCGACCGTCGCGGTGCAGGTCAACGGCAAGGTCCGCGCGACCCTCGATGTCGCAGCCGACATCTCCGACTCCGACCTCGAGGCCGCGGCACGCGCCGACGAGAAGGTGCAGCGCGCTCTCGAGGGCAAGGAGATCGTGCGCGTGATCGTCCGCGCGCCCAAGATCGTCAACTTCGCCGTCAAGGGCTGACCCGCTCAGCGAACGTCCGCAGCATGGTCGGGTCTCCGGCCATGCGGCGCACGATCGCCCAGAACGGATCGCCGCGCCCCGCTCGATGCCGTCGGCCCTGCACATCCGTCGGCGCTCGTGAGTTGTCCACACGCAGCGGAATCCGCGCCCGGCGCGGTGCGAAGCGCGGTCTAGCGTTGCAGGGTGCCAGCTGACGAACCCTCCGAGTCGCGCGCCGGTGCGCGCTCGCGCCTCAGGCTCGGCGTCGGAGCCGCCGTGACGCTCGGGCTGGTGGTGCTCTCAGCGGCGGTGGGGTGGGGCATTCTGCGCGGGCAGGCTGCACCGGTCGAGAGCATCGCGCTCGGTGACGGCTCTCCGACATCTGCTCGAGAGAGCGACGCATCGGGGGTCGCTCCGGCCGACGGTCTGTACGTCCATGTGCTCGGGGAGGTCGCCGCGCCGGGGCTGTACATCGTCGACCCTGAGGCCCGACTCGTGGACGCGCTGGCGGCGGCGGGCGGCACGCTCGACAGCGCAGACCTGCACGCGGTGAACCTGGCCAGGCCGCTGAGCGATGGCGAGCAGATCGTCGTGCCGAAGATCGGCGCCGAGCCGGCGCAGGGAGCTGCAGGGGCGCCAGGTGCAGGTGGCAGCCCGGACGAGGACGGGATCGTCAACCTGAACACCGCGGACCCCGCGGCACTCGAGACCCTGCCGCGAATCGGGCCGGCCCTCGCTCAGCGGATCATCGACTGGCGTGATGAGAACGGGGGATTCCGCTCTGTCGACGATCTGCTGGCCGTGCCCGGTATCGGCGAGAAGCTGCTCGCCGGCGTACGCGAGAAGGTGCGGGTGTGAAAGACCTGCGCACCGCCCTGCTGGCGGTGGTGCTGTGGGGCGTCGCTCTGCTGCTGGTCCATCTGCCTGATCTCGCCGTCCCCGCGATCGGCGCAGGAATCGGCGGTGCCGTGCTCTTGGTCGCTGTGCGGCGACGCGGTGCCGGCCTCGTCGTGCTCGCACTGCTGTGCGGTGCGGGGCTGGCAGCCACCGTCTCTGCAGCCCAGGCGACACGAGAGCTCCTCGCCGCACAGGACGGGCACGTGATCGAGGCTCTGGTGGAGGTCACCTCCTCGGCGTCCACGGGGCGTGACGGGCGGCTGTGGTTCGACGCGCAGACACTCGAGATAGGGCCGCCGGCGCAGCAGCAGCGGATCAGCGCCCCGGTGCGCATCGGAGTGGACCCTGTCGACGGCGCAGACCTCGGTGCTGTCCTGCGTGTCACGGGGCAGGGCAAGCGCACGGATGCCGGGGAGCGCGCCGCCCTGGTCGTGTTCGGTTCCCGTGCTGAAGTGGCTCGACCGGCAGCCGGGATCTTCGCGGTCGCCGCCGGGGTGCGTGGGGGCTTCATCGAGCGCGCCGGAGCACTGCCAGAACCCGGCGCGGGGCTCCTGCCCGGCCTCGCCGTAGGCGATACGAGAGCTGTGACGCCAGACGTGAGCGCCGCGATGCTGGCCTCGGGCCTCAGTCACCTCACCGCCGTCAGCGGCGCCAACTGCGCGATCGTCGTCGCAGCCGTCTTCTGGCTCGTGTCCCTGTGCTCCGGAGGGCTGTTCCTGCGCGTCGCCCTGTCGCTGCTCGCGCTCGGGTCCTTCGTCGTGCTCGTCACGCCGGAGCCGAGCGTCGTGCGCGCATCGGTGATGGCGTCACTCGCCATGCTCGCTGTGCTTCTCGGCCGCCCGAGCGCGGGATTGCCGATGCTGTCGCTGGCGGTCTGCGGCCTGCTGATCGCCGACCCGTGGCTGGCCGCCACACCGGGTTTCGCCCTCTCGGCGGCGGCGACCGCCGCTCTGCTCCTGCTGTCGAGGCCGCTGCTGCGCGGACTCGACAGGTGGATGCCCGGGCCGCTGGGGCTGGCGCTGTCGGTGCCGCTGGCAGCGCAGCTCGTATGCGGCCCGATCGTCGCACTGTTCTCCGACACGCAGTCGATCGTCGGAGTGGTCGCCAATCTTCTGGCGGCGCCTGCCGCGCCCATCGCGACGGTCATCGGGCTTCTCGCCTGCCTCGCTGCACCTCTTCCCGTGCTGGCGGATCTGCTCGCTGCGGCGGCCTGGCTGCCTGCGGCCTGGATTCAGACGACCGCGACCGTGACGGCGGGCCTTCCCGGCGCGACAGCGGCTGTGCCGGCTGGCCCTCTGGCAGCGCTCGTGGTCGCCGTGCTGAGCACCGCGGTCACGCTGATGCTCGTCCGGCCACGTTCGAGACGACTGCATCTCACCGCCGCGGCGGTGGTCGTCGTCGCCCTGGCGGTATCGGCGGCACGGATGCTGCTCACCGGGCCTCTCGCATCCATGACCGCGCCGGGGGAATGGTCGATCGCCGCATGCGACATCGGGCAGGGCGACGCGGTGCTCATCAGGTCAGACGGCCACACGGCACTGGTCGACACGGGTGCTGATCCCGATGCCCTCGGCCGCTGTCTCGCCCAGACCGGAACCGACCGGATCGACCTGCTCGTGCTCACCCACTTCGACCTCGATCACGTCGGTGCGGCGACATCGCTCGCGGGAAGGGTCGCGACGGTGCTGCACGGACCGGTCGCCGAGCCCGCCGATCAGAGGATCCTCGACGAGCTGGCGGCGGAGGGCGCGGTGCTCCGGGAGGGCGCTGTCGGCACGCACGGGGTGCTCGGCGCGGCCCGATGGCGTATCACCTGGCCGCCGCCGGACTCAGCGGCGTTCCCCAGCGGCAACGACGCGAGTCTCGTCGTCGACGTCGCCGGCGGGGGAGTGCCGCGGATGCTGATGCTCGGCGACCTCTCTGCGGCTCCTCAGCGGCAGCTGCTGTCGAGCGGGCGCGTGAGCGGTCGCTACGCCGTCGTCAAGGTCGCGCACCACGGCAGTCGGGACCAGGAGCCGGCACTGTACGCCGAGGTCGCGGCGCCGGTGGCGCTGATCAGCGTGGGGGAGGGGAACGACTACGGGCATCCTCGCAGGGAGACTCTCTCGCTGCTCGAGGCGGCGGGCTCTCGGGCGCTGCGCACCGACCGGCGTGGGCTTGTGCTGCTGGGCGAGCACGACGGGCGGCTCGCCGTGTGGACCGAGCGGCAGGAGTGAAGGTCGGCACCCGCCGGTAGGCTGAGAGGATGGCAGCTCCTCGTTCTTCGGCACGCAGCACGGCCGCGAAGGGCGCCAAGATCCCGCAGGTCTCGTGGCGTGAGCCGCGACCCGCTCCGATCGTGCTCGTCTCGGGTCCTGAAGAGGTGCTCGCCGAGCGTGCGATCGCCGGTGTGCGCGACTACCTGCGCGCTGAAGACCCTGCGCTCGAGGTCAGCGACATCCGAGCCGATGACTATGCTGCAGGCAGCCTGCTCGGTCTCACCTCCCCATCGCTGTTCGGCGAGCCTCGTCTCGTTCGTGTGGCAGGGGTCGAGAAGTGCACCGACGCCTTCCTGCAGGAGGCCGTGCGCTACCTCGAGGCCCCGCAGGAGGGTGCGACGGTGATCCTCCGGCACACCGGAGCGACCGTGCGCGGCAAGAAACTGCTCGACGCGGTGCGCGCCGGCACCGGCGGCGGAATCGAGATCCCCTGCGCCGCCGTCAAACGCGACTCCGACCGGGTCGACTTCGCCGCAGGCGAGTTCAAGGCCGTGAAGAAGCGCATCCAGCCGACCGCGCTGCGCGCGCTCGTCTCGGCCTTCGCCGACGACCTGACCGAGCTCGCCGCGGCGTGCCAGCAGCTGATCGGCGACGTCGAGGGCGACATCAAGGATGACGTCATCAGCAAGTACTACGGCGGCCGGGTCGAGGTGTCGGCCTTCGTCGTCGCAGACACCGCGATCGCCGGTCGCTACGGCGAGGCTCTCGTCGCGCTGCGTCACGCTCTGGCATCGGGAGCCGATCCTGTTCCCATGGTCGCCGCCTTCGCCATGAAGCTGCGCACCATGGCTCGCGTCGCCGGCCGCCGTGAGCCCAGCCGCCAGCTCGCGCAGCAGCTGGGCATGAAGGACTGGCAGGTCGATCGCGCCCGTAAAGACCTTGCAGGGTGGAACGAGCGCTCGCTCGGCATGGCGATCCAGGCCACCGCCCGCGCTGATGCCGAGGTCAAGGGCGCCGCACGCGACCCGATCTTCGCTCTCGAGCGCATGGTGACGGTCGTCGCCACCCGTGATGCCTTCATCGCGTCTCACTGACCGGGTACAGCAGAAGGCCCGCCCCGCGAACGGGACGGGCCTTCAGAGCAGAGTGCTTCAGCTCAGAGCGCGGCGACCTGCTTGGCGATGGCCGACTTGCGGTTCTTCGCCTGGTTCTTGTGCACGACACCCTTGCTGACGGCCTTGTCGAGCTTCACGGAAGCGACCTTGAGGGCGCCCTCTGCGGCCTCCTTGTCGCCGGCGGCGATGGCCTGGCGGGTCTTGCGGACCAGCGTCTTCAGCTCGCTCTTGACGGCGCGGTTGCGCTCCTGAGCCTTCAGGTTGGTCTTGTTGCGCTTGATCTGCGACTTGATGTTTGCCACGTGTGGACACTTTCTGTCTGGATGGGAATCGGATGCTGCCGACGGTAGAGGGACGCCGCACAGCGGTCGTGAGGGACGAACCCACACGCAAGCCAAGAAACAATACTACCAGCAGCGAGACCCAGGTGTGGAACCCGCCCCATCGGCCCGCCGATCCCCGCTCACGCCGACTCTCGAGCATCCACGACCGCGGTCGCCAGCCGCAGCACCGCATTGAAGACCGACGGGCGCATCGCCGTCACCAGATGCGATGCCCGGGGGACGACGATCAGCTCGGCGTGCGGCGCAAGACGCTGGAACAGCCCCTCGTTCACCCTCAGCTGGTCGAACTGCCCGTTCACGAACCAGAGCGGAACCCGGATGCGCGAGAGCGATGTCGAGAGGTCGAGCGCCTCGAGACTGCTCAGCGCCGCGTCCTGCGCGTCGAACGCGTACCCGCCTGCAGCGAAGTCTCCGCGGGTGTCGACGGGCAGAGTCGCCGCGAGCACCCGATCCGTGAGCCACTGTCCGCGCCCCGGAAGAGAGTTCATGGCCCCGGCGAGCACGCGGTACGCACGCAGCGCCGGCCCGCGGGGAAGAGCGGTGCAGGACACCGCGACGACGCCCGCGATCGGCGGCGGGTCCTCGCCGCCGGCATAGGCGAGCGAGAGCAGCCCGCCCATCGAGTGGCCGACGAGCAGCACCGGACCGACAGCGGCGGCCCTGCGCACAGCGACGTCGATCGTGTGCAGAGCCTCGTGCAGAGAGAAGTCCTCATCCATCCGCGTGCCGTGCGCGGGCAGATCGACGGCTGCCGCCGCGATGCCGTTCTCGGACAGCCACGCGAGCTGCGAGCGCCACATCGTCGCCGACGTGCGGATCCCGTGCACGAGGACGACCTGAACGCTCACACCTTCAGCATAAGAAGAAAGCGGGGCCGGTGGATCCTCCACCGGCCCCGCTCGTCGGGCGCTGTGCGGTCAGCTCAGCGACCCGTCAGATCACTTCTCGTAACCCACGTTCTCCACCGGCTGGATGCCGAAGAGGTCGAGGCCCACGTAGGGCTCGGGGGTCAGGTTCGCGAGACCCTCCTTGACGGTCCAGATCTCCGGGCCGTTGAAGGCGGGAAGCAGGCCCCACGTCTGCGACATGATCTCGGCCTCCATCTCCATGGCCTTGATGGTCTGCTTCTCGGGGTCGGAGATGGTCTCCAGCTCCTCGTGGATCATCTTGTCGATCTCCGGCGTCTGGGTGCCGGTGAGGTTCAGGCTGTCGCCCTGGCAGTACAGCTGGCAGAACCACGCCGCGCCGAACGGGTCGGACGAGGTGAAGTTCAGGAAGAAGATGTCACCGTTCTGGGTGTTGTAGTCCTCGGCGAAGTCTGCCGACGGACGCATGTCCACCTCGACCTCGACGCCGACCTTCTTCAGCTGCGCCTGCACGGCGAGCGAGCGAGCCTTGGCGGTCTCGGTGTCGCTGTGCACGGGGAAGACGAGCTTCAGCCGCTCGCCGTCCTTCTCGCGGATGCCGTCATCGCCTGCGACCCAGCCGGCCTCATCGAGGAGCTTGTTCGCAGCCTCGGTGTCGCCGTCCTTGCGGCCGGCCTTCTCGAGCGAGTTCGAGTAGTTCGGCTGGAACGAGAACAGGGTGAGCGAGCCCGCCGGGTCCTCGGTGTAGTTCAGGCCGTTGAAGACGATCTTCTTGACCTCTTCGAGGTTGATCGCGGTCATGACGGCCTTGCGAACCTCGAGGTCCTCGAGTGCCGGCGACTTGGCGTTCAGGGTGAACAGCGCGTTCGCGGTGGCCTGACCCTTGTAGGTCTTGACGCCCTTGAGGTCCTCGACCTGCGCGAGCAGCTCGGCGGAGCCGGTCTCGGCCATGTCGACCTCGCCGTTGCGCAGCGCGTTGACGGCGGCGGTCGGCTCCATCTGGATGAAGCTCACCTCGTCGAGCAGCGGCTTCTCGCCCCACCACTTGTCGTTCGGCTCGAGGGTGACGACGCCACCGGTCTTGTCGAACTCCTTGATCGTGTACGGGCCGGCGGCCCACTCCGGGTGCCAGTCACCGAGGAATGCGGTGTTGAACTTCTCCGGGGTGTCGACGGCCGGGTGCAGCAGCTGCGAGTAGACCATCTCGGGCCAGGCGAACTCGCCCTTGAAGGTGACGATGACGTCGCGGTCGTTCTCGCCGGCCTCGACGGACTCGATCTCCTTCCAGCCATCGGTGGAGTTCGGCTGGTACTCCTCGTTCTCGCCGCTCTGCGCCTGCCAGGTCGCCTTGAACGCCGAGACGTCGATCGGGGTGCCGTCGTTCCAGACGGCCTTCTCGTTGACCTTGAAGTGCAGGACGGTCTTGCCGTCCTCGACACCGAACTTGTACTCGTCGAGGTACGCGTCGTTCTTGTAGACCGTTCCGTCCGGCTTCATCAGCAGGATCTGGGGACGGAACCACGTGCCGATCTGGGTGACGCGTGCGTCGCCGTCGCCGTGGAAGTAGTTGAGCTGCTCGGCGATGTTCGAGACGGGGATGCGAAGCTCGCCGCCCTGCTTGAGGTTCTCGCGCGGCTGCGGGTTGTAGTCCGCACCGGTGACCGTCTGGGCGTCGCCCTCGTCGCCGGTTCCGTTGCCGTTGCCCGCGGGTGCACATCCGCTCATGACGAGTGCGAGGGCGCCACTGAGGGCTGCGATGCCCACCAGCTTCTGATGCCGTTTCATGGTACTCCTTAGTGCCTGTCGGCCTTTCTTGGGGATAGGGGCAGACTAACTCCGCCCCTGCAACGCGGTTCGACCCCACAGCCGTTTCGTTATCGGACTGTGCATATCGATCGCGAGTCAGGAAGCGGCGACCGCATCGAACCCGTCGACGGGGAGGATGATGCGCTCGCGGGTGCGCTCGATGTCGGGATCCGGGATCGGGATCGCCGACAGCAGAGCCTTCGTGTACGGGTGCTGAGGGGCGTCGAACACCTGGTCGACATCGCCCTGCTCGACGAAGGCGCCCTTGTACATGACGGCGACGCGATCAGCGATGTGCCGGATCACCGCGAGGTCATGCGCGACGAACAGGTACGAGAGACCGAGCTTCGCCTTGAGCTCGTCGAGGAGGTTGATCACTCCGGCCTGGATAGACACGTCGAGCGCCGACACCGGCTCGTCCAGCACCACGATCTTCGGGTTCGTCGACAGCGCGCGGGCGATGCCGATGCGCTGACGCTGACCGCCCGAGAACGCCTGCGGGAAGCGGTCGACGTGAGCCGGGTCGAGACCGACCAGCCCCATCAGCTCCTCCACGCGGTCGAACACCTCGGACTTGGGCATCCCGATCGCCAGCATCGGCTCGGCGATGATGTCCCACACCGTCATGCGCGGGTCCAGTGCGCCCATCGGATCCTGGAAGACGATCTGCAGGTCGCGGCGCAGCTTGCGCTCCTGCGCACGGTTGCGGATGTCCGCCACGCTGGTGCCGGTGATCCGGATGTCGCCGTCCTCCTGCTTCACCAGATCCATGATCTGCAGCAGCGTTGTCGTCTTGCCGCTGCCCGACTCGCCGACGATCGCCAGCGTCTCGCCCTCGCGGATGTCGAAGCTGATGCCCTTCACCGCCTGGACCTCGCCGACCTTGCGCTTGAGGAACGAGCCCTTCATCAGCGGGAACGACTTCTTCAGGTTGACCGCCTCGAGCGTGATCGGACGCTGCTCGCGCGGGATGCGGGTCAGCGTGCTCTCGGGGATCACCGGAACGGGGTACACCGGCAGTCCGCCGATCATGCCCTGGTCGTCGATCTCGTGGGCGCGGATGCAGGCCACCGTATGCGGCGCGTCGCCGTCGGTCCCGATCGGCATGAGGTCGGGCTCGCGCTGGACGCATGCGTCGATCGCGATCGGGCAGCGCGCGGCGAACGGGCAGGCGTCCGGCAGATCGATGAGCAGCGGCGGGTTGCCCTTGATCGGGATCAGCGGCACCTTCTCGCTCTTGTCGACGCGCGGGATCGCCCCGAGCAGGCCGATCGAGTAGGGCATGCGGGTGCGGTAGAACAGCTCGCGCACGGGCGCGTGCTCGACGGGCTTGCCGGCGTACATCACCAGCACGTCGTCAGCGGTCTTGGCGACCACGCCCATGTCGTGCGTGATCATGATCATGGCGGCGCCGGTCTCGTCCTGAGCCTTGTCCATGAGCTCGAGGATCTGCGCCTGGATCGTCACGTCGAGGGCGGTCGTCGGCTCGTCGGCGATGATCAGCTTCGGGTTGTTGGCCATCGCGATCGCGATCACGACGCGCTGGCGCATGCCGCCCGAGAACTCGTGCGGGAACGACTTCATGCGGCGCTCGGGCTCGGGGATGCCGACCAGGGTCAGCAGCTCGACGGCACGGTTCCAGGCATCCTTCTTCGGCAGGCTGCGGTGCACGGTCAGCGCCTCGATCAGCTGGTCGCCGATCGTGAACACCGGCGTGAGCGAGGTGAGGGGGTCCTGGAACACCATCGCCATGCCGTTGCCGCGGATGACCGAGAGCTGCTTGTCGGACTTGCCGATGAGCTCCTGTCCGTCGAACATGATCGACCCGGTGACCTTGGCGTTCTCGTCGAGCAGGCCCATGATGGCCAGCGACGTGACCGACTTGCCCGAGCCGGACTCGCCGACGATGCTGAGGGTCTTGCCCGCCTCGAGGTCGAACGAGACGCCGCGCACGGCGTCGACGCGTCCTGCTTCGGAGGCGAAGCTGACCTTGAGGTCGCGAACGGAAAGAACAGTACTCATGCGCGACCTCCAGCCGCCGAAGTCGGGTCGAGGGCGTCACGCAGGCCATCGGCGATGAGCGCCATCGACACGGTGAGCAGGGTCAGAGCAGCAGCGGGGAAGTAGAACAGCCATGGTGCACTGACGAGCGTGCTCGAGCCGTACCCGATGAGCGCACCCAGCGAGACGTCGGGCAGCTTGACGCCGAAGCCGAGGAACGACAGCGCCGTCTCGGTGACGACCGCGTTCACGACGCCGATCGTGAAGTTGATCACGAGAAGCGATCCGATGTTCGGGAGCATGTGCCGCAGAACGATCTTGATGCCCGAGATGCCCGCGTAGCGCGCGGCGTGGATGTACTCCCGCTCGCGGATCGAGAGCGACAGCGTCCAGATGATGCGCGCGGGCATGAACCAGCCGACGACGAAGATCATCACCAGCGAGATGACGATCCAGTTCCCGCCGGCGTCGTTCGAGATCATCGCGAGGATGAGGAAGTTGGGGATCACCATCATGAAGTGGATCACCGTGAGCATGATCCGCTCGTAGGGGCCGCCGAAGTAGGCGGCGGTGGCTCCGATCACGGCCGACAGCGCGGTCGTTCCGATCGACACCACGGCCGCGATCATCATCGAGCGCTGCAGACCCGTGGCCACCTGGTAGAAGTTGTCGTTGCCCGAGCCGTTCGTGCCGAACCAGTGCGTCGCGTCCGGTGGCGTGCGCAGCGCCATGAAGTCGAGGTCTTCCGGACCGTAGGGCGAGATCAGCGGTCCGATGACCGAGAACAGCACGAGCAGGGCGAGCACGACGAGGCCGATGACCGCGCCGCGGTTGCGCAGGAAGCGCCGTGTGTACAGCGACAGCATCGACGTGCGCTTGCGCGCCTTGGGCGCGACGCCGGCCGGGGGATTCGTGGTGATGGAGGACATCAGCTCACCCGCACTCTCGGATCGAGGATGACGACCATGGCATCGGCGAGGATGGCGCCGATGGCGGTCATGAGGGCACCGAACGCGGCAACGGCTACCGTGCCGTGCACGTCGTTCGTGTTCAGGGTCGTGATGAAGTAGCTGCCCATGCCGCGCCAGTTGAAGATCGTCTCGGTGATCACGGCGCCGGTGAAGACCAGCGGGATGGTGAAGGCGACCTGGGTGGTGACGGGGATCAGGGAGGTGCGCAGCGCGTGCTTGCGGATGGCCTGCTGCTTGGTGAGGCCCTTCGCACGGGCGGTGCGCACATAGTCGGCCTTGATGTTGTCGAGCAGCAGCGATCGCTGCAGGAAGTGGATCTGCGCGTATCCGACGATCACGAGTCCGATGGTCGGAAGCGCGAGATGCTGCAGCGCGTCGATCAGGACGGGGAAGAAGCCCTCGACGCCCTTGCTCGATGAGCCGACCACGTAGAAGACGGTGGTGCCGACCCAGTTGTTGAAGCCGATCGCGAGCAGCACGAGACCGAAGCCGGCGACGACGGTCGGGATGTTCATCGTCACGATGCTGGTCGCCTGGCCGATGCGGTCGGCGAGCTTGTACTGTCGCGATGCCGTGTAGACGCCGAGCGCGATGCCGATGACCGTGGTGAGGATCGTCGCGCCGAGCACGAGCTCAGCGCTCACCCAGACGCGGTAGGCGACCTGCTCGTTCACCGACTCGCCGGTGGGGCCCATGCCCCAGTCCCAGTGCAGGACGATGTTCGAGAGCCAGGTCCACCAGCGCTCCACGAGCGGAACGTTCTCGCTGAGGTTGCGCGGCCGGAGCAGACCGTCGATCTGCTCGGGCGACATCGGCGGGCGGCGCTGGGAGTAGTTGTTCTCTGGGTCGAGATACAGCCAGGCGAGGAAATAGGTGATGTTCGTCGCGATGACGATCATCAGCACCCACCCGATGAGGCGGCGCAACAGATACTTGATCAACGTGGGGAGTCTTTCTCTTTTACAGACGCACGCGGGATCTGCCGACGCAACGCTGGGTCGGGATGCATTCACACACACCCCCGGGGGAGCGAACGCCGTAGACACGGTGGCCCGTGACGGAGTCTTGTCACCGACGGCATCCAGTGCCATCAGAGCAACTTCGCGAGACTATCACCGGTCGGCACGAATGGGTGATCCGCCCGCCTGAACGTAGACTTGCCTGAACCCTCTCGGACGCCTCAAGGACCACATGTCACCCCGCGCTCTCACCCCGCTGTCGCCTGCGGCGACGCCCGCCACGCAGATCCGCAACTTCTGCATCATCGCCCACATCGACCACGGCAAGTCGACGCTGGCCGACCGGATGCTGCAGGTCACCGGATCTGTCGCGGATCGCGACATGCGCGCGCAGTACCTGGACCGCATGGACATCGAGCGAGAGCGCGGCATCACGATCAAGAGCCAGGCCGTGCGGATGCCCTGGTCGGCAGAGGGCGAGACGTTCGCCCTCAACATGATCGACACCCCGGGGCACGTCGACTTCACCTACGAGGTGTCGCGGTCGCTGGCCGCGTGCGAGGGCGCCATCCTGCTCGTCGACGCCGCGCAGGGCATCGAGGCGCAGACGCTCGCCAACCTGTACCTCGCGCTCGAGAACGACCTGCACATCATCCCGGTCTTGAACAAGATCGACCTGCCGGCGGCAGACCCCGAGAAGTTCGCCAAGGAGCTCGCCGATCTGATCGGCGGCAAGCCGGAGGACGTCCTCCGCGTCTCCGGCAAGACCGGCGTCGGCGTCGAGGAGCTTCTCGACAGGATCGTGCAGGACATCCCCGCCCCGGTCGGCGATCCGGATGCCCCTGCCCGCGCCATGATCTTCGACTCGGTGTACGACTCGTACCGAGGCGTCGTCACCTATGTGCGCATGGTCGACGGCCAGCTGAACCCGCGCGAGCGCATCCAGATGATGTCGACCAAGGCGGTGCACGACCTGCTCGAGATCGGCGTGTCGAGCCCCGAGCCGATCCCGTCGAAGGGACTCGGCGTCGGCGAGGTCGGCTACCTCATCACCGGTGTGAAGGACGTGCGCCTCTCGAAGGTCGGCGACACGGTCACGACGGCCCGGAACGCCGCGACCGAGGCGCTGGCCGGCTACACCGACCCCAAGCCGATGGTCTTCTCGGGCATCTACCCGATCGACGGCAGCGACTACGCCGAGCTGCGCGAGGCGCTCGACAAGCTCAAGCTGTCCGACGCCTCCCTCCAGTACGAGCCCGAGACATCCGTCGCGCTGGGCTTCGGCTTCCGCTGCGGCTTCCTCGGCCTGCTGCACCTCGAGATCATCACCGAGCGTCTGTCGCGCGAGTTCGGACTCGATCTCATCACCACCGCTCCGAGCGTGATCTACGAGGTCACCACCGACACGGGTGAGAACGTGACGGTCACCAACCCCAGCGAGTACCCGGATGGGCGCGTCGCCTCGGTCGCCGAGCCGATGGTCAAGGCGGCGATCCTGCTGCCGAAGGACTACGTCGGCACCGTCATGGAGCTGTGCCAGTCTCGGCGAGGCTCGCTGCTCGGCATGGAGTACTTCTCGGAGGAGCGCGTCGAGCTGCGCTACATGATGCCGCTCGGCGAGATCGTGTTCGACTTCTTCGACCACCTCAAGTCCAGGACTCAGGGCTACGCCTCGCTCGACTACGAACCCGCCGGAGTCCAGGAGGCCGACCTGGTGAAGGTCGATGTGCTGCTGCAGGGCGACAAGGTCGACGCCTTCAGCGCCATCGTGCACCGCGACAAGGCCTATGCCTACGGCACGCTCATGACCGAGCGGCTGCGCAAGCTCATCCCTCGTCAGAACTTCGAGGTGCCGATCCAGGCTGCCATCGGCGCGCGGATCATCGCGCGCGAGACCATTCGCGCACTCCGCAAGGACGTGCTTGCCAAGTGCTACGGCGGTGACATCAGCCGCAAGCGCAAGCTGCTCGAGAAGCAGAAGGAGGGCAAGAAGCGCATGAAGATGGTCGGCCGCGTCGAGGTGCCGCAGGAGGCGTTCATCGCGGCCCTGTCCGGTGACGTCGAGGGCAAGGACAAGAAGTAGCCCACCGCGAAGGCGGTGTCGTTCGGAGTCTGTTCAGACAGGTCACTTAGGCTGGAGATCATGCGGCGCGGGACTTTCCGAGAAGGCACGGTGGACTATGCCGCGGTGGGTGCGACCCACGCGCCCGACCTCATGCAGTATCCGCCGGAGCGCAGCATCCCGGCCGAGGACTCATGGCGTCTCGGCAGCGGCGAGGATCGCTTCCGCACCGCAGGCGAGGCCCTTCTGTCGTGGACGGCGCAGCGCGCAGCCGGTCTCGAGCTGCGCGACGTGCGCCCGGCCGCGGGGTCGGCGTACACGGGCGTCAGCTTCGATGCGGAGGGGGCGCCCATCGCGCCGAACCGCACCCAGGTCGAGCAGCGCTTCGCCGCCGACGGCATGCCCTTCGTCGCACCGGGCATGACGCTCAAGCTGCACGGCCGTGTGAAGGGCATGCGGGCGGATGCCGAGCTGCGCGTGATCTCGGTGACCGAGGAGCGTCGTCGCATCGGGTTCGTCCTCGGCACGGTGGGCGGCTCGGTGGTGAGCGGCGAGGAGTCGTTCGACATCGAGTGGCGCGAGGACACCGACGAGGTGTGGTTCACGGTTCGCGCGTTCGATGCCCCTGTCGCGCTGCTGTACCGCCTTCCCGGCATGGTGCGTCGCCGGCGCCGCGAGCTGTTCGCGCTGTACCTGCGCGCCATCTCGCCGCTGTATGCGACGCCGATCTGATGGCGGGTGCTCTTCCGCTGGGCGATCCTGCGCCCTCCGACGGCCGTCTTCCCGAAGACCTCGCGGTGGATGCTGCGACTCCCTTCTCCGCTTATCTGCACGTGCCGTTCTGCCGTGTGCGCTGCGGATACTGCGACTTCAACACGTATACGGCGACCGAGCTGCGCGGCGCGAAGCAGGACGAGTACGCCGACACGCTGATCCGCGAGATCGCACTCGCCCGCGACGTGCTCGACGAAGCCGGGGGCATCCGTCCGCTCGACACCGTGTTCTTCGGCGGAGGCACACCCACTCTGCTGCCCGCCGGTGATCTGGCGCGGATGCTCACCGCGGCGACGGCGGCCTTCGGCATCCGGGACGGCGCCGAGGTGACGGTCGAGGCCAACCCCGACACCGTCACGCCCGAGGTGGTGCGGACGCTGGTGGATGGCGGTGTGACCCGCCTCTCGATCGGCATGCAGTCGGTCGTGCCGCACGTGCTCGCCGCCCTCGACCGCACGCATCGTCCCGAGAACGTGCGCATGGCCGTCGATGCCGCTCGGGACGGCGGGCTCGACGTCAGCGTCGACCTCATCTACGGTGCACCGGGGGAGTCGCTGGCCGACTGGGAGCAGTCGCTCGACGCCGCGCTCGCCCTCGGACCCGATCACATCTCGGCCTATGCGCTGATCATCGAGGACGGCACCAAGCTCGCCAGGCAGATCCGTCGCGGCGAGGTCCCCGCACCCGATGACGATCTGCAGGCCGACATGTACGAAGCAGCCGATCAGCGGCTGGGCGCGGCCGGGTTCGACTGGTACGAGGTGAGCAACTGGGCGCGCGCCGACGGCCGCGACCACCGTTCGCGACACAACCTCGCATACTGGCGCGGATCGGACTGGTGGGGATTCGGACCGGGTGCGCACAGCCACGTCGCGGGTCTGCGGTGGTGGAACGTGAAGCATCCGGCCGCCTATGCTCAGCGGCTCGCACGGGGGGAGTCGCCCGCAGCCGGGCGAGAGCGGCCGGATCTCGAGGCCCGCACTCTCGAGCGGGTCCTGCTGCAGAGCCGGCTGGCGGAGGGACTGCCCATCGACGACATCGTCGAGAGTCGCCGTGACCGCGTCGCCGAGCTCATCTCCGACGGCCTCGCCGATGCGACCGCCGCGCTGCGAGAGCGCCGGGTGCGGCTGACGCTGCGCGGACGGCTGCTGGCCGATGCCGTCGTGCGCACGCTCACCGAGTGATCGCCGCGCCGCTCCGGCCACAGCTCCTCAGGGTAGGATTGGCACTCGGAACGTTCGAGTGCCAGCGGGAGGGATGATGGTCACACAGCGAGGACTGGAGGTCCTCCGCGCGATCGTGCAGGACTACGTCGCCACGCACGAGCCGGTCGGCAGCAAGTCGATCGTCGAGCGGCACGCGTTCGGCGTTTCGGCGGCGACCATCCGCAACGACATGGCCCAGCTCGAAGACGAAGAGCTCATCACGGCGCCGCACACCTCGTCCGGCCGGGTGCCGACCGACAAGGGCTACCGCGTCTTCGTCAACCACCTCGCTCAGCTGCGTCCGCTCTCGGCACCGCAGCGCACCGCCATCGAATCGTTCCTCGCTGCGCCCAGCGACCTCGACGACCTGATGGCGCGCACCGTGCGCGTGCTCACGCAGCTGACGGGCCAGGTCGCGCTCGCGCAGTACCCGTCGTTCGCGCGGGCGAGCATCACCCATGTCGAGCTCGTCGCCCTCGCGCCGAATCGCGTGCTCGTCGTGCTGGTCACCGACGCGGGCGGTGTGTCGCAGCGCATCTCGCCTCTGCCGATCGACATCGACGACGCCGATCTGGCTGTGCTGCGGGCGCAGCTGGCGGCGCTCGTCACCGGTCGCGCCGTGGGCGAGGCCGCCGAGCGCATCGCCTCGGCGATGGAGCCGAAGACGGGTGCGCGTCTGCAGCCCGCTCTCGGCGCTCTCGCCGCCGTGATCGCGGAGGAGCTGGCCGAGTTCCGGCAGGAGCGGCTGGTGATGGCAGGGGCGGCGACCCTCGCACGCCGTGAGCAGGACTTCCGCGGCAGCATCCATCCTCTGCTCGAGGCGATCGAGGAGCAGGTCACCCTTCTTCGGCTGATGAGCGAGATGGTGACCGACGAGCACGGGCTGGCCACGAGCATCGGCACCGAGAACGCGCCGTTCGGGCTCGGCGAGGCGTCGATCGTCGCGAGCAACTACGCCGCACCCGGCGGCACGGCGCGCGTCGGCGTGATGGGGCCGACCCGCATGGACTATCCGAGCAACCTCGCCGCAGCCCGGGCCGTGGCCCGCTACCTGTCACGGATGCTCGAAGAAGACGAGGCCGCCCGCTGATGCGGACGGCCGAACACACGAACGCACACGAAGAAAGGTGACCGTGGCGGATCACTACGAGGTCCTCGGGGTGTCGAGAGACGCTTCCCAGGACGAGATCAAGAAGGCGTACCGCAAGCTCGCTCGGCAGCTGCACCCGGACGTCAACCCGGGCGAAGACGCGTCAGAGCGGTTCAAGCTCGTTACGCACGCCTACGACGTGCTGAGCGACGAGGACTCGCGCCGCCGGTACGACATGGGCGGGGACCAGAACGGCGGCTTCGGAGGGTTCGGCGGCTTCGGCGACATCTTCGAGACGTTCTTCGGCGCGGCCGGGGGCGGACGCTCGGCGCGCCCTCGCTCGCGTCGTGAGCGGGGGCAGGATGCGCTGGTGCGCATCGACCTCGAGCTCGGCGACGTCGTGTTCGGCGTTCACCGCGACATCGAGGTCGACACTGCGGTGCTCTGCGAGACCTGCCAGGGCAGCTGCTGCCAGCCGGGAACATCGCCGGTCACCTGCGACGTCTGCGGCGGCAGCGGTCACGTGCAGCGCCAGGTGCGGAGCCTCCTCGGCAACGTGGTCACGACCCAGCCGTGCGGCAGCTGCGAGGGCTTCGGCACTGTCATCCCCAACCCGTGCGGTTCGTGCGCGGGTCAGGGCCGGGTTCGCTCGCGTCGCACCGTAGCGCTCGACATCCCCGCCGGCGTCGAGACCGGCCTGCGCCTCCAGCTTCCCGGATCGGGCGAGGTCGGCCGCGCCGGCGGTCCGAACGGCGACCTGTACGTCGAGGTCTCGGTCGCACCGCATCCGGTGTTCAGCCGCGACGGCGACGACCTGCTCGCGACGCTCGAGGTGTCGATGACGGATGCCATCCTCGGCACCACGACGAGCATCGAGGGACTCGACGGCCTCGTCGACCTCGAGCTGCGTGCGGGCGTGCAGTCGGGCGACGTGCTCACGATCGGCGGGCGGGGCATCACACCGCTGCGCGGGTCGCAGCGCGGTGACCTGCGCGTGGGCGTGCAGGTCATCACTCCGACCAAGCTCGACGGAGCGCAGCGCAAGCTCATCGAGGACTTCGCGAAGAAGGCCAAGGCGCCGGCGCCGAAGCTCGCTCAGTTCCAGCAGGGGCTGTTCTCGAAGCTGCGCGATCGATTCCGCAGCCACTGACCGACCCTTCCCAGCCGATCGGAGCCCCATGGCCCTGCACTTCGTCGTACCCGACTGCACCGATGCCGCCGTCGGTGAGCTCGTGAGACTGACGGGCGCCGAGGCGAAGCACGCCTCGGTCGTCCGCCGCGTGCGCGTGGGCGAGACCGTCACGATCGGCGATGGCCGCGGAGTATGGCTCGAGGGTGCGGCTGAAGACGTCTCGGCGTCGCAGGTGTCGGTGCGGATCACCGAGCGTCGCGTACAGGACGGCCCCGAGACGCGCATGGTGCTCGTGCAGGCGCTCGCCAAGGGAGACCGCGACGAGATGGCGGTGCAGGCGGCCTGCGAGCTCGGCGTCGACGAGATCGTTCCGTGGCAGGCCGCCCGCAGCGTGTCGCGCTGGGAGGGTCCGAAGGCAGCCAAAGGCCGCGAGCGCTGGGCGAGCATCGTGCGGGAGGCCGCCAAGCAGGCGCATCGCGCCTGGGTCCCCGAGGTCGCGCCCGTGCACTCGACCGCCCAGCTGGTCGAGCGAGCGGCCCATTGGCGTCTGCTCGTGCTGGATCCGTGGACCGAGACGCCGCTCACGGGCATCCGCCCCGACGGACGCGATCTGATGCTGGTGGTCGGGCCGGAGGGTGGGATCGCGCCCGACGAGCTCGAGCGGCTCGAGGCGGCAGGCGCTGAGCGCGTGCGTCTCGGCGACACCGTGCTGCGCACCTCCACGGCCGGTCCTGCCGCGATCGCGGTGCTCTCGGCCAACCTCGGCCGCTGGTGAATAGACTTGCAGGCATGAGCGAACCCTCGATCTTCACCCGCATCCTGAACGGGGAGATCCCCGGCGAGATCCTCGCCGAGACCGACCGGGTCTTCGCGATCCGCGACATCAACCCGCAGGCGCCGCTGCACGCGCTCGTGATCCCCAAGACCGAGCAGTACCGCGACGTCACCGAGCTGGCAGCCGGCGATCCCGGCCTCATGGCGGACATGGTGTCGGTCGCCAAGCAGATCGCCACCGAGCACGCCAATGGCGAGTACCGCCTGATCTTCAACAACGGCGCGAGCGCCGCGCAGTCGGTCTTCCACGTGCACGCGCACGTGCTCGGCAATATCGAGGAGGGCAAGCTCGTTGGCTTCTGACGACAGCGCACATCCGGAGAGCGCACCACCCCAGTTCCCCGCTCAGCCCGAGCGCACCGAGCGGATCTACGCCGACGGCATCGCCATGGTGCAGCTGCTCGGTCCGCAGGACCGGCTGCTGAAGATGCTCGAGAAGCAGCACCCGAGCGTGCAGGTGCTGGTGAGGGGCAACGAGATCACGCTCGGCGGATCGACCGCAGACGTCGCCGCCGCCAGGCGCCTCGTCGAGGAGCTCATGGAGATGACGCGCTCGGGCCACGATCTCGCGCCCAGCGACGTCGAGCACTCCGCGCGCATCCTGCGCCGCGACGAGGGGCCGCGTCCGAGCGAGGTGCTGGGCGAGGCCATCCTGTCGACGCGCGGCAAGGTCATCCGCCCGAAGACGCTCGGGCAGAAGGAGTACGTCGACGCGATCGAGCAGAACACCATCGTGTTCGGCATCGGCCCCGCGGGCACGGGAAAGACCTATCTCGCGATGGCGAAGGCCGTGCAGGCGCTGCAGCGCAAAGAGGTGCAGCGCATCATCCTCACCCGCCCCGCGGTCGAGGCGGGGGAGCGGCTCGGCTTCCTGCCCGGGTCTCTGAACGACAAGATCGATCCATACCTGCGCCCGCTCTACGACGCGCTCAACGAGATGATGGATCCCGAGGTCGTGCCGCGGCTGATGGCCACGGGCACCATCGAGGTCGCCCCTCTCGCGTACATGCGCGGGCGCACTCTCAACGATTCGTACGTCGTGCTCGACGAGGCGCAGAACACGACGCCCGAGCAGATGAAGATGTTCCTGACGCGCCTCGGCTTCGGGACGAAGATGGTGGTCACCGGTGACATCACCCAGATCGACCTGCCGCAGGGTGCGTCGGGTCTGCGCCTGGTCACGCGCGTGCTCAGCGACATCGACGACATCCACTTCGCCCGTCTCACCAGCGATGACGTCGTGCGCCACTCTCTCGTCGGCCGCATCGTCGACGCCTACAGCGAGTACGACGAGCAGCGCACCGCTGCGCGCGTCGAGCGCGAGCAGGCGCACCAGTTCGCGAACCGAGCCGAGCGCCGCAGCGGGCAGCCGCAGAAACCCCGAGACCGCATGCCGAAGCGAGGCCTGAAATGATCGAGATCAACAACGAGTCTGCGATCGCGGTCGACGAGACCGTGCTGCAGCGGCTCACCGACTTCAACCTCGCTCAGCTGCACGTCAGCCCGGATGCCGAGGTCGCGATCGTGCTGGTCGACGAGGGTGCCATGGAGTCGCTGCACGTGCAGTGGATGGACGAACCAGGCCCGACCGACGTGCTGAGCTTCCCGATGGACGAACTGCGACCGGGCAGCGCCGAGAACCCCACTGCTCCCGGTCTGCTGGGCGACATCGTGCTCTGCCCGCAGGTCGCCGAGGCGCAGGCGCAGACCGCCGGTCACTCGCTGATGGACGAGCTCATCCTGCTCACGACGCACGGCCTGCTGCACCTGCTCGGCTTCGACCACGCCGAACCCGACGAGGAGCGTGAGATGTTCGGGCTGCAGAAGTCGCTGATCGAGGGCTTCGCGCGCGCCGAACGCGGTCGATGACCCCGGCGATACTCCTCGCGGCAGCCGTGCTGCTGGTCGCCTTCGGCGGCCTGATGGCCGCCGTCGACGCGGCGTTCTCGGTCAGCTCCACCAGTGACCTCGAGAACATGGCGGCCGACGGACGCAACGCCGATGCGCTCGCGCGGATCGCCGCCGACCCCGCGCCGCATGTGAACGCCGTCGCCTTCATGCGCGTGCTCTCTGAGACCACGGCGGCCGTGTTCGTGACGGTTGCGCTCGACGCGCTGCTGCCCAGCATCTGGTGGGCGATGCTCGCCGCGGCGGTGCTGATGACCGGCATCACGTTCGTGCTCGTCGGTGCCAGCCCCCGCTCGTTCGGCCGTCTGCACGCCGCATCGATGCTCCGCGCCTGGGCGCCGGTCGTGCACGGCATGCGCATTCTTCTCGGACCGCTCGCGCAGGCGCTGGTCTCGGTCGGTCAGCGGGTCACACCCGGTGCGGGACGCAGCAGCTTCGCATCGGAGGAGCAGCTGCTCAGCATGGTCGACGAGGCGGCGTCGAACCTGCTCATCGAAGAGGACGACCGCGATCTGATCCACTCGGTGTTCGACTTCACCGACCAGTTCGTGCGTGCCGTCATGGTGCCGCGCACAGAGATGATGACGGTGGATGCCGAGGCGACCACGACCGAGGCCATGGAGCTGTTCCTGCGCACGGGAGTCTCGCGCATGCCCGTCGTCGACGACGATGCGGACGACGTCGTGGGCGTGCTGTACCTGAAGGACCTCGTGCAGTTCGCGTACCGAGACGAGAGCGCATGGCGCGGCCGGCCCGTGCGGCCGATCGCCAGGCCCGCGGTCTACGTGCCCGAGTCGATGCGCGCAGAGACGCTGCTGCAGCAGATGAAGCGCGATGCGGTGCATGTGTGCATCGTGATCGACGAGCACGGCGGCATCTCAGGGCTCGTCACGCTGGAGGACCTCATCGAAGAGCTCGTGGGCGAGATCGCCGACGAGTACGATCGCGGACCGGCTGAGGTCGTCGAGCTGCCGGACGGCAGGTACCGGGTCAACTCGCGCCTCGGTCTGGAAGATGTCGGCGACCTGTTCGGGCTCGAGCTGGAAGACGACGACGTCGATTCCATCGGGGGTCTGCTCGCGAAGGCTCTGGGTCAGATCCCGCAGCCTGGCGTCACCGCGACGGTGAAAGGGCTGGTGCTCACCGGCGGCGCGTCTCGAGGACGCGGAAGAGGTATCGCGACGGTGTTCGTGGAGCGGGCACCCGAGGGCTGGGACGATGAAGGCGACGGAGGACACGGCGATGAGTGAGCAGACCGGAACGGCAGGGCACGAGACGCGAAGCGGCTTCGTGACGTTCGTCGGACGGCCGAACGTCGGCAAGTCGACGCTGACGAACGCGCTGGTGGGCGAGAAGATCGCCATCACGAGCGAGAAGCCGCAGACCACGAGGCGTGCGATCCGGGGCATCCTGAACCGCCCCGACGGACAGCTCGTGATCGTCGACACGCCGGGTATCCACAAGCCCCGCACGCTGCTCGGCGAGCGGCTCAACGATCTGGTGGAGCAGGTGCTGGGCGACGTCGACGTCATCGGCTTCTGCGTGCCTGCCACCGAGAAGGTCGGCCCTGGTGACCGCCGCATCGCGGCATCGCTCGATGGGTACTCGCGAGCGAAGAAGGTCGCGATCGTCACGAAGACCGATGCGGCCGACAAGGACGCCATCATCGAGCGGCTCATGGAGGTCGACTCGCTGCGTGAGGACTGGGCGGCGGTCATCCCGCTCTCGGCCCTCACCCGTGAGCAGCTCGACGTGCTCGCCGACGAGATGCTGCAGCTCATGCCCACCGGGCCTCGTCTGTACGAGGACGGCATCGTCACCGACGAGTCCGACGAGGACCGCATCGCGGAGATCATCCGCGAGGCGGCGCTCGAGGGCGTGAGGGACGAGCTGCCGCACTCGATCGCCGTCGTGGTCGACGATGTCGAGCCGCGAGAGGACAGCGATCTCACGGACGTCTACGCGTCGATCGTCGTCGAGCGCGACAGTCAGAAGGCGATCATCATCGGCCGCAAGGGTGCTCGCCTGCGCGACGTGGGGGCGGTGGCGCGCGAGGGCATCGAGGAGCTGCTGGGCACCCGTGTGTTCCTCAAACTGCATGTGAAGGTCGCGAAGGAGTGGCAGCGCGACCCGAAGCAGCTCGGGCGTCTCGGCTTCTGATCGGGCGGTCTCGACATGATTGAGCGCTGATGGCCGAGCACTGGGTCGCCCGCGAGTGGGGTTCGCCTGACGGGTGGCGTCTCGAGTCCGTCGACGTCGCGGCTCCGGATGCCGGCGAGCTGACCATCCGCGTGCACGCGGCCGGGGTCAACCCGGCGGACGCGAAGCATGTCGCGACGGCTCGCGCCGGTGTGGAGCTGCCCGTGCCCATCGGCTACGAGGTCTCGGGCGTCGTCACGGCGGTCGGTGCTGGCACCGAGATCGTCACCGGACCGGTGGCTGTCGGCGACGAGGTCATCGCGTTCCGTGTGCGCGGCGGGTACGCATCGGAGCTCACGGTTCCGGCCCAGAAGGTGCTGCGCAAGCCGTCCGCGCTGAGCCACGCCGAGGCGGCCAACCTGCTGCTCGCGGGCACCACTGCAGCCGCGATGCTGCACGCCGTCGGCGCGAGGCGCGGCGAGACGCTGCTGCTGCACGCCGCATCCGGTGCGGTCGGAGTGAGCGTGCTTCAGCAGGCAGCGGTGCAGGGCATCCGGATCATCGGCACGGCGAGCCGCGCCCGCTTCGACGAGGTGCGCCGCTTCGGCGGGATCCCCGTCGAGTACGGCGACGGGATGCTGACGTCTCGCGTGCGCGAGGCGATGGCACGCGCCGGAGTCGGGTCCATCGACGCGGCCCTCGACGCGGCCGGTACGAGCGAGGCGACGGAGACCTCGATCGCCCTCGTGCCGGATCGCAGGCGTATCGTCACCATCGTCGCCCCCGGTTCCGCGGCCGAGCACGGCTTCCTGGCGAGTTCGGGCTCCGACCCCGAGACGGCGAGATATCGCGACGGGGCGCGCATCCGCCTCGTCGAGGCGGCCGAGCGATGCGAGCTCGTGGTGCCCGTGTCGCACGAGTTCCCCCTCGCTCAGGCGCCGCAGGCGCTCGCGCTGCTCGCGCACGGGCATCCGGGCGGGAAGATCGCGCTGATTCCGTGATGGCGGCCGGGTGAGCATTGTGCTCAACGAGGTGCTAGCATCGAGGCATGCCTCTGGGCGGTCTGCTTCTTCTTAGCTGCCGCGACGAGTCCTGATCATCGGGCCTTCCTCGTCGCGGCGCTTGTGTTGGCCCGAGCACGTTATCTGACGAAGAGAAGCAGTCCCCATCATGAAGAACCACCAGAAGCCCTCCGCGATGCCGGTGCACAAGTACCGTCCGTTCCACGAGCAGATCCGCATCGACCTCGAAGACCGCACCTGGCCGTCCAAGCGCATCACCGAAGCGCCACGCTGGTGCGCCGTCGACCTCCGCGACGGCAACCAGGCGCTGATCGACCCGATGTCGCCCGAGCGCAAGCGCGTGATGTTCGAGCTGCTCGTGAGCATGGGCTACAAGGAGATCGAGGTCGGCTTCCCGTCGGCCAGCCAGACCGACTTCGACTTCGTGCGCCAGCTGATCGAAGAGAACCTCATCCCCGACGACGTCACGATCCAGGTCCTGACGCAGTGCCGAGAGCACCTCATCGACCGCACCTACGAGGCGATCGCCGGAGCGAAGCAGGCCATCGTGCACTTCTACAACTCCACCAGCGTCCTGCAGCGTGAGGTCGTGTTCCGCTCCGACCGCGAGGGCGTCAAGCAGATCGCGCTCGAGGGCGCCCGCCTGTGCCGTCAGTTCGAGAAGCGCATCCCCGACACGCAGGTGTACTACGAGTACTCGCCCGAGAGCTACACCGGCACCGAGCTGGAGTACGCCGTCGAGGTCTGCAACGCGGTGCTCGACGTTCTCGAGCCCGCGCCCGACCGCAAGGTCATCATCAACCTGCCTGCGACCGTCGAGATGGCCTCGCCGAACGTGTACGCCGACTCGATCGAGTGGATGAACCGTCACCTGGCGCACCGTGAGAACGTCATCCTCTCGCTGCACCCGCACAACGACCGCGGCACGGCGATCGCCGCCGCCGAGCTCGGGTACCTGGCCGGCGCCGACCGCATCGAGGGATGCCTGTTCGGCAACGGCGAGCGCACCGGCAACGTCGACCTGGTCGCGCTGGGCATCAACCTGTTCACGCAGGGGATCGACCCGCAGATCGACTTCAGCGACATCGATCAGGTCAAGCGCACCGTCGAGTACTGCAACCAGCTGCCCGTTCCCGAGCGCAGCCCGTGGGCCGGCGACCTGGTCTTCACCGCATTCAGCGGCTCGCATCAGGACGCGATCAAGAAGGGCTTCGAGGCCATGGCGGCCAAGGCCGCGGAGCAGGGCGTCTCGGTCGACGAGATCGAGTGGGGCGTGCCGTACCTGCCGGTCGACCCGAAGGATCTGGGTCGCTCGTACGAGGCCGTGATCCGCGTCAATTCCCAGTCGGGCAAGGGCGGCGTCGCCTATCTGCTGAAGACCGACCATGCTCTCGACCTGCCCCGCAAGCTGCAGATCGAGTTCTCGGGTGTCGTGCAGGCCAAGACCGACGCCGAGGGCGGTGAGGTCACGAGCGAGCAGATCTGGTCGATCTTCCACGACGAGTACCTGCCTTCCGACGACGACGCCTCGAAGTGGGGCCGCTTCGAGCTGCTGGGCACGCAGACGCGCAGCGACATGTCGGGCGAGGTCTCGCTCGACGTCGTGCTGCGTGACGGCGAGATCAGTGAGAATGCTTCGGGCAGCGGCAACGGACCGATCGCCGCGTTCATCGAGGTGCTGCGTGAACGGGGCTTCGACATCTCGCTCTACGACTACGTCGAGCACACGCTGTCGACGGGTGGCGATGCGCAGGCGGCCGCGTACGTCGAGCTGCAGGTCGACGACCAGCGGCTGTGGGGAGTCGGCATCGACGGCGACATCTCGACGGCCTCGCTCAAGGCGATCGTCTCGTGCGTGAACCGCTCGATCCGCTCGCGCGAGAGCGATCTCGCCGCCGTCTGACCACGGATGATCCCGGTCACGGCTTGATGATCGGGATCATCCCCGTCTCGGTGGCGACCTTGCGGCGGTAGAGCCGGCGCTGCTCGGGCAGCGAGACGTCGAAGATCACCGCGAGCACGCGGATCACCGCGGTGACCACGATGCCGATCACGGCGGCGACGGCGATCGAGACGCCGAAGGCGTGCATGATGACGATCGCCGCGCATCCGACCCCCGCCGCCACGGCGTACAGCGAACCGACGTGCATGATCGCGACCGGCAGGCCCATGAGCACATCGCGCAGCACGCCGCCGCCCACGGCCGCGCACACGCCGATGAACACCGCGGGTACCGGCGGGATGCCGAACCCGAGAGCCTTGCTGACGCCGAAGGCGCCGAACATGCCGATCACGGCGGCGTCGAGCACCACGATGAACGTGTTGATGCGGTTGAAGACGCCGGCGAGAAGCATCCCGAACAGTGCGGCACCGCCCGCGGTGATGAGGTACCAGTCGTTCTGCAGCGTCGCCGGCGGCTGACCGATCAGCAGGTCGCGGATGAGACCGCCGCCCATGCCGATCATGATGCCGATGATCGCGACACCGAGCCAGTCGAGGCGACGCTGACCCTGGAAGCCGGAGGCGAACATCGCCCCCTGGATGCCACCGAGCCCGACGCCGAGAAGATCGGCCCAGAGCGGGATGGTGAAGAGCGGTTCCGTCACCCGTCCATTCTCTCGTGCCCGGGGGATAATCGTTGAGTGCCCACCTACCGAGACGAAGCGGTGATCCTGCGCACCCACAAGCTGGGTGAAGCCGATCGCATCGTCACGATGCTCTCGCGGCGCAACGGCAAGATCCGGGCTGTCGCGAAGGGCGTGCGGCGCACCTCGTCGAAGTTCGGCTCACGGCTCGAGCCGTTCATGGTCGCCGACGTGCAGATGTACAAGGGCCGCACCCTCGACATCGTGCAGCAGGCCGATTCGCTCGGCGCGTACGGTGCCGACATCGCGATCGACTACGAGCGCTTCACGGCAGCCAGTGCGATGGTCGAGACGGCCGACCGGCTCAACGAGGCCGAGGCGACGTCAGAGCAGTATCTGCTGCTCGTGGGTGGCCTGCGGTCGCTCTCGCGCGGTGAGCACGCTGCTCGCAGCATCCTGGACTCCTACCTCCTGCGCGTAATGGCGCTGTCGGGCTGGGCTCCCGCGCTCGACGACTGCGCGCGCTGCGGTGCGCCCGGTCCGCATCGTCACTTCGGCGCGCAGCTCGGCGGTTCGGTGTGCGACTCGTGCGCGCCGGCCGGAAGCCCCCGCATCTCGTCGTCGACCCTCGGTCTGCTGCGAGCGCTGATGGGCGGCCAGTGGGAGACGGTGGATGCCGCATCGCCCCCGGACCTCGCAGCCGCGTCAGGCACCGTCGCCGCATACGCCCAGTGGCACCTCGAGCGCGGAATCCGCTCACTCGAGCACGTCACGCACCCCCCGAGCATTGGAGCACGGTGACCCCGAAGCCGTACACGCACAAGGATGCGGTGCCGTTCCGCCCGCTCGACTGGACAGGCAAGACCCCGCCGGTGTTCCCCGCGGTGCCCGAGCACGTCGCGATCGTGATGGACGGAAACGGGCGCTGGGCGAACCGTCGGGGCCTCAACCGCATCGAGGGGCACAAGGCGGGCGAAGAGGTGCTGCTCGACGTCGTCGCCGGCGCCATCCAGGCAGGGGTCAGGCACCTGTCGGTGTACGCCTTCTCGACCGAGAACTGGGCCCGCTCACCCGAAGAGGTGCGCTTCCTCATGGGGTACAACCGCGACGTGCTCCACCGCCGCCGCGATCAGCTCAACGAGTGGGGCGTGCGGGTGCGCTGGGCCGGTCGCAAGCCGCGGCTGTGGGGCTCGGTCATCAAGGAGCTGCAGTTCGCCGAGCAGCTGACGAAGGACAACGACGTGCTCACCCTCACGATGTGCGTCAACTACGGCGGCCGCGTCGAGCTCGTCGACGCGATGCGTGCCATGGCCGAAGAGGTGAAGGCGGGGCGGATGCGCCCGAGCGCCATCACCGAGAAGCAGATCCGCAAGCACCTCTACGTGCCGGACATGCCCGATGTCGATCTGTTCCTGCGCAGCTCGGGCGAGCAGCGCACGTCGAACTTCCTGCTCTGGCAGGCGGCCTACGCCGAGATGGTGTTCCTCGACACTCTCTGGCCCGACTTCTCCCGCGAGGAGCTGTGGCGGGCGATCGAGATCTACCTGTCGCGCGACCGCCGCTTCGGGGGAGCGGTCGACTCTCCCGACGTCTCGGGCTGAGCGCCCAGCCAGCGCTCGGTCTCCCGCGGGTGGGTGAATCGCACGATGCTCAGATGGGGGAACCGCGCCTCGACCTCGGGCATGCGCTCCGTCCACTTGTGCAGAGTCCTCGTCTGCCACAGCAGGATGTTGTCTTCGGCGTCGCGGTTGAAGACGTTGAGCAGCCCGCGCTCTCGGTTCCCGTTCCAGAGCTCGGTCCGCAGCACCTGGCGAGCCACCGTTCGGCGCACGAGGCGCGAGCGCACCACCCGGTAGGGATAGTCGAGCCAGAGCACCGCCTGCGCGCGTGGAGCGAGGATCTCGTCGGTGCCCTTGCTCGTGTACTGCCACTCGGTCACCCAGCGGCTCTCGGCTGCGAAGGCCCGCACATCGTCGAGAAAGGCAGGCCGAGGCGTCCAATCCGGACCGTGGTACAGGCCGTCGATCTCGACGTGGCGAAGCCCCCACGCCGCGGCGAGACGCCGTGCCAGCGTGGTCTTGCCCGAGCCCGTGACACCCGCGATCAGCACCCGTGAGGGAGGGAACGGGAGAGCATCGGCGGCGGTGAGCACCCGAGAAGGCTACCCGAACGGGAATATGCGCACCGGAGCATGCGGTTGTATGTCACTGTGACTGAACCCATCTCGATCGACATCTGGTCCGACATCGCCTGCCCCTGGTGCTACATCGGCAAGCGCAACCTCGAGAAGGGACTCGCCGCCACCTCGGCTGACGACGACGCACCGCAGGTGAAGGTCACCTTCCACTCCTTCGAGCTCTCACCCGACACGCCCGTCGACTTCGACGGCGACGAGGTCGACTTCCTCGCCGGTCACAAGGGGATGCCCCGCGAGCAGGTGGAGCAGATGCTCTCGCACGTCACGAAGGTGGCATCCGGTGCAGGGCTCGAGTACCGCTTCGACCTGCTGCAGCACACGAACACCGTCAAGGCGCACGAGCTGCTGCACTTCGCGAAGGCCAAGGGTCTGCAGCACGAGATGGAGGAGCGGCTGATGTCCGCGTACTTCACCGAAGGGCGTCACGTCGGACGCATCGACGATCTCGTCGCTCTGGCGGACGAGGTCGGCCTGGATGCAGGCGAGGCGCGCACCGCGCTCGAGACCGACGCTCACCTCGATGCCGTGAGAGCCGATCAGGCGCAGGCTCGGGCCTACGGGATCAACGGCGTGCCGTTCTTCGTGATCGACGGCCAGTACGGCGTCAGCGGAGCGCAGCCTCCGGAGGCGTTCGAGAACGTCATCCGCGACGTCTGGGCTCAGAAGACCGCCGCGAACTGAGCCGACGCGGACGAGGGGCCCGATCCGGCTGGATCGGGCCCCTCGTCGCACCGACTCGGCTCAGAGCGCCTGCTGCTTCGCGGGCAGCGGCAGCGGCTCCATCGGCTGGTCGTTCGCCGTCAGGTCGATGCCGAGATCGCGGGCGTAGACGACCCGTGTCTCGATCGCGACGTCGTCGCCGTTCTCGGTGAGCTCGAACACACGGCCGCCGCGCATGCGGTTGCGCTCGGCGCCTGCCAGTCCGTACGCTCCGAAGCCGGTGCCGGGCGCGTAGCCGAGCTTCACCCCGTAGTAGTCGCCCACATAGTCGTTGATGTGATCGTGGCCGACGAAGACGCCCTTGACGTCACCGCGCTCGAGGATCGCGTTGAACATGCCCGAGTTGAACGGACCGGGGCACTCGTCCTCGTTGCGCTCGCCGACGATGCCGTGACGCGCCTTGCCGCGTGCGGCGTCAGCGGCCGTGCGCGTGTCGACACCGCCCCACCACATGAACCGGTGCTCCCACAGCGCGATGTGGATGAACATGAGACCGGGCAGCTTGCGACCCAGGCGCTTCTCGAGACCCTGCGACTGCTCCCGGTACCAGCTGACCTGATCCATGCGCAGCCAGTCCCACGTCGGGTAGCCGTCGAAGTTCTGGCCGTTGATCTTCGACGGGGCGTAGCGGCCCGAGTCGATGAGCCACAGTGCGAACGCCTCGCGGTTCTTCCGCGACGACGAGGCGATCGGCACGATCGTGTTGCTCGTGCCGGTGAGGCCTCGGATGCTCTCCGCGTTGACGTTGAAGTCGTACGAGCGGTAGATCTCGAGCATCCCGGCCTCGTCGACCCCCGACTGCGGAAGGGAGTCCTCGTCGTGGTTGCCGTAGGTGACGGCCCAGGGGACCCGTCGTGCCTCCATCGGCGAGACGACGTTGTTGATGGCCTGCTTCACCGCGAGCCGCGTCTCGCAGCCGCCGGTGATCACATCGCCGTTGATCACAACGAAGTCGGGCTTCTCCTGATCGAGCGTCTTCTCCATCAGCTCGACCGTGCGGCGGTCGGTGCGCTCGTCGTCCTGCGTGTCGTTGAACTGCACGACCTTGAACGTGCGGTCCGAGCGGAAGCGCAGACGAGGCGCGCGCGGCCCTGGCCGCCCCGAGGCGGTTCCGGAGGTGGATGCCGCGTCTGCGGCGTTCGCAGCGCTCAGGGGCAGCGCGGCGGTCACGGCGCCTAGTGCGCCTGCGGTCAGGACGGTTCGGCGGCTGAGGGGCGGTCGGTCGGTCATTCTCGTTCTCCGTTCGTCGGCGGTGTCGCCGACACGAGAACCTAGGCCCGCAGAGAGACCGGGAGGAGAATGCCAGGTGAACGAGCCGCGGCGACGCCGGGCGAGTCGAGGTGAACGACTCGGGTCAGCGGTCGGCTCCGCCCAGCGCGGCCTCGATCGCGGCGACGATCTCGGGGTCGTCCGGCTTCTGCTTCGGGCGGAACCGCTGCACCGACCCGTCGGCGTCGACGAGGAACTTCTCGAAGTTCCATTCCACCCGACCGGCTCTCCCGTCGGCATCCGGAGTCTGCTTCAGTGCCTTGTACAGCTCGTGCGCGCTGCGTCCGTTGACCTTCACCTTGTCGTTCACGGGGAAGGTCACGCCGTACGAGGTGGAGCAGAACTCCAGGATCTCGTCGATGGACCCCGGCTCCTGACCGAAGAACTGGTTGCAGGGGAAGCCGATCACGCTGAAGCCTCGCTCCCCGAACCGGCGCTGCAGCTCTTCGAGCTGCGTGTACTGGGGTGTGAGCCCGCACTTCGAGGCGACGTTCACGATCAGCACGACATCGGCGCCCAGGTCGTCGAGGGTCGTCTCGCCGCCGGCGGCGTCGGTGAACGGGATCTGTCGCAGGGTCGGATCGGTCATCCTCACAGCCTAGATCGGCTGCGCCCGCGCCCGGCCGGTGTCTGGGAGAATGGACAGGACATGACTCTGGTAACTGACTCCGCCATCGCAGCCGCTCCGACTCCGGCGCTGCGCATCGGCCCGATCGAACTCGACACCCCGGTCGTGCTCGCCCCGATGGCAGGCATCACCAACACCGCGTTCCGGCGGCTCTGCCGCGAGTACGGCGCAGGTCTCTATGTCAGCGAGATGATCACCTCGAGGGCTCTGGTCGAGCGCAACGCGATCACGATGCGGCTCATCCAGCATCACGAGAGCGAGACGCCGCGATCGATCCAGCTGTACGGCGTCGACCCTGCGACGATCGCCGAGGCCGTGCGCATCATCGTCGCCGAGGACAAGGCCGACCACATCGACCTGAACTTCGGCTGCCCTGTGCCCAAGGTCACCCGCAAGGGCGGGGGAGCGGCGCTGCCGTGGAAGATCGGACTGTTCTCCGACATCGTGCAGCGCGCGGTCAAGGCGGCGGGCGACGTGCCGCTCACCGTGAAGATGCGCAAGGGCATCAACAGAGACCACCTGACCTTCCTCGACGCCGGTCGTGCTGCGGAGGATGCCGGTGCTGCCGCCGTCGCGCTGCACGCGCGCACCGCGTCGGAGTACTACTCGGGCCACGCGGACTGGAGCGCCATCGGCGAGCTCAAGCAGGCCGTCACGAGCATTCCCGTGCTGGGCAACGGCGACATCTGGTCGGCGGGCGACGCCGTGCGGATGATGGAAGAGACCGGCTGCGACGGCGTGGTCGTCGGGCGCGGATGCCTCGGGCGTCCGTGGCTCTTCGGCGAACTCGCCGCGGCGCTCGGACCTTCAGGCGCAGACGAGCGCCCGGTCGTCGACGCGACTCTCGGGTTCGTCAAGGACGCCTTCCGCCGGCATGCCGAGCTGCTCGTCGAGTTCTTCGAGGACGAGGATCGAGGCTGCAAGGACATCCGCAAGCACGTCGCCTGGTACTTCAAGGGCTATCCCGTCGGCGGTGAGCTGCGCGCGGCGCTCGCCCGGGCGTCGACCCTGCAGGAGATCGACGACCTGCTCGGCACCGTCGGCGACGCGCCCTACCCGGGCGCCGGAGCCGAGGGGCAGCGCGGTCGGGCCGGCTCGCCGAAGCGCACGGCGCTGCCCGAGGGCTGGCTCGACTCCCGCGAGCTCGGCGAGGGCGTCGGCGATATGATGCGCGGAGCGGAGACCGAGAACGATGGCGGCTGACCCGTCTTCCACGCGCGGCTACCGGGCCCACGACGCGGAGCGCTTCTTCGCCGAGACCCATCGTTCCGAGCGAGATGACTTCTCGCGCGATCGCGCACGCGTGCTGCACTCGGCGGCCCTGCGCCGGCTGGCCGCCAAGACGCAGGTGCTGAGCCCTGCCAGCACCGCGGACTTCGCCCGCAACCGCCTCACGCACTCCCTCGAGGTCGCGCAGGTCGGCCGTGAACTGGCCAGCGCGCTGGGGGTCTCGGCCGATGTGGTCGACACCGCCTGCCTCAGCCACGACCTCGGGCATCCGCCCTTCGGGCACAACGGCGAGCGGGCGCTGAACGAATGGGCGGAGGACATCGGCGGTTTCGAGGGCAACGCCCAGTCGCTGCGCATCCTGACGCGCCTCGAGGCCAAGGTGCTCGATGATGACGATCACTCCGTCGGACTGAATCTCACACGGGCCAGCCTGGATGCGACGTGCAAGTACCCGTGGACGGTCGACGAGCCCGTTCCCGACCCGGGCGGGCGGCTGAAGTTCGGCGTCTATCCCGAGGACGAGCCGGTCTTCCGATGGATGCGCGAGGGCGCCTCCGGCCGCGAGCGGTGCATCGAGGCCGAGATCATGGACCTCTCCGACGACATCGCCTACTCGGTGCACGACTTCGAGGATGCGATCGTCAACGGCTACGTCGATGTGGCCCAGCTCTCCGATCCGGTCGAGCACCATCCGCTCGTCGGGCGCATCCAGCAGTGGGTGGGCTACGACTACACCCGTGATGAGCTGGCCGACGCGCTCTACCGTCTCACCCGCGAGACGATGTGGATGCGGTCGTTCGACCGTTCGCGTCGCGACCTCGCCCGCCTGAAGAACCTGACCAGCGACATGATCGGCCGTTTCGCGCGCGGTTCCGTCGCGGCGACCAGGGCCGCGTACCCCGGCGAGACCCTTGCCCGCTACAGCGCGCACGTCGTCATCCCGCGCGAGGTCGAGACCGAGATCGCCGTGCTCAAGGGCATCATGGGGCAGGCGATCGTCACGATCGACGCCAGGAAGGGCGTCTACAAAGAGCAGCGCCGGGTGCTGCACCGCCTCGCCGACGCGCTGTGGTCTACCGACGCGCTGTGGTCGGCCGGCGCCGATGTGCTCGAGCCCGCGTTCTCGGCCGACTTCCTGGCAGCCGACACCGACGCCCAGCGCGCTCGTGTGGTCGTCGACCAGATCGCCAGCCTCACCGACCAGACGGCAGTGGACTGGCACAACCGCCTGGTCGGCGAGATGGATCCGGCCGAGGTGGGCATCTGGACTCCGCGTCATGCGCGTCCCGGTGTGCATCGCCGCGCAGAATCCCGGGTGGTCGTCGAAGGGGTGCTCTGATGCCCCGCATCCTGCAGGCCGACGTCGAAGAGGTGAAGACCCGCACGAACATCGCCGACATCGTCGGTGAGCGCGTCGCTCTGAAGTCGGCGGGTGTGGGGTCGCTCAAGGGACTGTGCCCGTTCCACGACGAGAAGAGTCCGAGCTTCCACGTCAGGCCCCAGGTCGGCTACTACCACTGCTTCGGCTGCGGGGCCTCGGGCGACGTCTACTCGTTCCTGCGTGAGATGGACCACGTCAGCTTCACCGAGGCGGTCGAACGGCTCGCCGCGCGGGTGGGCTATTCGCTGCATTACGAAGACGGCGGCGCCGCCCCCGAGACCAGCGGACGCAGCCGGCTCTATGCCGCGAACACCGCTGCGGGGGAGTACTTCCGCTCGCAGCTGCTGAGCCCCGAGGCCGAGAGCGCCAGACGCTTCCTCGGCGAACGCGGATTCGACGCGGGCGCCGCAGCGCACTTCGGGGTCGGATATGCGCCCCGCGGCTGGGACAACATGCTGAAGGCGCTGACCGCCAAGGGGTTCACGCGTGACGAGCTCACGGCTGCAGGCCTCGTCTCAGCGGGCCAGCGCGGCGTGTACGACCGGTTCCGCGGCCGGGTGGTCTGGCCGATCCGAGACGTCACCGGGCAGACCATCGGCTTCGGCGCGCGCAAGCTGTACGACGACGATCAGGGCCCGAAGTACCTGAACACCCCCGAGACGCCGATCTACAAGAAGGCCCAGGTGCTGTACGGCCTCGATCTCGCCAAGCGCGACATCAGCAGAGGGGACCCGCGTCGTGTCGTCGTCGTCGAGGGATACACCGACGTGATGGCCTGCCACCTCGCGGGTGTGACCACCGCGATCGCCACCTGTGGCACCGCTTTCGGTGCCGAGCACATCAAGGTGCTTCGCCGTGTCATGGGCGACGACTCCGCCGCCGGCGAGGTCGTGTTCACATTCGACGGCGACGAAGCCGGGCAGAAGGCTGCGTTGCGCGCGTTCTCGGAGGACTCGCGCTTCACCGCGCAGACCTTCGTCGCCGTCGCCCCCGATGGACTTGATCCGTGCGATCTGCGGCTGCAGCGAGGGGATGCGGCGGTGCGGGGTCTGATGGACGCCAAGGTGCCGATGTTCGAGTTCGCGATCGACCGCAAGCTCGCCGGCTACGACCTCGCGACCGTCGAGGGTCAGGTCGGCGCCCTGCGCGCCGCTGCGCCCATCGTCGCCGAGATCCGCGATGAGCTGCTGCGGCCGGGCTATGAGCGTGTGCTCGCGAGGCGGCTCGGCATGGATCCCACCGCCGTCCACCAGCAGGTGCAGCGAGCCGCACGGGGAGAGCGCGAGCAGCCCGTGCTGCGCCAGCAGAGCGCTTCCCCCGACGGTGGGGAGGGGATCAGCCGCGTGCGCCTCGCCGATCTGCCTCGCACCCCCGAGGTCGCGCTCGAGCGCGACGCACTGATGGGCGTCCTTCAGTACGGGCACCGCCTCGACCAGGAGACGCTGGCCCGCGCACTGAGCGAGCCCTTCCGGCATCCGGCTCTCGAGGCCGTGCGCGATGCCGTCGCATCCGTCTCCGACCGCACCCGCGTCGGCTGGGCGACGGCCGCGGCGGATGCCGTGCGCGAGCCCTACCGCAGCCTCGCCGGCGAGCTGCTCATGATGCCGTTCCCGGCGAGAGACGACGAAGGTGCTCTCGCCTCGTCCGCCGACCTCTGTCGTCGCCTCATCCTTCGGTCGATCGAACGTGAGAAGCAGGAGCTGCTGGGCGCCGTGCAGCGGGTTCCCGCCGACTCCGACGGCGGGCGTGCGCTGCGCATGCGACTGCGCGATGTGGATGCCGAGCGGCTGAGGTTCGCCGAGTCCTGAGCGCATCCGGGCGAAGACCGGGCAGGATGGACGGTATGCCTGCCGACAGCGAGTTCGCGATCGACTGCCACGACCTGGTCATCGACAGGATCGGTCACGGTGGGACGACCCGCGCGGTCGACGGCGTCACCTTCGAACTCAAGCCCGGTGAGCTGATGTGCATCGGCGGGGCGACGGGCTCGGGCAAGTCGACCCTGGTCACGGCACTCGCCGGCATGGGCGACTCGTCGCTGAAGGTCGCGGGCGGCCGTGCGACGGTCTGCGGCGTGAACATCCGCAAGCCAGGCCGCAGGCGGCGCACCCTCACCGCCCTCACGGGTCACCTCCCGCAGAGTGCGGGGGCGTCGCTGCCGCCGCGGCTCACTGTCGGAGAGGCGATCTCGGAGCCCATCACCTCGCGCGAGAAGAAGGTCAACAACAGGGCGCTGGCGATTCGCGTGGCTTCCCTGCTCGACGAGCTGCACCTGCCGCTCGGCCTCGCATCGAAGTTCCCATACGAGCTGAGCGCCGGCATGCGTCAGCGCGTCGCGATCGCCAGGGCGCTCATGCTCGAGCCGCACGTGCTGATCGCCGACGAGCCGCTGTCGAATCTCGACCTCGAGGTGAGGCCGGTCGTCTTCGACGCCATCACCCGCCGCCGCACCGAGCGAGCCATGGCGGCGCTGCTGGTGACGAACGACGCCGCGTTCATCCGCGAGCTCGACGCCGAGACGCTGCTGCTCAAGACGGGGCACGTGGTCGCCAGGGGCATCGGGTCCGACCTGATCTGGGCGCCCAACGCCGAGACCGATCTGGCACCCTGACCGCGCCACGCCCGGGGTGCCGCCCGTGTTCGGCACTGCCCGCGGAGTTTGCTAAGCTGGGGGAGTTGCCCGCGCAGCGGGCAGCGACCGAATGATCCTCGGTAGCTCAATTGGCAGAGCAGCCGGCTGTTAACCGGCAGGTTCTTGGTTCGAGTCCAAGCCGGGGAGCCAATCCCCTCGAAACCCCGCCCCTGTGGCGGGGTTTCGTCGTATGCGCGCAGAGCTGCCGAGCGCGCCTGCCGGAGATATCGGACCGGATGCCCGGCATCCGGCGTGTCGGGCGGGCTCCCGCTCCGACACACCGGATCGTCCGTGATTCCCGACGGACGCGCGCCAGCGAGGGTCAGATCTTGGTGCCCTTGGCGGACCCCTCGAGCGGAGTGCCCTCCTCGCTGAAGAGCACGCACTGGATCGTGCGGTCGTCGAGCTGCTCCCAGCCATCCTTGGTGGGCGAGAAGTACGCGTAGGTCAGCGTCGAGTCCGCCTCGCTGAGACCGACGAACGCCTCGAACTGCGGATCGCACGTCTCCCAGACGGTCTTCTCCACCACATCGGCCGCGGGGAACTCGCCCTCGGGAAGGTCGAACTCGTAGAAGATCTCCTCGTCGTGCGGGTCATCGCAGGGCACCACGTTCGTGTCGCTGAGCTCGGTGCTCGACGCGTCGTCGGCGAGCTTGCAGTCACCCACCTTCAACTCGAAGATGTCGATCTTCGAATCGGCGGTGACGGCGCCCTTCTCATTGCGCTCAGCGTCGCCGCTGAAGACGTTGGCGGGGATGCTGCAGCCGCTGAGAAGCACGGCAGTCGCGAGGGTCGACGCCGCGAGGGCGACGGGGCGAAGGGACGAGCGAGATGACATGCGGGAGCGCTCCAGTGCAGGGGGGCGAGATGACGGGGTTCCGTCTCTCAGACCGTACTGACGCCCGAGGGCGAGAGGCAAGTCGTGTCACCCCTCGAGGTCGTCGACTCCGGGCATCCAGCTGTGCGAGCCGCGGTTCCAGCCGCGCTTGCGCGCGATCTTCTGAACGGTCTTCCAGTCGGAGTCGTCGAGTCGATCGACGTACAGGATGCCGTCGAGGTGATCGAACTCGTGCTGCATGATGCGCGCGCGCCAGCCGTCCACCTCGATGCGCACGTCGCGCCCCTCGAGGTCGGTGCCGGTGACGAGGACGCGGTCCGATCGGCGCAGCGCGAATCGCTCGCCGGGGAAAGACAGGCAGCCCTCCGACTCCTCGTCGGGATCCGGCGACCCCGGCTCGATGGGGGCCATCCAGAGCACGGGGTTGATGATCTCTCCCCGCCACGGGTTGTCATCGTCATCGACGTACGAGTACACGTAGATGCGAAGGCCCACGCCGACCTGAGGTGCGGCGAGACCGACCCCGGGCGCGACGTCCATGGTCTCGTACATATCGGCGACGAGGGTGCGGATCTCGTCGGTCACCTCGTCGACCTCGCTCGCTCGCGCGTGCAGAACAGGGTCGCCCATGATGCGGATCGGAAGAACAGCCACGCCACAACCCTAATGGGAGCACGGTGCCAGGTAGGGTGAGACGGTGCATCATGGGGTGGAGTTCGCAGCGAACGTCAGCGATCAGCTGGTCGGAGTCTTCCAGAACCCGGCTCTGCTGCTCGGGATCCCGCTCGCGCTTGCCGGCGCCGTCTTCATGTCGCTCGGTGCCCAGTACCAGCATCGCGGAGTCGAGAAGGTGGAGCGGCTGAGCGGCACCGGAGGCGCGACCGGGCTCAGCGGCGCTCAGATCAGGGCCCTGCTCACCCGCCCCTCGTGGATCATCGGAACGATCATGCTGGGGCTCGCCATCGCGTGCCAGCTGAGCGCGATCGCCATCGCTCCGCTGATCGTCGTGCAGCCGCTCGGCGCGATCGCCCTGGTGGTCACGACCCTGCTCAACGCCCGCATCTCAGGGCACACCCCGACCAGGCAGTCTCTGATCGCGATCGGCGCGTGCCTGGGCGGCATCTTCCTGTTCGTGATCCTCGCCGCGCTCTATGCGACGGAGCGCCCGATCAGCAACGACGACCTGTTCATGATCCTGACGATCCTGCTGGTCGTGATCATCGTGCTCGGCGCCTGCTGGCTCATCCTCCGGCGTCACATGCGCGCGCTGTTCTACGTCACGGGAGCCGGCATCCTGTACGGCTTCGTCGCCACGCTCGCGAAGGCGGTCATCAGCCGCATCCAGGCGGGCGACTTCGAGTGGCTCACCGTGGTGTGCGTGATCGCCCTCATCGCGGCCGCCGCGGTGGGCGCCTACTTCGTGCAGACGGCATACAGCTCGGGACCGCCCGATCTGGTGATCGCCGGACTGACCGTCGTCGATCCGATCGTCGCCGTGCTCATCGGCGCTCTGGTCCTCGGCGAGGCGGCGGCGGCGCCCGTGTGGGTGCTCGTCCTCTTCGCCGTT
This sequence comes from Microbacterium sp. NPDC089321, assembly GCF_040684935.1. NCBI lineage: Bacteria > Bacillati > Actinomycetota > Actinomycetes > Micrococcales > Microbacteriaceae > Microbacterium > Microbacterium sp. NPDC089321. Next base: position 918,908 of record NZ_JBFBGX010000002.1, on the reverse strand, counting down.
GCCGGCGCGATCGCCATCTGGGGAGTGTTCGGGCTCGCGCGCTACCACCCGCAGGTGCTCAGCGACAGCCAGGAGCTCGGCATCCGCCGCGGCAGCGAGCCGGGTTCTGCTCAGTAGTCCCGGTCGATGAGCTCGGGCGAGACCTCGGATGCCGCGGCCTCGTCGACGAAGAAGACCGTTCGACGACGGCCCTTCGCTCCTGCAGCGGGGACGCTCGCGTAGCTGGCTCCGGCGAGAGCGAGTCCGAGGGCGGATGCCTTGTCTGCGCCCGTCAGCACCAGCCAGACGCGCTTCGACGAGTTGAGCACCGGGCGGGTCAGTGTGACGCGCTCGGGCGGCGGCTTGGGGGAGTTGCGCACGGGCAGTGCGGCAACGTCGGTGACGGTCACCTCTGGACGGTCGGGGAACAGCGATGCGACGTGCCCGTCGGGCCCGACACCGAGGAAGCAGACCGCGAACGACGGCCATTCGCCATGATCGCTCGAGAACCGTGCCAGATCGGCGGCGTACGCCGCGGCGGCCTCGTCGAGAGTCACGCCGTCGCTCGGCGCAGCCACCTCGTGGATGTTCTCGGCGGGCACGGGGATGTGATCGAGCAGCGCCGTGCGCGACTGCAGCGAATTGCGGTCTGGATCGTCGCGCTCGACGAAGCGCTCGTCGCCCCACCAGAAGTGCACGAGCGACCAGTCGAGATCGGCTGCGCGGGCATCGCGAGCGGTCGCCGCGAGCACCTTGCCGCCCATCGACCCGCCCGTCAGACAGACATGGGCCAGCCGCCCGTTGCGGGTGCGGGCTTGAAGCCGGGTGAGGAAGCGGTCGGCCACGCGCGCCGCGAGGGCCTCGGGAGTCTCTTCGACCACGACGGACTTCATCGTCCCCTGCACCTTCATCCGATCACGCTCTCTGCTCTGGCGGGCCGAGGTGCGACCAGCCCTCGGTGATGACTCGACCATAGAGCAGATCGGCGTCGAGGCGGCGCAGCTCCTCGGCGAGGCACTCACGCAGAGTCCGCCGCGGCAGGTGCAGCTCGTGATCGGGCTGGCCCGGCTGCGTCAGCACGGCGATGCTCGGCGATGGGCGCTCGAGCAGGATGTCGCCGCTCTCGCGCGTCAGCCGCACCGACTTGATGCCCTCCTGCCAGTCGTCAGGGTTCTCGTACGACCAGGTCACCGGCACGTCGAGGGCCATCTGCAACCAGGCGGCCAGCAGCGCGGTCGACGGCGATGCCGCCGCGCCCCTGACCTCGGCAGCAGTCACACTCTCGAACGGCGGCTGATCGAGTACGGCGGCGAGCTGCTCACGCCAGTGCGTGAGGCGCGTCCAGGCGAGATCGGTGTCGCCCGGCGCGTGCGTGCTGCCGAGCAGAGTGAGCCTGTCGCGCACGTCGGGCGACGTCGCGGCATCCGTGATGCGGCGCTGCGCGATCCGGCCCAGCGGGGAGTCGGCGGCGTCGAGGGGCGCCTCATCCGGCCACCACGCGACGACAGGGGCATCGGGAAGCAGAAGACCGGTCACCAGGCTCTCGGCGTTGCTCGCGGCGTCTCCATAGGCGCGCAGCACGACGACCTCGCTCGCACCGGCGTCGCCGCCGACGCGGATCTGCGCGTCGAGACGAGCGTCGCCGTCGCCCAGCGTCAGCACGATCACGCGCATCGGGTGCTCGCGCGATGCGTCGTTGGCCGCCTCGATGGCCTCTTCAGCGACGCCGTTGCGGGCCGCGATGATGAGCGTCAGAACGCGACCCAGGGCGACGGCGCCGCCCTCTTCACGCACCTTGACGAGCTGCTTGGCGACCTGACTGACTGTCGTGTCGGGGATGTCGATGATCACGGGCGTCTCCAGACTCGTCCGTCGCGGGCGAGGAGGTCATCGGCCGACGCCGGCCCCCACGACCCTGGTGCATACTGCTCGGGCTGCGAGTCGAGCGATGCCCAGTACTCCTCGATGGGATCGAGGATCTTCCACGACAGCTCGACCTCCTCATGACGAGGGAACAGCGGTGGGTCGCCCAGCAGAACGTCGAGGATGAGCCGTTCGTACGCCTCGGGGCTCGCCTCGGTGAACGCGTGGCCGTAGCCGAAGTCCATGGTCACATCGCGCACCTCGGCTCCTGCACCGGGAACCTTCGAGCCGAACCGGATGGTGACGCCCTCGTTCGGCTGCACGCGGATGACCAGGGCGTTCTGGCCGAGCTCGGACGAGCGGCCCATGAGGTGCTGCGGGGCGCGCTTGAACACGACGGCGATCTCGGTGACGCGGCGTCCGAGGCGCTTGCCCGTGCGCAGGTAGAACGGAACGCCGGCCCAGCGGCGAGTGGCGATCTCGAGCTTGAGCGCCGCGTACGTCTCGGTGGTCGACTCCGGGTTCATACCCTCCTCTTCGAGGAAGCCGTTCACCTTCTCGCCGCCCTGCCATCCGCCGGCGTACTGGCCGCGCGCTGCGGCGAGCGAGAGGTCGTCGGGCAGCTGCACGGCTGCGAGCACCTTCTCCTTCTCTGCGCGCAGGTGCTCGGCCGACAGACTGATCGGCTCCTCCATCGCGGTCAGGGCGAGAAGCTGCAGCAGATGGTTCTGGATGACGTCGCGCGCCGCACCGATGCCGTCGTAGTACCCCGCGCGACCGCCCACGCCGATGTCCTCGGCCATGGTGATCTGCACGTGGTCGATGTGGTTGCGGTTCCAGATCGGCTCGTACAGCTCGTTGGCGAAGCGCAGCGCGAGGATGTTCTGCACCGTCTCCTTGCCGAGGTAGTGGTCGATGCGGAAGATCGAGTCGGCGGGGAAGGCCACCTCGAGCGCGCTGTTCAGCGCCCGAGCTGACTCGAGGTCGTCGCCGAACGGCTTCTCGATCACCACGCGCCGCCAGCAGCTGTCGTCGTCGCTGTGCTCGCCGACCAGGCCCGACTCCTTCAGCTGTCGCGCCACCGTGGGGAAGTCCTTCGGAGGGATCGACAGGTAGAAGGCGTGGTTCCCCATGGTGCCGCGTTCGACGTCGAGTGTCTCGACGGTCTCGCGCAGGCGCGCGAAGGAGTCGGCGTCGTCGAAGGTGCCCTGGACGAAGCGGATGCCCTGCACCAGCTGCTGCCACGTCTCCTCGCGGAACTCGGTCCGGGAGTGCTCGCGAACGGCGTCGTAGACGACCTTCGCGAAGTCCTGGTCCTCCCATTCCCGCCTGGCGAACCCGACGAGAGCGAATCCAGGGGGCAGCAGGCCGCGATTGGCGAGGTCGTAGACCGCGGGCATCAGCTTCTTGCGGGACAGGTCGCCGGTCACTCCGAAGATCACCAGGGCGCTCGGCCCTGCGATGCGGTTCAGACGGCGATCATCGGGATCGCGGAGGGGATTGTGTCCGCGGGAGACGGGGGCAGTCATCGGTGGGGGATTTCTCCAAGTGGTGCGGGTGATGTCACTGGGCGGCTTCGAAGAGCGCCAGCACGTCATCCACGGCATCTGTGATGGTCAGGGTGACGACGGGACGGCCCAGGCCCGAGAGCACGGCCGCGTCGCCCGCGGCCTGCGCCTCGATCAGCTGCCCGAAGGTGAACGGGCGTCCGGGTACCTCGAGATCGACGTCGGTGCGCTCGGTGATCTGGAGGTACACGCCCTGCGCGGGTCCGCCCTTATGATACTGGCCGGTCGAGTGCAGGAAGCGCGGGCCCCATCCGAAGGTCGTCGGTCGGCCCGAGTCGGCCGCCACCATCTCTCGCAGCCCCTGCAGCTGGGGCATGCCGGTGCGGTCGACGTAGGCCTGGATCGCGACGTAGCCGTCGGCTCCGAGGCGTGCCCAGAGCGCATCGAGAACGCCGGCGAGAGTGCCGGCGGCGAGAAGGGCGGGGTCGGATGCCCGCACCTCGATGCCCGCCTCGGTGAAGGCCGGCGCGGAGACCTCGGGTCTGGCGTCGAGGAGGCCACGCGCGGCGGTCTTCGCGGCCTCGACGTCGGGCTGATCGAACGGGTTGATCCCCAGGAGGTGGCCGACGATCGCCGTCGCGTACTCCCAGAGCAGGAACTGCGCTCCGAGGGTTCCGCTGACGAGGATGTCGCCCTGGTGACGCAGGTGGAGCTCGTCGGCGTCGTCGACGAGACGCACGATCTGCAGGTCGGCCGGGCGGGCGTCGAGTTCGGGGGAGACGGGCAGCAGGACGACGGGGAGGATGCCCGTGCCGGCCTTGCCCGTGGACTCCGCGATGAGCTGCTCGATCCAGTCGGGCAGTCCCTCGATGTGGGTGCCGTCACTGATCAGGCCGAGCTTGTCGCGTCGGGGGGCGGTGCCGACGATCGCCGCCGCCAGCCGCAGCGCTGGATTGCCGGGGGAGTCCACGGCGAACTGCAGCAGTGAGGCCTCTGCCTCGTCGAGCAGCTCGCCGATGTCGGCGCCCGCGAGCCCCGCGGGCACCAGCCCGAAGGCGGTCAGCGCGGAGTACCGTCCGCCGACGTTCGGGTCGGCCGTGAAGACCCTGTATCCGGCATCCCGCGCCGAGGAGTCCAGCGGCGAGCCGGGGTCGGTGACGACGATGATGCGCTCTGCCGGGTCGATCCCCAGGTCGCTGAACGCGGCCTCGAACGCGCGACGCTGAGAGTCGGTCTCGATCGTCGATCCGGACTTCGACGAGACGACGAGCGCCGTGCGCGAGAGGTCGTCGTCGATCGCGCGCAGCACCTGCGCGGGCGCGGTGCTGTCGAGGATCGTCAGCGGCACGCCCGCAGTGTTGGCGATGACCTCGGGGGCGAGCGAGGATCCGCCCATGCCCGCGAGGACGATGCGGTCGACTCCGCGTGCGCGGAGATCGTCGCGCAGCGCGACGATCTCCGCGACGAGCGGGCGCGAGTTCGAGACGGCCTCGACCCAGCCGAGCCTCACGGCCGCTTCGGCCGCGGCATCCGGACCCCAGAGGTCGCTGTCCGCTGCGGTGACACGTGAGGCGACGAGGTCGTCGACCAGCGTCGCGACCACCTCGTCGACGGCGGGCTGCGCCGCGTGCGACACGTGCACCGAGACGGTCATCGTGCGGCTTCCAGGCCCTCTGCGACCTGAGTGAGCAGACCGTGCCAGGAGTCGATGAACTTGGCGACTCCCTCGTCTTCGAGCACCTGGGTGACGTCGTCGAAGTCGACGCCGACGGCCTTGAGACCGGCGAAGACCTCGTGCGACTCGGCGTAGGTCGAGGTGATCGTGTCACCGGTGACCTCGCCGTGGTCGAACGTGGCGTCGAGCGTCTTCTCGGGCATCGTGTTGACGACGCCGGGGGCGACGAGCTGGGTGACGTAGAGCGTGTCGGGCAGGTTCGGGTCCTTGACGCCGGTGGATGCCCAGAGCGGGCGCTGCAGGTTGGCGCCCGCGGCGACGAGGTCCTGCGCGCGCTTCTCTGCGAACTTCTTCTCGAAGAGCTCGTAGGCGAGGCGTGCGTTGGCGAGTCCGGCCTTGCTCTTGAGCGCCAGGGCCTCGTCGGTGCCGATCTCGACCAGTCGCTTGTCGGTCTCGGTGTCGACGCGCGACACGAAGAACGACGCGACCGAGTGGATCGTCGACAGGTCGATTCCCGCTTCCTTGGCGCCCTCGAGACCCGCGAGGTAGGCGTCGATGACGTCGTTGTAGCGCTCGAGGCTGAAGATCAGGGTGACGTTCACGCTGATGCCCGCGGCGATCGCCTCGGTGATGGCGGGAAGGCCGGCCTTGGTCGCGGGGATCTTGACCAGGAGGTTCGGGCGGTCGATCTTCTCCCACAGCTGCTTGGCCTGGGCGACGGTTCCCTCGGTGTCGTGCGCCAGGTCGGGGGAGACCTCGATCGATACACGGCCGTCGACGTGGTTCGTCTTCTCCCACACGGGGCGGAAGATGTCGAGCGCGGCGGCGACGTCCTGTGTGGTGGCGGCGAACACGGCGTCCTCCGCCGAGGCGCCGGCCACGGCGAGCTCGTGGGTCTGCGCGTCGTACGAGGTGTCGTTCTGGTCCATCAGGGCCGTCGCGAAGATGGTCGGGTTGGTCGTGACGCCGACGACGTTGCGGCTCTCGATCAGCTGCTGCAGGTTGCCGGTGCTGATCCGGGTGCGGGACAGGTCGTCGAGCCAGATGCTGACGCCGGCCTGTGCGAGGTTCTCGGTGGGGGTGCTCATGATGTCTCGTTCTCTTTCTGCGTCGTTCAGCGCGCTGATGCGGCGATGGTCTCGCGGGCGGCGTCCACGACGGCCTCGGCGGTGACGCCGAACTTCTCGAACAGGGTCTTGTAGTCGGCCGACGCGCCGAAGTGGTCGATGCCGACGGAGCGGCCGCGGTCGCCGACGATTCCGCGCCAGCTGACGACGGATCCGGCCTCGACCGACACGCGAGCGGTGACGGATGCCGGCAGCACCGACTCCCGGTACGCCTCGTCCTGCTCGGCGAACCATTCCAGCGACGGTGCGGACACCACGCGGGCGTTCACCCCTTCGGCTGCCAGCGTCTCGCGGGCGTCGACAGCGAGCTGCACCTCGGAGCCGGTGGCGATGAGGATCACGTCGGGCGTCCCGCCCGGCGCCTCGGCGAGCACGTACGCGCCCTTGGCGGTGTGGGCGGCGGAGGCGAAGGTGTCGCCGGATGCCTCTCCGTCGCCGCGCTCGAACACCGCGATGTTCTGACGTGTCAGCGCGATGCCGGCGGGGCCGCCGTGGCGGCGCAGCAGCTCGAGCCACGCGGCAGCGGTCTCGTTGGCATCGGCGGGGCGCACGACGGTGAAGTTGGGGATGAGGCGCAGCGACGCGAGCTGCTCGATCGGCTGGTGGGTCGGGCCGTCCTCGCCGAGAGCCACGGAGTCGTGGGTCCAGACGAAGATGCTCGGCACGTTCATGAGCGCTGCCAGACGCACCGCGGGGCGCATGTAGTCGCTGAAGATGAGGAACGTTCCGCCGAAGGCCCGGGTCGGACCGTGCAGGACGATGCCGTTCACGATCGCGCCCATCGCGTGCTCGCGGATGCCGAAATGCAGCACGCGACCGTAGGGGGTGCCCTTCCACTCGTGCGTCGACCACTCGACCGGGAGGAACGACGGCGCGTCCTTGATGGTGGTGAGGTTCGACTCTGCGAGGTCGGCGGAGCCGCCCCAGAGCTCGGGAAGCTCGGCAGCGAGGGCGTTGATGACCTGGCCGGAGGCCGCACGGGTCGAGACGTCCTTGCCCGCTTCGAAGACCGGCAGTGCGTCGGCGATGCCCTCGGGCAGCTCGTGCGCCTCGAGGCGGTCGAGCAGCGACTTGCGCTCGGGGTTCGCGTCGGCCCACGCGTCGAACGACTTCTGCCACTCGGCACGCGCCTCCGCGGCGCGCTCACCGAGCTTGCGGGTGTGCTCGATGATGTCGTCGGCGACGACGAAGTGCTGCTCGGGGTCGAACCCCAGCACCTTCTTGGTGGCGGCGAGCTCGTCGGCGCCGAGCGCGGAGCCGTGGATCTTGCCCGTGTTCTGCTTGCCGGGCGACGGCCAGCCGATGATGGTCCTCAGGATGATCAGCGACGGCTTCGCCTGCTCGCCCTGCGCGGCGGCGATCGCGGCGTGCAGCTCCGCCACGTCTTCGACGTACTCGCCGGTCTTCTTCCAGTCGACGGTCTGGACGTGCCAGCCGTACGCCTCGTAGCGCGCGGCGACATCCTCGGTGAACGCGACGTCGGTGTCGTCCTCGATGGAGATCTGGTTGGAGTCGTAGATGGCGATGAGGTTGCCGAGCTGCTGGTGCCCGGCGAGCGACGACGCTTCGCTGGTGACGCCCTCCTGGAGGTCGCCGTCTCCTGCGATCACGTAGACGAAGTGGTCGAACGGGCTGGTGCCGGGGGCGGCATCCGGGTCGAACAGACCGCGCTCGTATCGGGCGGCGTAGGCGAAGCCGACGGCCGAGGCGAGACCCTGGCCGAGCGGGCCGGTGGTGATCTCGACGCCCTTGGTGTGTCCGTACTCGGGGTGCCCAGGGGTCTTCGAACCCCAGGTGCGCAGCGACTGCAGGTCTTCGAGCTCGAGCCCGAAGCCGCCGAGGTAGAGCTGCACGTACTGGGTGAGCGACGAGTGGCCGACCGAGAGGATGAAACGGTCGCGGCCGAGCCAGTCGGTGTCGGCGGGATCGTGACGCATGACGCGCTGGTAGAGCAGGTACGCGGCAGGGGCGAGACTCATCGCCGTTCCGGGGTGACCGTTGCCGACCTTCTCGACGGCATCCGCCGCGAGCACTCGGGCGGTGTCCACCGCACGTCGGTCGATCTCATCCCAGTGAAGTTCTGCCACGGCCATACTCCTTCAGACGCTTGCGGAGGCTCCCGTATTCCTGCGCCTTCCGCGTCTTCACGGAGTGGAACTGCACAGCTGCGGGTGCGCGAGTGGGTTTCAGCATAGCGGGGTGCCCTCCGTCGCTCGGCGTGTGTTGCGCGTGGTGGCAGTGGGCAGGAAATCGCTTTCCCGCCCGTGGGACAGCGGCCCGCCCGCGAAGTCGCGTGCCACCCGGCGCGACACGCCCAGTGGCATAGACTGGGAGGACGTCCGCCATGCACGCATAAGGAGGGGATCGCGATCTCGACGACATCGCAGACCGCCGCGACTCATCACTCGCTCGGTCAGAGGATCCGCGGCTACATCGCCCTCACCAAGCCGCGTGTGCTGGAGCTGCTGCTCGTCTCCACCGTGCCGGTGATGTTCCTCGCCGAAGGTGGGATGCCTGACATCTGGCTCGTCATCGCGACGGTGATCGGCGGTGCGATGAGCGCCTCATCCGCGGCGTCGTTCAACATGTACCTCGACCGGGACATCGACGTGCACATGAAGCGCACCGAGAACCGCCCCCTCGTCACGGGCGAGGTCTCGCCGCGGGGCGCCCTGGTCTTCTCGTGGGTGCTCGCCGTGGCATCCACCGTCTGGCTTCTGCTCACCACCAACTGGCTCGCTGCGACGCTCTCCGTCGTCGCCATCTTCTTCTACGTCGTGATCTACACGATGATCCTCAAGCGACGTACAGAGCAGAACATCGTGTGGGGCGGCATCGCCGGATGCTTCCCCGTGCTCATCGGCTGGACCGCAGTCACCGGATCGCTCGACTGGCCGCCCTTCGTGCTGTTCGTGCTCGTGTTCCTGTGGACGCCCCCGCACTACTGGCCGCTGTCGATGAAGTACAAGGACGACTACGACGACGTCGACGTGCCGATGCTCGGGGTGACGCGCTCCGCCTCGCAGGTCGGTCTGCAGGTCATCCTCTACGCGTGGGCGACCGTCGCCTGCTCGCTGCTGCTCGTTCCGGTCGCTCAGATGGGTCTCGTGTACACCGTCTCGGCACTCGTCTTCGGCGGCTGGTTCATCTACGAATCGCACCGCCTGTACAACCGCGCCGTGCACGGCGGCGAGGCCCGCCCGATGCGCGTGTTCCACGCATCGATCACCTATCTGACGCTGATCTTCCTCGCCGTCGCGGTCGACCCGCTCCTGCCCTTCTGATCATCGGACTTCATGACAGTGGCCCCGCCGATCCGGCGGGGCCACTGTCATGTGAGGTGAGGCAGGACCCTAGGCGACCGGCTTCTTCAGCTTCGTGACGACGACCACGTAGGTCGCGGCGGAGAGGGCTGCGAGCACCATGTGCACGCCGACGAGCAGGGGCGGCAGCCCGGTGCGGGCCTGCAGCACGCCGACGCCCACCTGGACGGCGATGGCCGCGGTCAGCACGAGCAGCCACGTGCGCGGCTGCAGACGCATCGCCCAGGCGGCCACGAGCAGAGTCAGGACCAGGGCGGCGAGGATGTATCCGGGCCAGGAGTGCACGTGAGCGAGCACGGTGGCGTCGAAGCCCTGACGCGTGATCGCCTCGTCACCCGAGTGCGGGCCGGATCCGGTCGTCAGCACACCGAAGACGATGGTGGCTGCGAGAGCCAGGCCCGTGACATGCGTGAGCACGGAGAACCATCTCGGCACCGCCGGCGCATGCGGCGCCTGAGGTGTGCCGAGGCGCACGAGGAACAGGGCGGTGACGCACACCAGGGTCAGCGAGACCGCGTAGTGGAAGCCGACGACGAAGGCGTTGAGGTTGCTGATCACCGCGAAGCCACCCACCACGGCCTGAGCCATCACACCGACCAGCACGACCCAGGCGAGCACAGCGAGATCCTTGCGGGGCGTCGGCTGACGCAGCGAATCGGTGGCGCCGGCGAGCACGGCGAGCAGCAGGGCCGCCGACATGAAGGCGGCGGCGATCACCGCGGTCGTCCGGTCGTCGGCGCCCGGTATGCCGATGACGGCTGTGACCGTGTAGACCAGCACGCCGAGCACGATGCCGCCGAGGGCGAACCAGAGAGCCCGCACCACCAGGCGTCGGCCGCTGATGACATGCAGCGTGATCATGAGCACCGCGAGCGCCAGCAGCCCGACGACCGCGGTCATGACCCGGTTCCCGAACTCGATCGCGCCGTGCAGGCCCTGCACCTCGAGGATCGGCACGAGCGACTCGGGCGTGCAGAGCGGCCACTCGGAGCATCCGAGGCCGGACCCGGTCAGGCGCACGGCGCCGCCGGTGCCGATGATGATGACCTCGGCGAGGAACGACAGCCAGGCGAAGACCCTCAGTCGCCGGTCGATCGTCGTCGGGAGCCACCCGAAGCGGTCGCTGCGGGTGGGGCGACCCGGGATCATATCCGGGGCGGCGGTGTGGTTCATGGTGCCTCCGGTTCGCGGAATCGACAGGCGGGCGCGGCCCGCGCGCGAGGCGGAACCTGTAGAATCGGGATTGTGGTGAGGGGCCGCGCTCGGCGCGAAATCCCTCACCGACAGTTTAGGCGCGAGTCCTGCGCCGAAGATGAGGGCCCATCAGCGGCATCCATTCCCTGAAGACTCGACGGGGAACCGGTGTGCCGGGGCGGATGACACCGTCTGGGCCCGTGTTGAGGAGAGTGTGTCATGTCGGATGTGCTGATCGACCGCCCGGAACTCGAAGGGCTGGGGGTGTACGAGTTCGGCTGGCACGACGCGGATGCCGCCGGAGCCAGCGCGCGTCGCGGTCTCTCCGAAGATGTCGTGCGCGACATCTCGGCTCTCAAGAGCGAGCCGGAGTGGATGCTGAAGACCCGCCTCAAGGGGCTGTCGCTCTTCGACCGCAAGCCGATGCCCACCTGGGGCGCCGACCTCAGCGAGATCGACTTCGACAACATCAAGTACTTCGTGCGCTCCACCGAGAAGCAGGCGCAGAGCTGGGAAGACCTGCCCGACGACATCAAGAACACCTACGAGCGACTCGGCATCCCCGAGGCCGAGCGTCAGCGTCTCGTGGCCGGCGTCGCGGCCCAGTACGAGTCCGAGGTCGTCTACCACCAGATCCGCGAGGATCTGGAGGAGCAGGGCGTCATCTTCATGGACACCGACACCGCGCTGCGCGAGCACCCCGAGTTCTTCGAGGAGTACTTCGGCACCGTCATCCCGTCGGGCGACAACAAGTTCGCAGCGCTGAACACCGCGGTGTGGTCGGGCGGGTCGTTCGTGTACGTGCCCAAGGGCGTTCACGTCGAGATCCCGCTGCAGGCGTACTTCCGCATCAACACCGAGAACATGGGTCAGTTCGAGCGGACGCTGATCATCGCCGACGAAGACAGCTACGTGCACTACATCGAGGGCTGCACCGCGCCGATCTACAAGTCGGACTCGCTGCACTCGGCCGTCGTGGAGATCATCGTGAAGAAGAACGCCCGCGTTCGCTACACCACGATCCAGAACTGGTCGAGCAACGTCTACAACCTCGTCACCAAGCGGGCTGTCGCCCACGAGGGCGCCACCATGGAGTGGGTCGACGGCAACATCGGCTCCAAGGTGACCATGAAGTACCCGTCGATCTACCTGATGGGCGAGCGCGCCAAGGGCGAGACCCTCTCGGTCGCCTTCGCCGGCCCCGGCCAGCACCAGGACGCGGGCGCGAAGATGGTGCACATGGCGCCGTACACGCAGTCGTCGATCGTCTCGAAGTCGATCGCCCGCGGCGGCGGTCGCGCGGGCTACCGCGGCGAGGTCCGCGTCGACGCGGCGGCGCACCACTCCGCCAACTCCGTGGTCTGCGACGCTCTGCTGGTCGACACGCAGTCGCGCTCGGACACGTACCCGGCCATCGACATCCGCGTCGACGACGTGCAGCTCGGTCACGAGGCCACGGTCTCGAAGGTCAGCGAGGAGCAGCTCTTCTACCTGCAGTCCCGCGGCATCGAGGAGACCGAGGCCATGGCGATGATCGTGCGCGGGTTCATCGAGCCCATCGCCCGCGAGCTGCCCATGGAGTACGCGATGGAACTGAACAAGCTCATCGAGATGGGCATGGAAGGATCGGTCGGCTGATGACGGCCCCCACACAGGCGCCCGAGCTGGCGCCGCAGACGAACGCGCACATCGACCCTGCCGCGCAGGTCGCGGACGCCGGCTTCGTGCCGGTGCAGACCCGCTCCGAGCGCCCCCGGTCGTTCGACCCCCAGGACTTCGGCGCCCCCACGGGCCGCGAGGTCAACTGGAAGCACACGCCCATCGCTCAGCTGAAGCCGCTCCTCGAGACGGCCGGCGCGAGCGAGGGCGTCACCTACGCCTTCAGCGACGAGCGGTACCTCAGCACGCCGCTCGCGCACGGCACGGCTCCTCGCGGCGAGTTCTTCGTCCCCGAGGACGTCGTCTCGGCCGTCGCATGGCAGGGTGCCGCCGAGGCGCTGCACTTGAGCATCCCCGCCGATGAAGAGGTCGCAGAGCCGATCGTCGTCACGATCGACGGCACCGGCGGTCGAGCCGATGCGCATCTCGTGATCGAGGCGGGACGCCACAGCGTCGCGACCGTCGTGCTGCAGCACAGCGGCACGGCCGAGTACGCGCAGAACGTCGAGATCATCGTCCGCGACGGCGCGAAGCTGAAGCTCGTGACGGTGCAGCGCTGGGAGGACGACGCGGTGCACGCCGCCGCCCACCAGGCTCGCGTCGACCGCGATGCCGAGCTCACCCACATCGTCGTCAGCCTCGGCGGCGGCGTCGTCCGGGTGAACCCCAACGTCGAGCTCGCCGGCGCCGGTTCGCACGGCTACCTGTACGGTCTGTCGTTCGCGGACTCGGGTCAGCACCTCGAGAGCCAGGTCTACCTGCACCACAAGGGCTCGCACACGACCGGCGATGTGCTCTACAAGGGCGCGCTGCACGGCGAGAGCGCGCACAGCGTGTGGATCGGCGACGTGCTGATCGGACCGGATGCGACCGGCACCGACTCGTACGAGGCGAACCGCAACCTCGTGCTCACCGAGGGCGCCCGCGCCGACTCGATCCCGAACCTCGAGATCCAGACCGGCGACATCGCCGGTGCCGGTCACGCGAGCGCCACGGGACGCTTCGACGACGAGCAGCTGTTCTACCTGCAGGCACGCGGCATCTCCGAGGAGGAGGCGCGTCGCCTCGTCGTGTTCGGCTTCCTCACCGAGGTCGTGCAGCGCATCGGCATCCCGTCGCTGCAGGACGAGCTGATCGCCGCCCTCGAGGCCGAGCTCGAGGCGGTGACCAAGTGAGCGCACAGCGCGCCTGCAGCGTCAGCGAGCTCGAGCAGGACACGCCGCTGCGCGTCGAGCTCGACGGCGTCGCGATCTCGATCGTGAAGGACGGCGACGACCAGATCCACGCGATCGGCGACCGCTGCACCCACGGCGACATCTCGCTCTCCGAGGGCTTCGTGGAAGGCAAGACGCTGGAGTGCTGGGCCCACGGCTCGGCGTTCTCGCTCGAGACCGGTCACCCCCTCAACCTCCCCGCTTACGAGCCCGTCCCGGTGTTCGTCGTCGAGATCGACGGCGATGACGTGCTCATCGACCCCACTGTCACTAAGGAAGTCTGAATGTCTGTGCTCGAGATCCGCGACCTGCACGTAACGGTCGAGACCGACCAGGGCGAGACCCCGATCCTCAACGGGATCGACCTCACCATCAAGACCGGTGAGACGCACGCCATCATGGGCCCGAACGGCTCGGGCAAGTCGACGCTCGCCTACACGATCGCCGGTCACCCCAAGTACACCGTCACCCAGGGCACCATCACCTTCGACGGTGAGGACGTGCTCGAGATGAGCGTCGACGAGCGCGCCCGCGCCGGCCTGTTCCTCGCCATGCAGTACCCGGTCGAGATCCCCGGTGTCACCGTGACCAACTTCCTCCGCACCGCGAAGACCGCGATCGACGGCGAGGCGCCCTCGATCCGCCAGTGGACGAAGGACGTCAAGGAGGCCATGTCGAACCTGCGCATGGACCCGAAGTTCGCGCAGCGCAACGTCAACGAGGGCTTCTCGGGCGGCGAGAAGAAGCGTCACGAGATCATGCAGCTCGAGGTGCTCAAGCCCAAGCTCGCCGTGCTCGACGAGACCGACTCCGGCCTCGACGTCGACGCGCTGAAGATCGTCTCGGAGGGCGTGAACCGCGCCAAGGAGGCGACCGACCTCGGTGTGCTGCTCATCACGCACTACACCCGCATCCTGCGCTACATCCGTCCCGACTTCGTGCACGTGGTCGTCAAGGGCAAGATCGTCGAAGAGGGCGGGCCCGAGCTGGCCGACCGCCTCGAGGAGGAGGGCTACGACCGCTTCCTCGACCCTTCAGAGCCCATCGAAGCGTAGGCTGAGAGCATGACCGCGACGCTCACTCCTGAGAAGCACGACGAGGTCACCGAGGCTCTGAAGGACGTCATGGATCCCGAGCTCGGGATCAATGTCGTCGACCTCGGCTTGATCTACGACCTCTCGTGGGACGACGAGAACGACGCGCTTGTCATCCACATGACGCTGACCAGCGCCGGATGCCCGCTCACCGACGTGCTCGAGGAGCAGACCGCGCAGGCGCTGGACTCGGTCGTCGACCAGTTCCGCATCAACTGGGTGTGGATGCCGCCGTGGGGTCCTGAGCGCATCACCGACGACGGGCGCGACATGATGCGCGCGCTCGGATTCGCGATCTGACATGACGGCCCACGTCGTGGCTCTTCCCCTGGCGGAACTGCGGCAGCGCACGAGTGAGAAGTGGCGGGAGTACCCGGAAGGGGTGCTCCCGCTCTTCGTCGCCGAGACGGACTTCCCGCTCGCGCCGGCCGTCAGCGACGCGCTCGAGCGTGCCGTGCGCACGGGCGACACGGGATATGTCGCCTCCCGCACCCCGCTCGCCGGCGCCTACGCGGCGTTCGCGGAGCGTCGGTTCGGCTGGTCGCCGGACGCCGCCGGTATGCGCAGCACAGCCGATGTGAGCATGGGCATCGTCGAGATCCTCCGCCGGGTCATCGCACCGGGGGAACGGGTCGTCGTCAATCCGCCCGTCTATCCGCCGTTCTTCGACCTGGTCGCGGAGGCCGGTGGAGTGGTCGAGCGCGTGCCGCTGCGCGACACAGGCGATGCATGGGAGCTCGATCTCGACGGCATCGCCGCGGCTCTGGCATCCGGTGCGCGTGCCGTTCTGCTCTGCAACCCGCACAATCCGACGGGAACCGTGCATTCGGCCGAGTCGCTGCGTGCTCTGGCAGAGCTCGCCGCCGCCCACGGTGCGGCGGTGATCTCGGACGAGATCCACGCGCCTCTCAGCCAGCCGGGATCCGGCTTCACCCCGTTCCTCGCGACCGGCGACGCCGCCGTGCGGATCGGCTACGCCGTCGTGAGCGCCAGCAAGGCATTCAACCTCGCCGGACTCAAGTGCGCCCTGATGGTGGCCGCGAGCGCTGACACGCAGCGGATCCTGCGCGACCTGCCCGTCGAGGTCGAGTGGCGCACGGGCCAGTTCGGTCTGCTCGCAGCAGTGGCCGCGTTCGCTCCCGAGAGCGACGACTGGCTCGACGGTCTTCTCCGCACGCTCGACGAGAATCGCCGTCTGCTCGCGACGCTTCTGGCTGAGCGCCTGCCCGAGGCGCGCTACCGGATGCCCGACGCCGGGTACCTCGCCTGGATCGACCTCACCGACCTCGGCTGGGGCGACAACCCCGCGAGACGCATTCTGCGGGAGGCGGAGGTCGCGCTGCACTACGGGCCGGCCTTCGGCGCCGAGGGCGCGGGACATGTCCGCCTCAACTTCGGCACGAGCCCTGAGATCATCACAGAGGCCATCACCCGGATCGCCGCGCTGCGCACCGCCGACTCGGCTCCCGCCGCCGGGGCAGAGGAGTGACCACGACCTCACCGGTCGCGACGATCTGGGATCGCACCCGTCTCGGCATCACGATCGGCTCGGTCGTCCTGATCTTCCTCGCTGCGATCGAGGCTCTCGCGGTGACCACGGTGATGCCGGTGGTGAGCGCGGATCTGCGAGGCGAGGCGCTGTACGCTGTGGCGTTCTCGGGCACGCTCGCGACGAGTGTCATCGGCATGGTCGCGGCAGGCACGTGGAGCGATCGCTCGGGACCCCGCGCTCCGCTGTACACAGCGGTCGCGCTGTTCCTCGTCGGGCTCGTCGTGTCCGGCCTCGCCCTCGACATGTACACCTTCCTCGCCGGCCGGCTGATCCAGGGACTCGGCGCAGGCGGGCAGACGGTCGCGCTGTACGTGGTCGTCGCCCGCGTCTACCCGCCCCAGCTGCATGGGCGAATCTTCGCCGCGTACGCCGCCGCCTGGGTGGTGCCCTCGATGATCGGGCCGTTCCTCGCCGGGCTCGTCACGGAGCTGCTGCACTGGCGCTGGACCTTCCTGGGCGTGGCAGTGCTGACGGCCGGGGCGTTCGTGCTCGTCGTGCAGCGACTGAGCGGCGTTCGTCTCGAATCGGATGCAGGTGAAGAGAACCCGGATGCCGCCACCGCGGCTGCTGAAGCAGCGGAGCCGTCTGAGCAGGGGGCGTTCGCGAAGCGCATGCTGCTCGCCGTCGTCGTCGCGATCTGCGCCGTGGGGGTGGGGTTCACCGTCGAGCTCCCGCCGGCAGCCGGCGGACCGCTCGCGGCGATCGGGATCGCGATCATCGGGTTCGCTCTGCTTCCGCTGCTGCCGCGCCGCACTCTGAGGGCCGCCCCGGGGCTGCCCAGCGTGGTCCTCACCCGCGGCCTCATCGCCGGCGCGTTCTTCGCCGCCGAGGCCTACATCCCCAAGCTGCTGATGGACGACTTCGACTTCTCGCCCTCGATCGCGGGCCTCGCGCTCACCCTCGCAGCGCTCGGCTGGTCGAGCGCATCAGCGGTGCAGGGACGCTACGGCGACAGGCTGGGCAGCCGGCGGATCATGCTGATCACCTTCGTGCTGCTCCTCGCCGCCCTGCTCGGCATCATCGCCGTGGTGCTGGTCTGGCCGCTGCCCTGGATCGTCGTGGTCGGCTGGGGCCTCGCCGGCGCCGGGATGGGATTGCTCTACCCTCGGCTGACGGTGCTCACCCTGGCGTACTCCACGACCAGGGACGAGGGGTTCAACTCCTCCGCGCTGTCGATCTCGGACGCCACCGGCTCAGCCCTCGCCGTGGCCGTCGCCGGTCTCGGGTTCGTCGCCCTCCCGCTGCTCGGCAGCGGCTACCTGACCGTGTACGTCTTCGCCGCCGTGCTGACGGTCGTGGCGGTGCTGCCTGGTCTGAGGATGGGCGACGCAGAGCGCTGACCCGTATGGGAGTGCGCGTCGCCCGGCGACAAGGTTTTCGCGACGACCCTGTATCCGTCGCGTGCTGGTGCCTGCATGCACGTCAATACAGTGAACAGTGTCCCGAGGACGCCCCGGCGTCCGCAGGCCACGACTCACGGAGGACTCATGACCGAACCACGCCCGCTCGGCGCCGATATCGCGCGCATCGCCGTCTTCGCCGCGCTCATCATCGTTCTCGGCACCGTCATCGTGCCCCTTCCCGGAGGCGTGCCGATCACCGGCCAGACGCTCGGGGTCATGCTCGCCGGCCTCGTGCTGGGTGCGCGGCGCGGCCCCCTTGCGATCCTCGTCGTGCTCGCCCTCGCGGCGATCGGACTCCCGGTGCTGGCAGGCGGGCGCGGCGGCCTCGGGGTCTTCGCCGGACCGACGGCGGGCTACATGCTCGGCTGGGTCTTCGGCACGATCGTGATCGGCCTGATCGCATATTCGGGACGCCCCGTGTGGTGGCGCACCGCCCTCGCGACGGCAGTCGGCGGCATCGCCGTGGTGTACCTGTTCGGCATCCCGGTGCAGGCGGCCGTCACGGGGGTTCCGCTCGACCTCACCGCACTGTCCGCTCTCGTCTTCCTGCCCGGAGACCTCCTCAAGGCCGGAGCCGCCACGGTGCTGGTGCTGGCCCTGCGTCGGGCCTACCCGCGGGCGTTCCCCGCGCGTGGCGCTGCGGCGCCGGCATCCGCCGTGTCGTGATCGACCCAGGCATCCGGTTCGACGGTGTCGAGTGTACGGTGCACGGGGAGCGCATCCTCCATGACCTCGATCTGCGTCTGAGCGCGGCTCGCACCGCCGTCATCGGGGCGAACGGATCGGGCAAGTCGACCTTCGCCCGGATGCTGAACGGGATGCGCCCGCCGACGAGCGGTCGGGCGAGTGCGCTCGGGTATGACATCAGCCAGGATGCCCGCGCGCTGCGCGAGCGAGTCGGGTTCGTCTTCACGAATCCCGATGCGCAGATCCTCATGCCCACCGCGGCGGAGGACGTCGCGCTCTCACTGCGCGGTCTGCCGAGGACGCAGCGAGCGGAGCGGGTTCATGAGACGCTGTCGCGGTTCGGTCTCGACGACAGAGGAGACCAGCCTGCGTCCTCCCTGTCGGGCGGTCAGCGTCAGCTGCTGGCCATCGCGTCGGTGCTCGCCACCGAACCCGATCTGGTGGTCGCCGATGAACCGACCACGCTGCTCGACCTTCGTAACGCCCAGCGGATCGGACGCTTTCTGCTGTCGCTCGATGCGCCGGTGGTGATCGTCACCCATGACCTCGACCTCGCCGCCGCGTGCGACGAGGTGGTGCTGTTCGATGCGGGCACGGTGCGCGGTATCGGGGCTCCCGACGCCATCATCGACGAATACCGCAGGCTGGTCGGATGATCGCGCTGTTCCGGCCGGGGGACACCGTCCTGCACAGACTCCCCGCCGGGGCCAAGCTGAGCGGACTGCTCGTCGTCGCTCTGACGGTCTCCCTGGCGCCCCTCGGGGTGGTCGGGGGTGTCGGCATCGTCGCCGTGGCAACCGCGATGCTGTTCATCGCCGGCCTCGGCGTGCGGGAAGCGGCAGGCGCCTGGTGGAGTCTGCGGTGGCTGATCCTGCTGCTCGGCGGCGCGCTATGGGTGTTCGTCGACCCGTTCACCGCGGTGCAGAACACGTCCCGGGTGGTCGGGCTGATCCTTCTGGCTGGGACTCTGACCCGCACCACGCGCACGGGCGACATGCTCGACGTGATCGAGCGGAGCCTTCGCCCGTTCCGACGAGTGGGAGTGAACCCCGAGACGGTCGCGCTGACCATCTCGCTGACGATCGCGATGGTTCCCGTCCTCGCCGGATTCCTGCGCCAGGTGTGCGAGGCGCAGCACGCTCGCGGTGTGCGGCTCGGACCCCGTGTCGCGCTTCCGCTGCTGGTTCTCGCGATGCGGCATGCCGACGACGTCGGGGATGCCTTGGTCGCTCGCGGTCTCGCCCGCTGACGGGAACACGGTCCCGCGACGGTGCGGTGCGGACGACGGACCGATGCACGACAGTCGCGTACACTGGGAGGCTGGCCATTCGGTCGCTCATCCTCACCTCCCGAAGATCGGACTGCGCTGTGCTCGCCGTGCACGAACTCGAGATCCGCGTCGGAGCCCGCGTGCTCATGTCGGACGTCTCGTTCAGAGTCGCCGACGGCGACAAGATCGGCCTCGTCGGCCGCAACGGCGCCGGCAAGACCACCCTCACCAAGGTGCTCGCCGGCGACGTGCTCGCCTCCGAGGGCAAGGTCACCCGGTCGGGCGAGATCGGGTACCTGCCGCAGGACCCGCGCACGGGCGACCCCGAGATGCTCGCGCGCACGCGCATCCTCGACGCGCGCGGCCTGGGTTCGATCCAGCTGGGGATCAGCAACGCCTCGCACGACATGGCATCCGAAGACCCCAAGATCGCCGAGCGCGCCATGCGCAAGTTCGCCAACCTCACCGAGCGCTTCGAGGCGCTCGGCGGCTATGCGGCCGAAGCGGAAGCGGCATCCATCGCCCACAACCTTTCGCTCCCTGATCGCATCCTCGACCAGCCGCTGAACACCCTCTCGGGTGGACAGCGCCGCCGCATCGAGCTCGCCCGCATCCTGTTCTCGGATGCCGAGACGATGATCCTGGATGAGCCCACGAACCACCTCGACGCCGACAGTGTCGTGTGGCTTCGCGACTTCCTGAAGAACTACAAGGGCGGACTCATCGTGATCAGTCACGACGTCGAGCTCGTCGGCGAGACGGTGAACCGGGTCTTCTACCTCGACGCGAACCGCCAGGTCATCGACATCTACAACATGAACTGGAAGAACTACCTGCGTCAGCGGGTGGCCGATGAGGAGCGTCGCAAGAAGGAACGCGCCAACGCCGAGAAGAAGGCGACGCAGCTGCAGCTGCAGGCCGCCCGCTTCGGGGCGAAGGCGTCGAAGGCGGCTGCGGCGCATCAGATGGTCGCCAGGGCCGAGAAGCTCCTGTCCGGCCTCGATGAGGTGCGTCAGGTCGACAGGGTCGCCAAGCTGCGGTTCCCGAAGCCCGCTCCGTGCGGCAAGACCCCGCTGATGGCGTCAGGACTGTCGAAGTCGTACGGTTCGCTCGAGATCTTCACCGACGTCGATCTCGCGATCGACCGGGGGTCGAAGGTCGTCGTGCTCGGACTCAACGGCGCCGGCAAGACGACGCTGCTCCGACTGCTGGCAGGCGTCGACGAGCCCGACACGGGCCAGCTCGAACCCGGACACGGACTCAAGATCGGCTACTACGCGCAGGAGCACGAGA
The DNA here is from genome assembly GCF_040684935.1 of Microbacterium sp. NPDC089321. Classification (NCBI taxonomy): domain Bacteria; kingdom Bacillati; phylum Actinomycetota; class Actinomycetes; order Micrococcales; family Microbacteriaceae; genus Microbacterium; species Microbacterium sp. NPDC089321. The sequence goes on along the minus strand of NZ_JBFBGX010000002.1, from coordinate 898,067 downwards.
ACCTCGACGTGAAGCGCTCGGTGCTCGAGAACATGATCTCGGCAGCGCCGGATCTGAACGAGACCGAGGCCCGCAAGGTGCTCGGATCGTTCCTCTTCACGGGCGATGACGTGCACAAGCCGGCAGGCGTGCTCTCGGGCGGCGAGAAGACCCGTCTGTCCCTGGCGACGCTCGTCGTCTCGTCGGCGAACATGCTGCTGCTCGACGAGCCGACGAACAACCTCGATCCCGCCTCGCGCGAGGAGATCCTCGGCGCCCTGGCCCACTATGAGGGCGCTGTCGTGCTGGTCTCACACGATCCGGGCGCGGTCGCGTCGCTGAACCCCGAGCGCGTGCTGATCCTGCCTGACGGCGTCGAAGACATCTGGAGCAAGGACTACCAGGATCTCATCGAGCTCGCCTGAGCCCGATCCGTCGGCGGCGTCGCCCCAGCTCTGACGCGTCAGCGCGGGACGGCGTCGAGCAGCGCGTCTTCGTCGTCGGCGTCGCGGTCGCGTCGTCGCGGCTGTCGCTTCGGCAGCTCGCCGGCGTCCTCCTTCGCCTTCACGATCTCGATGCGGATCACGTACGCGATGAAGGCGAAGCCCATGATCGCGAACAGGATCCACTGGATCGCGTAGGACAGATGAGGCCCGGGATCATCGGTGGGGGAGGCGAAGCCGCCGAGTCCTGCACCCGCAGGCGGATCCTCGGAGACGAGCTGACCGTAGGCGCTGGTGACGAGGGACGGGTTCACGCGATCGGCGATCGTCGGCAGGTGGATGGTCGGCACCTGTCCTGCAGGAGCGCTGCGTCCGGACGCAGGAAGCGACTCGCCGGGGCGCAGCCGCACGACCACCGTGCTGTCGCCCTGAGGGGGAGCGGGAACGGACTTAGGGACGGCGTCTTCGCCGGGTGAGATCCACCCGCGGTCGACGAGCAGCACGAGTCCGCTCTCGTCGCGGAACGGCACGAGGACCTCGAACGCGCTGGTGCCGCCGTGCGGGCGGTTGCGCACCAGGAGCTGCTCGTCGGCGAGATACTCGCCCCGCAGCAGCACCGGATGCCATTCATCGGAAGGCTCGAGCACTCCCGCGGTTCCGAGCAGGTCGGACACCGGCTCGGGGTCGGCGTCGTAGTTCCGCTCGACGAGCGCGATCTGCTCCGCTCGCGACTCGTTGCGATCGAACTGCCACTGCGAGAGGAACGCGCACGCGATCGCGAAGCCGGCGGCGACGAGCAGATAGACGCCCCAGCGCATCAGACGGCTCACTCCGGCGTCCCCTCGTGCACCTCGACAGGAAAGTCCCTGGCACGCAGATAGTCGCTGAGGAACCCGACGTGCGCGTCGCAGGCGAGCCAGATCTTGCGCCGATCAGGCGCATGGATGCGCGGGTTGCGCCAGACGATGTGGTGCGTCGCGGGTTCCCGGCACTCTGCCCGCGCGCATTCGAGCGCCGCGGTCATCGCTCGTCTGCTCCGCGGTCGTCGCGTTTCTCGATGATCGTGATCACGTCGGGCTGGCTGGAGGTGGGCTCGGGAGCGGATGCTGGAGGGGCGTCCAGCTGCGCGACCGGCGATTCCACGCTGCTCGGGGTGCTGTCACTGCCGGCGTTGGCGTACACGACCGCGATGTACGGGAGGAAGATGGCGGCAGCGGCGAAAGCCCACGTCCACCACCCGATGGGCTGCACGAGCGCCATGAGCAGGAAGCAGACCGTGCGGATGCCCATCGTCAGGGCGTAACGGCGCACGCGGTGGTCAGCCTCGTCCCGCGGCGACTGCGGCAGGGAGGTGACGGAGGGGGCGTGGTGCTTCTCTTTCACGGTGCTTCCAGCCTACGCCGCGCCCGGCACCCCGGTCGCCGTTCGGAGGTCCGGCGCTCGATAGGATGGCCAGCGATCCGTTCCCAGTCAGGAGTTCCACATGAGCGCTGAGCGCGTCGTCCTCGTCACCGGCGGAAACCGCGGCATCGGCCGCGCGATCGCCGAACGCTTCGTCCGCGAGGGCTACCGCGTCGCGGTCACCGCCCGCAGCGGCGAGGGACCCGCGGGAACGCTCACGGTCCGAGCCGATGTGACCGATGCCGCCGCGATCGATGCGGCGTTCACCGAGGTCGAGCAGCAGCTCGGGCCGGTCGAGATCGTCGTGGCCAACGCCGGGATCACCAAGGACACCCTGCTCATGCGCATGAGCGAGGACGACTTCGACAGCGTCGTCGCGACCAACCTGGGCGGCACGTTCCGTGTCGTCAAGCGCGCGTCGAAGGGCATGCTGCGCGCCCGCTTCGGCCGCGTCATCCTCATCTCGAGCGTGGTCGGGCTGTACGGCTCGGCCGGACAGGTGAACTACTCGGCGTCGAAGAGCGCCCTCATCGGCTTCGCTCGCTCGCTCACCCGGGAGCTCGGCGGCCGCGGGATCACCGCGAACGTCGTCGCGCCGGGCTTCATCGAGACCGACATGACCGCCGAGCTGCCCGAAGAGACGCAGAAGCAGTACAAGGCCAGCATCCCGGCCGGCCGCTTCGCGACCCCGGACGAGGTGGCCGGAGCCGTGGCATGGCTCGCCGGCGACGACGCCGGCTACATCTCGGGCGCCGTGATCCCGGTCGACGGCGGCCTCGGTATGGGCCACTGACCGACTGCCGCGACGGTCGTCAGGACCCGACGGCGTCGAGGATCGCCGTCGCGAGGCGCTGCGGCATCGAGAACTGCGGCCAGTGCCCCGAGCCGAGCCTGACGACGGTCGCATCGGCGATCGACGCGAACTCCACGCCCCACGGGCCCCAGTCCGCAAGCTCCGCCTCGAGCTGCTGCCGGTCGTACGCGCCCATCAGGAGCGTCACCGGAACGGCGAAGCGGCGCTCATCGCCGAGGCTGATCGGATCTGACGGCACACGCGCTGGAATGCTCGCCGTCTGCGCGGCGGCGCGAGTTCTGGTCTCATCGTCGAGGTCATGCACGTCCTCGTCGGGGAAATGATCCCACCCGGGGAAAGGCACCGCGCCGTCGACGGCCTCGAACTCGCCGATGCCGCGGTCAGGGGCCGGGGGAACGGTGTCGACGAAGATCACACGAGCGACCCGGTCGGGTCGCGCGTCGGCTGCGCCCCAGACGACATTGCCGCCGCCGGAGTGGCCGACGAGCACCACAGGTCCCTCGAGCTCGTCGATGAGCGCGACCACGGCATCCACCCAGTCGGCGATGCCGACCTCGGGTGCCGCCTCGCCCCATCCGGGCATCGTCATCGGATGAACTCGATGCCCGGCGGTGCTCAGAGTCGGGGTCACGTCGTCCCACGAGGACGCGTCCAGCCACAGGCCGGGAATGAGGATGATGTCCATGTGACGACGCTAGCCGCCACCGCCGACATCAGGGCAGCAGGGGAATGACCTCGGACAGATCCTGCGGCCCGATCACGAGCGACGCCGCCGCTCGCACCGCGGGCTTCGCGTTGAACGCGACGCCGAGACCCGCCACGGCCATCATGGTGAGATCGTTCGCGCCGTCGCCTATCGCGATGGTCGCGTGCGGTGCGACGCCCAGCTCCGCAGCCCAGGCCTGCAGAGAGGCCGCCTTGGCCTCGGCGTCCACGATCTCTCCGTCGACCGAACCCGCGAGCGCGTAGCCGTCGAGGAGCAGTCGATTCGCGCGCCAGCGGTCGACACCGAGGTCGGGGGCGATGCGATCGAGGATCTCGTGGAACCCGCCCGAGACGACGCCCACGACCCCGCCTCGCTCGTGAACCGCCTCTGTGAGCTCGCGCACTCCAGGAGTCGGCTCGATGCGGGCGAGCACCCTCTCGAACGCCGCCGTCGGCACACCGCGCAGCGCCTCGACCCGCGAGCGCAGGCTCGTGGCGAAGTCCACCTCGCCGCGCATCGCCGCCTCGGTCGCCGCCTGCACCTCGGCGCCGCGGCCGGCCTCGTCGGCGAGCAGCTCGATCACCTCGTTGCGGATGAGCGTGGAATCGGCATCGAGGACGACGAGGAAGCGCGCAGCGGTCACCCGTCGAGCGTAGCGGTCAGCGGGTGATGCGCACGCCCTTGCCGACGACCGTGATGCCGGAGTCGGTGACGGTGAAGCCACGGTCCAGATCGCGTTGCCGATCGACGCCGACGGTCGCGCCGTCCTCGAGGATGACGTTCTTGTCGAGGACCGCCCGCCGCACGCGTGCCCCGAGACCGAGATGGACGTGGTCGAGCAGCACGGAGTCGGTGATCGTCGATCCACCGAGAGCCACGCCGCCGAGACCGATCACGCTGCGCTCGATGTGCGTGCCGGAGAGCACCGAGCCTGCCGCGACGACGGAGTCGATCGCGTTGCCGATGCGGCCGACCGCATCGCGGACGAACTTCGCCGGGGGCATGTTCACATTCTGCGTGCGGATGGGCCAATCGGTGTTGTACAGGTTGAAGATCGGCAGCGTCGAGATCAGATCCATGTGGGCGTCGAAGTACGAGTCGATGGTTCCCACGTCGCGCCAGTACGACCGATCGCGTGGCGATGAGCCAGGCACGTCGTTCTGCTTCATGTCGTAGTAGCCCGCTTCGCCGCGCTCGACGAAATAGGGGATGATGTCGCCGCCCATGTCATGACCGGACGAGGCGGATTCGCCGTCGGCCTCGACCGCCGCGACGAGGGCATCGGCGTCGAAGACGTAGTTGCCCATCGAGACCAGCACCTCGTCGGGGGAGTCGGCCAGGCCGACCGGGTCAGCGGGCTTCTCGAGGAAGTCCCGGATCCGCCCCGTTTCGGGGTCGGCGTCGATCACGCCGAACTGGGACGCCAGCGCGATCGGCTGGCGGATGCCCGCCACGGTCGCCGGCGCACCAGAGGCGATGTGCGCGTCGATCATCTGCTGGAAGTCCATGCGGTAGACGTGGTCGGCGCCGATGACGACCACGATGTCGGGCTTCTCATCGTTGATCAGGTTGAGGCTCTGCAGGATCGCATCGGCCGACCCCGAGAACCAGCGCTTGCCGAGACGCTGCTGCGCCGGCACCGAGGTGACGTACGAGTCGAGGAGCGCCGACATGCGCCAGTTCTGGGACACGTGACGGTCGAGGCTGTGCGACTTGTACTGCGTCAGCACGACGACCTGTCTGAGGCCGGAGTTTATGAGGTTCGAGATCGCGAAGTCGATCAGCCGGTACTGGCCGCCGAAAGGCACCGCCGGTTTGGCTCTGTCTGCGGTGAGGGGCATGAGTCGCTTGCCCTCGCCGCCGGCGAGGATGATCCCGAAAACCTTCTTTGGAGCCGACATGCGTCCACCATAGAGCGCTCGGCGGTCGATGTACTACCGTGCAGACATGCGAGTCGACATCATCACCAAGGAATATCCGCCCGAGATATACGGCGGCGCCGGGGTGCATGTCGCGGAGCTGGTCGCCGCACTCCGAAGCAGCATCGACGTGCAGGTGAGGGCCTTCGGCGCTGAGCGTGCGGAGCCCGGAACCGTGGCGTACCGCGTGCCCGCCGAGCTCGCCGGCGCCAACCCCGCGCTGCAGACGCTCGGCACGGACCTGGTCATGGTCGGTGACGTCGCAGGAGCCGACCTCGTGCACAGCCACACCTGGTACGCGAACTTCGCGGGCCATCTCGCCTCGCAGCTGCACGGCATCCCGCACGTCCTCACCGCCCACAGCCTCGAGCCGCTGCGGCCCTGGAAGGCCGAGCAGCTCGGCGGCGGATATGCCGTGTCGAGCGGCATCGAGCGTCTCGCATACGAGAACGCCGCCGCGATCATCGCCGTGAGCGCCGGCATGCGACAGGACATCCTGCGCAGCTACCCGCAGGTCGACCCGGCTCGCGTGCGTGTCATCCACAACGGCATCGACGTCGAGCGCTGGCGGCCTGTCGAGAACCCGGCCTTCCTCGAGAGCATCGGGATGGACCCGTCGCGTCCGTCCGTCGTGTTCGTCGGCCGCATCACCAGGCAGAAGGGCCTCCCGTACCTGCTGCGGGCAGCGCAGCTGCTTCCGAGAGACGTGCAGCTCGTGCTCTGCGCGGGTGCTCCCGACACCCCCGAGATCATGGCCGAGGTGCAGGAGGGCGTGCGCCTGCTGCAGCAGACGCGGGAGGGGGTCGTGTGGATCGAGCGGATGCTGCCGCGCGACGAGCTCTCTGCGATCCTCGCCGCCGCGACCACGTTCGTGTGCCCGTCGGTGTACGAGCCGCTGGGCATCGTCAACCTGGAGGCCATGGCCTGCGGGGCCGCGGTCGTCGGGACCGCGACGGGAGGCATTCCCGAGGTGGTCGACGACGGAGTGACCGGTCGGCTCGTCCCGATCGAGCAGCTGCAGGACGGCACGGGTACCCCTGTCGATCCCGACCACTACGTGTCGGATCTCGCCGCTGTGCTCACCGAGGTCACGGGCGACCCGGCGCGGGCGAAGCAGTACGGCGAGGCAGGGCGCGAGCGGGCGCGCAGCGAGTTCAGCTGGGGAGCGATCGCCGACACCACGCGCGCGCTGTACGAGGAGCTGACCTCCTGAGCCGATAGGCTGGCGTCATGTCGAGCGCTCTGGATCTCACTGATGTCGTCGTGCGTCGCGAAGGCCGCAACATCGTCGATCAGGTGACCTGGTCGGTGTCAGAGGACCAGCGCTGGGTGGTGCTCGGGCCGAACGGCGCAGGGAAGACCACGCTGCTGCAGCTGGCCGACACGCTCATGCACCCCACCTCCGGAACCGTCACGGTGCTCGGGGAGACCCTCGGGCGGACGGATGTCTTCGAGCTGCGTCCGCGGATCGGCTTCGCCTCCTCGGCGATGGCCCGCCGCATCCCGCGCGACGAGACCGTCCTCAACACCGTCATGACGGCGGCGTTCTCGGTGATGGGCCGCTGGAACGAGGAGTACGAGACGATCGACGAGCGCCGGGCGCGTCGCGTGCTGGCCGACTGGCACCTCGAGCACCTGGCTGAGCGCCTTTTCGGCACGCTGAGCGACGGTGAGCAGAAGCGGGTGCAGATCGCTCGCGCGGTCATGACCGACCCGGAGCTGCTGCTGCTCGACGAGCCGACGGCGAGCCTCGACCTCGGCGCCCGCGAGGAGCTGCTGCAGCTTCTCAGCGGCTATGCCGCATCGCCGACCACACCGGCGATGGTCATGGTCACCCATCACGTCGAAGAGATCCCGGTCGGGTTCACGCATGTGCTGCTGCTTCGCGACGGCGGAGTCGTGGCATCGGGCCCCATCGCCGAGACCCTCACGGCCGAGGCGCTCACTGAGGCGTTCGGCATGCCGATCGTGCTCACGCACGAAGGCGGCCGCTACGCCGCGCGCGCTGCCTGAGAGGTGCTAAAGTAGATCCTTGGTGCGATCGCACCGCAGACTTCCCTCGTCCCTGGCAGAATCCAGGGCACCACGTAAGGAATCCCATGAAGACTGACATCCACCCCGAGTACCAGGCCGTCGTGTTCCGCGACCTCGGCTCGGGCGAGACCTTCCTCACCCGCTCCACCGTCACGAGCGACAAGACGATCGAGCTGGACGGTGTGGAGTACCCCGTCATCGACGTCGAGATCTCGTCGGCTTCGCACCCGTTCTACACGGGCAAGCAGCGCATCATGGACTCGGCCGGTCGCGTCGAGAAGTTCAACCAGCGCTTCAAGGGCTTCGGCGGCTCCTCCAAGTAAGCTGCCACCGCGAAGGCCCCGCTCCGGCGGGGCCTTCGTCGTACCCGGGGCTCGTCCCCGGGCGTGCCGGCGTCATCCGCGGACGGGCCACGTGCCGTCGACCGTCTGCTCTGGTTCGAACCGACCGGTGCGGACGAAGTACTCGGTGAGGCTGGCGGCCTGATCGCGCGCCCAGCCGATCTGACGTGTGTGGAGCTCAGCGGCCGACTGGGGCAGCGGGAACTCCTTCGCCAGAGCGAGGGCCACGCGTCCGGCCGCCACCGCGTCCGCCGACGCCTCGTGCGCGCCGTCCAGGGTCACCGAGTAATGATCGGCGACGACGGTGAGCGTGCGCTTGCCCGGTCGGTAGCGGTCGTACGCCCTGTCGATCACCAGCGGGTCGATCACCGGTGAGGGCATGATGAGCGCGTCGATGCCGTGGCGTCTCGCTTCGTGAGCGAGCAGCGAGAAATCGTAGGAGGCGTTGTACGCGACGATCGGCAGACCCTGCCCGAAGAGCACGCGCAAAGCGTGGATCACCTGCGCCACCACTTCCTGCGCCGGCCGACCGTGCCGGCGCGCATGCTCGGTGCTGATGCCGTGCACGGCCGTCGCGCCCTCGGGTATCGGGATGCCCGGATCGGCGAGCCAGTCCCGTGCGGCGAGCTCTCTGCCGTGTCCATCGAGAACCCCGACATGTGCGGTGACGATGCGGTCGTCCGTGACGTCGATGCCGGTGGTCTCGAGGTCGAAGACGCCCACACGGGTGAGCCAGGGAGCAGCGTGGATCGGGACGGCCATGGCCTCACCATAGGAGCGTGCCCCGACATCGCCGATTCCGCGCCGGGGGCGCTGTGTCACTACGCTGTGCTGGTGACCTGGACGGTATGGCTCTCGCTGCTCGCGGCGTGCGTGGTGATCAGCTTCACACCCGGTGCCGGCGCCATCAACACGATGAGCAACGCCCTCGCGCAGGGGTGGCGTCGCTCGCTCTGCGGAGTGCTCGGTCAGCAGGCCGCTCTCATCGTGCACGTGGTGATCGTGGCTGCAGGCGTCGGACTGCTCGTCTCGCGGTCGCCGTTGCTGTTCGAGATCATCAGGTACGCGGGAGCGGCGTACCTGGTGTACCTCGGCATCCGACTGATCATGGCCAGGCCAGATCCTCAGACGATCGAGCGCGTGAGCGTCGTCCGGGAGGGAGCCTGGTCGATCTTCCGGCGCGGCTTCTGGGTCAACCTGCTCAACCCCAAGGCGATCGTCTTCTTCCTCGCCTTCGTGCCCCAGTTCGTCCGTCTCGACCGTGATCCGCTGCCGCAGTACCTCGTGCTCATCGGCACGGTGGTCGTGGTCGACATCCTCGTGATGTGGTTCTTCTTCGCCGCAGCGGCGAAGCCGTTCCGGCGCTTCAGTCGTGATGTCAGGGGACAGCGGATCCTGAACTCGGTCTTCGGCGCGCTGTTCATCATGGTCGCGGGGCTGCTGCTGTTCGTGCACTGACGGCGGGGTGCGCCGCTGCGGTCCTCCTGCACCGAGCTGCTCGCCGACGGGTTGTCCACCGTCACCGGGAATCCGGCCGCGAGCGTCCCCTGGTGAGGTGCACTCTGTTCTGACCCGGGCTGGTCCCGGCAACGAAGGAGAACCGCATGAGCATCAGCAACGACGTCATCACGATCGCCGGGAACATCGGCAACGACCCCATCAGCAACGAGACCCGCGCCGGAAAGGCGGTGATCAACTTCCGCGTCGCGACCACCTCGGGCTACTTCGATCAGCGCACCGGTGCGTGGGTCGAGAACGGCACCAACTGGTATGCGGTGTCGGCGTTCGGCAACCTCGCCGAGCACGCCAAGGGATCGCTGCACCGCGGTCACCCGGTGATCGTGGTCGGGCGCCTGCGCCAGAGGGAGTGGGAGGCGAACGGCAAGAAGGGGATCGACATCGAGCTCACCGCCGATGCGATCGGGCACGACCTCCGGCGCGGTACGAGCGCATTCGTCCGCCGGCCGCGCAGCGGACAGGGTTCGGCTCCGGCTCCCTCCGAAGAGGCGCCGCTGGACGACGAGCCGACGGCGGCCGAGCATGCCGCGTGGGGCGACGCCGGCCTCGTCCCGACGGGGGACACCGATCTGGCCGCCGACTCGGAAGAGGCTCAGGGGCGCGCGATGTCGTTCGCGTGAGCGCAGGAGGGCGGAGGCGGAGCCCGGAGCACTTAGACTTCTCGCGTGCGTCGAGGGTCATCCGTCTCCGTCCGGCGGCATCGCCGCGCCCGTTCGGTCTTCAACGCCTCGGTCGTCCTCCTCGCCCTGACGTGCACCGGCTGCGGTTCCGTCACGGAGCAGCCGGGGCGGGGGTCCTCGACTCCATCCGCGGCGGCGTCCACGGCGAGCTCGGCTCCGACGCCGTCGGCGACGCCCACAGAGGCCGAGAACGCGCTCGCATCGTTCACCGACGTGACCGTGCGGACCTGGGGATCCGATGCCCGCGACCGGGGGCGCGCATACATCGATGCGCTCGTTCAGGCAGGTTTCGCGAAGCAGAGCATGCAGGTGACCTCGGACCTGAGCACGGTCGGGAACCCGGCGGAGAGTCTGCAGTTCTCGGTCGCATGGAGCGACGCCGAGTGCCTTGTCGGTCAGGTCGGACCGTCGACGGGTGAGCCGCAGACCGCCCTCATGCCGCGCCTGGCGGACGGATCGTGTCTCGCGGGCAGGACCAGGCCGATCGACTGGTGACGTCTGTCGGCCCGCGGCGCCTGAGCGCAGCGTGAAGCTGCGACCGGTAGGCTGGTGAGTCGAGCCGATGAGAGTCGGGGCCCTGCCCCATCATCAGCCGCATACACTTCGCGCATCCGGCACCGGTATGCGCTGCGCCGGATCACGGGCGCTGAGACAGGTCTTCCAGAGGAGCGTTGAACGGTATGGCTGAATACATCTATTCCATGGTGCGGGCCCGCAAGGCGGTCGGCGACAAGCTCATCCTCGATGACGTGACGATGGCGTTCCTGCCGGGAGCGAAGATCGGCATGGTCGGGCCGAACGGCGCCGGAAAGTCGACGATTCTCAAGATCATGGCCGGCCTCGACACTCCGTCGAACGGCGAGGCGAAGCTCACGCCCGGATTCAGCGTCGGCATCCTCATGCAGGAGCCCGAGCTCGACGAGACCAAGACCGTCCTCGAGAACATCCAGGACGGTGTGGCGATCAAGCCCAAGCTCGACCGGTTCAACGAGATCTCGGCGCTGATGGCCGACCCCGATGCCGACTTCGATTCGCTGCTCGCGGAGATGGGCGTGCTGCAGGAGGAGATCGACGCTGCTGACGGCTGGGACCTCGATTCGCAGCTCGAGCAGGCCATGGACGCACTGCGCACCCCTCCGGCCGACGCCGAGATCGGTCCGCTCTCCGGTGGAGAGAAGCGCCGCGTGGCGCTGGCGAAGCTGCTGCTGCAGAAGCCCGATCTGCTGCTGCTCGACGAGCCCACCAACCACCTCGACGCCGAGAGCGTGCTCTGGCTCGAGCAGCACCTCAAGGACTACAAGGGCGCCGTCATCGCGATCACGCACGACCGGTACTTCCTCGACAACGTCGCCGAGTGGATCGCCGAGGTCGACCGGGGTCGACTGATCGGCTACGAGGGCAACTACTCGACCTACCTCGAGAAGAAGGCCGAGCGCCTGGACATCCAGGGCAAGAAGGATGCCAAGCTCGCCAAGCGACTGAAGGACGAGCTCGAGTGGGTCCGTTCGAGCGCCAAGGGACGTCAGACGAAGTCGAAGGCGCGTCTGGCCCGCTACGAGGAGATGGCTGCCGAGGCTGAGCGCACCCGCAAACTCGACTTCGAAGAGATCCAGATCCCCGCAGGTCCGCGCCTCGGCAACGTCGTCATCGAGGCGAAGAAGCTGCACAAGGCGTTCGGCGACCGCGTGCTCATCGACGGCCTGAGCTTCAGCCTGCCGCCGAACGGCATCGTCGGCGTGATCGGCCCCAACGGCGTCGGAAAGACCACGCTCTTCAAGACCATCGTCGGCCTCGAGCCGCTCGACGGCGGCGACCTCAAGGTCGGCGAGACCGTTAAGATCAGCTACGTCGACCAGTCGCGCGCCAACATCGACCCCAACAAGACGCTGTGGGAGGTCGTCTCCGACGGGCTCGACTTCATCACGGTCGGCAAGACCGAGATCCCCTCGCGCGCCTACGTGTCGAAGTTCGGCTTCAAGGGGCCCGACCAGCAGAAGAAGGCCGGCGTGCTGTCGGGCGGTGAGCGCAACCGTCTCAACCTCGCGCTCACGCTCAAGGAGGGCGGCAACCTGCTGCTCCTCGACGAGCCGACGAACGACCTCGACGTCGAGACGCTGAGCTCGCTCGAGAACGCACTGCTCGAATTCCCCGGCTGCGCCGTGGTCATCACTCACGACCGATGGTTCCTCGACCGGATCGCCACGCACATCCTCGCCTACGAGGGCACGGACGAGAACCCCTCGCAGTGGCACTGGTTCGAGGGCAACTTCGAGGCCTACGAGAAGAACAAGATCGAGCGCATGGGCCCGGAGGCGGCTCGTCCGCACCGCACCACCCACCGCAAGCTCACCCGCGACTGATCGCGGGTCCTCGGCTCCGGAATCGTTCCATGCCCGGAGCCGAGGGGCGCGGTCCCATGATCGATCGAACCTGACGAGAGGTGTGAGCGTGACATCTGAGCGGCTGCACATCCCCATCCACCTGCGATGGGGCGACCTGGACGCGTTCAACCACGTCAACAACACCTCGATGCTCAAGCTGCTCGAAGAGGCCCGGGTGCGCGCCTTCTGGAAGCCGGAGGAAGGTGAGCAGGCGCCGGCGACAGCGGTGCTCGACTCCGGCATCGAGCAGGGCATCCTCACCCTGATCGCCCGGCAGGAGATCGAGTACCTCGCGCCCGTGCCCTACCAGCGCCGCCCGCTCGAGGTGCAGATGTGGTTCGGCAAGCTCGGCGGTTCGAGCCTCGAGGTCTGCTACGAGGTGCACAACGATCCGGCGAACGCCGAGCGCACCCTGTACGCGCGGTCGACCGCGGTGATCGTGCTGGTGGACGCGGCGTCCGGCCGGCCGGTGCGGATCAGCCCCGAGATGCGCGCCGTGTGGGAGCCCTTCGTCGGCGAGCCGATCAGCTACTCGCGGCGCTGAGACCCGCTCTCAGGCATCGGCTCCCGGCACCCGCACCATGACCTCCTGGGCGACGCTGGCGAGCAGGGCGCCCTCGCGATCGTAGATGCGCCCGGTCGAGAGACCACGACCGCCGCGGGCGTTCGGCGACTCCTGCACATACAGCACCCAGTCATCGGCGCGACCGAAGCGGTGCCACCACATGGCGTGATCGAGGCTCGCGACCTTGAGACCCGGGGTGTTCCACGTGACGCCGTGCCGACGCAGGATCGACTCCTGAATGGTCATGTCGCTGAGGTACGCCAGCGCGGCGCGGTGAAGTCGCGGGTCGTCGGGCATCTCTGCACGCAGTCGCATCCACACCGCCTGATGCGCCACACGTTCACCGGCCACATCGACGAACAGCGGCCCTTCCACGTGGCGAACATCCGCCGGGCGCTCCGTGAGCATCTTCCGCGTCAGCGGATGCACGTCGCCCAGAAGCTCCTCGTCGGGCCGCAGCTGCTCGGGTTCCGGGATTCCGGCCGGCATCGGCTCGGCATGGTCGGCACCGGGGTCCTCGTCCTGGAACGAGGCGATCATCGAGAAGATCGGCACGCCTCCCTGGAAGGCCTGGCACCGCCGCGTCGAGAACGATCGGCCGTCGTGGATGCGGTCGACGGCGAAGGTGATGCCGCTCGAGGTGTCGCCGGGACGCAGGAAGTATCCGTGCATCGAATGCACCACCCGGTCCTCGGGCAGGGTGCGCTCGGCGGCGACGAGCGACTGCGCCAGCACCTGCCCGCCGTACACTCGCCCGGTCGGCATGAAATGCGATCGACCGGTGAAGATGTCCTCGGTCGTCCGCGCTTCGGACGCCGCGAGATCGAGCACCTCCAGAAGCGCGTCGACGGTTCGGCGGGCATCCTGCTCAGCGGTCATCCGACTAGTTTAGGAGGAGTGACCAGACCGCTCGTGCTCGCCGACGCCCAGACCGCACGCGACGTGCTGACCTTCTCGGGACGAGCCACTCAAGCGGGCGCAGACGGTGTGCGACTGCAGGCAGCCGACGGGGTGCTCGCCTTGACATCGGCTGCGCTCGCGCCGCAGAGCCTCTTCGATCAGACGCCGACGGTGCTCGCGATGCGCATCGTCCGCGCCGATCCCGAGCTGCGCTGCGACATCGTGGTCGATGAACTCGCCGAAGGCGCGAACCCCCACGAGCTGGCGCTCCCCGACACCGGCCGCGCGCCGGCGTGGGCGGGGGTCGCCCCCCCGCGCGGCGAATGGATGCACGTGGCCGACCTCACCGCGCAGATCGTGGCCGAGCGCGCGCAGTGGGGCATCTCGGCGGTCGCGCACGGCACCCCGCCCGGATCCGGCGAGGAAGCCGTTCGCGCGCTTCGAGCACGGATCTGGGGCGAACCGGATGAGGCGCTCGGGGGTCTGCCTCGCGGGGTCGCCTTCGCCGCTCACGCGTTCGGCTTCATCAGCGGGGCCGAGCAGGTGCGGGTGACCGAGTCGGGCCGGTGGACGCGACTCGCCTTCGCCCGCGGGCACGTGCTGAGCCGCGGACCAGCGGTGACCGGCCTCACGGCTGTGCGCAGCACCGGCGGGAACGGCTAGCGGGAGGCCGCGCGACCGGCCTGCCGGCCGGAGAACAGGCATCCGCCGAGGAAGGTGCCCTCGAGTGCGCGATAGCCGTGCATCCCCCCGCCGCCGAACCCGCTCGCCTCTCCCGCTGCGAACAAGCCGGGAATCGGCTGGCCTGAGGCGTCGAGCGCCCGCCCGTCGAGATCGGTGTGGATGCCGCCGAGCGACTTGCGGGTGAGCACGTGGAGCTTGACGGCGACCATCGGGCCCGCCGCCGGGTCCTGCAGCCGATGCGGGGGAGCGGTGCGGATCAGCCGATCGCCGCGGTAGCCGCGCATGGAGCGCAGCATCCCGATCTGCGCATCCTTCGTGAACTCGTTGTCGATCTCACGGTCGCGGGCGATCACCTCATCGCGAACGCGTTCCACATCGAGCAGATCGCCCCCTGGCATGGCCCGCATACCGGCGAGCAGCGACTCGAGGTCGCGTTCGACGACGAAGTCGGCGCCCTCGTCGAGGAAGGACTGCACGGGACCCGTTGGTCCCTTCGCCAGACGGGACTTCAGCAGCAGGCGGACGTCTCGGCCGGTCAGGTCGGGGTTCTGCTCGCTGCCCGACAGCGCGAACTCCTTCTCGATGATCTTCAGCGAGGTGACGAACCAGGAGTGATCGTGCCCGGTGCGACGCAGGTGGGCGAGCGTTCCGAGGGTGTCGAAACCGGGATACAGCGGCACGGGCAGCCGCGCGCCCGTGGCGTCCAGCCAGAGCGACGACGGGCCGGGAAGGATCCGGATGCCATGTCCGGGCCACACCGGATCCCAGTTCTCGATCCCCTCGACGTAGTGCCACATCCGATCGGTGTTGATGAGGTCGGCGCCCGCGGCGCGGGCCACAGCCTGCATCGAGCCGTCGACGTATGCGGGTACCCCGGTCAGCATGCGCTTCGGCGCAGTGCCGAGGCGATCGGGCCAGAAGGCACGGACGAGGTCGTGGTCGCCGCCGATCCCGCCGGAGGCGACGATCACGGCATCCGCCCTCACCTCGAAATCAGCCACCCGCTCGCGCGATGTCGGCACTCCCCGAGGCGCGTGCGAGTCTGCGAGCACGACGCCCCTGGCGCCGACGACAGCGCCGGACTCGACGACGAGGTCGGACACCCGGTGACGTGACAGCACCGTGAGCAGGCCGTCTGCCTCGCCTTGCTCAGCCGCGGCGATGAACGGCTCGAGGATGCCAGGGCCCGTGCCCCAGGTGATGTGGAATCGTGGCACCGAGTTGCCCGGTCCGATCGCGCCGCTGCCACCGCGCTCCGCCCAGCCGACCACGGGGAAGAAGCCGACTCCGCGTTCGCGGAGCCACGCCCTTTTGCCACCCGCGGCGAACTCGAGGTACGCCTCCGCCCAGCGTCGGGGCCAGGCGTCCTCATCGCGGTCGAAGCCGGCGTTGCCGAACCAGTCCTGACGCGCCAGGTCCAGTGAGTCGCGGATGCCCATCCGGCGCTGCTCGGGCGAGTCCACCAGGAAGAGTCCGCCGAACGACCACCATGCCTGCCCGCCGAGGTTCTGGCGGGGCTCCTGATCGATCAGGGTCACGCGCTTTCCCGCCGCGAGCGCCTCGGTGGCTGACACCAGCCCCGCCAGCCCCCAGCCGATCACGAGCACATCGGATGCAGGGGTGAGGGGCAGGGATGTCATGCGGTCTCCGTCGACTCCGGGCTGGCGCGGTGCTCGAGCGTCGGGCGGCCCTGAGGGCTCGTCCCGATGCCCGAGGGCTCGAATGTGTTCACCATGGCATATGCCGCGCGCTCGAGGTAGTCCCAGAGTGTGGCCTCGTGCAGAGGCGAGAGCTGAACCTCGTCGAGGGCCGTGCGCATGTGGCGGAGCCAGCGGTCGCGCGCGTCCGGATCGATGTGGAACGGCACGTGCCGCATGCGGAGACGGGGATGACCGCGCTGCTCGCCGTACGTGCTCGGACCGCCCCAGTACTGGGCCAGGAACCAGGTGAGCCGCTCCGCGGCGGGCCCGAGGTCGTCTTCGGGATACATCGGCTTGAGCACGGGGTCGAGCGCGACCTCGCGGTAGAACACCGAGACGAGCCGTTCGAAGGTGGGCTGGCCGCCGACCTCGTCGTAGAACGTCACTGTGCGCCGCCTTCCTCGTCGGTCGTCTTCTTGCGCCGCCAGATGCCGCGCTCGATGAGCTTGGGTACCCCGGTGACCGGATTCGGCTTGGTGACGGGCGGATTCGCCCCGCGTACTCGGCGCGCGCCGTCGAGGCCCGAGAGGGTGACGGCGTTCATCCGGGGGATGCCGATCTCGTGCTCCTGGAGCGCAGTGCGCAGCCGGCTCCGCAGCTCCTGCGACACGTCGTCCATGGCGTTGGCCCGGGTCTTCATCACGACCCTCACGACCAGGGCGTCGCCATCGATGCTCTCCAGGCCCCAGATCTCGGGTTTCGCGATGATGCGGGTGCGCCACTTCGAGTCCTTCGCCAGACCCTGCGCGGTCTCGAGCATGGTCTTCTCCACGAGCTCGAGATCGGCATCCGGCGCCACGCCGAGATCGATGATCGCGCGCGCCCAGCCCTGCGACATGTTGCCGATCCTGGTGACCTCGCCGTTGCGCACGTACCAGAGTGTGCCGTTGACGTCGCGCACCTGCGTGACGCGGACGCTCACGTACTCCACGACACCGGATGCCAGACCCAGGTCGACAACGTCGCCGATGCCGACCTGATCCTCGGCGACGAGGAAGATGCCGTTCAGCACATCCTTGACGATGTTCTGCGCGCCGAAGCCCAGCCCGGCACCGACGGCGGCGGTCAGCAGCGTGAGCGAGCCGAGCAGGCTGGGATCGACGGCGTTCACGCTGAGCACGAGCGCGATCACGACGAGCATCACATTGACGATGTTCTGCAGGATCGAGCCCAGCGTGCGGGTGCGCTGCACGAGCCGCATGTCCGCGAGGGGGGAGCGCTCGAGGGCCTGCGTGTCATCGACGCGCGCCTTCGTCTTCGCGCTGTTGACGATGCGCTGCACGACGCGGCGGATCACCAGACGCAGCACGAACGCGATGACCACGCACGTCGCGATGATCACGGCGACGGCCAGGGCCTTACCGCCGATCTTGAGGAGCAGGTCGAGCACGTGACTCCACCATCCGGCATCGGTGGGGTCGGGAGCGGGTGTCGCGGCAGGGAAGCGGATGTCCATCACCTCGATGGTACCGAGAAGGCCTCAGCGCTCACTGAGCGCTGAGGCCTCGATCACGGCGAGTGCGTCGTGCGGATCAGTCCTCCGCGTCGCGAGACTGCGCGGCGAGGGCACGCTCGACGTCGGCGAGGTTCTCGTGCACGAGGCGACGCAGCGCGGGAGCGGCATTCTGGTTCTCAGCGAGCCAGGAGCGGGTCGCATCGCGAAGCTCGACGCTGGCGAGCGAGCGAGGGTAGAGGCCCACCACCAGATAGTCGGCGATCTGATAGGTGCGCTCCTCCCAGATGGGCAGCAGCATCTCGAAGTACTTCGGGATGAACTCCCCGAGCACCTCGACGCCGGACGGGTGCACGAAGCCGAGGGCGGCAGAGCGCACGATCGTGTTCGGAAGATCGCTGTTGTCAATGAGCGACGACCACGCAGCCTGCTTGGCCTCGGCAGTCGGCAGGGCGGCTCGTGCCTGGGCGGCGAACTCGCCGCCCTTTGACGTGTTGTCTGCGGCGAGTGCGGCGTCGATCGCGGCGGCATCGGTCGCGCCGGCGGCCGCGAGGCCCACGAGCAGCAGCCACGAGAGGTCCGCGTCGATGTCGAGACCGGGCAGGGTCTCCTCGCCCGCGCGCAGACGACCGACGATGCCGGCGTGCTCGGCGGTGGCGATCGAGTTGGCGAACGCGGTGACCAGCTGCAGCTGGCTGTCGCTGCCAGCCTCAGCCCGCTGAGCGAGCGCCCACAGCCCGTCGGCGACCTTCTCGCGTGCGGCGGTGCGAGAGCCCGGGGCGACGTAGATGTTGGCGGCGAGCTGCAGCTGCGCGAGCGTGGTGCGCACGGTCGTCGACTCGGTCTCGTGGCCGATGTTGCCGAGCACGAGGTCGATGTAGTCGGAGGCCGCAGTCTCGGCATCCCGCGTCTGATCCCACGCCGCACCCCACACCAGCGACCGGGCGAGCGGGTCGGAGATGTCGGACAGGTGCTCGATCGCCGTGGCGAGCGAACGCTCGTCGAGGCGGATCTTCGCGTAGGCGAGGTCGTTGTCGTTGAGCAGCACCATGTCGGGGCGCTCGAGGCCCTGCAGCTCGGGGATCTCGGTGCGGTCGCCGTCGATGTCGACCTCGACGTAGTGCGTGCGCACGAGCTCGGAGCGACCGTCGGAGTCGGCGAGGCTGTAGAAGCCGATGCCGAGACGGTGGGGGCGGATGGTCGGGTAGTCGGCCGGAGCGGTCTGAGTCACCGCGAATCGGGTGATGACGCCGGCGGCGTCTTCGACGATCACCGGGGCGAGGGTGTTCACACCGGCGGTCTCGAGCCACTTCTTCGCCCACGTGGTGAGGTCTCGGCCGCTGGTCGCCTCGAGCTCGGTGAGAAGATCGCTCAGCTCGGTGTTGCCCCACGAGTGCTTCTGGAAGTACTGGCCGACTCCGGCGAAGAACGCGTCGATGCCGACCCACGCCGTCAGCTGCTTGAGCACCGAGCCGCCCTTGGCGTACGTGATGCCGTCGAAGTTCACCATGACGTCTTCGAGGTCGTTGATCTCGGCGACGATCGGGTGGGTGGAGGGCAGCTGATCCTGACGGTAGGCCCAGGTCTTCTCCATGGCGTTGAAGGTCGTCCAGGCGGCCTTCCACTCCGTGGCCTCGGCTGTCGCGATGGTGGACGCCCATTCGGCGAACGACTCGTTCAGCCAGAGATCGTTCCACCACTTCATCGTGACGAGATCGCCGAACCACATGTGCGCCAGCTCATGCAGGATCGTGACGACGCGACGCTCCTTGACAGCGTCGGTCACCTTGCTGCGGAACACGTAGGTCTCGGTGAAGGTCACCGCGCCCGCGTTCTCCATGGCGCCCGCGTTGAACTCGGGCACGAACAGCTGGTCGTACTTCTCGAACGGGTACGGCACGCCGAACTTCGCCTCGAAGTACTCGAAGCCCTCGCGGGTCTTGTCGAAGATGTAATCGGCGTCGAGGTGCTGCCACAGGCTCTTGCGGCCGTACACGCCGAGCGGGATGACCTTGCCCGAGGCGCTGGTGAGCTCTGAGAACGTCGACTCGTACGGACCCGCCACGAGCGCGGTGATGTACGAGGAGATGCGCGGGGTGGGCGCGAAGCCCCAGGTCGCCACGCCCTCGGAGCCCGAGGACGAGTCATGCACGATGGGCTCGGGGGTGGGGGAGTTCGAGACGACCTTCCACGCCGAAGGAGCAGTCACGGTGAACTGGAACGTCGCCTTCAGGTCGGGCTGCTCGAACACCGCGAACACGCGGCGCGAGTCGGGGACCTCGAACTGAGAGTAGAGGTACACCTCGCCGTCGACCGGGTCGACGAAGCGGTGCAGACCCTCACCGGTGTTGGTGTACAGGCAGTCGGCGTCGACGATGAGCACGTTCTCGGCCTGCAGCTCGTCGAGGGCGATCCGCGAGTCGGCGAAGGCGGCGCTCGGGTCGACCTGCTCGCCGTTGAGCGTGATCTCGCGCACCTCGTGCGCGATCAGGTCGATGAACGTCGAGGCGCCAGGCGTGGCGGTGAACCGGACCACGCTGCGCGAGCCGAACACCTCCGCTCCCTTGGTCAGATCGAGCGAGATCTCGTACGACTGCGTGTCGATGACGGCACGGCGCTCCTGCGCTTCGGTACGGGTGAGGTTTTCTCCAGGCACAGCTGTCTTCTCCCATGGGTGGAGGGGATGTCGAGGTGCATCGACGCTGCTGGCGCCGACGGCAACCATGACAGCCTACGCCAGCGCCGCACGGGTGCGCAGACCTCGATGCTGGCTCATAGAGAGTCGGTGACAGGATGGACCACGTGAGCTCCTCAGAGAAGATCGTCGTCCCGCACGCGTCGCCGGCAGCATCCGCAGGCTCGGCGCACATCGAGGTCCCCGTCGCCTACGACGGCATCCTGCTCGCCGGCTTCGGCGGACCGGAGGGTCAGGACGACGTGATCCCGTTCCTGCGCAACGTCACGCGCGGCCGCGGCATCCCGGACGAGCGTCTCGAGGACGTCTCTCACCACTACCGCCACTTCGGCGGCATCAGCCCCATCAACGCGCAGAATCGCGCGCTCAAAGCGGCTCTCGAGGCCGAGCTCGCGGCGCGATCCATCGACCTGCCCGTGTACTGGGGCAACCGGAACTGGGCACCGTACCTCGAGGAGGCGGTCGCCGAGGCCGCAGCGAACGACGACACCGCTCTTCTCGCGTTCGCGACGAGCGCCTACAGCTCCTTCTCGAGCTGCCGCCAGTACCGCGAGGACTTCTCGCGGATCCTCGACGGCACCGAGTTCGACGGTGTCGTGACCATCGACAAGATCCGTCCCTTCTTCGATCACCCCGGCTTCGTGCAGGCGTTCGTGGAGGGCGTGCATGACGCTGTGCGCGAGCGGCTCGACGAGGGGCTCTCCGCGGAGCAGATCCAGGTGCTCTTCTCGACGCACAGCATCCCGATGGATGATGCGGTCCGATCCGGCCCCCGCGACATCGACTGGGGCGAAGGCGGCGCATACGCAGTGCAGCACGAGGCGGTCGCAGCGTGGGTCATGGCCCGCGTCGCCGAGCTGGCGCCGGCCGCCGCCGACGTGCCGTGGGAGCTCGTCTACCAGTCGCGTTCGGGCCCGGCTTCGCAGCCCTGGCTCGAGCCGGACGTCTGCGACGTCATCGGCGAGCTGCCCGACCGCGGACGTCGGGCCGTCGTGGTGGTTCCGGTCGGTTTCATGAGCGACCACATGGAGGTGCTCTGGGACCTCGACACCGAGGCGAAGGAGGCTGCCGGGGAGGCGGGGCTCGCCTTCACGCGCACCCCGACGCCTGGCGTCTCGCCCTCGTTCGTCGCCGGCATCGTCGACCTCATCCAGGAGCGTCTCGAAGGACGACCGGCCGCGGACCGCGCGCACGTCACCGACCTCGGTCCCTGGTTCGATGTCTGCCGACCGGGCTGCTGCGAGAACATCCGTGCCGGGTTCAAGCCCGCGGCGGCCGGCATCGCCCCCTGATCCGCGCGGCTGCAGAGCCTCCGCGCTCCGCCCCGCGGTGAGCCTCGGCGACGTGCGTCCGCCTCGCTCGCCGGCCTTCCCCTCGAAATAGGATGGTCCTCATGCGCATCCACATCGCCACCGATCACGCCGGACTCGACTTCTCGACCCGTCTGCAGGAGCATCTCCGCAGCTCGGGGCACGAGGTGATCGACCACGGTCCCGTGGAGTACGACGCGCTCGACGACTACCCGGCGTTCTGCATCCGCGCGGCGCAGGCGGTCGTCGCCGACCAGCGCGCAGGCGTCGAAGCCCTGGGCGTCGTCTTCGGCGGCTCGGGCAACGGCGAGCAGATCGCCGCGAACAAGGTCGAGGGCATCCGTGCTGCCCTGGTCTGGAATCTCTCCACCGCAGAGCTCGCACGCGAGCACAACGATGCGAACGTCATCTCGATCGGCGCGCGCCAGCACAGCTTCGACGAGGTCATCTCGTTCATCGACCTGTTCATCGCGACCCCGTTCCCTGGCGACGAGCGTCACGTGCGCCGCATCGGTCAGATCGCCGACTTCGAGAAGGACGGGTCGCTGCTGCCCGACCCGCGGGCCTGACATGCCCGAGGGCCACTCCGTCCACCGCATCGCCCGGCAGTTCTCGCGCAACTTCGTCGATCGGCCCGTTCAGGCGTCCAGCCCTCAGGGCCGCTTCGCCGAGGGCGCGGCTGTGCTCGACGGGCGCGAGATGCTGCGCGCCATGGCGGTGGGAAAGCAGATGTTCCTCGAATTCGAGGACGCCGTGTGGCTGCGGGTGCACCTGGGGCTGTACGGCGCCTGGGACTTCGCCGGCGAGATCGTGGCCGACGCGACGATCGCCTCGGCCAACGGGCGCATGGGGCAGACGAACCAGCGCGGCACCGACCTGGGCTCGGACGACATCGAGGCCATCTACGACGATGCCGGCGAGAATTCCCTGACGTCGATCGGCGCCCCCCGCCGGTCGCGTGTCCACGTGCGCATGTCGGAGCAGACCAAGGGGCTCGTCGACGAGAGCGAAGAGTGGCCACCTCCGGTCGTCGGCCAGGTGCGACTGCGTCTGCTCAACGACACGACCTGTGCCGACCTGCGCGGGCCGACCGCGTGCGTGCTCCAGACCACCGACGAGATGCTCGCGACGATCGCCAAGCTCGGACCGGACCCTCTCGTCGGCGACATCGCCGAGGGGGAGGAGCGCTTCGTGCGCATCGTGCGCCGCAAGCCCACGCCGATCGCCCTGCTCCTCATGGATCAGTCCGTGGTCAGCGGCATCGGCAACGTCTACCGTGCAGAGATGCTCTTCCGTGCCCGACTGGAGCCGCACACCCCCGGTCGGGATGTGCCCGAGGAGACGGTGCGCGAGCTCTGGCGCGACTGGGTCAAGCTTCTCGCCGTCGGCGTGGAGACCGGGCAGATGATGACGATGGACGGGCTCTCCGGCGATGCCTACCGAGCAGCAATGGCGAGCCGTGACGACCGGCACTGGGTGTATCACCGCGCAGGACTTCCCTGCCGGGTGTGCGGCACGGAGATCGCACTCGAGGAGATCGGGGCGCGCAAGCTCTACTGGTGTCCTTCCTGCCAGCGCTGACGGCGACACCTCCCCGCGCGGCCGAAGCTGAGTGCGCGCTGTGAATAGGATGGCTGAGTCCGTCCGCAACGCCGCACGACAGGAGATCCCATGGACCTTACCGGCCTGCAGGCTGTGCTCGAGAACATCAGCTCTTGGATCTGGGGACCATGGGTCCTCATCCCGCTGCTTCTCGGAACCGGCCTCTACCTCACGATCCGCCTCGGCGGCCTTCAGTTCCTCCGCCTCGGCGCTGCGCTGCGCCTGGGCCTGTTCACGCGCAGGGACGCGGGGTCCGATGGCGACATCTCGCAGTTCCAGGCGCTGACCACCGCACTCGCTGCGACCGTGGGCACGGGCAACATCGTCGGCGTCGCGACGGCGATCGGCATCGGCGGCCCCGGTGCACTGTTCTGGATGTGGGTGACCGGCCTGCTCGGCATGGCGTCGAAGTACTCCGAGGCGTTCCTGGGAGTGCGCTACCGCACCACCGATGCCGCAGGGGAGAAGTCGGGTGGCCCGCAGTACTACCTCGAGCGCGGCATCCCGAATCGCTTCGGCAGGTTCCTCGCCCTGTTCTTCGCGATCGCGGCCGTCTTCGCCTGCTTCGGCATCGGCAACATGACCCAGGGCAACTCGATCTCGGCGAACCTCGAGCACAGCTTCAACGTCCCGACCTGGGTCACCGGCATCGTGCTGACGGTCTTCGCGATGCTCGTGCTGGTGGGAGGCATCAAGTCGATCGGACGGGTCACGGCGGGCTTCGTGCCGGTGATGATCATCTTCTACGTGCTCGGCGCGATCTACATCCTGATCGCGAACATCGGCGGAGTGCCCGCCGCGTTCGCGCAGATCTTCACCGACGCCTTCACCGGAACGAGCGCTGTCGGCGGCTTCGCCGGCTCGGTGATCATCATCGCGGTCCAGTACGGCGTGGCGCGAGGGATCTTCTCGAACGAGTCGGGCATGGGGTCGGCGGCCATCGCGGCCGCGGCGGCCCAGACGAGCCATCCGGTGCGCCAGGGCCTGGTGTCGATGACGCAGACCTTCATCGACACGATCATCGTCGTCACCTGCACCGGTCTGGTCATCATCACCACAGGTGTGTGGAACATGACCGATCCCGAGACCGGCGAGCAGATCGACGCGGCGCTGATGACGGGCGAGGCCTTCTCGCACGGCCTGCCCGGGGAGTGGGGTCACTACATCGTGACGATCGGCCTCGTGATGTTCGCCGGCTCCACCATCCTGGGGTGGTCGTACTACGGCGAGCGCAACATCGAGCGCCTGATCGGACGCAAGGCCGTGATGCCGTTCCGCATCGTGTTCTCGCTGGTCGTCTTCATCGGCTGCACCGTGCAGCTCGGTGTGGTGTGGGCGTTCTCGGATGTGATGAACGGCCTCATGGCCATCCCGAACCTCATCGGGCTGCTTCTGCTGTCGGGGCTCATCGCGCGCGAGACCAAGAAGTACCTCGACAACGATCCCAAGCTCACGGCGACGACCGACGAAGTCAATGCCTTCATGGCCGGCGATCAGGCCTTCGAGGACTGGAAGACCCAGGCCGTCCCCGTGGTGAAGTCCAAGGTATGAGACGTCTTCGGCCGGGTCGGTCATAGGCTGGTGGGGTGCGTCAGAACCCCAGCTTCGCCATGACAGACCCGGCCGAACTGCGTCGGATCATCGAGCTCCACCCGTGGGCCACCCTCGTCAGCGATACGGCGGATGGTCTGGTCGCCTCCCATTACGTCGTGCTGCTCGATGACGAGCGCGACGATCTCACCGTCGTCGGGCATCTCGGGCGCCCCGACGATCTGATCCACGGGCTCGGCGACCGCGAGATCCTGCTGGTGTTCCAGGGACCTCATGGCTATGTCTCTCCCGGCTGGTACGGCGACGTTCAGGCCGTGCCGACGTGGAATCACGTCTCCGTGCACCTCAGCGGAGTTCCCGAGATCCTCTCCGACGTCGAGAATCTGCGGGTGCTCGAGCGCATGGTCGACATCTTCGAGAAGCGGATGCCGAGTCCTCGCGGCATGTGGCAGCTGCCCAACGACGATGCGTTCGTGAACCGTCTCGCTGCGGGCACGGTCGGATTCCGACTGACTCCCTCCAGGGTCGTCGCCAAGCGCAAGCTCAGCCAGAACAAGCCTGCAGAGACCGTGGACGAGGTGATCGCGGCTCTGGAAGGCGAGGGTCCTTATGCCGATGCGGCGCTGGCCGCCGAGATGCGCCGCGCGCGCGATGCGCGTGAGGGGCGCGAGGCATGATCGCTCGCGGTGACCGGGTCGACGTCATTCGGGCGGTGCGTCTGAGCGGCCAGCTCATGCTGACCTTCGGCGACGACCCCGTCGACCTGGTCGTGCAGGGCGGGCGCATCGTCGACATCGCGCCGACCGGCGCGCTGCGTCCCGCAGGGGCGGTGCTCGAAGGCGAGGGGCGCCGCGTCGTGGCGGGTCTCTGGGATCACCACGTGCACACCGTGCAGTGGGCGCTGAACGCGGAGCGATCACCGCTCGGCGACATGCGGTCGGCCGCCGAAGCCGCTCGCGCGATGGGCGAGGCGGAAGCTCTCGCCGACGGCCGTCGCGTCGGCGCGGGTATGCGCGACGCGCTCTGGCCCGACGCGCCGTCGCTTGCGCTGATCGACGAGCGCACCGGTGAGGAGCCCACGTACCTGATCAACGCCGATGTGCACAGTGTGTGGCTCAACACCGCCGCGTTCCGGCGAGAGGGCTTCGCGCCGACCGCCGACGGGATGCTTCGAGAAGAGGATGCGTTCGAGATCTCCCGCCGGCTCAACGCGGCGGATGACAGCACGGCGGATGCTGCCGTGCGTCGTGCCGCTGATCGCGCGGCCGCTCGGGGTGTGACAGGTATGGTCGATTTCGACATGGCATGGAACGCGGATGCCTGGCGGCGGCGAGCGGATGCCGGATTCGACGCGCACAGAGTGGAGTTCGCCTTCTATGCGGCAGACCTCGCTCGCGCGATCGAGCGTGGACTGCGGACAGGGGAGAAGCTGCCCGGGACCGGCGGTCTCGTGAACGTCGGCCCTCTCAAGCTCATCACCGACGGCTCACTCGGCACCCGCACGGCCGCGTGCTCGCACGCCTATGACGACGATCCTTCCAACTTCGGCGTGCTCACGATCGAGCCTGATCGCCTTCGCGATCTGCTCACTCTGGCGACGGCGTCGGGCATCGATGTGGCCGTGCACGCCATCGGAGACCGAGCGGTCGCGTCTGCGCTCGATGCCTTCACCTTCACCCAGGCGCGGGGAACCATCGAGCATGCGCAGCTGGTGCGGCACGCCGATCTCGCACGGTTCGCGCGTCTCGGCGTGATCGCCAGCGTGCAGCCGGAGCACGCTGTGGACGATCGCGACATGGTCGGCAGCCTGTGGCGCCATCAGCAGGCGCTGAGCCACCCTCTCGCGTCGCTGCTCGCGGCGGACATCCCTGTGCGCTTCGGATCCGACGCCCCTGTTGCCCCGCTCGACCCGTGGCTCACGATCGCGGCGGCGGTGCACCGCACCGGCGATGATCGCGAGCCGTGGCAGCCGAATGAGCGCGTGAGTATCGATGCTGCGCTGCGGGCGAGCAGCCGTCATGGCGAGACCGAGATCGAGCTCGGCGGCATCGCCGATCTCGTGCTGTGCGACGTCGATCCGCTGACCGCGGATCGTTCAGCGCTGAGCCGGATGCCCGTGGCCGCGACTGTGCTGGGTGGCAGGCTGACCCATCTGTCCTGATTCCGACGTGACGACGAAGAGGAGGGCACCGCAGCAGCGCTGCGGTGCCCTCCTCTTCTGACGCGGTGTCAGGCGGCGATGTGCGAGATGAGGAACCAGCGGTCCTTCTCGAGGCCGCGCTGGATCTCGATCGCGACGTCCTGGCTGGTGAGGTCGACCTCGTCGAGACCGTCGACGGCAGCCTTCACATCGACGAGGATCGCGTCGATGTCGCCGATGACGGCGCGGATGAGCTCGGCGGACTGCTCGAAGCCGGCGGGAACGGCGGTCTGGCCGGCCTTCGCGGCGACGGTCTGCACGCGCGCGTCGATCGGCAGTCCCAGGGCGACGATGCGCTCCGCTGCCGTGTCGGCGAAGTCACCGGCGTGCTCGACGATCGTGTCGAGCAGTTCGTGCACGCCGACGAAGTTCGCGCCGCGCACGTGCCAGTGCGCCTGCTTGCCGTTCACGGTGAGCGCCTGAAGACCGTGCACGACGGGGGAGAGGAACTGCGCTGCGGCCGCAGCGACGGTCGGGTCGACGGCGATGCTGGGTACGGTCTGGGCGTTGCTCATGTGAACCTCCGGGTGTCTCGTGTCACGTCCTGTGAGTACAACGCTACTCAGCGAGAACCATTCCGCAAGCAAGCGTAGGCAACGCTTACCCGGTCGTTCTGCCGCGGAAACACGCGGAAGTGAGGGTAGTCTCACCTTCATGGACATCTCCGCTCAGGCCTCTGTCATCGCCCTCGGAAGCCGGGTTCCGCGCATCGCCGCCGACGTCTTCGTGGCCGACGGCGCGCGCATCGTCGGCGACGTCACCCTGGGCGAGGCGGCGAGCGTCTGGTACAACGCCGTCCTGCGCGGCGACTCGGCGTCGATCACGCTCGGAGCGCGCAGCAACGTGCAGGACAACGTGTCGGTGCACGTCGACAGCGAGCACCCCGTGGTCATCGGCGACGACGTATCCGTCGGTCACAACGCGGTCGTGCACGGCTGCACGATCGGCGACGGGTCGCTCGTCGGAATGGGCGCAGTGGTGCTCAGCGGTGCGGTGATCGGCGCGGGGTGCCTCATCGCAGGCGGTGCAGTGGTGCTCGGCGGCACGGAAGTACCCGACGGCTCGCTCGTCGCGGGAGTGCCGGCGAAGGTTCGCCGTTCGCTCACGGATGAAGAGCGCCGCGGTCTGCTCGCCAACGCCGGCATCTACCTCGACCACACACGCACGCATGCATCGGCACAGACGCAGTAGGCGGCGCAGCGGGCGATAGGCTGGTGACTTACGGGGCGGTGGCCAAGCTGGTTAAGGCAGTGGGCTCATAACCCAACGATCGTCGGTTCAAGTCCGACCCGCCCTACTCTTCCGAGGTCAGTCGTCGGTGCGGAACCCCGATGTCTTGTGCGCACCGTCGCAGAACGGCTTGATCGACGACAGCCCGCAGCGGCACAGCGCGATCGTCCGGCGATGGCGCTCGACCGGACGCCCCGCCGCCGTCTGCAGCTCCACATCCCCGCGTACCAGGAGCGGCCCGTCCGTGCAGGCGGTGATGGTGGGGGTCTCGCTCGTCGCGGTCATGCGGGCTCCTCGTCGCGGTGTGTTCCGAGTGTGGCGAGCCCGGCTGAGGGAGGACAGGGTCTTGACGACCCGTGCCGGACCGTGTCAAGGCCTGTCATCGGGCGGTGACCGAGACTTAGGGTTGCGGGAACAACGGTCCCGGATGGGATCAGCCTGACGAAGGAGCACCATGACGCTCAGCCTCTCCGCCGACCACACCACCTCCGCCATCACCGCACGCGGTCCGCTCAGCAGCGAGCTGCTGGAGGTGCTGCTGGATCGAGCGCCGGATCGGGCTGAGGCGCTGCCGCAGCTCGCACGAGAGGCGGTGCTCGTCGAGGACCCGATCACCGACGACGACGTGCAGCTGTCGCTGTTCCTCCTGTATGCCGTGGCGTACGGCTCGCTGCCCGAATTCAGCGCGCACTGGGAGTGGGACGCCTCGCTGCTCACCGCACGCGCCGTGCTCGAGCGGGCGTTCGAAGACGCCGTTCGCGCGTCGGCTCCGCTGGTCGTGGCTCCCGAGCCGACGCGCGAGTCCGTGGCAGCAGCGCTGTTCGCACTGACCGCGCCGCAGCCCGGTCCGAGCCTCTCGCACTTCATCAGCCGCAAAGCCGACATCGAGCAGGCTCGAGAGCTCCTCATCCAGCGGAGCGTGTACACGCTGCGTGAGGCGGACGCCCACTCGTGGACGATCCCCCGCCTCACGGGACGGGCCAAGGCGGCGCTCATCGAGATCCAGGCCGACGAGTACGGCGGCGGCCGGGTCGAGCGCATGCACCAGGTGATGTTCGCGCGCGCGATGCGCGGAGCCGGGCTGGACGACACCTACGGCGCGTACGTCGAGCAGGTGCCGGCCATCACGCTCGCCTCCTTCAACCTGATGACGATGTTCGGTCTGAACCGGCGTCTGCGCGGGGCGTCCGTCGGACACCTGGCGGTGTTCGAGATGACGTCATCGCTGCCCTGCCGCGCGATCGCGGAGGGACTGCGGCGGGTCGGGTTCGGCGATGACGTCGCCGCTTACTACGACGAGCACGTCGAAGCCGACGCGGTCCACGAGCAGATCGCGGGGCGTGATCTGGCTGGATCGCTCGCCGAAGACGAACCGGAGCTGCTCGAAGACATCCTGTTCGGGGCGTCGGCCTGCCTCACCATCGACGGCTGGGCGAGCGAGCACGTCCTGGAGGCCTTCGAGGCCGGTCGCAGCTCGCTCCGCACGCAGCCTCAGTCGGACTGATCGTCGTCCGCCGGCTGCGCCTGACCACTCTCAGCGGGCTGGGCAGCGGCTGCATCGGCGGTATCGCTCTGCGGGCCGCCGATGACGCCGATGCCGACGGCCTCGTGGTCGGGCTCCGGCTGATCGGGATGCTCGACCTTCGGCTCCTCACCTGGCTCCTTCTCGGTGCTCGGCTCCTCGAGCTCCTCGGTGGTGGGCTCTTCATCGGGCTGTTCGTGGATGTTCGACATGGCAGCTCCTTTCCGGTGTCCACCGTGGTCGAATCGCGCGGACCCGGCAAAGGGGTTGACCGGCGGCCAGGGCGGGCTAGCATCGCGGATCTGCTCGCCGCAAGGCGGATGGCATGAGGGCATGGATACGGCATCCTTTAGGGATGGGGACAGACGCGCCGGATTCCGGTGGCACGCATCGCGACGGCGAGCGCAGAGAGGCGACCGCACTCATCATCAGGAGGGTGGCGCGGGGCTTCTTCCGCACCTACTCGCCGGATGCAGCAGCCGGTCTGACGTTCTACGCGATTCTCGCGATGTTCCCGGCCCTGATCGCGGCGTTCTCGGTCATCGGCGTGTTCGGTGAGAAGCGGGGAGCCGCCACAGCCGTGCTCGATGTGCTCGGCGAGGTCGCGCCCGCGGACATCGTGCAGGCCCTGCGCCGACCGCTCGAGCAGGTGGCGTCGACCGCCGGCGCCGGCTGGCTCCTTGTGCTCGCCCTGATCTTCGCACTGTGGTCGGTCGCCCGGTATGTGACGGCTCTCGGCAGGGCGATGAACCGGATCTACGGAGTCCCCGAGGGACGAATGTTCTGGAAGGCGAAGCCGACCCACCTGCTGGTCACGCTCGCGGTGTTCGTGCTCGTCATGATCGCCTGCGGCCTGGCGGCCCTCAGCTGGCCGCTCGCGCAGTCGCTCGGCAGGGTCCTGGGGGCCGGTGAGGTCGCGCTGACGGTCTGGCGGATAGCCCGCTGGCCGGCCCTGGTGCTGGTGGTGTGCCTCATCGTCGCGATCCTCTACTACTTCGCACCCAACATCGCCCACCCCCGGTTCCGCCTGATGAGCGTCGGCGCTCTGGTCGCCATCGGCGCCTTCGCCGTGGCATCGGTCGGCTTCGGCTTCTACGTCGGCAATCTCGCCGACTACGACCGGCTCTACGGCTCGTTCGCAGGAGTGGTCATCTTCCTTCTGTGGCTGTGGATCGGCAATATCGCCCTGCTCGTGGGTGCGCTCTTCGACGCCGAGCTCGAGCGGGTGCGCGAGCTGCGCCGGGGCGTTCCTGCCGAGCGCGAGCTGCAGATCCCCATGCGCGACACCACACGGCTGGAGAAGACGGCCGACAACGACGTGGCGGATGAGCGCCTGGCGCGTCGTCTGCGCCGCTCCCGCAGGTGAGCGCCGCGGCTCACCGCGGCGGCGGCGCGTCGCCGACCAGTCGGGCGAGAGCCAGCGCGTCGTGCGGCGCGTGCCCGCGCGCATCGTTGTCGGAGTAGACCCACACGTCGCGTCCGTCGCCCGCGGCTGCCCAGCGCCGGCAGCGACCGGCCCAGGTCTGCAGTTCGTCGGCCGAGTAGCCGCTCGTGTACAGCTCAGATGCTCCGTGCAGGCGCACGTATACGAGATCCGCGTCTCCTGGTTCGAACTGCGGCCATCTGCCGGCTGTGTCTGCGACCGCCAGCGCGACGCCGTGACGATTGAGGATCTCGGTCACCGCTGAGTCGTCGAAGGTCTCCGATCGGGGCTCGAGCGCGTACTGCAGTGGTCGTTCATCGACGCCCTCGAGCCATGCACGTCCGCGCATCCGCTCGTCGTGCCGCTCGGCCAGAGCCCGTGCCTCGCTCGTCGTGCGCGGCAGACCCGCGAGGAAGGCCTCGAGGACGTCGCGCTCGAACCGCTGTCGCTCCGGCAGCTGCCACAGGATCGGGCCGAGTGTCGGCCCGAGGGCGAGCACTCCCGATGCGAAGAAGTTCGCCAGGGCGGTGCCGGCATCGCGCAGCCGCAGCATGTGCGAGATGTAGCGGGAGCCCTTCACGGCGAAGACGAAGTCGTCCGGCACGGCTGCCCGCCAGCGCAGGTAGCTCTGCGGTCGCTGCAGCGAGTAGAACGAGCCGTTCAGCTCGACGGTCGAGAAGTGCTCGCCGATGTAGGTCAGCTCGGCCCGTTGGACGAGGCCGTCCGGATAGAAGTCGCCGCGCCACGAGCGGTAGCGCCACCCCGAGGTGCCCACGCGCACCGCGTGACGGCCGGAGGCGACTGCGTCCTGTGGCATCATCCGGATCACCGTAGAGCCGGGGTGCCGGCGACTCCACGCCCTTGACGCGATGAGCGTCGGCGGTCACGCTGGGTACCCATCGCGAAGGAGGACAGCATGAGCGGATATCCGGACGGGCCGACGGGCGAGATCCCCGAGGCGGACGCCCTCGAGCAGACGCGTGAGCAGACCGAGGAGCCGCTCGACCCGGAGCGCACGGTCAGCGACCCCGCCCCGGACGGGATCCGGGCCGATCCTGCCGACGTCATCGAGCAGAGCATCGCGGTGCCCCTCGACGAAGAGGAGCGGGAGGCCGACGGCTGATCGGCCGAGGCTCAGCGCACGCGGCGGTCGTGTGCGAGATCGATCAGGCGGGGGAGCACGTCGCCGGCTCGCAGCCCGTTGTGCTCATGCTCGCTGGTCACCCAGGTGCGCACACCCGGAAGCAGCCGGGCCGTCTCCATGGAGTACTCGAAGGGCACGTACACGTCATTGACGTACACCGCTGCGGCTCCCACCGCTCCGGATGCCTCGATCGCGGCCGCGTCGTAGATCGCGGGCCACTCATGGTCGGCGAGCGCCAGGGCGACATCGCGCCAGGGTCGGAACGCCGGCACCGTCTCGGTCCATTCGCGGCGGATGTGCTCGCCGGTGAAGAGCGAGGGGTCCGCTGCGAAGTCGGAGGGCTCGACGCGTTCCGCGGACCAGCGGGTGGCGTGGCCCGAGGCATAGCTCGATTCGTGGAACACGTAGTACAGCGGGTTGCGCCCGCCGTACGCCAGCGCCGCGGCGAGGTCATGACGGAACGCGTTCGATGCGGGGTCGAGTTCGAGCAGCGACCAGAGCGTCTGCCAGCCGTCGTTGGTGCCGAGCGCGGAGCCGGCTGAACGGAGCCGCGACAGCGATACGACCTCGCCATCGGGCAGCACGATCTCGCCCGCAAGGGCGAGATCCGCAAGCCGGCGCATGCGGTCGCGGTGCTCGGGGAAGCGGTGGTAGTACCGTTCCGACGCGTCGCGCATCTTGTCATAGCAGAGCGCGTACACCTCGTCGGGCGTGCGGTCGACCGTGCTCAGCCCGCCCGTGATGTAGACGCGGTCGAGCGACGACGAATCGGTCGAGAGGTAGGCGAGGGTCGTGAACCCGCCGAACGACTGCCCGAGCACGTTCCAGCGCTCAGCCCCGAGGTGCGCCCGGAACGCCTCGCAGTCACGGACGATGGCATCCGCCCGCAGATGGGTGAGGTGCTCGGCGACAGCCTCGGCGCCGCGCTGCAGGTCGCCGTCGCCCACGGGCGTGGAGCGGCCTGTGCCACGCTGATCGAGCAGCACCACGCGATGTGCGACGAGAGCGGCATCGAGCCACGACGGCGCAGACGGCCCGTGGAACGGACGCGGCGCCTCGTGACCGGGGCCGCCCTGAAGGAACACGAGGTAGGGCAGATCCTCGCCGCCCTCGCGGCTGACGACGGCGGCGAAGACGTCGATCGTCCGCGCGTCCGCGGGGTCGCCCCACACGAGGGGGAGGGTGAGCGTGTGCTCTTCTACGGTGAGGTCCTGCATGCGCCGGACGACGGTCGTGGCGGTCATCACATCACGTTCCCTATGTACGAGTACTTCACGAACACCTCCGAGGCGATGCCGGACTCCTCCAGCACCCCCTGCAGGGCGGTCATCATGTAGTGCGAGTCCCAGCCCATGTAGAGGAAGTGCGACTGGTCGAACTCATCCCACTGGCCTTTCCACGCCATCTCGCTGTAGAGCGGTCCGCCGTGGCGGGCGCTGTAGGCGAGGGCGGCGGGACGGTCGTCGGTCCACGCGCGGCGGAAGACCCGGTTGAACAGAGCGCGGACGTCCTTGATCTCCCAGTGCTCTCCGCGGTACTCGCAGTAGTCGAACTCGCGATCCCATCCGGCGGGCCAGCCGCGCCGGCGCACCGCGTCGAGCACAGGGGTCAGACCGTCGTCGTCGATCTCCTCCACGTCCGGTCGCGCCCAGATCCGCACGAGCTCTTCGGTCAGCCGCACGGTGCGCGCGGCGATCGCCGCCGTGTTCCATGCGGGGACGCCGGCCAGTTCGCGGGTCGCCGGAACCGCGCTGCGGGCGTAGGCCAGGTCGCGCTTCTCGGGGAACGACGCGCCGAAGACACGCAGAGTGAGAGAGTCCTCCAGCAGCGTCAGATTGCCGAGAGTCGGGGTCAGCGCGCGGTGAGCGTTCTGCTCATCCTCGCTGTACTCCTTCCACTCCCGAACCCCGTCGCCGCTCCATGACGTGGCGGGGACCGGCGGGACTATGGTCTCCACGTCGTAATCGGCGAGATCCTCGACTCCCGCGATGCGGCCGAGCACGTAGGCCGGGTGGGGCAGCTCGCCGTACTTCAGCACCGCGCTGATCCGCTCATCCGACGGGGTGATGCGCGCGATCGCGCGCATGAGGGTGTCGCGGCCCACTGCCTGGGCGCGGCAGAGCCGCGCGATCAGGCGGTCGCTCGGCAGACCGACGATCGCACGGCGCAGGAACAGCGCCTGGATCCACTCCAGCACCTCGATGAGCTGGTCGCGGCTCATGACGCCCCGGCGGTGGTCGCCGTAGGCGCTCATCGCGAGCGGGTACGAGGTGCGGCCGAAGGTGTTCACATTGCGCAGCTGGGCGCGGATCCCGGCATCCGGCTCACGACTCGGGTCGAGCAGGATGCCGTAGATCTCGGCGTACTCGCGCCAGACCTGCGCGTCGTCGCGCAGCCGGTCGAGATCGACCCGGGGGAAGGATGCCCGGAACGCGGCGTACACCCCATGCTCGCCCGCCGCATCGATCTCGCGTCCCGTGGTCATGACGAGGTAGTGGCGCCAGAAGGCGCCGATCGTCTCTCCCGTGTGCTGCTCGACCGGAAGCCAGAACTCCTCCTCGATGCGCAGCTGCTCGGAGTGCGAGAGACCCATCAGGATGTAGTTGTGGATCAGCTCGTGATCGCGCAGCGGCTGGCCGGTGGAGTTGAGGCTCTCGAAGATCTGCTGCGCGCTCGCCTGCGGGCCGAGCGTGATCGAGACGTGCTCGAGGCGCTGCAGACCACGCCAGATCGTCGGCGCCTCGTCGGCGTGCACCTGGCTGCGGAAGAACGCGTAGTTGTCGTCGAAGCGCGACTCGCGGTCCGCGTCGCCACGACGGTCGAGCACGACCGACTCGTAGAGCTCCGCCCAGGCGTGATGCGGACGCAGCTTGGTGCGGCTCGCATCGTCGGCGCGCACCAGCACCCGCTCCAGCTCGGAGGCCAGCGCGGAGTCGCTGTCGCGCACCGCGTGGTGCAGCGCGGCGATCAGCAGCATGATCGTGGTGATGCGCTGCTGACCGTCGATGAGGATCAGGTCGCCGGTTCCGGCATCCGGGTCCGCCTCTGACGCCGCATCGTGGCCCGACAGGATCGAGCCGATGAAGTGCCGGTGACCGTCGTCTTCACCGGCGACGGCCCTGATGTCGGAGAGCAGCTTCTCGCAGCCGCCGATGTCCCATCGGTACTGACGCTGGTACACCGGGACGACGATGTTGGTCGTCGGGGCGGAGAGCCACTGGATCGTGCCCGTTGCGTGTGCTTCGACATTGGTGGCCGTTGCCATGGCTGCGTGATTCCTCCGAGCGGCGGGGTGACGGTCCGCCGGGTCGAGTCTAGCCCGCGGCCATTTTCTCCGGCCGTGCCAGCCGGCGCGTTCAGGGCCCCGATGTAGGCTTGCCTAAGTAGGGCCTGTTAAAACGTGCTGGCCCATTACGAAAGGACATGACTCAGATCATGGGATACATCAAGTCCGCAGCCCTCGAAGACAAGGGATTCGTCATCCTCGACCCGTACGGCGAGGAGATGGACCCGAAGGAATGGCTCGAC
Organism: Microbacterium sp. NPDC089321; assembly: GCF_040684935.1. NCBI lineage: Bacteria > Bacillati > Actinomycetota > Actinomycetes > Micrococcales > Microbacteriaceae > Microbacterium > Microbacterium sp. NPDC089321. Next base: position 862,344 of record NZ_JBFBGX010000002.1, on the reverse strand, counting down.
ATCGAGTACGTCGACTGGAAGTCCTCGGGCGACACCCGCTTCTCGCCGCTCGCCAGCGCCAAGGGTGAGATCGAGTGCAACGGGTTCTGGAACCACAAGCCGCCGCGCACCGACAAGGACGGCGTCTGGATCGACTCGCAGACCGCGATCGCTCCGACCCTCACCGCCCGCGCCAAGGAGCCGGGTGCCAACGTTGGACGCTGCCGCGTCATCGAGCTGCAGCCGACCCCGTACGGCGAGTGCCTCTACAACCTGCACCAGGACGACAACAACCGTCTGAACCCCGACGGCACCGGCTGGGTCGTGCGCGGATTCTTCAACCTCACCGACGACAAGGACAGCTACTTCGTCCTGCGTGAGAACCGCACCGACCCGAGCATCGAGTACCGCATCGCCCTTCCGGCGGGCGCTCAGCTCATCGTCGACACCCAGCGTCTGTGGCACGCCACCACGCACAACGGCACCGAGCCGCGCTACTGCCTCATCACCTCGTGGGAGTCGGGCCCCGAGCTCGACGCCTACATCGAGAAGTACCACGGCACCGACCAGCACGAGCAGGTCGAGGTTCCGCAGGACGTCCTCGAGGCCGGCTACGCCGAGCAGGCCCGCCGCGACGCCGCTCGCGCCGCCTACTACGCCGCGAAGGGCCAGCAGGCCAAGCTCGCGATGAGTGAGGCGTAAGCAGCCGAATCGGCTCACCACGGCGGCCCCGGTCCTCAGGATCGGGGCCGCCGTCGCATATCGAACCACACGGTTGTGATTCCCGCTGTTCTGGGCGATAATCGCCGTACAACCGCATAGTTCGCCGCATCTTCGGATCAGGTCGTAGGGGAAGACGTACCTGATGAAACGGAGAGATCATGGCGACGGGATACGCACGCGGAGTGGTGTTCATCCACTCCGCTCCACGCGCGCTCTGCCCGCACCTCGAATGGGCGGTGGGACGCGCTATCGGTCGTGCCGTCAGCTTCGACTGGACCGATCAGCCGGTGCAGCAGGGCACTCGTCGCGCCGAGTTCTACTGGGACGGTCCGGCCGGCACCGGCGCTGCTCTCGCGACCGCGATCCGCGGGTGGGAGCACCTGCGCTTCGAGGTGTCGGAGGACCCGACTCCGGGCAGCGAGGGCGGCCGATGGCTGCACACGCCCGACCTCGGCATCCACTACGCGCAGACCGACTCCGCCGGCAACATCGTGATCGGCGAGGACCGCATCCGCTATGCGATGGAGATCGCCGCCGGCAACGCGGCCGAACTGCAGCGCGAGCTCGACGTGGCACTCGGCTCGGCCTGGGACGAGGAGCTCGAGCCGTTCCGGCATGCCGGCGACGACACGCACGTCGTCTGGCTGCACAAGGTGGGATAAGCCGGCGAGCCTCCGCGACGGGTGTCGCGGGGCGAGGCCCAGAGACCTGCGGAGGAGGCGCCGGTACCGGGACCCGGTGATCGCACCCGGGGATCGAGAAAGCGAATCCTTCGCACACGACAGGAGCCCCCTGCGGGGAAGCAGGGGGCTCCGCCGCGCCCGTCAGATGACCGTCGCCCGCGGAAGCTCCCCGGCATGCGCGACGGAGCCGTCGCACACGTCCTCCCAGGCGAGGCGCAGGCGGTCGATGGCCGCCAGCGTGCGCTCCGGCGGCAGGGTGATCGGAATCCGCAGACGTCGGTCCAGCACCCCGCCGGTCGCGAACCTCGGGCCGGGCGGGAGCACGAGCCCGTGCTCGCGCGCCGCGAGCGAGAGCTGCGTCGACACGGGCGCGCCCAGATCCAGCCAGGCCGACAGTCCGCCGGGCGTCGGCGGCATCTGCAGCCCGCTGATCCCCTCCAGACCGGTCGCGACCGCGGCTCGCCCCGCGCGCAGACGGGCCGTCACGTGGGCCGAGAGAGAGGGCATGTCGTCGAGCAGCTCGATGGCGATGCACTGCTCGAGCAGCGCCGTGCCCAGCTCGAAGGACGGTCGAACGGCGAGCAGACGGCCGACGAGGTCGCGGTCGGCGCGGATCCACCCGAGACGCATGCCGCCCCAGGCGATCTTCGACATGGAGCCGATCGAGATGACCTGCGGGCTGTGCGCGGCCAGGGGAGTCGGCGTCCAGCCCCTGTCGATGTCGAGTTCGGCAGTCGTCTCGTCGACGATGAGGCGTGTGCCTGCGCTCCGGGCCGTCGCCGCGATGCGCGCCCGCGACTCTTCGGGGAGGCTTGCCCCGGTCGGATTGTGGAAGTCCGGAATGAGGTAGCCGATGTGCGGTCGGGCGCGCAGCAGGAGGTCCATCAGGTGGTGCGCGTCCCACCCGTCGACGTCCACGGGCGTGGGAACCATCCGATATCCGTGGCGGCGCAGCGCCTCGATGGCGTGCGGAAAGGTCGGCTGCTCGACGAGCGCGCGTTCCCCACGGCGTCCGATGGTCGCGAGAATGAGGTTCATCCCGTTGAGCGCGCCCGACGTCACGATGATCTGGTCGGCACTGGTGGGCGCTCCGCGCTGCGTGAAGCGCTGGGCGATGGCATCCCGCAGCTCCGGCAGCCCCTGCAGCGAGTACCCGCTCGTGCCGCGCATCGCCGCGAGCCGCGGGAGGGAGCGCACGGTCGCGTCGTAGAGACCGGGCGTCGAGTCCATGGACGCGATGGAGAGGTCGATCGACTCCGCACCGCCGTCTGCCGGTGGGAGCGCGCCCGGCGCATGGGGGAGCGCGACCAGGGTGCCGCCTCCGTGCAGTCGCAGCGCGTAGCCGTCGCTCTCGAGCAGGTCGTAGACCCGCGTGATCGTCGAGCGCGACCGTCGCAGCTCGGCGGCGAGGGCCCGCTCGCTGGGCAGCCTCTCGCCGACCGTGAGCCGGCCGTCCAGGATGAGTGCGCGGATCTGCATCGAGAGTGCGGACGCAGAGGCTCCTGCAGCGCTGTGCGCGCCGATCTGCTCGACGAGGCGGGAGGACATGATTCCAGCATGCCGCAGAGTGGCATCGCAGAAGCAGGCCACTTCCTGCAGAGTGGTCTCGCTCGACGCCGCTCGCGCAGCGCCAGCATGTAGGCATGTCACTCCACTCCGTCCTGCTCCCCATCGCCTACTCGTCTCGTCGTGACCTCCTCGAACGCTTCGCGCAGCTGCTGTGCGGACTCGTGCTCTACGGAGTCGCCATGGGCCTGATGGTGCGCGCGGGCGTGGGGGTGTCGCCGTGGGACGTGCTGGCACTCGGCCTCACCGAGCGCACCGGGCTCGGCTTCGGCGTGATCACCTGCCTGATCGCGGGAGTCGTGCTGCTGCTCTGGATCCCGCTGCGCCAGCGCGTCGGCGTCGGCACGCTGCTGAACGCCGTCGTGCTCGGACCGTCGGCTGACATCACTCTCCTGCTGGTGCCGCCGATGCCATCGCCGTGGGCGGGATTGCCGCTGTTCCTCGGCGGACTGGTGCTGCTGGCCTTCGCCACGGGCATGTACATCTCCGCAGACTTCGGCCCTGGACCGCGAGACGGGCTCATGACCGGTCTGGTCAGACGCACCGGGCGGCCCGTCTGGCTCGTCCGGACGCTGCTCGAGGGCGGTGTGCTGGTGATCGGGTTCCTTCTCGGCGGGCCCGTCGGCGTGGGCACTGTGATCTTCGCGTTCGGGGTCGGACCGCTGATCGGCTGGTTCCTCCCGATGTTCACGAGGACCCGTGCGCGACGATCCGGTTCCGTCACCACCGCCCCGGGTGCGCACGCGCTCCCGGCGGGATGATCGGCCGCGCCGGTCAGGAACACGCAAGCGGCCCTCGAGTCTCCTCGAGGGCCGCTTCGGTTCTGCTCGTCAGTCCGCGCTGCGGAACGCGACGACGGCGTTGTGCCCGCCGAAGCCGAACGAGTTGCTGATGGCCAGCAGGTCGCCGTCGCCGAGCGGCTGCGGCTCGGTCGAGAGCTTGAACGGCACGGCCGGGTCGGGCTCAGTCATGTTGATCGTGGGAGGCGCGACGCGATCACGCAGCGCGAGGATCGTGAAGACGGCCTCGAGCGCACCGGTTCCGCCGAGCAGGTGTCCCGTCGATGCCTTGGTCGCCGACACGGGGATCTCGTCGATGCGTGAGCCGAACACACGCTTGAGAGCCTCGTACTCGTTCGGGTCGCCGACCGGGGTCGAGGTGGCGTGGGCGTTGATGTGGGCGACCTCGTCGGGCGAGGCTCCGGCCTGAGCGAGCGCCGCCTCGACGGCGCGGGCGGCACCCGCGCCCTCGGGGTCGTTACCGGTGATGTGGTACGAGTCGGCCGTCACGCCGCTGCCCACCACATAGGCGTAGATCTTCGCGCCGCGGGCCTTGGCGTGCTCCTCGGTCTCCATCACGAGGGCGGCCCCGCCCTCGCCCATCACGAAGCCGTCGCGGTCGATGGCGCCGGGGCGCGATGCCGTCTCGGGGGAGTCGTTGCGGCGCGAGAGAGCCTGGGCCGACGAGAACGATGCCATGGTGATCGGGTGGATGGCGGATTCGGCGCCACCGGCGATCACGACATCCGCCAGGCCGTCCTGCAGGTGCTGGTAGGCGTTTCCGATCGATTCGGTGCTCGACGCGCATGCGCTCACGACCGTGCGGGCGTACGCCTTGGCGTTGAAGTGCAGCGAGAGGTTGCCGGCGCCGGCGTTCGGCATCAGCATGGGCACGGTCAACGGCATGACGCGACGCGGGCCCTTCTCGCGCAGAGTGTCCCAGGCGTCGAGCAGCGTCCAGATGCCGCCGATGCCGGTCGCCCAGTCGACGCCGAGGCGCTCGGGGTCGACGTCGGGTGCTCCTGCGTCTTCCCATGCCTCACGCGCCGCGATCATGGCGAACTGCGTCGACGGGTCGAGACGCTTGGCCTCGTGACGAGGCAGCACCTCTTCCGGACGCACGACGGCCTCGGCGGCGAACTGCACGGGGATCTGGTACTTCTCGACCCAGTCGTGCGTCAGGGTGTGAGTGCCCGACTGGCCTGCGAGCAGGTTCGCCCAGTTCTCGGGTGCCGTGCCGCCCAGGGCGGAGGTGGCGCCGATGCCGGTGACGACGATGCGCTTGGTCATGGGTGTCCTTCGGGAGGAGGGGGATCAGAGCAGGAAGGAGGATGCCACGCCCCGCGGTCCGCGGGGGTGGCATCGAGGGGTGTTACTCCTGGCCGGCGACGATGAAGTTGACGGCGTCGGCGACGGTCTTGAGGTTCTTGACCTCGTCGTCGGGGATGGTCACGCCGAACTTCTCCTCGGCGTTGACGACGATCGTCATCATCGAGATCGAGTCGATGTCGAGGTCGTCGGTGAACGACTTCTCCATCTGGACCTCGGAGGCGTCGATGCCCGTCTCGTCGGTGACCAGCTCAGCGAGGCCGGCGAGGACCTCGTCGTGGGTGAGAGCCATGGTTTCTCCTTATTCAGAATTGGTTGGAACCGGTGAACAGTCTAGGGAAGGGGCGCGCCCGATCAGGGAAGCACGACCACCTGCGCGCCGAACACGAGCCCGGCGCCGAACCCGATCTGCAGCGCCAGTCCGCCGCTCAGCTCGGGATGCTCTTCGAGCAGTCGGTGCGTGGCGAGGGGGATCGAGGCGGCAGAGGTGTTGCCCGTGGTCTCGATGTCGCGCGCGATGACGGTGGTCTCGGGAAGTTTCAGCTGCTTGGCGAACTCCTCGATGATGCGCAGGTTCGCCTGGTGCGGGATGAAGGCCGCGAGGTCGGATGCCTCGATGCCGGCCTTCTCGAGCGCTTCGCGCGCGACCTTGGCCATCTCCCAGACCGCCCAGCGGAAGACCCGAGGACCCTCCTGGCGGAGCGTCGGCCACGGAGCCTTGCCGTCGCGGAAGTCCGTGAGAGTGTGGTTCATGCCGACGAGGTCGGCCTTGGAGCCGTCCGAGCCCCACACGGTCGCCGAGATGCCGGGGGTCTCGCTCGGGCCGATGACCACGGCGCCCGCGCCGTCGCCGAGCAGGAACGAGATGCTGCGATCGGTCGGGTCGACGACATCCGACAGCTTCTCGGCGCCGATGACCACGGCGTGACGTGCAGCACCGGCCCGGATGAGGGCGTCGGCCTGGGCGACCGCGTACGCGTAGCCCGCGCATGCGGCGTTCATGTCGTACGCGGCAGCGGGCGTGGCGCCGATGCGGTCGGCCACGATCGCGGCGACGGAAGGGGTCTGCTTCGGGTTGCTGATCGTGGCGACGATGACCAGGTCGATCTCGGCGGGGTCGATGCCGGACCGCTCGACGGCCTCTCTGGCGGCGTCGGCCGACAGCTCGATCGCGCTCGTCTCGGCGACAGCCCGGGTGCGGGTGATGATGCCCGTGCGCTGCCGGATCCACTCGTCGCTGGAGTCGATCGGACCGACGAGATCGTCGTTCGGCACCGAGTTCTCGCCGCGAGCTGCACCGACGGAGTAGATGCGGGTGTACGCGGCGCCGGTGGCCTGCTTGAGGGTGCTCACGAGACTGCTCCATTCAGCAGCTCTGCGGCTGCGTCGAGGTCGTCGGGGGTCTTCACCGCGACGTTCGGGATGCCGCGCAGGCCTCGTTTCGCGAGCCCGACGAGCGCGCCCGCCGGCGCGACCTCGATGAAGCCCGTGATGCCTGCCGAGGCGAACGACTCCATGCAGAGGTCCCAGCGGACGGGTGACGAGACCTGCGTGACGATGCGGTCGAGAGCGTCCTGTCCGCCCTGCACCACGGAGCCGTCTCGGTTGGACCACAGCGTGACCGTCGGGTCGCTCGGGCTGACGTCGGCCACCGCGGCGCGCAGCGTGTCGACGGCGGGGGCCATGTACGAGGTGTGGAAAGCACCGGCCACCTGCAGCGGCATGACCCGCACGCCGCGCGGAGCGCGCTCGGCGAGCTGCGCGAGAGCGGACAGCTCGCCTGCGGCCACGATCTGACCGGCGACGTTGTAGTTCGCCGGGGTCAGCTCCAGCTCGTCGAGCAGAGCCAGGACCTCGTCGGCGTCGCCGCCGAGCACCGCGCTCATGCCGGTGGGCGTCTGCGCTGCGGCATCCGCCATCGCCCGGCCCCGGATGCCGACCAGACGCATCGCCTCGGCAGCCGTCAGCACCTCTGCGCCGACCAGCGCGGCGAGCTCGCCCACCGAGTGACCGGCGACGCCGTCGGCGTGGCGGCCAGCGCGCTGCGCCAGCTGATCCGCCGCGATCAGTGATGCGGCGACGATGAGCGGCTGCGCGATGCGCGTGTCGCGGATCGTGTCTGCGTCGGACTCGGTGCCGTGTGCGATGAGATCGACCTCGGCGGCCTCGGAGTAGGCGGCGAGCTGATCGGCGACGCCGTCCAGCTCGAGCCAGGGTGCGAGGAAACCGGGAGTCTGGGAACCCTGTCCGGGCGATGCGACGACAATCACCAGTCCAGTCTGCCAACGATCGGCCGCCGACGGTGGATGAAACATCACAACAATCAGCAGATCGATTGTGCGTGGCGCACAGTCGCGCCGGTGGCGGACCGCCACCGGCGCGGGTGGCAGGCTCAGCGGCGTCGCTGGATGGCCCGTCGGCGAGCAGGCTCAGCGGCTCCGATCGAACCCAGGATGAGTGCCGTCTGCAGGATCAGCGCCTCGCGCGGTCCCGTCGCGTCCCACCCGATCACCTCGGTCACGCGCTTGAGCCGATAGCGCACCGTGTTCGGGTGCACGAACAGCTCCCGCGCAGTCGCCTCGAGCGAGCGTCCGTTGTCGAGATAGCTCCACAGGGTCGTGACCAGATCGGTCGAGTGCGCCTGCAGGGGGCGGAAGATCCGCTCGATCAGCGTCTGCTTGGCGAGCGTGTCACCGGCGAGTGCGCGCTCGGGCAGCAGATCGTCGGCCTCGACGGGGCGAGGCGCACCACGCCAGGCGCGGGCGACGGCGAAGCCCGCCAGAGCTGCTCGCGCGCTCTGGCCGGCGTCGACGAGTGCCGAGACGGGCGGGCCGAGCACGACGTATCCCGGGCCGAACGACGGCTCGAGACGCTGGGCGATCTCGCTGAACGGCAGGTCCTCGCCCTCGTCCTCCTTGCCCGGTACCTGTGCGCGTCCGATCACGAGCACGAGCCGCGAACCCTGCACGCCGATGAGCACATCGACCGACAGGCGCCGTGCCGTGCGTCGCACGAGGTCGACGTCGAACTGCGGGGGAGTCGTGCCGACGATCACGCAGACCTCTCCGTGACCGTGCCATCCGAGGGCCGCGATGCGGCTGGGCAGCTCCTCGTCGGCCTCACCCGTGAGGATGGAGTCGACCACGAGCGCCTCGAGCCGGGCATCCCACAGCCCCCGCGCCTCGGCGGCGCGGGCGTACACATCGGCCGAGGCGAACGCCACGTCACGCGAGTAGAGCAGGATCGCCTCGCGCAGATCCTCGCCGCGACCGGCGACGCGTTCCTCGGTGACCTCCACCGTCACGCGGATCAGCTGCAGCGTCTGCTGCAGGCTGACGCTGCGCAGCAGCTCACGGGGAGCGGCGGCGAAGATGTCGGCGGCGATCCACGGAGTCGAGGTGGGATCTTCGTACCACTGGATGAACGAGGTGATGCCGGCCTGGGCCACCAGCCCGACGGCGGAGCGTCGGGCCGGTGGCATGTCGGCGTACCAGGGCAGGGTGTCTTCGAGCCGCTTGATCGTCACCGTCGCGATGTCACCGGAGATCCGGCGCAGCCAGGCGAGAGTCGCGGCCTTGTCCATGGCCTGCTGGGAGGTACTGCTCACAGGTTCAGCTCTCGCCGCCCGCGTTTCCGCTGGTGCCGGCGTTGACGTCGAACAGACGGTACTTCTCGATCGCCTGCCCGATGACCGAGCGGTCGACCTTGCCCTCATCGGCGAGCGCCTGCAGCGTGCGCACGACCATCGACGGTCCGTCGATCTTGAAGAAGCGGCGAGCCGCGGCGCGGGTGTCCGAGAAGCCGAAGCCGTCGGCGCCGAGCGTGTAGTACCGGTTCGGCACCCAGGGTCGGATCTGGTCCTGCACGGCGTGCATGAAGTCGCTGACCGCGACGACAGGGCCCTCTGCGCCCTGCAGCTTCTGCGTGAGGTACGCGGTCTGCGGCTCCTCCTCGGGGTGCAGGAAGTTGTGCTCGTCGACGGCGAGGCCGTCGTGGCGCAGCTCGCTCCACGAGGTCACCGACCACACATCGGCGCTGACGCCCCAGTCCTTCTGCAGCAGCTCCTGAGCCTCGAGCGCCCACGGCACGCCGACGCCCGAGGCGAACAGCTGGGCCTTGTGGCCCTCACCCGTGCCGGGCTTGACGCGGTGGATGCCGCGGATGATCCCGTCGACGTCCACGTCCTCGGGCTCGGCCGGCTGCACGAGCGGCTCGTTGTAGACCGTGATGTAGTACATGACGTCGGGGTCGGAGTGCGATCCGCCGTACATGCGCTCGAGACCGGAGCGCACGATGTGCGCGATCTCGTAGCCGTAGGCGGGGTCGTACGACACGGTGGCCGGGTTCGTCGAGGCCAGCAGCGGGGAGTGGCCGTCGGCGTGCTGCAGGCCCTCGCCGGTCAGCGTGGTGCGGCCGGCGGTCGCGCCGATGATGAATCCGCGGGCCATCTGGTCGCCCGCAGCCCACATCGCGTCACCCGTGCGCTGGTAGCCGAACATCGAGTAGAAGATGTAGATCGGGATCAGCGGCTCACCCTGCGTCGCGTACGACGTGCCCGCCGCGGTGAACGCCGCCATGGCGCCGGCCTCGTTGATGCCGACGTGCACGATCTGGCCCTGCGGGCTCTCCTTGTAGGCCAGCAGCAGCTGCCGGTCGACCGAGGTGTAGTGCTGGCCGTTCGGGTTGTAGATCTTCGCCGTCGGGAAGTAGGCGTCGATGCCGAACGTGCGCGCCTCGTCGGGAATGATCGGCACGATGCGGTTGCCGAAGTCCTTCGCGCGGAGCAGGTCCTTCAGCAGTCGGACGAACGCCATCGTCGTGGCGATCTCCTGCGTTCCGGAGCCCTTGCGCGGCAGCGCATAGGTCGACTCCTCGGGCAGCGAGATCGACGTGTGGGTCGTGCGGCGCTCGGGCAGCAGACCGCCCAGGCTGCGGCGGCGCTCGAGCATGTACTGGATGGTCTCGTCGTCCTGGCCGGGGTGGTAGTACGGGGGCAGGTACGGGTTCTCTTCCAGCTGCGCGTCCGTGATCGGGATCTGCATGGTGTCGCGGAACGTCTTGAGGTTGTCCAGCGTCATCTTCTTCATCTGGTGGGTCGCGTTGCGGCCCTCGAAGTGCGGTCCGAGCCCGTAGCCCTTGACGGTCTTCGCGAGGATGACGGTCGGCTGACCCTTGTGCTCCACGGCCGACTTGTAGGCCGCGTAGACCTTGCGGTAGTCGTGGCCGCCGCGGCGGAGGTGCCAGATGTCGTCGTCGGAGAGGTCCTCGACCAGTGCTGCGGCGCGCTCGTCGCGGCCGAAGAAGTTCTCGCGGATGTACGCGCCCGACTCCGCCTTGTAGGTCTGGTAGTCGCCGTCAGGGGTCGCGTTCATGATGTTGAGCAGCGCGCCATCGGTGTCGCGGGCGAGCAGGTCGTCCCACTCACGGCCCCAGATGACCTTGATGACGTTCCAGCCCGCACCGCGGAAGAACGACTCGAGCTCCTGGATGATCTTCCCGTTGCCTCGCACGGGACCGTCGAGACGCTGCAGGTTGCAGTTGATCACGAAGGTGAGGTTGTCGAGGCCCTCGTTCGCCGCCACCTGCAGCTGACCGCGGCTCTCGACCTCGTCCATCTCGCCGTCGCCGAGGAAGGCCCAGACGTGCTGGTCACCGGTGTCCTTGATTCCGCGGTTGGTGAGGTACTTGTTGGCCTGAGCCTGGTAGATCGCGTTGATCGGGCCGAGACCCATCGACACGGTCGGGAACTGCCAGTAGTGCGGCATCGAGCGCGGGTGCGGGTACGACGGGAGGGCGCTGCCTTCGTGCGACTTCTCCTGACGGAAGCCGTCCATGTCGGCCTCGCTCAGCCGACCCTCGAGGAACGATCGGGCGTAGATGCCGGGAGAGGCGTGGCCCTGGATGAAGATCTGGTCGCCGCCGCTCGGGTGGTCCTGGCCACGGAAGAAGTGGTTGAAGCCGACCTCGTACAGCGATGCGGCTCCCGCGTACGTGGAGATGTGCCCACCGACCCCGATGCCGGGGCGCTGGGCGCGGTGCACGGTGACCGCGGCGTTCCAGCGGATCCAGTGCCGGTAGCGGCGCTCGATCTCCTCGTCGCCGGGGAACTCGGGCTCGTTCTCGGCTGCGATCGTGTTGATGTAGTCGGTGGTCGGCACCATCGGCACGCCGAGGTGACGCTCCTTCGAGCGCTTCAGCAGGCTGAGCATGATCTCCCGGCCGCGGCCGGGACCCTTCGCATCCACCAGCTCGTCGAGTGACTGCTGCCACTCGCCGGTTTCCTCCGGGTCGCTGTCCAGAGGTGCCTGGGAGTACGGATCCTGATCGTGGACGGTCACGTGGAGCCTTTCGTCAAGCTGGCAGGTCGTGCCAATGAAACGGGATGCGGCGTGGGGGAGCCTTGTCGGCTCTGCACAACACGCGCTGTGCTCAGCCTATATCCGTTCCGAAGACGGGTTCTTCAAATTCCGCACCGTAGAATGTGGGTACCAGGGCCTTTAGCTCAGCTGGTAGAGCGCCACGTTTACACCGTGGATGTCGTCGGTTCGATCCCGGCAGGGCCCACCGACTCTCAGCGGCGCAGAAGCACCGACCTGTCTTCGAAGGTCTGCGCGTAGATCTGCTCCAGCTCCGCATCGTGGTTCGCGTCCAGGGCGACCTGCGAGCCGAGATAGGCGAACTGCTCCGTGGCGAGGTTCTGCTCTTCGCCGCCCATGGATGCGGCGATCTGCTCATGCACGGGGTCGTCGGCGGGAACACGCGCGGTCGCAGCAGCCACCAGATCGGCGACACGGGCCTGCTCGTCCTCGGGCATGTGCGCATAGACCGCATGCAGAAGCTCATGAGCGGTCGTCGCCAGCAGCGACTGCGCCACCCATTCGTCTGTCGGCTCGAGGATCACGATCCGATCCTGCGCGCGCGAGCCCGAGAAGCCGGTGAAGCAGCCGAGGATCGTGCCGTCGTCGACTCCGTGCGAGTTGCTGCCGCACAGGTCGTCCAGCTCCTCGGCGTCGACGAAACGCGGCTGCGTGGAGGCGAGCACGTCGCGTCCCTCGGCGGTGAGCGTCATCCGGTCGGCCAGTTCCGTGAAGTCGGCCGTCATCTCCGGGGCGTCGGGGAAGACGCCAGGCAGGATGCGGCTGAGGAACGGCTCGTCGGATTCGGCGTCCTCCGACATCAGCCACAGACCGCCGACGGTGGCCGCGGCATGATCACGAGCAGGACGGCCGTCGGAACGCCACGAGCACCGTGCCGCCGTGAGCGCGACGAAGGCGAAGGACCGGGAGCCTGCTCGAAGAAGGTCATGTCCGCTTCGACGGGCCGATGCGCCGCGGCAGCTCGAAGAGCAGGCTCACGGGCATCCGCCGGCCGATCAGGGCGAATCCGGTCGCGATCGCGACGGTCACGGTGAAGATGATCACGAGACCCAGTCCGGGGTTCGTGATGCCGGCCTTCGCGGCCAGCCAGCCGAGGGCGGCGAAGACGGGGTAGTGGGCGACGTAGTAGATCAGCGAGTACTGCCCGACGAAGCGCACCGGTGCGAGCCATCCGGCCTCGGGTGCCGCGGCAGTGAGCCGCACCAGGATCAGGATGCCGAGCATCGCGGGCAGTGCGGAGAGCGGCTCGTACCAGAGCGGGTCGATGAAACCCGAGTACAGCGCGACGCCGATCGGGATGATGGCGAGGGCGGCGGCGAGCGGCACGCTCAGCAGCCGGGCGTACTGATCCCAGTGCTTCTCGATGAACGCGCCGAGGAAGAAGAAGGGCATCAGGTAGAAGAAGCGCTGAAGCAGCTCGAGGTCGGCGGGGATCAGGAACATCGCCGCGAACGGCACCGCGACCATCACCCATGCCGGCACCCACTTCAGCAGCAGCGCGATGATGTAGTACGCGAAGATGAACTGCATGAACCACAGGTAGGTGTCCCAGAAGCCGGGCTCCCACGGCATGTGCTTCAGGCCGGGGTCGGCGACCAGCTGCGACGCGGTGTAGATGAACGTCCACACGACGATCGGCCACACGATGCGGCGCACCTTGCCCCACACGTACTTGCCGGTCGGGGCGTTCAGGGATCCGGCGACGAGCAGCCCTGACAGGAACATCAGCATCGGCATGCGGAAAGGTGCGAAGAACGCGCTGAGGAACTCGAAGAACGCAGGGACCTCGTCGATGCGGTAGGCCACGATCTGCGTGCTGTGGTGAAGGATCACGAGCAGGATCGACAGACCGCGGAGCAGATCCATCCAGCCGATGCGACGGTCGTGACGTTCGAGGGCGCGGCTGATGTCGGCGCCGCGGCCGGGCTGGGAGGACGCGGCCGTCGGCTCCGCGGCGGGCGGGGTCGCGCCGGAGCGCCGGGCCTCGGCGCGGGTGAAGGGGGTCGGCGTGACGGGGGGCTCGCTGTGCTCGGACATCCGCGTCAGTATACGAGGCGGCGACCGCCTGGGCACCCGGGAAGCGCCGGTGTGGAGCTGAACGGCGGGATGTCGGGGAGCGCGACCGGCCCCGCTGTCAGGCGGTCGCGGTCGCGATGAGCGTCACATCTCCTCGTGGGTGGCCGGATCGGCGTCGAAGAGTCGTCCGTCCGGGCGGCCGAGCGCGGTGATGGCCTCGACCTCGGCGGCATCGAGTCCGACCGCTGCCGCCTCGAGATTCGTGCGCTGATGCTCGGGCGACGATGCCTTGGGAATCGACACCGTGCCGCGGGCGACGTGCCAGGCGATGATCGCCTGCACGGGGGAGATGCCGTGGTTCTCGGCGATCTCCCTGATCACCGGCTCGTTCACGACGTCGCGGGCGCGCCCCAGGGGAGACCACGCCTGCGTGAGAATGCCCCGCTCGGCGTGGAGCGCGAGTGCCTCCTCCTGCGGGAAGTACGGGTGCACCTCGATCTGGTTCACGACGGGCCGGACGCCCGACGCCGCCTCGATGCGGTCGAGGTGCTCGGGCAGGAAGTTCGACACGCCGATCTGGCGCACCGTGCCACGCTCCTGAGCGTCGACCAGCGCCTGCCATGCCTGCTCGTACTTGCCGGCACTCGGATTCGGCCAGTGGATGAGGTGCAGATCGGTGGCGTCGAGGCCGAGGCGGAATCGGCTCTCCTCGATGCTCGTGCGCGCCTTGGACGTCTCGTGGTGACGCCCTGGCAGCTTCGTCGTCACGATGATCTCGGAGCGATCGACACCGGATGCCCGGATGCCGGCGCCCACGGCCCCCTCGTTCTCGTAGTTGAACGCAGAGTCGATCAGTCGGTATCCGAGCTCGAGAGCCGCGGCTACGGACTCTGCGCCGGCCTCGCCGTTCAGCCGATAGGTTCCGAGACCGACGGCGGGCAGCCGGAATCCGTTGTGGGCGGTGAAGACGGGAACAGCGGTCATGTGAGAGTCCTCCGGATCGTCGGTCACTGCCAGCCTACGACCGCTGAAGACGTCGGCGTCGGAGTAGGCGTCGTGCCAGCATGGACGCATGTCGACACCCGCGAGCGACCAGCGCTGCCCCTGCACCAGCGGTGACGTGTTCGGTTCGTGCTGCGGCCCCGTGCTGGCATCCGGTGCGGCCCCGACGGCCGTCCGGCTGATGCGCTCCCGCTTCACCGCATTCGCGGTCGGAGACGTACAGCATCTGCTGCGCACCTGGCACCCGTCGACGCGTCCCGAGCGACTCGATCTCGACGACGACGTGAGCTGGCGTCGCCTCGACATCCTCGATCAGCGGCTGGGCGGTCCGTTCGATGACCACGGCATCGTCGAGTTCGAGGCGTTCTACCGCGGACCCGAGGGGCGCGGAAGCCTGCGTGAGCGCAGCACATTCGTGCGCGAGGACCGCGTGTGGTCCTATGTCGACGGCATCGTCGGAGTCGGTCCGGGCGTCTGACACCCTGCCCGCCCGTCTGACGTAGAGGCCGTCATCGGCAGCGGCTAGGTTTGAGGGGTGAAAGCCAGTCCCGAGCACCAGCGCCGCCTTCTCGACATCGCCGACCTCGACAGGCGCATCGCGCAGACAGAGCGCGCGCGCACCATGCCCGCGCAGGGAGCACGGATCAACGAGCTCGCAGCCGTGCGTCAGCGGCAGCTGGGCGAGCTGACGGCGCTGGCCGGCGTGCTCGACGACGCCAAGGCCGAGCTGGCGCGCCTCGAGTCGGACGTCGCTCTGGCAGCGCAGCGCCGCGACAAGGACGCGGAGCGTCTGGCCGTGGCGACCGATCCGAAGCAGGCGCAGGCGCTCGAGAACGAGATCGAGAGCCTCGGACGCCGGATCTCGATGCTCGAAGACACCGAGCTCGATGTGATGGGCCGTGTCGAAGAGGCCCAGGCAGCCGTCGACGCACAGCAGGCGCTGATCGATCAGACGCAGTCTGAAGGCGCGAAGCTGACCGCCGCTGCGAAGGCCGACATGGCCGCCGCATCCACTGAGGGCGAGCACCTCGCCCGTGATCGCGCCGCGATCGCCGAGAGCGTGCCCGTCGAGCTGCTCGCCGAGTACACCCGCCGCGCCGCGCGCGGCGGCATCGGTGTCGGCCTGCTGCGCCGTCGCATCTGCGAGGGATGCCAGATGGTGCTCGCGGGCAGCGAGCTGAACGCCGTGCGCGCTGCTGCCGCCGACGACGTCGTGTCGTGCCCGGAGTGCGGTGGGATCCTCGTGCGCACCGAGGAGTCCGGTCTGTGACGAGCGTCCGCTCGCGGCGCCTGTCATCGGAACCTCGTCGATGTCGGATGCCGGTGATAGACCGGATGCTGTGACCCGACCGCCTGAGCCCTCGCATGCCCTGGTGGCGCGCGACGGGGGCGGCTGGGTCATCGCCGCGTACGCGCAGGCCGACGCGGAGCCCGTGCTCCGTCACGTCGCCGACGACGATCTCGCGCTCCGGGTGGGCGAGATAGAGGCACAGCTCTCGCCCCGATGGACCGTGCGGAGCCTGCGCACCTTCTACCCTCCGCTCCTGGCCGCAGGGATCCGACTGCGTCGGGCGCATGATCTGCTGCTCTGCCACGCGATTCTGCGTGACACCGCGTCGCTGCCCGAGCCGCTGCCGGCGTCACGCCGTTGGATCCGCACCGACGACGGCGACGACGCGCTCGCGCAGCCGGGGCTCTTCGACGTCGGGGATGCCGAGCCGAGCCGTGACGGCGACATCGCCGAGGTGCGCACGCAGTGGCGCGCGCAGCTCACGGCACTCGATGCGGCGCCTGATTCGCGGCTGGCCCTGCTGTGCGCGGCGGAGTCGACCGGCGCCCTGATCGCCGAGGAGATGACAGCGGCCGGCCTGCCGTGGAGCACGGCGGCGCACCACCGGATCCTCGAGCAGCAGCTCGGCGCGCGGCCCATGCGCGGCGCGCGGCCCGCGCGAATGGCGGCTCTCGCAGCCGAGATCGGACGCCACCTGGATGATCCCGCTCTGAACCCCGACAGCCCGCCGCGGCTGCTGCGGGCGCTGCACCGCGCGGGGGTGTTCGTGGACTCGACGTCGCGCTGGGAGCTGGCGCGGGTAGAGCATCCGGTCGTCGCACCTCTGCTGGAGTACAAGAAGCTCGCGCGCCTGTTCACCGCGAACGGATGGGCGTGGCTCGACGAGTGGGTGCGTGACGAGCGCTTCCGGCCGATCTACCTCACCGGCGGGGTCGTGACAGGGCGATGGGCATCGTCGGGCGGGGGAGCCCTGCAGATCCCGCGGCAGCTGCGCGGCGCCGTGCGCGCCGACGCCGGCTGGACGCTGGTCGACGCCGACGTCGCGCAGCTCGAGCCTCGGGTGCTCGCGGCCATGTCGCGCGACGGGGCGATGGTCGAGGCCGCGCGGGGCCGCGACCTGTACGAGGGCGTCGTGCGCTCCGGCGCGGTGGCGACGCGCGATGAGGCGAAGTACGCGGTGCTCGGTGCGATGTACGGAGCGACGACGGGCAAGAGCGGGCAGCTGGTGCCCCGGCTGCGGACCGTCTATCCGAGGGCGATGGGACTCGTGGATGCCGCCGCACGCACCGGCGAACAGGGCGGCGTCGTGAGCACACTGCTGGGTCGCAGCTCACCCCGACCCGATGACGCGTGGCGCCTCGCCCAGTCGCAGGCGAGCGGGCCCGACGCCGCGGGGGCGGAAGAGAGCAGGGCACGAAGCAGAGCCCGCGACCGGGGGCGCTTCACCCGCAACTTCGTCGTGCAGGGCACGGCGGCCGAATGGGCTCTGCTCTGGCTCGCCGAGATCCGTCACCGACTCATGGCGCTGCCACCGGCATCCGATGCCGCAGCGGCGTCCGGGCCGGTCTTCCGCGACCGGGCTCACCTCGCGTTCTTCCTGCACGACGAGGTGATCGTGCACGCTCCGGCGAGCCAGGCCGACGCGGTCGCCGCGATCGTGCGGGATGCGGCGGATGCCGCAACCGCACGCCTCTTCCCTGGCTTCTCGATCGACGTGCCGCTCGACGTGCACATCGCGGAGGACGCGTCCAAGGGCGCGTAGAATCGAGGGGCGAGTGGGTCGGCCGGACGGTCGCGTGGCGCGTGAGCGCACCGAGGAACGTCCGGGCTCCACAGGGCAGGGCGGTGGGTAACACCCACCCGGAGTGATCCGCGAGACAGTGCCACAGAGAGAAGACCGCCGCCATCTTCGTGATGGCGGTAAGGGTGAAAGGGTGGTGTAAGAGACCACCGGGGAGCGCGGTGACGCGCTCCGCCAGGTAAACCTCGCCCGGAGCAAGACCAGACAGAGGACGTTGACGCGGCTCGCCGAGTCCTCGGGTAGGTCGCTGGAACGACACGGCAACGTGTCGTCGAGAGAGATGGCCGTCAAGGGAGCGAAGTACTCCTGAACAGAACCCGGCGTACAGGCCGGCCCACTCGCCCCGAACGCACGAAGGGCCCGGTCGAGAGACCGGGCCCTTCGTGGTGGTGGCTAGTCAGCCGAGAGCGTCGCTGCGCCGATGATGCCGGAGGCGTTGCGGTGAACGGCTGCGACGATCGGCGTCTTCAGATCGAGCAGCGGCAGGAACTTGTCGGGGTGCTTCGAGACGCCTCCGCCGACGACGAACAGGTCGGGGCTGAACAGGAACTCGACGTGCGAGTAGAACTCCTGAAGGCGCGCCGACCAGTCCTCCCACGACAGGCTCTCGCGCTCCATCGCCGAGTACGCGGTCCAGCGCTCGATCGACTCGCCGTCGCGCTTGAGATGGCCGAGCTCGGTGTTGGGCACGAGCACGCCGTTGTACAGGAAGGCGGAGCCGATGCCTGTGCCGAGCGTGGTGAGGATCGTGAGGCCCCTGGCGTCGCGCGCGGCGCCGTGACGCGCCTCGGCGACGCCGGCCGCGTCGGCGTCGTTCACGAACGTGATGTGGCGGCCCAGACCGTCTTCGAAGAACTTCTCGGCCTCGAAGTCGACCCACTCCTTCGAGATGTTCGCCGCGGACAGGGTCTTGCCGTACTTCACGATGGCGGGGAACGCCACGCCGAGGGGCAGGGACGAGTCGCTGACGCCCAGGGTGTCGAGCACCTCGCGGACGGTCTCGAGCACATCGGCGGGGTGCGCACCCTGCGGCGTGGGGATCCGGATCCGATCGGAATCCAGTGTGCCCGTGTCGAGATTGACGATGCCCGCCTTGATGCCCGTTCCGCCGATGTCGACGCCGATTGCCTGTGCCATGGCGAATAGCCTATCGATGCTCGGCCCAGCGATTAGGATCGTGACGAGATCCCGACGAAGGAGCTGACATGTCCGACGGCGACGAGAAGTACTGGTACAACCTCAGCACCGGGGAGGTCGAGTTCGGCATGCAGTCGGCGGCCGTCGACCGGGTGGGGCCCTTCGACACCGAGGCGGATGCCGCTCGGGCTCCCGAGACGCTCAAGGAGCGCTCCAGGGCATGGGCCGAGGAGGACGCGGCAGACGACTCGTGGGGCTCCGGCTCGCGCGCCGGCGGCAGCTCCCTCGAGTCGGGGGAGTGACGGTGGACAAGCAGCGCGACTTCGTGCTGCGCACCATCGAGGAGCGCGGCGTCAAGTTCGTCCGGCTCTGGTTCACCGACGTGATCGGCACGCTCAAGTCTGTCGCGATCGCTCCGGCTGAGGTCGAGGGCGCCTTCGCGGAGGGCATCGGCTTCGACGGCTCGGCCATCGAGGGCCTGACCCGCACCTACGAGTCCGACCTGCTCGCGCAGCCCGACCCGTCGACGTTCCAGATCCTGCCGTGGCGCGGCGAGGTCGATCCGACCGCCCGCATGTTCTGCGACCTCACCACGCCCGATGGCCGCCCCGCGGTATCGGACCCGCGCAACGTGCTGCGCAGAGCGCTGGCGAAGGCGGCGGATGCCGGCTTCACGTTCTACACCCACCCCGAGATCGAGTTCTACCTGCTCAAGTCCTCGCAGCTCGGAGCAGAGGGCCCTGTCCCCGTCGACAACGCCGGGTACTTCGACAACGTGCCAGGCGGCACCGCGCACGACTTCCGCCGCAGCGCCGTGCGGATGCTCGAGGACCTCGGCATCTCGGTCGAGTACAGCCACCACGAGGGCGGTCCGGGTCAGAACGAGATCGACCTGCGCTATGCGGACGCGCTCACCACCGCCGACAACATCATGACCTTCCGCACCGTGGTCAAAGAGGTCGCGATCGAGCAGGGCGTGTACGCGACGTTCATGCCCAAGCCGCTGAACGACCATCCGGGCAGTGGCATGCACACGCACATGTCGCTGTTCGAGGGCGACGTGAACGCGTTCTACGAGGCGGGCGCCGAGTATCAGCTCTCGCTCACCGGCCGCCGCTTCATCGCAGGCCTGCTGCGTCACGCCAACGAGATCGCCGCGGTCACGAACCAGTTCGTCAACTCGTACAAGCGGCTGTGGGGCGGCGACGAGGCGCCCAGCTTCGTCACCTGGGGGCACGCGAACCGCTCGGCGCTCATCCGCGTGCCGATGTACAAGCCGAACAAGGGCCAGTCGACGCGCATCGAGTACCGCGCTCTCGACTCCGCGGCCAACCCCTACCTGGCGTACGCGCTCATGCTCGCGGCAGGGCTGAAGGGCATCGAGGAGGAGTACGAGCTGCCGCCCGAGGCCGAGGACAACGTGTGGTCGCTCAGCGACTCGGAGCGCCGCGCGCTCGGGTACGCCCCGCTTCCCGCGAGCCTCGACCACGCGCTCGACTACATGAGGGACTCCGAGCTCGTCGCCGAGACCCTCGGCGAGCAGGTCTTCAACTACGTCCTGCTGAACAAGCAGAAGGAGTGGGAGGCCTACCGCGGTCAGGTGACGCCGTTCGAGCTCAAGAGCAACCTCGGACTGCTCTGAGGCGCGGCGATGGCGCGACCTGATGCGTCCGTGTCGCTGTCCGCGCTCGCGCGGCTCGGCTTCGTCGAGCTGACGTCGGCCTCGGCGGACCTGACCGAGCTGGCCGAGCTGACGGGCCTCGAACGTGCCGTGCTCGCAGATGGCATGATTGCAGCGGACCCGGATGCCGCGGTGCGCGGCCTCGTGACGGTGGCGCGTCGCGACCCGGCCCAGGTGACCGATGTGCTCTCCGACCCCGCGGCGCGAGAGGCGGCGTGGCGGCTGCTCGGCGCATCCCGTGCACTCGGCGCCTTCTTCGAACGACACCCGTCGCGCCTGCGCGCTGAGACGCTCCTGCGCAGCGATCTGCCAGAAGCAGCCGAGCTGACAGCGCGGATGCTGGCGGCGGTCGACGCACACGACGGGTTCGCCCGCGCGGCCGACCCCCTCCGCGCCCTCCGCGTGGAGTACCGCAGCTGCCTGAGCGAGATCGCGGCCGCGGATCTGGCGGCGGAATCCGCGACCGCCGCGATCGCGGAGGTCTCCGCTGCCCTGGCCGATGCGGCCGCGGCCGCCCTGGAGGCCGGGATCGCCGTCGCGCGCACGGTGCTCGACGATTCCGGGCGCGCCGGTACACGCGAGGAGATCGCCGCGACCCGGCTGGCCATCATCGGCATGGGCAAGGCGGGCGCCCGCGAGCTCAACTACCTCAGCGACGTCGACGTCATCTTCGTTGCGGGCACGGCGGACGAGGCGATCGTGTCGGAGGCGAAGGCCATCGACATCGCCACGCGGCTCGCACGGGAGGTCATGACGACGCTGAGCGGCATCGACGTGGAGCCGCCCCTGTGGGAGGTCGATGCGGCTCTTCGCCCCGAAGGGAAGCAGGGTGCGCTCGTGCGCTCCCTGGCATCCCATGTCGCGTACTACGACCGCTGGGCGAAGAGCTGGGAGTTCCAGGCTCTGCTCAAGGCACGCCCTCTCGCGGGCGATCCCGAGCTCGGAGCAGCGTACATCGCGGCTGTCCAGCCGAAGGTCTGGACGAGTGCGGAGCGCGAGGACTTCGTCGAGAGCGTGCAGCGCATGCGCGAGCGCGTGACCGAGCACATCCCCTCAGAAGACGTGCCCTTCCAGATCAAGCTCGGTCCGGGCGGGCTGCGGGACATCGAGTTCACCGTCCAGCTGCTCCAGCTGGTGCACGGGCTCAGCGATGAGAGCATCCGCACGCGGGGCACGCTCGAGTCGCTGGATGCGCTCGTTGAGGGCGGATACATCGGACGCGCAGAGGCCGGTGCGTTCGGGGAGCAGTACCGCATCCTGCGCCTGCTCGAGCACCGGCTGCAGCTGCACGACCTCACCCGCACCCATCTCATGCCGCGTGATGACGAGGGCATGCGTCGCCTCGCCCGAGCCACGGCGCTGGCAGACAGCGCCTCCGGCCTGCAGGAGGTGTGGGACGAGGTGCGTCGGGCGGTGCGCGACCAGCACGTGCGGCTGTTCTACCGCCCGCTGCTGTCGGCCGTCGCCTCGCTTCCGGCTGAGGAGCGCACGCT
The DNA here is from genome assembly GCF_040684935.1 of Microbacterium sp. NPDC089321. Classification (NCBI taxonomy): domain Bacteria; kingdom Bacillati; phylum Actinomycetota; class Actinomycetes; order Micrococcales; family Microbacteriaceae; genus Microbacterium; species Microbacterium sp. NPDC089321. The sequence goes on along the minus strand of NZ_JBFBGX010000002.1, from coordinate 840,487 downwards.
GTCGACCGCGCAGGCAGGGTCCCGACTTGCGGCGATCGGCTTCCGCGACCCCGCCGGTGCGCTGCGCCATATCGCTGCGCTCACATCCGGCCTCAGCCGCAAGGCGACCATCCAGAAGCACCTCATGCCGGTGATGCTCCGGTGGTTCGCCGACGGCACCGACCCCGACTACGGGCTCATCGCGTTCCGGCGGATCAGCGAGCGGCTGGGCGACACGCACTGGTTCCTGCGCATGCTGCGCGATTCCTCCGGTGCTGCCGAGCGCCTCACCCGACTGCTCTCCAGCTCGCGCTACGTCGGAGAGCTCATGGAGTGGATCCCCGAGTCGGTGGCCTGGCTCGACACGCCGGCGGCCCTGCGACCGCGTGGCGGCGCGGCCCTCGACGAGGAGGCCAGGGCGATCCAGACCAGGCATGCGACGACCAAGGCCGCGCTGCGAGCGGTGCGTGCTCTTCGACGGCGCGAGCTGCTGCGGACCGCGATGGCGGCCGTGCTCGAGCAGGTCGGCGTCGACGAGATGGCGAGAGCTCTGACTGAGATCACCGAGGCGACCATCCAGGCGGCCCTGCGCGCGGTTCGGCGCGAGGTCGTGCCGCCGGAGGACGACGCGATGGACTTCTCGATCATCGCGATGGGGCGCTTCGGAGGCGCCGAACTGGGCTTCGGCTCCGACGCCGACGTGCTGTTCATCTACGACCCGAACGGCGTCGACCCGCAGCGGGCGCAGCGGCACGCGGCGAAGATCGTCGTGGGCCTGCGCGAGCACCTCGCCGATCAGCGTGTGCCGCTCGATCTCGACGCCGACCTGCGGCCCGAGGGTCGCAATGGACCCATGGTTCGCACGATCGAGGCCTACACGCAGTACTACCGCCGCTGGTCGCTGTCGTGGGAGGCGCAGGCCCTGCTGCGCGCGCGGGGAGTCGCAGGCAGCCAGAAGCTCATCAGCCGGTTCACGGAGCTCGCCGACAGCATCCGCTATCCCGAGAGCGTGTCGCTGCAGGACGTGCGCGAGATCAAGCGCATCAAAGCGCGCGTCGAAGGCGAGCGGCTGCCCCAGGGCGCAGACCCACGCCGGCATCTCAAGCTCGGACCGGGCACCCTCAGCGACGTCGAGTGGATGGTGCAGGTGCTCCAGCTGCAGCACGGCCACCGTGTGCCGGATCTTCGCACCACCTCGACGCTGCAGGCACTGGACGCCGCGGTTCTCGCTGACCTCATCCCCGCGGACGACGCTGAGCGACTGCGCGAGGCCTGGGTGCTCGCCAGTCGCCTGCGCTCGGCGATGACGCTGCTCACGGGGCAGACCAAGGATGTGCTTCCTGCCGAGATCCGCGAACTCGACGGCGTCGGTCGTCTTCTGGGATATCCTGACCGCGCCGCGACCGTGCTCGAGGAGGACTACCTCCGTGTCACGCGCCGGGCGCGGCGGGTGTTCGAGAAGCAGTTCTACGGCTGAGGCTCAGCCGAGATTGAGGGTAGTGAGATGGCGCAGCGCTTCGGAATCGTGTGGAATCCGACCAAGATCGACGGGGACGCGCTTCGGGATGCTGTGTCCGCCGCCGTGCCCGAGGACACCGAGCTGATGTGGTGGGAGACCGAGGCGGACGATCCTGGGCGTGCGATGGCGACCGAGGCCGTGCAGGCCGGCTGTGATGTCGTTCTCGCCGTCGGCGGGGACGGCACTGTGCGCACGGTCGCCGAGATCCTCGCGTCGGCGGGGGAGGACGGGCCGGCGCTGGGCATCGTGCCGCAGGGCACGGGCAACCTCCTCGCGCGCAACCTGGGGATTCCTCTCGGCAGCATCCCGAAGGCGCTGAACGTCATCGCCGCAGGCAACGAGCGTCGCATCGACATGGGCTGGACGCGCACCGACGACGCCGACGTCGAGGTCGGGTTCCTGGTCATGGTCGGCTTCGGCCTCGACGCCCATATGCTGGCCGAGACCGACGACGATCTGAAGAACAAGGCCGGGTGGCTGGCTTACGTCGCGGCGATGGGACGCGCTTTCGAGGCCTCGGAGACGGTCGACTTCCAGATCACGCTCGACGACGGCGAGCAGCAGACCTTCAGCGGGCACACGCTGCTCATCGGCAACTGCGGCGACATCCAGGGCGGCGTGACCCTGCTTCCTGACGCGGTGGTCGACGACGGCCGTCTCGACCTGCTGATGATCAGCGCCGAGAACGCCACGCAGTGGCTGCAGACCCTGCGCACGGTCGTGTGGGACAACGGCATCCGGCGTCTGCTCGGCGGTGACGATGAGACGGTGAGCATCGACTTCGCCCAGCATCTCACCGGCGAGTCGATCGCCGTCAGTCTTCCCGTCCCTGTTCCGTTCGAGATCGACGGCGAAGAGGCGGGCGACGTCTCGACAATCGCCGTGCGCGTGCAGCCCGGCGCGCTGCGCGTGCTCTGCTGACCGACAGGCAGGCGGGGTCAGCGTCGGGAACTGGTCCCGGCCTGGCCTAGGCTCGGTGGGAAAGGAGGGCCATGACGCTCCTCGACACACCGCTTCCCCTCGTTCGCATCGTGATTCCCTGGCGGCCTGCTCCCTCGCGCGTCGACGCATTCGAACGGGTGGTCGCCTGGTATCGCGAGGCGCTGCCGGACGTCCCGCTCGAGACCGTCGACACCGGCGACGTGCCGTTCGTGCTGGCTGCGTGCCGCAACGCCGCGATGCGCAGCGCCGCCGCGCACGAGGTGGTCGTCGTGGGGGATGCGGACACCATCCCCGAGCGCGAGCCGCTCATCGCGGCGATCCGAGCCGCGGCGGAGAGTCCCTATGTCCACCTGCCGTACGACGAGTACCGCTGGCTCGGACGCACAGGATCGGCCGACCACGCCACAGGCGTCCCGCTCGAGGACTGCACGGTCGAGCAGTACGTCGACGGCGCGTGCTCCGGCGTGTACGTGGCGACCCCGCGTGCGTGGGCGAGCCACGGCGGTCAGGATGAGGGCTTCCGAGGGTGGGGCTTCGAGGATGCCGCATGGTTCCTCGCCCACTCGACCCTTCTCGGCGCACCGCCGATCCGCCACCGTGGTCGCGTGTACGCGCTTCATCACGTCGGCGAGGTGCGGGCAGGGGCCGCCTACGACGCCAATGCGGCTCGCATGGACGACTACCGTGCGGCCGCCGGCTCTCCGTCGGCGATGGCCCGGCTGGTGGGCGTGGTGCCCGTTCCCGACACCGTGCTCTGACCCCCAGACACCACGGATCTGGCTATCGCCGGGCCCGGATGCGCCCTCTGCTCAGCGGCCGCCGCTCCCAGGAGCGAGCGGCCGGGGAACGCCGCGTCGACGATATCCCGCAGGGCCACGGTGAGCTGGTCGATCGACGCCGCGTTCGGATCCAGGACGCGACCCATCCCCGTGCGCTCGATGGCAGCGGCGCCCGCGAACTGATCGGTCGAGAAAGGCAGCACCAGCAGAGGAACGGCGTTCGCGACCGCCTCGGTGACGGAATTGTTGCCTCCGTGCGTCACTGCCGCTGCAGCGGACGAGAGCAGACGCACCTGCGGCAGGTACTCCGCGACGAGCCAGTCGTCGGGGATCGGTCCCAGTTCCGCAGCCTCGGTGGTGCCCGTCGCGATGGCCGCGCGCAGACCGGCGGCGCGCAGAGCCGCGGCCACACGCGCGAGCACGTCGCCGCGGACCGACAGGAAGCTCCCGAAGCTCACATACACGTAGGGCTCCCCGGTGGCCATCCATTCTTCGATTCCGGGGGCGACGGGCTCGTCACGCGGCGTCGATCCGAGGAAGCGGTGCGGCGGCAGGGCCCGCCCGTCGCCTGCGGCGAGCTCGGCCGGGTAGTTGTAGAGCACGGTGTCTCCGTGCAGCGCGAATGCATCGGCGACGGGCTGCGCGTGCGGCTCGATGGCTGCAGTCGCGTCGTTCCACTGCTTCGTGAAGCGCCGAGACACCTCCTCGCACAGCACGCGCAGCTCGGCGAGCGCGTCGGCGCTCGGTGAGAAGGCCGTCGGCCATGCGGGCGGATAGCCGTAGACCTCGCCGGCGACTGGCAGCGCACTCGGATGGCCCAGCACGACATCGCCGTAGGCGATTCCGCGAGCGTGCAGGGCGACCCGGGCGCTGTAGGCGAGGTGGTCGACGAGGATGGCGTCGGGGGAGACTTCCTCGATGACTCGCAGTGTCGCTCGTGCCCGGTCGACCGGCTGCCACATGAGATCCGTGAGACGCTCGGCCGCCTGATAGGCGAGGGTCGAGACCATGCCCCTGCGCGTCGCGGCGAAGAAGCCCTCGAGCGACGCGGCTTCCTCGGCCTGCTGCTCGGAGCTGCGGATGACACCCGCGTTCGTGCCTCGGCCGAGCCGGAGGTCCGTCCGGCGATAGCCGAAGTCCGCGACGATGGCCGCGGTGGCGGGGCCCGACGCCACGACGACCTCGTGGCCGACGTCCCGCCACGCCGTGCCCAGGGAGGCGAGCGGAAGCAGGTGCGAAGCGTAGTCAGGGCTGATGATCAGCAGTGTCATACCAGCTCCTCCGCGGCGCGCTGCAGCTCGGCTTCACTGTTCGCCACCGATTCGTACACGGGCGCGAGCTTCGCGGCCATGGCTTGGATGGTGAAGCGGTCAGCGACGAGGGCCCGCCCGCGCGCCGCGGCTCCGTCATCGCCGGTGGCTGCGCGTTCGAGAGCGCGCCCGATCGCGGCGGCGAGCGCGACCGGGTCCCCGGTCTGGGTGAGGAACCCGCTCTCGCCGTCGTCGACATAGGTTGCCGGACCGCCGCTGTCGGGTGCGACGACGAGCAGGCCGGTGGCCATCGCCTCGAGGATAGCCAGACCGAACTCCTCCTTCAGACTCGCGCACACGTACACCCCGTCGGCGGCGCAACGCCCGGGGACGCCGAAACGCGCGGCGGCGAGCCACTCCGCCGCGTCGTCGTTGGATCGATGGCCAGGCAGCAGCAGGCCGCGCGTCGCGTGCTGTGCCGGGGGGATGACAGCACGGATGAGATCGAGCTGCTCGCGCTCGTCCGCTGACGGATGCTCGAGGTCGCCGCCGACCACCAGGAGGTTGGCAGCATCTGCGAGCGGTCCCTCGGCCCAGACCCTCACCAGCGTGGCCGTGCCCTTGACACGATGCATCCGCCCGACCGTGACCAGAAGCGGCAACCCTCGCCGTTCTTCGGGTAGAGCATCGAGCAGGCCGGCGAGCTCGGCGAGCGCTCCGGTCGGCTCGGCGCCATCCGCGACCAGTCGAGCGCGTTCGACCGCACGGTCGACGACCGCGAGATCCACACCTTCGGCGACGACGGTGTGACGCTCGGGGTGGGATGACATGTCGATGCCCAGGAGCGCCTGCATGTCCCCTTCGAGTTCGGGTCGCGGGAAGAACACCGAATGGGCAGCAGAGGCGGCGAGGCTCTGAACCAGATGCGTGCGGAACCAGTAGTGCTCGGCGAGGTCGGCCTGGCCGAAGTCCTTTCGGGTGAGCGTGCCCGCGCGCTCGAGCGCCGAGAGGACGCTGTGCGGATCGGGGGCCACCGTGAAGACCGTGGGGATCCCGAGTTCACGCGCGACATCGGCGGCCGCGAGGCTGCCGACATCCGCCATTCGAAGGTGCAGCACGTCGACGCGCCCCGCGGCCCGCAGGAGCCGCCGGATGCCACGGCGCACGCTCACGCGCAACGGCCAGGCGGACGCGGAGCTCACCGGCGGCGCATCGAGGGGAATGTGGCCGTACACGTGGCCGGTCCCGCCGCCTGAGACCTCCAGCAGGTCGGGCGCGGCCTGCGCAGCCGTGCCGCGGGAGAGGGTCAGCACCCGCTCAACGGCCGAGGTCTCGGCCACGAGCGCATCGCCCAGACGCACGAGCAGCGTTGCGATGCCGCCGTTGTCGCCGGCGCCGGCCGCTGACAGCGTCGAGTCCACGTCGGCGTGGAGGAAGAGCTGCGCGACAGTGAGACCTTCGCCGCCGCCGCGCGCAGTCGACGCCGGCTCCGCGTCGATGAGGGCCAGGCGGGCCAGATCACCGAGCACCCCTCCCTCGATGACGATGCCTTCGAGCGCCGAGATCGCGGCAGGTTGACGTCGCTGTCCCAGCGCAGCGACAGCCGCGTGGCGAACGCTCGCCGGCCCGGAGGTGTCGGTCGCCCATGTCCGCAGAGACCGTACGGCGAGCGGGTGGCGCACGAGGCCCATCGTCTCGACCAGCCGTGCGCGTGCTTCGTCGGGGAGGGTGCCGGTGCACGCCGACTCCAGAGCGACCGCGAGCAGTTCGGCCGCACCTGTCGACCACTTCTCGAGTGTGTGCTGGGCGAGCATGCCGCCGAGGCCGCCCTCCGCGACGAGGCGCACCAGCCGCCCGACGGCCTCGGGCCTCGCCGGTCGGCGTCCGAGTGCGTGGGCGGCGTGCTCGACGATGTAGGGGCGGGGCGATGACAGCAGGCTCGACAGCAGTCTGGCGGCCTCCTCGTCATTCATCTCCGCCAGAGCGTGCACGGCAGCGATCGCCGCGAGGTCGTCGTCGCCGGAGATGGCTGCCGAGAGCACGCGCAGCGTGCGCACGCCGGGATCGCGCCCCGCCTCGAAGGCCAGATCGTCGCCGGCGCGTATCGCCTCGACGATCGACGCAGACTCGGTGATGCGGTCCATCGCGGTCTGGATACCCATGTTGCCCCTCCGAACGAGCGCCGACATAGGCACTGAGGGGAAGCGTACTGCGGCGAGGAAAAATGAGCCTACGGTTGACAAGGCGCCGATCGTCGGCTCCGGATCACGAGCGAAGGACAGGCGTGAGCGTTCTCACCATCGGCGACATCGGCGTGCTGTCGGGCATCATCCACATCGGCGACGAAGCGATGTTCCAAGCGGCGCGCGACGAACTCGCCGTCCGAGGCCTGGGGCTCATCGGCGTCTCCTCCGCGCCGGAGGAGTCCGCCGCGCGCTACGACGTGCCGTGCGTGCCTCGTCTCGGCTTTGCCGGCCTGGAGCAAGACACGGCAGTTCGCCGTTCGGTGCTGCTCACGGATGCGGCTGCCGGCCGGATCCGGCTCGACGCCGGGGATCCTGCGCAGCCGGTCCTGGATGCGCTCGACGAGTCGTCGGGCGTGCTCATCGCGGGCGGTGGCAATCTGGCATCGCGCTGGCCGGTGCACATCCACGAACGCACCACGCTCGCCGCGATGGCCCGGGCCCGCGGCCTGCCTGTCGTGGTGTCAGGACAGACTTTCGGGCCGGACCTGGAGGCAGGCGATGCCGAGCGCGTCGCCGACATGGCCCGTTCCGCCGTGTTCACCGGCGTGCGCGAGCCCGCCTCGGCGACGCTCGCACGCGGGTGGGGCGCCCAGGTTCACGCCGGGGTCGACGACGCCTCGTTCCTCGCACAGGGGCCGAGCAGCGGTGACGGGCCGGACGCCTCGGAGCGCGTGCTCGTCAGCCTGTCCGGCTGGTTCGCGGGACGCCCGGCGGACGCGACCGAGCGCGCCATCGCCGCGCTGCTCGACCGTGCTGCCGACACCGTCGGACCCGTCGTCTTCCACGCGCACTTCGGTCCCGAGTCCGCAGACTCCGAGCCCTCGGGCGATGCCGCGCTGCACGAGCGGGTGCGGGCGCGCATGCGCAATGCGAGCGAGGTGGTCCCCAGCGGCGACTCCGTCACGGCCGCGCGCCTGGCTCGCACATCGCGGCTTCTCGTGACCAGCCGCTATCACCCCGCGGTGTTCGCCGCGCCGGCGGGTGTTCCAGTCCTCGCTCTCGCCGCCGACGCCTACACCCGCATCAAGCTCACCGGTGCGCTGGGTCATTGGGGTCAAGACGCCGTCGTCGACCTCGATGCGCTCCCGGATGCGCCCGAACGGCTCGCGGAGCTCACCGCGTCGACCGCGTCCGTCAGCCTCGGCGCCGCGGCGCGCCGTGATGATCATCGCGCCGACTCAGCCCGGTGGTGGGACGCGGTCGCGGATGCGTTGCGCTGACCGCCTGGGCGTCAGCGCAGCGCGGTGCGTCGGTCGGGTGGCGACGCGACGCACCGCGAAGGGTATCGCTCAGCAGCCGTAGTAGAGCTCGAACTCGTACGGGTGCGGGCGCTGGGCCATCGGCAGGATCTCGTTGTTGTACTTGTACTCGATCCACGTGTCGATGAGCTCCTGCGTGAACACGCCGCCTTCGAGCAGGAACTCGTGGTCCTGACGGAGCGCCTCGAGCGAGTCGAGCAGCGAGTTCGGCACCTGCGGGATGTTCGCTGCCTCCTCCGGGGGAAGCTCGTACAGGTCCTTGTCGATGGGCTCCATCGGCTCGATGCGGTTCTTGATGCCGTCCAGGCCGGCCATCAGCTGTGCGGCGAACGCGAGGTACGGGTTCGACGAGGCGTCCGGCACGCGGAACTCGATGCGCTTCGCCTTCGGGTTCGATCCGGTGAGCGGGATCCGGATGGCGGCCGAGCGGTTTCCGGCGGAGTACGCCAGGTTCACCGGAGCCTCGAAGTGCTTCACCAGGCGGTGGTAGCTGTTGAGCGTCGGGTTGGTGAAGGCGAGCACCGCGTGTGCGTGCTTCAGCAGGCCGCCGATGTACCAGCGGGCGATGTCGCTGAGCTGGCCGTAACCGGCCTCGTCGAAGAACAGCGGCTTGCCGTCGAGCCACAGCGACTGGTGGGTGTGCATGCCCGAGCCGTTGTCGCCGAACAGGGGCTTGGGCATGAACGTGACCGTCTTGCCCCACTCCTCGGCGGTGTTCTTGACGATGTACTTGAACTTCAGGATGTCGTCTGCCGCGCTCACCATGGTGTCGAAGCGGTAGTTGATCTCCTGCTGGCCCGCGGTGCCGACCTCGTGGTGCGAGCGCTCGAGCTGGAAGCCCGAGTCGATCAGCCGCAGGGTCATGTCGTCGCGCAGGTCGGCGGTCTTGTCGACCGGGGCGACCGGGAAGTAGCCGCCCTTGAAGGGCGTCTTGTTGCCGAGGTTGCCGCCCTCCTCCTCGCGGCCGGCGTTCCATGCGGCCTCCTCGGAGTCCACCTTGTAGAAGCTCTCGCCTGCGGTGACCGAGTAGCGCACGTCGTCGAAGATGTAGAACTCGGCTTCGGGGGCGAAGAACGCGGTGTCCGCGATCCCGGTCGACGCCAGGTACTTCTCGGCCTTCTTGGCGACCTGACGCGGATCCTTGCTGTAGATCTCGCCGGTGCGCGGGTTGTAGATGTCGAACACCATCACCAGCGTCTTCGCAGCGCGGAACGGGTCGATGTACGCGGTGGTGACGTCGGGGATCAGCTGCATGTCCGACTCGTGGATGCTCGCGAATCCACGGATGGACGATCCGTCGAAGAGCTGACCGTCACGGAAGAAGTCCTCGTCCACCGTCGACGCAGGGATGTTGAAGTGCTGCTGGACCCCGGGAAGGTCGGTGAATCGGATGTCGAGGAACTTGATGTCGTTCTCTTCGATGTAGCGGATGACCTCTGCGGGCTCTGTGAACATGTACGACTCCTGATCGGGTATCGGTTGCATCAACCTTACGCAGATTATGTCGACGGCATTTCCTCGCCGTGTCCGCCGTGTTTCGGGCATGTTACAGCCGCTCGGTAGGCTGGACGGGTGAGTGACTACCCCGGCGAACGCCTCGGAATGCCCGTCTCAGGACCGGGAAGCATCGCCCGACCCGGCCGCCGGATCTCGGCACTGCTGATCGACTACTTCGCGGCCACGATCATCGCCATCGGCTTCCTCTCCTACGACCCGCTGTCGCTGCCCGCCGAGGCGGGCTGGCGCCAGTTCGCTCCGATGATGGTGTTCGCCGTGCTGCAGATCGTGTTCCTCGCGACGGCGAACGGCAGCCCTGGGCACCGGATGCTGGGCATGCGCGTTCAGCGTCTCGATGGCGCCTGGGTGGGGCTGTGGCGTCCGATCGTGAGGACGCTGCTGCTGGTGTTCGTGATCCCTGCGGTGATCTGGGATGCGGATCAGCGCGGCCTGCACGACAAGATCGCCGGCACTGTGCTGGTCCGCGGGTGAGCTGAGGGCCGTTCTAGCCGCCGCGGTTCCGGCGGCGCATCTCGCGCGGAGCGCGACCGCCGAGGAACGATCGAGCCGGGTCGACGAGGAACCCCTGGCGGAGGGCCTCGCGCCCGATCAGCATCCGGAACCCCATCTCATCGCGGTTGGTCAGGGTGACCTCCGCCTCGACATCCCTGCCCACCAGGCGCACGGGCATCGTGATCACGATGCGGTGCTCGGTGTGCCCCGACGAGCTGCGCACGGCGCGTCGGTCGTGCACCCGCGTCTCGTGCACGACGGCGTCGTCCGTGCTGTCCTGCCACGGGTGCACCGTGAAGCGCACCCACTCCTCGCCGTCGCGCTCGAACTCGACGACGTCGAACGCGTGCAGCGATGACGTGCGGGCGCCGGTGTCGATCTTGGCCTTGAGCCAATCGATCCCCAGCTCCGGCAGCCCGACCCACTCTCGCCATCCCGTGGACGTGTTTGAATGAGAGGACCGTGTCACTCCTACATCCTGGCAGGAAAAATCTGTGAAGATCGCCGTCCTCTCGCGTGCCCCGCAGTCGTACTCGACGCAGCGTCTCCGTGCCGCCGCGCAGCAGCGCGGACACAACGTGAAGGTGCTGAACACGCTGCGCTTCGCGATCGACCTCACCGCGGACGCCCCAGACCTCTTTTTCCGCGGCAGGCAGCTGAGCGATTACGACGCGATCCTGCCGCGCATCGGAAACTCCATCACATACTTCGGCACGGCCGTGGTCCGGCAGTTCGAGCAGATGGACGTGTACACGCCGAACACCGCCAATGGCATCTCGAGCGCACGTGACAAGCTGCGCGCCAACCAGATCCTGTCGCGGCACAACATCGCCATGCCGCCGACCGCCTTCGTGCGCAATCGCGCCGACGTGCGTCCCGCGATCGAGCGGGTCGGCGGTGCCCCCGTGGTCATCAAGCTGCTGGAGGGCACCCAGGGCATCGGCGTCATCCTCGCCCCGCAGGTGAAGGTCGCAGAGGCCATCATCGAGACCCTGCACTCGACGAAGCAGAACGTGCTCATCCAAAAGTTCATCGCCGAGAGCCGTGGGCGCGACATCCGGGCGCTCGTCGTCGGAGACCGCGTCGTCGCGGCGATGCGCCGAGTGGCGGACGGTGATGAGTTCCGCTCCAACGTCCACCGGGGCGGTCGCGTCGAACCCGTCACCCTCGACCCGATCTATGAGCAGACCGCCGTGCGTTCGGCGCAGATCATGGGGCTTCGCGTCGCCGGCGTGGACATGCTCGAGAGCGACGACGGCCCTCTGGTGATGGAGGTCAACTCGTCGCCCGGTCTGCAGGGCATCGAGGCGGCGACGAACCTCGATGTCGCCGGCGCGATCATCGACTACATCGCCAACCAGGTCGCGTTCCCCGACATCGACATCCGTCAGAGGCTCAGCGTCTCGACCGGCTACGGTGTCGCGGAGCTGCTCATCCACTCGGGTGCGGAGCAGGTCGGCATGAAGCTCGGCGACCTCGGTCTCTGGGATCGCGACATCACCGTGCTCACCCTGCACCGCGGTGTCAGCGTGATCCCGAACCCGCGCAAGCACGTCGAGCTCGAGGCGGAGGATCGACTGCTGTGCTTCGGCAAGCTCGAGGAGATGCGTTCGATGATCCCCGAGAAGCGCCGTCGGCGCCCGCGCGTGCGCCGGCTGCCCAAGGAGCCGCTCGGCGAGTGACGAGACGAGAACGGCCCCCGTCGTGGACGGGGGCCGTTCTCTGTATCCGGAGCGATCAGCGCGGGCGCTGCGATCGCACGCGCGTCGGGTCGATGCCCTTCGGGATCGGCAGCGACGAGAGCGACTGCGACACCGATTCGATGCGGCGGATGACCGCGGCCATCGTGGCCTTGTCGATCGCCTTCGGAAGCTTCTTGATCGTCTTCGACAGGTCGGCGATGGCGACGTCGTCATCGCCGTGGCCCACATAGAGCACCGTGACAGGCACGCCGTGCGCGACGCGCTGCGCCTTCTGCCGCTCTTCGTTGATCAGGCGCGTGAGGCGGCCCCGAGCGCCCTCGCCGACGATCACGATGCCGCCACGGCCGACCACGCGGTAGACGGCCTCCTGGGTCTTGGGGTTGATGCCCACGGGGGTGTCGGATGCCGACCAGTTCCGGCCGAGGCTGGTGCTCAGCACGTGTCCGCTCGCGCCGGGCATCCCATCGATCTTCGCGTACATCGCCGTGGTCGACAGCCGGGTCATCAGGAACATGGCGCCGAGCACGCCGAACATGAGACCCGTGAAGCCCCAGAGGATGAGGCCGAGCACCGAGGCGCCGCTGATGAGGAAGCCGATGATCAGGCCGATGAGCACGCCCGCGATGAGGATGGCGATCTGCGCCCACGGCAGCCAGCCGTACACGTCCCGCGTGAAACGGAACAGGGAACGGATCTGCGAGAAGAAGCCGGGCCGCTTCTCGGTGACGGGAGCACTCTTTGCCATGCATACAGCCTACCGATTCCCGGGCCGACCGTTCTTCCTGCACAGCCTGCTGCGAGGTGGATTTCGTCCCCAGAGCGCGGGTTTCGGCTCCGTCGCCGGATGACGCGCGCTGGGATGGAGGGATGGATGAGACGGCAGTGCTGACACCGGGTGCACATCGGGCTATCCGGATGCTCGATCGGCAGGACTCCGCGTACGGCGGCGAGCTGATCACCGACGGCGAGCGGCGGGGCGTCCGAGTGGACGCTGAGACGGTACCGGACGCGCTGTGGGCCTTCGCGGGCGCCGAGCACGTCGTCGGCGTGCGCGATGTGGTGCGCAGGGCAGATGGGCACGACGCGGTGCTGCCGTGGTGCGCCGACAGGGTCGAGGTGTTCCTCGGGCGCCGAGCGGCGGCGGAGGCCCCTCTGTCAGCAGGGGAGACCGTGACGCTCGTGGGAAGCATGCTGCGGGGGGTCGTGGAGGTAGCCGACCGCAGCGTATCCGGCAGGTGGTGGCTGACGGGCGAGGCATGCCCGATCTTCGCTCCGGGGGAGGGCGCCGGCTGTGCAGAGGAGGCCGTCGCGATCGTCGCACGGCTGCGTGAAGGCAGCTCCGACCGCGCGATGGATCGCCTGCTGGGTGAGATCGCCGGTGCCGCGGGGGACTGGCGCGTGGTGGTGCGGTCGGCCGAGCGCTGGGAGAGCGAGTTGACCGAGCTCGCGGCGCCGCGTCCGCTCAGCCGTGAGGAGTTCGCTTCGGCATCGGTCGTGACGATCGAGACGCATCGCTCGCGGCAGCCCGTCGATGTCGGTGCGCCGGGGGAGCAGCCGGGTGCTGCCCGGCAGGTCTGGGCCCGGATCGCCGACCTGGCCGTCGGCGCGGGCCGGCGCGTGATCGAGCTCCTGCCCCGTCGACGCAGGGTCTGGCTCCGGCTCGGCGGTCAGAAGGCGGCTCACGGGGCGAAGGTCAGGCGGGGGCGCGTGCTGCTGGCCGGCGCAGCAGCTGCCGCGGTCGTGCTCGCAGGCGGGCTGATGTGGCCGCCCTCGGACTCGGATTCGGCGGCGACCGAGCATCCGAACGGCGCGACGGCAGATCAGCGGTCGTCGGAGGGCGGCAGTCGGCCGACCGCATCGCCGGGGGCGTCACCGGCGGCGGTTGCCACTCCCGAGGCGGACGGATCGCCCCCGGGTGCAGCGTCGACGCCGGATCCGTCGCCGACCCCTGATGCGCTGAAGGACGGCTCGGCGCAGCAACGGGCGGTCGCTCTGCTGGAGGACGTCGCCGATTGCGAGGAAGCCGGGGACGCCGTGTGCGAAGACGCCGTCGTCGATGGCTCCGGCGCCCTGGTGCAGAAGCGCCTCGCCGGAACGGACGTGAAGCGCCCGGTGACCGCTGTGGAGGACTACGGCGACGTCAGCGTGCTGCGACTCGGTCCGTCGGGGGATCGTGGCGAGCAGATGCTCGTGCTCGTACGGCAGAAAGACCGATGGCTGGTCCGCGACGTGTATGACGTCGCGGACCAGCCATCGGATGAGGACTGAGCGGGCTCAGATCCCGAGGTTCGCCGTGAACTCCGCCGACTCGAGACGGGTCTTGATCGCGCCGAGGAAGCGTGCAGCGTCCGCGCCGTCGATCGTGCGGTGGTCGTACGAGATCGCCAGGTAGACGTACGAGCGGACGGCGATGGCATCCACTCCGTCGACCGTCACGACGCCGGGGCGCTTGAAGACGACGCCGGTGCCGAGGATCGCCGACTGAGGCAGGAACACCAGGGGAGTGTCGAACAGCGCGCCGCGCGAACCCGTGTTGGTCACCGTGAAGGTGCCGCCGGCGAGCTCGTCGGGCTTCAGCTTGTTGTCGCGCGTGCGAGCCGCCAGGTCGGCGATCTCCTGCGCGAGCTGGGCGATGTTCTTGGTTCCCGCATCGCGCACGACGGGGGTCAGCAGGCCGCGCTCGGTGTCGACTGCGATCGAGATGTTCTCGCTCGGCGGGTAGACGATCGAGTCGCCGTCGACGGTCGAGTTGATGATCGGGAACGCCTGCAGCGCTTCGGCTGCTGCCAGGGTGAAGAACGGCAGGAACGACAGCTTCGCGCCGGTCTTCTGGTTGAACTCGTCCTTCTTCGCGCTGCGGAACGCGGCGAGTTTCGTGACGTCCACCTCCACGAACGTGGTCAGCTGCGCGGTCTGCTGCATAGATGCGACCGCGCGCTCGGCGACGACCTTGCGCAGACGCGACATCTTCTGCGTGGTGCCGCGCAGCGGCGAGACCTCGAGCGGCGCGGGCGCCGGAGCTGCGGCCTCAGCGGCAGGAGCCTGCGACTTCGACTCCGCCGCCTTGAGGACGTCCTCCTTGCGGATGCGTCCTCCGACACCGGTGCCGGTGACGGTCGACAGGTCGATACCCTGCTGGCTGGCCAGGCGTCGCACGAGCGGAGTCACGTACAGCGAGTCGGAGTCGGCCGAGGCGGATGCCTCAGCCGCCGGAGCTGCGGGCGCGGGAGCGGGAGCTTCTGCGGCGGGCGCCTGCTCCTTGGCTGCCGGTGCCGGAGCAGCTGCTTCGGCCGCGGGTGCCGGAGCTGCGGGGGCCGGTGCCTCAGCGGCGGGAGCCTCGGTCGCGGGAGCCTCAGCCGCGGGAGCCTCTGCGGCGGGTGCCGCGGCAGCCGGAGCGCCGGAGCCGATGCGGGCGAGCACAGCGCCGACCTCGACGGTCTCGTCCTCGTCAGCCAGGATCTCCTGCAGCGTGCCCGCGACGGGCGACGGGATCTCGGTGTCGACCTTGTCGGTCGAGATCTCGAGCAGAGCCTCGTCGACCGCGACATCGTCGCCGACCTGCTTCAGCCAGCGGGTGACGGTGCCCTCGGTGACGCTCTCGCCCAGCTCGGGGAGGACGACGTCCGTCGCATCTCCCGATGCAGCGGGGGCGGGCGCCTCGGCCTGGTCGGATGCCTGCGAGGCCTCGACCTCGTTCTCGGCAGGAGCAGCCGTGGACTGCGCCTCCTGAGCGGGTGCCTCCTCGGCGGCCGGAGCCTCCGCTGCGGGCGCGTCGCCGCCGGATGCTGCGCCGCTGCCGTCGCCGATGCGCGCGAGCAGCGCGCCGACCTCGACGGTCTCGTCCTCGGCGACGAGGATCTCCTCGATGACGCCGCTGACGGGGGACGGGATCTCGGTGTCGACCTTGTCGGTCGAGATCTCCAGCAGGCCTTCATCGGCCTGCACGGTGTCGCCGACCTGCTTCAGCCAGCGAGTGACCGTGCCCTCGGTGACGCTCTCCCCGAGTGCGGGAAGGACCACGGCTGTGCTCATGTCGAGTCTCCTTCGGAAAATTGTGATGCCCCCAGCTTAGTGACCTGGGAGTCTACGGATATTTGTGCGTTCCTACAGCGCGTGCAGCGGTTTTCCGGCGAGTGCGAGGAAAGCCTCGCCCAGCGCTTCGCTCTGCGTCGGGTGCGCGTGGATGAGCGGTGCGATGTCCTCGGGGTGCGCCTCCCAGGCGACCGCGAGCTGACCCTCGGTGATGAGCTCGCCGACGCGGTCGCCGAGCATGTGCACGCCGAGAACCGGGCCGTCTTTGCGTCGCACCACCTTGACGGTGCCGCCCGTGCCGATGATCTCGCTCTTGCCGTTGCCGGCGAGGTTGTACTCGTAGGAGACGACGCCGTCGGCGCCGTGGGCCGCCACGGCGGCCTCCTCGGTGATGCCGACCGAGGCCACCTCAGGGCTGCAGTAGGTGACGCGGGGGATCTGCGATTCCGGAAGCGTCGGCACCTCCATGCCGGCGATGCGCTCTGCGACCGCGATGCCCTGCAGGAACCCGCGGTGCGCGAGCTGCAGACCCGGCACGATGTCACCGACCGCCCATACGCCGGGAACGGCCGTGCGCAGCTGCTCGTCGACCGTCACGAAACCTCGCTCCAGGCCGACTCCGGCCTCCTCGAACCCGAGTCCTGCCGTGGCGGGACCGCGACCGACGGCGACGAGCAGGTAGTCGGCGCTGAAGGTCTTGCCGTCCTCGAGCGTCACCGTCACCTGGCTGTCGTCCTGCTCGGCCTTCTGGAACCGCGTGCCGAGCGAGTACGTGATGCCGCGGCGGCGGAACGCTCGCTCGAGGCCCATGCTCAGTGCGATGTCCTCGTTGGGCACGAGGTGGGGCAGGGCCTCGACGATCGTCACCTCGGCGCCGAACGACTTCCAGACGCTGGCGAACTCGACGCCGATGACACCGCCGCCGAGGATGATGACGCTGCTCGGCACCTCGTCGAGAGCGAGCGCGTGCTCGCTGGTGAGGATGCGGCCGCCGATCTCGAGACCAGGCAGCGAGCGGCTGTACGAGCCGGTCGCGAGGATCACATCTCCGCCGACGTAGCGGTCGTCGCCCACCACGACCGAGCGGTCGGCCTCCAGACGACCCTCCCCGCTCACCGTGGTGATGCCGCGGGCCTTGATCAGGCCCTCGAGTCCCTTGAACTTCTTGGCGACGATGCCCTCGCGGTACGCGCGCACGCCCGCCGCATCGACGGCCTCCAGGGTCGCCGTCACGCCGACCGAGGCGGCAGAACGGACGTGGTCCGCCACTTCGGCGGCGTGCAGCAGGGCCTTCGTGGGGATGCAGCCGCGGTGAAGGCAGGTTCCGCCGACCTTGTCCTTCTCGATGAGGGCAACCTTCTTGCCCAGCTCGCTGGCGCGGAGAGCTGCAGCGTACCCGCCGCTGCCTCCGCCCAGGATGACGATGTCGAACTCGTGCGTGGCCATCAGGACTCCGTGACCGATGCGCGTGCGAACGCGATGAGGGAGCGGACGGCGGCGCCGGTCGGTCCCTTCTCGGTGAAGCCGTAGGGTGCGCCCTTGTGCTCGCTGGACCCTGCGATGTCGAGGTGCACCCAGGGGATGCGCGGTGCGTCGTCGGCATCCGTCGTCCGGCCGATGAATCGCCGCAGGAAGAGCCCGGCGAACAGCGAC
Organism: Microbacterium sp. NPDC089321; assembly: GCF_040684935.1. Lineage (NCBI taxonomy): Bacteria > Bacillati > Actinomycetota > Actinomycetes > Micrococcales > Microbacteriaceae > Microbacterium > Microbacterium sp. NPDC089321. The sequence goes on along the minus strand of NZ_JBFBGX010000002.1, from coordinate 823,115 downwards.
CCGCCGGAGCGGTCGCCCATGTTCGCATTGATCATGTCCGCGATCTGCGAGTCGAGGCTCTCCTCCATGAACTCCGGGAGCGGCAGAGCCCAGGCGTCCTCGCCGACCGACTCGGCGGCGGCCAGGTACTCGGCGACCGCATCGTCGTCGCCCATGACGCCCGTGTGGCGCATCCCGAGGGCGACGATGATCGCCCCGGTGAGAGTCGCGACGTCGATGATGACATCGGGGTTCTCCCGGCTGGCGGCGACGAGGCCGTCGGCCATGACCAGGCGGCCCTCGGCGTCGGTGTTCAGGACCTCGACCGTCTGGCCGTCGAGCATCCGCAGCACATCACCGGGGCGGGTGGCGCGGCCGGAGGGCATGTTGTCGGCGATGCAGAGGAAGGCGGTGACGCGCACCGGGAGCCCGAGTGCGGCGATCGCGCGGAGTGCCGCCAGCGACGTCGCGGCCCCCGCCATGTCGAACTTCATGCCCACCATGCCGGTCGCCGGCTTGAGCGAGAGTCCGCCGGTGTCGAAGGTGATGCCCTTGCCGACGAGCGCGATGTGGCGAACGGCGTCCGAGGGGGAGTAGTCGAGGCGGACCAGGCGCGGGGGTCGATCCGAGCCGCGGCCGACGCCGAGGATGCCGCCGTAGCCCTGCTCCTCGAGCTGCTTCTCATCGAGGACCTCGACCGTGACCGGGAGGTCGGCGACGGCCTTCGCGGCCTCGTCGGCAAGCTGCGCGGGGCTCTGCCATTCGGCGGGCACCGACACGAGGTCCTTGACGAGGGCGACGGCGTCAGCCACCGTGCGAGCGTGCTCGAGGGCACCGTCGCCGATGGCTGCTGCGTGCAGGATGATGGTCTCGGCCCGGCTCGGCTTCTTCTCGGACCGGTAGTCGTCGAAACGGTAGCCGCCGAGCAGGGCGCCCTCCGCGGCGGCGTCCGCGTACTGGTCGAGGTCGCCGGCGAAGCCGATCGACACCGTCGCGAAGCCGGTCAGCGATCGGACGGCGGTGGCGACCGCATCGCGCACGGCGGCGGCGTCGGGCTGCTTGCCGGCGCTGACGACGGCGAGCGGCGTCGACGTCACTGTCGGCAGGTGCACGCGCGTGTATGCGGAAGGGGTTCCCTTGTACCCGATGCCTGCCAGGGTGTCGGCGAGGCCCTCGAACGCGCTCAGTGAGTCAGCGGCGGTGGAGGGATCGGGGATGACGAGCACTGCGGCGTCTGCGGTGCCTCCGGGGAACGGATCGGTCGTGTGCGAGATCACGGGAAGCGTCATGCCTCCATCCTATGGACGGCGACGCGCGCGACGCCGTGCGGGCGAAGCCGTGTTCGCTCTGAGCATTCACCTCGCCGCCCCCGGCCGGGACGCGCCTCGTAGCATGGACACATGCCGTCACCTGCAGACCTCTTCGAGTCGGTCCCCGGTGCGCCGGACGTGCCGACCGGCCTGCCCCTGGTCATCCTGCTCACCGGCTTCACCGACGCGGGCAGCGCGGTCGCCGGCCTGATCGACCACCTGAACGCCACCACCGATCCGACCCCGCTCGCGGTCTTCGACAACGATGTGCTGCTCGACTACCGCGCCAGGCGCCCGATCGTGCTGTTCGACCAGGACCACCTCACCGAGTACCGGCCGTCGAGGCTCGAGCTCTCCATCGCGCACGACGCGCTCGGGCAGCAGTTCCTGCTGCTGTCGGGCTACGAGCCGGACTTCGCGTGGAACGCCTTCGCCGGTGCGGTCGTCGATTTCGTCGAGGCGCTCCAGGTGTCGACCGTGACCTGGGTGCACTCGATCGCCATGCCCGTTCCGCACACCCGCCCGCTTGGTGTGACGGTCAGCGGCAACCGCCGCGACCTCACGGCGGTGCACTCCGTGTGGCGCCCCCGTACGCAGGTGCCTGCGACCGCCGCGCATCTGCTCGAGTTCCGACTGATCGAGAGCGACGTGCGCGTCGCGGGGTTCGTGCTGCTCGTGCCGCACTACCTCGCCGACACCGAGTATCCCGACACGGTCGTCACCGCCGCAGACAAGCTGATGGCGGGCACCGGGCTCGTGCTGCGGATGGATGCCGTCCATGAGCGCGGCGAGGAATTCCACGCCCGCGTCACCGAGCAGGTGCAGGGCAGCGAGGAGCTGATGCAGATGCTGCATGGGCTCGAGCAGCGCTACGACGCCTATATGGCGGGGCGCGAGGAGGCCGGAGAGGAGGCCGGGTTCGACGAGCGAGATCTGCCGAGCGCCGACGAGCTCGCCGCCGAGCTGGAGCGCTATCTGGCCACGCGGCGTCCGGGGGACGACGACAAGCAGCGCTGAGCCGACGCGCGGATCCCGCGAAGAGGAGCAACCAGTCGCCGGTGTGTGTGATAATGGATGCCTGACCCGTTGTCAACAGGCATTCCTCGCGAATGGACTTGACAAGGGTCTTACTAGTGTCCGAAACAGCTCGGAGCGTGTGCACCGCTCCGTGAAAGGCGAAACGTGACTCCTGCCACGAGCAAGAACTCCCGGACGACCAAGACGAAGACCGCTGTCGAGACCGAGTCCGCCGAGGTCGAGACGGTCGACGCCGCTGAGGCGGCGCCCAAGAAGGCGACGAAGGCGGCCGCCAAGGCTCCCGCGAAGAAGGCGCCTGCCCGCCGCACGGCGAAGAAGAAGGACGACGAGTCCGCCGAGGTCGAAGACGAGGCCGTCGAGACCGAGGACGCCGACGAGGAGGAGGGCGACAAGAAGCCCGCCTTCACCGAGCCGCTGCCGACCGGCGCGATCGTCCTCACCTCCAAGGACGAGGACGACGTCCCCGTCTACTCCACGCAGATCACCGGTGCCACGGCCGACCCGGTCAAGGACTACCTGAAGCAGATCGGAAAGGTCGCTCTGCTGAACGCGGCCGAAGAGGTCGAGCTCGCGATGCGCATCGAGGCGGGTCTCTTCGCCGAGGAGAAGCTGTCGACCATGTCGGCGGCAGAGAAGTCGAGCCAGCTCGGACTCGACCTGCAGTGGGTCGCGCGTGATGGTCAGCGCGCGAAGAGCCACCTGCTGGGCGCGAACCTGCGTCTCGTCGTCTCGCTCGCGAAGCGCTACACCGGCCGCGGCATGCAGTTCCTGGATCTGATCCAGGAGGGCAACCTCGGACTCATCCGCGCCGTCGAGAAGTTCGACTACACCAAGGGCTTCAAGTTCTCGACGTACGCCACCTGGTGGATCCGTCAGGCGATCACCCGCGCCATGGCCGATCAGGCCCGCACGATCCGCATCCCGGTGCACATGGTCGAGGTCATCAACAAGCTGGCGCGCGTGCAGCGCCAGATGCTGCAGGACCTGGGCCGCGAGCCCACGCCTGAAGAGCTCTCGCGCGAGCTCGACATGACCCCCGAGAAGGTCGTGGAGGTGCAGAAGTACGGTCGCGAGCCCATCTCGCTGCACACCCCCCTCGGCGAGGACGGCGACAGTGAGTTCGGCGACCTCATCGAGGACACCGAAGCAGTGGTTCCTGCCGACGCCGTCGGCTTCACCATGCTGCAGCGTCAGCTCGAGCAGCTGCTCGACTCGCTGTCCGAGCGCGAGGCCGGCGTCATCCGGATGCGCTTCGGGCTGGGCGACGGTCAGCCGAAGACCCTCGACCAGATCGGCGACACGTTCGGCGTCACGCGCGAGCGCATCCGCCAGATCGAGTCGAAGACGATGGCGAAGCTGCGTCACCCGAGCCGTTCGCAGTCGCTGCGGGACTACCTCGAATGATGTCGGAGGCCAACGAGGGCAAGGCCCTCACCGTCGAGGTCGGGGGCACGTCGTATCAGCGCATCCCGATCCGCACCCGGGTGGTCATGCCGGGCGACTCTCTCGAGGAGTTCATCCGCGAGTACGCTCCGGCGCACCTGCGCGACGGAGACATCCTCTTCGTCACCGAGAAGATCGTCGCGATCACGCAGGGGCGGTCGTTCCGCCTCGATGAGATCCAGCCGCGGCCACTGGCCCGCTTCCTGTCGAAGTACGTGACCCGAACGCCGTACGGCATCGGGCTCGGCATGCCGGAGACCATGGAGATGGCGCTGCGCGAGTGCGGCACTCCGCGCATACTGTTCGCCGCCGCGGTCTCGGCCGTGACGAAGGCGCTCGGCCGCAAGGGCGACTTCTACCGCATCGCGGGCGACAAGGCTCGGGCGATCGACGGACCGACCTCCGGCACCATCCCGCCCTACAACAAGGCTGTCGTGCTCGGGCCGGAGAAACCTCAGGAAGTGGCTCGCGCGCTTCAGGGGCTCCTGGGCGTCGAGGGTGTGGACGTCGCGGTCGTCGACATCAACGACATCGGCGGCAACATCCTCGGCTCGACACTGGATCGTGCGGGCGAGCAGCGTCTGGTCGAGATCCTGGGCGACAATCCCCTCGGTCAGGGACACCAGTCGACGCCCCTCGGCGTCATCCGTCGCGCCTGACGTTCAGGCGGCGCCGACATACGAGAATGGCCCGGGCATGTGCCCGGGCCTTTCTCGTATGTCAGTGGCCGATGGCCGCGCGATAGCGAGGGCGGTGGCCGGTGCGGATGCCCGACACGGACGGCTTGTTCTCGTACACGCCGGCGCCCCAGTTCCCCTCCACGAGCACGGGGCCGTTCGGAGTGATGACGAAGTCCCAGCCGACGTACTGCACCTGAGGCACGACGCGTGCGACCTCGTCGACGAATGCCCGCAGCTGATCCATCAGCGGCAGCTGGAAGTCGGCGATGCGGAAGCCCGAGTCGGGGTGGTCGACATGCACGTGACCGTGCGAGTCATAGCCTGCGGAGCGGGCGTGGCCGTCGTCGTCGAGCATGGTGTAGAAACCGCCGAAGCTCATCTGATCGCTGACCTCGCCTCGGCCGAACTTCTGGGCGATGGCCAGGATGTGCGTCTGCGTTCCATCGAAGAACGCGGTCACGCGCGTGGTGTTGACCGTGCCGGGGCAGACGGCGGCGAGGTCTGCGTGCTGCACGATGACCTCCTCGAGCAGAAGCTCGCCGTGCTCGAGGCGGTCGCGGTGGAACGCCTTCCAGTCGGTGACGTCGGCGGCGTGGTAGCGGCGCACGCCGCTGCCTGCCTGACCCATGGGCGTCTTGGCGATGACGGTTCCGTGCTTCGAGACGAACCGCTCGACGGCATCCGCGTTCGACTCGTCGATGATCATCCACTCGCGACGCAGATAGGCGTCGAACACCTTGTTGAACTCGATCTTGTCGTGGAAGAAGTGCCGGTACTCGGGGGCGTCGAAGCGCTGCGAGTACTGGTTCGAGATGGGGTGGGTCATGTACGTCTCGCGCTCTGCCTTCGACAGGATCGCGAAGTCGAAGTCGACGTAGTCCTGGAAGCCGACGTTGTGCCGCGCGGCGCTCCAGATCATGTCGGCGACGACGGCGGGCACCGGCTTGCCGTGCTCTGCACGCACCTCCCTCGCGCGGGTGAGGACGGACCCGACGTCGATTCGGGTGGCGCGCTGAACGAGGTAACGAAGGCGGGGGGCGAGGCCCAGGCCCTTGGCTGGCATGCACATCTCCAGTCGGTGTCGGAAGATTCCAGTCTACGTGCGAGCGGTACTGTGGATGTGTGAGCCCAACCGCCAGCAGCAGTCTTCCGCGCGCTCTGGTGTCGAAGGAGGCTCTCCGGTCCGGCGCCGAGGCGGTGCTGGCGCGGGGCGGGTCGGTGATCGACCTGAGGGCGGATGCCTGGGGCCACGGGGTGGTCGAGGCGGCTCGGATCGTGCTCGACGCCGGCGCATCCGCCGTGCTCGTCGACCAGGTCGACCTGGCTCCTCTGACGGAGCTCGGGATGCAGGCCACGTGCAACGCGTCGCCCGACGCGGATTCGAGCATCCTGTTCGGCCTGCCCGGATCCGGAGTGCGACCGGCGCTGCGCCTGACGGGCGCGGTGCTCTCCACCAAGCCTCTCGATATCGGCGACGGCGTGTCTTACGGCTATCTGTACCGCGCCTCGCGCAGGACGCGTGTCGCGCTCGTCACGGGCGGGTACGCGCAGGGCATCGTGCGTTCGCTGGGCAACAGGGCCCACGTCGAGATCCGCGGCGGCCTGCATCCGATCGTCGGACGCGTCGCGATGGACGTGTGCGTGGTCGAGATCGGCGACGCGCTGATCGAGGAGGGTGACGAGGTCACCTACTTCGGCGGAGACGGTCCTGCCGCACAGCACCTCGCCGAATGGAGCAGCATCACCGGTCTCACCGCGGCCGAGCTGGTCACCGTGGCCGGCATGAACGCGCGAAGGGAGCACACCGCATGAACTCCGTGCCCGAGCTCACGATCTCGCGGTCTGCGCTGCGTTCGAACATCGCCGCCGTCGCCGCACAGGTCGCGCCGAGCGAGGTGATGCTCGTCGTGAAGGACGACGCGTACCGTCATGGTCTCGACTGGGTGGTGAAGGCCGCTGATGATGTGCGCTGGTTCGGCTCGTACGATGTGGCCACCGCGTTGCGCATCCGCGCGCTGCGAGATGATGCGCGGGTGTTCGCCTGGGCCATCTCGTCCGGTGAGGAGGTCGCTTCGGCGATATTTGCCGACATCGACCTCGGCGTCGGCACGGTCGGATATCTGCAGCGCGTCATCGAGACAGCCGCCCGCCTCGGCCTGACCGCGCGCGTGCATCTGAAGATCGACACCGGGCTGCACCGCAACGGTGTGCGACCCGAGGAGTGGTCAGGTTTCGTGAAGAAGGCCATGGAGGCGCAGCAGCGCTCCGCCATTCGTGTCGTGGGTATCTGGAGCCACCTGAGCGAGGCCAGTGACGCCGACGACGATGACTCGGCGGCCGTCTTCCGCGCAGCGACCGCCGAACTCCGCGAAGCCGGGGCCGAGCTCGAAGCCGAGCACCTGACGGCGTCTGCGGCGTCGTGGTGGCGCCCCGAGCTCCGTGGGACTCTCAGCCGCATCGGGGCGTTCTGCTACGGCATCCGCTCGGGTGACGGCCCGCAGATCCCCGGCGTCGCGCCCATCGCCACGCTCACCGCATCCGTCGACCGCGTGGACGCCGATCGTGTGGAGATCGGCCTGGGAGCTCTGCACGGGCTGCCGTCCACCCTCGTAGGCCAGAGCGTGTCGACACCGGGAGGCGTGCGACGTCTCATCGATATCGGAGCGCACAGCAGTGTCGTGGAGAGCTGGGACTTCGCCCAGGTCGGCGATCGGGTGCGGATCCACGGCTCGGGCGAACACGGCGAAGCCGACGTGACGGCGCTCGGCGAGCGCATCGGCTCCATCGGCGAGGAGATCGCCCTGCGACTGTCGCCGCGCGTGCGGCGCGTCGTCGTCGACTGACGCGCCGCGCCCGGCGGCCGCGCTCAGGCCTCGATGAGACGGGCGGTCTCGTCGTGCCACGATGTGGCGACGGCGCGCAGCTTCTCTTCGTACTTGCGTCCGTGGTGCGCGCAGAACAGCATCTCGGTGCCGTTGACCTCGGCGGCGATGTAGGCCTGCGCTCCACAGGAGTCGCAGCGGTCCATCGCGGTGAGGCGGTACTCGACGGTCTCGCGCTCAGTCGTGGCGTTCATCTCGGTGCCTCCTCAGCGATCAGATCCTTTGAGATCGTGCTCAATACAACCACGCGCTGCCTGTGTGCATGCCCGTATCGCGGCGTGTTTCGCTGTGCGCGTACGCACACCGCTCGCACTTGCGGGGCCGGGAGTGTCGTGGACGGCGGCGTCGGCGCCCCGAAATAGAATCGATCATTGTGACTGCCGAGTATTCCGCCCACCATCTCCAGGTTCTCGAGGGCCTCGAGGCCGTGCGCAAGCGGCCCGGCATGTACATCGGCTCGAACGGCTCCCCGGGCCTCATGCACTGCCTCTGGGAGATCATCGACAACTCCGTCGACGAGGCGGTCGCCGGCAACGGCGCGAAGATCGACATCACGCTGCATGACGACGGCAGCGTGGAGGTCGCCGACCGCGGTCGCGGCGTGCCTGTCGACGTCGAGCCGCGCACCGGCCTCACCGGCGTCGAGGTCGTCTACACGAAGCTGCACGCCGGCGGCAAGTTCGGCGGCGGATCGTATGCGGCCTCCGGCGGCCTGCACGGGGTCGGCGCGTCCGTCGTGAACGCCCTGTCAGAGCGTCTCGACGTCGAGGTCGATCGCGGCGGCAAGACGTATGCGATGTCGTTCCACCGCGGTGAACCCGGTGTGTTCGCCGACGACGGCGAGCCCCGTCCCGACGCCCCGTTCACCCCGTTCGAGCAGCGCAGCGAGCTGCGCGTCGTCGGCAAGGTCGCGAAGGGTGTCACAGGAACCCGCGTGCGCTACTGGGCCGACCGCCAGATCTTCACGAAGGATGCGGCGTTCCAGCTGTCCGAGCTCGAGACGCGCGCACGTCAGACCGCTTTCCTCGTGCCGGGGCTCGAGCTTCAGATCCGCGATGAGCGCCCGCTCTCGACCCCGTCGTCCGAGGGAGAAGCGCCCGCAGAGCCTCGGATCACGTCGTATCTCTACGAGGGCGGCATCTCGGAGTTCGTCGAGTTCCTCGCATCCGATGCGCCGGTGACCGACACCTGGAGGATCCAGGGCAGCGGCCGGTTCACCGAGACGGTTCCCGTGCTGCAGCCCGACGGGCACATGAAGGCGACCGAGGTCGAACGCGAGTGCGAGGTCGATGTGGCCCTCCGCTGGGGCACCGGCTACGACACGACGGTCCGCTCGTTCGTGAACATCATCGCGACACCGAAGGGCGGCACGCACCAGCAGGGCTTCGAGCAGGAGCTGTTGAAGACACTGCGCACCCAGGTCGAGCAGAATGCCCGCCGTCTGAAAGTCGGCAACGACAAGCTCGAGAAGGATGACGTGCTCGCCGGTCTGACCGCCGTGCTCACCGTCACCGTCCCCGAACCGCAGTTCGAAGGGCAGACGAAGGAGGTGCTCGGCACACCCGCCGTGCGCACGATCGTCGCCCAGGTGGTGCGCAAGCAGCTCGCCGAGCGCTTCGCCTCGACCAGACGCGACGACAAGAACCAGGCGTCGATGCTGCTCGACAAGATCGTCTCCGAGATGAAGGCGCGTGTCTCCGCTCGTGCGCACAAAGAGACGCAGCGCCGCAAGACCGCTCTCGAATCGTCGTCGCTGCCGGCCAAGCTCGTCGACTGCCGCTCGAACGACGTCGAGCACAGCGAGCTGTTCATCGTCGAGGGCGACTCGGCGCTGGGCACCGCCCGCCACGCGCGCAACAGCGAGTTCCAGGCGCTGCTGCCGATCCGCGGCAAGATCCTCAACGTGCAGAAGGCGTCGATCAGCGACATGCTCGGCAACGCCGAGTGTGCCGCGATCATCACCACGATCGGGGCCGGCTCCGGCCGCTCGTTCGATCTCAGCGCTGCCCGCTACGGCAAGGTCATCCTCATGAGCGATGCCGATGTCGACGGCGCGCACATCAGGACCCTGCTGCTCACCCTCTTCTTCCGCTACATGAGGCCGCTCGTCGAAGCCGGGCGCGTGTACTCCGCCGTGCCGCCGCTGCATCGCGTGATCGTGATGAACCCCGGCTCGAAGCCGAACGAGACCATCTACACCTACTCCGAGGCCGAGCTGCACGCGCTGCTGGCGAAGCTGCAGAAGGCGGGCAAGCGCTGGCAGGATCCGATCCAGCGCTACAAGGGCCTCGGAGAGATGGATGCCGATCAGCTGGCGAATACGACGATGGAGAAGTCCGGTCGTCTGCTTCGTCGGGTCACGATCGAGGATGCGGAGTCGGCCGACGCCGCCGTGCGCACCTTCGAGCTCCTCATGGGCAGCGAGGTGGCCCCGCGCCGCGAGTTCATCATGAGCTCGAGCGATCGGCTCAGCCGCGAATCCATCGACGCCTGACATTCAGCGCGTCGGGCGCCCTCCGGCGCGCCTGAACAGGCCGGACGGCGCCGAGTGAGCTCCAGCGCGTGTCAGCCGATGACGGTGCCGACCGACCCGATCACCGCATCGAGCGGCTGACCCGAGCCATCCCGCTTCGCCCCCGACGGCGGAAGCACACGCGCTGCTCCGTCTGTGCCGATGGCGCGGGGTTCGACGCCCACCCAGGCGAGTCGCAGGCCGTCCTCGCCCTTGAGTAGGGCGTGCGCACGCACTCCTCCCGTGGCACGGCCCTTCGCGGGGAACTCGGCGAACGCCGACACCTTCGCGCGTCCGGCATCCGCCCCCGCGAGAGTCCCCTCGGAACCCGAGACCGTGACGACCACGGCGTCGTCGGCTGACGCGACGACGGTGAACGAGATGACCTGGCCCTTCGCGCTCAGCTTCATGCCCGCCATCCCGCCGGCGGGCGCGCCCTGGGGGCGAACGCTCGACGCAGGGAAGTGCAGCAGCTGCGCATCCGAGGTGACGAACACCAGCTCCGTGTCATCGGGTGCCGGCGCGGCACCCACAACGACGTCTTTCGGCTTCAGCCCGATGATCTCGAGCTCGGGGCGCACCGGGAGCGCGGAGGGGACGATGCGCTTGACCACGCCGTCCTTCGTGCCCAGAGCGAGGGGAGTGTCGTCGTCGAAGCGGATCAGAGCGACGCCCCGCTCGGTGCGGTCCGTGATGCCGAGATAGTCGGAGATGGGGACTCCCGCTCCCAGCCCGACCGACGTGGCAGGAACCGCGGGGATGTCTACGGGCGTGAAGCGCACGACCCGGCCGGCGGTGGTGACGGCACCGATCTCGCTGCGCGTGGTCGTCTCGAGTCGCGCCTGGATCGCATCGTGCTTGCTGCGGCGGGCGGGCGTCGTGATGGTCGCGCCCTGTTCGAGATCGACGCGGACGGCTCGGCCCGTGGTCGACAGCAGCAGGGTCGTCGGGGCGTCGGCGATCTGCAGGTCGGCCGCCGACTTGGTCGTGCGGGTCTTCGGCGGCGCCGCGTTGAGGAGCAGCGTGCGACGGTGCGTGCCGAACTGCTCAGCCACGGCGTCGAGCTCCTTGGCGACCTGTGCGCGGACGAGTGCGGGATCCGCGAGGAGCGTCTCGAGCTCGGCGATCTCCGCGAGCAGCTTGTCACGCTCGGCCTCGAGCTCGAGGCGCGAGAACTTGGTCAGGCGGCGCAGGCGCAACTCGAGGATGTACTCGGCCTGCACCTCGTCGAGCTCGAACACCTGCTGGAGTCTGGCGCGCGCGGTCTCGGAGTCGTCGGAGGAGCGGATGACCTGGATGACCTCGTCGATGTCGAGGATGGCCAGAAGAAGTCCTCGAACCAGGTGCAGGCGCTCGTTGCGTCGGGCCAGGCGGTAGCGGCTGCGACGCGTGACGACCTCGATGCGGTGCTGCAGGTACACCCGCAGCAGCTCCTTGAGTCCGAGGGTTCGGGGCTGACCGTCGACCAGCGCGACGTTGTTGATCGAGAACGAGTCCTCGAGCGGGGTGAAGCGGAACAGCTGCTCGAGCACGGCTGCCGGGTCGAACCCGGTCTTCACGGTGATGACGAGACGCAGGCCGTTCTTGCGATCAGTGAGGTCCTGCACGTCGCTGATGCCCTGCAGCTTCTTGGCACCGACGGCGTCCTTGAGCTTCTCGATGACGCGTTCGGGGCCCACCTGATACGGCAGCTCGGTGACGACGATGCCGGTCTTGCGCGGCCCCAGCGGCTCGATCGAGGTCTTGGCGCGCAGCTTGAAGGCACCGCGGCCCGTCTCGTAGGCGTCCTTGACGCCGTCGAGCCCCATGAGGATGCCGCCGGAGGGGAAATCGGGCCCTGGCACGAACTCCATGAGCTCGGCGGTCGACGCATCGGGGTTCTCGAGCAGATGGGTGGCTGCGGCGACGACCTCGATGAGGTTGTGCGGGGCCATGTTGGTCGCCATGCCGACGGCGATGCCGCTGGCGCCGTTGACGAGGAGATTCGGGAACGCTGCGGAGAGCACGGCGGGCTGCTGGAACTGCCCGTCGTAGTTGGGCACGAAGTCGACGACGTCCTCGTCGAGGCTCTCGGTCATAGCCAGCGCCGATGCCGCGAGGCGCGCTTCGGTGTAGCGGGAGGCGGCGGGTCCGTCATCGAGCGAGCCGAAGTTGCCGTGGCCGTCGACGAGCGGCACCCGCAGGGCGAAGTCCTGTGCGAGGCGCACCAGGGCGTCGTAGATCGCGGAGTCGCCGTGAGGATGCAGCTTTCCCATGACCTCGCCGACGACGCGGGCGCTCTTCACGTGCCCTCGATCGGGTCGAAGGCCCATCTCCGCCATCTGATAGAGAATGCGTCGCTGCACGGGCTTGAGTCCGTCGCGGGCATCGGGGAGGGCACGCGAGTAGATGACGGAGTAGGCGTACTCGAGGAACGAGCCCTGCATCTCCTGGGACAGGTCGATGTCCTGGATGCGCTCCTGAACGGGCTCGGATGGCGAGGGCTTTGGCATGGACTTCCTGCTGGTCGCTCGGGGCGGGCTCGCGACGGCGCTCGGGCGCGGTGCGTCGGGTCACCTGTGCGAGACTGACCCGGATGCCTCTCATCCTACCGACCAGCCTTGATTCGACGCGGAACATCAGCGGGGTGGCGCCTCAGCTGCTCGCGGCGCTGCGCGACGGATCCGCGGATCTCACCTCGGCACGATCCGTCGTCCTCGTGGTCGTCGACGGTCTCGGCGTGGTGCCGCTGCGCGCGCACGCAGGGCATGCGCGCACGCTGTCGTCCGCCATGGCGAAGAAGGATGTGGCGGGGTCGGTCTTCCCTACGACGACGGCCGCCGCGCTCACGAGTCTGCTCACCGGGGTCGCGCCGGGTGAGCACGGGCTGGTCGGGTACCGGGTTCGGGATCCGCAAGGCGACGCACTCGTCAACCTGCTCTCCGGCTGGGATGACGACGGCATCGACCCGCTGCAGTGGCAGGCGAGTCCGACCGTGTTCGAGCAGGCCCAGGCCGCCGGCCATCCCGCCTTCGCCGTGGGCATCCCGGCATACGAGGGAAGCGGGTTCTCGCGCGCGACGCTGCGCGGAGCCCGGTTCCACGCCGCGCGCAGCGCCGCCGACCGCGTGGAGCTGGCATGGGAGCTGGCCGACGCGAACGACGGCGCCATCGTGTACTGCTATCTGCCCGAGGTCGACAAGGCGGGCCACCGTCACGGCATCGCCTCCGCCGACTGGGTCGCCGCGCTGGAGGACGTGGACGCCGCGCTCGCCCGGCCGGTTCCCGATGGGGTGGGGGTGCTCGTCACCGCCGATCACGGCATGATCGACGTCCCGCACCACCGCCAGCTGGTGCTCGACGCGTCGGGAGGATGGCACGACGGCATCCGGCACATCGGCGGGGAACCCCGCATGCTGCACGTCTATGCAGAACCAGACGCGGATCACACGGGGCTGCTCGCCCGCTGGCGGCGTGACCTCGAGGGTTCCGCTGACGTGCTCAGCCGAACGGAGGCGATCGACGCCGGTCTGTTCGGCCCGGTGAACTCGGATGCCGTGAGGGAGCGCATCGGCGACATGCTCGTCGTCGCGTGCGGCAACGTCGCGCTCTACGACGCGGAGGCCGAGGACCAGCGCGGGCGGGGCATGATCGGACAGCACGGCGCTCTCACTCCGGAGGAATGGCGGGTGCCGTTCATTCGGATGGGAGCCTTCCGCCGCTGATCACGGCGACCGCTCACTCGTCTGTGCGGGCTCCGAAGACGATCTCGTCCCAGGAGGGCATGGCGTTGCGTCGCTTGCGGCGGGCGCTGGGCTGCTCGGCAGGCTCAGGGGCCGGAGTGGCCTCGGGCTCCTGTTGGGGTTCGTCGAGGCCGTCGAAGAGCGCGATGGGCGACGGCTCGTCGCCCTCGGAGTCGTCGAAGAGGGGCGCGGACTCACGCTGTCCTCGACGGCGACGAAGCGCTTCCAGCAGGTCGGCGGTCTCCGAGCTGGTGCGATGCTCATCCGGTGCGCGTCGCGCCGCGGCATCGTGAGCGGCAGCGCTGGAGTGCTCGACGGTCGACTCCTCGGCCTCCTCCGGCTGGGGGAGCAGGCGAGGCCCGAAGGCGCCGGAGTCGAAGCGGCTGTCGTCCTTGTACGGGGAGACGCGCTCGGCGTCGACAGCACGCAGGCGGGGGATCAGCCCCTCGGGCAGAGAGCCCTGACGTGACAGCTGCGTGGCGTCGGCGTTGATCGGCGAGAGAGTGCTGCGGCGCGGATCGAACGCCCACCGCGCGTCGTGCGCCACCTCGTTGGCGGTGAACTCGAGCTTGACGGTCCAGCCCGACTCGTCCTTCCAGCTGGCCCAGCGCTCATCGGAGGCCTCGAGGTCGGCGAGCTTCGCGCGCACCGCCGTGCCGAAAGTGGGCTGGGCGTCGGGTTCGACCTCGCTGCCGATCAGCACGGGAACGGCGAGTGCCTGGTTGACGATGTGCTCGCGCTCAGCGAGGACGGGCCCCTCGAAGCGCGCGACGTCGGATTCGCTCACGCCGAGCAGCGCCGCCACCTCGGCGGCCGACAGGCCGGCGCGGATCTGCGCCTGGATGTCGCGCGGGCTCGCAGCGAGCCGCGCGGGCGCCGGGTCGGTCTCGCGGGTCGCGCGACGCACCTCACGGTGCAGCACGTCGTCGATGGGCAGCGCGAAGCGCTGTCCGGACTCGGTGGCGAGGACGAGGACTCCCGCTTCCGTTCCGACAATGGTGACGTTTTCCATGCCAATGCCCCTCTGATGGGTGTGCATTCATGGTGTCACGACCACCCTGATCGGGCGGGGAATATCGCGGGCGCGCCGCGAGTTTCCCCCTGCGGGTCAAGAGGCATTTGCTAAATGGAACGCAGTCGTGCAAACTATGGCCCGCCGATCACCCGAAATCGGATCCCCCCACCCAGACCCACACGCACCACGGAAGTGGAGAATCACCGCATGGCAACCGATTACGACGCCCCTCGCAAGAGCGAAGACGACTCCGAGTCGATCGAAGCCCTCAAGGAGCGCGTGCCGAGCACCCAGTCCGGCGCCGGCGACGTCGAGGACTCCGACAACCCCACGGGTTTCGAGCTCCCCGGCGCTGACCTCTCCGACATGGAGCTCGATGTCGTCGTGCTGCCCGCGCAGCAGGACGAGTTCACCTGCATGAGCTGCTTCCTGGTGAAGCACCGTTCGCAGCTCGACCACGACGGTGCGGACGGCCCCATCTGCAAGGAATGCGCCGCCTGACAACCGACACGCACGCGCCCCGGCCTGACGGCTCGGGGCGCGTTCTGCGTCGTGGGGGAGCGGTCAGCGATGCTCGTCCCGGGCCGTCCGGATCGCCGCCGCGAGACGATCGGGAGTACGCGACGAGATGGTCCAGCTCGTCACCGGGTCATCCGGATCGGTGATCGGGACGACGACCACGCCGTCGATGCCTCCGCGCAGCAGGTTCCATCCGTCCTTGTCGATCGCGTGCGTGCGACGGGCCCTCGCGTCCTCGCCCGAGAAGTACTCGGGGTCGCCGAGCCAGCGCGCATCTATGTGCGCGCGTCCTGCGTGCAGGACTCCGTCGGCGACGCGTATCGTCGGCGACAGAGCGACGCTCAGGATCACCAGCACGAGCGACACCGCGCCGCCGACGACCAGAGCGAGACTCGGATCGAGCGGGGTCAGCACGAGTGAGACCATCGGCCCGGCGAGGGCGATCGTGACCAGGAGCCACAGCCCGGGAGCCAGCCGCTCGCGGTAGGTCTCACGGGTATCGGGGCGCGTGTTCTGCATTAGCCTCATGGGGTGACTCATTCCGTTGCCGTTCCCATTATCTCCGCGAACGTCCCGTTCTACGCGCACCCCGGCGATGCAGGGGCTGATCTCGTGTCGACCGAGGCCGTGCGTCTCGCACCGGGCCAGCGCGCGCTGATCGGCACCGGGGTGCGGATCGCGCTGCCGGAGGGTTTCGCGGCATTCGTCGTGCCGCGCAGCGGGCTCGCAGCCAAGCACGGGATCACGGTCGTGAACTCCCCGGGAACGGTCGATGCCGGCTATCGGGGCGAAATCAAGGTGAGCCTGCTGAACACCGACAGCAGGGAAGCGTACGATGTGGCGGTCGGTGACCGGATCGCACAGCTGATCGTGATGCCCGTCGTGCAGGCCCGCTTCGAGCCGGTCGACGAACTGCCCGAGAGCGTTCGCGGCGACGGCGGCTTCGGGTCCACCGGCTATACCCAGGGAAAGAGCGAATGACTGAAGAGATCGAACCCACGCTGAAGTCCGCGCCGGCCGATCGTGCGACCGCGGGCCCGTTCGACGACAGCGAGGCGAACCCTGTCCGCCCCTACATCGACCTCGGCGGCATCAAGGTGCTGCCCCGCGAGGGCCTGAACCTGCGGCTCGAGGTCGAGGAGCAGAGCAAGAGGATCGTCGCCGTCGGCCTCGACTATGCAGGATCGTCGCTGCAGGTGCAGCCCTTCGCCGCACCTCGCAGCCGCGGGCTGTGGGACGAGACCCGTGTGCAGCTGCGCGACCAGATCCGCACCCAGGGCGGCCGCGTGGAGGAGCGCGAGGGCCCGCTCGGCAAGGAGCTGCTGGCAGAGGTTCCGGCGACGGCCGCCGAGGGCTCGGGCATGCGCCTCGCCCGGTTCGTCGGAGTCGATGGACCCCGATGGTTCCTGCGTGGCGTGATCGGCGGTGACGCGGCGTCCGATCCCACCGCGGCCGAGCAGGTCGAGGATCTGTTCCGCTCGATCGTCGTGGTGCGCGGCGGCTCGCCGATGCCCCCGCGCGACCTCATCCCGCTCAAGATGCCCGCCACGCCGGGTTCGGCGTGACCGAGGCCGACGGCCGGGACGACGCTCGCCGTGCAAACGCCGATGCGGGCGGCGGCGGTGCGGAGCCGACCGCGGCGGAGATGATCGGTGCGGCTCTGGGCGGCGCTGCGCGCAGAGCCGGTCTCACCTCCCAGACCGAGGAGAGCACCCAGGCGATCGTCTGGAGCGCGATGGGCGGCTGGCGCGGGATCGTCGAGTCGGTCCTCCCCAGCCTCGCCTTCGTCATCCTCTTCACCATCCAGCCCGAACCGCTGCTGCTCTCGCTCGGCGTCTCGGTCGGCATCGCGGCGGTGTTCACCGTCATCCGTCTCGCGCAGAAGTCGCCCCCGTCGGCTGCGCTCGGCGGGCTGGTGGCGGCTGCAGCGGCCGCCGGACTCGCGCTGTGGACGGGCCGCGGCGCCGACAACTTCGTTCCCGGGCTGATCACCAACGCCGTGTACGGCACGGTGATGATCGTCGCCGCGCTCGTCGGCTGGTCGATCATCGGGCTCGCCGTCGGCTTCCTGATGGGGGAGGGCACCGCGTGGCGGTCGGACCGCCGCAAGCGCAGGGCCTTCTTCTGGCTGGGGCTGGCGTGGGGGGCCCTCTTCCTCGTGCGGCTCGCGGTGCAGCTGCCCCTCTATCTCACCGATCAGGTGACGCTCCTCGGCACCCTCAAGCTCGTCATGGGACTGCCGCTGTTCGCTCCGATGGTCGCCGTGACCTGGCTTGTGGTCCGAGCGCTCTATCGGCGCGCCGCATAGCGGACCGCGAGCTCCTCTTCTGCTAGATTTATCTTGACGTCAAGATAAATTGCTCATTCCCTCGAGCGGTCGCCCGACGCAGACTGGTAAGGCCAACCTTGCTAGCCGTGGCGATCACTCGGCGAGCAAGATGGAAGCGCCTGTCGCGTCCATTCGATCAGAAGGAGACGGATTCGTGTCCACGGTGAACAGCTTCGGTGCCAAGAGCACCCTGACGGTCGGCAGCACCGACTACGAGATCTTCCGCATCGACACGGTCGCGGGTCATGAGAAGCTCCCCTTCGCGCTGAAGGTGCTTCTCGAGAACCAGCTGCGTACCGAGGACGGCGCCAACGTCACGAAGGCGCAGATCGAGGCGCTCGGTTCGTGGGAGCCGAGTGCCGACCCCGACACCGAGATCCAGTTCACGCCCGCGCGTGTGGTCATGCAGGACTTCACCGGCGTGCCCTGCATCGTCGACCTCGCCACGATGCGCGAGGCCGTCACGGCCCTCGGCGGAGACCCCAGCAAGATCAACCCGCTGTCGCCGGCGGAGATGGTGATCGACCACTCGGTCATCGCCGACCTGTTCGGCCGTCCCGACGCCATCGAGCGCAACGTCGAGATCGAGTACCAGCGCAACGGCGAGCGCTACCAGTTCCTGCGCTGGGGTCAGACCGCCTTCGACGACTTCAAGGTCGTGCCCCCGGGCACCGGCATCGTCCACCAGGTGAACATCGAGCACCTCGCGAAGGTCATCTACGACCGCACCGTCGACGGCGTGCTGCGGGCCTACCCCGACACCTGTGTCGGAACCGACTCGCACACCACCATGGTCAACGGCCTGGGCGTGCTCGGCTGGGGCGTCGGCGGCATCGAGGCAGAGGCGGCCATGCTCGGCCAGCCCGTGTCGATGCTCATCCCGCGCGTCGTCGGCTTCAAGCTCACCGGTGAGATCCCCGCCGGCGTCACCGCGACCGATGTCGTGCTGACGATCACCGACATGCTGCGTCAGCACGGCGTGGTCGGCAAGTTCGTGGAGTTCTACGGCGCGGGCGTCGCGTCCGTTCCGCTCGCCAACCGCGCGACCATCGGAAACATGTCGCCCGAGTTCGGCTCGACCGCGGCCATGTTCCCGATCGACGACGTCACGCTCGACTACCTGCGGCTCACCGGCCGTGACGAGCACGCCGTCGAGCTCGTCGAGCAGTACGCCAAGGTGCAGGGACTGTGGCACGACGCCGACAAGGAGCCCTCGTACTCCGAGTACATGGAGCTCGACCTGTCGACCGTCGTCCCCTCGATCGCAGGTCCGAAGCGCCCGCAGGACCGCATCCTGCTCGCCGAGGCCAAGAGCCAGTTCGAGAAGGACATCCTGAGCTACACCTCGGTGACCGAGGGCTCGGTCGAGGTCGAGGGCACGTTCCCGGCATCCGACCCGGGCAACGCCCCCGGTGTCGAGCACGAGCACGTCTCTGAAGAGGGCGTCTCGTATCAGCACGAGACCGCGCACGAGCAGAGCGTGCTCGCATCCAGCGGCACCCACGGCGCATCCAACCCTGTCAAGGTGACCACCCCCGACGGGCAGAAGTACATTCTCGACAACGGTGCCGTCACCCTCGCGGCCATCACCTCGTGCACGAACACCTCGAACCCGTCGGTCATGATCGCCGCTGGTCTTCTCGCCCGCAAGGCCCGCGAGAAGGGGCTGAAGCAGAAGCCGTGGGTCAAGACCACGCTCGGCCCCGGCTCGAAGGTCGTCACCGACTACTACGAGAAGTCGGGTCTCGACAAGGACCTCGAGGGTCTCGGCTTCTACACGGTCGGCTACGGCTGCACCATCTGCATCGGAAACTCCGGTCCGCTGATCGAGGAGGTCTCGGCCGCCGTCAACGAGCACGACCTCGCCGTGACCGCGGTGCTCTCGGGCAACCGCAACTTCGAGGGACGCATCAGCCCCGACGTGAAGATGAACTACCTCGCCAGCCCGCCGCTGGTCGTCGCCTACGCCCTCGCCGGCTCGATGCACTTCGACTTCGAGAGCGACCCGCTGGGTCAGGACGACGCGGGCAATGACGTCTTCCTCAAGGACATCTGGCCCGCACCCGAAGAGGTGCAGGAGATCATCGACTCGTCGATCTCGCGCGACCAGTTCATCAAGCAGTACGCGACCGTCTTCGACGGTGACGAGCGCTGGAAGAACCTGCCGACGCCGACGGGCCCGATCTTCGAGTGGGACGACGCCTCGACCTACGTGCGCAAGGCCCCGTACTTCGACGGCATGGAGCTCACTCCGGCACCCGTGACCGACATCACCGGTGCTCGCGTGCTGGCGACTCTCGGCGACTCTGTCACCACCGACCACATCTCGCCTGCAGGCAACATCAAGGCGGGCACTCCGGCCGCGCAGTACCTCACCGAGCACGGTGTCGAGCAGCGCGACTTCAACTCCTATGGCTCGCGTCGCGGAAACCACGAGGTGATGATCCGCGGCACCTTCGCGAACATCCGCCTGAAGAACGCGCTCGTGAAGGCCGTCAACGACGGCCAGCAGATCGAGGGCGGCTTCACGCGCGACTTCACGCAGGAGGGTGGTCCGCAGGCGTACATCTACGATGCCTCGCAGAACTACCAGGACCAGGGCGTGCCGCTGGTGATCTTCGGCGGCAAGGAGTACGGCTCCGGGTCTTCGCGCGACTGGGCTGCGAAGGGCACCAACCTTCTCGGCGTGAAGGCGGTCATCACCGAGAGCTTCGAGCGCATCCACCGCTCGAACCTCATCGGCATGGGCGTCGTCCCGCTGCAGTTCCCCGCCGGCGAGACGTGGGAGACGCTCGGGCTCGACGGCACCGAGATCATCTCGATCGAGGGTCTGACGGCGCTCAACGAGGGCGTCACCCCGAAGACCGTGAAGGTCACGGCGACCCCCAGCGAGTTCTCCGCAGAGGGCCGCGAGCCCATCACCTTCGACGCGGTCGTCCGCATCGACACCCCCGGTGAGGCGGACTACTACCGCAACGGCGGCATCCTGCAGTACGTGCTGCGTTCGCTCGTCTGATCGCTCCACGACAGGGGCCCGGATGCTTCGGCATCCGGGCCCGTGTCGCATCCCCGGTTAGAATGTTCTGATGCGCACGTCGTCTCCGGCGAGCGCCCCATGACGCGGAAGGACGTCCATGCCGATCCTGCCGAGCATCAGCGGCCCCCGAGACCTCGATCGCCTCTCCGACGATGAGCTGGTCGAGCTGGCGGCCGAGGTCAGGGCCTTCCTCGTCGAGAACGTGGCCCGCACCGGCGGGCACCTCGGACCGAACCTCGGCGTCGTCGAGCTGACGATCGCTCTGCACCGGGTGTTCTCGTCGCCCGAGGACCCGATCATCTTCGACACCGGTCACCAGTCGTATGTGCACAAGCTGCTGACGGGCCGTCAGGACTTCTCGAGCCTCCGCTCGCGGGGCGGGCTCGCAGGCTACCCTCAGCGCTCGGAGAGCGTTCACGATGTCGTCGAGTCCTCGCACGCGTCGAGCTCGCTCAGCTGGGCTGACGGAATCTCCCGCGCCCTCACGGCGACCGGGCGCAGCGACCGCCATGTCGTCGCTGTCGTCGGCGACGGGGCGCTGACGGGAGGGATGACCTGGGAGGCGCTCAACAACATCAGCGACGACAACGAGCGCAACCTCGTGATCGTCGTGAACGACAACGGGCGGTCGTACGCTCCGACGATCGGCGGCATGTCGCGCTACCTCAACCGCGTGCGCACCGCGGGCGTGTACCGCGAGATGCACCGCAAGTCCGACCGGCTCTTCCGAGCGTTCGGACCACTGGGGCGTGCCGTGTTCCGCGGCGTGCGTGGCGGGACCCACGGATTCCTGTCCCGATTCACGAACAACGTGGCGCTGTACTCCAATCTCGACATCAAGTATCTCGGTCCGGTGGACGGCCACGACGTCGGTGCGCTGATCGAGACTCTGCAGTTCGCGAAGGACTACGGCGCGCCGGTGATCGTGCACGCCATCACGGAGAAGGGCCGTGGCTATCAGCCGGCGCTCGACGACGTGGCCGACCAGTTCCACGCCGTCGGTCGCATCGATCCGAAGACGGGTGGCGCGCTCTCATCGTCGTCCGGCACCTCATGGACCTCGGTCTTCTCCGACGCGCTCGTCGAGATCGGCGGTCGCGACCGCACGGTGATCGCCATGACGGCAGCCATGCTGCGGCCGACAGGACTCGCGGCATTCGCAGAGCGCTACCCCGACCGCGTGTACGACGTCGGCATCGCCGAGCAGCATGCCGTCGCCTCAGCGGCCGGCCTCGCATTCGGCGGCCTGCATCCCGTCGTCGCGATCTACGCGACGTTCATGAACCGCGCATTCGACCAGGTCCTGATGGATGTCGCGCTGCACCGCGCAGGCGTGACCTTCGTGCTCGACCGTGCCGGCGTGACCGGACCCGACGGCCCGAGCCACCACGGCGTCTGGGACCTCGCCATGCTGCAGATGGTTCCGGGCATCCGGATCGCTGCCCCGCGCGACGCGGAGCGTCTGCACGAAGCTCTGACCGAGGCGGTCGCGATCGACGACGCGCCGACGGTCATCCGCTACCCGAAGGGCGAAGTCCCCGACACGATGGTCGCCGTCGAGCGCCTGTCGGACGGCACGGACGTACTCGCCCGCGGCGATGACGAGGACGTGCTGATCGTCGCCATCGGCTCGTTCGCCGAGATGGCGGTCGAGATCGCCGAGCGCCTGCGCGAGCGTGGGATCGGCGCGACCGTCATCGATCCCCGGTGGGCCGTGCCAGTCCAGCCCTCTGTGGTCTCGCTCGCCGCGCGTCATCGCCTCGTGATCACGATCGAGGACGGCATCCGCGTGGGCGGCATCGGCACCCGGGTGCGTCAGGTGCTTCGCGAGGCCGGCATCGACACCGGCGTCGACGAGCTCGGCGTGCCCGACCAGTTCCTCCAGCACGCCTCGCGTGAGCAGATCCTCGAGGATGCCGGCCTCACGGTCGACAAGATCACGGCCGACATCGTCGCCCAGGTCGGCGGCACGCGCATCCCCGTGGCGAAGGCTCCCGGGCAGACCGGGGCGATCGAGCTCCCGCTGCGCGAGAGCCGCTGAACGCCACTGCCATGGGCAGCGGGGCGCCCCGCCTTCTGCTCGTGATCAACCCGCGCTCAGGCAGAGGCCGAGGAGCGCACGCCGGCGATCGTGCGGCAGAGGGGCTGCGCTCCCATGGTGCGTTCGTGCATGCGGTGACGGCCGAGACCGCAGATCGCGCGCGCGAGCTGGTGATCGCTGCGCTGAGGCAGCACTGGGACGGCATCGTGGTGGTCGGAGGCGATGGCACGCTCGCCGGCATCGTCGACCTGGTGGCGGACGCAGGACTGCCTGTCGCGATCGTGCCGGCCGGAACAGGAGACGACTTCGCTCGCGCGCTCGGCATCGCCGATGTGCCGCCTCCGGAGGCTGCGATGGCCGTGCTCACCGGCATCCGGCGTCTGACCGATCTCGGAACCGTGACCTCGCACGGTCGCACGCGCGTCTTCCTCACCGTGGCCGCGATGGGGTTCGACGCGAAGGTCAGCGAGCGCACGAACCGCCTCCGGTGGCCGGGCGGTCGCCTGAGGTACCACCTCGCGCTGGTCATAGAGCTGCTCCGGCTGCACCCCACCCGGTTCCGGATCGCGATCGACGGTGCGCCGCCCGTGTGCCTGCCAGGGACGCTCTTCGCCGTCGGCAACACATCGAGTTACGGCGGCGGGATGCCGATGTGCGTCGGCGCACGTGCCGACGACGGTCTGCTCGACGCCGTCCACGTCGCGCCGCTCAGCAGATCGCGACTGCTTCGACTCTTCCCGCTGCTGCTGCGCGGGAGGCACCTCACCCGTCCCGAAGTGGAGCGCGTCCGCTGCCGGCGGGTGCGTGTGTCGGCTCCTGACCTGGTGGTCTACGCCGACGGCGAGCGGACCGGGGCAGGGGAGTGCGAGATCGGCATACTGCCCGACGCCCTCGTGGTCATGGTGCCGCGGCGATGATGCCTCTCAGTTGAGCGCATGCAGAGCGGCGACGCCGGACGATGCGCGGTCGCCGTCACGCAGCGCGCCCGCGAGCAGGTAGCCGTCGGTCAGCGCATCGCCGGTGATCATCACTCGGACGATCTCGACGCCGCAGGCCTCGCGCACGTCTGCGGAGCACGCCGACAGCACGCGAGTGCTCAGTTCGTCGTTGTGCGGCAGCTCGACCGCGTCGATCCCGCGGACGATGTCTCGAAGCGCCGCGCCCACCATGTTCGACGCGCGCTCCTTCACGTTGACCACGTCGAGCTCGAAGACCCGCAGATCGCGGCCGCTGGGTATCGGGCGCCATTCGAACGAGGCATGCACGCGGTGCTGGCGCCCGTTCGCTCCCGTCATCTCGCGAACCGGGAGATCTGTGGCCCTGCAGCGCACGTCGACGAGCTTGTACCAGTAGAACAGGGGAAACGCGCCGTGGGTGCCCGGATGCAGCACGACCACCTCTCCGACGGCACCGCTGCCTCGTGAGGGTCGCCGCTGCGGGCGATTCCGGATGATCGGCTTGCCGTTGCGCGTGCGGATGGCGGCCCAGCCCTCGTCTACCGTCACGACGAACAGCCGCAGCAGGGCAGGCACAACCAGCAGGACGGTGAGGATCGCCGTGCCCGTCTTCAGCAGGCCCGACATGCCCTTCCCACCCATCATCGTGAGAATCATGTCCATGCCCTCCATCGTGCCTCGCTCCGGTCGGGCTGAACCCGGAATCGCGTCGATCGCGACGGCTGTTCATCCGCTGTTGGCCCGGCGTTCGGCGCAGTTGCGAAAAGGGGCCGCACCCGAAGGCGCGGCCCCTTTGTGCGCAGTCGTCAGCTGTGCGCGATCCCGCGGATCGGCGGGTTGTGGAACGTTCCGCCGAAGGCCCGCTCGGACGCGCCCTCGCGGTCGAGGTACGGCGACGCGCCACCGTCGATGAAGGGCCAGCCGGCGCCGAGGATCAGGCACAGGTCGATGTCCTCGACTTCCGGCACGACGCCCTCGTCCAGCATGAGACGGATCTCCTGGGCGAGACCGTCCTGCACTCGCTGAAGGATGGCCTCGGCGGATGCCGGGGCGCTGCCCACGTGTCCCTTGAGAACCTTCTCGGCGCTCTTGGTCCACCCGGTGACGCGACCGCCCTTGTCCTTCTCGACCACCGCGTCCAGCTCGGCGAGAGCGTGGAAGTTCTCGTTCGCATAGAAGCGCTCGGGGAAGTGACGCACCATCGTGTCCTGCACGTGTGCAGCGACCTTCCAGCCGACGAGATCGATGAGCTGGAAGGGTCCCATCGGCAGACCGAGAGGGCCGAAGGCCTTCTCGACATCGGCGACGGGGGTGCCTTCGTAGACGGCGCGCGCCGCCTCGCCCATGACCTTGGCGAGCAGCCGGTTCACGACGAAGCCCGGTGCGTCGGCCGTCAGCACGGCGTTCTTGCCCAGTCCCTTCGCGACGACGAACGCCGTCGACAGGGCGGCCTCGGCGGTGTGCGGCGTCTTCACGATCTCGATCAGCGGCATGACCGCGACCGGGTTGAAGAAGTGGAAGCCGACCAGACGCTCGGGGTGAGCGAGCTTCGAGCCGATCTCCTCGACCGACAGCGACGATGTGTTCGTCGCGAGAATCGCATCGTCGGCGATGATCTTCTCGATCTCTCCGAACACCTGCTGCTTCACGCCGACCTCTTCGAACACCGCCTCGATGACGAAGTCGCAGTCGGCGTACTGCGTCTTGTCGGTGGTTCCGGTGACGAGCGAGCGCAGCTTGTTGGCGGTGTCGGCGTCGAGACGCCCCTTGGCCTCGAGCTTGCCGATCTCGTCGTGGATATAGGCCACGCCCTTGTCGACGCGCGCCTGGTCGAGGTCGGTGATGAGCACAGGGACCTGCAGCTTGCGCACGAACAGCAGCGCGAACTGGCTGGCCATGAGGCCAGCGCCGATGATGCCGACCTTGGTGACCTTCTTCGCGAGAGCCTTGTCGGGGGCTCCGACGGGACGCTTGGCACGCTTCTGAACCAGGTCGAACGCATACATCGACGCCGCGAACTGGTCGCCGGTGACGAGATCGGCGAGGGCCTCGTCCTCGCGGGCGAAGCCTTCGGCCTTGGTGCCGCTCCTGGCCTTCTCGAGCAGTTCGAGTGCGACGTAGGGCGAGCGGGGCATCGTGCCGATCTTCGACTCGAGCATGCCTCGGGCCATCTTGATCGCGATCGGCCACTTGACGGTGCGCTCGATCTTACCCGGCTCGTTGCGGCGCTCGACCTTCTTGCCTCCGAGCACCGAGTCCGCCCAGGCGAGCGAGTTCTCGAGGAAGTTGGCCGCCGGGAAGATGGCGTCCATCAGTCCGAGTTCGAAAGCCTGCTGCGGCTTGAGCATGCGGTTCTGCTTGAGCGGGTTCGAGACGACGACCTCGAGGGCCTTCTCGATGCCGATCAGGTTCGGCACGAGGTACGCGCCGCCCCAACCGGGGATGATGCCGAGGAAGACCTCGGGCAGGGCCAGCGCCGCCGCCGATGCGTCGACGGTGCGGTAGGTGGAGTTCAGCGCGATCTCCATTCCTCCGCCGAGCGCGAGACCGTTGACGAAGGCGAAGGTCGGAACTCCCAGCTCAGACAGCGAGCCGAGCACCTTGTGGCCGAGCTGCGCGATCAGGCGGGCGTTGTCTTTCGAGCCGACCCTGCTGATGTCGGAGAGGTCGGCGCCGGCGGCGAGGATGTACTGCTTGCCGGTGATGCCGACGGCCTGGATCTCACCTGCGGCAGCACGAGCCTTGAGCGAGTCGAGCCTATCGCCGAGCTCGGTGAGGGTGGCGGGACCCAGCGTGTTCGGGCGCGTGTGGTCTCGGCCGTTGTCGAGCGTGATGAGGGCGAGCACCTTGCCGGAGGCCAGGCGGATGTCGCGCACGGGGGAGTGCGTGATCACCTCACCGTCGGCGAGTGCGGAAAGCGGCGTGAAGTCGACGCCGGCGTACTGCTCGTGGATCGTGTCAGCCATTACGCGTCACTTCCTCTTCTTGCCGTCGTAGAACGGGTTCTCCCAGATGACCGAGCCGCCCTGCCCCAGGCCCACGCACATGGCGGTGAGGCCGTAGCGAACGTCGGGGCGCTCCGCGAACTGCGCGGCGAGCTGGATCATCAGACGGACTCCGGATGCCGCGAGGGGGTGCCCGAGCGCGATCGCACCGCCCCACTGGTTGACTCGCGGGTCGTCGTCGGCGATCCCGAAGTGATCGAGCAGCGAGATCACCTGGATGGCGAACGCCTCGTTGAGCTCGAAGAGCCCGATGTCGGAGATGGTGAGCCCTGCCTTCTTCAGGGCCTTCTCGGTCGACGGGATGGGGCCGATGCCCATGATCTCGGGCTGCACACCGGCGAAGGCGAACGAGACCATCTTCATCTTCGGGGTGAGGCCGAACTCCTTCACCGCGCCGCCGCCTGCGAGCAGCGACATCGTCGCGCCGTCGGTGAGGGGCGAGGAGGTGCCGGCGGTGACCCGTCCGTGCGGTCGGAACGGCGTCTTCAGTGCGGCGAGATCCTCCATCGTGGTCTGCGGGCGGCGGCCCTCGTCTTCGGTCGCGAGGCCCCAGGCGCCGTCGGCGCCCTTGATCGCCACCGATACGAGGTCGGGCTGGATCTTGCCGGCGTCGTATGCGGCCTGCACCTTGTGCTGGCTCAGCATGCCGAAGCGGTCGGAGCGCTCCTTGGTGAGGTGCGGGAACCGGTCGAAGATGCGCTCTGCGGTGACACCCATGTTGAGGGCACCGGGGTCGACCATCTTCTCCGCCACGAACCGCGGGTTGGGGTCGGCGTTGCCGCCGATCGGGTGATGGCCCATGTGCTCGACACCGCCGGCGAGAGCGAAGTCGTACATGCCGATGCCGATCGACGCCGCCATCGTGGTGACGCTGGTCATCGCGCCGGCGCACATGCGCTCGACGGCGAGACCGGGAACCGTCTGCGGAAGCCCGGCCAGAATGGCGACCGACCGGCCGAGGGTGAGACCCTGGTCGCCGGTCTGCGAGGTCGCGGCGATGGCGACGTCGTCGATGCGGTCTGCCGGCACTGCGGCATTGCGCTCCATCAGGCCGATGGTCGCCTTCACGGCGAGGTCATCAGCGCGGGTGTTCCAGTACATGCCCTTTTCGCCGGCGCGCCCGAAGGGGGTGCGCACTCCATCGACGAAGTAGACGTCCGAGATCTCGGCCACTCTGCCTCCATAGGTTGGGGTTCCCACCCAGCCTAGGATCGCGCTCCGACCGCTTGGAATCGGTTGGATCGAACCTACGAAGCGGTCGGGAAGCCCTCGACGGCGGTTTGCGGTCCCTCTACAAAAGCATCCACGATCTTCTGTGCGGTATGCGCAACCTGCCAGGGGCGTGCGCCCAGCTCGACGAGTGCCGCGCCGACGGCGTCCGCGGTGAGCTCGGCCGGGGGCTGCCATGCGACCCGGCGAAGGTGCTCGGGGGTGAGCAGGTTCTCGGTGGGCATGTGCAGGCCCTCTGCGATCGCCTCCACGACGGGGCGAGCCGCCTTCAGGCGCAGGTCGGCCTCGGGGTTGCGGTCTGCCCAGGCGCGGGGCGGAGGGAGCGCGTCGCTGGGCACGCGTTCGCGTGGCAGATCGTCGGTGGTGCGACCCCTTTCGATCGCACCCCACCATCGATCGAGCTGAGTGCGGCTGGCGCGGCCGTTGAACTCCTTGAGGCCCGCGAGCTCTTGCTTCGATCGGGGCGCGGCGAGCAGCGCAGCCAGCAGCGAGCGGTCGGGCACGAGACGGCCTGGCGACACGTCGACCTCTTCCGCATACCGCTCGCGCTCCGTCCACAGCTCGCGGGCGACGGCGAGCTGACGGGCGCCACGCACCTTGTGGAGGCCGCTCAGACGCCGCCACGGCTCTTCGCGCGGGGGCTTGGGCGGACGCGTGAGGGTGGCCTCGAACTCCTGGGCGGCTATCTCGGTCTTGCCTGCCGCCTCGAGCTCAGCCGTGAGCACATCCCGGACATCGACGAGATGGAGCACGTCAAGGGCCGCATACTCGAGCCAGGGGTCGGGCAGCGGCCGCGTCGACCAGTCGGCGGCGGAGTGAGCCTTGGCGAGGGTGATCCCGAGTGCGTGCTCGACCACGGCGGCCAGACCGAAGCCGTCGCTGCCGAGCAGGCGCGACGCGAGTTCGGTGTCGAAGATGCGCGCCGGCACCAGGTCGAGCTCGCGCAGCGAGGGGAGGTCCTGGCTCGCCGCGTGGAAGACCCACTCGGCTTCTCCGATGGCAGCCTGGAGCGCGGTGAAATCGCCGATCGCGGGCGGGTCGAAGAGGAACACGCCGGCATCGCGGCGATAGACCTGCACGAGGTAGGCGCGCTGGGAGTACCGGAACCCGGAAGCACGTTCCACGTCGACGGCGACGGGGCCGGTGCCCTTCGCCAGGGTTGCCGCAGCCTTCTCGAACTCCGCCCGGTCGTCGATCACGGAGTACTCAGCCACGTGCGCCCTTTCTCGCGCCGAACACGGCGACATCCTCTGAACCCGGCGGGAGACCTGCGAGCATCCCGACCAGCTCAGCCCATGCTTCCACATGCGGGCGCAGTGGGGCATCCGGTGTCCACGACGCGCGCAGCTCGATCTGCGCTCCGTCGCCTTCGGAGGCGAGCGCGCCGAAGCCCTTCGAGAGCATCTTCGTCGACGTCCCCGATGCCGAGTGATAGTGCGCTTGTCGGGAGTCGAGGGCGTCGACGAGCCACGACCAGGTGACGTCCGCGAGCAGTGGATCCGTGCCGATCTCGGGTTCGAGCGGCGCCTGTGCGAACGCGACGATGCGCCAGGCACCGCCCCAGGCATCCGGCTCATCCGGATCGTGAAGCAGCACGAAGCGACCGGTGCCGTAGACCGAGTCGCCGTGGTCGTCCGGACGCACATCGGCGGCCAGCGCCAGCGCGAACGGCGCGAGGCCGGCCGGAGACGGGATCTCCCGCACGACGATGTCGGCGCGGAACGCCGTCTCACGAAGCTCTGCCGCCGCTGCGTCGAACAGCGCTGCGGCCTCCGGGTGTGCGCTCACGTGGACAGGCTAGAGTCGGGAGGCGATGAAGAGTCTCAGGCACGCCGTAGCCTTCGCCGTCCCTGCTGTCGTCGCCGCGGGGATCGCGGCCGGCGCAGCGGTCCTCGCGACCGCCCGGCGGGTGGTGACGCCGTCGGTGCGTCGCAACGACACGCAGATCCTCGCCGTCGACACGGGGGCGCAGACGATAGAGCTCTCACGTACGCCGGACACCGAGCTGCCGGGTCGGTACGGCCTCTTCACCACGGGGACGTACGGCTACGTGAAGCTGGGTGCGGTGCTCAGCGCAGACCGGACCAGAGTCCGCCGCAAGCTGCTCACCCAGATCGAGCCAGGAGCACGCGTAGACCGCGACGCCGCTTTCAGCGGCTGGTACCACGTGACCCCGAGCGAGCTGCACCTGCCGTGGGAGAGCGTGCTCATCGGATCACCGGCGGGGCCTTGCCCCGCGTGGTTCTTCCCCGCCGACTCGTCGACCTGGGTGATCCAGGTGCACGGACGGGGAACGCTCAGGTCGGAGTGCCTGCGCGCGGTTCCCGTGATGCATGCGCTCGGTCTGCCGACGCTCGTCGTCTCGTATCGCAACGACGGCGAGGCGCCTCGCTCGCGCGGCGGCAGCTATGCTCTCGGCGCGTCGGAATGGCGAGACGTCGATGCGGCGATCGGTCACGCACTCCGCCACGGCGCTGAGCGGGTGGTTCTCATGGGCTGGTCGATGGGCGGAGCGATCGTGTTGCAGACGGCCGTGTCGTCCGGGCACCGGGACGCCATCGCCGGAATCGTGCTCGAGTCGCCGGTCGTCGACTGGCGCACCGTGCTGCGCTTCCAGGCGCGCGAGTCGGGTCTGCGCGAGCCGCTGCCCGGACTCGCGATGAGCGCGCTGGGGAACACCTTCCTCGCCCGGCTCAGCGGCGCCGAGGAGGCGATCCCCTTCGACAGGCTCGACATGGTCGCGAGGGCATCAGAGCTCAGCGCTCCGATCCTCATCCTGCACAGCGAAGACGACGGATTCGTGCCTGCCGACGCCTCGCACGCGCTGGCTGAGGCGCGACCCGATCTCGTGACCATGCCCGAGTTCCGGGTGGCGCGGCATACGAAGATCTGGAACTACGACCAGGACGGGTGGACGGCGGCCATCGACCAGTGGATGACGGCCAAGGGTCTGGCCTGACGCGGAACGGCTCTGCGTGAGGGGCCCGCGACTCAGCGCTTCGCCTCGACCTGTCGCTTGGCGCGCATCAGCATCCCGGTCATGCCGCCGATCCGCAGCGGCGACACGAGGCGTGTCAGGCCGATGCTCTGCGGGTAGTCATTCGGGATCGCCAGCACCTCCTCGGCAGTGAGGCCTGTGAGCCCCTGCACGAGGATGCTGGCGAAGCCGCGCGTCGTCGGGGCCTCCGGCGGCGCCGTCGCATGCATGGCGACGACGCCGTCGGTGACCTCGATGTAGATGTAGACGGGGGACTGGCACTCCGCCACCCGCTCGCACATCTCGGGGTGGCTCGCGATCTCATCGGAGACGGGCGGGAGCTCGTTCGCGAACTCGAGCAGCAGCTCGAGTCGATCGGGCTCGGGGAGCTCGAGGAATTCATCGCGGAACTCGGCAAGAGTGGCGGGGACGTGCGTGTCAGTCATCCCTGCCATCATCCCACCCTGCGGCGAGCCCGGCGCTCAGAGCGAGCCGGGCTCGCTGCCGCTGACGATCGGCACGCGCACGGCGCTGCCCCACTCGGTCCATGAGCCGTCGTAGTTGCGCACGTTCTCGAACCCGAGCAGGTGCTGCAGCACGAACCAGGTGTGGCTCGAGCGCTCTCCGATGCGGCAGTAGGCGATCACGTCGTCGCCGTCCTGGATGCCTGCGCCGTCGCGATAGATGGACTCGAGCTCCGCACGGGTCTTGAAGCCGCCGTCCTCGGCGACCGCCTTGCCCCACGGAACGCTCTGCGCCGTCGGGATGTGGCCGGCGCGCAGGCTGCCCTCCTCGGGGTAGGCGGGCGCGGTGGTCCGCTCGCCGTTGTACTCCTCGGGCGACCGCACGTCGATCAGCGGGCCCGTGCCGATGAAGGCGAGCACATCGTCCTTGTAGGCGCGCAGGGTCGAGTCGTCGCGCTCGACGACCGGGTACTCGGTGGCCGGCCGCTCGGTCTTCGCGGTGGTGATCTCGCGGCCCTCGGCGATCCAGCGGTCGCGGCCGCCGTCGAGCAGACGGACGTCTTCGTGGCCGAACAGCGAGAAAACCCACAGGGCGTAGGCAGCCCACCAGTTGTTCTTGTCGCCGTAGATCACGACGGTGTCGTCGCGTGAGATGCCCTTGCGGCTCAGCAGCTCTGCGAAGCCCTCACCGTCGACGTAGTCGCGCACGACCGGGTCGTTGAGCTCTGTGTGCCAGTCGACCTTCACCGCGCCGGGGATGTGGCCGGTCTCGTAGAGCAGCACGTCCTCGTCCGACTCCACGACCACGAGGCCGGGGGTGTCGAGATGGGCGGCCAGCCACTCGGTGCTGACGAGCCGCCCTGGTGCGGCGTACTCGGCGAACTTGGCGGATGACGTGTCGTGATCGACGGCCACGGATGCTCCTCAGGGGTCAGGATCGGGTGGGCATGGCGACGGCGTAAAGTTGAGCCGTCCCTTATGACGATAGATCCCCTGGCGCGCACCCGCATCAGGATCGTAAGACTATGACTTCAGGAACGTGATGACCCAGCAGATCAGCACGGGCGTCGTGCACCTCACCGAGCGCACGCCCGTCGTGACCGGAACCGAGATGCTGGCAAGCCTCGTACCCCCGCCGCAGTTCGACGATGCGACGTTCGAGAGCTACCGCTCAGACGACCGCTACCCCTCGCAGGAGGCGACGAAGCAGCTGCTGCAGCGCTTCGCCGGCGGCGGAGCGGCTCCGGTGAAGAAGGCCGGGCTCTTCCGTCGCGCCCCCAAAGAGGCTCCGATGAAGCCTGGCGTCTATCTCGACGGCGGGTTCGGCGTCGGCAAGACCCACCTCCTGGCATCCGTCTACCATGCGCTTCCCGCCCGGCGGAAGTACTTCGGCTCGTTCATCGAGTACACCGCTCTCGTCGGGGCACTCGGCTACAAGAACACCGTCGACCTGCTGCGCGGCGCGGATCTGCTGTGCATCGACGAGTTCGAGCTGGACGACCCGGGCGACACCATGGTGATGACCCGGCTTCTGGGTGAACTGGTCTCGTCGGGCACGAAGCTGGCCGCGACCTCGAACACTCCGCCGAACGCACTGGGCGAAGGGCGTTTCGCGGCGCAGGACTTCCTGCGTGAGATCCACGCCATGTCCGAGAGCTTCGAGACGCTGCGGATCGACGGCGTCGACTACCGTCAGCGCGCGATCGACGGCAGCGCAGTGGTCTCGGACGACGCGCGCTTCGCCAAGGCGATCGAGGCCGCGGCGTCGTCTGGAGCCGCGTCCGACGACGAGTTCCCCGCGCTCATCCATCACCTGGCCCAGGTGCATCCGTCGCGCTACATCCGCCTCATCGACGGACTCTCTCTGGTAGGGCTTCGCGACGTGCGCACCCTCACCGATCAGTCCGAGGCGCTGCGGTTCGTCGCATTCGTCGACCGCGTCTACGACGCGCAGCTGCCGATCGTCGCCACCGGCGTGGCGCTCGACACGGTGTTCGGCGATGAGATGCTTGCCGGTGGGTACCGCAAGAAGTACCTGCGCGCCATCTCGCGTCTCAACGCGCTGACCCACTCCGCGGCCGAGTAACACGATCGTCACACCACGAGCCGGCACGTAACGTGCCGGCAACATGACGCGCGGCCGCCCGAAACATGACGCGCCCAGACTGACCTCGTTCGTTAAACGGAGGAGGTTCGACATGGATGCCACAGGCAACGTCTCGTGGGTGATCACCGCGACCGCGCTGGTGCTGCTGATGACACCGGGGGTGGCGTTCTTCTACGGCGGCCTGGTGCGGGCGAAGAGCGTCATCAGCATGATGATGATGAGCTTCGGCGCGATCGGTCTGATCGCCGTGCTGTGGGTGCTGTACGGCTTCTCGATGAGCTCGGTGACCTCGCCGACGCAGTTCGCCGGAGATCCGTTCGCCGATCTCGGGCTGGCCTCGGCCTCGACCGGGCCGGACGCCAATGTCGCCCTGCTCGGCATCGCATACGGCGCGACGTTCGCGATCATCACGGTGGCACTGATCTCAGGCGCCATCGCCGACCGCGCCCGCTTCGGGCCCTGGCTGATCTTCGTGGGAGTGTTCGGCACGATCGGATACTTCCCGATCGCCGCCTGGGTGTGGGGCGGAGGATGGATCATGCACCTGGGCACGACCCTGTTCGGTGCGGACAGCGGCATCGCGGTGATCGACTACGCCGGCGGCACGGCAGTGCACATCAACGCGGGCGCGGCGGCGCTCGCCCTCGCGATCGTGCTCGGCAAGCGCATCGGGTTCGGACGCGAGCTCAGCAAGCCCCACAACGTGCCGCTGACGCTCCTGGGCGCGGCGCTGCTCTGGTTCGGCTGGTTCGGCTTCAACGCCGGAGCCGAGTGGCTCTCGGAGGACATGGGCGGCGTCGGCCTGATCGCCATCAACACGCTCGGAGCGGCGGCGGCAGGAATCCTCGGCTGGGTGCTCGTCGAGAAGCTGCGCGTCGGAAAGCCCACTTCGGTCGGCGCAGTATCCGGACTCGTCGCCGGTCTCGTGGCGATCACCCCGGCATGCGCCAGCCTGACTCCCGGTTGGGCGCTGCTGCTGGGCGCTCTGTCCGGTGCGGCGTGCGCCCTCGCGGTCGAGCTCAAGTTCCGGCTCGGGTTCGACGACTCGCTCGACGTCGTCGGCCTGCACCTCGTCGGCGGTCTGCTGGGCACGGTGTACCTGGGCTTCTTCGCCACCGGGCAGGGTCTGTTCACCGGCGGTGACTGGCGTCTGCTCGTGGTTCAGGTGATCGCATCCGGAGGAGTCATGCTCTACTCGTTCGCCGTCGCATATGCGATCGGATTCGTGATCGAGAAGACGATCGGGTTCCGTGTCACCCGCGAGGACGAGGTCGCCGGAGTCGACCTGGCCGTGCACGGCGAGGAGGGCTATGCACTCGAGCCGGCACACGCCGCTAGTGTGAGCGGGTGAGTTCGAGCAGCAGGATCGTTTCGGCCATCGTCGACATCCTCGGCAGGGTGCTGTCGGGGCGCAGCGGGGGCGGGCAGCAGGCCCGCCCCCGTCCGCGCGCCACGCTGCGGCCGGACGGAAGAGGCCCCGCTCCCGGCCGCTCGGAGGAGCCGAGGGCGTCTGGCGAGGCATCCGCAGGCCGGATGCCGGGATCGGAGACCGTGCAGGTCGATCCGGAGCGCGTCGGCGATGTGAGCGTCGGATACTCGCCGTCCCGCAACCGGCTTCCCGACTCCGGAGAGATCATCTGGACGTGGGTGCCGTACGAGGAGAACGACGGACGCGGCAAGGACCGTCCGGTGCTGGTCATCGGCCGGGACGGCGCGGACCGCGTGTACGCCGTCCGGATGACCAGCAAGCCGCACGATCGGGACCGCGACTTCATCTCCATCGGCTCGGGGGACTGGGACGGTCAGGGCAGGGAGTCATGGGTGGACATCGAACAGCTCTACAGCGTCCATCGAGAGGGCATGCGTCGCGAGGCCGCAGCGCTCGACGCCGGCCGCTACGGTCGTGTCGCGCAGGCATTGATCGAGCGCTACGGGTGGGCCCGCGCCTGACGACGCCGTCGCAGCGCGCGGATGCCTGGTTCCGGCATCCAATCCGATCGGAACGGGGGTGACGAACCCCCGTCGAGCCGCCACCGCGACTCATCGATCAAGGAGGAATCATGCGCTTCATCCCCACGAAAGTCCACGGCGTGCTCGACTACCTGGTCGGAATCGCACTCATCGCGGCGCCCTGGCTGTTCGGCTTCGCGTCGATGGGCGGACCCGCCGTCGTGATCCCCGTCATCCTCGGGGTCGGCCTGATCGTGTACAGCCTGCTCACCAGCTACGAATGGGGGCCCATCAAGCTGATCCCGATGCCGGTGCACCTGGTGTTCGACGTCGTCGCAAGCCTGTTCCTCGCGCTGTCGCCGTGGCTGTTCGGCTTCGTCTCGGCCTCGCCGAACGCCTGGGTTCCCCACGTGGTCGTCGGCGTCACCGTGATCCTCGTGGTGATCTTCTCCGAGCCGCAGCCGGCCACGGCCAAGCTGGCCACCGCCCGCGCGTGATCTGTGACGACTAGCACCACTGCGGGGTGACGGCAAGGCACGTACGTGTCGGGCGCCGTCACCCCACAGTGGTGTCATGAACCGAAGCGCAACCGGATGGACGCAGCCCGCGCCGGGCGTGCACCGGATAGACGTGGCGCATGTGAACTGCTACCTCATCGAAGCCGAGGGCGGCCTGACCCTCGTCGACGCGGGCCTGCCGCGCAGCGCCCGTCTTCTCGACTCCGTGCTGAGCCGCATCGGCGCCAGGAGGGGCGACATAGATGCGGTGCTGCTGACCCATGGGCACTTCGATCACGTGGGAATGGCGCGATCACTGGCCGGCGAAGGCGTCGCGTCACTCGTGCACCCCGCAGACGCGCGGCTCGCGCGACATCCGTACCGCTACTCGCACGAGGCGCCGATCTGGTCGTATCCGCTGCGTCATCCGCGCATCGTTCCGTCGATGCTCGCGATGGTGGGTAACGGCGCGCTCACGGTGCGAGGAGTCGACGCCGCGCCAGGCGTGGCGGACGGCGAGGCTCTCGACGTACCCGGGCGTCCGCGTGCGATCTGGACGCCGGGCCATACGGACGGACACTGCGCGTTCTTCTTCGAGAGCGCGGGAGCGCTGCTCTGCGGTGACGCGCTCGTCACTCTCGACCCCTACACCGGCATGCGCGGACCGCAGATCGTCGCGGGCGCGGCGACCGCGGACAGCACGCGCGCACTCGCCTCGCTCGACATGCTCCGCGAGGTCGACGACTCGATCCTGCTTCCGGGCCATGGGGATCCGTGGACGCGGGGCGCCGGGTCGGCCATCGATGCGGCGCTGCGCGCAGGCGCGCACTGATCCGAGGCCGGTGCTCACCCGATCGCTGCGGCGATGGCATCCGCTGCGGTGGGATGCCGGAACTCGAAACCCGAGCGCGCGAGCGCATCGGGAGCCGCATCGGCGTCGGCGAGAAGCAGCGAGTCGGCTGCGGCGCGACCGAGGCCGAGCCGCAGCGCCCATGCCGGCGCGGGGACCAGGTAGGGCCGGCGCATCCGAGATGCCAGGGCGCGGCCGATCCCGCCCGCCGTGGCGCGCTGCGGACCGGCGAGATTGACCGGGCCGTGCAGGTCGGAGTCGATGACATGCCGGATGGCGCGCACCTCGTCATCGAGGGATATCCACGGCCAGACCTGCCGCCCGGAGCCGAGTGGGCCACCGAGCCCGACGCGGGTGAGGGTGATCATCGGCTTCAGTACGGCCTCCGGGTGCAGGATCGGCGCTGTGCGCAGCAGCGCCACCCTGGTCGCAGCGGCGGCGCGCATGGCTTCGCGCTCCCACTGCACGCAGACCTCGGCGAGGAAGGTGTCGCCGGCGGCCGCCGCCTCGTCGAGGTGCACACCCGGTTGATCGCCGTAGTATCCGACGGCCGACGCTGACAGCAGCGCCGGCCGGTCGGACGCCAGTTCGAGAAGCGCGTCGGCGAGCGCCGCTGTCGGCTCCACGCGCGACTGCAGCAGCGTGCGGCGGTAGCGCGGCCCCCACGGCAGGCGCCCGATGCTCGCTCCATTGAGGTTGACGACCGCGGCGGCGCCGGCCAGCACGGCCGGTTCGAGTCTGGCGCCGGTGAGCCACTCGACCTCGTCCGCGTTGCGACTCGGCCGCCGCACGAGGTGCACCACGCGGATGCCGTCGGAGCGCAGCGACCGGGTGAGAGCCCCGCCGATGAGGCCGCTGGCCCCCGAGATGACGACGCGTGAGTCATTCATTCGCTGGGCCCTCCGTGAGAGGCGCACGACCGGCGCCGATGGGCTCGATCATAGGCCGCCTTCCACGGCAGGTGAGCTCGGCGAGACGTGCGAGTCACCGGGGCTGAGCACGACCTTGATGCAGCCGTCCTCTTTGCGCTGGAACGTGCGGTAGAGCTCGGGTGCGTCGTCGAGAGGCGCGCGGTGGGTGGTGAGGTCCATCACGCCGAGCGGATCGGCGTCGTCTTCGACGATCGGGAGCAGCTCGCCGGTCCATCGCCTGACGTTGCACTGACCCATCCGCATGGTGACCTGCTTGTCGAACAGCGTCTTCATGGGCATGATGTCGGCCTCGCCCGCGTACACCCCGCTGAGTGAGACCGTGCCGCCGCGGCGCACGAGATCGATGGCGGCGTGCAGCGCGGCCAGGCGATCGACGCCGGCGTGCTCGAGCATCGGACGCGAGAGAGCGTCGGGCAGCAGCCCGACCGCCTGCTGCATCAGCGAGATCGCAGGGCTGCCGTGCGCCTCGAGCCCTACGGCGTCGATGACCGAGTCCGGACCACGGCCCTCGGTGAGGTCGCGCAGATGCGGTGTGGTGTCGTCGTCGAGATCGAACACCTCGATGTCGTGGCGCGCCGCCATGGCGCGCCGTTCGGGCACGGGGTCGACCGCGAGCACGCGATAGCCGCGGGACCGGGCGATTCGGGCGGCGAACTGCCCGACCGGACCGAGGCCCAGCACTGCGACGGTGCCGTCTGCCGGGACCTGCGCATACTCGACCCCCTGCCATGCGGTGGGCAGGATGTCGCTGAGGAACAGGTAGCGCTCGTCTGGCAGGTCCGCTCCGACCTTGACGTGGTTGTGGTCGGCAAGCGGAACCCGCAGGTACTCGGCCTGCCCGCCCGGCACCTGACCGTAGAGCTTCGTGTAGCCGAAGAGGGCTGCACCGCTGCCGTACTCGCGCACCTGGGTCGTCTCGCACTGCGACTGCAGACCGCGCACGCAGAACCAGCACGACCCGCAGGCGATGTTGAAGGGGATGACGACCCGGTCGCCGACGCTCAGGTCGCGGATGGCGGAGCCGACCTCGACGACCTCTCCCATGGGCTCGTGGCCGAGGATGTCGCCGCGCTCGAGGAACGGCCCGAGGATCTCGTAGAGGTGCAGATCCGAGCCGCAGATGGCGGTGGAGGTGACGCGGATGATGGCGTCGGTCGGCTCGAGGATGCCCGGGTCGGGGACCTGCTCGACGCGGACGTCGCGCTTGCCGTGCCAGGTCAGTGCCTTCATGATGTGCTCCTCTGCTCTGTGGTCTCGTCGTGTTGGCGTCGGTTCTCTGCGGTGGAGTCGCGTGCGGCGGCGGCATGCACGCAGCCCCCTGAGGCGGGCATCGCGGGCAGCCGCCGCCGGTCGACCTCGAGCCCGTGCGGCGAGATGCGCACCCGGGGGTCGCTGAGCGCCGCTATGGCCGCGGAGAGGGCAGCGATCGCGAGCTTCTCGCCTGGGCAGCGGTGGCCGGTCTGCACGTCGGCACCACCATGCGGGATGAAGGCCGGAATGGCCTCGTAGTCGGGCCGATGGCTGAAGCGCTCGGGGCGGAACTCGGTCGCGTCATCCCAAGAGGCGTCGTCGAGGTCGGTACCGAGGATGTCGATCACCACGCGGCCGCCCGCGGGCACCTGCTGCCCGTCGAAATCGATCTCAGTGATCGCCTTGCCCGGCAGCATCGGCACGAACGGAGACGTGCGGCGCACCTCCTGAGCGAACGCGACCGCGAGGGGACCGCCGACGAGCCGACCGCTTCTCGCCGTCTCGGCGTGGATTCGCAGCCGCCAGTCGGGGTTCTCGTGCAGGCGCTTCGCCGCGAAGGCGACGAAGCGAGCGACGGCGACGAGAGGTCGGATGCTGTTCTGCAGCTCGATGCCCGCCAGTCGCTCCGGCAGCAGCCGGCCGTCGGGGCCACGGTGCCACGCCCACTCGAACAGGGCCGTGCCCTGTCGAGGCGTCAGCATGCCCGAACGCACGTCGTGGATCAGCCGGGCGGCGCGTCGATCGGACCAGAGCCGGTTGAACGCTGCCATGGCGAAGTCGGGGGAGAAGGGGCGACCGAAGCCGTCGACGATCTGGGCGAGCCTGGCCGCCCATCTCGTGCGCGCGTCATCGGAGCCGGGGAGGCCGGCCCACGACATCCCGGCGCGGCCGAGAGCGCCCACCGCCGCGTCATAGGCCGAGCGGCCACCGCCCGCGAGCCAGGCGTCGAGCTCGCGCTGCCATTCGCGTTCGAGCTCGGGTTCGAGACGGCGCACCTGCTCGTCCTCGTAGGCGACGTCGACGAAGGTGGCTTTGCGGTGCCGGTGCTCGGCGCCGTCGAGGCTGTGCACCGACCCGTGGCCGAAGAGGGTCTCATGCACGAAGCGCGGCATGGCGCCGTGCCGCGCGATGCGGCTCTCGTCGTAGAACAGGCGGACTCCCTCGGCGCCGCGCACGAACACCGCGCGATGGCCGAGCAGCCGCATCGGCGCACCGCGGGCCCCGTCTCGCACGCGTGACCACACGCGTGCGCCGAGGTCGTAGCCGTGCATGAGAAGCAGGGGAGCATCGTCTGCGATCCGGTGAAGCATGGCACCAGCCTGAGGGCGGCTCGTGAATGTGTGAACGGGGGCGCGTTTCGCGACCGTCTGTGCTACGGACGGCGAACGCAGAAGCCCCGTCAGACGTCTGACGGGGCTTCTCGATGGTGGGCGATACCGGACTCGAACCGATGACCTCTTCCGTGTGAAGGAAGCGCGCTACCAACTGCGCCAATCGCCCATGTGGAGTTGTGTCGTGCACAGCGGCACAGTCAGAAAGCATACCCGATCGGCGGCGGAGCCCCGACACCGGCCGGGAGGCCGGGCGTGGCGACGCGCTGGGGCTTCGCGAGACACGCCCGGCGTCGCGGAGCGGTTTGGCGATGCGCCGATCCTGGGCTAATGTATTTCAAGTGCCCGGGACGCCGGAAACGAAAAACAGAATATGCGGATGTAGCGCAGTTGGTAGCGCATCACCTTGCCAAGGTGAGGGTCGCGAGTTCGAGTCTCGTCATCCGCTCGAGTGCAGGAGCCCCCTTCAGGGGGTTTCAGCATGTGGGTTCGAATCCACCTCGCGGTGGCGTGGCCGAGAGGCTAGGCACCGGCCTGCAAAGCCGTTTACACGGGTTCGAATCCCGTCGCCACCTCTCTGACAACTGAACAGCCTTCTAGGCGCGATTGGCGCAGCGGTAGCGCGCTTCCCTGACACGGAAGAGGTCACTGGTTCGATCCCAGTATCGCGCACAGACAGAAACCCCCGGTTCCGCCGGGGGTTTTCTTGTTTCCGGGGGCGGGGACTCCGCGCGGCGAGAAATCGTATCGGCCGACGGGCCTTCTCTGATATATTGATCTCAAGCTCGAGGGGTTTAGAGCGACAAACTCCACATATATGTGGAAAAAACAGTGCTGCATGTAGTCCGGGGAAGTAGTGAATCTGGGGATGGCAAGGGCTGACCTTGCGTGCATCGAAATCCTTCATGTTCATGGGCGTCGTGCCCCCTGTGTGTCGCAAAGGACTCACTATGCCATCACCCTCTTCCCGTGCTCATTCCCGTCTCGCGGTCGGGGGCGGCGCCCTCGTGGCGGCCGCCCTTCTCGGGGGCCTCGTGGTGCCGCCGGCCACCGCTGCCACGGCCGCTCCGGTCCCGTCGAGCTTCGCTGTCAATTCCGGTGCGAAGGCGCTGGCGGATGCAGGCAAGGCCGGCAGCAGCATCACAGAGATGCAGGTCCTCGGTGACGAGCTCTACACCGGTTACGGTGACTGGACGCAGAACTCCGGTCCTACCGATCTCATCTCGGTGAACATGACCACAGGCTCTGCGACGAAGCACCTCACCGTCGACGGCGAGGCGTTCGACAAGCTCCGCATCTACGACGGCGCGATCTACGTGCCCGACATCGACCCGAAGGTGTCGTGGACTGCCAACGCCGGTTACGCGACAAACGTCAACGGCGCATGGCAGTACAACGCCGCCACGCCGTTCGTCCATGTGCTGGACGTGGCGAAGATCGGCAAGACGCTGTTCCTGGCCGGCTCGATCGTGAACCCCGACAAGCGCCTCTACGGCCCCAACAACACCATCGCCGCGATCAAGTCGTCGACCGACGGCGGAAAGA
The DNA here is from genome assembly GCF_040684935.1 of Microbacterium sp. NPDC089321. NCBI lineage: Bacteria > Bacillati > Actinomycetota > Actinomycetes > Micrococcales > Microbacteriaceae > Microbacterium > Microbacterium sp. NPDC089321. Next base: position 781,514 of record NZ_JBFBGX010000002.1, on the reverse strand, counting down.
CGTGGAAGATCGAGAAGGCGCGCTGGTCCGGCACGGAGACCGACGAACTCGATCGCTACTACTGGCTCTCCGTGGTCGGCGACACGCTGTACGCCCAGGCGGAGGTCGACCGTGAGACCCTCACCGCCGCGAAGGCCACGCGCGCGACGGATGTCTGGCGCAACGGCTCGTGGTCGACCACGAGCGCTCCTCCTCTGATCAACGCGTACCAGGAGCTGGAGACCTTCGCGGGTCGTATCGTCTCGGACCAGTCCAGCCGCGTGCTCGCCGGCAGCAATCCGGTCGAGAAGCATCTGGCCAACGGTCTCCAGACACAGATGACCGACATCTTCATCGACGGAGCCACGGCGTACGCGGTGAAGCGGCTCACCGGTTTCAGCACGGTCTACACCTCGACGAACGGCCGGGACTGGACCGAGCTCGGGGCTGTGCAGGGCAACTACACGTCGATCGCCGTGAAGGGCTCCACGTTGTTCCTCGGCGCTGCGGCGGGCAAGATCGACCGGATCGACCGCTCGGCCCTGACGGTCAAGACCGCAGACGTCGTCGATCGCGTCTTCGCCAACACGGCATCCCTGGTGGTCAAGAAGGGCACGAAGAGCGCGGTCGTCGCCAACGCTCTCCGCACCACCTACACGGTCGAGGTGTCATATGCGGGCACTCGGCTCTACGTGACCTACCCGACGACCGTATCCGCTGTCGACACGAAGAGGGCCGGAACCCAGGTCGCGACGCTGACGTACTCGACGCCGTACGGAGTCTTCACCCAGAGGGTGAACGTCATCGTGCAGTGATACTCCACCACGAGGGAGCCCGCGCATCCGTTCTTTGCGGTGCGCGGGCATTCTCATCTCTCGGCGCTCTGCCCGCTGTCGCAGCCGAGCTTCGACATGCCGCTGGGGCGCGCCATGGTCGTCGGCGTCCCCAGGCCGGCTCAGGCGCCCGAATAGGGTGGTGTGCTGGGGGACGGACCGGCATGGGTACGAGAGGGGCTGCAGGTGAGCAGCGAGAACGAAGAGCACAAAGATGAGGGGAGCGCCGGGTCGTCGTCCGGCACTGTCATCACCAAACGGATGTTCATCCGAGAACTCGCCGGGGCTACCGGCCTTCCGCTCAAGGATGCCGACCGCGTATACGACGAGTTCATCCGGATCACGGTCGAGCATCTGCGCGCCGGACACCAGGTGACCCTCACGGGGTTCGGGAAGTTCACCTGGAAGTGGATGAAGGGGCGCCCCGCGAACATCGCGCCGAGCAGGAAGCACGAATCGCCGGAAGCCTATCCCTCCGTGCAGTTCCGCGGCACTCCGGTGGTGAACCGCTTCGTCGCATCGCAGGGCGAGCTCGGGGAAGGCAGACGCGTTCCCGGCACCCGGTTGCTCACGGACGGTTCACGGGCACTGTCGGCCACCGACGATGATCACGAGGACTGAACCCCCGGAGGCAGCCGGAGCAGCGAACGTCTTGCGAGTCGGCTCCGCGAGCGCAACCCCCTCTTGCGATGCGAGGTGTCGTGGATAGCTTCGCTGACATGACGGGGCAGACGCAGCAGGCGATCATTCTCATAGACGACGACGACAGCATCCCGCTCGAACGCGATCAGGACATCGGCGATCTGAAGAAGCGCATCGAACAGGCCGCCGAGAAGAGCCGTTTCGTGGACTTCCGCACGGCAGAGGGCGCGGAGGTGTCGGTCCTGCTCACGCCCCACAGCCGGGTCCGCATCGCGGTGCTGCCGTTCCGCCTCGAGGCGCTCGACACCCCAGCGGCGAACGGGTTCGACGACCTGCCGGCGGATCTGCTCTAGCTTGGAGCGTCAGGTACGCGCGCGTCGCATCGTCTCGTATGCGGCGAGCGCGGCTCTGCGTGTCTCGGCGAGATCGACCATGGGCTCGGCAGGTGCGTCCCGAGCCCATTCTCTGACGTAATGGCCGTCGCGGTCGAACTTCTTCGCCTGCAGCTCGGGGTTGAAGACACGGAAATACGGAGCGGCGTCGGCGCCGGAGCCGGCCACCCACTGCCAGTTGAACGCATTCGAGGCCTCATCGGCGTCGACCAGAGTGTCCCAGAACCATTCCTCGCCGCGCCGCCAGTCGATCAGCAGGTTCTTCACGAGGAACGAGGCGGTCACCATCCGGACCCGGTTGTGCATGAAGCCCGTATGCCAGAGCTCACGCATGCCCGCGTCGACCAGAGGGACGCCTGTTTCGCCACGCTGCCAGGCCGAGAGATGGGTCGGCTTGAGGCGCGGCCAGGGGAATGCGTCGAACTCGGTGCGCAGATTGCGCGTCGCCAGCTGAGGGAAGTGGAACAGCGTGTGCCAGGCGAACTCGCGCCACCCGATCTCGGAGAGGAAGCGCCCCGCCCCCTCATGAGCGGTCGCCTCGTGCCATACCGTGAACGGGCTCAGCTCTCCCCAGCGCAGCCTCGGTGACAGCAGAGATGTCGCGCCGGCAGAGGGCTCGTCCCGGGCGGCGTCGTAGCTCGGCAGATCCTCGGTCAGGAACCCGCGCAGCCGGACCCGCGCGGCGGGCTCACCGGGACGCCAGGTCTCTCGCAGACCGCCGGCCCAGTCCGGCGCCGTCGGCAGCAGACCCCAGTCGTCGAGATCGTCGGATGCCGGTGCCGAGCGCGGCCCGTGCAGCTCTCGCGGCTCGGGGAGCGGTGCCCGCGGTGCGGGGAGGGCCAGGCAGGCGCGCCAGAACGGCGTGAACACGGAGAAGTGGGTGCCCCCACCGGTGCGCACCGTCCACGGCTCGAAGAGCAGCGACGCGGCGAAGGAGCGCACCTCGACGCCGCTCTCCTGGAGCGAGGACTTGATCCTCGTGTCCACCTCGCGCTCGGCTCCGCCGTAGCGCCGATTCCAGAACACCGCTCCGGCGCCGATCTCGTCGACGAGCTCGGTGAGCACGCGGGCCGCTGCTCCCCGCCGCAGGACGAACGCGCCGCCCCTCTCTCTGATGCGTTCGCTCAGCGAGTCGAGGGAGTGGTGCAACCACCAGCGGGCCGCGCCGCCTGGCCTGCGGAGCCCGGGAGACTCGTCGTCGAGGATGTACACGGCGATGACGGGGCCATCGCGGTCGACCGCAGCGCGCACGGCCGGATTGTCGGCGAGCCGCAAATCGTCACGGAACCACACGATCGAGGGGGACGTCATGGGCACAGCATTACAGACAGAACGACCTCTGGGCACTCGTCGCACGGTTCCACCGGCGGAGTCAAGCCCCTACGGTGAACACGCCGCACAGGCCTACGGTCTTCTCATCGGAGCTCATCTGGGCTTCACAATGGAAAGGAGCGGTCATGAATCCCCTTCTGATCATCATCGCGGTCATCGCGATCATCCTGGCAATCACGGGTGGACTGGTGCAGTCCCTGAACTTCCTGCTGTGGGTCGGACTGGTCCTTCTTGCGCTCGCGGTGATCGCGTGGCTCATCAGGGCGGTCTCGGGTCGAAACACGAGCGTGTGACCTCCGACCCCGCGTCGATCGTCAACGGGTAGCGATCGACGCCCAGCCCCGGTGCGCAGAGCGGGCGCTCGCACACCGGGGCTTCTTCGTGTCCGCACGGCGGATGCGAGATGCCGGGGGCCTGCGGCGTAGACTTCAGGGCATGGAATCCGCGTCGACCGCTCTCGTGACCTCTGTCACCGGTGTCGTCGCGCGAACTACGGACGCCTGAGCGGGCAGGGCGCGGTCGCGCCTGCAGCTGAGTCATCCTGTTCCATATCCCTATCTGGAGAATCCCGTGTCAGACATCGCCCAGCCCAGCGCGCAGAAGCGCGATGGCTTCGCCCTGTTCACCGATCGTTCCGTCGTCGCCATGCGCGTGAACGGCGAGCTGAAGGACCTCGCCGCGACCGTCGCCGAGAGCGACGTCGTCGAGCCGATCAACATCGACAGCCCCGATGGCCTCGCCATCCTGCGTCACTCGACGGCCCACGTGCTCGCACAGGCCGTCCAGCGCATCCGCCCGCAGTCGAACCTCGGCATCGGTCCGCCGATCACCGACGGCTTCTACTACGACTTCGGGGTGGACACCCCGTTCACCCCCGAGGACCTCAAGGCGATCTCGAAGGAGATGCAGCGCATCATCCGAGAGGGTCAGCGCTTCACCCGCCGCGTGGTCAGCGAAGACGAGGCCCGCGCCGAGATGGCGAACGAGCCGTTCAAGCTCGAGCTCATCGATCTGGCCGGCGGCCCCGGCTCCGGTGCAGACGCGGCCGAAGGGGCATCCGCCGAGATCGGCGCAGGAGAGCTCACCATCTACGACAACGTCACCAAGGATGGCGAGGTCGCCTGGAAGGATCTCTGCCGCGGCCCGCATGTGCCGAGCACCCGCATGGTCGGCAACGGCTGGGACCTGACCCGAGTCGCCGCCGCCTACTGGCGCGGAAGCGAGAAGAACCCGCAGCTGCAGCGCATTTACGGCACGGCATGGCCGAGCAAGGACGAGTTGCGCGCCTACCAGGAGCGCATGGCCGAGGCCGAGCGCCGCGACCACCGCAAGCTGGGCGTCGAGATGGATCTGTTCTCGTTCCCGGACGAGATCGGCTCGGGACTGGCGGTGTTCCATCCCAAGGGCGGGATCATCCGCTACGAGATCGAGGAGAACCTGCGGCGTCATCTTCTGCGCAACGGGTACGAGGTGGTGAACAGCCCGCACATCACCAAGAAGGACCTGTTCATGACCTCGGGTCACCTGCAGACCTACGCCGACGGGATGTTCCCTCCGATGCATCTCGACGAGGCGCGCGATGAAGAGGGCAACATCACCCGTCAGGGTCAGGACTACTACCTGAAGCCCATGAACTGCCCGTTCCACAACCTCATCTTCCGGGCCCGCGGCCGCAGCTATCGAGAGCTGCCGCTGCGGATGGCGGAGTTCGGCACCGTCTACCGGTATGAGAAGAGCGGAACCCTCTCGGGACTCACCCGGGTGCGCGGTCTGACGCAGGACGACGCGCACATCTATGTGACTCAGGATCAGGTGCGCGACGAGCTCGCGACCAACCTGAACCTCGTGCTGACGCTGCTGCGCGACTACGGCCTGAACGACTTCTACCTCGAGCTGTCCACCAATGAAGAGGGCAACGACAAGTTCCTCGGTGAGCCCGAGCAGTGGTCCACGGCCATCGACACCCTGCGCGAGGTCGCCGTGGAGTCGGGTCTCGAGCTCGTCGCCGACCCGGGCGGCGCCGCGTTCTACGGTCCGAAGATCTCGGTGCAGGCGCGCGACGCGATCGGCCGCACCTGGCAGATGTCGACGATCCAGCTCGACTTCAATCAGCCGGAGCGCTTCGAGCTCGAGTACACCGGACCCGACGGGCAGAAGCACCGCCCGGTGATGATCCACCGCGCGCTGCTGGGGTCTGTCGAGCGCTTCTTCGCCATCCTGCTCGAGCACTACGCGGGGGATTTCCCTCTGTGGCTCGCGCCCGTGCAGGTGATGGGCGTGCCCGTCGCCGACCAGTACGCGGAGTATCTCGACGGTGTGATCGGTCAGCTGCGCGAGGCCGGCGTCCGCGCCGACGTCGACCACTCCGACGACCGCATGCAGAAGAAGATCCGCAATCACACCACTGCGAAGGTGCCTGTCATCCTGATCGCGGGGGAGCAGGACCGCGCCGCGGGAACGGTCTCGTTCCGCTTCCGTGACGGGTCCCAGGAGAACGGCGTTCCGATCGCGGATGCCGTGTCGCGCATCCGCTCGGCGATCGCCAGCCACGCGCGCATCATGACCTCGGAGGATCTGGTTTGACCGGAGTCGAAGACGGCAGCCATCTCGTCGGAGTGCCCGACGAGTTCCAGCGGCTGTGGACCCCGCATCGGATGGCGTACATCCAGGCGGGGCCACAGCCCCTGCGCGACGAGTGCCCGTTCTGCGAGGCGCCCAAGCACCCGGACGAGGAGCGGCTGATCGTCGCGCGCGGTGAGACCGCGTTCGTCGTGCTCAATCTCTTCCCGTACAACTCGGGCCATCTGCTGGTCTGCCCGTACCGTCACATCGCCACCTACGATCAGGCGACACCCGAGGAGGTCGCCGAGATCGGCGCACTCACGCAGACGGGCATGCGCGTGCTGCGCGAGGTATCGCGCTGCGACGGCTTCAACCTGGGTATGAACCAGGGCGAGGTCGCGGGAGCGGGCGTCGCCGCCCACCTGCATCAGCACATCGTGCCGCGGTGGGCGACGGACGCCAACTTCTTCCCGATCATCGCGAAGACCAAGGCCCTGCCGCAGCTGCTCGACGAGATCCGCGAGGCCGTGTCGAGCGCCTGGCCCCGCTGATCCGGCCGGGGCGCCGCGCTCAGCGCACCTGGTGCGCGGTGAACTGCATGCGAGGGTTGGCGTAGGTCTCCTGCGACTCGACGAGGCGCAGTTCGCGGTCGCCTGAGTCGAGAGTGTTCTGCAGCAGGTCGAAGACGCTCGACACGGTGCGCTCGAGCGCGACCTTCGCGTCGCGGGTGGCCGTGTAGTGCGCGGTGAAGAGGGCAGCTGTCACGTCGCCCGAGCCATTCGCCTTCATCGGGAGATGCGGGGTGGCGACCAGCCAGGCGCCCTTGTCGTCGGCAGCGAGCATCTCGATCGTGCCCTCTTCGCGATCGGGGCGCTCCACCGACGTCACCAGCACGATCGAGGGGCCCATGGCCATCGCCGCATCGACCGATGCGAGCGTCGACTCGAGGTCCGACGGCTCGGTGCCGGTGAGGAACCCGAGCTCGAACTGGTTCGGCGTGATGATGTCGGCGACCGGCACGACCTTGTCGCGCAGCAGCACGGGGATCGCCGGTGCGACGAAGCAGCCCGACTTGGCATTGCCCATGACGGGGTCGCACGCATAGAGGGCGTCGGGGTTCGCGGCCTTCACGCGAGCGACGGCGTCGACGATCACGTCGGCGATGCCCTCGCCGCCCTGGTAGCCGCTCAGCACGGCATCGATCCGATCGAAGACGCCTCGCTCCTCGATACCGGTGATGACCTCGCGCACGTCGGCCGGGTCGATCATCGGGCCGCGCCACGCGCCGTAGCCCGTGTGGTTCGAGAAGTTGACCGTGTACACCGGAAGCACATCGACCCCGATGCGCTGCAGCGGGAAGACGGCGGCCGAGTTTCCGACGTGGCCGTGCGCGACGGCCGACTGGATCGAGAGGATCTTCATCCTGTCATCCTCTCACCGCGGCGGCCGCGAGGTCGTCGATGAGGCGCGCGCTCTCGGCCTCTGTGAGGTCGTGAACGGTGAGGCGCAGGTGGCGGGACGGACCCGCGGTCTCCTCCAGCAGGAACTCGTCACCGGGACGGGCGAGCCAGCCCCGGCGCATCAGCCGCTCGGCCGCGTCGCGAGCCGTCACGTCGAGACGGACCCACAGGCTGAGTCCGTCGGTGGAGACGGTCGGGATGCCGCGTGCGGCGAGCGCCTCGCTGAACGACCTGTTGCGCGCGGCGTAGTGGGAGGCCGCGCGTGAGATCTGCCGGCGCACGGACTCATCGGTCAGCTGGGCATGGGCGAGTCGCTGCAGCAGGTGGCTCACCCAGGTCGTGCCCGGACTCAGCCGCATCGCCAGGCGCTGCGCCGTGGTGGGATCGGTGCCGGCCAGGGCGAGGCACATGTCCGGACCGAGGAACTTCGACACCGAGCGGATCAGTGCGTACCGGCGGTGCGAGGGCCCGATCAGTGAGGCATAAGGGTGCTGAGAAAGCAGCGAGAAGTGGTCGTCTTCGATGATCAGCACGTACGGGTGATCGGCCAGCACCTCGCGGAGCGCAGCGGCACGCGCAGGGGAGAGGCTCACGCCCGTCGGGTTCTGCGCGCGAGGGGTGCTGATGATGGCGCGGACGCCGGCGCTCAGAGCCGCCCGAAGGCCGTCGACGGTCATGCCCTCCTCATCGACGGCGACCGGCACCGCGCGGTAGCCGCCGAGCCGGACGGTGTGGATGCTGGAGAGGAAGCACGGATCCTCGAGCGCGACGGCGTCGTCGCGCATCAGCGCCTGCGCGAGCAGACGCTCGACTGCATCGACGGCGCCGCTGGTGACGACGACGTGCAGATCATCGCGGGGCAGGTCGGCGAGCATCCATTCGCGGGTCCACTGCTCGAGTCCGGCATCGAGGACGGGCTCGCCGTACAGGACAGGACGTCCGGCGATGCGCCCTAGAGCCGGAGTCGGATCGGGGATGAGCGTCGGGTCGGGGTTGCCGGATGCCACATCGCGCAGCACCGTGTCTGCGACACCCTCCTGCGCGACGGGCTCGGCGCCCGCGATCACCGTGCCTGCGCGGCCGCGGGACACGACGAGCCCTGCCTGCGCGAGCTGCCGGTACGCGGCCACTGCGGTGTTGCGGTTGACGCCGAGGGTCGTCGCGAGCTCGCGTACAGGAGGCAGGGGATCTCCGGGACGCAGGGTGCCGCGCTCTCGCAGGGCGCGCACGCTGTCGGCGATCTCCGCCGCGGAGGCTCCCGTTATCTCGATGTCCATCGTGTTGAGTCTAGGGTGCTATCGTTTGGCATAGGCCAAAGTGCGGATTGTCACAACGAGGAGTGATCATGGCATCCACTGACCAGAACCCGACCACCGGATCGCAGCGCGTCAAGCGCGGACTCGCCGAGATGCTCAAGGGCGGCGTGATCATGGACGTCGTCACCGCAGAGCAGGCGAAGATCGCGGAAGATGCCGGTGCCGTCGCCGTCATGGCGCTCGAGCGCGTCCCGGCGGACATCCGAGCCCAGGGCGGCGTCTCTCGGATGAGCGACCCCGACATGATCGACAGCATCATCGACTCCGTCTCGATCCCCGTGATGGCCAAGGCCCGCATCGGTCACTTCGTCGAGGCGCAGGTGCTGCAGGAGCTCGGCGTCGACTACATCGACGAGTCCGAGGTGCTCTCGCCCGCCGACTACGTGAACCACATCGACAAGTGGCCCTTCACCGTGCCGTTCGTCTGCGGCGCTACCCACCTCGGCGAAGCGCTGCGCCGCATCACCGAGGGTGCGGCGATGATCCGCTCGAAGGGCGAGGCCGGCACCGGAGACGTCTCCGAGGCGATGAAGCACATCCGCAAGATCCGCGGCGAGATCGCAGCCCTTGGCGCGCTGTCGAAGGACGAGCTGTACGTCGCGGCCAAGGAGCTGCAGGCGCCCTACGAGCTGGTCGCCGAGATCGCCGAGACCGGCACGCTGCCTGTCGTGCTCTTCGTCGCCGGTGGCGTCGCCACTCCTGCCGACGCCGCGATGATGATGCAGCTCGGGGCAGACGGCGTGTTCGTCGGATCGGGCATCTTCAAGTCGGGCGACCCCGTCGCCCGCGCCAAGGCGATCGTCAAGGCCACGGCCTTCTACGATGACCCGAAGGTCATCGCCGAAGCATCGCGCGGTCTGGGAGAGGCGATGGTCGGCATCAACGTCTCGGACCTGCCCGCACCGCACCGTCTCGCCGAGCGCGGCTGGTAAGGCCTTCACCGGACGGACACATGGCGTCGGGGTCGGATCCGACAGGATCGGACCCCGATCGTCGGGTGCGTGACGTCGCACGCGGTGGAGACTCGATGTCGAAGGGAGCCACCGTGATCGAGATCCTCAACCACCTCGTCGATGAGATCGAGTCGCATCTGGGCGACGACCTAGACATCGACGGCATCGCCTCGGCGACCGGCACCACCGGCTACCACGTGCGGCGCATGTTCTCGTCGCTCGCGGGCATGCCGGTCTCGGAGTACATCCGTCGCCGGCGTATGACCGTGGCGGCGGCGGACGTCGTGGGCGACGAGGACCTGCTCTCGATCGCGGTTCGCTACGGCTACGGATCGACCGAGGCCTTCGGTCGCGCATTCCGCGCCGTGCACGGCGTAGCCCATGGTGTCGTCCGCCGTGACGGTGGCCCCCTTCGCAGCCAGCCGCAGCTCAGGTTCCGCCTGACCGTAGAAGGGAGCACCCCTATGGATGTCCGCATCGTCGAACGAGACGCCTTCCGCCTGATCGGCCACGCAACGCGCGTGCCGCTGATCCACAGCGGAGCCAATCCCCATATCCAGGCCCACATCGCGTCGCTGCCCGTCGAGGCCCACGCCCGGCTCAAGAGCCTCGGTGATGCCGAGCCGTCGGGAATCCTGCAGGTGAGCGCCGACGTCGACCCGGACAGCACCGAGGGCAGTGAGCTCACCTACCTCCATGGCGTCGCGGTGAGCGCGACGACATCGGTGCCGGCCGACCTGGACACGATCGACGTCGACGGAGGGGTCTGGGCGGTCTTCCGGGCGGCGGGCGCCTATCCGGCGGCGCTGCAGGACACGTGGGCCGCCACCGCGACCGAGTGGTTCCCCTCCCATCCGTGGCGCCTGCGCCCCGGGCCCTCTGTCGTCGCGGTGCTGGATCGCGCCGGCGACTTCAGCACCGCGACCACCGAATTGTGGCTGCCGATCGAACGGAGTTGATGTGACACAGGAGTCGATGATGGCCCGCAGCGGGCGCGTCGGAGTGCTCGCTCTGCAGGGTGACGTGCGAGAGCACGCGGCCATGCTCGGACGCCTCGGCGCCGAGGTCGTGCTCGTGCGCCGACCGGAGGAGTTCGCGAGCGTCGCCGGACTGGTCATTCCCGGCGGCGAGTCGAGCGTGATCGACAAGCTCACGCGCATGTTCGGGCTGGCCGAGCCCATCCGGCGGGCGATTCGAGAGGGGATGCCGGTGTTCGGCACCTGCGCCGGCCTGATCATGCTCGCGGACCGTCTGGTGGACGCGATCGACGGGCAGCAGACCTTCGGCGGTCTCGACGTCACCGTGCGCCGCAATGCGTTCGGCCGGCAGGTGGACTCCTTCGAAGGTCCTGTCGCCGTCCCCGGTCTCGGCCCCACCCCGGTGCATGCCGCATTCATCCGTGGTCCGGTGGTCGAGTCGGTCGGGCCGGAGGCCGCGGTCCTCGCATCGCTCGACGACGGAAGCGTCGTCGCGGTCGAGCAGGGGAACCTTCTCGGGATCAGCTTCCACCCTGAGATCTCGGGAGAGCCTCGCTTCCACGAGCGCTTCCTGCGGCGCGTCGCAGAGCGGGAAGCGGCCGTCGGCCGGTAGCCCTGGGGGCACTGGTCGCCGGATGCCGCCATCGGCGAGCCGGTGGCACTGCCCGCTATTCGATAGAATGGACGACGCCCTGGAGGCGACTCTCGGGCGGAGACGACGAGCGGAGACATATGTCCGGGCATTCCAAGTGGGCTACGACCAAGCACAAGAAGGCGGTCATCGACGCGCGCCGTGCGAAGTCGTGGGCGAAGCTCATCAAGAACATCGAGGTCGCGGCCAAGCTCGGCGGACCCGACCAGGCGGGCAACCCGACCCTCTTCGACGCCGTCCTCAAGGCCAAGAAGATGTCGGTGCCGAAGGACAACATCGACCGCGCGGTCAAGCGCGGCGCCGGCATCGGCGGCGAGGCCGTCGAGTACACGTCGATCATGTACGAAGGCTACGGACCCAACGGCGTCGCCCTCATGATCGAGTGTCTGACAGACAACAAGAACCGCGCCGCCGCAGAGGTGCGGACGGCGCTGAGCCGCAACGGCGGCACGCTGGCCGACCCCGGCTCGGTGGCCTACAACTTCACCCGCAAGGGCGTCATCGTCGTCGGCTCCGAGGGCACGACCGAGGACGACGTGATGATGGCGGCGCTCGAGGCGGGTGCTGAAGAGGTCGAGGCACATGGCGACGGCTTCCAGGTGATAGCAGAGGCCACCGATCTCGTGGCCGTGCGCACGAGCCTCCAGGAGGCCGGCATCGACTACGACTCGGCCGACGTCGAGTTCGTCCCGAACCTCAAGGTCGAGATCGACGCTGACACCGCGCGCAAGGTCTTCCGCCTGATCGACGCCCTCGAAGACAGCGATGACGTGCAGAACGTCTTCGCCAACTTCGACCTCACCCCCGAGGTGCAGGCCGAGCTCGAAGGCGACGACGAGGAGTAGTCCCCGTGCACGAAGGCCCCGGGCGCGCCTGCGCCCGGGGCCTTCGTGCACCTCCTAGCCTGGGGGAGTGAGCTCTCTGCGCGTCCTCGGCATCGACCCCGGCCTCACCCGCTGCGGCATCGGGATCGTCGACGTCGACCGCTCGCGGCGTGCGTCACTCGTGCATGTGGGCGTCGTGCGCACTCCGGTCGACGCCGACCTCTCGGTCCGCCTCGCCGCGGTCGCTGCGGGCATCCGGACGGTGATCGACGAGCACCGGCCTCAGGCCGTGGCGGTCGAGCGGGTGTTCGCACAGCACAACGTCCAGACGGTGATGGCCACGGCCCAGGCATCCGGAGTCGCCCTGCTCATCGCGGCCGAGGCCGGTCTGCCTGCCGCCACCCATACACCGAGCGAGGTGAAGGCGGCGGTCACGGGATACGGATCGGCCGACAAGCGACAGGTGCAGTCGATGATCGCGCGGATACTCCGACTCGATGCCCCACCGCAGCCGGCCGATGCCGCCGATGCGCTCGCGATCGCGCTCTGCCACGCCTGGCGAGGCGGTACCGCTCCTGTCGGCGCGACAGGAGGTCTGACGCCTGCGCAGCGGGCGTGGGCCGAGGCAGAGCGCGGCGCCCGCACCTCTAGAACATATGTCCGATAGGCTGGCCGTATGATCTCGTCTCTGCGCGGCACCGTGCTGCACGCCGACTCCACGCACGTCGTCATCGAGACAGGCGGAGTCGGGTTCTCCGTGTTCGTTCCGGGAGACGTCGCTCACACGGCCGTCGTGGGGGAGCAGCTCCGGCTGCACACGAGCCTGATCGTCCGGGAGGATGCGCTCACGCTGTTCGGCTTCAGCGATCGGGATGAGCTCGAGATCTTCGGCCAGCTGCTGAGCGTCACCGGAGTCGGGCCGAAGTCCGCCCTCGGCGTGCTCTCCCACCTGACGGTCGATCAGATCGCCGAAGCGGTGACCGCTGAAGACGACGCGCCGTTCCGTCGCGTGTCGGGGATCGGGCCGAAGACCGCGAAGCTCATCGTCGTGCAGCTCGCGGGCAAGGTCCAGGCCCGAGTGGCATCCGCCCCCGCCGGGGCACCAGCGGCGGCCACCGTCGAGCAGGTCGCCGCGGCTCTGGTCGGACTCGGCTGGTCGGAGAAGGTCGCGACCGAGGCTGCAGCGCAGTCGGCGGAGGACGCCACCGACGCCGAGCGCGAGTCGGTGCCGGCGCTGCTGCGCCGCACGCTCGCCGCCATGGGCCCGGGAGCCACACGTGGCTGACTCCTCGCGCGATGCCGGCGAGGCCCTCGACGACACCGAGCTCGCGATCGAGGGTGCCCTGCGCCCCAGCAGCCTCGACGAGTTCGTCGGTCAGCCGAAGGTGCGCGGCCAGCTGCAGCTGCTGCTCGAGGCAGCGCGCATCCAGGAACGTCCCGCCGACCACATCCTGCTCGCCGGACCTCCCGGCCTCGGCAAGACCACCCTCGCGATGATCGTCGCCCATGAGAGCGGGCGGCCCCTGCGGCTCTCGAGCGGCCCCGCGATCCAGCACGCCGGCGACCTCGCGGCGCTGCTCTCCAGCCTCACTCCGGGCGAGGTGCTCTTCATCGACGAGATCCATCGCATGGCGCGCTCCGCCGAGGAGATGCTGTACCTCGCGATGGAGGACTTCCGCATCGACATCATGGTCGGCAAGGGGGCCGGCGCCACCAGCATCCCGCTCGAACTCGCGCCGTTCACGCTGGTGGGCGCGACGACGCGCTCTGGACTGCTGCCCAACCCGCTGCGCGACCGATTCGGCTTCACAGGCCATCTCGAGTTCTACGGCGACGACGACCTCGAGCGCGTCATCTCCCGTTCGTCGAGCGTCCTCGGGGTGCGCCTGCCCGACGACTCGCTCAGTGAGATCGCGCGGCGTTCGCGAGGCACGCCCCGCATCGCGAACAGACTGCTGCGCCGTGTGCGCGACTACGCTCTGGTGCGCGGCGGCGGGCGCTCGGCGTCGATCACCGACGTCCGAGCTGCGCTCGATCTCTACGACGTCGACGCCATCGGACTCGATCGTCTCGACCGCGCCGTGCTCGATGCGCTGGTGCGCCGCTTCCGCGGTGGTCCGGTGGGGCTGAGCACACTCGCCGTCGCCGTTGGCGAGGAAGCCGAGACGGTCGAGAGCGTCGTCGAGCCCTACCTCGTCCGGATCGGATTCCTCGGTCGTACCCCGCGGGGACGCATCGCCATGCCCGACGCCTACCGCCACCTCGGCATCGCCCACCCGGACGGTGTGGCATTGTTCGATGACCTATAATCGCTGAAGCCTCCCTGAACCCTTGTGCGCTCATCGGCGTGCGCTCCTTGAAAGGCCCATCCCTATGGATCCCATGTCCCTCATGCTCTTCGGCCTTCTCGGCGTGATGCTCGTGTTCATGTTCGTGAACACCCGCAAGCGTCAGAAGATGATGAAGGAGCAGCAGGAGGAGAAGGCAGCCAAGACGGTTCCGGGTGTCAAGGTGCTGCTCCAGGGCGGCCTCTACGGCACCGTGGTCTCATACGACCCGGTCGACCTCGACAAGCCTGCGCAGATCGAGATCGCTCCCGGCGTCGTCATCGAGGTGCACAGCCAGGCCATCCTCCGTCTCGTCGACGACAACGAGCAGACCGACGTGGCAGCTGCTGACGTCGTCGCCCCGGTTGCAGATGCTCCTGCCCAGGACAGGACCGACGGCATCGAGTCGATCAAGGTCGAGACGCCGGAAGAGACCAAGGCGCGCCTCGAGCGCAACGACGAGAACTGACTCGCCGGCACGGCACCCCCACTCGAAAGCGGAACTCAGTGGCATCCACAACTCCGACTCGCCACGCCTGGCGAGTCCTCCTCGGCCTGCTCATCGTCACCGCAGTGCTGTTCGGCATCAACGCCCTCGGCGTCTACGTCTTCAAGACCGATGCGGGCAAGCCTGCGAGCTCCTGGGCTCCTGAGCTGGCGCTCGACCTGCAGGGCGGAACGCAGATCATCCTGGGCGCGGAGTCGCCCGACGGTGCTGCACCGACAGAGGATCAGCTGAACCAGGCTGCCGCGATCATCCGCCAGCGCGTCGACGCATCGGGTGTCGCCGAGGCCGACATCACCACTGAGGGCGGCCGCAACATCGTCGTCCAGATCCCCGGTGTCGCCGACCAGGCGACCCGCGATCGCATCCAGGCCAGCGCCAAGCTCGAGCTGCGCCCGGTGATCCTGGCCACGGACCCCGCGACCTCGTTCGCGGGTGAGGACGGCAAGGAGACGCCGTTCCCGACGCCGGCCGAGACGATGAACGACGAGCCCTCTCCGTCGCCGACCGACAAGTCGGACCCGAGCTGGGCCACGGAGAAGCAGATCGCGGCCCTGCAGTCATATGACTGCTCCGCCGAGGTCGATGCGAGCAGCGCCGAAGACAAGCCCCTCATCGCGTGCGAGGAGAACGGCAGCGCCAAGTACCTGCTCGGACCGGTCGAGCTCGACGGCACCGTGATCGACGACGCGACAGCCGGGCGCGAGCAGCAGAGCGGGCGCTGGACCGTCAACCTCGAGTTCGACGCGAAGGGCACCGAGATCTTCGGCAAGGTCAGCCAGCGTCTCAACGCCAATCGTCTGGCCAACCAGGCACCCCGCGATCAGTTCGCGTTCGTGCTCGACGGCAAGGTGCTCTCCGCACCGACCATGCAGGCGGTCATCCTCAACGGCAAGCCGAGCATCTCGGGCAACTTCACGCAGGAGAGCGCGAAGGCCCTGGCCGACCAGCTGCGCTACGGTGCGCTGCCGCTCAGCTTCACCGTCGAGAGCTCCGACACGATCTCTGCGACCCTGGGCTCGCAGCAGCTGCAGATCGGACTCATCACGGGTCTGATCGGTCTCGGCCTCGTGGCGCTGTATTCCCTGATCACCTACCGTGCCCTCGGCTGGGTGATCATGGCTTCCATCGCCGTGATGGGTGTGCTGACCTACATCATCATCGCGATCCTCGCGTGGCGGATGGGCTTCCGCCTGTCGCTCGCGGGCGTCGCCGGTCTGATCGTGTCGATCGGCTTCACCGCCGACTCGTTCATCGTCTACTTCGAGCGAATACGAGACGAGCTGCGAGACGGCAAGTCGATCGTGGCCGCTGTCGAGGACGGCTGGGGTCGCGCCAAGCGCACGATCTACATCTCCAAGTCGATCAACGTGCTCGCCGCGGTGGTGCTCTACGTGCTGGCCGATGCGACGGTCAAGGGCTTCGCGTTCACCCTCGGGCTCACGACTCTCATCGACGTGTTCATCTTCGTGATCTTCACGCACCCCGTGATGCAGCTGCTCGCACGCACGCGCTTCTTCGGGGGCGGCCACAAGCTCTCGGGTCTCGACCCCGAGGCGCTGGGCGCCGTCTATCGCGGGCGAGCGCAGTTCCGCGACGTGCGCACCGGATCCTCGGGACGCGCCGCGCGCAACAAGGGCGCCCGTGGTGAGGCCGAGAAGCGACAGACCATCGCCGAGCGCAAGCGCGCAGAGGCCCTCGCAGGATCCAAGGATGCCGGAAAGGACTCCGACGCCTGATGTTCTCCATGAATGAGTTCGGCAACAACCTCTACTCGGGCAAGACCTCGTTCCCGTTCGTCGGGAAGCGTCGCCTCTGGTTCGTCATCGCCATCCTGCTGGTGGTCGGCTCGGCGCTCGTGCCGCTGATCCGCCCTGTGCAGTTCTCGATCGAGTTCACCGGTGGATCGCAGTTCGTCGTGCTCGCGCCGTCGTCGACCGACCAGAGCCTGGCGACCGACGCCGTCCGCTCGATCGTGCCCGAGGCCGCAGCCAAGGTCGTCACGGTGAACGACCGCGACGTGCGGGTGCAGACCGACCAGATGACCCCGGATGAGACCCAGGAGGTCAAGGCGGCTCTCTCCGAGGCCTACGACGTCAAGGCCGACGAGATCACCGACTCGTTCATCGGCCCGGCCTGGGGCGAGAACGTCACGCGCCAGTCTCTGTGGGGCCTCGCGATCTTCCTTGCGCTGACCTTCCTCATCCTGGCGATCTACTTCCGCACCTGGAAGATGTCGGCCGCAGCCATCATCGGTCTGCTCGACGTGCTCCTCATCACCGTGGGCGTGTACGCGCTGGCCGGCTTCGAGATCTCACCTGCGGCCGTGATCGGATTCCTCACGATCCTGGCGTACTCGCTGTACGACACCACGGTCGTGTTCGACAAGATCCGCGAGAACACCACTGAGGACGTCAATCAGACCACCCGCACGTTCGGTGAGTCGGTGAACCTCGCGGTGAACCAGACGCTGATCCGCTCGATCAACACGTCGGTCGTCGCCGCTCTGCCGGTCGGCGCGATCCTGTTCATCGGCTCGCTGTGGTTCGGCGCCGAGACGCTCACCGACATCTCGCTGTCGATCTTCGTGGGCATCATCGTCGCCACGTACTCGACGCTCTTCGTGGCCGCTCCTCTGTACTCGCTGTTCCGCGAGAAGGAGCCCGCCATCGTCGCCCACGACGCGAAGGTGCACGAGGCACGAGACCGCGCTGTCGCGAAGGTGTGACCGGCCCTCCCGGGGTCGGGCAGGCGCCCGGTCGCGCGTAGGATGATCTGATCGGGGACGGGAGCAGAAGATGGCGGATTCGCAGACCACAACGCAGGTGTCGAGCCTGCGCCGGCTGGTACCGCGCATCTTCTCGCGTGCGCCCAGGGTCAACGATCTCGACAACCTGATCCGCACCGTCCGAGCCAATCACCCTCGAGGCGATCTGCCGATCATCGAGCGCGCGTACCGTGTCGCCCGAGAGAAGCACGAGGGTCAGTTCCGGCAGAGCGGCGAGCCGTACATCACGCATCCGCTCGCCGTCGCGCAGATCCTCGCCGAGCTGGGTCTCGGCCCGCGGGCGATCGCGGCGGCCCTGCTGCACGACACGGTGGAGGACACCGGCTACGCGCTCACCGAGCTGACGGCCGAGTTCGGCGACGAGGTCGCCATGCTCGTCGACGGCGTGACCAAGCTCGACAAGGTCAAGTACGGCGAGAGCGCTCAGGCCGAGACGGTCCGCAAGATGATCGTCGCGATGTCGAAGGACATCCGGGTGCTGCTTATCAAGCTCGCCGATCGCCTCCACAACGCGCGCACCTGGGGGTTCGTGCCGCCCGAGAAGTCGGCGCGGAAGGCCAAGGAGACCCTCGAGATCTATGCGCCGCTCGCGCATCGCCTGGGTATCCAGACGATCAAGTCCGAGCTCGAGGATCTCTCGTTCGCGGTGCTGCACCCCAAGATCTACGCCGAGATCAACAGCCTGATCGCCCAGCGCACGCCCCAGCGCGAGAAGTATCTGCAGAACGTCGTCGAGTCGATCAACGAGGACCTGCGCGAGCTGCGCATCCGCGGCAAGGTCGTTGGCCGGCCGAAGCAGCTGTACTCCGTCTACCAGAAGATGGTCGTGCGAGGACGCGAGTTCGACGACATCTACGACCTCATCGGCATCCGCGTGCTGGTCAACTCCGTGCGCGACTGCTACGCCGTGCTCGGAGCCATCCACTCCCGTTGGACTCCGCTGCCCGGACGCTTCAAGGACTACATCGCGACCCCGAAGTTCAACCTCTACCAGTCGCTTCACACGACGGTGATCGGCCCCTCCGGCCGCACGGTCGAGATCCAGATCCGCACCCACGAGATGCACCAGCAGGCCGAATTCGGCGTCGCGGCGCACTGGATGTACAAGGAGCGGATGAACGGCGGGAAGGTGGACGCCAAGGCCGCCGACGCCGACATGGCGTGGCTCGCGCACATCTCCGACTGGCAGGCCGAGACGGCCGACCCCAGCGAGTTCCTGGACTCCCTGCGCTTCGAGATCGGCGCGAAGGAGGTGTACGTCTTCACCCCGAAGGGGCGGGTCGTCGGTCTGCCCGCCGGTGCGACCACCGTCGACTTCGCCTACGCCGTGCACACCGAGATCGGTCACCGCACGATGGGTGCGAAGGTCAACGGTCGTCTCGTGCCGCTGGAGACCGAGCTGAAGAGCGGCGACGTCGTCGAGGTCTTCACCTCCAAGAACCCCGACGCCGGCCCCAGCCAGGACTGGCTGAGCTTCGTGAAGAGCACTCGCGCGCGCAACAAGATCCGCGGGTGGTTCACCAAGGAGCGCCGCGAAGAGGCCATCGAGCAGGGCAAAGAGGCGATCGCTCGCGCCATGCGCAAGCAGAACCTGCCCCTGCAGCGCCTGATGAACCAGGAGTCCTTCGCCGAGGTCGCTCGTCAGCTGCGCTACGAGGACGTCTCGGGTCTGTATGCCGCCGTGGGCGAGGGGCATGTCTCGACGCAGTCGGTGCTCGAGAAGGTCACGGCGCTCGTCGCCGCCGACGAGGACACCAGCACCGGAGCGATCCAGCTCCCTGGCCAGGCACCCGCTCGCGAGCCCCGCACAAGCGATTCGGGTGTGCTCGTGCGCGGCGCCTCCGACATCCTGGTGAAGCTCGCACGCTGCTGCACGCCGGTGCCCGGCGACCCCATCGTCGGGTTCGTCACCCGCGGAAGCGGAGTCTCGGTGCACCGCCAGGACTGCGTGAACGTGAAGGCGCTGGGTTCCGACCCCGAGAGGTTCATCGAGGTCGAGTGGGCTCCCACGACCAAGAGCGTCTTCCGCGTGCAGATCCAGGTCGAGGCACTCGACCGCTCTGGTCTGCTCTCCGACGTCACGCGGGTTCTCAGCGAGCATCACGTCAACATCCTCTCGGCGACGGTGTCGACGACCGATGAGCGTCTCGCTCTGAGCCGGTTCGTGTTCGAGATGGGTGATTCCGTGCACCTGGATCGCGTGCTGAACGCCGTGCGCCGTATCGATGCGGTCTACGACGTGTACCGCGTCACGACGTCCTGACGGGCCAGGCGTCCAGCATCCGCTGGGCATGGCGGGCGCCGGGCCTGCGCCCCAGCGGAAGCACCTGTGCTCGCACATCGTCGATCAGTCCGGGGGAGACGTCGGCGAGAGCATGCAGCCAGCCCGCATCCTCTCGGTTGCGAGCGGAACCGAACAGCAGCGTCACGGCCGCCGCGACCGGTGTCTGAACCCAGACGCCGCCGATCGACTGCCGCTCGTCTGGCCCGAGCAGCCGCTCATGATGCACGACCCTCGCTGAGACGGTGACGCGCTGCCGGCTGCGGCTGATCCGCGTCACGTGATGCACGACGGGCGGCAGATCACCGGCGCCGTGCACCCATGCGGCGCTCACCCCGCTCAGCGCCGTCCCTGCCGGCATGAGAGAGGAGAGGCTCACGGCCCTCGCACCAGCCCCCTCGACGGTGTCGCACGGCATGTATCCCTCGCCGATCTCGACCACATGGCCGTCGAGGCGCGCCGCGCTCAGCTCGGAGAGGGTGAGCCGCTCACCGGGACGATAGAACAGGACGGGATGCACGCTCAACAGTATGAGCCGCGGAATCCTCACCGAGGACACCGCGGCTCATACTGTGGATAGACCCGCTGAAGCCGAGATCAGCCGCCGAGGGCGCTCAGCCACGAGCGGCGAGCCGCGAGCGCTTCAGTCGCCTGCGCGATCGCACGCTTGTCTCCGGACTTCTCGGCGGCGGCGAGTTCGGCCTCGAGCTTCTCGATCGCCTCAAGCAGCTGCGAGCTCATGTCGTTGGCGCGCGCCTTGGTCTCGGGATTGTTCTTCTTCCAGTCGACGTCCTCGCGGGACTTCAGCGCCTGCTCGATGGAGCGCATGCGGTCATCGAGCGCACGCTCCTTCTCGCGCGGGAAGATGCGTCCGACCTCATCCCACTGCCGCTGGATGCGGGTCAGCAGAGCGCGAGCACGCTTCAGGTTCGGCTCGTCCGCCACGGCCTTGGCCTCGTCGAGCAGGGCCTCGCGAGCCTCGATCTTCGGCGCGGAGTCGGCCTCTTCGGCGGCGTTCTGCTCTGCGCGGGCCGCGTAGAGTGCGTCGCCGGCCGCCTTGAAGCGTGCCCACAGGGCGTCGTCAGCCTTGCGGCCGGCTCGGCCGGACGCCTTCCAGGCATCGAGCAGGTCGCGGTACGCCGGGATGCCGTCGACCCCGCGCGGGGCGAGGGCCTCGGCGCGCTCGACCAGGCGCGCCTTGGCGTCGCGTGCGGCGCGGTGCGCGTCGTCGAGCTCGGAGAAGAACGCACGGCGGGCCTTGTCGACCGTGGTTCGCGCATCCCGGAATCGCTTCCAGAGCTGCTGGGCCACGCCCTTCGGCAGGCGCGGCGCGTTCTGCTGGTGGGCCTGCCATGAGTCGAACAGCTCCGTCATCTCGACGGTGACCTGCTTCCACTGCACCTTCGAGAGATCGCGAGCCGCGATGGCCTCGGCCTTCTCCACGATGACGGTCCGCTCGGCGATCGCGGCATCCATCGCCTCCTTGGCGGCGGCGGACTCCTGTGCGGTGGCCTCTGCGAGCGAGGAGAGGAGTGCCTCGATGCGCTCACGCAGCGACACGAGGTCGCCGACGGCTGCGGCGTCGGTGGCCTCGCCGCGCAGGTGCGTGGCCTGCTTGGTGAGATCGGATGCCGAGGCGCCGCCGTTCTGCGCACGGGTCTCGAGCGTGCCGAGCTTGACCGCGAGATCGTCGTACTTGCGCGCGAAATAGGCCAGCGCCTCTTCGGGCGTGCCGTCAGGGTACTGACCGACCGGGCGCCAGGTGTCGCCCTCGCGCACCTCGACGGTGCCGTCTTCGGCGACGCGCCCCCATTCGGCGGCGTCCGATGCGCTCGGCGCGACGGCCGGGGCCGCAGCGGCCGCCGGAGCGGCAGCCGGCATCGGCTTGCGCGGCGGTGCCGGGACGGGCGGACCGGGCACGGCACGGGTGGGCGTGGGGGCGTCGTTGTCAGACACGATGTTCTCCTTGCGCGGTCGCTCCGCGGGAGTGGGAAAGGACGTTGCTCAGCCTAGTTCACTCGCCCGGAGTCTGCGTCGGAGTCACGCTCCTGCCGGGGCTCGGCTCCGGGCTGGGGGAGAACGCGGGTGTCGGACTGTCGACGGGTGCGGATGTGCTGCTCGGCGCGGGCTCGGGGGCTGTCACCTGCGCGTGCACCGCCTGACTCGCGATCGCGCCTGCCACGATGATCGAGCCGACGACGGCGGCGACGACCGTGTCACGACGGCGCCGGCCGAGGACCTTCGCATGCCACGCAGCCCGGGCGGCGTACAGCCGGGCGCGCTCAGCCTCGGTGCGTGCGCGCTGAGGGGTGCGAGAGCCGCGTGCAGCCATGGACGTCCTCCTGATCCGATCGTGTGCGAGCCTACCGGCGACGACCGTGTGTCTGCGGCCCCGACTAGCCTGGAGGGATGACCTCAGCCCCCCTCATGTCGGGACAGACCCCGCTCGCCGTGCGCATGCGACCGGTCTCGCTCGACGAGGTGGCCGGGCAGCAGCATCTGCTGCGGGCGGGTTCGCCGATCGTCGCTCTCGCCGACCCTGATGCCAAGGCGCCGGGGGCGGTGTCGATCATCCTCTGGGGACCTCCCGGCACGGGCAAGACCACGCTCGCCCAGGCGATCGCCCGCTCGTCCGGCCGCCGGTTCGTCGAGCTGTCGGCGATCACGGCCGGCGTCAAGGACGTGCGAGAGGTCATGCAGGAGGCGATCACGCAGCGCGATCTCTACGGGCAGACGACGATCCTCTTCCTCGACGAGATCCATCGCTTCACGAAGGCCCAGCAGGACGCCCTGCTGCCCGGCGTGGAGAACGGATGGGTCATCCTCATCGCCGCCACGACCGAGAATCCCTCGTTCTCGGTGATCTCGCCCCTGCTCTCGCGCTCGCTCCTGCTGACCCTGAAGCCCCTGACCGACGACGACATCGGCGTGCTGCTCGACCGTGCGGTCCAGGATGCCCGCGGCCTCGCAGGCACGGTGACCGTCTCCGACGACGCCAGGGCGGCACTGGTCCGGCTCGCCTCCGGCGATGGGCGTCGCGCCCTCACCGGGCTCGAGGCTGCGGCCGCGGTCGCGATCTCGAAGCACGAGGAGGGGGAAGAGGTCGTCGTCTCGGATGAGGACGTCGCCCAGGCCGTCGACCGGGCGCTCCTTCGCTACGACCGGCAGGGCGACGAGCACTACGACGTGATCAGCGCGTTCATCAAGTCGATCCGCGGGTCCGATCCAGACGCTGCGGTGCACTACCTGGCGCGGATGATCGAGGCGGGGGAGGACCCGCGGTTCATCGCCCGGCGGCTGGTGATCTCCGCGGCGGAGGACATCGGTCTCGCCGACCCGCAGGCGCTCACCATCGCGACGGCGGCCGCTGATGCGGTCGCATTCATCGGGATGCCGGAGGGGCGCATCCCTCTCGCAGAGGCGACCATCTATCTCGCGACCACGGCGAAGTCGAACGCCGCGTACACGGCCATCAACCAGGCGATCGCCGACGTCCGCGCCGGTGGCTTCGGTCGCGTGCCGATCCATCTCCGCGACGCGCACTACGCCGGTGCGAAGCGCCTGGGCCACGGCAAGGGCTATCGCTATCCGCACGACAGCGATGCAGGCATACTGCCGCAGCAGTACCTGCCAGACGAGCTGGTCGGGCGCCGCTACTACGAGCCGAAGAACCTCGGCGCCGAACGTGACATCGCGCCCAGGCTCGAGCGCATCCGCAGGATTCTCGGCGATCGCTGAGGAATCCGCAGGTCTGTTAGAATGGATCGGCTCGAAACAGAGTTTTCGGGCATCCCTCTCTCCTGCACCACTTCCCGACGCGCCCCGGCGTGCGCGACGAGAAGGAGGAAGCGAGGCGATACGCCCGTGAGGCGCGAAAGACGCGTCCACGTCACGGAAGGAACACTTCGTGGTCACGAAGTCCCAGGACCGCCGCAAGGTCCGTCTCAGCCGCGCGCTGGGAATCCCGCTCACCCCGAAGGCCGCCCGCTACCTCGAGAAGCGTCCCTACGCTCCGGGCGAGCACGGCCGCACCAAGCGCAAGGCTGACAGCGACTACGCCGTCCGTCTGCGTGAGAAGCAGCGTCTGCGCGAGCAGTACGGCATCCGCGAGAAGCAGCTGCGCATCGCGTTCAACGAGGCTCGCCGCAAGGACGGCCTGACCGGTGAGAACCTGGTCGAGCTGCTCGAGATGCGTCTCGACGCCCTCGTGCTGCGCGCCGGCTTCGCCCGCACGACCGCGCAGGCCCGCCAGCTGGTCGTGCACCGTCACATCCTGGTCGACGGTCAGCTCGTCGACCGCCCGTCGTTCCGTGTGAAGCCGGGTCAGCTCATCCACGTCAAGGCCAAGTCCGAGGCTCTCGAGCCTTTCCAGGTCGCAGCAGCCGGCGGTCACGCCGAGGTCCTGCCCCCGGTTCCGGGCTACCTCGAGGTCGAGCTCGACAAGCTGCAGGCCCGCCTGGTCCGTCGTCCGAAGCGCGCCGAGGTCCCCGTGACCTGTGAAGTGCAGCTCGTCGTCGAGTACTACGCAGCCCGCTGATATCAGCATCCACGCGAGAGGCGCCGGGGAATCCCCGGCGCCTCTCGTCGTAGGATGGAGCGATGAAGAGACTGTCTTGGCTCCTGATCGGCGTGATCGGCGGTTTCGTCGCCGCCCACTTCATGAACAAGGACCCCCGCGGACAAGAGCTCTTCGCAGACCTCGACGCGAGGCTGTCGCAGGTCACAGCCATCATCGGCGACGCGTATCGGCAGCAGGACGCCCGCCTGTCCGACTCCGTCGAAGACTGACCACGATCCCCCTCTCGCGCCGCGCGCACCGACGCGGCGCTCCTACGCAAGGAATGCCACGAGCTCTATGAAAACTGCGGAGATCGCGCAGCGCTATCTCGACTACTTCGAGAAGAACGACCACCTCATCGTCCCCTCGGCATCCCTGGTGAGCGACGACCCGTCGCTGCTCTTCACCGTCGCAGGCATGGTGCCGATGATCCCGTACCTCACCGGTGTCGTGCCCGCGCCGCATCCCCGCATCGCTGATGTGCAGAAGTGCATCCGCACCAACGACATCGAAGAGGTCGGACGCACGGCTCGTCACGGCACCTTCTTCCAGATGCTCGGCAACTGGTCGTTCGGCGACTACTTCAAGGAAGGCGCGATCCGCTACGCGTGGGAGCTGCTCACCTCCTCAGAGGCCGACGGAGGCCTCGGCTTCGACGAGAAGGACCTGTGGGTCACCGTCTACGAGACGGATGACGAGGCGGAGGCCATCTGGCGCGACATCATCGGTCTCAAGCCCGAACGCATCCAGCGTCTCGGACGCGCAGACAACTACTGGAACACCGGTCAGCCCGGCCCCGGCGGCCCCGACTCGGAGATCTTCTTCGATCGAGGACCGGCCTACGGCAAGGACGGCGGACCCGCCGCCGACGACTCCCGCTTCCTCGAGATCTGGAACCTCGTGTTCATGCAGGAATTCGTCGAGAATGTGCGGAGCAAGACCGAGTTCGACATCGTCGGCGAGCTGCCCATGAAGAACATCGACACCGGCATGGGCCTCGAGCGCGTCGCGTTCCTCAAGCAGGGTGTCGAGAACATGTACGAGACCGACCAGGTCCGTCCGGTGCTCGACCGTGCCGTGGAGCTCTCGGGGAAGACGTACGGTGCCGCGCACGAGGACGACGTGCGATTCCGGGTCATCGCAGACCACGTGCGCTCTTCGCTGATGCTGCTCTCCGACGGCGTGCGGCCCTCGAACGAGGGCCGCGGCTACATCCTGCGCCGGCTGATGCGTAGGACGGTGCGCGCCATGCGCCTGCTCGGCGTCGACGCCCCGTCGTTTCCTGAGCTCTTCGCGGCCTCGAAGGACGCGATGAAGTCCGCGTATCCCGTGCTCGAGACCGAGTGGACGACCCTGTCGTCCGCCGCGTTCGCGGAGGAGGAGACCTTCCGTCGCACGCTCGCACAGGGCTCGACCATCCTCGATCTCGCTCTGGCCGACACGAAGAAGGCCGGTGGCGCGACACTCAGCGGGTCGGAGGCATTCCTCCTGCACGACACGTACGGCTTCCCGATCGATCTGACACTCGAGGTCGCCGAGGAGGCCGGGCTCGACGTGGATCGCACGGCGTTCGACTCCCTCATGAAGGAGCAGCGCGATCGCGCCAAGGCCGACGCCCGCAATCGCAAGCGTCAGCTCGCCGATGTCTCGGTGTACCGCGAGTACCGTGCACTCGGTGAGACCGGCTTCGCCGGCTACACCGACCTGCAGACCGAGTCCCGCGTGCTCGGACTGATCGTCGACGGGGCTCCCACGCAGACCGCGTCCGAGGGACAGGTCGCCGAGATCATCCTCGCCGAGACCACCCTGTACGCCGAGTCGGGTGGCCAGGTGGCCGACAAGGGAACCATCGTCGGGGCGGGTTTCGAGCTGGACGTCCTCGACGTCCAGCGTCCCGTTCCCGGCCTGATCAGCCACACCGTGCACGTCGCCTCCGGTTCGGTCTCGGTCGACGACCGGGCCACCACCGTGGTGGATGCGGCCAACCGCCGCGCGGCTCGGCAGGCGCACTCGGCCACGCACCTGGTGCACGCCGCACTTCGCGACACTCTCGGCAAGACCGCCACGCAGGCCGGTTCGCTCAACCGCGCCGGCTACATGCGCTTCGACTTCTCGTGGTCGCAGCCGCTGTCGCTCGACACGCGCTCCGAGATCGAGGAGATCACTAACCGCGCGGTGAACGATGCCCTCGAGGTGACCACCCGCATCGTGTCGCTCGATGAGGCCAAGGAAGCCGGCGCGATGGCGCTGTTCGGTGAGAAGTACGGCGATGTCGTGCGGATGGTCGACATCGGCGGCCCGTGGTCGCGTGAGCTCTGCGCCGGAACGCACGTGTCGACGAGCTCGGAGATCGGACTCGTCAGCCTGGTCGGCGAGTCGTCGGTCGGAGCCTCCAACCGCCGGATCGAGGCGCTGGTCGGTCAGGACGCCTTCCGCGAGCTCGCCGCCGAGCGCACCGTGGTCTCGCAGCTGACTTCCGCGCTCAAGGCGCCCCGCGACCAGCTCGGCGCCCGCATCGAGGAGCTTCAGGCGAATCTGAAGGCCGCCGAGAAGCGCATCGCGCAGTTCGAGGCGAAGGAGCGCGAAGGCCGTGTGCCCGCGCTGGTGGAGGCGGCATCTCAGGCGGGCGGCTACCGCGTGGCGGCCACGTCGCTGGGCGAGGTCGGCTCGGCGGACGACATCCGCACGCTCGCGCTGAGCGTTCGCGAGCGCCTCGGCTCAGACGCCGCAGTCGTCGCCTTCGGCGGCATCGTGGCAGGCAGGCCGATCGTCGTGGTCGCGACCAACGACGCAGCGCGTCAGGCCGGCGCGAAGGCCGGTGCACTCGTGCGCATCGCCGCCGGGACCCTCGGCGGCGGCGGTGGCGGGAAGGACGACGTCGCCCAGGGTGGCGGCACCGACCCATCGGCGCTGGACGCAGCTCTGTCGGCTGTCGTCTCGGAGCTCTCGGGCGCGTGACCGGCTTCCGCCGCGGAACCCGGATCGGCATCGACGTCGGCAGGGCTCGCGTCGGCGTGTCCCGATGCGACCCCGACGGAATGCTCGCGGTGCCGGTCGAGACGGTGCCCCGCTCGGAGACATCCATCGATCGCATCATGCAGATCGTCGCCGAGTGGGAGCCACTGGAGATCGTCGTCGGCCTGCCTGTGAACATGCGCGGCGAGGAGACGCTCTCGACCACCGACGCGCTGCAGTTCGCGGAGGAGGTGCAGCGTCGATCCGGACTGGACGTGCGGATGGTCGACGAGCGCCTCAGCACCGTCAGCGCACACACGGCACTGCGTGCTTCGGGGCGATCGCAGAAGAAGTCTCGTAGCATTGTCGACCAGGTGGCCGCAGTGGTGCTGTTGCAGCATGCGGTCGACACCGAGAAGAGCACCGGTCGCCCCGCCGGTGCGTTGATCCCCGCCCCCCAGGAGCCGCCGCGCGATGTCTGACCCGCACCACCGCACGACCGGTTCCCTCGGGGACTTCTTCGACAACGTCCCCACCGCATCCACACCCCTGCCCGAGCGCGAGGTGAGAGATGAGCCCGCCCCGGGCTCGCGTCGCGCCCTTCGTGAGGCCGCAGCCCGCGAGGCGGCCGCTCGTGAGCCCGAGGGGCGGCAGCGCGCACCCCACGCGGGCGATGAGACGCGGCAGATACCCGCGCAGCCTGCGCAGCCCGTCGCCGCGCAGCCGGCCGCTGCGGCCGAGTCGTCCGCGGCCGCTCCAGCTGAGCAGAAGCCGAAGGACGACTCCGACCACCCGCTCGACGCTCTGTTCGCTCCGGAATCAGCGGTCGAGGCCCCGCGCCGGCGCAAGGGACGCGGCTGCCTGATCGCTCTGATCATCCTGCTCGTGATCGGCGGGGGGATCGCGGCGGGCGGTGCCTGGGTCTACAGCACCTACCAGGACAAGATCGACGACATCATGGGCTGGGGCGAGCCGAAGGACTACGAACCCGGCCTCGCCACGGGCGAGGCGTACGTCACCATCAAGAAGGGCGACACCGGCTCTCCGGTGTCGACGGCCCTCTTCGAAGCCAAGGTGACCAAGACCGACCGTGTCTTCTACGACTACCTGATCGAGAACGAGCCGAACGCCACGTTCTTCCCCGGCGTCTACAAGCTGCAGCAGAAGATGACGGCGAAGGACGCCCTGAAGGCGCTCGAGGATCCGGAGAACCGCATGGAGAACGCCGTGCGGATCGCTGAGGGCAGCACGGTCGACTCCTCGCTGCCGCGGATCGCAGAAGGCGTCGGCATCCCGCTCGGGGATCTGCAGGCGGCGGTGAAGGACCCGAAGGTCTACGGCGTCGACGCGCAGAACCTCGAGGGATGGCTCTTCCCCGCCGTCTACACCTTCGATCCCGGCGCGTCCGCGAAGGACGTGATCGCCGCCATGGTCGATCGCACCCGCGAGTCGCTGAAGAAGGCCGGGGTGCCGGATGCCGAAGCCCAGCGTGTTCTGACGATCGCCTCGATCATCGAGCGCGAGGCACGCACGCCTGACTTCCCGAAGGTCTCCCGCGTCATCCAGAACCGCGTCGAGGACGGCATGATGCTGCAGATGGACTCGACCGCGCAGTACGGCTACGGCGAGCTGCACGCAGGAAAGGCCAGCACCTCGAAGGAGGCGCAGTTCGACGACAATCCGTGGAACACGTACGTCATCACGGGCCTGCCGGCGACGCCGATCGCGAATGCAGGCGACGCCGCGATCGACGCCGCCATGCACCCCGCCGACGGCCCGTGGCTGTACTTCGTCACCGTCGACTTCAGCACGGGGGAGACCCAGTTCTCCGAGACCTACGAGCAGCATCAGAAGGGCATCGACCGGCTCGCCGAATGGTGCTCGGCCAATCCCGACTACAAGGGCTGCTGACATGACCGATCGCCGCCACCTGGCGGTGTGGGGCGACCCGATCGGGCACAGCCGTTCACCGCAGCTGCATCTGGCCGCTTACGCCCGGATGGGGCTGGACTGGACGTACGAGCGCCGGCGGATCGGCCGCGACGGCTTCCGTGAGGCACTGGACTCTCTCGACGGCTCGTGGCGCGGTCTCTCGCTGACCATGCCCCTCAAGGAGGCCGCGCACGACGCAGCCGACGAGCTCGACCGTCACGCGGCGCTCACCGGGGCGGTCAACACCCTTCTCCTCGGCGAGACGCTGCGCGGCTTCAACACCGATGTCGGCGGCATCGTCGACGCGTTCACCCACGCCGGAGTCACCGGGGTGCGGACGGCGCGCATCCTCGGCGCCGGTGCGACCGCGGCATCCGCCCTCGTCGCCCTCAGCGATCTCGGCGCCACCGAGGTCGAATTCCGCGCGAGACGGCCCGAGGCCGTCGACCGCCTGAGACCGACTGCGGAGGCGCTCGGAGTCCGACTGACGACCGCGGACTTCTCGGCGACCGCGTCGGACGTCGACGTCACCGTCGCCACGCTGCCCAGCGGCACCGTACTCGATGCTGACGTCGCGCATCCTCTCGCCGTGGTCGGGGGCACGCTGTTCGAGGCGGCATACGCGCCGTGGCCCTCGGCTCTGGCCGCTCTGTGGCCGCAGGCGAACGTCATCTCCGGCTTCGAGATGCTGCTGTTCCAGGCTGTGCGGCAGATCCGCATCTTCCGCACAGGCGATCAGCGGCATGAGCTGCCCGACGAGGCCGTCACAGTCGACATCATGCGCCTTGCGGGCATGGAAGACTAGAGCAATGCTCCGCGTGCTCACTGCCGGCGAATCGCACGGCCCCGAACTCATCGCCATCGTGGAGGGCCTGCCCTCCGGTGTGACCGTCTCGGCCGAGGCGATCCAGGCCGATCTCCAGCGGCGCAAGCTCGGCTACGGACGCGGTTCACGCATGAAGTTCGAGCAGGACGAGCTGTCGATCTCGAGCGGCGTGCGTCACGGCCTCACTCTCGGCAGCCCCATCGCGCTGCGCATCGGCAACACCGAGTGGCCGAAGTGGACCGAGGTCATGAGCGCGGAGCCTGTCGAGCTGACCGAGAAGTCGCGTGGCAGGGGAGCGGCGCTCACGCGGCCCCGTCCCGGGCACGCCGATCTGGTCGGCATGCAGAAGTACGACTTCGACGAGGCGCGACCCATCCTCGAACGCGCGAGCGCTCGCGAGACGGCGGCCCGCGTCGCGCTCGGTGCGGTGGCGCGCGCATTCCTCTCGGAGCTGGGCATCCGCCTCGTCAGCCACACCCTCTCCATCGGACCTGTGCACGCGCCGGCGGATGCAGAGCTGCCGACTCCGGACGACGTCGATGCGCTCGACGCCGACCCGCTGCGCTGCTTCGACGCGGCGACCTCCGCGCGCATGGTCGAAGAGGTCGACTCCGCTCGCAAGGACGGAGACACCCTCGGCGGCATCGTCGAGGTGCTCGCGTACGGCCTTCCTCCGGGGATCGGGTCGCATGTGCACTGGGACCGCCGCCTCGACGGACGCCTCGCGCAGGCGCTGATGAGCATCCAGGCGATCAAGGGCGTGGAGGTCGGCGACGGCTTCGAGACCACTCGTCGCCGAGGCTCGGCTGCTCACGACGAGCTGTTCGCCCGCGACGGCGGCATCACCCGTGCATCCGATCGCGCCGGCGGCATCGAGGGTGGCATGAGCACCGGCACGGTGCTGCGCGTGCGCGCCGGGATGAAGCCGATCGCCACGGTACCGCGCGCCCTGCGCACGGTCGACGTCGCGTCCGGCGAGACCGCGACAGCGCACCACCAGCGCTCCGATGTCTGCGCCGTTCCTGCCGCCGGCGTGGTCGCCGAGGCGATGGTCGCCATCGAGATCGCGAACTCGCTGCTGGAGAAGTTCGGCGGCGACAGCATTCGCGAGACCCGTCGCAACGTCGAGTCGTACCTGGCATCGATCCCCGAAGCGCTGCGCACGGCCCCCGCATCCGAGGCGGCGCTGCTCGCCCATGATGAGCTCGTCTGAGCATCCGCTGACGCTCGTGCTGGTCGGCCCGATGGCTGCGGGCAAGACGAGCGTGGGCCGGAAGGTCGCGCGTCTGCTCGACGTGCCGTTCACCGACACCGACAAGCGCGTCGCCGCGGAGCACGGTCCCATCCCGGTGATCTTCGCCGAGCACGGGGAGACGCACTTCCGTGAACTCGAGCGCGAGGCCGTCGCGACCGCGGTCGGACAGGGCGGCGTCGTGTCCCTCGGCGGGGGAGCCGTGATGGATGCCGACACCCGGGCACTGCTGCACAGGCATCCGGTCGTGTTCCTGACCGTCAGCCCCGACGCCGTCGAACGGCGGATCGGTGGGGCAGGGCGACCTCTGCTCGCCGGCCAGGATGACCCGTTGGAGAGGTGGCGGACCATCTTCGATCAGCGACGCGGCTGGTACGAAGAGGTCGCCGACCTGACCGTGGACACGTCACGCAGACCTATGCGCGCACTGGCGGAGGAGATCGCCGACTGGAGGAGGAACCAGCAATGACCACGACCAGCATCACCGTCACAGGCCAGACCCCGTACGAGATCACGGTCGGCCGCGACATCCTCGACCACGTGAAGACCGCTCTCGATCCGGCCGTCCGGAAAGTGCTCGTCGTGCACCCGCCGACGCTCGGCAAGCGCGCGGCCGACCTTCGCGAGAGGCTGATGGCCGACGGCGGTCTCGACGTGCTGCTGGCCGAGATCCCGGATGCCGAGGCAGGCAAGCGCATCGAGGTGGCGGCGTTCTGCTGGCAGGTCATGGGCCAGGCGGACTTCACCCGCACGGACGCTGTGATCGGATACGGCGGCGGATCGGTCACCGATGTCGCGGGCTTCGTCGCCGCGACCTGGCTCCGCGGTGTGCAGGTCGTCCAGGTGCCGACCACCGTGCTCGGCCTGGTCGATGCGGCCGTGGGCGGCAAGACCGGCGTGAACACCGCAGAGGGCAAGAACATGGTCGGCGCGTTCTGGGCTCCGCGCGCGGTGGTCGGCGACCTCGACGAGCTGCAGACGCTGAGCGCCAACGAGGCGACCGCAGGCTATGCGGAGGTCGTCAAGGCCGGCTTCATCTGGGCGCCCGAGATCCTCGACATCGTCGAGGCGTCGCCCGAGCGGGCGGTCGACCCGACGACCGACGAGTTCCGTCGCACCGTCGAGCTCGCGATCGACATGAAGGCGAAGGTCGTGTCCGACGACTTCCGCGAGGCCGGGCTGCGCGAGATCCTCAACTACGGGCACACACTGGGACACGCCATCGAGCACGCCGAGCGCTACCAGTGGCGACACGGAGCGGCGATCTCGATCGGCATGATGTACGCCGCCGAGCTGTCGCGTCTCGCAGGACGCCTGTCGGATGCCGGCGCCGACCGCCACCGCTCGGTGCTCGAGTCGCTGGGGCTGCCGACGACCTACCGGGCGGGCGCCTGGCAGCAGCTCCTCGCCACCATGCAGCGCGACAAGAAGGCCCGCGGAGGGATGCTGCGCTTCATCCTTCTCGACGACATCGCCAAGCCGACTGTCGTGCAGGCCCCTGACGAGTCGCTGATGTTCGCCGCCTACCAGGAGATCGCGGGATGAGCGACACGCGCCGGATGATGCTGCTCAACGGCCCGAACCTCAACCTGCTCGGCACCCGCGAGCCCGACGTGTACGGCACGGCGACGCTGGCCGACGTCGAGCGGCTCACCGCATCGGCTGCCGCCGAGGCCGGGTACGAGCTGCGCGCTCTGCAGAGCAATCACGAGGGGGTCCTGATCGACGCGATCCACGCGGCGCGGGACGACTGCGCGGCGATCGTCATCAACCCGGGCGGCCTCACGCACACCTCGGTGTCGCTCCGGGACGCCCTGACGGGCGTCGGCCTGCCGTTCGCCGAGGTTCACATCTCCGACGTATACGCACGGGAGGAGTTCCGGCACTTCTCGTACCTCGATGACGTGGCCGCCGTGCGCGTCGTCGGCAGGGGAGTGGAGGGCTACGCGGATGCTGTGCGCGAGCTCGCCACGCTGCTCTGAACGCGCCTGGATCGGGCGTTCCGCACGCCCGATCCAGGGCATCCGATAGAATCGCTTCTCGGCCACTTCTCTGCGCGCAACCGCGCCCGGCCCTCGAAACTTCTGAACGAACGGACCCGCATCACCATGGCATCCACCGCAGACATCAAGAACGGCGTCGTCATCAAGATCGACGGACAGCTCTGGAGCGTCGTGGAGTTCCAGCACGTCAAGCCGGGCAAGGGCGGCGCGTTCGTCCGCACCAAGCTCAAGAACGTCGTCACGGGCAAGTCGGTCGACAAGACCTACAACGCCGGCACGAAGATCGAGATCGAGAACGTCGATCGCCGTGACTTCACCTACCTGTACACCGACGGCGACAGCTTCGTCTTCATGGACCAGGAGGACTACGACCAGATCAACGTCCCCGCGGTCACCGTCGGCGACGCGAAGAACTACATGCTCGAGAACCAGCAGGTGCAGATCGCGCTGAACAACGGCAACCCGCTCTACATCGAGCTCCCGGCTTCGGTCGTGCTCGAGGTCACCTACACCGAGCCCGGTCTGCAGGGCGACCGCTCGTCGGCCGGCACCAAGCCCGCGACTCTCGAGACCGGCTACGAGATCCAGGTTCCGCTCTTCCTCGAGACCGGCACCAAGGTCAAGGTCGACACCCGCACGGGTGACTACCTCGGCCGCGTCAACGACTGATCTTGAGCGCTCGCACCAAGGCGCGCAAGCGCGCCCTCGACATCCTGTTCTCCGCCGACGTGCGCGGCGAGGAGCTCTCGGTCGTGCTCGCCGCCGCCGCGAAGCGCGCCGCGAGCGAGCCGTCTCGCGAGGCGTCGTGGCTCTACGCCCGCGACATCGTCGACGGCATCATCGACAACCGCGACGAGATCGACGAGCACATCACCACCCACAGCAACGACTGGAAGCTCGACCGCATGCCGGCGGTCGACCGGGCCCTGCTGCGCATCGGCACGTGGGAGATCGTCTACAACGACGAGGTGCCGACGGCCGTCGCGATCGATGAGGCCGTGGAGCTCGCGAAGGAGCTCTCGACCGAGGATTCCGGCGCGTTCGTGCACGGGGTGCTCGCGCGCATCGCGCGATCCATCTGATCACCACACGCCCCGACGCGCGTGTCGGTGGTGACGGGGAGGATGCTGTCATGAGCCCTCCCCGTCCTGCCGTCAGCGTTCTGCGCGACCTCGCCGGCGATGGCGGGTATCAGCGGGGCCTCGACTATGCACGAAGGGGGCGCGTCGCGGCCGCCCGGTGGGATGCGCAGACGCAGACGCTGGCCGCCGAGGTCTTCGGCAGCGAGCGCGAGCCCTATCGCTGCCGCGTCCGCTTCGACGGGCAGCGCATCATGACGACCAGATGCTCGTGTCGTGTCGCGACCGCGTGCAAGCATGTGGTCGCCGCGATCATCGTCGCCCCGGACGAGAGCGTCGAGGTCACCACCCCGGTGCAGGCACGGCCGGTCATCGCGCCGCCTCCGCCTCGCGAGCCGTGGGAGCAGTTCGGCGCCTTCGCGCGCCCCGTGCCGCCGCCCGCATGGCGCGCGCTTCTGGATTCATCCCGCACGTCGGCGGATGCTCAGCCGCTCGCGATCGGCATCGAGCTGCGGATGCGCCCTGATCGCTCGTTCGATCGGTGGGGACCGGCTGCGCTGCAGACCGCGACGCCCCGCGATCTGGCGGGCGAGCATGGCGAGCTGCTGCTCGTGGTGCGCCCGCTGACGCGCAGCGCGTCCACGGGCAAGTGGATTCAGGGCGATGCGAGCTGGGATTCCGTGCGGCGGTCTGCGGGGCGGTACGACGCGGATCAGGCGCGCTGGTTCACCGACTTCCTCAATATCGCCCGTGACTCGCTGCTCTCGGGCACCGCCGGCGACTGGATCGCACTCGACCGCGTCGAGACCCCGCTGCTCTGGCAGCATCTCGACGCGCTCCCCGGGCTGGGCATCCCGATCGTCCCGACGCAGAAGCACACGACGGTCGCTCTCGCCGGCACGGCGCAGATCGGGCTCCGTATCGATCCCAACGACAGCGGCGGGCTCGCCGTGAGCGTCGACGCCGCGATCGACGGCCAGGCGGCGGCCGCGGGAACCATCCGCCCCATCGGACGGATCGGCGTCTACCACTGGCAGCTGGTCGGGGCGGGCATCGAGGTCGCCATCGCACGGGTCGCGCTGGCACCTCCCGTGCTCAGCGCGCTGAACGCCGCTGCGCCGATCGATGTGCCGGAGCGCGACAGGCAGGGGTTCCTCGCCGAGGCGTACCCCGCGATCGCACGACAGACCGCGGTGTCGGCACCCGACGTCGCGCTGCCCACGCTCGCCGTTCCGGAGCCGCTGCTGCGCGTCGCGTTCCGCAGCGGGCACCGCATCGACTACCGGTTCGAGTGGGAGTACGCCGGCCACGGCCCGGTCCCGTTCGCGGGCGCCGAGCGGTTCAGGGATCCGGATGCCGAACACCGGCGCACGCGCGAGCTCGAGGCCGTCTGGGCCACCGGGAGCGGCGAGCCGTTCCGCCACCAGGGCGAGCTCGAGCAGCTCGCCGCCGCGGAGTGGGCCGCTCACGTCCTGCCGGCGTACGAGGCTGCGGACATCAAGGTCGTCGTGACCGGGCGGCGCCGCAGGTACCGCGAGCTGACCGGGACCCCGGAGATCTCGGTGTCGACGGTCGAGTCGACCGACCCGGACTGGTTCGACCTCGGCGTGCTCGTGAAGATCGACGGGCACTCCATCCCCTTCACACCCCTGTTCACCGCGCTGAGCATGCGGCGCACCAAGCTCATGCTGGTCGACGGCACCTATTTCTCTCTCGCGCATCCCGCGCTGCAGCAGCTGCGCGAGCTGATCGACGAGGCGGGGGCTCTCACCGAGTGGGAGACAGGTCCTCGGATCAGCCGTTACCAGACCGCCCTCTGGGACGACTTCGAAGACCTCGCCGACGAGTCCGAGCAGGCGGTCGGCTGGCGCGCGACAGCAGAGGGGCTGCGAGGGATCGAGCACGTTCCTCCCACGGCACCGCCCAGCGGCCTGCGGGCGCAGCTGCGCCCGTATCAGCAGCAGGGACTCGACTGGCTCGCATTCCTCTGGAAGCACCGTCTGGGGGGCATCCTCGCCGACGACATGGGTCTCGGCAAGACGCTGCAGCTGCTCTCCCTGGTCGCCCACGCCGTCGAGACGGGGGAGAAGAGGCCGTTCCTCGTGATCGCGCCGACGTCGGTCTTGAGCACCTGGCGCAGCGAGGCGGGCAGATTCACCCCGGAGCTTCGCGTACGGGTGGTAGAGGGCACGGGGGCCCGGCGGCCCGACGAGATCGCGACCATGGTCGCCGACGCCGAGATCCTCGTCACCTCCTACACGCTGCTCCGGCTGGACGCCGAGGAGTACCAGGGCATCGACTGGGCGGGTGTCATCATCGACGAGGCGCAGTTCGCGAAGAATCCGGCGACGAAGGTGCACCTCGCCATCGCGAAGCTGCGCTCAACGGTGACCATCGCCGTCACCGGCACGCCGCTCGAGAACAGCCTCACCGACGTATGGGCCCTGTTCGCCCTGACGGCGCCAGGGCTGTTCCCCTCGAAGCGCCGCTTCCGCGAGGACTACGTGCAGCCGATCGAGCAGGGCAAGGTACCGGAGAACGAGGAGGGCGCCCCGTATCGTCAGCAGCGACTCGAGCGGCTGCGCCGCCGCATCCGCCCTCTCATGCTGCGCCGCACGAAAGAGCTGGTCGCGGCCGACCTCCCCGAGAAGCAGGTGCAGGAGCTCATCGTCGACCTGAGCCCCGCCCACAGAGCGGTGTACGACACGGTGCTGCAGCGTGAGCGGCAGAAGGTGCTCGGACTGCTCGCCGATCTCGACCGCAACCGCTTCATCGTGTTCCGCTCGCTCACGATGCTGCGCATGCTCGCGCTCTCCCCGAGGCTGATCGACCCGGATGCCTCTGAAGCCGTCTCGGCGAAGCTCGACGTGCTTCTCGAGCACGTGCAGGAGCTCCGCGCGGAGGGTCATCGTGCACTGGTGTTCAGCCAGTTCACGTCCTACCTCGAGATGGCGGCCGAGCGGCTCCGCGAAGCAGGCATCGGCTACGAGCATCTCGACGGTTCGACTCGCCGTCGGGAGGATGTCATCGACGGGTTCCGCTCCGGCGACGCGCCGGTGTTCCTCATCAGTCTCAAGGCGGGTGGATTCGGGCTCACCCTGACCGAGGCCGACTACGTCTTCCTCCTCGATCCGTGGTGG
Organism: Microbacterium sp. NPDC089321; assembly: GCF_040684935.1. NCBI lineage: Bacteria > Bacillati > Actinomycetota > Actinomycetes > Micrococcales > Microbacteriaceae > Microbacterium > Microbacterium sp. NPDC089321. The sequence continues at coordinate 743,946 of NZ_JBFBGX010000002.1, read as the reverse complement.
AATCCCGCAGCCGAGGCGCAGGCGATCGACCGCACACATCGGATCGGCCAGACGCAGCGGGTCTTCGTGTACCGGCTCATCGCCGCCGGAACCATCGAGGAGAAGGTCCTGGCGCTGCAGCAGCGCAAGGCCCGGCTGTTCACCGCGGTGATGGACGACGAGGCGCTGTTCTCGCAGGCGCTCACTGCAGACGACATCCGCGGGCTACTGGACTCCTGACCGCCGCGAGACGGACGGGCATCCGGATAAGCACGGCCGGTCACCGACCGCGTACAGCAAGCGCTCGTTAGAATTGACGCTGTCCAACCCAGAGGAGAGACATGCGGATCACGGGACTCGGCCATGCCGGGATGTTCATCGAGACGGCCGGCGGAAACATCATCTGCGACCCGGTTCTCGGTCCTTCGTTCTACGGCTCGTGGTTCCCGTTCCCCGACAACCGCGGCCTCGACTGGGAGCGCTTCGGGCGCGACGCGGACTTCCTGTACATCTCGCACCGCCACCGCGACCACTTCGATCCGAAGCTGCTCGAGAAGTACATCTCCAAGGACATCGAGGTGCTGCTGCCCGAGTACGTCACCGACGACCTCGAGGTCGACATCCGCACGCTCGGCTACAACAACATCACCTACGCGCCCGCCGGTCAGGTGATCGAGCGCGGAGACCTGAAGATCATGATCACGCCGTTGCGCGCGCCGAGCGACGGCCCGATCGGCGACTCCTCCCTGAGCGTCGATGACGGTACGGCCTCGATCCTCAACCAGAACGACTCGCATCCGCTCGACCTCGAGGCGCTGCTGTCGTTCGGCAAGCCCGAGGCGTACTTCACCCAGGTCTCCGGAGCGATCTGGTGGCCCATGGTCTACGACCTGCCCCAGGACGCCAAGCAGAAGTTCGCCGGTCTGAAGCGCGATGCGCAGAACAAGCGGGCCATGTACTACATCGAGAAGGTCGACGCCCCTCACGTCTTCCCGATGGCGGGACCGCCCATGTTCCTGCGCGAAGAGCTCTTCCAGTACAACGGCAAGGGCCGGAACGACGACTCGATCTTCACGGATCAGAAGGAGTTCCTGGCGCACATGAAGGAGCTGGCGCCTCAGTACGACGGTCATCTCTTCATCCCCGGCACCGTGGTCGACATGAACCACGGTGAGCTGAACGTGTCGCAGAGCCTTTACTCCCAGGCGGAGATCGACCACATCTTCGACGACAAGTGGGAGTACCTGGCCGAGCAGAAGGCCACGCGGCAGCAGGAGATCATCGACGAGGAGGCGACCCGGGCGGCGGTGATGCCGCCCGACGAGATGCTCACTGCGATCAAGGAGTGGTGGGAGCCGCTGCTGAAGAAGTCGCGCACCATCCGCCTCGGTGTCGGCGGCAACGTCCGCTTCAAGATCGGCGACCTCGACATGGTCGTCGACTTCCCCAAGGCCAAGGTCCGCGAGTACGCCGGCGAGGAGTGCATCTACTGGTACACGATCCCCGCTGACCTGGTCTCGACGAACATCCGAGACCACGAGATCGACTGGTCGAACTCGATCTTCCTGTCGATGCAGTTCTCGGTCGGACGCAGCGGCAAGTTCAACGAGTTCCTGACCACGTTCCTCAAGTGCCTCTCGGTCGACCGGATCGAGTACGTCGAGAACTGGTATCAGGAGCAGACCGACCAGACCGAAGACGCCGAGATCGGCGACTGGATCGTGCAGCGGCGCTGCCCGCATCTGCGCGCCGACCTCACCCGCACCGGGAAGATCGAAGACGGCATCCTGACGTGCTCGATGCACGACTGGAAGTGGGACCTCGCGACGGGCAAGTGCCTGACCACGACGGGGCACCCGATCCGCGCGGAGCGCTGCCCGGTTACCGAAGACGCCCTGCGCCTCGGCGCCTGACTCCGACTCGCGGAAATCCGCACCGAGGCGCACGGGCCCATCGGAACGCCGACCTCGCTGTCGACGCTCGGCCCTCGGATGCCCGAGGCGTCAGGCGGTGGCCGATGTCAGACGGAATGTGTGCGAGACCCGGGCCGCGATGTCGACGAATCCGGCGATGAGCAGCACCCCGAGAGCGGCGACCGAAGCCCAGATCGCGAGGTCCATCTCGTCTCCCGTGATCACGCCGAAGACGCTCACGGCGATCACTGCGATGGCCAGCAGCGGCGAGAGCACGGCGAGAGCGGCGGCGAACGCCGGTGATCCGGCATGGGCGCGCCGGGCACGGATGCACGTCCACGTGACCGCGGCGGCGAGCACAGGAAGCCAGATGGTCACCGCCCAGGCGAGGAGCACCGCCACGGCGGTGGCGAACAAGCCGAGCACGGTGATCCAGACGGTGCCCGCGTCTACCCGACCGCGCGCGCGGATGTTGACGCCGAAGAGCACGGCGGTGGTGAGCAGGCACGCGGTGGCGACCAGCATGGCCGAGGCGAGGTAGCTCTCCTGCGACCAGCTGCCGGACAGCGCCGTGAAGCCGTAGTAGGTGGATACGGCTGCGAGGGCCCAGGTGACGGAGGCCAAGCCGGCGAAGATGCCGAGTCGGCGTGCGAAGAACAGTGACAAGACGGTGCCTTTCGATGGTGTGGAGGTGAGAAGCGACGCGACGAGGCGAGGGTCGCCCAGCCGCGTCAGAGCGCGTGATTCCGCTTCGGCGCGGGGCACGCCCCGCTGCTCCAGGCGCTCTGCGGCCGAGAGCAGGTGGTCCGCGATCTCGTCGATGAGGTCACGCTGGTCGGCGCGGCCGCGTGTGCGTGCGTGCAGCGCCGCGAGGTACCCGTCGATCAGGCCATCGCCGGCCATGCCCGGCCTCCGATGACCGACTCGACAGCGTCCACGAACTCGCGCCACCGGCTCTGCTGTTCGCGCAGCCGAGCCGTACCGGCCGGCGTGAGTCGGTAGAGCTTGCGGCGCCGGCCCGTGGACTCCGACCACGCGTGAGTCAGCAGACCCGCCCGCTCCAGACGATGGAGGACGGGATAGACCGTGCCCTCGGCCAGATCGAACGACCCGTCGCTGCGCTCCCGCAGCGCGTCGATGACGCCGTAGCCGTGCAACGGCCCTCGCGCGACGACCGAGAGCACGAGCATGTCCATGTGCCCTTTGAGAGATTCCGCGTTCATGCCTAGTGACACTAGGCCTAGCAACACTAGGTGTCAAGGATCGATGCTCCGCGCCGGTTGGTATACCAGCGGCGGAGGAGCCGAATCGTTAGAATCGGACCATCACCGAACCTTTAAAGCCGTCCTGAGAGGCGGAGAAGGGAAGTGGCCGATGTCTGCACGCACAGTGCTGCACGAAGCCGATATCACGCGCGCTCTGACCCGCATCGCGCACGAGATCCTCGAGTCCAATCGCGGCGGCGAAGGTCTCGTCCTCCTCGGCATCCCGACCAGGGGAGTCACGCTCGCCGAGCGACTCGGTCCGATCATCTCCGGCATCGCCGAGACGGACATCCCGGTGGGATCGCTCGACATCACGCTGTTCCGCGATGATCTGTCGAAGCACCCGACACGTGCTCCCAAGCGCACCGAGATCCCCGCCGACGGCATCGACGGCAAGACGGTCGTGCTCGTCGACGACGTGCTCTTCTCGGGGCGCAGCATCCGCGCCGCGCTCGATGCGCTGCAGTCGATCGGCCGCCCCTCGGCCGTGCGTCTGGCGATCCTCGTCGACCGCGGTCACCGTGAGCTGCCCATCCGCCCCGACTTCGTGGGCAAGAACATCCCGTCGTCGCGAGCGGAGCGCGTCAACGTGCGCCTGCGCGAGCTCGACGGGTCCGACGAGGTGACGATCGAGTCATGAGGCACCTGCTCGACACCCGCACCCTCGATCGCGAGCAGGCGCTGCGCATCCTCGACGTCGCGGAGGACATGGCCGACACGCAGTTCCGGGAGGTCAAGAAGCTGCCGACCCTGCTCGGCAAGACCGTGGTGAACCTGTTCTTCGAGGACTCCACCCGCACCCGGATCTCGTTCGAAGCCGCTGCGAAGAGACTCTCCGCAGACGTCATCAACTTCGCCGCCAAGGGATCGAGCGTGTCGAAGGGCGAGAGCCTGAAGGACACCGCCCAGACGCTGGAGGCCATGGGCGCGGATGCCGTGGTCGTGCGGCATCCGGCATCCGGTGCGCCCCGCACGCTCGCGACCAGCGGCTGGATCTCGGCCGGCGTCGTCAACGCGGGCGACGGCACGCATGAGCATCCCACCCAGGCCCTGCTCGACGCCTTCACGATCCGCAAGCGACGGTACGGGCGCGACAGCCGAGGTCACGACCTCTCGGGCCTGCGCGTCGTCATCGTGGGAGACGTGCTGCACTCGCGCGTCGCCCGATCCAACGTCTGGCTGCTCTCGCTGCTCGGCGCCGACGTCACCCTCGTGACCCCGCCGACGCTCGTGCCGCAGAACGTCACGCAGTGGCCGGTGCGCGTGCTCTACGACCTCGACGCGGCCCTCGCCGACGGGCCGGACGCCGTCATGATGCTGCGCATCCAGGCCGAGCGCATGCACGCCGCATATTTCCCCACTGAGCGGGAGTATTCCCGACTGTGGGGTCTGGATGCCGTCCGTGCGGCGACGCTGCCGGACGATAGCATCGTCATGCACCCCGGTCCTATGAACCGCGGGCTGGAGATCTCATCCGAAGCCGCAGACTCGCCCCGCTCCACCGTGCTGGAGCAGGTCACCAACGGAGTCTCGGTGCGCATGGCCGTGCTCTACCTGCTGCTGGCAGGCGAGCGCAACGAAGAGGGGAAGTGAAATGAGCCAGACCCTCGTCATCGCAGGCGTCCAGCTGCTCGGGCGCGACAGCGCCGACATCGTGATCGAGAACGGCGTCATCGCCGAGGTCGGCTCGGGCCTCACCAGATCGGGCGCGCGAGTGATCGATGCAGCCGGCCTGGTCGCGCTCCCCGGACTCGTCGACCTGCACACCCACCTGCGTGAGCCCGGCTTCGAGGCATCCGAGACCGTGCTCACCGGCACCCGCGCTGCGGCCGCCGGCGGCTTCACGGCTGTCTTCGCCATGCCCAACACCCAGCCCGTCGCGGACACGGCCGGCGTCGTCGAGCAGGAGCTCGCCCTCGGCGAGGCAGCGGGCTATGCGACCGTGCAGCCCATCGGCGCGGTCACCGTCGGCCAGAAGGGCGAGCGCCTGGCCGAGCTCGGGGCCATGGCCGGGTCGCGAGCGCGTGTGCGTGTCTTCAGCGACGACGGGTTCTGCGTCTGGGACCCGCTGATCATGCGACGCGCACTCGAGTACGTGAAGTCGTTCGACGGCGTCATCGCCCAGCATGCGCAGGACCCGCGTCTCACCGAGGGCGCCCAGATGAACGAGGGCGTCGTCTCGGCCGAGCTGGGTCTCACCGGATGGCCGGCCGTCGCCGAGGAATCGATCATCGCGCGCGACGTGCTGCTCGCCGAGCACGTCGGCTCCCGTCTGCATGTCTGCCATCTCTCGACCGCAGGATCGGTCGACATCATCCGGTGGGCCAAGAAGCGCGGCATCCAGGTGACCGCAGAAGTCACCCCCCACCACCTGCTGCTCACCGACGACCTCGTGCGCGACTACGACGCGCGCTACAAGGTCAACCCGCCGCTGCGCACGGCTGAGGACGTCATGGCGGTGCGCGAGGGTCTCGCCGACGGAACGATCGACATCGTGGCCACCGACCACGCCCCGCACCCGGCCGAGAACAAGGCCTGCGAATGGCAGGCGGCGGCGAACGGCATGGTCGGGCTCGAGAGCGCACTGCGGGTCGTCCACCAGGCGATGGTCGAAACCGGCCAGCTCGACTGGACCGACGTCGCCCGGGTGATGAGCTCGGCGCCGGCGCAGATCGGTCGACTCGACGGGTTCGGCACGCTCGAGGCCGGGCGTCCCGCACACGTCACGCTGTACGACCCGAGCGTGCCCGGTGTCTTCACCGAGGCCGACCTGCACGGACGCAGTCACAACTCCCCGTACCTCGGGCGCGAGCTGCCCGGGCGCGTGCAGTGGACGATCCACGGCGGCGTCGTGACCGTCGACGGGGGAGTGCTCGTCGAGGAGCTGGGCGAGTGAGCCGGGAGACCGCCGGTCTGATCATCGGCCTCGTCGCCGCGCTCATCCTGCTGACCATGTTCCTCGCATGGCGCCGAAGACTGCGACGCGACTCCGACCTCACCGCGCCGATCGGGGTCCCCGAGCACGCCGAGGTGACGGGCAGGCACGAGATCCTGTACGTGGCCACGACGAAGCACGACCAGCCTCTCGAGCGCCTCGCGGTCAGCCCGCTGACCTACCGCGCGCGTGGAGAGCTCGTGCTGACCGACCGCGGCGTCGCCCTCAGCCTCGATGGCGCTCCGACCGTCTTCCTGGCATCCACGCGGCTCGCCGCCGCCGACCGGGCCACGGTCGCCATCGACCGCGTCGTGGAGCGCGACGGCCTCATCCGCCTCGTATGGCGGGTCGCCGACGGCGTGCACGTCGACTCCTTCATCCGGCTCGCCTCCGGCGGGCCCGCAGACATCCTTCCGCAGCTCGAGCGCCTGTGCGCGGCAGCGGAGAACGGAGAGAACTCATGACATCCATCACCCCCGCAGAGCCCGCAGTGCTCGTTCTCGAGGACGGCACCCGCTTCGAGGGCCGCGCCTATGGCGCGCGTGGCACGACCCTCGGCGAGGTCGTCTTCGCCACCGGCATGTCGGGCTACCAGGAGACGCTGACCGACCCGTCGTACGCGGGTCAGATCGTCCTGCAGACCGCACCCCACATCGGCAACACCGGCATGAACCGCGAAGACGAGGAGTCGTCGCGCATCTGGGTCGCCGGGTACATCGTGCGCGACCCCGCCCGCCGGGTGTCGAACTGGCGCTCGGAGGAATCCCTGGACGACGCTCTCGTGCGCGGCGGCATCGTCGGCATCAGCGGTATCGACACGCGTGCGCTGACCCGCCGGATCCGCGACACGGGGTCGATGCGCGGTGGGATCTTCTCGGGCGCCGACGCGGCGATGGATGCCGAGGAGCAGCTTCAGCGGGTGACCGCTGCGCCCGAGATGGCCGGCCAGAACCTGTCGGCGACCGTCTCGGTCGCGGAACCGGTCGTCATCCCGGCCAGCACCGAGCGCATCGGCAACGTCGCGGTGCTCGACCTCGGAGTCAAGCAGTCCACTCTCGACAACCTCGCCGCACTCGGATTCGACGTGCACGTGCTGCCGCAGTCCTCGTCGTTCGACGACATCGCGGCGGTCGAGCCGGACGGCGTGTTCTACTCGAACGGCCCCGGCGATCCCGCGGCATCCGATCAGCAGGTCGCCGTGCTCAGGCAGGTTCTCGACGCGCGCATCCCGTACTTCGGGATCTGCTTCGGAAACCAGCTGTTCGGCCGGGCGCTGGGCTTGGGTACGTACAAGCTCACCTTCGGTCACCGGGGCCTCAACCAGCCCGTCATCGACAAGGCGACCGGGCGCGTCGAGATCACCGCGCACAACCACGGCTTCGCGGTCGACGCGCCGATCGACGGCGAGTTCGACAGCCCCCATGGCTACGGACGCGCCGAGGTCAGCCACGTCGGCCTGAACGATCGGGTCGTGGAGGGCCTGCGGGCCCTCGACGTGCCGGCGTTCTCCGTGCAGTACCACCCCGAGGCGGCGGCAGGTCCGCACGACGCCCACTACCTGTTCAGTCGTTTCCGCGAGCTGGTGCTCGCCAACAAGAAGGGCGCCAACTGATGCCGAAGCGCGCAGACATCAATTCCGTCCTGGTCATCGGCTCCGGCCCGATCGTCATCGGCCAGGCATGCGAGTTCGACTATTCGGGAACCCAAGCCTGCCGGGTGCTGCGCGAGGAGGGCGTGCGCGTCATCCTCGTGAACTCCAACCCCGCCACGATCATGACCGACCCCGACTTCGCCGATGCCACCTATATCGAGCCGATCACGCCCGAGGTCATCGAGACGATCATCGCCAAGGAGAAGCCCGACGCGATCCTCCCGACCCTCGGCGGGCAGACCGCGCTGAACGCGGCCATGGCGCTGCACGCCCGCGGCATCCTCGAGAAGTACGACGTCGAGCTGATCGGCGCGAAGGTCGAGGCCATCCGCCGTGGCGAGGACCGCCAGGTGTTCAAGGAGCTCGTGCTCGAAGCGGGTGCCGACGTCGCCCGCTCCGTCATCTGCCACACCATGGACGAGCTGCTAGCGGGGGCCGACGAGCTGGGCTACCCGCTCGTCGTGCGCCCGTCGTTCACCATGGGCGGCCTCGGTTCGGGCTTCGCCTACGACGAGGCCGACCTCCGTCGCATCGGCGGCGCAGGACTGCACGATTCGCCGACCAACGAGGTGCTCCTCGAGGAATCGATCCTCGGATGGAAGGAGTACGAGCTCGAGCTCATGCGCGACACCGCCGACAACACGGTGGTCGTCTGCTCGATCGAGAACGTCGACCCGGTCGGGGTTCACACCGGCGATTCGATCACCGTGGCTCCGGCGCTCACCCTCACCGACCGCGAGTACCAGAAGATGCGCGACATCTCGATCGACATCATCCGCTCGGTCGGCGTCGACACCGGCGGCTGCAACATCCAGTTCGCGGTCGACCCGACCAACGGTCGCATCATCGTCATCGAGATGAACCCGCGTGTCTCCCGCTCGTCGGCGCTCGCCTCGAAGGCCACGGGCTTCCCGATCGCGAAGCTCGCCGCCAAGCTCGCCCTGGGCTACCGTCTCGACGAGATCCCCAACGACATCACCGGCGTGACGCCTGCGAGCTTCGAGCCGACGCTCGACTACGTCGTGGTGAAGGTGCCCCGTTTCGCGTTCGAGAAGTTCCCGGCCGCTGACGCCACGCTCACCACCACCATGAAGTCGGTCGGCGAGGCCATGGCCATCGGACGCAACTACACCACCGCGCTGCAGAAGGCGCTGCGCTCGCTCGAGAAGCGGGGATCCAGCTTCCACTGGGGCGAGGAGAACCGCACGGTCGACGAGCTGCTCGAGATCTCGAAGACCCCGACAGACGGACGCATCGTCGTGCTGCAGCAGGCGCTGCGCAAGGGGGCGACGATCGAGCAGGCGTTCGACGCGACGGCCATGGACCCGTGGTTCCTCGACCAGATCGTCCTGATCAACGAGGTCGCTGAAGCCGTGGCATCCGCCGACGAGCTCGATGCCGCGACTCTGCGCTACGCGAAGGAGCACGGCTTCTCGGATCTGCAGATCGCCGAGCTGCGCGGCCTGGACGAGGCCGAGGTGCGCCGCATCCGTCACGGCTTCGACGTGCGCCCGGTCTTCAAGACGGTCGACACATGCGCCGGCGAGTTCCCCGCGCTCACGCCGTACCACTACTCGAGCTACGACTTCGAGACCGAGGTGGCGCCGTCCGACCGCACCAAGGTGGTCATCATCGGCTCGGGCCCCAACCGCATCGGGCAGGGCGTCGAGTTCGACTACTCGTGCGTGCACGCCTCTTTCGCGCTGTCGGACGCCGGGTACGAGACCGTCATGGTCAACTGCAACCCCGAGACGGTCTCGACCGACTACGACACCTCCGACCGCCTGTACTTCGAGCCGCTGACGCTCGAGGACGTGCTCGAGGTGCTCGACGCGGAGGCACGCAGCGGAACGATCCTCGGTGTCGTCTGCCAGCTCGGCGGTCAGACCCCGCTGGGGCTCGCGAAGGGCATCGAGGCAGCGGGATACACCGTGCTCGGCACGAGCCCGGCTGCGATCGACCTCGCCGAGGAGCGCGAGCTGTTCGCCCGCCTGCTCGACGACGCAGGCCTCGTCGCCCCGCGCAACGGGACGGCGATCGACGTCGAGGGTGCCGTGCGCATCGCCGGGGACATCGGCTACCCGGTGCTCGTGCGCCCGAGCTTCGTTCTCGGCGGACGCGGCATGGAGATCGTCTACGACACCGCGTCGCTGCGCGAGTACTTCGTCCGCACCGCCGGCGAGGTCGTGATCGAGGAGGGCAAGCCGCTGCTGGTGGACCGCTTCCTCGACGACGCGATCGAGCTCGACGTCGACGCGCTCTACGACGGCACCGACCTCTACATCGGCGGCGTCATGGAGCACCTCGAGGAAGCCGGGATCCACTCCGGAGACTCGAGCTGCACCCTGCCCCCGGTCTCGCTCGGCCGTACGGATGTCGACCGCGTGCGCACCGCGACGCTCGCCATCGCCGAGGGCGTGGGAGTGCGAGGCCTGCTGAACGTGCAGTTCGCGATCAGCGCCGGAGTGCTCTACGTGATCGAGGCGAACCCGCGCGCCAGCCGCACCGTGCCCTTCGTGTCGAAGGCCCTCGGCATCCCGATGGCGAAGGCCGCGAGCCGGCTGATGGCGGGCGCCACGATCGCCGAGCTGATCGACGAGGGCATGCTTCCCGCCCAGGACGGCTCCCGCGTGCCGCTGGGCTCACCGGTCGCCGTGAAGGAGGCCGTGCTGCCGTTCAAGCGGTTCCGCACGCACGACGGCAAGGTCGTCGACTCGGTGCTCGGTCCTGAGATGCGCTCGACAGGCGAGGTCATGGGCATCGATCGGGACTTCCCGACGGCGTTCGCCAAGAGCCAGTCGGCCGCGTACGGCGGCATGCCGACATCGGGCACCGTGTTCATCTCGGTCGCCGACTCCGACAAGCGCGACGTCATCCTGCCTGCGCATCGCCTGCAGCAGCTGGGCTTCGATATCGTCGCGACGGAGGGCACCGCCGAGATCCTCAGCCGCAACGGCATCACGGCCCGCGTCGTGTCGAAGTTCAGCGAGACGCAGGAGAGCGGTGACCGCAACATCGTCGACCTGATCAACGACGGCGAGATCGACATCGTCGTGAACACGCCCGGGGGCGGGTCGGCCCGTGCGGACGGATACGAGATCCGCGCCGCCGCGGTCGCCGCCGACAAGGCGCTGTTCACCACCATGGCCGTGCTCGGCGCCGCCGTGACGGGAATGGACGCCACGCAGTCCGGCTTCGACGTGCGCAGCCTGCAGGAGTACGCCCTCGACCGTGCGGACGCGCGATGAGCGACTCGTTCGGGGTGAGGCTGCGCACGGCGATGGACCGGTTCGGTCCGCTGTGCGTCGGCATCGACCCGCATGCGGCGCTGCTCGATCAGTGGGGCCTCGGACAGGACGCCGACGGGCTGCGAGAGTTCGGCCTCGCGGTGGTGGACGCCGCTGCGGGACGCGCCGGTGTGGTGAAGCCGCAGGTGGCCTTCTTCGAGCGCTTCGGCTCGCGCGGGTTCGCCGCCCTGGAAGACGTGATCGCCGCGGCCAGGGACGCCGATCTCATCGTCCTCGCCGACGCGAAGCGGGGCGATATCGGCTCGACCATGGCAGGCTACGCGTCGGCGTGGCTGGAACCGGGCTCGCCGCTCGAGTCCGACGCGGTCACGATCAGCCCGTATCTCGGCCCCGAGTCGCTGCGCGACACGCTCACGGCCGCGGTCCGCGCCGACAAGGGCGTCTTCGTGCTCGCGGCGACGAGCAACCCAGAGGCGGCGGCGCTGCAGACAGCACGCACCGTCGATGTGGAGGCGTCCGACGAGCAGACGGTGGCGGCGCGGGTGGCCCGCGATGTCACCTGGGTCAACCATTCGGCCGCTTTCGCCGGCGGACTCGGACCGGTCGGCCTCGTGGTCGGAGCGACCGTCGACCCTGCAGAGGTGGGCCTCGACGACGCGCTCCTCGTCGACACGCCGATCCTCGCGCCGGGCTTCGGAGCTCAAGGCGCGACGGAAGACGACCTGGTCCAGCGGTTCGGCGCGGTGGCGGGCAATGTGCTCGCGAGCGAGAGCCGGAGCATCCTCGGTGCGGGACCCGCCGGCATAGCCGAGCAGATCAGAACCCGAAACCTGCGCTATCAGGAGGTCCTCCGTGCCTGAACGTCCTGCCGTCCCCGACGTCGATCGCGTCGCCGCCTCGCGCCGCGCTCTCGAGCGGCGGCGAGCGCGCGCCGCTCTCAAACGGGATCTGAGCACGCGGGTGATCGCGCCCCAGGCCGTGCTTCACCGTGCCATCGAGGATGCCGAGTCCGACGCCGCCACCATGCGCGTCACGGACTTCCTCATGGCGCTTCCCGCCATCGGCGCAGGCAAGCGCGATCGCGTTCTCGAAGAGCTGCACATCGCCCCCGTCAAGCGACTCGGCGGTCTGGGCGTCCGTCAGCGCGTCGCGCTGAGCGCCTGGCTCGACGAGCGGTTCCCCCCGCACCGCCCCCGCCCGGCCCGCAGCCGGCTGCTCGTGCTCGCCGGGCCGACCGCGGTCGGCAAGGGGACGGTGGCTGCGCACATCCGCGAGACGCACCCCGAGATCCACCTGTCGGTCTCGGCGACCACCCGCGCGCCGCGGCCCGGCGAGGTCGACGGAGTGCACTACTACTTCGTCGACGACGTCGAGTTCGACCGGCTCATCGCCGACAAGCAGCTGCTCGAATACGCCGTGGTGCACAACAAGCACCGGTACGGCACGCCGCGGGGTCCCGTCGACGCCGCCCTCGCCGACGGCAGGACGGTTCTGCTCGAGATCGATCTTCAAGGCGCCAGGCAGGTGCGCGCGGCCGAGCCGACGGCATCCCTCGTCTTCCTGCTGCCGCCCAGCTGGGACGAACTGGTGCAGCGGCTCGTCGGTCGAGGCACCGAGGATGCCGAGGAACGCGTCCGACGGCTCCGCACCGCGAGGGTCGAACTGGCCGCGCAGAACGAGTTCGACTACCTGGTCGTGAACGCCGACGTCGCCACCGCGGCCGAAGAGGTCGTAGAATTGGCGACAGACTCTGCGCGCTGATCCGCGCGCGCTCTCATCCACCGCTTCCCGACGACTCCGTCGGCTGACCAGGAGGTCCACCATGGCCGGACACAACAACGGCATCATCGACCCGCCCATCGACAACCTGCTGGAGCGCGTCGAGTCGAAGTACGAGCTCGTGATCTACGCGTCGAAGCGCGCACGTCAGATCAACGACTACTACTCCGACCTGCACGAGGGAAACCTCTTCGACAACGTCGGACCGCTGGTCGACTCGTCGGTCGAGGACAAGCCCCTCACGATCGCTCTGCACGAGATCAACGAGGACAAGCTGCGCATCCGCCACGCTGAGTGAGCCTCTTCGCACTGTGAGCCGCCGACGTCCCCACCCGGATGTCGGCGGCTCCATGCACACTGGCGTCGAGCCCGCCCCGGCTCCGCCCCACGAACCCGTTTTGGAGCACCGATGAGCGCCCTGCGCCTGTTCACGTCCGAGTCCGTCACCGAAGGACACCCCGACAAGATCTGCGACCAGATCTCCGACAGCATCCTCGACGGTCTGCTCGCCGTCGATCGCGACTCCCGCGTCGCGGTCGAGACGCTGGTCACGACCGGTCTCGTCCACGTCGCCGGTGAGATCCGCACCGAGGGCTACGTCGACATCCCGACCATCGTGCGCGATGTCGTGAACGGCATCGGCTACACCTCGAGCGACACGGGCTTCGACGGATCGTCGTGCGGAGTCAGCATCTCTGTGGGCGAGCAGTCGTCCGACATCGCGAACGGCGTCGACCAGGCGCAGGAGCAGCGCGACGGCGGCTCGACCGACCCCCGCGACGAACTGGGCGCCGGCGACCAGGGCATCATGTTCGGCTTCGCGACCAACGAGACGCCGCAGCTCATGCCGATGGCCGCCTGGACGGCGCACCGTATCGCGGAGCGCCTCACGGAGGTGCGCCGCTCGGGTGAGCTGGCGTTCCTGCGCCCCGACGGGAAGACCCAGGTCACGCTCGGCTACGACGGCTTCACGCCGAAGACCGTCGACGCGGTCGTGCTGTCGACGCAGCACCACCCCGACATCTCGCAGGACGAACTGAAGCACCTGGTGCGGTCGACGGTCATCGATCCCGTGCTCGAGCAGACCGGTCTCGACCTCGCCGACGACCTGAAGTACTACATCAACCCGGCCGGGCCGTTCGTCACGGGCGGGCCGAAGGGCGATGCGGGACTCACGGGTCGCAAGATCATCATCGACACCTACGGTGGGGCCGCCCGTCACGGTGGCGGTGCCTTCAGCGGCAAGGACCCGTCGAAGGTCGACCGCTCCGGCGCCTACGCGATGCGCTGGGTGGCCAAGAACGTCGTCGCCGCCGGGCTCGCAGAGCGTGCTGAGGTGCAGGTCGCATACGCGATCGGCGTCGCCCGCCCCGTCGGCCTGTACGTCGAGACCTTCGGCACCGGCCGGGTATCCGAAGAGACCATCACCCAGGCGATCTCGGCCGTGTTCGACCTGCGTCCGCAGGCCATCATCGAGGAGCTCGATCTGCTGCGCCCGATCTACGCGCAGACCGCCGCCTACGGCCACTTCGGGCGCGAGCTGCCGGACTTCACCTGGGAGCGCACCGACCGCGCCGACGATCTGCGCCGCGCCGCCGGGCTCTGAGGCCGGCGTGTCCGACGCTCGTGCAGAGCGAGTGCCGACGGCCCGCGAAGAGGGGCGCCGCATTGCGCGCGTCCTGATCGACTCGCCGCTGCCACAGCTCGATCGGCTGTTCGACTACGAGCTGCCTCGCGAGCTGGGCGACGTCACACCGGGTGTGCGCATCAAGGCGCCGCTGCGCACGGCTGGTCGCGTCGTCGACGGCTTCGTCGTCGAGATCGATGTGGAGGCGGATGCCACTCGCTCGCTCTCGACGGTCGAGAGCGTCGTCTCGCCTGCGGTCGTGATGCCCGAGCGGCTCTACCGCCTGGCGCGCCGCGCCGCGGACCGGGCCGCCGGCTCGGCGTCGGACATCCTCCGTCTCGCGATCCCCAAGCGACAGGTGCGAGTCGAGAAGGCCTGGACACCGATCGGTGAGCCTGCTGTCGTCGATCCGGATGCCCTGGCCAGAGCCGACGAGATCATCGGCCAGTACCAGGGGCTGCGCGAGGCGATGGCCGAGGCCGGGCGCGCGGCCGTCGAGGCCATCCCCGTGCAGGAGGGCTCTCGTCCCGGATGGGCCGCTCTGCTGGCTGCGGTCGCCGCCGCTCAGCTGGGGAAAGGCCGCTCGAGCGTTCTCGTCGTGCCCGACTACCGCGACCAGGAGCTGCTGCTCGCCGCGCTGGAAGCGCTCGCTCCGGCTGAGGCCGTCGTGCGGCACGACGCGCGACAGCCGAACCCCGACCGCTATCGCGCGTTCCTTCGCACGCTCGACGACGCGCCCTGCATCGTCGTCGGCAACCGGTCCGCCGTGTACTCGCCGGTCCGTGCGGGCCTCGTCGCGCTGTGGGACGACGCCGATGCTCTGCTGGCTGAGCCCCTCGCGCCCTATGTGCACGCGCGTGACGCCGCCCTGATCCGTCAGGAGCAGGAGGGCAGCGCACTGCTGCTGGTCTCGCACACCCGTTCGACCGACATCGAGCGACTGGTGCAGAACGGATGGCTGCGCGACATCACGGCGGCGAGACGGGTCATCCCGAATGTACGTCTGAGCACTCCTCAGGAACTCGAGCGCACCATGGGGCAGCGGGTGCCGTCGAGCGCCTTCGCCACGGCGCGCGCCGCTGCCGCGGAAGGGCCGGTGCTCGTGCAGGTCGCCCGCCCCGGATTCTCGCCGACGCTCGTCTGCGCCCAGTGCAGGCACCCCGCCCGATGCCGACAGTGCGGGGGTCCGCTCGGTGCCCGTCGCCGTGGAGCCGTGCCTGTGTGCGGATGGTGCGGCCGCTCGGCGCACTCCTGGCGCTGCGTGGAGTGCTCTTCCGATCAGGTGCGCCTGGCGTCGTCGGGCACCGAGCGCACCGCGGACGAGCTCGGACGCGCCTTCCCGGGGGTCCGGGTCATCGTGTCAGACGGGGCGCACCCCGTGCAGCACGTCGACGACCGCCCCGCCCTTGTCGTGGCGACGCGCGGAGCCGAGCCGGTCGCAGCCGGCGGGTACCGAGCGGTCATCCTCCTCGACGGTGCGCGCATGCTGCAGGCCCCCGACCTGCGGATCGGGGAGTCGTGCCTGCGGTGGTGGTCGAACGCCGCGGCTCTCGCCGCACCGGGGGCTCCCGTGCATCTCGTCGGCGTCGACGGTCCCGTCGCGCGCGCCCTCGCAACCTGGTCGGGCGCCGCTTACGCACGCTCCGAACTGGATGCCCGGATGCCGCTGCACATGCCGCCCACGGCCCGATTCGCCCAGATCGAGGGCATCCCCGCATCCGTGCGCGGAGCGCTGGACGCGCTCTCGGCCATCGGCATCCCCGCGGACGCCGTACTCGGTCCTGTGCCGACCGACGACGACGGGCGCGTCCGCGCCCTCGTGCGCTTCCCCTACGCCGCAGGCCAGAGCGTCGCCGACACACTGCGTGCGAGCGTCGTCGCCGATGCAGCCCAGAGCCGTCGAGGTCGAGGACGACAGCGGATCCCGCTCGCCGTGCATCTCGATATCCTCGAACCGGACATCTGATCACCGACCCTCGCTCGACCGACCGGAGAACCTTTCATGCGCCTCGTGTTCGCAGGCACCCCCGCGGTGGCCGTTCCCACTCTGCAGGCCCTCGCCGCCCAGCACGAGATAGCGGCGGTGATCACCCGCCCCGATGCGCCCCTCGGTCGCAAGCGCGTGCTCACGCCGTCGCCGGTCGCCACGGTCGCCGAGCAGCTCGGGCTGCCGGTGATCAAGGCGGCACGCCTCGACGATGAGGTGACAGCGCAGGTCGCCGCGTTCGACGCCGCCCTCGGCGTGATCGTGGCGTACGGCGGGATCGTTCGCGAGCCGCTGCTCTCCACGCCCGAGAAGGGCTGGATCAATCTGCACTTCTCCCTGCTTCCGCAGTGGCGAGGGGCGGCACCCGTGCAGCGGGCGCTGATCAACGGCGACGCGGAGCTCGGCGTGAGCGTGTTCCAGCTCGTCCCCGCCCTCGACGCCGGCGATGTCTTCGCCATGCGCGCCGTCGCGCTGCCCGAGAACGCCACGGCCGATGTCGCTCTCGAGGTGCTCGCTGACGACGGTGCCGCGCTCACCGTCGACGTGGTCGCCGGCATCGCCGACGGCACCGCCCGTGCGCAGCCGCAGCAGGGCGCACCCACACTGGCTCCCAAGCTCACTCTCGACGACGGCGTGCTCGACTGGACCCAGCCGCTCGCGTCGGTGCACGCGCGCTACCGGGGTGTGACCCCCGAGCCCGGCGCGCACACCACGCTCGACGGGGCCCGGCTGAAGATCCTCGCGGCCGAGCCCGCACCCGCCGACGCCGTCGCGCTCGAGCCCGGGGAGCTCGCCGGCACGAAGTCCGCTGTGCTCGTCGGCACCGGCACGACGCCTCTCGCCGTGACCCGCGTCCAGCCGGCAGGAAAGGGGCCGATGAATGCCGCTGACTGGTGGCGCGGGCTGCGCGACGGCGAGTCCCGGAGGGCCGGCGCATGAGCGCGCCGAAGATCCAGGCCGCCCGCTGGGTGGCGTACGACGTGCTGCGCGCTGTGTCGGACGACGACGCGTACGCGAACCTGCTGCTGCCGAAGCTCATCGTCGAGGCGGGGGTCAGCGCTCAGGACGCCGCACTCGCGACCGAACTCGCCTATGGCACGCTGCGGCGCCGCGGCACGTACGACGCCATCATCGCCGAGGCCGCCGGCCGGCCCGTCGCCGAGATCGACCCCGCGGTGCTCGACGCCCTGCGCCTCGGCGCTCATCAGCTGCTGTCCACACGGGTCGCCGCGCACGCGGCGGTGAACGAGTCCGTCTCGCTCGTCGCAGCTGAAGCGGGCCGCGGTGCGTCCGGATTCGCGAACGCCGTGCTCCGCCGGATCGGCCGCGACGACGCCGACACCTGGCAGCAGCGCATCGAGGCGGGAGCGCGGTCCGACGACGAGCGACTCGCGCTGCGCACCGCCCACCCGGTGTGGGTGATACGCGCGCTGCGACGGGCTCTCGCGGCGGAAGACCGTGCCGACGAGCTCGAACAGCTCCTGGGTGCCGACAACGATGCTCCCGAGGTCACACTCGCAGCACTCCCCGGTCTCGCCGAGCCGGGCACACCGCGTCGACCCTATGCCGCGACCGCCTTCGGATCGCCCGGGGGCGACCCCCGGCAGATCATCACCGACGCGAACGGCACCATCCGGGTGCAGGACGAGGGCTCGCAGCTCATCGCTCTGGCGCTCGCTGCCGCGGAGCCTGTGCGCGCGGGGGAGCGATGGCTCGACCTGTGCGCGGGACCCGGCGGCAAGACCGCCATGCTCGCGGCGCTCGCACACGAGAGCGGAGCGAGCCTCGAGGCGAACGAGGTGGTGCCGGCTCGCGCCGGGCTCGTGCGTCACGCCGTGCGGCCGCTGCCGATCGATGTGCCCGTGCACGAGGAGGACGGCAGGACGCTGGCGGCACGGCATCCGGCATCCTTCGACCGCATCCTGGTCGATGCGCCGTGCACCGGCCTGGGGGCGCTGCGGCGACGCCCTGAAGCGCGCTGGCGCAAATCGCCTGCCGACGTCGCCGAGCTCGTCGAACTGCAGATGCAGCTGCTCGACGCGGCACTCGACGCGCTCGCACCAGGGGGCATCGTCGGGTACGCGACCTGCTCGCCCCATCTCGCCGAGACCTCGGGCGTGGTCGCCGAGGTGCTGCGTCGACGCGACGACGTCGTCGAGCTCGACGCCCGTGCCGTGATGGCCGATGTCTCGCAGTCTCCGATCGACCTCGCCCCACGGGTCGCAGACGGGCCTGGCGGCCGCAGCGTGCAGCTCTGGCCCCACCGCCATGGCACCGACGCCATGTTCCTCGCGCTGCTGCAGCGCACCGACCAGGAGAGGACGCAGTCATGACCCTTCCCCCCGCACCGCGCATCAACCCGAGCATCCTCGCCGCCGACTTCGCCAACATGCAGGCCGAGCTCGCCCGGATCGCGACGGCCGACTTCGTGCACGTCGACGTGATGGACAACCACTTCGTGCCGAATCTGACGTTCGGGCCGCAGATGGTCGAGCGCGTCCAGGCCACCAGCCCGATCCCGCTCGACGTGCACCTGATGATCAGCGACCCCGACCGCTGGGCGCCCGGATATGCCGAGTTGGGAGCGGCGAGCGTGACCTTCCACCTCGAGGCTGCGGCCGATCCCGTCGCTCTCGCACGGCGTCTGCGCTCGATCGGCGCCCGCGCCGGCGTGGCCATCAAGCCTGGTACGGCGGGGGAGCCGCTCTACGACATCCTCGACGAGTTCGATCAGGTCCTGGTGATGACCGTGGAGCCCGGCTTCGGCGGCCAGGGCTTCATGCCCGAGACGATGCCCAAGCTGCGTGCGCTGCACGATGAGGCACGCCGGCGTGGATCGGACGTCTGGCTGCAGGTCGACGGGGGCATCTCGGACGCCACGATCGCGCAGGCGGCAGCTGCGGGGGCCGACACCTTCGTCGCCGGCTCGGCCGTGTACGGGGCGGCCGACATCGAGGCCGCGGTCATCGGTCTTCGCGAGCGTGCGCGAGCGGCTAGCCTGGAATCGTGAAGACATTCGACGAACTGTTCGCCGAGCTCAGCGCCACGGCGCTCGAGCGTCCCGAGGGATCGGGCACCGTCGCACAGCTGGATCGCGGAGTGCATGCGATCGGCAAGAAGATCGTCGAGGAGGCGGCCGAGGTCTGGATGGCCGCCGAGTACGAGTCGAACGACGAAGCCGCCGAGGAGATCTCGCAGCTGCTGTACCACCTCCAGGTCATGATGCTCGCCAAGGGACTCAGCCTGGAGGACGTCTACCGACATCTGTGAACGACGCTCAGACGACCGTTCACGAGAGACGAAAGACATCCATGCTGCGCATCGCCGTTCCCAACAAGGGCTCCCTGTCCGAGACAGCCGCCGAGATGCTCGCGGAGGCCGGCTACACCGGCCGTCGCGACCCGAAGACCCTGCACGTCATCGACGCCGACAGCGACGTCGAGTTCTTCTACCTCCGTCCGCGCGACATCGCCACCTACGTGGCGTCCGGTGCCCTCGACGTGGGGATCACCGGCCGTGATCTGCTGCGCGACGTCCGCCAGGACGATGCGAGGGAGATCGAGCAGCTGGGCTTCGCGCGCTCGACCTTCCGATTCGCCGCTCCTCCCGGACGGTACTCGTCGATCCACGATCTCGAGGGCGTGCGAGTCGCATCGGCCTATCCGGGTCTCGTCGACGACTTCCTTCGGGAGAACGGGGTCACGGCCGTGCTCGTGCCACTGGACGGTGCGGTCGAATCCGCTGTGCGGCTCGGCGTCGCCGACGTGATCGCCGACGTCGTCGAGACCGGCACCACACTGCGTCAGGCCGGGCTCGAGATCTTCGGACCCGTGATCATCGAATCCGAGGCGGTGCTGATCAGCCGACCGGGCGACGTGCCGGGCACCGACCGACTGCTGCGCCGCCTGCGTGGCGTGATGGTGGCCCGTCAGTACGTGCTGCTCGACTACGACCTGCCGGTCGGACTGGTCGATGCCGCGGTCGCGATCGCCGGGGGCCGCGAGTCGCCGACGATCTCACCGCTGCGCGACCCCGAGTGGGTGGCTGTGCGCGTGATGGTGCCGCGCAAGGGAGTGAACCAGGTGATGGACGACCTGTACGCTCTCGGCGCGCGCGCGATCCTCGTCACCGCGATCCACGCGGCGAGGCTCTGATGACTCTCGCCGCGCGCGTCATCCCGTGCCTCGACGTGGCTGCCGGGCGCGTCGTCAAGGGAGTCAACTTCCAGAACCTGCGCGACATGGGCGATCCCGTCGAGCTGGCGGCGCACTACGCCGCTCAGGGGGCCGACGAGATCACCTTCCTCGATGTCACCGCGACGGTGGATGCTCGGGCGACCACCTATGACGTGGTTCAGCGCACCGCCGAGAAGGTGTTCGTCCCGCTCACGGTCGGCGGAGGCGTGCGGAGCGTCGACGACGTGGCGCGACTGCTCTCGGTCGGGGCCGACAAGGTCGGCGTCAACTCCGCGGCGATCGCCCGTCCGGCCCTGATCGACGAGATCGCCGACAGGTTCGGCGCACAGGTGCTCGTGCTGTCGCTCGATGTCACGCGCGCGACGACCACGCACTCCGGCTTCGTCGTGACGACGCATGGTGGCCGCACCCAGACGACTCTCGATGCCCTCGACTGGGCGCGCGAGGCCATCGAGCGCGGTGCGGGGGAGCTGCTCGTCAACTCGATCGACGCGGACGGCACCAAGGACGGGTTCGACCTCGAGCTCGTCGCCCTGATGCGCGAGGTCTCGACTGTGCCGGTGATCGCCTCAGGCGGTGCCGGTCAGGTGGGCGACTTCGCGCCCGCCATCGCCGCCGGAGCGGATGCCGTGCTCGCCGCGAGCGTGTTCCACAGCGGGCAGCTCTCGATCGGCGACGTCAAGGATGCGCTGCGAGCGGACGGGGTGGTGGTCAGGTGACCGAGCAGGACACGGCGTCGATCGCCTGGAATGACGATGGACTCGCGCCCGTGATCGTGCAGCAGCACGATACGCGCGAAGTGCTGATGCTCGCCTGGATGGATGCCGAGGCGCTGCGGCGAACGCTCAGCGGCGGCCGTGCGGTGTACTGGTCGCGCTCACGCCAGGAGTACTGGCGCAAGGGCGACACCTCGGGCAACACTCAGCGCGTGGTGAGCGTCGCGGTCGACTGCGACGCCGACGCCATCCTGCTGCAGGTCGACCAGCACGGTCCCGCGTGTCATACGGGCACCCGCACCTGTTTCGACGGGCGCGAACTGCCCGTGGGCGGGGTGGACTGACGTGCTGCGTCGGGCCAGGATGCTCGGGGTCCTCACATTCCTGCTCGCCGGCGGGATCGGGATCATCTCGTCGACGCAGGTGTGGGCGACCGTGCAGCGGGCTGATGCGGGCGAGCCGCTCAGCGTCACCGGCTCGGTGATCTACCCGCTTCTCGCACCCCTGTCGCTCGCGGTGCTCGCTCTGGGCGCCGCACTCTCGATCGCCGGCCCCGTGCTGCGTCACGTCATCGGGGTTCTCGGCCTCGGCGCCGGTGTCACGCTGCTCGTCGGCACGGCGCCGCTCATCGGATCGCCGCCGCTGTCAGCCGTCGCACCCGCCGTCACGAAGGCCACCGGCCTCGGCGGAGAGTCCTCGCTGGGCGAGGTCGTGGCCGCCATCGACCCGACGCCCTGGCCGGTGCTCGCTCTGATCGCCTGGATCCTGCTCGCCCTGGCATCCGTCTACGTTCTCGCGACCGCCCGCCGCTGGCCGGCGGGAGGCCGTCGCTATCGGGCCGCCTCGGAGGCCGCGCACCACAGCACGGGCCCGCTCGACGCCGTCGATTCCTGGGACGAGCTGTCGCACGGCACCGATCCGACGGACTCAGCCCGATAGACTGTCACCATCGCCTAGCCACCCGGAGGAGAACATGACCAACCCGATCGCCGATCCCGGCCACGGACACTCGCCTGCTGCCTGGACCGCCGTCGTGATCATGCTCGTCGGGTTCACCGCCGGCACGGTCTTCTTCTGCCTCAACCAGCCCGTCGCCGTCTGGGTCAGCGTCGCTGTCGTCGTGATCGGCGCGATCGTCGGCTGGGCGATGGCGAAGGCCGGCTGGGGTGTGAAGGGCCCGAAGTACACGCCGAAGGCTCACTGATGGTCCTCGCCGACCTGACGGCCGGCGCGGTGCAGGACGCAGAGACGCGCGCTCAATCGCGGCCGCTCGCTGCCGTGGAGCGCGACGCTCTCGAGCGTCCCGCTGCCCGCGACGTGCTCGCTGCGCTCGCTCCGGCGGATCGCGTGAAGATCATCGCGGAGGTCAAGCGCGCCAGCCCCTCCCGCGGCGCACTGGCCGATATCCCGGACCCGGCGCTGCAGGCCTCACTGTACGAGCAGGGCGGGGCTTCGGCGATCAGCGTGCTCACCGAGCAGCGCCGCTTCGGCGGCAGCCTCGCCGACCTCGAAGCGGTCACCGACCGTGTGAGCGTTCCCGTGCTGCGCAAGGACTTCATCGCGACCCCGTACCAGGTGTTCGAGGCCCGCGCGGCCGGTGCCGACCTCGTGCTGCTCATCGTGGCCGGTCTCTCTCGCGGTGTTCTCGCCGAGCTGCACGCGCTCATCACGGAGCTCGGGATGACGCCGCTCGTCGAGACGCACTCCGCGGAAGAGCTCGATGTCGCCATCGACCTCGGTGCAGATCTCATCGGCGTGAACGCCCGCAACCTGCACACCCTCGAACTCGACCGCGATCTGTTCGCCAGGCTCTCGGATCGCATCCCCGACTCGGCCGTCCGCATCGCGGAGTCGGCCGTGCTGCAGCCCGATGACGTCACGCGGTACCGGGATGCCGGTGCCGACGTCGTTCTCATCGGCGAGGCACTGGTCACCGGCGACCCCGTCGCCACCCTCGACGCATTCCTCGCGGCCGGTGACACGCCGGTGCGCGGGAGGACGGAGTGACCCACGTGAACGTCAGTCTTCGCGACCAGCACGGACCCTTCTTCGGTGATTTCGGCGGCCGCTACATGCCGGAGTCCCTCATCGCCGCGATCGACGAGCTCACCGCCGCCTACGAGGATGCGATCGCCGATCCGGAGTTCCGGTCGGAGCTCGCGACCCTGCTGCACTCCTATGCAGGACGACCGTCGCCGATCACCGAGGTGCCGCGCTTCGCGGAGCACGCCGGGGGCGCGCGTGTCTTCCTCAAGCGCGAGGATCTCAACCACACCGGCTCGCACAAGATCAACAATGTGCTCGGACAGGCGCTTCTGACCAAGCGCCTCGGCAAGACCCGCGTCATCGCCGAGACCGGCGCCGGGCAGCACGGCGTTGCCACGGCGACGGCGGCTGCCCTGTTCGGACTGGACTGCACGATCTACATGGGTGAGGTCGACACGGAGCGGCAGGCGCTGAACGTCGCGCGCATGCGTCTCCTCGGCGCCGAGGTCGTCGCCGTGACCACGGGTTCGCGCACCCTGAAGGACGCCATCAACGACGCGTACCGCGACTGGGTCGCCAGCGTCGAGACCACCAACTACATCTTCGGCACCGCGGCCGGTCCTCACCCGTTCCCTGCGATGGTGCGCGACTTCCAGAAGATCATCGGAGAAGAGGCGCGCGAGCAGCTGCTCGACGAGGCCGGAAGGCTGCCCGACGCCGTTGTCGCATGCGTGGGCGGAGGATCGAACGCGATCGGCATGTTCGACGCCTTCCTGGACGACGAGGGCGTCAAGCTGTACGGAGTCGAGGCCGCAGGAGACGGCGTCGACACGCCCAAGCACGCCGCGTCGATCGGGCGCGGCCGGCCGGGTGTGCTGCACGGGGCCAAGACCTACGTGCTGCAGGACGAGGACGGCCAGACGATCGAGTCCCACTCGATCTCGGCCGGCCTCGATTACCCCGGTGTCGGTCCCGAGCACTCGTGGCTCAGCGACATCGGTCGTGCCGAGTACATCCCCGCGACCGACGACGAGGCCATGCAGGCGCTGCGGCTGCTGAGCAGGACGGAGGGCATCATCCCTGCCATCGAGTCCGCGCACGCCCTCGCCGGTGCGCTGCGCATCGGGCGCGAGCTCGGCCCCGACGGGATCATCGCGATCTGCCTCTCGGGCCGGGGCGACAAGGACATGGACACGGCGGCGCGGTACTTCGATCTGTACGACGCAGAGGAGGGCGCGGAGTGAGCCGCGTCGAAGACGCCATCGTCAAGGCGCACGAGGCCGGACGCGGCGCTTTCATCGGCTACCTGCCGGTCGGGTATCCGGATCTCGACACGAGCATCCGCGCTGCGCTGACGCTGGCCCGCAACGGCGTCGACATCATCGAGCTCGGCCCGCCCTACTCCGACCCCGTGATGGACGGCGCGGTCATCCAGGAGGCGACGCAGCACGCGCTCGCGAAGGGGTTCCGCATGCGCGACCTCTTCACCGCGGTCAAGGCGATCACCGCCGAGACCGATGTGCCCGTGGTCGTCATGACGTACTGGAACCCCGTCATGCAGTACGGCGTCGACCGCTATGCGGACGATCTGCTCGCCGCAGGCGGGGCGGGTCTCATCACCCCCGACATCACCCCCGAGTCGGCGGGGGAGTGGATCGAAGCCAGCACCCGCACCGGGCTCGACCGCATCTTCCTCGCTGCGCCCACCTCGAGCGACGAGAGACTCGACCTCGTCATCTCCGCTTCGACCGGATTCGTCTACACCGTGTCGACCATGGGCATCACGGGTGAGCGCGCGGCCCTCGACCTGGCCGCCCGCACCCTCGTCGAGCGCATGCGCGCCCGCGGCGACGTACGCGCCTGTGTCGGCATCGGCATCTCCAACGCAGAGCAGGTGGCGGGCGTCGTCGAGTACGCCGACGGCGCCATCGTCGGAACCGCGCTCGTCAAGGCGCTGCGCGATGGGGGACTGGAAGCCCTCGCCGAAACCACCAGAACCCTCGCCGGCGGTACGCCGACGACGCGATACTAGGATCTTTCTCATGCCCTTCGCGCCTCTCAGCAGCCTGTCGACCGTGCCCGCCAGCATCCCGAGCCCTCCGGTCAGCTCGTTCGAGATCGGCCCGCTGACGATCCACTTCTACGCCCTGTGCATCATCGCGGGCATCATCGCGGCCGTGCTGCTGACCAACTACCGCCTCACCCGGCGAGGGGCCGAGAACTGGGTCGTGATCGACATCGCCATCGTCGCGGTGCCCCTCGGCATCATCGGCGCCCGGATCTTCCATGTGCTCACCCACCCGAACTTCTATTTCGGTGAGGGAAGGAACACCTGGAACCCGTTCGAGCCAGGCTCGGTCTGGGCGATCTGGGAGGGCGGCATCGCCATCTTCGGCGCGCTGCTCGGCGGTGCTTTGGGCGCGTGGCTCGGGTGCAAGTGGACGGGGATCCGGTTCTGGACCTTCGCCGACGCGCTGGCGCCCGGCATCCTGCTGGCCCAGGCGATGGGCCGCTTCGGCAACTGGTTCAACCACGAGCTCTTCGGCCTTCCCACCGACCTCCCGTGGGGTCTGGAGATCGAGTCCACGAACTCCGCCTTCCCTGCGGGCCTCGCCGAGGGCACTCTCTTCCACCCCACGTTCCTGTACGAGGTGCTGTGGAACGGTCTCGGCGTGATCGTGCTTCTCTGGCTCGGTCGCCGCCTCTCGATGCAGTGGGGCCGCCTGTTCGCGGTCTACCTGATCTGGTACTCGGCCGGTCGCATCGTCTGGGAGAGCATCCGCATCGATCCGAGCGAGGTCCTGCTCGGGCTGCGCAGCAACGTGTGGGCCGCGATCATCGGCGTCATCGTCGGCATCGTCATCCTGATCGTGCAGAGCCGCCGTCACCCTGGTGTCGAGCCGTCTCCGTACGTGCGCGGTCGGGAGCCCAAGAGCGACGATGTAGAATCGCAGGACAATTCCTCCGACTTCGTCGACGTGAGTGAGCCTCCCGTCTCGGCCGAAGCGAACTAGGAGCCATCGCCACAAGCACCGCTCCCGTCACGTGAGAGCCCGCCCGGGCTCTCCTTCCGCGCGAGAGATCGCACTGAACGAACGGGCCGATGATGTCCCCGGGTTCACTTGAAATCTGAGGACGGTGACTGGTGTACTTCCAGCCTCCATACGGCGCCTCCGGCGCCTACCCCCCGAAGCAGGGCCTGTACAACCCCGCCCACGAGAAGGATGCCTGCGGCCTGGCCATGGTCGCAACGCTCCGCGGGGAACCCGGCCACGACATCATCGCGCTGGCGCTCGAGGCCCTGCGCAACCTGGAACACCGCGGTGCCATCGGCTCTGATGCCGGCACCGGCGATGGCGCCGGCATCCTCACCCAGATGCCGGACGCGTTCCTCCGGGATGTGGTCTCCTTCGACCTTCCCCCGGCCGGCGAGTACGCAGCAGGTCTCGCGTTCCTCCCTCGGGAGTCGAGCGCCCGCCGTGAGCAGAAGGCCGGCATCGAGCGCATCGCCGCCGCAGAGGGGCTCGACGTGCTCGGATGGCGCGTCGTGCCCACGGTCAACGAGCACCTCGGCAAGCTCGCCGACGAGGCCCGCCCTGCCTTCGAACAGCTCTTCGTCAGCATCCCCGGAGCGGGCTCCCCGCTGACCCTCGACCGATTCGCCTACCGGCTGCGCAAGCGCGCCGAGCACGAACTCGGCGCCTACTTCGTCTCGCTCTCGTGCCGCACGCTCGGCTACAAGGGCATGCTGACCACCCTGCAGCTCGAGCCGTTCTACCCCGACCTGCAGGACGAGCGCTTCGCCTCCGAGCTGGCCGTCGTGCACTCGCGCTACTCGACCAACACCTTCCCCTCGTGGCCGCTGGCTCAGCCGCTGCGCATGCTCGCGCACAACGGCGAGATCAACACCGTGGGCGGAAACCGCAACTGGATGCGCGCGCGCCAGTCGCAGCTGCAGTCCGACCTGCTCGGCGACATGCGTCCGCTGCTGCCCATCTGCAGCGACGGCGCCAGCGACTCCGCCTCGTTCGACGAGGTGCTCGAGCTGCTCACCCTCACCGGACGCAGCCTGCCCCACGCGATCATGATGATGGTTCCCGAGGCGTGGGAGAAGCAGTCTGACATCGACCCCGACCTGCGCGCGTTCTACGAGTTCCACGACATCCAGATGGAGCCGTGGGACGGCCCCGCAGCCCTGATCTTCACCGACGGCACGCAGGTCGGTGCCACGCTCGACCGCAACGGCCTGCGTCCCGGCCGCTGGACCGAGACCGTCGACGGCCTGGTCGTCATCGGCAGCGAGACCGGCGTGCTCGAGTTCGAGCCCGAGCGCATCAAGCGAAGGGGGCGTCTGCGCCCCGGGCACCTGTTCCTCGTCGACACGGCCGAGGGCCGCATCATCGAGGACGAGGAGGTCAAGCACGACCTCGCCACCCTGCATCCGTGGCAGGAATGGCTGGATGCCGGCGCGGTGCGCCTCGCGGATCTTCCCGAGCGCGAGCACATCGTGCATCCCGCCGCCTCCATCACCCGTCGACAGCGCACCTTCGGCTACACCGAGGAAGAGATCAAGGTGCTGCTGACCCCGATGGGTCAGACCGGCGCTGAGCCGCTCGGCGCCATGGGGAGCGACACTCCCATCGCGGTACTGAGCGAGCGACCCCGCCTGCTCTTCGACTACTTCGTGCAGCAGTTCGCGCAGGTGACCAATCCGCCGCTCGACGCGATCCGCGAAGAAGTCGTCACAAGTCTGCGCCTCGGCCTCGGACCGCAGCTCAACCTGCTCGACTGGGGTCCGGAGCACGCCAGAACCGTGAGCCTGGACTTCCCGGTCATCGACAACGACGAGCTCGCCAAGATCAAGCACGTCGATCGAGCCCTGCCCGGACGCCGCAGCGCGATCATCTCGGGCCTGTACCACTTCGACGCCGGCCCCCAGTCGCTGCCGGAGCGGCTCGCCGAGATGTGCGCAGAGGCGGATGCCGCCATCGAGCGCGGCGCGGAGTTCATCATCCTGTCGGATCGGGACTCCGACAAGGACCGGGTGCCGATTCCCTCGCTGCTGATGCTCTCGGCCGTGCACCACCACCTCATCCGTCGTGAGACGCGCATGCGCGTGGGCCTGATCGTCGAGGCCGGAGACGTGCGCGAGGTCCACCACGTCGCGACCCTGATCGGCTACGGCGCGGCGGCCGTCAACCCCTATCTGGCGATGGAGACCGTCGAGCACCTGGTGCGCACCGGCTTCATCACCGGCATCACCCCCGACGAGGCTGTGCACAATCTGATCCACGCGCTCGGCAAGGGCGTGCTGAAGATCATGTCGAAGATGGGCATCTCGACCGTCTCGTCATACGCCGGCGCCCAGGTCTTCGAAGCCATCGGCCTCAGCCAGGAGTTCATCGACCGGTACTTCACCGGCACCGAGACGAAGCTGGGCGGCATCGGCATCGACGAGATCTTCGCCGAGAACCAGAAGCGGCACGACTACGCCTATCCGCAGGACGGCGCGCCCCGCGCCCACGAGCGTCTGTGGACCGGCGGCGAGTACCAGTGGCGTCGCGACGGCTCGCCGCACCTGTTCAGCCCCGAGACGGTGTTCCGTCTGCAGCACGCGACGCGAACCCGGCGTTACGACATCTTCCGCGAGTACACGCGCCTCGTCGACGACCAGGCGCGCGAACTGAAGACACTGCGCGGGCTGTTCGAGCTGCGCACGGGCGAGCGCCCGCCGGTGCCGCTCGACGAGGTCGAGCCCGTGAGCTCGATCGTCAAGCGGTTCTCGACCGGGGCGATGAGCTACGGATCGATCTCGAAGGAGGCGCACGAGACGCTCGCGATCGCGATGAACCGGCTCGGGGCCAAGTCCAACACCGGCGAGGGCGGCGAGGATCCCGACCGTCTCGTCGATCCCGAGCGGCGCAGTGCGATCAAGCAGGTCGCGTCGGGCAGATTCGGCGTCACCAGCCAGTACCTCACCGAGGCGGACGACCTGCAGATCAAGCTCGCGCAGGGCGCCAAGCCCGGTGAGGGCGGACAGCTGCCGCCGCAGAAGGTGTACCCGTGGGTGGCCAGGACGCGGCACGCGACGCCGGGCGTCGGGCTGATCTCGCCGCCTCCGCACCACGACATCTACTCGATCGAAGACCTCAAGCAGCTCATCTTCGACCTGAAGCGCGCGAACCCGAAGGCGCGGATCCACACCAAGCTCGTCAGCCAGTCGGGCATCGGCGCGGTCGCGGCCGGGGTCGCGAAGGCGCTCAGTGACGTCGTGCTGGTGTCAGGTCATGACGGCGGCACGGGAGCGAGCCCGCTGAACTCCCTGAAGCACGCGGGCACGCCCTGGGAGCTGGGCCTCGCCGAGGTGCAGCAGACGCTGATGCTCAACGGCATGCGCGATCGTGTGGTCGTGCAGGTCGACGGTCAGCTCAAGACGGGCCGCGATGTGATCATCGGCGCGCTGCTCGGTGCCGAGGAGTTCGGCTTCGCGACGGCACCCCTGGTGGTCAGCGGCTGCATCCTCATGCGCGTCTGCCACCTCGACACCTGCCCGGTCGGCGTCGCGACGCAGAACCCTCTGCTGCGCGAGCGCTTCACGGGCAAGCCGGAGTTCGTGGTGAACTTCATGGAGTTCATCGCCGAAGAGGTGCGCGAGCTGCTCGCCGCTCTCGGCTTCCGCTCGATCGACGAGATCATCGGCCGGCACGATCTGCTGCGCACGGATCCCGCCGTGCGGCACTGGAAGGCCGACGGCCTCGATCTCAACCCGATCCTCGAGGGACCGGCCTTCCCGGCGAGCGAGCCGCGGCGCAGCGCGAGGTCGCAGGACCACGAGCTCGAGAAGCACTTCGACGCCGCGCTGCTCGCGCACGCGACCGAGGCGCTCGAGAGCGCGCTGCCCGTCGTCGTGGAGCTTCCCATCCGCAACACCGAGCGTGCGGTCGGCACCATGCTCGGACATCACGTGACCGCACGCTACGGTGCCGCAGGCCTTCCGCGCGAGACGATCGACATCACCCTGCACGGTACGGCCGGGCAGTCTCTGGGCGCGTTCCTCCCGCCTGGCATCGTGCTGAGGTTGGAGGGCGACGCGAACGACTACGTGGGCAAGGGGCTCTCGGGCGGTGACATCACCCTCCGCCCGGCGCGCGACTCCGCCTTCGAGCCGCACCGCAACGTGATCGCCGGGAACGTGATCGGCTACGGCGCGACCAGCGGCAGCATGTTCATCTCCGGTGTCGTGGGGGAGAGGTTCCTCGTCCGCAACTCCGGTGCGACAGCGGTCGTGGAGGGCGTAGGAGACCATGCCCTCGAGTACATGACGGGCGGCGTCGCCGTGATCCTGGGTGCGACTGGGCGCAACCTCGGCGCCGGGATGTCGGGCGGCGTCGCGTACGTGCACGCCCTCAGCGAGGCGAACGTGAACAGTCAGGCGCTGCACACCGGCGAGCTGCTGCTCACGCCGCTCGGTCGCGACGACGCCGAGGTGCTGCGCGAGCTGCTCGTCGAGCACGTCGAGCGGACGGCGTCGCCGCTGGCATCCGCTCTCCTGGACGACTTCGAGAGCGTCCTCAACGAATTCACGAAGGTGCTTCCGCGCGACTACGCCGCCGTGCGCACCATGCGCCAGGAGGCGGAGGCCGCGGGCATCGATCCCGACGGCGACGTCGTCTGGGACCGGATCCTGGAGGTGACCGGTGGCTGACCCCAAGGGCTTTCTGAAGACGACCGAACGCGAACTGCCGGCCCGCCGGCCGGTGCCGGTGCGGATCATGGACTGGAAAGAGGTCTATGAACCGGGCGACCGTGCCGTGCTGAAGCGCCAGGCGAGTCGCTGCATGGACTGCGGTGTGCCGTTCTGCCATTCCGCATGCCCCCTCGGCAACCTCATTCCCGAGTGGAACGACCTGACCTGGCGCGGCGCCGATCGCAGCGCGATCGAGCGTCTGCACGCGACGAACAACTTCCCGGAGTTCACGGGCCGCCTGTGCCCCGCGCCGTGCGAGAGCGCGTGCGTGCTCGGGATCAACCAGCCCGCGGTCACGATCAAGCAGATCGAGGTGTCGATCATCGACGAGGCGTTCGAGAAGGGCTGGGTGCAGCCGCAGCCGCCCCAGCGCCTCACCGGGCACACTGTCGCCGTCGTCGGCTCCGGACCGGCCGGCCTCGCGGCGGCCCAGCAGCTGACGCGCGCCGGGCATACGGTGGTCGTCTTCGAACGCGACGACCGGATCGGCGGGCTGCTGCGTTACGGCATCCCGGACTTCAAGATGGAGAAGCGGCACCTCGACATCCGCCTGCAGCAGATGGAGGAGGAGGGCACGCGCTTCCGGCCGGGCGTCGAGATCGGGCGCGACCTGTCGTGGGACGAGCTGCGCGGCCGATACGACGCCGTGCTGATCGCCACCGGAGCCACCGTTCCGCGCGACCTCCCCATCCCCGGTCGCGACCTCGACGGCGTGCACTTCGCGATGGACTATCTCGTGCCGTCCAACCGCGTCGGCGCCGGCGACGAGATCGCGAATCAGATCACGGCATCCGGAAAGCACGTCGTCGTCATCGGCGGCGGTGACACCGGCGCCGACTGCATCGGCACCGCCCACAGGCACGGAGCGCGCAGCGTCACCAACCTGGCCATCGGGCGCCAGCCGGGTACGGAGCGTGGCGATGACCAGCCGTGGCCGACGATGCCGACGCTCTTCGAGGTGCAGTCCGCGCACGAGGAGGGCGGTGAGCGCACCTATCTGGCGTCGACCGTCGAGTTCCTCGGCGACGACGAAGGCCGAGTGCGCGCGGTCCGCGTGGCCGAGACGGAGTACATCGACGGAAGGCGCGTGCCCAAGAGCGGCACGGAGCGTGAGATCCCCGCCGAGCTGGTGCTCATCGCGATGGGCTTCACCGGTCCCGAGACCCACTCGTACGAGGGCGACACGACTCCCGTCGTGACCGACCGAGGCAGCCTCCAGCGCGACGGCGAGTACGCGACGGCCATCCCCGGCGTCTTCGTCGCGGGTGATGCCGGACGAGGGCAGTCGCTCATCGTGTGGGCGATCGCAGAGGGCCGGTCGGCCGCTGCCGCGATCGACCGTCACCTGATGGGCGCCACCGTGCTGCCCGCGCCGGTGGCCGTCACAGATGTCGCGTTCCGCGTTCAGCCCGCGTAGGCTGAGCGCGGCAACGTCGCCATGTTCGTTTATGCCCTCTTACCCTGGAGATGATGTTGAGACGCGCGAAGATCGTCGCCACACTCGGCCCTGCAACCTCGACCTATGAGAAGGTCCGTGCCCTGATCGACGCGGGCGTCGACGTCGCTCGGCTGAACCTCAGCCACGGCGACTACTCGGTGCACGAGGCCAACTACGCCAACGTGCGTCGCGCCGCCGAGGATGCAGACCGCGCGGTGGCCGTGCTGGTCGACCTGCAGGGCCCGAAGATCCGTCTCGGACGCTTCGAGGACGGCCCCTACGAGCTGGCCGTCGGTGACATCTTCAAGATCACGACCGAGGACATCATCGGCAACCGCGAGATCTGCGGGACGACGTTCAAGGGCCTGCCGCAGGACGTCAAGGCGGGCGACTTCCTGCTGATCGACGACGGAAAGGTGCGCGTCGAGGTCGTCGAGACGGACGGCACGGTGGTGACCACCAAGGTCATCGTCGCCGGCGCCGTGTCGAACAACAAGGGCATCAACCTTCCCGGTGTCGCCGTCAACGTTCCCGCTCTGAGCGAGAAGGACGAGGACGACCTGCGCTGGGGCCTGCGCACCGGTGCCGACGTCATCGCGCTGTCGTTCGTGCGCAATGCCGCAGACGTCAACCGCGTGCACGAGATCATGGCCGAGGAGGGCGTTCGCGTTCCCGTCATCGCCAAGATCGAGAAGCCGCAGGCCGTCGACGCGCTGGAGGAGATCGTCGACGCGTTCGACGGGATCATGGTCGCCCGCGGCGACCTGGGCGTCGAGCTGCCGCTCGAGGCCGTGCCGATCGTGCAGAAGCGGGCTGTCGAACTCGCCCGTCGCAACGCGAAGCCCGTCATCGTGGCGACGCAGATGCTCGAATCCATGATCTCGAGCCCCGTGCCGACCCGCGCCGAGACCTCCGACGTCGCCAACGCCGTCCTCGACGGCGCCGATGCGGTCATGCTGTCGGGCGAGACGAGCGTGGGGGAGTACCCGATCGTGGTCGTGGAGACCATGGCGCGCATCATCGAGTCGACCGAGGAGCACGGGCTCGAGCGGGTCGCTCCGCTCACCACGAAGCCCCGCACGCAGGGCGGTGCCATCACGCTGGCAGCGCTCGAGGTCGCGGAGTTCGTCGAGGCGAAGTTCCTCTGCGTGTTCACGCAGTCAGGTGACTCCGCACGTCGCCTGTCGCGTCTGCGCTCGCGGATCCCGATGCTCGCGTTCACGCCCGAACCGGGCATCCGTCGCCGCATGGCGCTCACCTGGGGCATCCGGTCGTCGCTGGTCGATTTCGTGCCCCACACCGACATGATGTTCCACCAGGTCGACGAGTACCTGCTGGGCTCGGGCCTCGCCGAGACCGGTGACAAGGTTGTCGTCATCTCCGGATCCCCTCCCGGGATCATCGGCTCCACCAACGATCTGCGCGTCCACAAGGTCGGCGACACGATCCGCGGTGCAGCACCGGTCTACAAGACCGGAGTCTGAGACTGAGCATCCGAGCGCCGAGGGACAGGGCTGCAGCGCCTCCCTCGGCGCTCGTGTGCGCGTGACGCGGTACGGTGCTGAGATGAGGTCGGATACGCAGCGCATGCATCGGATCGGCGATCTGTGCTTCCGCTCCCTCACCTCGACCGGTCCTTCCGACGTCGTCTTCGTGCTGGTGCACGGCATCGGCATGTCGCATCGGTATCTGGCGCGGCTGCATGAGGCTCTGTCTGAGCAGGGCACCGTGATCTCGGTGGACCTCCCCGGCTTCGGCGGGCTGCCGAAGCCCGACGGCGATGCCGGAATCGGTGAGATGGCGGATGCCCTGGGGAGAGTGCTCGACCGCCTGGACGTCAGCGGAGTCGTTCTGATCGGGCAGTCGATGGGCACCCAATGGGTGGTCGAGCTCGCAGCGCGCCGTCCTGAGCTGGCCAGGGCCGTCGTGCTCATCGGCCCGGTCGCCGATGAGCGTCGCCGCACGGTTCTCCAGCAGGCGGGTCTGCTCGCTCTCGACACCGTGGGCGAGCCCCCGGGAGCGAACGCGCTCGTGCTGGGCGACTATCTGCGGTGCGGACCGCTCTGGTATCTGACGCAGCTGCGCCACATGCTGGGGTATCCGATCGAGGAGCGCATCGCGTCGGTCGACGCCCCCGTGCTGATCCTCAGAGGGGGACGGGATCCGATCGCCTCGCGCACCTGGTGCCGGCTCCTGCGCTCGTCGGCAGCCGAGGGGACGATGCTGGTCGAGGTGCCTGGTCGCGTGCACAACGTGCAGCACACCGCGCCCGGGGCTGTGGCATCCGCCATCGGCCACTTCCGCGTTGGGCTCGAGCTCGGCCGATCAGAGGGCGGCGCCGCGTGACCGGGGTCCTTCGCCGAGCCCTGTGGTGGGCAGAGGACTACGCCTACGCCGCCGTCTGGCAGGCGAGAGCCTTCGGGAGCCGCAGTCGAGCCGAGGCCTATACTCGCGGCGCGGGAGTGCCTATCGTCGTGCTGCCCGGGATCTACGAGACCTGGCGATTCATGCAGCCCCTCATCGAGCGCGCGCATCGCGACGGGCACCCGGTGCACGTGATCGAGCCCCTCGAGCGCAACCTGCGTCCGGTGGCGGAGATGGCCCAGAGCGTGAGCGGATACCTGGCGCAGCATGACCTGCACGATGTCGTGCTGCTCGCGCACAGCAAGGGCGGGCTGGCGGGGAAGCAGGTGATGCTCGGGCCGGCCGCTTCGCGCGTGCGCGGGATGCTGGCCGTCGCGACACCTTTCGGCGGATCGCGCTATGCGCGGATCATGCTCACACGCAGCCTCCGCGCCCTCGCCCCCAGGCATCCGTCGATCGCCGCACTGTCGGCACAGCAGCAGGCGAACGGGCGGATCGTGTCGGTCTACGCGCGGTTCGACCCGCACATCCCCGAGGGCAGCGAGCTTCCCGGGGCCAAGAACGTCGCGCTCGACACCGGCGGGCACTTCCGCGTGCTGGCTCACCCGCGGGTGATGGCCGAGCTCGCGGTGCTGGCCGCCTGACACCGCGTTCCGCCGGTCCGCGAACGAGGGCCGTCCACGCCGGGACAGCCCTCCTGAACAGGTGCCGGCGGTGGGACTCGAACCCACACGCCCTCTCGGACAGAGCATTTTGAGTGCTCCGCGTCTGCCATTCCGCCACGCCGGCCGGCACACTGCGCATACGACTGTAGCGCAGGCGAGGGGTGGCGCTGCTCGCGCTTCCGCCCGCGGGCCCGGCGTTCGACTAGGATGGACGGGTGACTGAGCAAGAGCAGCCCGAGCAGCCCACGGCATCCGCCCCGCGTCGCGTCGTCGTCGCTGAGGATGAGTCGCTGATCCGCCTCGACATCGTCGAGATCCTGCGTGACAACGGATACGACGTCGTCGGCGAGGCCGGCGACGGAGAGACCGCAGTCCAGCTCGCCACCGAGCTGCGTCCCGACCTCGTCGTCATGGACGTCAAGATGCCTCAGCTCGACGGCATCAGCGCGGCTGAGAAGCTGCACAAGGCCAACATCGCACCCGTCGTGCTGCTGACCGCCTTCAGCCAGAAGGAGCTCGTCGAGCGCGCAAGCGAGGCCGGCGCCCTGGCGTACGTCGTCAAGCCGTTCACGCCGAACGACCTGCTGCCCGCTATCGAGATCGCTCTTGCTCGTCACGAGCAGATCATCACCCTCGAGGCCGAGGTCGCCGACATGGTCGAGCGCTTCGAGACCCGCAAGCTGGTCGACCGTGCCAAGGGTCTGCTGAACGAGAAGATGGGCCTGTCGGAGCCCGAGGCCTTCCGCTGGATCCAGAAGGCGTCGATGGACCGCCGCCTCACCATGCAGGACGTCGCCAAGGCGATCATCGAGCAGCTCGCACCCAAGAAGTGAGTCGGCTGCGGGTCACGCCCGCGAATCGGGCGTGACGCGAGTCGGCGTCTGATCCAGACGAGAAGAGGCCCGGCCGATCGGCGGGGCCTCTTTCGCGTCATCCGTCAGGCGTCGACGGATCTGATCATGTTCGTGATGCGTATGGTCGAGCAGCGCCGGCCCTGCTCATCCGAGACGGCGATCTCATGCACGGTCATGCTGCGTCCCAGGTGCACGGGAGTGCACACGCCCGTCACGAAGCCCGAGGTCGCCGAGCGCGTGTGGGTGGCGTTGATGTCGACGCCGACAGCCAGTCGGCCGGGACCGGCATGCAGGTTCGCAGCCATCGATCCGAGCGACTCGCCGAGCACGACGTAGGCGCCTCCGTGCAGGAGACCGACCGGCTGGGTGTTGCCCTCGACGGGCATCGTCGCGACGGCTCTCTCGACCGAGAACTCGGTGAACTCGATGCCCATCTTCTCGGCGAGTGCGCCCATGCCGCGGTGCGTCGCCCACTCGAGGCCGGTCATCTCGGTCTGCTCGGTCACATGTCCTCCTCAGCGCGTGTCCGTCGCCCTCGTTAGGCTTGCAGGGTGACGGACTCCGCAAAGCCTACCCTCATGGTCGTCGACGGCCATTCACTCGCATACCGGGCGTTCTTCGCCCTTCCTGTCGAGAACTTCACCACCAAGGACAACCAGCACACGAACGCCATCTACGGCTTCCTGTCGATGCTGGTGAACCTCATCAAGGCAGAGAAGCCGACGCACATGGCGATCGCCTTCGACACGTCGCGACACTCGTTCCGCACCGACGAGTACCCGGAGTACAAGGCGACCCGCTCTGAGACGCCGGGCGAGTTCAAGGGGCAGATCCCGCTGCTGCAGGACTGTCTGGCCGCCATGTCGATCCCCGTGCTCACCCAGGAGGGCATCGAGGCGGACGACATCCTCGCGACGCTCGCCAAACAGGGCTCCGAACAGGGCTATGACGTGCTGGTCGTCTCAGGTGATCGCGACACCATCCAGCTCGTGAACGACGACGTCACGCTGCTGTACCCGTCGGTCCAGGGGGTGTCGCAGCTCAAGCGCTACGACCCGATCACGGTGCAGGAGCGATACGGTGTGCGGCCTGAGCAGTACCCCGACATCGCCGCTCTCGTCGGTGAGACGAGCGACAATCTGCCGGGTGTGCCCAAGGTGGGCGAGAAGACTGCCGTGAAGTGGCTGACGCAGTTCGGCTCGCTCGATGAGCTGCTCGACCGGGCAGGCGAGATCAAGGGCGTCGTGGGCGGCAACCTGCGCGAGCACATCGACGATGTGCGCCGCAACCGCAAGCTGAACCGTCTGCTGAACGACGTCGAGCTTCCCGTGGCCCCCACCGATCTGGCCGTCGTGCCCATCGATGCGCAGGCTGTGCGCGACATCTTCGCGCGCCTCGAGTTCCGCACGCTGCTGCCTCGTGTCTTCGAGGCGGTCGGCGCCCCCGATGAGCCGGCGCACGACGAGCCCGCCGTCGAGGTCCCGGCTGCCGAAGAGTCGTCGGCCGCCGACGTCGCGGCATGGCTCGGCACGCAGCAGAGCGAGGTCGGCCTGCTGCTCACGGTCGTCGGAAA
Source organism: Microbacterium sp. NPDC089321 (assembly GCF_040684935.1). Classification (NCBI taxonomy): domain Bacteria; kingdom Bacillati; phylum Actinomycetota; class Actinomycetes; order Micrococcales; family Microbacteriaceae; genus Microbacterium; species Microbacterium sp. NPDC089321. The sequence continues at coordinate 706,023 of NZ_JBFBGX010000002.1, read as the reverse complement.
CAGCATCACACGCGTCGGGGTGGCGACCGCAGACACCCTGCACGAATGCGACTGGAACGCCGATGCAATCGCGGCGCTCACTCCGTGGCTCGAATCGGACTCGCCGAAGGTGCTCAACGACGCGAAGCCGCAGGTGAAGGCGCTTCTGCGCGAGGGCATCCGGCTGGGCGGTCTCGCCCATGACACGCTGCTCGCCGGCTGGCTCATGCGTCCGAGCTTCCCCGACAAGACGCTCGCGCACCTCGTCGGCCGTTATCTCGACGAGAAGCTGCCGGAGTCCGACCCGACCCAGCTCGTCCCGGAGACGGATGGCGCGACACCCGCGCAGGAGGCGTGGTTCACGCTGCGCACCGCGCACGCCGTGCGCGAAGCGATGCCGGATTCGGTGGCAGCCGTGCTGACCGACATCGAGCTGCCTGCCGTGATCGCTCTCGCCGACCTCGAGTCGGCGGGGGTCTCGGTCTCGCACGATGTGCTGTCGACCTTCTCCGCCGAGCTTCTCGCGCGCACCGATGCTCTCGCCGCTGACGCGTTCGCCCTCGTCGGACGCGAGTTCAACCTCGGCTCGCCGAAGCAGCTGCAGGAGGTTCTCTTCGAGGACCTGCAGCTGCCGAAGACCCGCAAGACCAAGACCGGCTATTCGACGGATGCCGCTGTGCTGGCCGACCTGCAGGAGACGAATCCGCACCCGTTCCTCGCGCTGCTGCTGCAGCACCGTGAGGCGACGAAGCTGCGTCAGATCATCGAGACGCTCGACACGGCGATCGGTCCGGATCACCGCATCCACACGACCTATGTGCAGACCGGCAGCCAGACGGGCCGCCTGTCGAGCACCGACCCGAACCTCCAGAACATCCCGGTGCGCACCGAGGAATCGCGTCGCATCCGCAGCGCGTTCGAAGTGGGCGAGGGGTACGAGACCCTTCTCACCGCCGACTACTCGCAGATCGAGATGCGCATCATGGCGCATCTCTCGGGCGATCCCGGCCTCATCGAGGCATTCAACTCCGGCGAGGACCTGCACCGGTTCGTCGGCGCACGCGTCTTCGGCGTCGAGCCCGAAGAGGTCACCTCGGCGATGCGCACGAAGGTGAAGGCGATGTCATACGGCCTCGTCTACGGGCTCAGCGCGTTCGGACTGTCGAAGCAGCTCCGCATCGAGCAGTCCGAGGCGAAGAAGCTGATGCTCGAGTACTTCGCCCGATTCGGCGCCGTGCGCGACTACCTGCGGGCCTCGGTCATGCAGGCCAAGGAAGACGGATACACCGAGACGATCTTCGGTCGCCGGCGTCCGTTCCCCGATCTCGCCAGCCCGAACCGGGTGCTGCGCGAGAACGCGGAGCGTGCCGCCCTCAACGCTCCCATCCAGGGCAGCGCGGCCGACATCATGAAGATCGCGCTCAACCGCATCCACGCCGATCTGCGCGCCCGCGGGCTCTCCTCGCGCGCCCTGCTGCAGATCCACGACGAACTCGTCGTGGAGGTCGCGGCGGGGGAGTGGGACGAGGTCGAGAGCATCGTGCGCGAGCGCATGGCCGGCGCTGCGTCCCTGTCCGTTCCGCTCGAGGTGCAGGTCGGCCGCGGCCGTGATTGGAACGAAGCGGCGCACTGATCCCGGCTGCAGAGAGGGGTGCGGGCTAGGCTCGAGATCATGAGTTCAGAGCCTCGCACCCCCTCTGCCATCGATCAGATCGCCGAGAACTGGGTCGACACCCTGGTCGACCTCTCACCCATCCTCGCCACATACATCGGACGCAACGAGGCGAACGCACGCCTCGACGACGTCAGCCCCGAAGGTCATGAGCGCGCTGTCACGGCCGCGCGCGAGACTCTCGCGAGACTGGATGCCACCGCTCCCGTCGACAGCATCGACGAGGTCACGAAGACCGACCTGTCGGCAGAGCTGCGACTCCAGCTCGAACTCCACGACGCCCAGTGGCACCTTCGCGACCTCAACGTGATCGCCTCAGCACCGCAGGACTTCCGTCAGGCCTTCGACCTGATGCCCACCGAGACGGTCGACGACTGGTCCGTGGTGTCCGAGCGCCTCGCGGCTGTTCCCGCTGCGCTCAGGGGCTACGTCGAGACGCTGCGCGAAGGGATCCGGCACGGCGTCGTGCCCGCCCGACGTCAGGTCACCGAGGTCGCGACCCAGATCGCGCGCTACAGCGCCGATCAGGGCTTCTTCGCCGAGATCGCGGCCACTGCCGCCCCCGCAGACGGCCAGCTGCCCGCATCGCTCGCCCGCGATATCGCCGACCACGCCGGCGCCGCGCGCGTGGCCTACGACTCGCTTCGCGAGTTCCTCATCAGCGAGCTGGCTCCGGTCGCAGGCGACCAGGACGCCGTCGGGCGCGACCTGTACGCGCTGAACTCGCGCCGCTTCCTCGGCGCCACCATCGATCTCGATGAGACGTACGAGTGGGGCCGCGAGGAACTGCAGCGGATGATCGCCGAGCAGGAGGCGATCGCGAACGAGATCCTGCCCGGGGCAAGCGTGGAGGAGGCGGTCGCGCACCTCGAGGCCGATCCATCGCGCAAGCTGCACGGAACCGATGCGCTGCAGAAGTGGATGCAGGAGACCAGCGATCGGGCGATCGCCGACCTCGGCGCCAGCCACTTCGACATCCCCGAGCAGATCCGTGAGCTCGAGTGCATGATCGCGCCCACGCAGGAGGGCGGCATCTACTACACCGGCCCCACCGACGACTTCTCGCGTCCGGGGCGCATGTGGTGGTCGGTACCCGAAGGCGTCACCGAGTTCGACACCTGGCGCGAACTGACCACGGTGTACCACGAGGGCGTGCCCGGTCATCACCTGCAGATCGCCCAGGCGACCTACAACCGCGCAGAGCTGAACACCTGGCGTCGGGTTCTCGCCGGAACCTCGGGCCACGCCGAGGGATGGGCGCTGTACGCCGAGCGCCTGATGCAGCAGCTGGGCTACCTCGACGACCCGGCTGACCGGCTCGGCATGCTCGACGGCCAGCGCATGCGCGCTCTTCGCGTCGTGCTCGACATCGGGGTTCACCTGGGTAAGCCGACGTTGGAGGGCGATGGGGTCTGGGACCACGACTACGCGCTCGAGCAGATGCGCCGCAACGTGAACATGCCCGACGAGTTCCGTCAGTTCGAGGTCAACCGCTATCTCGGCTGGCCCGGTCAGGCGCCGTCGTACAAGGTCGGTCAGCGCATCTGGGAGCAGGTGCGCGACGCCGTGCAGCAGAAGCAGGGCGACGCGTTCTCGTTCAAGGACTTCCACAAGCGCGCGCTCGACATCGGCGGGGTCGGCCTCGACACCCTGCGCACCGCCGTCATCGGCTGAGCCTCGGTGTGCGGCGCCTCTACGATGAGAGGATGCCGCACACCGAGCTTCCGAGCCGTGCATCCATCGCCTCGCGACTCGACGCCCTGCCGTTCGGCCGCCCGCATCTGCGAGTGCTCACGGGATCGGGCCTCGGCTGGGCGCTCGACGCCATGGACGTCGGGCTCATCTCGTTCATCATCGCCGTGCTCGCTGAACAGTGGCAGCTGTCGCCGGCAGAGACGGGCTGGATCGCGTCGATCGGCTTCGTGGGAATGGCCATCGGCGCGAGCGTGGGCGGCCTGCTCGCCGATCGTCTCGGGCGTCGGCAGGTCTTCGCCCTCACCCTGCTGATCTACGGCCTCGCGACCGGTGCCAGCGCCCTGGTGGGCGGGGTGGTGATGCTGCTCGTGCTGCGCTTCTTCGTCGGTCTCGGCCTCGGAGCCGAGCTGCCTGTCGCCTCCACCTACGTCAGCGAGTTCGCGCCCGCGGCGATCCGGGGCCGTCTCATCGTGATCCTCGAAGCCTTCTGGGCGGTCGGGTGGACGGCCTCGGCTCTCATCGGGTACTTCGTGATCCCCGCATCCGAAGACGGCTGGCGCTGGGCTTTCGCTCTCGGCGCCATCCCCGCCGCCTACGCGCTGGTCGTGCGATGGGGGCTGCCGGAATCGCCGCGCTGGCTGGCATCCCGTGGCCGTGTCGCCGAAGCGGAGCGCATCGTCTCGACCTTCGAGACCGCAGCAGACCTGCGGCGCACCCCGCCGGCGCGTCAGATGCCCGCTCCTCGTACCGTGGCGGAGAACGCCGCGCAGCGGATGAGCGCGCTGTGGTCTTCCGAGTTCCGCGTGCGCACGATGTGCATCTGGCTGGTCTGGTTCTGCGTCAATTTCGCGTACTACGGAGCCTTCATCTGGATCCCGAGCATCCTCATGCAGGCAGGCTACGACCTGGTTCGATCGTTCGGGTTCACGCTCCTGATCACGCTCGCGCAGCTGCCCGGATACGCGGTGGCGGCCTGGCTGATCGAGGTGTGGGGCAGACGGGCGACTCTGTCGGTGTTCCTCGCAGGCTCCGCCATCTCGGCGGTGCTGTTCGGCACCGCGGGCAGCGAGCAGGCGATCATCGCGACAGGCATGGCGCTGTCGTTCTTCAACCTCGGGGCATGGGGCGCTCTGTACGCGGTCACCCCAGAGCTCTATCCGACATCGCTGCGCGCGACGGGCTCCGGCTGGGCTGCGGGCGTTGGCCGTATCGCCTCGATCCTCGCACCGCTGCTGGTACCCGTCATGCTCGCGTCTGGTGGTGCCCCGCTGGCATTCTCCGTCTTCGCCGGATTCTTCATCGTCGCCACCGTCGCCGCGTGGGGTCTAGTGGATCTGCGCGGCAGAGCACTGGACGAGCGCTGAGCGGCGTCACTCCGGCCTCGGCGCGCTCGGCGCCGCAATAGGCTGAGAGCATGGCGACTGTGCGGTTCGTGGCGATCGGTGACTCCTTCACCGAGGGAGTCGGCGATGAGCTGCTCGACGGCAGTGTGCGCGGCTGGGCCGATCTCGCGGCGCAGGGCTGGGCGGATGCCATCGGCACCTCCGTGCAGTACGCCAACCTGGCGATTCGCGGGCGTCTGATCTGGCCGATCGTGGAAGAGCAGCTGGAACCGGCCCTTGCGCTGCGTCCGACCCATCTGTCGTTCAACGGCGGTGGCAACGACATCCTGCGCCCCAACGCCGACATCGAGCACATCGCCGACGCCTTCTCACGTGTGCTGCGCCGCTGCGACGAGGAGGGTGTCACCCTGATCGTGCTGTCGGGTGCCAACCCCAGCGGTCAGCTCCCGATGGGGCCCGTGTTCCAGCGCCGGGGCGATCTGCTGTCGGCGGCGGTGCTGCGCCGGATCGAGGACCGCCCGGATGTCATCCGAGCGCTGAACTGGCCCGATGCCGAGCTGTCGCGTCCGCGCTACTGGTCGCACGACCGGCTGCACATGAACTCCAACGGGCATCACCGCGTGGCTGCGCGCGTACTGCAGGCCGTCGGCGTCGAATCACCGGAGGAGTGGTGGTCGCCGACCACCGATCACCCGGAAGGACCGGTCGGTCTCGCGTACTACCGTCAGTTCGTCGGCCCCTGGGTCAAGCGCAGGGTGACACGCACCTCGTCGGGCGACGGGCGCGAGGCAAAGTACGCGACCTGGGTCGAGCGGTCGCCTCAGTGAGCGGGCCCCGCGGCAGAAGGATGACGCGGCGCATCGCCCAACTGCTCGTCGGCGTGTTCCTCTACGGCCTCGGGATCGCCTTCCTCGTGCGCAGTGCCCTGGGCGCGGCGCCGTGGGACGTGCTGACCCAGGGGATCACCAGGCATGTGCCGCTGTCGTTCGGCGTCGTCACCACGATCGTCAGCGCCATCGTGCTGCTGCTGTGGATTCCCATCCGGCAGAAGCCGGGAGCGGGCACGATCGTGAACGCCGTTCTCGTCGGACCCTCCGCCGACATCGGGTTCTTGTTCATCCCGGTCGGGGAGGACCTTGCTCAGCAGGCGCTGCTCTTCACGATCGGTCTGGTCGTGCTCTCGGCGGCTACCGGCCTGTACATCGGCGCCCACTTCGGGCCTGGGCCGCGCGACGGACTGATGACCGGGCTGCACGCGCGGCTGGGCAGGCCCATCCGGCTGGTGCGCACATGCCTCGAGGTGACGGTCGTGCTCGTCGGCTGGGCGCTCGGCGGCATCGTGGGTGCAGGCACCGTGCTGTTCGCTCTGCTCGTGGGTCCTCTCTGCCAGTTCTTCCTGCGCATCTTCTCGGTACCGGTCGGGCGCGAACCCGCTCCGCGCACCCGACACCTCCCCGTGGAAGGCTGATCGTGGATCTCTGGGAGATGCGAAAGCTGCCGGCCGGAACCGTCACTCTGCACGACGCACGCCGGGGCGAGCACCGCACGGTCGAGCTCGAGCCGTTCGAGATCGGCGTCTTCGCGGTGACCGAGGGCCAGTTCGCCGAAGTGCTGGGGATCGCCGCTCAGCATCCCCGCCGCCCGGCGCGCGACCTGAGCTGGTACCGCGCCATCCGGTTCTGCAATGCCGCGTCGGAGTGGGAAGGACTCGACCCCGCCTACTCCTTCGACGGTGAAGAGGTCACCTGGCACGTCGACAGCGACGGCTACCGTCTGCCGACGGAGGCGGAGTGGGAGTACGCCTGCCGCGCCGGGTCGATCGGTCCGCAGTACGGTGCCCTCGGCGAGATCGCATGGACCTCGCTCGATGGAGTCGGATCGCCGCGGGATGTCGGCATGAAGCTGCCGAATCTCAACGGCCTCTTCGACACGCTCGGCAACGTCTGGGAGTGGTGCTGGGACTTCCTCGATCCGGAGCGCTACGACGACTACCGTGTCTTCCGCGGGGGCGGTTTCGCCGACGACACCTGGAGCGTGCGGGCGTCTGTGCGTCGCGGCGGCGGACCGCGGATGCACCATGACGACGTCGGCATGAGACTCGCCCGAGGTGCCTTCGACGCTGAGAGTGCCGCCCAGGGCTGGTCGGCTCAGGCCGACATCGAGCGCGGTGGTCGCGGGGGAGCCCGGCGGATGGGCTGGACACCCCGTCGCTGACCCTGCCTGCACCTGTCCCTCGGACAACACCTCGACCACTCAGGAGAAATGCCTATGAACATGCCGATCGACCTCATCATCTCGCAGGGGCGCGTGGGCGACCGCACCTCGGGCGCGCTTCCGGGCGCCCTCGCTGCGGGCCAGGCGATCGGCCGGATGCTCGGGCTCCAGCCCCGCATCATCGGGACTCCTTCTCCGGCGCGCACGGACGACTGGTCGGAGTGCCTTCCGGACGCGACGGAGACCCTGCGCGGACTGCGCGATGCCGTGCAGGCTGCTTTCGACAGCGGAGCGGTCCCCGTGCTGGCCACGAACACGTGCGGCGCGAGCATCGGCACCCTGCCTGCGGTCGCGGAGCGATTCCCCGATGCCGTCGTCCTCTGGATCGACGCGCACGGCGACTTCAACACCCCGCAGACGACCGAGTCCGGGTATCTCGGTGGCATGGTCGTCGCGGCGGCATGCGGACTCTGGGACAGCGGTCACGGCGCAGGACTGAATCCGGCTCAGGTGGTGATCGTCGGAGGGCGGGACATCGATCCTGCCGAGCGAGAGCTGCTGGATGAGCATCGGGTGACCGTTCTCGGCCCGGGGGAGAGCACGCCCGAGCGAGTCGCCGAGCTCGTCGACGGGCGCGACGTGTGGATCCACGTCGACTGGGACGTGCTCGAGCCCGGCTACATCCCCGCCGCCTACCGCGTCGGCGAGGGTCTGCTGCCTCATCAGGTGGCGGCGATCTTCGCCGCGCTCGCACCGGGCCAGGTGAAGGGCGTCGAGCTGGCTGAGTTCGAAGCCGGAGACGACGAGATCCCGTCTCACCTCAGCGTCGAGCTGATCCTGGAGACGTTCCAGGCGCTGCGTCTCTGAGCCCGGGCGCTGGCCGGAAGGTCAGCGGCGCCGCGTGCGCTCGGGGTCGAGTCCCATGCGGATCCGCGTGTTCTTGCGTTCGCGGATGATGAACGATGCGCCGATCAGCCACAGGGGGATCTGCGTGGTGAAGGCCCAGCGGAAGGCGTCGAGCGCGTAGGTGTCCGGCGTGCCGGCACCCTGAAGGTCGAGGGTGAATCCGATGAAGAAGATGGCGACCAGTGCAGCCAGGAAGCCGCCCGAGTTCGTCACCCCTGTGGCGGTGCTGAGCCGGTGGGCAGGGTTGTGCGTGCGCGCATGGTCGAACGCGATCATCGACGCCGGTCCGCCCGCCGCGAGACAGACCACGAGCACCACCAGCAGCCAGATCGGCGCAGGACCGGGCCAGAGGATCACTGCGCTCCACGCGATGACCTGGACCGCGACACTCGGCAGCACCAGGGCGAGGGACCGTCGGGTCGGGATTCGTCGCGACAGAGTGCCGAGAATGGGGCTGAGTGCCATACTCACCAGCACGTTGACCGACAGGATGCCTGCGGCCTCGGCCGGCGACAGCCCCTGCCCTGCGGTGAGGAACGGCATGCCCCACAGAAGCAGGAACGCGGTGCTGGCGAAGGGGGTCGTGAAGTGCGACCAGAACGCCAGGCGCGTCCCGGGGTGCGCCCACGCCGCGCGGATTCCGACTCCTGTGTCGATCGCGGAGGTGATCACCTGGACCAGTCCGGTCTCCGTGTTCACCGTCACGTCGGCGCTGCGTTCCGGCGGGTGGTTGCGCACGAGCATCCACACGAGGATGGCGAAGAGCAGTCCGAGACCGGCGATGCTGCCGAAGGTGATCGACCAGCTGGTCGAGTGCAGCAGAGCGGCGAGAGGCATCAGCGCGACCAGCTGGCCGGTCTGGCCGATGAGGCCGGTGAACTGCCCCATGACGGGTCCGCGCTGAGCGGGGAACCACGTCGCGACCAGCCGCAGCACGGCCGGGAAGATTGCCGCGTCGCCGGCGCCGAGCAGCACGCGGGCGATGAGCGCGATGCCGATGCTGGGGGAGACCGCCATGACGAACTGTCCGAGCGCCATCAGGAGCATGCCCACGACCATGATCGGGCGCGACCCGTACCTGTCGAGCAGCACCCCGATCGGGATCTGAAGGCCGCCGTAGACAGCGAGCTGCACCACGGCGAAGAGGGAGAGCGTCGCCGCGTCGGCCTGGAAGCGCTCGGCGGCATCGACGCCGACGGCGCTCAGCGAGCTGCGGTTGGTGATCGCGAGAACGTAGGCGGCGACCGCCACACCCCACACCAGCCATCCGCGCCAACCGGGTGTCGTACGGGGGAGGGGAGTGGCACTCACCCGTCAAGGCTAACGCCGCACGCGGTTCGGGCGGACCCCGTGACAGGAGGCCTCTGGCGGCGCAGACTCGGACCATGACTCCCTGGGTACTGCATGTCGACATGGATCAGTTCATCGCTGCGGTCGAGGTGCTGCGCAACCCCGAGCTGGCGGGCAAGGCGGTCATCGTCGGCGGCAACGGCGATCCGGCCGAACGAGCGGTGGTCGCCACAGCCTCGTACGAGGCCCGTCTGTTCGGGATCGGCTCCGGGATGCCGTTGAAGATCGCGTCACGAAAGGCCCCCGTCGATGCTGTCTTCCTGCCGGTGGACCACGCGGCGTATGAGCAGGCATCGGCCGAGGTCATGGCGACCCTGCGCGCTCTGCCCGAAGTCACTCTGGAGGTGCTCGGCTGGGACGAGTGCTTCCTGGGCGTCTCGACCGAGGATCCCGAAGCGGTTGCGCGTCGCGCACAGGCTGCGGTGCTGGCGTCGACCGCCCTGCACTGCTCGATCGGGATCGGAGACAACAGGATCCGGGCGAAGATGGCGACGGGGTTCGGCAAGCCGCGGGGAGTCTTCCGGCTCACCGAGCAGAACTGGTTCGAGGTGATGGGGGAGCGGTCGACGCGCGAGCTGTGGGGCGTCGGGTCTCGCGTGCAGAAGCGGCTGGCGGCTCACGGCATCCGGACAGTGCGTGAGCTCGCCGACGCCGATCAGGCGGAGCTCGTCGCGGAGTTCGGCCCGAAGATGGGTGTCTGGTACGGCGATCTCGGATACGGCCGCGGCCCGGCGGTGGTGGATGACACGCCGTGGGTGGCACGCAGCCACAGCCGCGAGACGACGTATCAGCAGAATCTCACGAGCGCGGAGCAGGTGGCCGAGGCCGTGCGTGATCTGGCGGAGCGCGCTTTCGACGACTGCGCAGCGGAAGACCGCCCGATACAGCGGGTGCACCTGAAGGTGCGCTACGCGCCGTTCGACACGCGGACGTTCGGACGCAAGCTGGCGACGCCCACCCTCGATCGCGCCGAGTTCGTTTCGGCGGCTCTCGACCTCGCCGCCACCGTGGAGGCGGAGCGGGAGGTGCGCCTGCTGGGGGTGCGCGCGGAGATGACGATGCCGCCCGACGAGGATGCGGTTGAACGGACGCCCATCCGCGGAAGAATGTGACCGCACCGCTCACGACATCGAGAATGTCGACGCGCCTGCGGTGAGAGTCGTGGGCGGCGATCCCGGTTCGAAGGGGAGTCGAGCGCTGTCAAGCCCATCGGCTGTCAGGTCTCGGACACCTACAGTGTCATATCGACGCTGTGCACCCGACCAGGTGACAGGAGGACTCGATGACGGCCGATGACTCGCTGACGAACGCTGATCTGATCGATGGGCGGTATCGGATCCTGGAGTGCGTCGGCCGCGGTGGGATGGCGCAGGTGTACCGCGCCGACGACACGGTTCTCGGGCGCGTCGTCGCGATCAAGATGCTCCGAAGCGAACTAGAGGGGGACGAGGCCGCGGCGGGGCGGGCGCGCGGTGAGATGACGGCACTCGCATCCCTGAACCACCCGGCGCTCGTCACGCTGTACGACGCGCATCTCGTACCCGGGAGTCCCGAGTACCTGGTGATGGAGTATGTGGACGGGCCCACTCTCGCCGAGCGCATCGCCGAAGGCCCGCTCGCGCCCGCGGATGTCGCCGCTCTCACCGCCGACCTCGCTGAGGCCCTGCACGTCGTGCACAGCGCCGGAATCGTGCATCGCGACATCAAGCCCTCCAACGTGCTCCTGTCGCGGGCCCCGTTTCCGGCAAGTCGGTCAGGCGCGAAGCTCGCCGACTTCGGGATCTCCGCCCTCGTCGACGCCGCGCGGCTGACCACGCCGGGGATCGTGATCGGAACCGCCGCGTACATCGCTCCCGAGCAGCTGCAGGGCGCGATGCCCGCACCGGCGGCCGACATCTACTCGCTCGGGTTGGTGATGCTGGAGGCTCTCACCGGCACCCGTCCGTTCCCGCACGCGGAGGGGATCGGCGCCGCGCTCGCCAGGCTGAACACCGCTCCTGTGGTGCCGGCTGAGCTCGGGTCGGCGTGGTCGAACCTGCTGACTGCCATGACGGCGACGGAGCCGGGGGACCGGCCCACGGCGTCGGAGGTGTTCGCGGCAGCATCCGAGCTCGACACGGCCTCCGCGCTGCCGCCCCGTCCGATGATTCCGGCCGCCGCGGCAGCAGCGGCCGCAGCAGCAGCTGCGGCGCGCTACTCGGCTGCGGATCCGATGGCAGCTTCGGCCGACGCTGTGACTGCCGCGATGACGACCTCGACGGATGCGGGTGCCGGTGCGTCGACCGGCGGGGCTCCATCGCCGTCGTCAGCTGCCACATCCGTCACGGCATCCGTGCCTTCAGAGCCGACGCCGACACGCGTTCTCGTCGGCTCAGCGCCGGATGGCGAGCCCGATCGCTCCTCGACGCGCCGTCGGCTCGGATTCGTCGGGGCGGGCGCGGCCGTGGCGGCGGGCGCCGCGATACTCGCCGGGACGTGGATGGCAGGGAATGCCGTACCCGAACCCGCTGCGACGAATCCGGCGGACACCGGGCCATCGGAGATTGCGACCCAGACGCCCGCCGCGCCGGCTGAGACAGGACGCTCCGACGTCGCCGGGAACACATCCGAAGACAAGAAGTCGGAGAAGGACCGCAAAGCCGAGAAAGAAGCTGAGAAGGAAGCCGAGAGAGCAGCCGAAGAGCAGCGGAAGGCCGCCGAGAAAGCTCAGAAGGACGCCGAGAAAGCGGCCGAAGATGCTGAGAAGGCCGCGGAGGATGCGGGGGATCAGCAGCCAGAGGAAGCCGAGCCGTCACCCGACAGCGGCACCGAGCCTGCACCGGATAGCGATACCGGGTCGACGGCCCCGCAGTCGCCGCCGCCCGCCGGGTGAGAGATGAGTGGGTTGTCATGAGACTCTTCCGCACCGGAGGCGATCGGCAGGTCGTATCCCGTCGCACCTCTCGTCTCGAAAAGGGGACGGTAGCACTCGCCCGCCCGTCCGTCGCGCTGCGCCGGGTCCGCCTGCTGCCCCGCTGGGTGCGGCGGCTCGACTCCCTCGCGGCGCAGCGGATCAACGGTCACCGGCATCTGCCGGAACTCGACGGCGCTCTCGCGCGGCTCTCGCACCGTGCGGATCGCAGCCGTCTCTGGTTCCAGATCGGGACGCTGCTGTACCTGATGGGAGGAGCGCCGCGTCGGGGAGCGGTGCGCGGCATCGGATCGCTGATCGTGGGAAGCGCACTCGCGAACCTCGTCGGCAAACGCCTCTTCGGCGGTGATCGGCCACTTCTCAAAGACGTCCCGGTTCCGCGTCGTCTGCGGAAGACACCGACATCGGGATCCTTCCCGTCGGGGCATTCCGCATCGGCGGCGGCTTTCGTCACCGGCGTCGCTCTGGAGTCAGGGCGCTCCGGTGCCGTGCTGGCGCCGCTCGGTGCGGCCGTGGCATATTCTCGCCTGCACACCGGTGCCCACTGGCTGTCGGATGTCATCGGGGGAGGAGCGCTCGGCGCCGCCGTCGCGGTCGTCGGGCGGATGCTCGTGCCGGCGCATCCGCGACCGGAGCCCACGCATCGAGGGGCCATGATCGAGTTGGCTGCGCTGCCCGACGGTGCGGGCGCTCTGATCTTCGCCAACCCCGCGTCTGGTATCGACCCGCTGCGTCCGGAGCCCGCCTCCTTCCTGGCGAAGGAGCTTCCGTCGGCCGCGGTGCATCTGCTCGAGGACGGGGACGACATCGCGCACCTGGTGCGTGACGCCGTCGCCTCAGACAACCCACCTCACGTGATCGGAGTCTGGGGCGGCGACGGGACGGTGGCGAACACTGCGGACGCCGCGCGGCGCGCTCACCTGCCGTTGGTGATCTTCCCAGGAGGCACGTTCAACCACTTCGCCCGCACAGCAGGCGCGGCCACGCTCGACGATGCGGTGCGGGCGCTGATGACGGGCGCCGGACGACGCGTCGATGTCGCGGAGCTCGCGATCGACGGCGGTCGCCCCATGACCGTGATGAATGTCGCCTCGGTGGGCGTGTATCCCGGTTTCGTCGCAGAACGCGAAGAGATGGAGGGCGCGCTGGGCAAGCCCGTCGCCACGCTCATCGCAGCCATCCGGGTCCTGGCCAGAGCCCGCACGCTCTCCGTGCGAGTGGACGGACAGGCCGCGCGCGTATGGTCCGTCGCCGTGGCAGCGGGGCAGAACTCATCCGCATCGATGGTGCCCCTGCAGCGGCGCCGTCTTGATGACGGTGTTCTCGACGTGCGCGTGCTGCATGCCCGCGGACGCATGCCGCGCCTGCGTGGTCTCGTCGCCTTGGCCTTCGGGGTGCGCGCATCCGCACTGCTCGACCGAGTTCCAGGCCGCGCCGAGCTCGCGACGATAGAGGCGTTCACCGCGCAGGAGGTGCGCATCGAGGCGCGGACATCCTCGGGTGAGCCCGTGCACGTCGCCCACGATGGCGAGGTCTCAGCCCTGGACGGAGGCGCCGCGGTGGCCACCGTGCGGATCGTCCCCGGCGGACTCGACGTCTACGGTCTCGCCGACGACGACGGATAGTCCATCGGGACGCGCGGACCAGCCAGTCCAGGGGACTGTGATCAGGCGGTGAACCTGGACTCAAACTGACATAATGTGCATTATCGGTTATTCCGCGCCAGGTGAGAGAGCGTCGATCCACGGAAGAGCCGCCAAAGGGTACAGAGGGATCCGAGCGTCGACGTCGTCGAAGGCCCGCCACACGACGGGCACCACCGATCCGTCTGACTCGATCAGCGTTGCGTCTTGATCCGCGGGCTCCGGATCCAGCCGACCCGTGTACAGCGCGACGATCTCATGGCCTGGCTCTCCGTTATAACGGTAGATGTTCTCGATCACACCGAGGTGCTTCAGTTCGCGCACACGAGCGCCGAGTTCCTCGTGTATCTCTCGTACGATCGCATCCTGCAGCAATTCTCCCAGCTCGACACTGCCGCCGATCAGCCGGTGATGACCCTGGGGGTTCTCGCTGGACGGAGGGTTGCTGCTGACGAGATGACGAGTGCCGTCTGAATGGACCGCCACGAGCATGGCCTTGACCCTGATGTGTGCACGATCGGCCGGCTCTGGCCCGACCCCATACGGCCATCCCCCGTTGTCCGCATCTTCCGTGATACGGAAAAACCGGGCGTTCTGATCCGTCACGAGACGTACTCGGCAAGATGCTGACCGGTCAGCGTCGATCCATCCGCGATGAGCTCAGCGGGCGTCCCTTCGAAGACGACACGGCCGCCGTCGTGACCTGCACCGGGCCCGATGTCGATGATCCAGTCGGCGTGGGCCATCACCGCCTGATGATGCTCGATGACGATGACGGTCTTTCCCGAGTCGACAAGTCGATCGAGCAGCCCGAGCATGTTCTCGACGTCAGCGAGGTGCAGACCTGTCGTGGGCTCGTCGAGCACGTAGATGTCGGCCTTCTCACCCATCTGGATCGCGAGCTTGAGCCGCTGCCGCTCGCCACCCGACAGGGTCGACAGAGGCTGCCCGAGCGTCAGGTACCCGAGACCGACGTCCGCCATCCGCGAGAGCACCGAGACCACCGCGGGGATCTTCGTCTCAGCGGCCGAGAAGAAGGTGTGCGCCTCGGCCACCGGAAGGTCGAGGACCTCGGTGATGTCGAGTCCGCCCAGCTTGTACTCGAGCACTCCGAGCTGGAAGCGCTTGCCGCCACAGTCCTCGCACGGCGTCTCGATAGTGTCCATGAAGCCGAGTTCCGTGACGATCACGCCCGATCCCTTGCACGACGGGCATGCGCCCTCGCTGTTCGCGCTGAACAGCGCCGGCTTCACCCCGTTCGCCTTGGCGAACGCTTTACGGATCGGCTCGAGCATGCCCGTGTAGGTCGCAGGGTTGCTGCGGCGAGATCCCTTGATGGCGGTCTGATCGATCGCCACGACGCCGTCCATCGGGGTGATCGAGCCGTGCACGAGAGAGCTCTTGCCCGACCCTGCGACGCCTGTCACGACCGTCAGCACGCCCGTGGGCACATCGACATCCACGTCCTTGAGGTTGTTCGCGTCCGCTCCCCTGACCTCGATCGTGCCGGCGTGCGGCCGCACCTCGGTCTTGAGCGCGGCCCGGTCGTGCAGGTGACGCCCTGTGAGCGTGCCGCTGCGGGTCAGCTCGTCGACCGTGCCCTCGAAGCACACCTCTCCCCCGCCGCTGCCCGCGCCCGGCCCGAGGTCGACGACGCGGTCGGCGATCGCGATCGTCTCGGGCTTGTGCTCGACCACCAGCACGGTGTTGCCCTTGTCGCGCAGCTGCAGCAGCAGGGTGTTCATGCGCTGGATGTCGTGCGGATGCAGACCGATCGTCGGCTCGTCGAACACGTAGGTCACATCGGTGAGCGAGGATCCGAGATGACGCAGCAGCTTGATCCGCTGCGCCTCTCCCCCACTCAGCGTGCCCGACGGTCGCTCCAGACTCAGATAGCCGAGGCCGAGGGTGACGAACGACTCGAGGTTCGCGCGCAGCGCGTCGAGCAGCGGCCCCGCTCCCGTCACCGAGAGACCGCGCACCCACGCCGCGAGGTCGGTGATCTGCATCCGGCACGCGTCGGCGATGCTCGTGCCGTCGATCTTCGACGATCGCGCGCCCGCGGTGAGGCGGGTGCCGTCGCACTCGGGGCACGTCTTGAAGGTCGCCACGCGCTCGACGAACGCGCGAATGTGCGGCTGCAGAGCGTCGAGGTCCTTCGAGAGCATCGACTTGGTGATCTTCGGGATCAGACCCTCGTAGGTCATGTTGATCCCTGAGATCCTGACCTTCGTCACCTCGCCGTAGAGGAACAGCTGCCGCTGCTTGTCTGTGAACGATGAGACCGGCTTATCGGCCGGATAGAAGCCCGACTGCGAGAACCCCTTCACCATCCATCCGTCCGCTGTGTAGCCGGGCACCATGATCGCGCCCTCGTCGAGCGATCTGGACTCGTCGACGACCTGAGCGAGATCGATGTCGGACACCGCTCCCCTGCCTTCGCACCGCGGGCACATCCCGCCGAGATAGACGACGTCCTTCACGATCTTCTTCTCGCCCTTGGGCCCGGTCATCACCCCGCTGGCCTTCTGCGTGGGGATGTTGAACGAGAACGCCGTCGGACCGCCGATGTACGGCTCGCCGAACTTCGAGAACAGGATCCGCAGCATCGCGTTGGCGTCGGTCACCGTGCCCACCGTCGACCGGGGGTTGGCGCCGAGGCGCTCCTGATCGACGATGATGGCCGTGGTCAGACCCTCCAGTACGTCGACGTCCGGCCGGGGAACAGACGGCATGAAGCCCTGCACGAAGGCGCTGTAGGTCTCGTCGATCATGCGTCGAGACTCGGCAGCGATCGTGTCGAACACCAGCGAGCTCTTCCCCGACCCCGAGACGCCGGTGAAGACGGTCAGCCGACGCTTCGGAAGGCTGACCGACACATCCTTGAGATTGTTCTCTCGCGCCCCCTCGACGCGGATGCTGTCGTGGCTGTCAGCGGGGTGATCCTGCGGCACGATGGTTCCTTCATTCGGATGGCGATGGATGCCGGTCACGGCGCCCCCGTCAGGCGATTGCCTGGTTGATACGGACGAAGTTACCGGCCGGATCGCGGAACGCGCAGTCTCGCACGCCGTAGGGCTGGTCGATGGGCTCCTGCACGACGTCGGCGCCCTTGGCCTCGATCTCGGCGAAGGCGGCATCCACATCGTCGGCGGTGAGCACCACGCCGGCGAAGCTGCCCTTGGCCATCAGCTCGAGGATGGTTCGACGCTCATCGTCGCTGATGCCGGGGTCCACCGCCGGCGGGGTGAGCACGATCGACGTGTCGGGCTGGCCGGTCGGACCCACCGTGATCCAGCGCATGTCGTCGTACCCGACGTCCTTGCGGACCTCGAAGCCGAGCACGTCGCGGTAGAAGCCGAGGGAGGCCTCGGGATCGAGGTGCGGGAGGAAGCTGACGCTGATGGTGATGTTCATGTTCTCGACGCTAGTCACGCCTGTGGGATGGCGCTTCTCGATTCCTGATCGGTCTCGTCGCCTGCTTCTCGATCCATGACGGGATGCCAGGGCCGAGCCCCGGTTCGCGCCGATACGCGCTCGGCGTCATCCCCACCAGCTCGCTGAACCGTGTGCTGAAAGTGCCCAGAGAGGAGAATCCCACCTCGAAGCACGCTTCGGTGACGCTGACGTCGCCGCGACGCAGGAGCGCCATGGCGCGTTCGATCCGGCGCGTCATCAGGTACGAGTACGGCGACTCTCCGAAGACCTGGCGGAATCTCCTGCTGAGATGGCCCGCCGACATGTGCTCGCCCCTGGCGAGCGTCTCGACGTCGAGCGGACGCGCGTACTCGCGATCGATCCTGTCACGCACCCTTCGCAGCCGTACCAGTTCGACCAGTCGATGCGGATCCCCCTCTTCGCTCACACCACGATCCTGGCATCCGATAGCGTGTGCGCGTAGCGTCCGCCCACGAAAGGAACACCATGTCATCGTTCAGCACGGCGGAGCCTGGATTCCTGCGCTCCGTCCGCATCTTCCTCGGCGTCGCCGGAGCCGTCACCCTCATCGCCGGCTTGGTGCTGTTGATCTGGCCCGCGAAGTCGGCCGTCATCGTCACCGGCATCTTCGCCAGCTACCTCATCGTCGGAGGACTGGTCTATCTCGGACTGGCGGTCTTCTCCGGCAAGGGCGGCGGCTGGGTCCGTGCCGGCCACATCGCGCTCGGACTGCTCTACATCGCCACCGGCGTCATCGCCTTCGCGAATCTGAGCGCGGCGACCGTCACCCTCGCGATCATCGTGGCCATCTTCATCGGCGTCAGCTGGATCGCCGACGGAGTGGTGGCGCTGAGCCTGATGGGTTCCGACGCCTCGAAGGTGTGGACCCTGCTGTACGCGCTGCTCGGCATCATCGCCGGCATCGCCGTGCTGTTCTCGCCGCTGTACGCGGCCACCGTGCTGTGGCTCATCCTCGGCATCTCCCTCGTGGCGCTGGGCGTCGTGCAGCTCGTGCGGGCGTTCACCATGAAGGGCGTGCAGGCGTCTCACGCACCGGTCGCCGACATCTGAGCGGCCCGGCGTCGAGCGATGAAGAGGGAGGCGGCCCCGGACGGGGCCGCCTCCCTCTTCACAGGACGGTCACTCGGCGACGAAGTCCGACGTGTCGCCGACCAGGCGGGTGTGATCGGAGGGCACAGGGTCGATCGCGGCCTGCGCGACCTCTGCAGCGAATTCGGACACGTTGTAGAGCTTGCCCGCCGACTCGCGACGCTCGGCGATCGCACCGGGGTTCAGGCGATTCAGCAACGTCGCGGTGATGGTGCCCTCGATCATGTCGCCCGAGACGACGGTGAAGCCGATGCCCTTCTCGGCGAGCTCCGGGACGAGCTCGCGAAGGGCGTCTTCGCCGGCGCGCTTCGACTTCGCGACCGGCTCGTACTCGGGCATGGTCGGCGTGGTGCGGATGAAGTGCGCCTGGTGGCTCGTGACGAAGACGACGCGCGCGCCATCGCCGAGCAGCGGCTCAGCGGTCTGCAGCACGTTCACCTGCGCGTCGCGGTTGAGCTTGAGCGCGTAGTCCTCGCCCATGTTGGCTTCCATGCCGCCGGAAGCGTTCAGCACGAGAACATCGAGCCGTCCGAACTCCTCACGCACCTGATCGAACATCGCCGCCACCGACTCCGGGTCGGTCAGATCCGCACCGACCACAAGGGCACGGCGCCCGAGGGCGCGCAGCTCGTTCGCGAGCTTCTCGGCGCGCGGCGCCTTGTTGCGGAAGTTGATGACGACGTCGGCGCCCGCCTCGGCGAAGTAGCGGACGGTGTCGGCTCCGATTCCTCGCGACGACCCGGTGACGAGGGCCACCTTGCCGTCGAAGGATCCGGCCGGAAGGACCTGTGTCATTCGTGCTCCTCGATACGCGGGGATCGCCCCTGTGGCGACATTCAACCCTACAACGCCGCCCCGTCTGGGCCGGGTGCGCGTGGTAGGTTGACGACAGGAGGGCGCATGGACGGTTTCGCGACATTCTTGGCCGACATCGGGCAGTGGGCGTGGATCGCGTGGTTGGTGCTGATCGCCGTCTTCCTCGTGATCGAGATGCTGACTCTCGACTTCACGTTCCTCATGCTCTCCTTCGGCGGTCTCGTCGGACTGCTCGGCGGTCTGCTCGGTCTTCCCTGGTGGGGGCAGCTCATCGTCGCGGCGGTCGCAGCCGCCCTGTTCATCTTCTTCCTCCGCCCTCCCCTGCTGCATCGCCTTCGTCGCGGAGAGGATCCGGCGAAGTCGAACGTCGACGCCCTGATGGGGCTTCGGGGCACAGCCCTGCTCGACATCACTCAGATCACGGGACAGGTGAAGCTGAGCAACGGCGACATCTGGACCGCCCGCAGCGTCGATGGAGCACCCATCCTCGCCGGCACCCGCATCGCGGTCGCCGACATCAGCGGCGCCACCGCCATCGTCCGCCCCGTCACCGAATAGGAGCAAAATGGACGACTCCTCGTTCATTCCGACCGCCATCGCGTGGATCCTGGCCATCGCGGTCATCATCTTCGTGCTGGTCACGATCGCCCGCGCGATCCGGATCATCCCACAGGCCACGGCGGGCGTCGTCGAACGGCTGGGTCGCTACCACAAGACCCTGCAGCCGGGTCTGAACCTCCTTGTGCCCTTCATCGACCGGCTGCGGCCTCTCATCGACATGCGCGAGCAGGTGGTGTCGTTCCCGCCGCAGCCGGTGATCACCGAGGACAACCTCGTCGTCTCGATCGATACCGTCGTCTACTTCCAGGTGACGGATGCCCGTGCCGCGACGTACGAGATCGCAAACTACCTGGGTGCCGTCGAGCAGCTGACCACGACCACTCTCCGCAACGTGGTCGGCGGTCTGAACCTCGAAGAAGCTCTGACCAGCCGAGACAACATCAACGGCCAGCTGCGCGTGGTCCTCGACGAGGCGACCGGCAAGTGGGGCATTCGCGTCTCGCGCGTCGAGCTGAAGGCGATCGATCCGCCTGTCTCGATCCAGGACTCGATGGAGAAGCAGATGCGCGCCGAGCGTGACCGTCGTGCCGCAATCCTGACAGCTGAGGGCTCGAAGCAGTCGCAGATCCTCGAGGCCGAAGGTCAGCGACAGGCCGCGATCCTCAAGGCCGAGGGAGAGAAGCAGGCAGCCGTGCTGCGTGCTCAGGGTGAGGCCGAGGCGATCCAGAACGTCTTCGGAGCCATTCACCAGGGCCGTCCTGACGACAAGCTCCTCGCCTACCAGTACCTGCAGATGCTTCCGAAGATCAGTGAGAGCGAGTCGAGCAAGCTCTGGATCATCCCGAGCGAGCTCACCGAGGCTCTCAAGGGCATCGGCTCGGCGTTCACGCCGCGCGGCGACGCCGCGGGCGACTCCCCACGCGACGCGTGACGCACCCGTTCTTCACCGGTACCAGGCACCCGAGAGTCCTCGCCCACCGCGGGCTGACACCCGCGAACGACGGGGACTCGTCGGTGTGGGAGAACACGGCGGCTGCCTTCGCCGCCGCCCACGCGGCAGGTGCGGAGTACATCGAGACCGACTGCCAGGTCACCGCCGACGGCGACGTCGTGCTCTTCCACGATGAGACGCTCGCTCGGCTGGTCGGCGATCCCCGACCCGTGGCGTCGGTGCGCACGAGAGAGCTCGAGAACCTGCTCGCGGAGCACGGCGGGCTGCTCACTGTCGCAGACGCCCTCGACGCCTTCCCCGAGGTGCGGTTCAACATCGACGTCAAGACGCCCGCCGCCGCGGTCCCATTGGGGCCTGCCCTCGCTGCTCATGCGCACCGCGTGCTGGTCACCAGCTTCTCCGATCGCAACCGCGTGGCCGCGCTCGACTCCACCGAGAGAGCCGGCGCCGAGATCCGGCCCGCGACCTCTGGCGGGCGCTCTGTGATCGCACGACTGCGGGCTCTGTCGGCCGCTCGCCTCTCCCCCGCACGGGCTCTTCGTGACATCGACGCCGTGCAGATCCCCGAGGTGCACCGGGGACTGCGTCTGTTCACGCCTTCGCTGCTGCGCGCCGCTCACCGGCATGGTGTCGAGGTGCATGTCTGGACGGTCAACGACCCCGCTGACATGACCCGCCTGGTCGCAGCCGGGGCGGACGGCATCGTCACCGACCGTGCCCACGCGGCCCTGAGCGCCCTCTTCTGATCCGGCCGCCAGAACGGGCGATGCCCTGGGATTCCCCTGTGAGTTCTCGTCCGTTCTCGCCGCCGTGGATGAAGCGCACAGGCGCGAGCGTTATACCTGACAGCGACGAGAGGACCACACAATGGCAGATCGCAGCCTTCGCGGCATCCGGCTGGGTGCCCAGAGCCTTCAGAGCGAGGAGGGCGTCGTCTTCATGGAGCGGCGCGCCACCGAGTACAAGTGCGACACGTGCGGCCAGGAGACGACCCTGATGTTCGCCGCCGATGCCGAGGCACCGCAGACATGGGAGTGCCGTCACTGCGGCGCCGAAGCCGTGCTGCAGGTCGACGGTGCACCCGTCAAGATCGAGGACAACGACGAGAAGGCAGCGCGCACCCACTGGGACATGCTGCTCGAGCGTCGCACCCGCGACGAGCTCGAAGAGCTCCTCGCTGAGCGCCTCGCTTACGTCCGCGCCCGCCGCGGCGCCGGCGACGACCCCACGCGCGAGCGCATCGGCGCCTGATTCAGCTGCGTCGCCGAGACCGCAGTCCGGCGACGAGCAGCGCACCCGGCGCGGCGACCAGCATCACCAGCTGGATCCACGGGCCGAGTACGACACCCGCCGTGAGGCCGGAACGCAGTTCGACATCCTCGAGCAGCGTTCCGGCCTCATCTGCGTCCAGCGACGCGACGGTCGATCCGTCCGGCCGGATGATCTGACTGGTGCCGACCGTCGACACGTTCACCACGCTTCGCCCTGTCTCGACCGCACGCATCCGTGCGAACGCGAGCTGCTGCAGGTTCTCGTCAGTACCGCGGAAGTCGGCATTGTTGGTCTGGAAGACCAGCACCTGAGCCCCGTGCGTCACGCTCTCCCGGATGACCTCGTCGTAGATCACGTCGAAGCAGATGGCGAGCCCCACACCGACCCCGTCGACTCGAACGACGGGCGGATTCGAACCCGGTGTGTACTCTCGCCCGATCAGGCCGATCAGGTCCGGCGCGAGTGCGTAGTAGAAGTCGCGGTCGGGAACGTACTCGCCGAAAGGCACAGGGTGCCTCTTGTCATGCAGCTGAGTGGCGCTGCCATCCTCCATCCACAGGAAGGACGTGTTGAAGATCCGATCTCCGCGCTCGGTCGCGGTGTTCGCGAGCAGCGGGGCGCCGAACTCGTTCACCAGTCGGGTCAGCCTCCGAGCGGTCGTCTCATCCTGGAACGGGTCGTAATCGATCCCGCCTTCGGGCCAGACGAGAAGGTCGACAGGGGCGTCGCCGATGCGCCGGGTCGCGTCTGTCTGCGCGCCCATGACTCCGTAAGGCTCTCGCTCATCGAAGTAGCCGGTGCTCCCGTTGCCCTGCACCGCCGCTATCCGCATCTCGCCGCTCGGAGCCGTCGGGAACAGCGGAGCGAACGAGAGGACGAGCAGGGTGAGCACCGGCGCGATCAGCAACCGGGGCCGCCGCCATCCGCGCATCCGGACAACCTCGACGACCAGGGCGGTAAGCGCGACCATCAGGAAGGTGAGGCCGCTCACTCCGAGCCACGACGCGACAGGCGCGAACGGGCCCTGGGCCTGCGACATTCCGAGCCGCGCCCACGGGAAACCGCCGTACGGCCAGTTGCCGAGAAACAGCTCGTGCACGGTCCAGAGGCCCGCAACGACGAAAGGCAGCACGACGGCCCTGCTGCCGGGCCACGCTCTCGGGAGCCACCGATAGGCCAGCGTGATCGGGATCAGCGCGGCTGCGGTGAGCGCCCCCTCCACCACGGTCAGCGCGACCCACGGCACGGGACCGAGGTATCTTGCCGTGAACGAGACCTGCACCGCGAAGAAGACCAGGCCGTACGCGAGCCCGACCAGCAGAGCGCCGCCGATCCGTCGCCCCATCAGAGCAGGCAGCAGCAACGCCAGCGCGACGAACACGAGCGGCCAGATCGCGGCAGCGGGAAAGGCGAAGGCCATCAGCGCGCCGGCGACCGCCGCCACGATCACGGCGCCCCACAGCGGCAGCGGCGGGCGCGCCGAAGGCGTCGGCTCGATGTCGGTCATCGGGTCACACCGCGGTGTAGACCACGATGCCGCGGCGCACACCCTCGAGCGCACGCCGAGCGGTGCGGCCCAGCTCGGCATCCTCTGCGACGATCGAGAGCTGGTCCAGCAGATCGATCGTCTGCTTCGCCCAGCGCACGAAATCACCGGCGGCCATGTCTGCATCGATCAGCACCCGGTCGAGCGCCCCACCGCGCGCCCATGCGTGCATAGCGGCGGCGAGTCCGGGTGCCAGGGGCTCGGTACGCGGAAGCGAATAGTCGTGCTCGAGCTCATCGAGCTCGGCCCACAGCCGCGTCGTGGCATCGTAGGCGATGCGGAACGCACCGCGAGGCAGCCCGCGCTCCCCCATGTTCTGCTCGTCGCGCCGCGGCTCGTACACCAGGCAGCTGGCCATGGCGGCGAGCGACGGCGCATCCAGATTGCGCCAGAGCCCCTGTCGCAGCGATTCGGCGACCAGCAGGTCACGTTCGCCGTAGATGCGGCGCATCGTGCGCCCCGCGCTCGTCAGCGACAGCCGGTCGCCTTCGCCATCCAGGTAGCCGACGACCTGCAGCACATCGATCACCCTGTCGAAGATCCGCGCTACGGTTCCGGTGCGGGTCTCGATCTGGCGTCGGATGCGGTCGGTGTCGCGCTTGAGCGAGAAATAGCGCTCGGCCCAGCGGGCGTGGGCTTCGCGATCAGGACAGCTGTGACACGCATGCCGCCGCATCCGATTGCGCAGCGTCTGAATCTTCTTCATCCGCTTGTCCCGAGCCGCGCGGCCTCCGGCATCCCGGCGGTCCTTCTTCTCGAGATCACTGAGCTCGCGCCGCATGGCGGCGTACTCGAGGAAGTCTCCGTGTTCGCAGGTCATCGCGTCGCGGTAGCCGGTCAGCGACTCCTCGGCTTCTCGCACCTTGCGGGCGAGTCCGACGACGGAGCGGTCTGCCTGGAACTGCGCGAAGGACGACTCCAGGATCTGGCGTGCTCGCGCGCGCCCGAACCGGTCGATCAGGTTGACCGCCATGTTGTAGGTCGGGCGGAAGCTCGAGTTGAGCGGATAGGTGCGACGGGATGCCAGGGCCGCGACAGCCTGCGGGTCCATGCCCTCTGTCCACTGCACGACCGCATGACCTTCGATGTCGATGCCGCGGCGGCCGGCGCGGCCGGTGAGCTGGGTGTACTCCCCCGAGGTGATCGCGACGCGCGCCTCGCCGTTGAACTTCTCCATCTTCTCGAGGACGACCGTGCGCGCAGGCATGTTGATGCCGAGTGCGAGCGTCTCGGTCGCGAAGACGGCCTTTACGAGCTTGCGCTGGAAGAGCTCCTCGACGACCTCTTTGAATGCGGGCAGCATGCCGGCGTGGTGGGCAGCGATGCCCCGTTCGAGATCATCCCTCCACTGCCAGAACCCGAGCACATCGAGGTCTTCGTCCTGCAGGGCACGGGTGCGATCGGTGACGATCTCCCGGATCTGCTCGCGTTCCTCCTGAGAGGTCAGGCGGACGCCGGCGCGGCGCACCTGCTGCACCGCTGCATCGCAGCCGACGCGACTGAAGATGAAGAAGATGGCCGGCAGAAGGTTGGCCCGCTCGAGCAGACGCACCACCTCAGGGCGATCCATGCGCTCGATGCGACGCATGTTCGACGCCCGCACCGGGCGCTTGCCGCCGCGCGGCGGGCGGTGCGCCTCGCGACCCGCGTGCCGATTGCTGCGGTACTCCTGTGCGCGGCGGTTGCTCTCGTGCCTCGACCCGGTGAACGACCTGATGCGCAGCAGCTCCTGGTTCACCTGAGCGGTGGCGATGCCTGCGCGCTCGTCGAACAGCGGCAGCAGGTCGTCGCGGACCAGCACGTGCTGCTCGAGCGGCACGGGCCGGATCTCCGAGACGATCACATCGGTATCGCCGCGCACGGTGTCGAGCCAGTCTCCGAACTCCTCGGCGTTCGACACCGTCGCACTGAGTGACACGAGCCGCACGTGCTCGGGCAGGTGCAGGATGACCTCTTCCCACACGGGGCCGCGGAAGCGGTCGGCGAGATAGTGCACCTCGTCCATCACGACGTAGCGCAGGCCGCGCAGCGCGTCGGAGTCGGCATACAGCATGTTGCGCAGCACCTCGGTGGTCATCACCACGATGCGCGCGTTGCCGTTGATGTTCGTGTCACCGGTGAGCAGGCCGACCTCGTCGGCGCCGTAGACGTCGACGAGCTCACGGAACTTCTGATTCGACAGCGCCTTCATCGGCGTCGTGTAGAAGGCCTTGTCGTTCGCGGTCTGCATCGCGAGGTGGATCGCGAACTCGCCGACGATGGTCTTGCCTGCGCCCGTGGGCGCGGCCACGAGCACGCTGCGGCCCCGCTCGAGGGCGTAGCACGCGTCGACCTGGAACGGGTCGAGCGCGAAGCGCTGCCGATCGGCGAACGCCTGCGTGTGAGGATGCTCCGCTGCCGCGCGCGCTGCGGCGTAGCGCTCAGCGGGCGAGCTCATGCCGTCGGCAGGTCGGGTTCGAGACCGGCGGCGATGCGCTTCTTGCGCCGGCGCTTGTCGAGCAGCAGGGTGAGGCCGGCAGCGGCGAAGTACAGCACGATGAGCATGCCCGCCAGCATCAGCATGCTGACCACATCGGCAGCGGGCGTGGCGAGGGCCGCGAATGTCGTCGCGATGAGCACCGCGACCCGCCAGCCCTTGAGGATCGCCTGACCCGACAGGATGCCGGCGAAGTTCAGCGCGACGAGGAAGACCGGCAGCACGAAGGCCACGCCGATCACGAGCATCATCTTGAAGACGAAGTCGTAGTATTCCTTGGCCGTGTACAGGTTCTGAGCGCCATCGGGGGTGAACGTCGCCATCAACTCGATGATGTGCGGCACGATGAGCGTGCCGACGTAGCATCCGGCGAAGAACAGCGGCAGCGCCGCGCCGAGGAACCCGAGCGTGTACTTGATCTCCTTGCGGGTCAGCCCGGGCATGATGAACGCCCAGATCTGCCACATCCAGATCGGCGCCGACAGGAACAGCCCCAGCGAGAAAGCCATGCGCATCCGCAGATCGAACGGCGCCGTCACCGAGTTGAACGTGAGCGCCACGAGCTGATCGCTCTCTTCGGCCACCCGATTGATCGGCTCCGAGATGAACGCGATGATCGGGTCGGTCACGATGAACGCCACGATCATGCCGACCAGCAGGCCGGCAGCCGACAGCATCAGCCGCTTGCGGAACTCGAGAAGATGAGCGCCCAGCGACATCCGCCGTTCACCGCGCGGCTGGCTGTCCTTCGCGGCGTGGGAATCTACCGCAGCCACGCTGATCAGACAGTGCGATCAGGACCGGCGGGCGATTCGGGATCGACGTCGGTCGCGGTGTCCTTCTTCTTCGTGGGGTCAGCCGCGTCTTCCTCGCGCATGGCCTTCATCTCGCCCTTGAAGACGCGGGCCGACTGGCCCATGCTCTTGGCCAGCGCCGGCAGCTTTGCCGCACCGAAGAGAAGAAGGATGACGACGAGGAGGATAACCAGGTGCCATCCGTTGAGGCCAGCAAACATGTGGAGCTCCTAAATCGAGGGTGCGATCAGTCTACCCGGACGGGACGCGAGCCAGGTGTCGCGTACAGTTCGAGTCCTGCAGCCGCCCAGTCATGGGTGGTCGTGCGGGCCAGAGGGGGGTCAAGGACTTCCAGGGCTCCCCCGAAGCGCGCGGCGATCCGTTTGATCCCACGAGGATCGGCCATCCGGATGCGAAGGGTGACGAGCCCATCGGAGCGTTCGATCTCCTCCTGGCGGAACGAGCCGATCATCTGCGCCAGCCGCTCGGGAATCCGCACGGTCACCTCGCCCGCAGGGCCGTCACCATCGCCGAACTCGGTCGGGACCGCGGCGTCGGCGTGCGTGATGGGGATGTCTGTGAGCCGGGGGTCGCTCACCCGGTCGAGGTGGAACGTGCGCATGGCGGTGCGCAGATGGCACCAGCCCTGCAGATACCACTGACCGTTGTCGATGCGTATCTGGGCAGGGTCGACGGTGCGAGTCGTGGGCTGCGCGTCCGGTGCCTGATAGCGGAAGGACACGGCCACCCCGTCGTGCAGGGCCTGCGAGACGACACGCTGCACCTCGGTGACGGCGGCAGGGGCCACGATCAGATCCGGAGGTGCACCTGCGGATCCCCGCGACAGCTTCGCCATGAGGCCGGCGACGAGGCCCGACTCGGCCACCGCCGGCACCGAGGCGACCATCTGCAGGCCCGCGAGCAGCGCAGCTGCCTCGCGCGCGGTGAGTCGCGGCACGCGCCGCAGGGCGACGTCGTTGGTGATCTCGATGATGTCGTGCTCGTCGAGCAGGTCCCAGTCGATGTCGAACATCTCCTGCGGGAGCTGCCAGTAGCCCGAGTCACCGGGCAGTCCGATCACCGTGAGCTTCTCGACCATTCTGCGCAGCGCTTCGGGAGTGACCCCGAAGTCGGCCGCAGCCTCGTCGAGCGTGACCTGGCCCCGCTCGAGCAGGTACGGCACGAGGGTGAGGTAGAGCCTCACGCGGTCGGCGGCGAGCAGAGGCGCCCCGGAAGTGCTCATCACCGACTCCCTCCTGCCCGGCGATCGGCCGAGTGCTGCTCGACGATCGCCCTGAGACGCTCGATCACCGCATCCCGCAGGTCGTCAGGCGAGACGACACGCACCTCTGGGCCGTAGGACGCGAGCTCATCGGCGAAGATGTGCCGGTCGACGTAGCCGACAGCGATCCCCTGCGCCTGCGGGATGGCGCGACGCCCGAGCCGCAGTGCGGCCTCAGTACCCGGCGTCACCTCGAGGAGGGCGCTCTGCGATGCCGCGACATGCTCGAGCCCGGCGAGTGCCCGATCTGCGGCCCCCTCGCGCAGTGCGACGTCGAACGTCTGAGCGGTCACCTTCACATCGCCGACGATGCGGCTGAGGAGGAAGGTGCGTTCGGCGTCGATGTCGATGTCGATGCCGAACAGATGCCAGCGCGCTTCGTACTCGATCTGGGCGAGCGGCCGCACGCGTCGACGAGTCGGCGCCTTCTCCCCCGGCTTCAGATACTCGAAGACCACGACGCGATTGCGTTCGATCCCCTCCTGGAGAGCGGGGAACGCCGCGTCGCGAGCGGCGATACGCGGCGCGAACCCGATGATCGGCTCGTCGCCATCGATGCCGAGTGCACGGATCTTGCGAACACCGGAGCGCGCGTCGAGCGAGACCGATTCGGTGCTCCAGACGCTGCCCGCGAGGCGAAGAACCGCCAGCTCCGCCGGAGTGAAATCGATATCGGCCGGCAGGTCGTAATCGGCCTGCGGGATGCGGTAGCGCGCCTCGCGGAGATCCTGCGGGTCGGTGGGGTCGCCGATGGTCTCGATCGGCACACCGAGGGAGCGCAGCTCGTCTTTGTCGCGCTCGAACATCTTCTCCAGCGCATCCGTCTTGGCGCCCGCCTCGACCCGCTGTCGATAGCCGGAGACGTTCTCGATGATCTGCTGCTTCGTGAGCCCGATCTCCGTGGCCATCAGCGCCACGACGAGATTCGTCAGGCGCTCCTCGGCCGGTACGCGGGCGGCTGTCACTGCGCCGTCAACTCCTCGGGCACGACGCCGAGGACGTCGACGACGTGAACCGTGGCGTCCCCGGCCTCAGAGGGCACGACGATCATGAGCTGCGAGCCGACTCGCGCCTTCGCCACCGCCTCGGCCACCTCGGCCGGAAGTCCGTCGGTGCCGGTCAGGGTTCCGTCCCAGGTGGTCTGCTCGACCGTGCGGTCGCTCCATCCGACCGAGGTCGACCGGATCAGTGCAGTGCCGTCGCCCACCTTCTCGTGCTCGCCCTGAAGCAGCGTCTCGGTCACGGCCTTCTTCGGCGCCGCGGTGTCGGGGATGATGACGCCGGGGCGTCCGTCCGAAGCACGCACGACCGAGGGCAGGCCAGGGGCGTCGTTGAAGACGTCGGAGCCGTCGGCCTTGGCGAGGGTCGTGTAGTGCACGTCGTAGACCGCGATCAGATTGCCCTTCGCCTCGAGGCCGATCTGATCAGCCACGCCCTCCGGCAGATCGGAGGCGGGAACAGCGACGACGATGCGGCTCCCCGCGGTCGCGCACTCGAGTGCCCTGTCGACGCCGGGCAGCTCGGCGCCCGCGGACTCGGGGCTCCACAGCCGCAGCTGCGCGTCGATCGGCTCGCCGGTCGTGCCGTTCACCAGCACACGCGCGAGGATCGCCTCCTGGCTGCCGTCGGTGATGGCTCGGCCGTCGCCGGTGATGAGGTCAGCGTAAGAGAGGTCTCCCGTTCGCACGGGAGTCCCGACGCTCACCTCTGGTGAGCCGAACTCGCCGGTCACCTTCACCGAGGTCTCCAGCGCCGCCGAGCTGTCGCGCTCGCACGCGGAGCCCTCGTAGGTGGGCGTCGCGGCCGAGCAGCCGGTCAGAGCGATTGCGGAGAGGGCGAGGGCCGAGAGGGCAGCGGTCGTTTTACGCACGGGCCCCAGTCTATTCGGATGCCTGCTCACCCTCGCGCGACGCGGCGGCGACCCGCGCGCCGCCCGCCGCCTTCTGCGCTTCGCGCACCCTCTTGCGCAGGTTCTTGTCGGTGATCTGCCGGTCGCCGACTGCTCCGGGAGTCCAGAGCTCGACGTCTTCGTCGCCGTAGCTCGATTTCGATGCGCGTCGGCGCACCTCGGGCGGAACCGCGCCCGGTGCCAGCCGGCGCGCGGTGAGCAGGAATCCGGTGTGGGCGACCATGCGGTGGTCGGGACGCACCGCCAGTCCCTCGACGTGCCAGCCTCGCACCATGGTCTCGGAGGCGTCGGGGTCGGTGAACAGCCCGGTGTTGCGGATGTACTCGGCGACGCGCGACAGCTGGGTCGCGGTCGCGATGTAGCAGATCACCACGCCGCCTGGTGTGAGCGCCTCGGCCACGGCGTCCATGCACTCCCACGGCGCGAGCATGTCGAGCACGACGCGGTCTACGGTGCCCGGCTGATGCACGGTGCCCAGCTCTTGCGCCAGGTCGCCGACGACGACCTCCCATGTCTGCGGCGTCTCGCCGAAGAAGGTCTCGACGTTCGCCTTCGCGACCTCGGCGAAGTCCTCCCGCCGCTCGAACGAGGTGAGGCTGCCGTCGTGGCCGATCGCGCGCAGCAGCGCGAGCGAGAGCGCGCCCGACCCGACGCCCGCCTCGACGACCACGGCGCCGGGGAAGATGTCGGCCTGCATCACGATCTGCGCGGCGTCCTTCGGGTAGACGATGGCGGCGCCACGCGGCATCGACATCGCGAAGTCGCGCAGCAGCGGGCGCAGCGCAAGATAGTCGTGGCCCGAGCTGTTCGTGGCGACGGACCCGTCGGGCTGCCCGATCAGGTCGGCGTGCCGCAGCACGCCGTGGTGCGTGTGAAGCTCGCCGTCGGCGCGCAGCGTGATGGTGTGCAGGCGGCCCTTCGGGCCGGTGAGCTGAACGCGGTCTCCTTCGCGGAAGGGACCGCTGGGGCGTACGGCGCTCATCGGGCGCCCTCCTTCGCGAGACGGGTGTGCAGGTCGATGACGTCGGCCGCAGTGCGGCCTTCGAGCGTGGGCCAGAGCTCGTCGGCCCCGAAGCCGTCGAGCGAGACGATGTGAGGCACGCCCAGCGTGACCGCGCCGGATGCCACTCCCGAGGTGACGCCGGTCGGCGAGTCCTCGATCACGACGGCGTCGGCGATGTCGATTCCGAGGCTGGCGGCGGCGGTGAGGTAGGGATCGGGGAACGGCTTGCCGCGCTCGACGTCGTCGCCCGCGACCACGAGGTCGAACGCGGTGAAGTCGATCTGCGCCACGACATCGAGCGCCATCCGGCGCAGAGACATGGTCACCAGGGCAGTCGGGATGCCCTCGGCGCGCAGGTCGGCGAGCAGCTCTCGCGCACCTGGGCGGAACGGAACACCCTGCGTGCGCAGGAGCTCCGCGACGCGATCGGTGAGCAGGTCGACGATCTCGGCCGGCTCCCGGTCGACGCCGGCCTGCTGCAGCACCCTGCCGCTCTCGAGCAGGTTGCTGCCGATGAGCTTGAGGGCATCATCGTGAGTCCAGGTGCCGCCGTAGGACTCCACCAGCTCCGTCTCGACCGCCATCCAGTACGGCTCGGTGTTGACGAGGGTTCCGTCCATGTCCCACAGGACTGCGCGGGGCTTTCTGCTCATTGCACCCATGCTAGCCGGGTCGCCGCCCCTGACCCGGCCCTGAGGTCTAGCCTGGAGGGATCGGCTCGGCTCCCGGAAGGAGAGGGATGGACGTCCTCGGCTCTCGCATCATCGTCGCCGCGTTCGACGGCTGGAACGATGCCGGCGAAGCGGCGAGCGGCGCTATCGCGGCTCTTCGTGCTTCGGGTGAGTACGAGCAGGTGCACGCTGCCGACCCCGAGCTGTACTTCGACTACCAGTACACCCGGCCGTCGAGCAGGCTGAACGCGGAGGGCGGGCGTGAGCTGCGCTGGCCGCAGGCCGCACTGTGGCGTCCGGTTCGTCCGGTCACTGCCGGACCGGAGCTCTGGCTTCTGACGGGGTCGGAGCCGGCCCGCGCCTGGCAGGCGTTCGTGAACGAGTTCGTCGATGTGGCACTGCGTGACGATGTCACCGGTCTGGTGACGATCGGCGCGATGCTCTCGGACGTGCCGCACACCCGGCCCATCTCGGTGTTCGCGACGAGCCAGGACGAGCGTGTGCGAGAGGCGCACGGTCTCGAGAAGTCGACGTACGAGGGTCCCGTCGGGATCCTCAGCGTGTTCGATCAGTTCTTCAGCCAGGCGGGGATCCCTTCCGCCAGCCTGTGGGCCAGCGTGCCGCACTACGTGGCCACCGCGTCACCGTCACCCAAGGCGACACTCGCGCTGCTGGACCGCCTCGAAGAGCTCACCGGCGTGGGGCCGGCGCGCGAGCACTTGCGCACCGAGGCCGCCGCGTGGGAGGCATCCATCGATGCGGCAGCGGCGGAAGACGAGGACATGGCCGAGTACATCCGCCAGCTCGAGCGCACCCGCGACACGTGGGACTCGCCCGACGCCTCCGGCGACGCCATCGCTCAGGCCTTCGAGCGCTACCTGCGCCGGCGCGGCGACGGCCCCGACAAGCGCTGACTGGCCCCTGTCCGATCAGACGGCGGGGATGACGCCTGTCGCCAGCAGGACGATGATCGCGACTCCGAGCAGAACGCGGTAGACCACGAACGGCAGGAAGCTGCGCTTCGAGATCCAGTTCATGAAGAACGCGATCACGCCGAGCGCCACGACGAACGCGATGCCGGTGGCGGCGAGCGTCTCACCCAGCCCGAAGTGCTGATCCGCGTCTCCGCCGTGCTTGATCAGCTGATAGAACCCGCTGCCGAATACGGCGGGGATCGCGAGCAGGAACGCGTACCGAGCGGCTGCCGCGCGCTCGTAGCCGAGGAAGAGACCCATGGTGATCGTCCCGCCCGAGCGGGACACGCCGGGCACGAGCGCGAGCGCCTGGGCCACTCCGAACGCCGCGCCGTGGCCGTAGGTGAGCTGATCGAGCTTGCGGCGCTTGGCGCCGACGTAGTCGGCGATGCCGAGCAGGACGCCGAACACGATCAGCATGACCGCGACGACCCACAGCGAGCGGAACACCGTCTCGATCTGATCCTGGAACAGCAGTCCCAGCAGCACGATCGGGATGCTTCCGAGGATGATCAGCCAGCCCATTCGGGCGTCGGGGTCGTTGCGGGGCGCCTTGCCGGTCAGCGAGCGGAACCATTGCGCGATGATGCGCACGATGTCGCGCCAGAAGAACACGACCACGGCCGCCTCGGTGCCGATCTGCGTGATGGCGGTGAACGCAGCGCCAGGATCCTCCCCAGATGGCAGGAAGGTGCCGAGGATGCGCAGGTGCGCACTGGAGGAGATCGGCAGGAACTCGGTGAGTCCCTGCACGATGCCGAGGATGAGCGCTTCGAGCAGGTTCATGCGTCGCTTTCTGACAGAGGCTTCGTAGGCGAGGCGCGCAGGGGGATGCTGATCAGCAGCTGCGCAGCAGATCGGCCAGCACGCGCTGGCCGAAGACAAGCGAGTCTACGGGCACGCGCTCGTCGACTCCGTGGAACATCCCTGTGAAGTCGAGGTCGGCGGGTAGACGCAGCGGAGCGAATCCATATCCCGTGATGCCGATCGAGGCCAGAGCCTTGTTGTCGGTACCAGCCCCGAGAAGGTAGGGGATCACCGGGGTGCCCGGATCGTGACGACCGAGCGCGGCGACCATCGCGTCGACCAGGTCGCCCTCGAACGGGGTCTCCATGCCGATGTCGCGCACGACGGTCTGGATCTCGATGTCGTCACCGACGATGCGCTGCAGCTCGGCGAGGACGTCGTCCTCCGTACCGGGGATCACGCGGACGTCGATCAGCGCCTCCGCGGTCTCGGGGATCACGTTGTGCTTGTATCCGGCGGTGAGGACGGTCGGATTCGCCGTCGTGCGGAACGTCGAACGCAGGAACGCCTCAGCGGGCCCTGCAGCGGCGGCCAGGGCATCCGGGTCTTCGACCGGACGACCGGTGAGGTCGCTCAGCCCCTGCAGCAGGGACTCGGTGGTCGGCGTGAGCCGGATCGGCCAGCGCGTTCGGCCGATCGCCGCGACCGCCTCGGCCAGCCGTGTCACCGCGTTCTCGTCGTGGTACCGGCTGCCATGTCCCGCGCGTCCCTTCGCGACCAGGCGCAGCCACAGCATCGCCTTCTCTCCGACCTGCAGCAGGTACGCGCGGCGATCATCGACCGTGATCGAATAGCCGCCCACCTCGCTGATCGCTTCGGTCGCGCCCGCGAACCACTCCGGCTTGTGCTGCACGACGAGCGCAGAGCCCTCCACACCGCCGTTCTCCTCGTCGGCGAAGAACGCGAGGATCAGATCCCGCTCAGGCTGCTCCCCCGCGCGCAGGATGTCGGCGACGGCGGTGAGGATCATGGCGTTCATGTTCTTCATGTCCACGGCGCCGCGGCCCCACAGCATCCCGTCGCGCACGAGGCCCTCGAACGGATCGACGCTCCAGTCGTCGGCGACTGCAGGCACGACGTCGAGGTGCCCGTGAACGACCAGAGCCGGTCGTTGGGGATCGCGACCGGGGACGCGCGCCATGACGTTGGTGCGCCGATCGATCGGCTCGTAGTACTCCGGCTCGAGGCCGAGGCGCTGGAGGAAGGTGCCGACGTACTCGGCCGCCTCCCGCTCGCCGTTCGCTCGGCCCCCACCGTAGTTCGACGTGTCGATGCGGATCAGGTCGCGGGCGATGCGGACGACCTCAGGCAGCTCAGTGTCGGGCATGACCCCAGGCTACCCAACGGCCATGCCACGCCCGGGCGTCGCGCTGGTTCGAACACCTCCCCGCGGCGTGCTAGAGTCATTCTTCGTTCGGCAACGAACATTTCATCACCTGCGCGGGTGGCGGAATAGGTAGACGCGCTAGCTTGAGGTGCTAGTGCCCGAATAGGGCGTGGGGGTTCAAGTCCCCCCTCGCGCACAGACAGGCCCCGGGTCCTCGGATCCGGGGCCTTCTTGTCTCAGTCGGCGAATCGTCGCGCGCGCAGCCGGCGCCAGCGCCACGGTGGGAAGTCATCCGGCCAATGCAGCACGACGGTGTCGAACCCCCGGCGCACGCGACGTCGGAATCCTCGTCCGGGCCAGAGCGGTCGCATCGAGATGCCCATCGGCGCACCGCGCAGCCGACCGGGTGATCCCAGGCGACCGAGGTGATACGACAGGTCGAGATCGTCGTGCGTCTCGGTGTGATGACGGTGCACCTCGGCGCGCACCGAGCGCCACGCGTCGGCGCGCATCGCGAGGTTGGAGCCGAACAGCGGCCTGTGCCCGAGGGCTGCTCCTGCGGCGAGCCCATATCCGCCCAGATACACGGCAGATGTCCACCGCAGGGCGCGGGGCCCGTCGGTGAAGCGGGCCGAACCCGTGGCGGCGAGCAGATCGGGACACTGCAGGAACTGCGACTCGGCGTCATGCACCCATGTCGGCGGTGGCACGCAGTCGGCATCGAGGCGGAGGATCAGGTCACCGGCTGCGGCGTCATAACCGGCCGCCGCAGCCGGGGGGATGCCGACCTCGGTGCACCGCACGACCCGCGCTCCCCCGGACATGGCGATCGCCGCCGACCCATCCGAAGATGCGTTGTCGACGACGATCACCTCGTCGGGTGCGCGCGTCTGGTCACGCAGAGCCGTCAGGCAGCGCTCGAGCGGTGCCGCGTCATCCCTCACCGGGATGACGACCGAGATGCGCAATGATGCTCAGGCTTCGACGTCGCCGCGCCACGAGCCGGTCGCACTGCCCCGGCCCTCGATGAACTCCTTGAAGTTGTCGAGGTCCTTCTTCACGGCGTGCGAACCAGCGCCGACGAGAGCGCCGACCTTCTCGAGCAGGCCCTGGGGCTCCCAGTCGATCTGTGCGGTGACGCGAGTGGTGTTCTCGTCGAGCTTGTGGAAGGTGACCACACCTGCGTGCTCGGTCTCGCCGCCGATGCTGCGCCACGCGACGCGCTCGTCGGGGTGCTGCTCGGTGATCTCGGCGTCGAACTCGCGCTCCGCGCCGCCGACGTTGACGACCCAGTGATTGTGGGTGTCGTCGATCTGCGTGATCGAGACGACCTCGTCGAGGAAGTGCGGGAAGCTCTCGAACTGCGTCCACTGGTTGTACGCGACGCTCACGGGGACGTTCACGTCGACGGTCTCGATGATCTGGGGCATCTTCAACTCCTCGCTTCTGGGATGGAGATCCCAGTCAGCCGCATGGCATCCGTTCGCGGGAGGGGGTTGACGCGGCCGATCGCGAGAGTCGACTCAGACCACTCCGACTCCGAAGACGAGACCGAGGACGTAAGTGACGGCTGCAGCCCCCACTCCGATCGCGAGCTGGCGAAGGGCGCGCTTGAGCGGCGGCCCTCCGGACAGGATGCCGACCATGGCCCCCGTGGTGAGCAACGCGATGCCGACGAGCACGAGTGCGACCACGATCGCCGTGAAGCCGCTCAGACCGAAGATCCACGGCAGCACGGGCACGATCGCTCCTGACGAGAAGAGCAGGAAGCTCGAGATCGCCGCCGACCAGTCGCTGCCGACGACGTCGTGGTCGGCGTGGATGCCGATCGGGCCGGTGGCGTCGCGCCGGATGCCTGCCCGCGCCGCCTCGACCACGCGTTGCGCGCGTGCGAGCGACTCGTCCTCGGTCATACCGCGCGCGCGGTAGACGAGCGCGAGCTCGTTGGCGTCGATGTCGAGATCGGCGGCAGTGGCATCCGCGTCGTTGTTCTCCTCGGTCGACGCCAGCAGTTCCCGCTGCGACCTCACCGACACGAACTCGCCGGCCCCCATCGAGAGAGCACCGGCCAGCAGGCCGGCGATGCCGCTGAAGAGCACGAACCCGCCGCTCACCCCGGTGGCCCCGATGCCGAGCACGAGCGCGAGATTCGACACGAGCCCGTCGTTGGCACCGAAGACCGCGGCGCGGAACGAGCCCGACAGGCGTCGTCGACCGCGTGCCGCGAGCCCGCGGACCACCTCATGGTGCACCTTCTCATCGGCGCGCATCGCAGGGGTGGCGAACTTCTCGGTGTCGTAGGGCGAACGCGCCTCGGCGCTCTGGGCGAGAGCGAGCACGAAGATCGATCCGAAGCGAGACGCCATCCAGCCCAGCATCCGTGATCGGAGGCCGGCCTTCGGCAGGCGCTTGGGCTCTTCGCCGAGCAGATCGAGCCAGTGCTGCTCGTGGCGTCGCTCGGCCTCGGCCAGAGACAGCAGGATCTCGCGTTCCTCGCCCTCGCGGCGAGCAGCGAGGTTCGCGTACACGGCGCCCTCAGCGCGTTCTTCGACCAGGTACCGCGTCCACTGCCGGCGATCGGCGGCTGTGGGCTGTGCGGGCGCGTTCATGCATCCTCCGTGCTGTGGGTGACCAGTCAACGGTATCGACGACGCACCGCCGGAACCGCGTCAGATCAGCGATTGACAGGATTTCGGATTCCCGAACTGCCCGGGTCCGACGTGCACGACACGCGCTCAGGAGCGCACGCGCTTGCGCAGCACGTCGATGCGCGACTGCAGCTGCGTGACCGTCGCCTGTGCGACGGCAGGACCGCCGCAGACGCGGCGAAGCTCGGCATGCACAGCACCGTGCGGCTCGCCGCTCTGCCGGGCATAGAGTCCGACCAGACTGTTCAGCAGCTGCCGCTGCTCGCGGAGCGTGCGGTGCAGCGGAGCGGGAAGCGTCGACTCCTGCTCGGGAGGCGCGGTCGCCTCGCGCGCCTGGCGCAGCTTGCTCTGCCGGGCCTGGCGCTGCATCAGCAGGTCGTGCACGTGCTCTGGCTCGAGCAGGCCGGGGAAGCCGATGAACTCCTCCTCTTCGGGGGTGCCCGGCTCGGCGAGCTGCCCGAAGTCCTTGCCGTCGAACACGACGCGGTCGAAGTGCGCGAGCGACGAGATCGCCTGATAGCTGAACTCCTGCGTCAGGGCATCCGACGCGTCGTCCTCCCGGTTCGCGCTCTCCAGCAGCGAGTCCTCGAGACCGTCTTCGTCTTTCGTCTGGCGATCCAGCGCGTGGTCGCGCTGCTTCTCCATCTCGTTCGCGAGAGTCATCAGCACCGGCACGTTGGGCAGGAACACGCTCGCGGCCTCGCCGCGACGCCGGGCGCGCACGAAGCGGCCGATCGCCTGGGCGAAGAACAGCGGAGTCGACGACGAGGTGGCGTACACGCCGACCGCGAGGCGCGGCACGTCGACGCCCTCGGACACCATGCGGACGGCCACCATCCATCGCCGGTCGTCGGCGCTGAACTTCTCGATCCGCTCCGAGGCCGAGGCGTCGTCGCTGAGCACGACGGTCGGCTGCTGACCGGTGATGCTGTGCAGGATCTTCGCGTACGCGCGCGCCACCGTCTGATCGGTGGCCAGCACCAGGCCGCCGGCATCGGGCACGTGATGGCGGATCTCGGAGAGCCGGCGATCGGCTGCGCGCAGCACAGCCGGCATCCACTCCCCCTCAGGATCGAGCGCCGTGCGCCACGCCTGCGAGGTGACGTCCTTCGTGTTGTCCTGCCCGAGGTGCGCTTCCAGCTCATCGCCCGCGCTGGTGCGCCAGCGCATCTTGCCGGAGTACATGTGGAAGAGCACGGGCCTGACGACGCCGTCTTCGAGCGCGCGCCCGTATCCGTAGGCGTAGTCGGTGCTCGAGATGCGAGCGCCCGACTCGTCTGGCAGGTATTCCACGAAGGGAATGGGCGCGGTATCGCTGCGGAACGGTGTTCCCGACAGCAGCAGGCGCCGCTTCGCCGGTCCGTATGCGTCGCGGATCGCGTCGCCCCAGCTGAGGGCATCACCGCCGTGATGCACCTCGTCGAGGATGACCAGCGTCTTCGCGTCCTCGGTGAGGTGACGGTGCAGCGACGACTTCGCCGCGACCTGCGCGTAGGTCACGACCACACCGTGATAGTGCCGCGCAGGTGCCCAGTGGCTGTTCTTGAAGTGCGGGTCGAGGCGGATGTGCACGCGTGCGGCGGCATCGGCCCACTGGGTCTTGAGGTGCTCGGTGGGGGCCACGACGATGACCCGGTTGACCTCGCCCATCCGCAGGAGCTCCACGGCGAGCGTCAGGGCGAAGGTCGTCTTTCCTGCCCCGGGCGTCGCCGCGACGAGAAAGTCGCGCTGGTCGGCCTGGAAGTACTGCTCGAGGGCCTCTCTCTGCCAGGCCCTCAGCTTGTCGGCGGTACCCCATGGGGCGCGCTGAGGGAAGGACGGAGAGAGCATCCCGTCTACGATAATCCAGCCCGCCGACAGTTCGCTTCGAGGCCCGGGGTAGGCTCGGATGCTGTGCCCGGGCACCCCGAGGCGCGCCTGCCGAAGGAGAGACGATGGTCGACCAGGATTCGTCGCGCACCCCGTACATCGCGAACGAGGGGCCGCACCCGTGGCGTCGGTTCGTCGCCGTCGGCGACTCGTTCACCGAGGGCATCGGCGACCCCGATGACGCCGCCCCCGGCGGCCACCGCGGCTGGGCCGATCGGGTGGCCGAGGTGCTGTCGAAGGACGTCGACGACTTCGCCTACGCGAACCTGGCCGTGCGAGGCAAGCTCATCCGCCAGATCGTCGTCGAGCAGATCGAACCGGCCGTGGCGCTCAAGCCTGACCTCGTCTCGATCTGCGCAGGCGGCAACGACGTGATCCGCCCGCGTACCGACCCTGACGACATCGCCTCGCAGCTCGAGGACGCCGTGGCGCGGCTCGCGTCCACGGGAGCCGCGGTCGTGCTGTTCACCGGCATCGACACGAACTTCACGCCCGTGTTCCGTGCCTTCCGCGGCAAGGTCGCCATCTACAACGAGAACGTGCGGGCCATCGCCGACCGCCACGACTGCATCGTCGCCGACCAGTGGGCGCTCAAGGTCATCCAGGACACCCGGTTCTTCGCCGACGACCGGCTGCACCTGAACGCTCTGGGCCACCACGAGGTGGCCCGCATGGTGCTGCGTGCGCTGAACGTGCCGAACTCGCTGCAGGCGATGCAGCCCGACCCCATTCCCGTGCGCACCTGGCGTGAAGCGCGCACCGAGGACATCGGCTGGGCGCGCGAGCACCTCGTGCCCTGGGTGCTGCGGCGCCTTCGGCACCAGTCGTCGGGCGATCACGTCGCTGCGAAGCGCCCGGATGCGGGCCCCTTCCTGCGCGGCGACATCGGCTGAGCGGCCCCCAGCGGCGCAGGTCAGCGTGTCGCGTAGAACGCGACCGCTGACGCCGCCGCGACGTTGAGCGAGTCGACGCCGCCCCTCATCGGGATGGTCACTCGGCGATCCAGCATCCGGTCGGTGTCGGGCAGGATGCCGTCTCCCTCCGTGCCGAACACGAGCGCGAGCCGCTCGGGCGACTCGGCCACGAGATCATCCAGGGTGACGGCGCCCTCCCCCAGCGTCATCCCGGCGGTCACATAGCCCGCCGCCCGGAGCGTGCCGATCTCTGCCGGCCAGCTGTCGATCCGCGTCCACGGCACCTGGAACACCGCGCCCATCGACACGCGCACCGACCGCCGGTAGAGGGGGTCCGCGCAGGTGGGGGTGACCAGCACGGCATCGACGCCCAGAGCAGCCGCCGACCGGAAGATCGCACCGACGTTGGTGTGGTCGGTGAGTCCCTCCAGGATCGCGATCCGCGGACGGGCACGGTCGATCGCCGAGAGGACCTCTCCCACGGATGCCGCAGCGGGCCGGTGCATGGCCGCCATCACGCCGCGGTGCACCGCGAACCCCGTGAGCCGCTCGGCGACGTCGTCGGCGACGACGTACACCGGCACATCGCGGTCGCCGACGAGGTCGGAGACGGCATCCGTCCACTTCTGCTGCGTCAGGACCGATCGCGGCCGGTGCCCGGCCTGCAGCGCCCGCTCGATCACCTTCGCCGATTCGGCGATGTACAGCCCGCCCGCCGGCTCTCGCACCCGACGCAGCGCCGTGTCGGTGAGAGAACGGTAGTCGTCGAGCACGGGATCGTGCGGATCGGTGAGGTGGTGCAGCTGCATCCCTCCATGCTGTCAGGCCGTGACGGCCCCGAAGCCCCTCAGAGGCGCTTAGACTTCCGGGGTGCAGTCGCTCGAGCCCTCGGACACGATCTCCGACGCGGTCGACCGTGCCGCCGATCTTCTGCTGTCCCGACGATTCGCTGTGCTCACCGGCGCCGGCATATCGACCGACTCGGGCATTCCGGCGTACCGCGGCGCGGGCGCACCGCCGCGCTCGAAGCCCATGACCATCCAGACCTACCTCTCGGACGAGGCGGCTCGGCGCCGGTACTGGCTCGGCGGGCATCTCGGATACCGCGCGTTCACCGCGCCGGACCCGAACGGCGGGCATCTCGCCCTCGCGGCCCTCGAACGATCGGGCGCATCGACGGGCATCGTCACGCAGAACGTCGACGGGCTCCATCTGCGCGCAGGCAGCCGGCGGGTCATCGAGCTGCACGGCACGATGCACCGCACGCTGTGCCTGCACTGCGGTCAGGTGTACGACCGGCGGGCCATCGCCGAGCGCATCGAGACGCTCAACCCGTGGATCCTCGTCCCCGAGAACATCGTGCTCAACCCCGATGGCGATGTGTCGCCGGAGAGCACCGAGGGCTTCGTCATCCCGGCGTGCGAGATCTGCGGCGGGATGCTCAAGCCTGACGTCGTGTACTTCGGCGAGTTCGTGCCCGTCGCGCGGTTCGCCCTGGCCGAATCGCTCGTGCACGCATCGAACGCGCTCGTCGTCGCCGGCACGTCGCTGACCGTCAACTCCGGCATCCGCGTGATCGAGCGCGCACGACGCCGCGACATGCCCATCGTCATCGTCAACCACGAGCCCACCAGAGCCGATGTGTGGGCGGACGAGGTGATCATGGGAGGGACGACCGAGGTGCTCACGGCGCTGGCCTCCCGACTCGGCGTCCTCTGAGCCGCCTCCCCTAGGCTCGAGGGGTGACCCTGCTGACACTCGTACGCCACGGCCAGACCGACTGGAACCTCGCCCGCCGCATCCAGGGCACCACCGACATCCCCCTGAACGAGACCGGCAGGGACGACGCTCGATACGCGGCGCACAAGCTCGGCCGCGCTCAGCACCACGCCATCTACGCGAGCCCGCTGAAGCGAGCGAGGGAGACCGCCGAGATCATCGCGGACGAGCTGGGTCTCGCGGCTCCCACGCTCGTTCCGGACATGCGGGAACGGGAGTTCGGCGTCGGCGAGGGGATGCTCGTCAAGGACTACATCGAGGCCTACGGCGACTGGCACGGCGAGGTGCCGGGGGCGGAGTCGCTCGAGGATGTGTGCGTGCGCGCCATGGCCGCACTGCACCGCATCGCACGAGATGCCCGCCGCCGTTCCGCTCCGACCGCCGAGTCGGTGATCGTCGTGACCCACGGCGGAGTGATCCGCTCGCTCATCGACCACGCCTCAGGCGGCACGCTGCCCGCACTCGGCAGCGTGCTCGGCAACGGATCCCTGCACCGCTTCGAAGCGTCGCCGGATACGCTGCGCCTGCTCGAAGAGGCCGTCGTCCTCTGACCGCCGGCCGGATCAGCCCCGGCTGAGAACAGCCCTGGCGTGCCGCAGCACCGGCTCGTCGATCATGCGCCCGTCGTGCCGGAACACACCCCGCTCCCCCTCGGCTGCGGCGAGCACGGCGCGGGCCCACGAGAGCGTGGCCCCGTCCGGCCGGTACGCGTCGCGGATGACGGCCACCTGCTTCGGATGGATGCACGCGGTCGCGCCGAATCCGGACGCCACGGCGTCGGCGGCCTCTGCGGCCAGCCCGTCCACGTCATCGATGTCGAGGTGCACGGCGTCGACGGCCGTGCGGCCGTATGCCCCGGCAGCCAGCAGGACCTGCGCGCGGGCCGCGCGCGCGACGTCCCGGTAGCGTCCGTCGGGAAAGCGGCTCGACAAGCCTCCGAGCGAGGCCACCAGGTCTTCGGCACCCCACATCATCCCCACCGTCCGCCCGTGAGAGGCGATCTCGCCGGCCCGGTGCACGCCTCGCGCGGTCTCGCACAGCGCGATCACACCGAAGTCCGCCCCGAAGGCGTCGAACGCCGACGGGTCCTCGCTCTTCGCGACCATCACGGTGCGGAACGGAGTGCGCTGCAGGGCCTCGACGTCGAGTGCGAACTCCGCGGTCTCGGGTGCATTCACCCGCACGATGACCCGGGAGGGGTCGAGATCTGCAGCGATGACGTTCTCGCGAGCCTCGGCTTTGGCATCCGGAAGCACCGCATCCTCGAGATCCAGGATCACGGCATCGGCCTTCTGCAGTGCGCCGGCGAAGCGCTCAGGGCGATCGGCCGGACAGAACAGCAGCGCCGGCCCCATGCCGAGAATCATCGCTCGCCCTCCGGAAGGCAGCGCATCAGCGCGGTACGGGTCGCCTTGGCCACGACCACGCCGTGCTGATTGCGCCCCGTGTGCTCGATCGTGCAGATTCCCTGGCCGGGCCGAGACGCCGAGAGCCTCTTATCGACGATCACGCTCTCGGTGTACAGCGTGTCGCCATGGAACAGCGGATGCGGGAACGAGATGTCACCGAGTCCGAGCTGCGCGACCAGCGTGCCCTGGGTGAGCTGCGCGACCGACGCTCCGACCATCGTCGACAGGGTCCACATCGAGTTCATCAGGCGCTGTCCGAACGGCTGCTGATCGCCGGCGAACGCGGCGTCCAGATGCAGCGCCTGCGTGTTCATCGTGAGGGTGGTGAACAGCACGTTGTCGGCCTCGGTCGCTGTGCGCCCGGGCCTGTGCAGATAGCGCGCGCCGACCTCCAACTCCTCGAAGTAGAGCCCGCGCTGGACGATATCCGTCATGCTCTCCCCTATCCCACCAGGCCCAGAGACCGGGCGATGACGAGCAGCTGCACCTCGGTCGTGCCCTCTCCGATCTCGAGGATCTTGGAGTCGCGGTAGTGGCGAGCCACGGGGTACTCGTTCATGAACCCGTTGCCGCCGAAGATCTGCGTCGCGTCGCGGGCGTTGTCCATCGCGGCTTCACCCGAGACGAGCTTGGCGATCGCGGCCTCTTCTGCGAACGGGCGGCCGGCGTCGCGCAGCCGAGCGGCGTGATGCCATGCCAGACGCGCGGTGTGGACGCGTGCG
Organism: Microbacterium sp. NPDC089321; assembly: GCF_040684935.1. NCBI lineage: Bacteria > Bacillati > Actinomycetota > Actinomycetes > Micrococcales > Microbacteriaceae > Microbacterium > Microbacterium sp. NPDC089321. Next base: position 662,031 of record NZ_JBFBGX010000002.1, on the reverse strand, counting down.
CGCATGCGGGCGAGCGTGAACTGCGCGTTCTGCCTGGTGCTCAGGGCCGAGCCGAACACCGTGCGCTTGTTGGCGTAGTCGACCGCTGCCTCCAGGCATCCCTCGGCGGCACCCGTCGCGAGGGCGGCGATCGCGATGCGGCCCTCGTCGAGGATGCTGAGGAAGTTCCTGAAGCCGCGGCCGCGCTCCCCGAGCAGGTTGGCCTCGGGCACGCGCGCGTCCTGGAGGGTCAGCGGGTGGGTGTCCGAGGCGTTCCAGCCGACCTTGTCGTATGCGGGCTCGACGGTGAAGCCGGGGGTGCCGTTCGGGACGATGATCGTCGAGATCTCCTTGCGCCCGTCGCTCTCGCCGGTGACCGCGGTCATCGTCACGAAGCGGGTGATGCCGGTGCCGGAGTTGGTGATGAACTGCTTGCTGCCGTTGAGCACCCATTCGCCGCCGTCGAGGCGCGCCGTGGTGCGTGTCGCGCCCGCGTCGCTGCCGGCCTCTGGTTCGGTGAGACCGAAGCCTGCCAGGCCCTCGCCGGCGAGCAGCGACGGCAGGTGCTCCTGCTTCTGCTCCTCGGTGCCGAACCGGTAGATGGGCATGGCTCCGAGGCTCACGCCCGCCTCGAGAGTGATCGCCAGCGACTGGTCGACACGTGCCAGGCCCTCGATCGCGAGCCCCAGGGCCAGGTAGTCGCCGCCCTGCCCGCCGTACTCCTCTGAGAAGGGCAGACCGAACAGGCCCATCTCCCCCATCTGGCGGACCACATCGAGGTTCAGGGTGTGGGTCCGGTCGGCCTCGTACGCCTGCGGTGCGACGACCTCCTCTGCGAACTCGCGCACCATCGAGGCGAGCTCGCGCTGCTCCTCGTTCAGGTCGACACCGGTCAGTTCTGCCTGGGCGCTCATGCTTTCTCCTCTTCGCTGACTCGTGCGACGGGCTGGTCCCGTCTCACCTGATCGCCGAGCGCGACCAGCAGGTGCACCGTGCCGTCGTGAGGCGCGAGCACCGGATGCTCCATCTTCATCGCCTCGATCGAGACGATGGGGTCGCCCGCGCGGACGTGGTCGCCGTCAGCAACGTGCACGGCGACGATGCTGCCGGGCATGGGCGCGCGGCCCTCCGGCTCACGCGGGCCCGATGCCTGCTCCTGCGCGGCGAGACGACGCTGCATGCGCGAGCGGCGCGAGAGAGGCCGCAGACGCGCTGTGACGCCATCGGCGAAGGTCCAGACCGCTCCTTCCGCGTCCGTCGCCGTCGGGATGCCGTGCGCGTACGCCATCGGCGCCTCGACGACCTCGTCGTCGTCGGTGAGGAACACGGGACGATCGATCCGAGCCGGGCTCCCGATCCGCCAGCCGGGCAGCTCGTGCCAGATGTCCGCGGCGCCGACAGGACGCCGCATCTCGACAGCGTGCGCGGCCGCGGCCAGCATGGCCGGCGTCGGAGCGGCTGCGGGGAACGGCAGCATCGTCTCGATGAGACCGGTGTCGAGATCCCCCGACATCACGCGCTGGTTCCGGATGAGGGCCCGGAGGAAGGCGATGTTGGTCTCGACGCCGAGCACCACCGTGCGAGCGAGCGCAGCGTCGAGGCGGCGAAGCGCAGTCGCGCGGTCGGCACCGTATGCGATCACCTTCGCGATCATCGGGTCGTAGTGGCCGCTGATCTCGGAGCCGGTCTCGATCGCCGCATCGACCCTGACGTCACGAGGCGGGTCGAACAGCAGCACACGGCCCGTAGAAGGCAGGAATCCGCGCTCGGGAGACTCCGCGTACACGCGCGCCTCGACGGCGTGGCCGCGCACGGCCGGGGCCGGGTCGATCGCTCCGCCTGCGGCGATGTGCAGCTGCAGCGCGACCAGGTCGAGACCTGTGACCTCCTCGGTCACGGGGTGCTCGACCTGCAGCCGGGTGTTCATCTCGATGAAGAAGATGTCGTCGACAGCGTCTGCCTCGACGAGGAACTCGACCGTGCCGGCTCCGACGTAGTCGACGCTCTTGGCCGCAGCCACGGCCGCATCGAGCAGCCGCTGTCGGACGGCGTCGGGCAGCGCGGCGGCCGGTGCCTCTTCGATCACCTTCTGGTGCCGGCGCTGCAGGGTGCACTCCCGCTCGCCGAGCGCGATGACGTTGCCGTGCGCGTCGCCGAACACCTGCACCTCGATGTGCCGCGGACGCTGCACCAGCCGTTCGAGCACCATCGAGTCGTCGCCGAACGCAGCGGTCGCGACCCGTCGCGCCGTGGCCAGTGCCCCGGCGAGCTCGTCGCCCGCGCGTACGATCTCCATGCCCTTTCCGCCCCCGCCGGCGCTGGGCTTGACCAGCAGCGGGTAGCCGACCTCGTCGGCACGGGCGCGGATCTCGGCGTCGTCGAGCCCAGCTGCGTTGAAGCCGGGCACCACCGGCACACCGTGCCGAGCGACGTGGTCGCGCGCCGTGGCCTTGTCGCCCATGATGTCGAGCGCGCGTTCGTCGGGCCCGATGAAGATCACATCCGCGTCCGCGCACGCCCGTGCCAGCTGCACGCTCTCGGAGAGGAAGCCGTAGCCGGGATGGACGGCCTGAGCTCCGGATGCCCGTGCCGCGGCCATGATGGCATCGACGTTGAGGTACGAGTCGGCGGCTGCGGACCCGCCGATGTGCATCGCCTGGTCTGCCTCGCGCACGTGCGGGGCCTGCGCGTCGGCGTCGCTGTACACGGCGACGCTGCGCACGCCGAGCTCGCGCAGGGTGCGGATGATGCGGCGGGCGATCTCGCCCCGATTGGCGACGAGAACGGTGTCGAGGGTCATGGCCTCGGTGGTCGTGGCTCCAGCGGTCGTGGTTGTGTCAGTGGTCATGGCGATCACATCCGGAAGAGGCCGAAGCGCGGCTCGGGAAGGGGCGTGCGGGAGACGACGTCGAGGGCCAGCCCCAGCAGGTCGCGCGTCTGATCCGGGTCGACGATGCCGTCGTCCCAGAGCCGGGCGGTGGCGTAGTAGGGCTCGCCCTGGGCCTCGTACTGAGTGCGGATCGGCGCCTCGAACTCGCCGCGCTGCTCAGGAGACCAGCTCTCTCCGGATGCCGTCAGCTGATCCTCCTTGACGGTGGCGAGGACCGACGCCGCCTGCGGTCCGCCCATCACCGAGATACGACTGGCCGGCCAGCTCCACAGGAAGCGCGGCGAGTAGGCGCGCCCGCACATGGAGTAGTTGCCGGCGCCGAACGAGCCGCCGATGATGACCGTGAGCTTGGGCACGCGGGTGGTGGCGACAGCGGTGACCATCTTCGCGCCGTCCTTGGCTATTCCGCCGGCCTCGGCGTCACGGCCGACCATGAATCCGGTGATGTTCTGCAGGAACAGCAGAGGGATGCCTCGCTGATCGCACAGCTCGATGAAGTGCGCGCCCTTCTGCGCCGACTCGCTGAAGAGCACCCCGTTGTTCGCGACGATGCCGATGGGATGACCATGCAGGCGAGCGAACCCCGTGACGAGGGTTGTGCCGTACTCGGGCTTGAATTCGCTGAAGGTGTCGGCATCGACGAGCCGGGCGACGACCTCGTGCACGTCGTACGCGGCGTTCACATCGACCGGCACGACGTCGTACATGCTTCCGGTCTCGGCCGGAGCGACACCGGACGCCACCTGCCATGCGGGCTGAGGAGGCTGCGGAAGCGTCGCGACGATGTCGCGGAGGATCTCGAGGGCGTGTTCGTCATCGTCGGCCAGATGATCGACCACGCCCGAGCGGCGGGCGTGCAGCTCGCCTCCGCCGAGCTCCTCCGCTGTGACGACCTCGCCGATGGCGGCCTTCACGAGCGGCGGACCGCCGAGGAAGATCGTGCCCTGATTGCGGACGATCACGGTCTGGTCGCTCATGGCCGGCACGTAGGCGCCGCCGGCCGTGCACGACCCGAGGACCGCCGCCAGTTGAGGGATGCCCTCTGCCGACATCCGCGCCTGGTTGAAGAAGATGCGCCCGAAGTGGTCACGATCGGGGAACACCTCGTCCTGCTTCGGGAGGAAGGCGCCGCCCGAGTCGACGAGGTAGAGGCACGGCAGACGATTCTCGAGGGCGATCTCCTGCGCTCGGAGATGCTTCTTGACGGTGAGCGGGAAGTAGGTGCCCCCCTTCACCGTGGGATCGTTGCACACGACCATGACATGCCGGCCGTGCACGAGCCCGATGCCCGCGATGACTCCGGCTCCCGGAGCCTCGCCGCCGTACAGCCCGTGCGCTGCCAGCGGCGCGATCTCGATGAACGGGCTTCCCTCGTCGAGCAGCCTCGTGACACGATCGCGAGGCAGCATCTTGCCGCGCGACACGTGACGCTCGCGCGAGCGCTCCGGTCCGCCCAGCGCGGCGACGGCGAGTCGCTCGCGCAGCTCTTCGGCGAGTGCCTGCTGGGTCACCGGCATCGCGGGTCCTCCTTGACCGTTGCTGAGAATTCGCATCAGAAGGGTTAGTGTGCACTAACCCGATAATTCAGGTTAGCGAGGATTAACCGAAATGACAACGCCTCTCACCCCGCGCGACCGCGCCAAAGCCGAGCGCACAGACGCGATCCTCGTCGCGGCCGCCGAGCTCTTCGCTGCGCGGGGCTACTCCGGGGTCAGTCTCGAGGACATCGGCGCGGCCGTGGGCGTCTCCGGTCCCGCGGTGTACCGGCACTTCGCGGGAAAGCGGGCCCTGCTGGGTGCGCTGCTCATCGGTGTGAGCGAGGAGCTCGTCACGGGAGGCGCGGCGGTCGTGCGCGATGAGAGAGACGAGCGGGCGCGCATGGCGCTGCTCGTGGATTTCCACGTCGACTTCGCGCTGCGCAACGCCGACGTCATCCGCGTGCAGGATCGCGATCTGTCGCACCTGTCGGACGACTCGCAGGCAGACGTGCGACGGCTGCAGCGCGCCTACATCGAGCTGTGGATCGATGCCCTCGGCATGCTGGTCACCGCGGATCGGGAAGAGCTGCGCCTGCGCGTGCAGGCCTGCTTCGGTCTTCTCAACTCGACACCGCACAGCACCTCGGCAGCGCTGCGCACGCGCGCTGACACTGCTCGTGTACTGGCGGCCATGGCCATGTCGGCGCTCACCGCCGGGGACTGAGATCAGTCCCCCGCGGTGAGCGCTCGACCACGACGCGTGAACAGCCGAAGACGCGTCAGAACAGCAGAGCCCGCCCCGGCTGCTCCAGGATGTCGGCGACATCCTTGAGGAACCGGGCACCTTCAGCACCATCGACGAGACGGTGATCGAACGACAGGCTCAGGGTCATCATCTGTCGCAGCGCGATCTCGCCCCGGTGCTCCCACGGCTGGCGTCGCACGGCGCCGACCGCGAGGATGCCGGACTGCCCTGGTGGAAGGATCGGGGTTCCCGCATCGATGCCGAACACGCCGATGTTGGTGATCGAGAACGTGCCGCCGGCGAGCTCCGCGGGGCTCGTCTTGCCGGCACGGGCCGTCTGGGTGAGCTGCGTGAGCGCATCCGCCATGCCGGTCAGCGAGAGTCGCTCTGCATCCCGGATGATCGGCACGATCAGCCCCCGCTCCGTCGCCGCGGCGATCCCGAGGTCGACGAAGTGGTTCTGCACGATCTCGCCGGCGGCCTCATCCCAGGTCGCGTTGAGCGAGGGGTTGCGACCGAGCGCGAGGGCGACGGCCTTCGCAACGACCACGAGCGGGCCGATCCGGTGCTCCGACAGCGACCTGTCGGCCTTGAGCTGGTCGATGAGCTCCATCGTGGCTGTCACGTCGACCGTGTGGAAGGTCGTGACATGCGGCGCGGTGAAAGCGCTGCGCACCATCGCCTGGGCGGTGTGCTTGCGCACGCCCTTGATCGGGATGCGGGTCTGGGCGCGCTCGCCGGCCGGCACGCCATTCGGCATCGCCGGCTCGGCGGGAGCCGGGGCGGCCGTGGTCGAGGGTGCACCGGTGCGCTCGGCGTAGGCATCCACGTCCTCGCGGGTGATCACCCGGTCGCCGATCTCGGCGGCGATGAGCGCGAGGTCGACGCCGAGGCGCTTGGCGTGCGCGCGGACGGGCGGAGTGGATCGCGGCCGCTCCCCCACCGTCGGCTCTGCGACGCTGGGCGGAAGCACATCATGCGGGGCGGCGACGAGCACCTCCGCATCTGCGGGCACCGCCGCAGAAGTTCCGCCGCGACGTGCTCGGCGCGCAGGACGGCCGGAGGATGCCGGTGCCGCGCCGTATCCGACGAGGTTGGGCTGCGCCTTCTCCTCCGCCTCGGAAGCGGGAGAGGAGGACCTCGCGGGCTCCTCGCCGACGACGTCGAAGGCGATCAGCGGTGCGCCCACGGCGACGGTCTCCCCCGCGTCCGCATGCAGCGTCGCGACCGTTCCCTCGTAGGGAGAGGGCAGTTCGACGACCGCCTTCGCCGTCTCGACCTCCGCGAGAGTCTGATTCAGCGCCACCGGGTCACCGGGCTGCACGAGCCACTGGACCACCTCGGCTTCGGTCAGCCCCTCGCCGAGGTCCGGCAGGCGGAATTCGGCGATCACCGCTGATCTCCCTTCGCGTCCGCGCCGCTGAGGCTGTGCGGACGATCGAGCACACGGTCGACGGCATCGAGGATGCGGTCGAGGTCGGGCAGGTGGAACTTCTCGAGCTTCGCAGGCGGGTAGGGAATGTCATGCCCGGTCACCCGCACGGGCGCCGCCTCCAGATACTCGAAGCAGTACTCGGTGATGCTCGCGATGACCTCGGCTGCGACGCCCGCCTCACGGGATGCCTCGTGCGCGACCACCACCCGGCCAGTGCGGCGCACCGAAGCCGAGACGGTCTCGTAGTCCACCGGTGAGATGGAGCGAAGGTCGATGACCTCGAGGGAGATCCCCTCGTCTTCGGCTGCCGCGGCCGCATCGAGGGCGGTGCTCACCATGGCCCCGTACGTGATGATCGTGGCGTCGGTGCCCTGGCGCACGACGCGAGCGAGGCCCATCGGCGGAGCATCTGCCAGCGGTGCCTCGAGGTCGACCTCGCCCTTGTGGTGGTACAGACGCTTGGGCTCGAAGAACAGCACAGGATCATCGCTGGCGATCGCCTGGCGCAGGCAGCGGTAGGCATCCTGAGGATCTGAGACCGCGATGACACGCAGCCCGGCGGTGTGCACGAAGTAGGCCTCAGGCGATTCGGAGTGATGCTCGGCCGCCCCGATGCCCCCGGCCCACGGCACACGGATGGTGATCGGCATCTTCACCCGTCCCTGGGTGCGGTAGTGCAGCTTGGCGACCTGAGAGACGATCTGGTCGAACGCCGGGTAGATGAACCCGTCGAACTGGATCTCGACCACCGGACGGTAGCCGCGGAACGCGAGGCCCACCGCGGTGCCGACGATGCCGGACTCCGCGAGCGGCGTGTCGATCACCCGCTTGGCGCCGAACTCGTCCTTCAGGCCGTCGGTGATGCGGAAGACACCGCCGAGCGTTCCGATGTCCTCCCCCATCAGCACGACCTTCTCGTCGTCGAGCATGGCCTGCCGAAGGCCGGCGTTCAGGGCCTTGCCCATCGTCATCGTCGTCATGTCAGGCCTCCTCGAACGATGCCAGGTAGGCCGCGTAGTCGTCGCGCTGGCGCTGCAGGCCGGAGTGCGGCTCTGCGTACACGCGATCGAACACGGCGAGAGCGGGGCGGGTCTGCATGCCGATGCACGCGGCACGCATCTCGCGTGCGACGTCGTCGGCCGCCTTCTGAACCGATTCGAGGTGCTCGTCGGTCAGCTCGTCGGCCGCGCGCAGATGCGCCTCGAGACGGGCGATCGGATCGCGCTCGCGCCACTGCGCGAGCTCGGCATCGTCACGGTAGCGCTTCGGGTCGTCGGCGGTGGTGTGCGGACCCATGCGATAGGTGACGGCCTCGAGGTACGCGGGTCCCTTGCCGGAGCGCGCGTGGTCGAGCGCCCAGCGCATCGCCGCCATGCACGCGAGCACGTCGTTGCCGTCGACCCGCAGGCTCGGGATGCCGAACCCGGGAGCGCGGCCGGCGAGCGGGTACTGGGACTGCAGGCCGACAGGCTCGGAGATCGCCCAGTGGTTGTTCTGGCAGACGAACACGACGGGCGCGCGATACGACGAGGCGAAGATCATCGCCTCGTTGACATCGCCCTGGCTGGTGGCGCCGTCACCGAAGTAGGTGACAGCGACCTCGTCGGCGCCGTCATGCAGGATTCCCATGCCGTAGCCGACCGCGTGCAGCGTCTGCGCGCCGATGATGATCTGCAGAGGGGCGATGTTCAGCCGCGAGGGGTCGTACGCCGCGCCGTCCTCTCCGCGCCACATGCGCACATAGTCGCCCGGCTCGGCCCCGCGGGTGTACATCACACCGGTCTCGCGGTAGCTCGGGAAGACGAAGTCGTGCGGGGCGAGCGCGCGACCGGTGCCGATCTGAGCCGCCTCCTGGCCGTTGCACGGAGCCCAGAGACCCAGTTGGCCCTGACGTTGCAGCGCCACGCCCTCCGAGTCGATGCGGCGAAGCACGACCATGTCGCGGTGCAGATCGCGCATCGTCTGGAAGTCGATGTCAGCGATCCAGCGGTCGAGCTGGGGGTTCGGCACGCGCGTGCCGTCGGGAGCGAGGATGCGCTCCGTGAGTTCGAGATCGTTCTGCGTGTCGACGATCGGGCTGGTGTGCGGTGACATCGGCGTCCTCCTGACGTGGCGGCCTTCGTGGGGCGTGCACGGCTTCCCGACAGCTGCGTCGGGCTTGATCGAATGGTACGTCTGGCTGACACCTCGCTCAAGCATGTCTGCGGCCGCTGAGCATGTTGCGCAATAAGTGACGATCAACCCCTGCTAACGTGTGGCACTATGCCCACGTTGGATCGCACCGATCTCGAACTGCTCACCGCACTCGCCGAAGACCCGCGCATGACGGTGGTCAAGCTGGCCGACCGGCTCAACCTTTCGCGCAACACCATCCAGGCGCGCATGGCGCGGCTCGAGCAGACCGGCGTCTTCGAGTCGTACGAGCGCTCGTACTCCACCGAGGTGCTCGGATTCCCGCTTCAGGCCTTCATCAGCATCGGCGTGCGGCAGACGGAGCTGCCGCGCATCATCAGTGAGCTCTCACGCGTGCCCGAGATCGTCCAGGCTCACGGCCTCAGCGGATCGATCGACCTGCTGGCACGGGTGGCCTGCCGCGATGCCCGCCACCTCTTCGACACCGACGCGCGCATCCTTTCCATCGAAGGGGTCGAGCGAACCGAGACCTCCCTCGCCATGGGCGAGGTGATCCCGTTCCGCGTCGCCGGTCTCATCGGCCTCGCGCGACGGGAAGCCTGAGGAACCGGCGGATCGCTCCTGCTGCCTCAGCCGGCGTCTCGTAGTGGATGAGGTGGCCGACGCCGGCGATCTCGACGAGCTCGGCGTTCGGGAACATCATCGCCAGCCGGCGCTCGGCCTCGATCGGGGTGATGTCGTCTCGCTGCGCGGCGATGAGCAGGGTCGGCACGTCGATCACGCCCGCGAAGGCGCGGACGTCATGCGACACGCTGGTCACGAACGCATCGTGCAGCACATCGCGGTCGGCGAAGCGCGAGAAGTAGGCGTCGTGCTGATCGTGGATGAAGCGGCGCAGCTGCGGGTCGCGGGTCTTCGCCATCGCGATGCTCATCACGCGAACAGTGAGGGGATGCCTCAGCAGCGCCGTCCCGAGACGCTCCGGCAGGCGTGCACCCAGGGAGTAGTACAGCACCGCGATCCGGGTGAGCAGCCCCTTGGGGCCCTCCAGGGCAGGCGCGCCGATCGGATTGATCAGGATCAGGCGCGGCGTCTGGAGTCCGCTGGCGACAGCCGCTGACGAGACGATCGAGCCGAACGAGTGGCCGAGGATGATCGCTCCCGGCGCCACCGCCCGGGCGAACTCGCACAGCCAGCCTGCGTAGAGCCCGAGATCGTGCTCGCGACCGGGCACGGGTGGCGTCTCGCCGAACCCGGGAAGGTCGGGCGAGATGATCCGGATGCCGGGCAGGTACGCCACGACGGGCTCCAGGCCGTGGTGCTCACCGCGGAAACCGTGCACGGCGATGATCGTCGGCGCATCGGTCGCCGCATCCGGATCGCCGTAGACCCAGTACGCCGTCGTCGATCCCAGCACCTCGACCTCTCGGCGCTCGACCGGGACCGCGGCGAGACGAGCGGCGTACGGAGAGGGAGCGGGCATGCCGCCGAGTCTACGGGAAGGAATGTCGGTGGCCGTTCATATGTTCGAATCAGGAAGGAGACATCATGACCTCGCTCACCACGACACACCCCGCGCTCCTCTGGGAGACTCCCACCCTGCGCAGCCGCGCGGAGCACCTCGACCGAGCCGGAGATCACCTGTGGCGCGTCATCGACGCCCGCGGAACGATACGCGGTCACCTGCGCGTCATCGCCGACCCCCTCGGCATCCGCTACCGCGCCGAGCGGCTGCACCTGGCGTCCGGCTCGTTCGTCCTGGTCGGCGAGTTCTGGGACCCAGACGACGCTGTGGCATCGCTGCGCCACTGACGCGCGAGCTCGACGACCGCCCGCGTAGCGACCTGTCTGCGCGACGAGGCATGAAAGACGAAGGTCCCGGAACCTTCAGGATCCGGGACCTTCTCTGGGGTGAGTAACGGGGCTTGAACCCGCGACCCCCGCGACCACAACGCGGTGCTCTACCAGCTGAGCTATACCCACCATGCGCCTGCCGGAGCGGGCAACTCGATAAGTCTATTACATGTTCGGAGTGAACTCTGACACCGTGCGCGCCGCGATGTCGCGAGCCTGCTCGGACGAGGGTCCGGGGGTATCGATGAACACCGCGGAACGGTAGTAGCGCAGCTCGCGGATCGACTCGAGGATGTCGGCGAGGGCGCGGTGTCCGCCGTTCTTCTCGGGTGCCTGGAAGAACACGCGCGGGTACCAGCGCCGTGCCAGCTCCTTGACGCTCGACACATCGACGTTGCGATAGTGCAGGTACTGATCGACGTCCTGCATGTACTTGGCGAGGAACATCCGGTCGGTGCCGATCGTGTTGCCCGCGAGTGGGGCCTTGCGCTCTTGCGGCACGAAGCGCTTGATGTAGGCGAGGGTCTGCTCTTCCGCCTCTGCGAGGCTCACGCCGGCGGGGATCTCATCGATCAATCCCGAGGTGCGGTGCATGTTGGTGACGAAGTCGTTCATGTTCGCGAGCGCCGCATCGCCCGGCTTGATGACGATCTGGAACCCGGGGTCGATGGGGTTCAGCTCGAAGTCGGTGACGACGACGGCGATCTCGACGAGTTCGTCGACCGAGAGGTCGAGGCCCGTCATCTCGCAGTCGATCCAGACGAGCCTGTCGTTCTCTGTCGCAGAAACCATGATCCGATCCTAGCGACGGCGCCCGACACGGTAATCTTGAGACGGTACGCCTCCTTAGCTCAGAGGAAGAGCATCGGCTTTCTAATCCGTTGGTCGCAGGTTCGAATCCTGCAGGGGGCACCTCTTTCGGTCGCGGTGGTCGCCCGGTGCTGAATGCACGCTCTCGATAACATCGACGTATGTCTTCGCTCGATCGCCCCGTACCGGATGCCGACCTGCCCCAGGTCTCCAGCGCATCCGACGCCGAGGCGTCCGACGTCGGCGTCGAGATGGATGCCGAGACCTTCGAGAGCCTCGTGGTCGATGAGCTCGACAGGCTCCCGGACGACATGGTCGAGGGTCTCGACAACGTGATCTTCGTCGTCGAGGACGAACCCGAAGACGGCAGCGACCTGTTCGGCCTCTACGAGGGCTTCGCGCTCACCGAACGGGGACAGTACGGCATGGGTGAACTGCCCGATCGCATCATCGTCTACCGCCGGGCACACCTCGACGCGTGCGCCGACGAGGACCAGCTGCGCGACGAGGTGCACACCACGCTCGTGCACGAGATCGCCCACTTCTACGGCATCGACGACGAGCAGCTGCACGAGCTGGGGTGGGCATGAGCATCCCGGCATCCGCTCCCCTGCTCGACGAGCAACTCGATGAACAGCTCTCCGCCGCCCCTCTGGTGCCGTGGCAGCTGGTCGTGTGGGACGATCCCGTCAACCTGATGAGCTATGTCGTGCGGGTCTTCCGTCGCTACTTCGGCTATCCCGAGCAGCAGGCGACCGCGCTCATGCTCGCGGTGCACAACGAAGGTCACGCGGTCGTCGCGACCGGCCCGAGGGAGACGATGGAGGTGCACGCTCGCGCGATGCACGAGTTCGGTCTGTGGGCGACGGTCAGGCAGGCGCCGCAGTGACGGTCACGATCTCGATCGCCTGGATCGAAGGGCGCAATCTGCTGCATCTGCTCGATGAGTTCCTCGGACTCGTCGAAGGGCCGCGCGACGGCGCCGACCCCGCGCTCCTGCGGCTGGCCCCCGTCGCCTATCCCGGAGACGATGCGGCGGCGTCTGAATTCCGCCGTGGCACCGAGAGCGAGCTGTTCGACCGCCGTCGCAGCGACGCCCTGGTGATGCGCGACGATCTGCACGAGTTCCTTGCCGACGACGCCCCGCACGACATCCTGGCCCCTCACGAGGTCGGGGTGCCGCCCGCGCACATCGATCCCTGGCTGCGCACCCTCACGGCGATCAGGCTCGTCGTCGCATCCAGGCTCGGGATCGTCAACGACGACCGCCATGACGCGGACGATTCTCGCTTCCACGTCTACGACTGGCTCGGCTACCGCCTCGAGGACCTCATACAGCGAGCCGACCAGGCCGACGCAGAGGAGCACGCTACGGGGTGAGCACGCTCACGTGAGCGTGACGCTGCGGTTCGTGCCGCCCGATATGCGCGTCCTCCTGCGCGGCCCACATGTCCCAGTGGCTGCGGAATCCGTCGCCGTCCCGCTCGAGCGCACGCTGGCGCCGTGACGCGCTCGGACCGTCCACCCATACGGTGACGTCGGCCAGCGCAGCCGATGCGGGAGTGAGTGCTCCGCATCCCTCGACGATCAGGCCGAGCGCCGGATCGACCGCATGAGCTTCGGCGTGCTCCCCCAGCTCCCAGTCCCAGCGACGCCAGATGCCGATCAGGCCCCTGCCGTGCGGACGCAGCACGTTCTCGCGCGCGATCTCTGCGCCTCGCTCGAGGCCACCCCAGCCCGGGTACAGCGAGTCCAGCGCAACCAGCTGCACGGGAGTGCTGAGCGGCCACGCACGCGCCACGCGAGCGGCGAGGCTGCTCTTGCCTGCCCCGCTGCGGCCATCGATGACCACGACCGGGTTCGACGCGGATACCGCGGTGATCGCATCGCAGATGCGCACGGTCGCAGCCGTCAGACGCTCGCCGAAGGGGTCGGGGGCGGTCGTGCTCGGCATGAGTCCACGCTATCCGAAGCGCAGAGGCGATCATTCCCGGCCGAAGGGCCGCGGCTGCTCGGCGTCTGGCCCACGGCGATCGACCCCGCCGACATGCCGTGCACGGGTGATCATGCCGACGCCGAATCGCGCCCGTGCGTCGTCGAGCGTGCCCTCGAGCCGTCGCTGATCCTCATCGTCGTCCCAGAGCGCCATCGCAGACGCCCCAGCCGACCGCAGCTTCTCGGCGCGAACGCCGACCAGGCGAACAGGGTCTCGTCGCTCGATGTGCCCGAACAGGCCGACCGCGGTCTCCCCGATGCGCTGCCCCACGTCAGTCGGCTCGGGCAGCGAGACCGTGCGGCTGACGGTGGTGAAGTCCGCGAAGCGGATCTTGATGGCCACCGCACCGGCATGCCATCCGGAGGAGCGCAGCCTGGCACCGACCCGGTCGGACAGGCGCAGAAGCTCGGAACGCAGCAGATCGAGGTCCGCGATGTCGCGATCGAACGTCTCCTCGTGACCGATGCTCTTCTCCACCCTCTCGGTCTCGACCGACCGGGGATCGAGTCCGCGGGCGAGGTCCTGCATCCGCTGGCCCAGCGCAGGACCGACCGCGCGTTCGAGCGCTTCCGCCGGTGCCTCGCGGACGTCACGGATCAGCCGGATGCCCCGACGCCCCAGCGCCTCCGCCGCCTTCGGTCCGACGCCCCACATCGCCCCGACCGGGCGCGGATCGAGGAACTCCTGCGTTCTCGCGGCCGGCACCACCAGCATCCCGTCTGGTTTGGACACCGTGGATGCCATCTTCGCGACGTGCTTCGTGGCCGCGACTCCGACGCTGCAGGTGATGCCGACCTCGTCGCGCACCCGTCGACGGATGAGAGCGGCGATCTCGCCCGGGCTCCCCCAGAGCCGGCGCACGCCGCGAACGTCGAGGAACGCCTCGTCGATCGACAGAGGCTCGACGAGCGGTGTGATGCTCTGGAAGATCTCCATCACCTGCGCCGACACCGCTCGATAGCGCGTGAAGTCCGGCGGCACCACCCGAGCTGTCGGGCACAGGCGCAGCGCCTGACCGACGGGCATGGCGCTGCGCACGCCGAACCGGCGCGCCTCGTACGACGCGCTGGAGACGACGGAGCGCCCGTCGCGGCCGCCGATGATCAGCGGCAGGCCGCGCAGCGATGGATCATGCAGCACCTCGACTGCCGCGTAGAACGCGTCCATGTCGACATGCAGGATGCCCGTGCCGCTGTCGTCCGCGCCCTCCGGCGAGACGATGCGACCGGACCCGTCACCACGTCCCATGCATCCATCCTGACCGGTGCCACCGACATAGCGCCGGTGGCACCGAAGAGGTCACTGCGCGGCGCGCTCGAGGATCAGCTCGCGCACGCGCGCAGCGTCGGCCTGACCCTTCATCGCCTTCATCACCGCGCCGATCACGGCGCCGGCGGCCTGCACCTTGCCGTCCTTGATCTTCGCCAGCACGTCCGGCTGCGCGGCGAAGGCGTCGTCGATGGCGGCGATCAGCGCCCCATCGTCGGAGACGACGGCGAGACCGCGCGCGTCGACGACCTCCTGCGGCGAGCCTTCGCCGGCGATGACGCCCTCGAGAACCTGGCGAGCGAGCTTGTCGGTCAGCGTGCCTGCATCGACCAGACCCTGCAGAGCGGCGACGTCGGCCGGAGCGACGAGACCTGCGGCGTCCCGGTCCTGCGCGTTGGCGATGCGCGTGATCTCACCGGTCCACCACTTGCGGGCGGTCGCGGGTGCGGCGCCGGCGGCGATCGTCGCCTCGACCTCGTCGATGAGCCCGCCGTTGCGCACGTCCTGGAACTCCAGATCGGTGAAGCCCCACTCCGCCTTCAGGCGACGGCGGCGGGCGACCGGCTGCTCGGGAAGCGCGGCACGCAGCTCCTCGACCAGTTCGCGCGACGGCTGCACGGGCAGCAGATCGGGCTCGGGGAAGTAGCGGTAGTCATCGGCATCCGACTTCGGGCGCCCCGGAGATGTCGTGCCCGTGTCTTCGTGCCAGTGACGCGTCTCCTGGATGATCGTGCCGCCGTCGGCGAGGATCGCCGCTTGACGCTGGATCTCGTAGCGCACCGCGCGCTCGACGGAACGCATCGAGTTGACGTTCTTCGTCTCGGTGCGGGTGCCGAGCTTCTCCTGACCGCGCGGGCGGAGCGAGACGTTCGCGTCGCAGCGCAGGTTGCCTCGCTCGAGACGCGCCTCGGAGATGCCCAGGCCGCGGACGATGTCGCGGATGGCGGCGATGTACGCCTTCGCATATTCAGGCGCACGGTGCTCGGCTCCGAAGATCGGCTTGGTGACGATCTCGACGAGCGGCACGCCCGCGCGGTTGTAGTCGACGAGCGAGTACTCGGCGCCCTGAATGCGGCCCGTGGCCCCGCCCATGTGCGTGAGCTTGCCCGCATCCTCCTCCATGTGCGCGCGCTCGACCGGGATCGTGACGAGGGTTCCGTCCTCGAGCTCGACCTCGACCGATCCCTCGAACGCGATCGGCTCGTCGTACTGCGAGATCTGGTAGTTCTTGCCGAGGTCGGGGTAGAAGTAGTTCTTGCGCGCGAAGCGGCTCGACTCGGCGATCGAGCAGCCGAGCGCGAGGCCGAGGCTGATCGACGAGCGCACGGCCTTCTCGTTCACCACGGGGAGCGAGCCCGGCAGGCCCAGGTCGACCGGCGCGATGAGCGTGTTCGGCTCCGCGCCGTGGAACTCGTCGTTCGCCGGGTTCGGGGCATCCGAGAACATCTTCGTGCGAGTGTTCAGCTCGACGTGCACCTCGAAGCCGAGCACGGGCTCGAACAGTTCGAGGGCCTTGTCGAAGTCCATGAGCTTGGCGGTGGCCATCAGCGGGTTCCTCCCAGCAGCTGCGGAGCACGGGCGAGCAGAGGCGCGCCCCACGAGTCGACGAGCGCGGCCTCGAGAGCCGCGCCGACGCGGTACAGACGGGCGTCCTCGTGCGCGGGCGCGAGGAACTGGATGCCGACCGGAAGCCCGTCCTCCGCCGCGAGGCCGGACGGGATCGAGATCCCGGGCACTCCGGCGAGGTTCGCCGGGATCGTGGTCAGGTCGTTGAGATACATCTGCAGCGGGTCGTCGATCTTCTCGCCGATCTTGAACGCCGTGGTCGGCGCCGACGGCGTCGCGATGACGTCGACCTGGGCGAACGCCTGGTCGAAGTCGCGCTGGATGAGCGTGCGCACCTTCTGCGCGCTGCCGTAGTAGGCGTCGTAATGCCCCGCCGAGAGGGCGTAGGTGCCGAGGATGATGCGTCGCTTGACCTCGGGCCCGAACCCGGCCTGGCGGGTCGCCGACATGACGTCCTCGACGGTCGCGCCGCCTTCGGGAGTGACGCGCAGCCCGAAGCGCACTGAGTCGAACTTCGCGAGGTTGCTGGATGCCTCCGCGGGAAGGATCAGGTAGTAGGCGGCGACTCCGTACTCGAAGTGCGGCGCCGAGATCTCGACGATCTCGGCCCCCTGCGCCTCCATCATCGCGAGCGACTCGCGGAACGAGGCGACCACGCCGTCCTGGAAGCCGGAGTCCGGCAGCTCCTTGATGACGCCGACCTTGAGCCCCTTGAGCACCTGCCCGCTGGCGCCCTCGCGCGCGGCCTCGGCGAACGACGGCCACTGCTTCGCGAGCGACGTCGAGTCCTTCGGGTCGTGGCCGCCGATCACGTCGTGCAGCAGACCGGCGTCGAGCACGGTGCGGGTGACGGGACCGACCTGGTCGAGGCTGGATGCCAGCGCGATGGCGCCGTAGCGGCTGACGCCGCCGTAGGTGGGCTTGATGCCGACGGTGCCGGTGACGTGCGCCGGCTGACGGATCGAGCCGCCGGTGTCGGAGCCGAGCGCGAGAGGCGCCTCGAACGCCGCCACAGCCGCGGCGGACCCTCCTCCCGAGCCACCGGGGATGCGGTCGAGATCCCAGGGGTTGCGCGTCGGCCCGTAGGCGGAGTGCTCGGTCGACGAGCCCATGGCGAACTCGTCCATGTTGGTCTTGCCGAGGGGGATCAGCCCTGCGGCTCGCGAGCGAGCGACGACCGTGGCGTCGAAGGGCGACATGTAGCCCTCGAGGATCTTCGATCCGCTCGTGGAGGGCATGTCGGTGGTCACCAGCACGTCCTTGACCGCGAGCGGAACGCCCGCGATCGGGCCGAGCTGCTCCCCCGCCGCACGCCGGGCATCGATGTCGGCGGCTGCGGAGAGCGCGTGCTCGCTCACGTGCAGGAAGGCGTGCACGTCGCCGTCAACGGCGGCGATCCGATCGAGGTGAGCCTGAGTCGCCTCGACACTCGAGATCTCACCGGCGGCGATCTTCTCGCCCAGGTCGGCGGCGGTCAGCCGGATGATGTCGCTCACTGCTCTTCTCCCAGGATCGCGGTGACGCGGAAGCGGCCGTCGGCGGCGTCCGGAGCGTTCTGCAGGGTCTGCTCGAGAGTCAGCGTCTGACCGACCTCGTCGGGTCGGAAGACATTGCTCATCGCGATCGGGTGGCTGGTCGCCACGACGTCGGGCGTCGCGACCTCCGACACCTTGGCGATGTTGTCGACGATGGCATCGAGCTGACCTGTCAGCTGAGTCACCTCGTCGTCGGACAGCTGGATGCGCGCGAGCACGCCGAGATGGCGCACAAGATCAGGGGTGATTTCAGACACCGCTCCAGTCTACGAGAGCGCGGGGCACGGCCACGTAAGCTGGGCGCGTGACCGAGTTCGTTCCCCCTCGCCCATGGACCGCAAGCTACGCCGACGGGGTTCCGGAGGATCTGCCCGAGGTGACGGGTTCGCTGGTCGACATCGTCGAGGCATCGGTGCGCGACTACCCGGATGCCCCCGCGCTGCAGTTCTTCGGTCGCGAGACGACCTACCGCGAGATGCAGGATGCCGTCGAGCGCGCAGCCGCAGGACTGCGAGACCTCGGCGTCGGCGCCGGCGATCCCGTCGCGATCGTGCTGCCGAACTGCCCGCAGCACATCATCGCGTTCTACGCCGTGCTGCGGCTCGGCGCGGTCGTCGTCGAGCACAACCCGCTCTACACCGCACGCGAGCTGCGCAAGCAGTTCGAGGATCACGGGGCGAAGCACGCGATCGTCTGGAGCAAGGTCGTCGAGACCGTGCAGGCGTTCCCCGCCGACCTGGCGCTGACGAGCCTCATCTCCGTGGACGTGACGAAGGCGATGCCGATCATGACGCAGCTCATGCTGAAGCTGCCCATAGCCAAGGCGAGAGAGTCCCGCGAAGCGCTCACGGCGAAGGTTCGCGGGGCGATCAGCTGGGAATCGCTGCTGGCGTCCCGTCCCCTTCCTGCCACGCACCCGCGGCCGGGCACCGACGATCTCGCGATCATCCAGTACACCTCCGGAACCACGGGGACTCCGAAGGGCGCGTCCCTCACGCACCGCAATCTGCTCGCGAACGCAGCGCAGGCGCAGGCATGGGTGCCGTCGATCACCCGCGGAAACGGCTGCGTCGTCTACGCCGTGCTGCCGATGTTCCACGCGTACGGCCTCACCCTGTGCCTCACGTTCGCCATGTCGATGGGCGCGCGTCTCGTGCTCTTCCCGAAATTCGATCCGGATCTCGTGCTCGAGGTCACCAAGAAGCATCCGGCCACCTTCCTGCCCCTCGTGCCGCCGATCGCCGAACGTCTGCTGTCGGCCGCGAACGAGAAGGGTGTCTCGCTCGCCGGCACCGAGGTCGCGATCTCGGGCGCAATGGCACTCGCGCACGAGCTGGTCGTGCCGTTCGAAGAGGCGTCGGGGGGCTTCCTCGTCGAGGGATACGGTCTGAGCGAGTGCTCCCCGGTGCTGATGGCGAATCCGGTTGCGGGCAACCGCGTCGCGGGGACGGTCGGCCTGCCGCTGCCCGGCACGGAGTGCCGCGTCGTCGACCCCGAGAACCCGACCGTCGACGTGCCGGCGGGTTCTGCGGGCGAGCTGATCGTCCGCGGTCCCCAGGTGTTCACGGGCTACTACGGCAAGCCCGAGGAGACCGAGGCGGTCTTCGTCGACGGATGGTTCCGCACCGGCGACATCGTGACGATCGATGAGGGCGGCTTCGTGCGCATCGTGGACCGCATCAAGGAGCTCATCATCACCGGCGGGTTCAACGTGGCGCCGACCGAGGTCGAGGGCGCTCTGCGCCAGCATCCGGATGTCGTGGACGCGGCCGTCGTCGGTCTGCCCAGCGACCACTCCGGCGAGGAGGTCGTCGCAGCGATCGTCGTGGAGGACGGCAAGGACGTCGACGTCGAGGCCATCCGCGAGTTCGCCCGTGGCATCCTCACGCCCTACAAGGTCCCCCGTCGCCTGTTCGTCGTCGATGAGCTGCCCACGTCGCTGATCGGCAAGGTGCTGCGCCGTCAGGTGAAGGAGCGCCTGCTGGCGCTGACCTCGGGCAGCTGAGCGGCCAGCACTCTCACATCCGCACCCACTATCGTTGACAGGTGACTGCCGACGACATCGCCCCTGCCACCGACGCACCCGAGACCGCCGAAGAGAGCGTGACGCCTCCCGGATTCGAGGAGCTGGGCATCACGGGCTCACTGCTCAAGGCGATCAAGGACCTCGGCTACGAGACGCCTTCTCCGATCCAGGCCGCAACGATCCCCACGCTGCTGCAGGGTCGGGACGTGGTCGGCATGGCGCAGACCGGCACGGGCAAGACCGCGGCGTTCGCGCTGCCCGTGCTCGAGCGCCTCGAGCCCGGCCAGAAGACCCCCCAGGCGCTGGTGCTCGCACCCACCCGCGAGCTGGCTCTGCAGGTGTGCGAGGCGTTCGAGGCCTATTCGACGAAGATGAAGGGCGTGCACGTGCTGCCCGTCTACGGCGGCCAGGGCTACGGAGTGCAGCTGTCGGCGCTGCGCCGCGGCGTGGACGTGGTGGTCGGCACACCCGGGCGCATCATGGACCACCTGGCCAAGGGCACGCTCGACCTCTCCGACCTCAAGTACCTCGTGCTCGACGAGGCCGACGAGATGCTGAAGATGGGCTTCGCCGAAGACGTCGAGCAGATCCTCGCGCAGACTCCGGAAGAGAAGCAGGTCGCCCTGTTCTCCGCGACCATGCCCGCCAGCATCCGCAGACTGGCGCAGCAGTATCTGCGCAACCCTGAGGAGATCACGGTCAAGTCCAAGACCGCCACGAACACCAACATCACCCAGCGCTACCTCGTCGTCTCGTACGCGCAGAAGGTCGATGCCCTGACGCGCATCCTCGAGATCGAGAACTTCGACGGGATGATCATCTTCGTCCGCACGAAGAACGAGACCGAGACCCTCGCCGAGAAGCTGCGGGCTCGCGGATACTCGGCCGCGGCGATCAACGGCGACGTGCCGCAGGTGCAGCGCGAGCGCTCGGTGAACCAGCTGAAGGACGGCAAGCTCGACATCCTCGTCGCCACCGACGTCGCCGCGCGCGGTCTCGACGTCGAGCGCATCAGCCATGTCGTGAACTTCGACATCCCGACCGACACCGAGTCGTACGTGCACCGCATCGGCCGCACGGGTCGCGCCGGCCGCACGGGCGACGCGATCAGCTTCATCACTCCGCGCGAGCGCTACCTGCTCAAGCACATCGAGAAGGCGACGCGTCAGGCACCGGCCCAGATGCAGCTGCCAACCACCGAAGACGTCAACACCACGCGTCTCGCTCGTTTCGACGACGCCATCACATCTGCGCTGGAGGAGACTCGTCGCATCGAGGCGTTCCGCGACATCATCGCCCATTACGTGCGCAACCACGACGTGCCCGAGGCCGATGTGGCTGCGGCGCTCGCCGTCGTGGCGCAGGGCGACACTCCCCTGCTGCTCGACCCTGAGAACGACGAGCTGTCCCGGGCTGTCGAACGCGACAACCGTCCTCCGCGCGAGCGCGGCGACCGGTCTGGCGAGCGAGGCGAGCGCTCGCCGCGAGAGCGCCGCGGACGCGGCGACTACGCGCCGTACCGCATCGAGGTCGGCCGTCGTCATCGCGTCGAGCCGCGCCAGATCGTCGGCGCGCTGGCGAACGAGGGCGGGCTCGGTCGCGACGACTTCGGCGCGATCGCCATCAAGCCCGACTTCTCGATCGTCGAGCTGCCCGTGAACATGGATCCGTCGGTGCTCGACAAGCTCCGCGACACCCGCATCTCGGGCAAGCTGATCGAGATCCGCCCCGACCGCGGTGTGCCCAACCGTCGCGCACCTCGCGACGATCGCGCCGGCTACGACAGGGGCGGTCGAGACGACCGCGGCGGCCGTGGCTACTCGCGCGACGATCGCGGCGGACGTCCTGCCCGCAGCGGCGGATACTCGCGCGACGATCGCGGTGACCGCGGATATGCGCGCGACGACCGCCCCGACCGCAAGCCTCGTCACAAGAGCTGAGGCAGTACTTCTCCGCTCATCCCCGCGCGTCCAGCCGCGGGGACGCCTGAGTAGCCGGAGCGCTCTCACGAACGACGGCCTGCCTCGAGCGATGAGGCAGGCCGTCTTCGTGTGGCGAGTCACCCGTCTAGCGCGCCGGGGCCCTGCGTGACGAGGATGTGGAACTGCTCGGCATCCAGGATCCGGATCCCGAGATCCTCGGCCTTCGCCAACTTGGATCCGGCGCCAGGGCCCGCGGCGACGAAGTCGGTCTTCTTCGACACCGATGACGCGGCCTTGCCGCCGGCTTTGATGATCGCCTCCTGCGCCCCCTCGCGGGTGTAGCCGTCGAGGCTTCCGGTCGCGACCACGGTGAGACCATCGAGCACACCGCCTTCGGCTGCGGCGGCGCCGGGCCCGGGGTGCCCTGGGGTGGCCCACTGCACGCCGGCATCCGTCCACTGCTGCACGATGTCGTGATGCCAGTCGATCTCGAACCAGCTGAGCAGCGAGTCGGCGATGATGCCGCCGACGCCCTCGACTGCGGCGAGCTCGTCGCGACTCGCCGCGCGAATGGCGTCGAGCGAGCCGAACCACTGCGCCAGCGCGCGGGCGGCGACCGGCCCGACATGACGGACGTTCAGCGAGACCAGCAGTCGCCAGAGCTCTTTCGTCTTCGCCTTCTCCAGCTCGGCCAGCAGCTTGATCGCCTGCGATGACGGCTGCGGTCCCTCGAGCCCCTGCTTCTTCTCGGCCGCGGTGGGATTGCGGCGGAACGGTGCGCGGGTCTTGACGATGCCGTCGTCGTCTTCCTTCGGCAGTCCCGTCTCGGAGTCGCGGACGACTACCTCGATGGGGACGATCTGCTCGAGGGTGAGATCGAACAGCCCGGCCTCGGTCTCGAGCGGCGGAACGGCGGGGCTGCTCGGCTGTGTGAGCGCCGCGGCGGTGACCTCGCCGAGCGCCTCTATGTCGAGCGCGCCACGGGAGCCCACGTGCTCGACACGACCGCGCACCTGTGCGGGGCACGAGCGCGCGTTGGGGCAGCGCAGATCGATGTCGCCCTCTTTCATCGGCCGCAACGTCGTGCCGCACTCGGGGCACGCCTCGGGCATCACGAACTCGCGCTCGGTGCCATCGCGCTTCTCGACCACGGGGCCCAGCACCTCGGGGATCACGTCGCCTGCCTTGCGCAGCACGACGGTGTCTCCGATCAGCACGCCCTTGGCCTTCACCACGTCCTTGTTGTGCAGGGTCGCCTGGCGCACGACCGAGCCCGCGACATGGGCGGGCTCCATCACGGCGAACGGCGTCGCCCGCCCCGTGCGCCCGACCGAGACGACGATGTCGAGCAGGCGCGTCTGCACCTCCTCGGGCGGGTACTTGTAGGCGATGGCCCACCGCGGGGCGCGGCTCGTGGTGCCGAGCTCGTCGTGCAGGGCCAGCTCGTCGACCTTGACCACGATGCCGTCGAGCTCATGCTCGATCGAGTGGCGATGCTCGCCGAAGTAGGCGACGAACTTCTCGACCTCGTCGATGCTGCCGCAGACCTTGGTGTGCGGGCTGGTGGGAAGGCCCCACTGCGACAGCAGCTCGTACACCTCGCTCTGGGCGGCCACCGGGGGGTTCGCCCAGGCGCCGATGCCGTGCACGTACAGCGACAGCGATTCGATGCGCAGCAATCCGGCTTCGAGCTCGAGCCCGCTCTTCTTGTCGACCTGCTGGCGAAGGCCACCGCTGGCAGCGTTGCGCGGGTTGGCGAATGCGGGGAATCGTCGGGCCGCTGCGGTGCGCGCCTTCTCTTCGTCGAAAGGCTTCTTCGCACCGGCGCGCGTCTCCCAGCGCTCGCGAGCCTCAGCGAGCACTCTGTCTCGGAACGCGGCCTGTGCAGCGTTGAGCCGCTCGAACGCCGCGACCGGGATGAACACCTCGCCGCGCACCTCGACGATCTCGGGATGCCCTTCGCCGACGAGACGCTCGGGGATGTCGGCGAGCCGCAGGGCGTTCTCGGTGACGATCTCGCCCACCCGGCCGTCGCCGCGGGTCGCTGCGGAGGTCAGCACTCCCTTCTCGTACCGCAGATTGATCGCGAGGCCGTCGATCTTGAGCTCGGTGAGCCACGCGACGTCGCGCCCGGCTGACGCTCTCGTCTTCGACGCCCACTCGCGGAGCTCGTCGATCGAGAACACATTGTCGAGACTCAGCATGCGCTCCGCGTGCTCGATGGTCGCGAGCCCGGTCGCCTCGGCCGCGCCGACCATCTGCGTGGGCGAGTCCTGCCCCTGCAGCTCGGGATGAAGCCGCTCGAGCTCCTCCAGGCGGCGCATCCAGCCGTCGTACGTCGCGTCGTCGACCAGAGACGTGTCGCGTCCGTAGTACGCGTCCTTCGCCTCGAGGATGCGAGTGGTGAGCTCTTCGGCTTCGATGCGGGCGTCGGTCAGCGAGATGTTCTCAGGCACCCCGCAAGTCTACGAGTGGGTACCGACAGCCCATGGGGCTTGACGGCCGCGCTCCCGGAGGAATCAGACGTCGACGGGCACCGCCGACACGGTGGTGTCGATGGTGAACTGACCGAGCACGCGCGTGCCGACGTAGATCACGGCGCTCTGTCCCGGCGCGACCCCGTCCAGCGGCACCTCGGGCACGACCCGCACGCCGTCCTCCGTCACGGAGGCGCGAGCGGGAACGGGCTCGGCGTGGGCGCGGATCTGCACCTCGCACGCGAACTCGGGTGCCTCGGGAGCCGCTCCCGCCCACGAGAACCGCTCCCCTGCGATCTCCGCTATCGCGAGCGCCTCCTTGGGGCCTACGACGACCGTGTTCGACACCGGGCGGACTTCGAGCACGAAGCGCGGCTTTCCGTCGGCCGCGGGCACACCGAGCCGCAGACCTCGTCGCTGTCCGACGGTGAACGCATGGGCCCCCTCGTGCGATCCCACGACCTGGCCGTTGCGGTCGACGATGTCACCGGTCGCGGTGCCGACCTTCTCCGCCAGCCAGCCTCGTGTGTCGCCGTCGGGGATGAAGCAGATGTCATGGCTGTCGGGCTTCTGAGCGACGGTGATGCCCCGCTCAGCGGCCTCTGCGCGGACGAGCGCCTTCGAGGGCGTGTCACCGAGGGGGAAGTACGTGTGGGCGAGCTGCTCGGCGTTCAGGACGCCGAGCACGTACGACTGGTCCTTGGCGGAGTCCGACGCCCTGTGCAGCTCGAGACCGCCGGAGCCGTCGACGAGCGTGGCGTAATGGCCGGTGCAGACGGCGTCGAAGCCGAGCTCGATGGCACGCTCGAGAAGTGCGGCGAACTTGATCTTCTCATTGCAGCGCAGGCAGGGGTTGGGCGTGCGCCCGGCCTTGTACTCCGAGATGAAGTCGTCGATGACGTCGTCGCGGAAGCGCTCGGAGAAGTCCCAGACGTAGAAGGGGATGCCGAGCAGGTCTGCCACGCGCCTCGCGTCCAGCGCGTCTTCGATCGTGCAGCATCCCCTGCTGCCGGTGCGCAGAGTGCCGCCCGCCCTCGACAGCGCGAGATGCACGCCGACGACGTCGTGACCCGCGTCGACGGCGCGCGCCGCCGCCACCGCGGAATCGACGCCACCGCTCATCGCCGCCAGAACTCGCATGGTCTCCAGTCTACGAGCGAGCACCTGAGCGGGCCCCGTCAGCGTGAAGCCCGCTGCACGGCATCCGGGATCGCGGCGATCACCGCGTCGACATCTGCACGGTTCGACGACGGGCCGAGCGTCAAGCGCAGAACGCTGCGGGCGTCGTGCTCGCTGCGTCCCATCGCGATCACGACGTGCGACGGCTCGGCGACGCCCGCCTGACACGCCGACCCTGTCGAGGCCGAAACGCCTGCCATGTCGAGCAGGAAGAGCAGGCTCTCCCCCACCGCACCGGGGAAGAGCAGATGCGCGTTGCCGGGCAGCCGGTCGATCGGATCGCCGAGCAGCTGAGCGGACGGGACGGCATCGCGGATGCCGGAGATGAGCCGATCCCGCAGTGCTGCGAGGCGGATGCCCTCGCCCTCTCGTTGCCCTTCCGCCTCCTCGAGCGCAGCGGCGAGGGCCGCAGCCCCCGCGACGTCCTGCGTGCCGGCACGAAGTCCTCTCTGCTGCATCCCGCCGCGCAGCAGCGGCGCCATTCGAGCGCTGCGTGCCGCGACCAGGGCGCCTGTGCCGACGGGAGCGCCGACCTTGTGGCCGGCGATGCTCATCGCCACCAGTCCGGCACCGGCCGGCGCGTCGCCGCGCAGTTCTCGGAACGACAACGGCAGGTGGCCGCACGCCGCGACGGCATCGAGGTGCAGCGGCACACCGGCCCTCGCGCTGTGGGCGGTGAGCGCGCCGACGCTGTTGATCGTCCCCACCTCGTTGTTCGCGACGAGGGCGGTCGCCAGTGCAGCCTCGTGCAGAGCCGCCGCGAAAGCGGTCACGTCGATGCGGCCGAGCCCGTCGACGGGAACCGGGCGCACCTCAGCGCCCTCTTCCGCCAGGGCTGCCACGGTGTCGATCGTGGCGTGGTGCTCGGCATCCGGCAGCACGATCGCGTGCGCACCCTCTCGACGCGCGGCCCACATGCCGCGCAGGGCCATGTTGATCGACTCGGTGCCGCCGGAGGTGAACACCACCTCGATCGGGTCGCAGCCCAGCACGGCGGCGACCCTCTCGCGCGACTCCTCGAGCATCCGGCGCGCGTCCTGCCCTGCACCATGTGTCGACGAGGCGTTGCCCACGATCTCCGTCGCCGACAGCCAGGCATCGCGCGCGCACGTGCGCAGCGCCGTCGTGGCCGCGTGGTCGAGGTAGTGCCGCATGCATCCCATCCTCCCACCGCGGTGCGTGGCGGGACTGAGAACCAGGCTCAGTGGAACGCGGATTCACTGCCGATCCGCCGACGCGTTTAGGCTGTTGCCCATGCCCGCTCTGCCCCCGCCGCCTCTCGGCGGCGACACCCTCAACGACCTCGGCGTGCGCCTGCACGACGGCGTGGGAACCCTGCGCGTCTGGTCGCAGAACGCCTCGTCGATGGAGCTCGTCGTATTCGACGAGGACGACCTCGACTGGGAGACGGCGACCATCCCGCTGGAACGGCAGACCGGCGGCATCTGGCAGGTGACGACCGAGCTGCTGCAGCCTGGCACGCGCTACGCCCTGCGGGTCGACGGCCCGCACGGTCCGGGGAACATCTTCAACCCCGAGAGGCTGCTCCTCGACCCCTACTCCCGAGGACTCGCCCAGGGCGACGGATACGAGGAGTGGCGCTCCGTCGTCATCGCCGACGGGTTCGACTGGGGCGACGTGCGGAAGCCGGCCGTGCCGATGGACGAGACGGTCATCTACGAAGGGCACATCAAGGGGCTCACCAAGCGTCATCCCGATGTTCCCGCGGCGCTGCACGGCACCTATGCCGGGCTCGCCCACCCTGCGATGACCGACTACCTGAAGCGACTCGGCATCACCACGGTCGAGCTGCTGCCCGTGCACGCCTTCGTTCCCGAGCCGCGGCTGCTCGAGCGCGGTCTCACCAACTACTGGGGATACAACACCCTGAACTTCTTCACCCCGCACACCGCCTACGCGACCGAGGCGGCGCGCCGTGCCGGTCCTGAAGCCGTGCTCGCCGAGTTCAAGGGCATGGTCAAGCTGCTGCACCAGGCGGGAATCGAGGTGATCCTCGACGTGGTGTACAACCACACGAGCGAAGAGGGCATCGGCGGCCCTCGCTCGAGCTTCCGCGGAATAGACAATGCGCTGTACTACCGCCAGCTCGAAGACGGCGCGTACGTCGACACGACCGGATGCGGCAACACGCTCAACACCTCCTCCGATGCGCCGGCCCGCCTCGTGCTCGATTCGCTCCGCTACTGGGCGACCGAGATGCAGATCGACGGCTTCCGGTTCGACCTCGCCACCGCGCTGGCCCGCAACGGCGGGCACGAGTACGACATCGAGCACCCGCTGCTGCGCGCCATCGGCGAGGACCCGGCCCTGAAGGACGTGAAGATCATCGCCGAGCCGTGGGACGTGGGTCTCGGCGGCTGGCAGACAGGCAACTTCCCTGCGGGATGGAGCGAGTGGAACGATCGCTACCGCGACCGTGCGCGCAACTTCTGGCTCAGCGACATCGACTACGCCCGCCGAGCCTCGGCGCCCGTGGGCGTCGGTGGATTCGCGAGCCGTCTTGCGGGATCCGCCAACACGTATTCGCCGGAGCGCGGTCCTCTGGCGAGCGTGAACTTCGTCACCGCCCACGACGGCTTCACGCTGCACGACCTGGTCACCTACGACGTCAAGCACAATGAGGCCAACGGCGAGCAGAACCGCGACGGCGCCGATGTGAATCGATCGTTCAACCATGGCGTCGAAGGCGAGACAGACAACGCCGCGATCGTCGCCGCACGCCGCAAGGCCATGCGCAACCTGATGGGAACGCTGCTGCTGTCGGCCGGCATCCCGATGATCACCGCCGGTGACGAGTTCGGACGCACTCAGAAGGGCAACAACAACGCCTATTGCCACGACTCTCCGCTGACGTGGCTGAACTGGTCCCACGAGCCGTGGCAGAAGGACCTGCTGGCGCACGTGACGCTGCTCACCCGGCTGCGTGCCGAGAACCGCGCTCTGCGGCCCGCGCGCTACGCGGTGCTCGGCGAGCACGTGCCCGAGGCGTCGGAGATGGAGTGGTTCGACCAGAACGGCGAGACCATGGAGGTCGAGCAGTGGAACGACCCCCGCAACCGCACCTTGCAGTACGTCGCGACCAGCGACCCGCATGACGGAGAGAGCAACCGCATCCTGCTGATCGTGCACGGCACCGAAGCCCCGATCGATGTCCGTCTGCCCGACGAGCTCGATGGTGCGACGGAGTTCGTCTCACTGTGGTCGAGCGCTGACGACGCGCCCCGCGCAGAGCAGCGGCGGTACGCTCCCGGAGAGGTTCTGCCGATCACGGGCACCTCGATGCAGCTCTTCCGGGTGGAGTGACGCGCACCCGCGAGAGCGGTACATTCAAGGTGTGGCAGCACAGACAGCACATGAATCTGCGGGCCTGAGAAGCCCCGCACAGATCCCTCTGCGCCCTGCCGCTGAGACGAACGTGGGCGTCAGCCTGAGGGCCGGGCGGATTCCGCTGTTCTCGCCCACTCCGCACGTGCCCCAGGGCTATCCCGCGAAGGCGTTCGTGGGAGAGGCGGTGCCGTTCGACGTCGTCTCGTTCCGAGAGGGCCACGACCTCATCGGCGTGCACCTGCGTCTCGTCTCCCCGGACGGTGAGGAGACGCTGCACCGGCTCACCGCGCTCGCCGACGGCACGGACAGGTGGCGCACCACCGTGGCCATCGACGGTGCGGGCGACTGGCGCTACCGTTTCGAGGCCTTCTCCGACGACTTCGCCACCTGGGCGCACGCGGCCGATGTGAAGGCCGTGGCGGGCGTCGATGTTCCGGTCATGTGCGCACTGGGAGTGCAGCTGCTGGCAGCGGCGTCGAAGGATGCGGATCGGCCTGCGGCAGAGATCCGGATGCTGAAGACCGCCGCCACGAGCCTGCGGAAGGCTCAGAAGTCGTCCGACGCCGCGGTCCTTCGGTCGGTCGCGACCGACGCAGCGCTCGGCGCCGCCTTCAGCGCCCGGCCGCAGGCTTCGCTGGGATCGGTCACCGACTGGCTGCCCCTCCGCGTCGAGCGCACTCGCGCGGGCGTCGGCGCCTGGTACGAGTTCTTCCCCCGCTCCGAGGGTGCGGTGCGGCTCAAGGACGGATCGGTCAAGAGCGGCACGTTCCGCACGGCGGCCAAGCGACTGCCGGGCGTCGCGGGGATGGGCTTCGACGTCATCTATCTGGTGCCCATCCATCCGATCGGCGCCACCAACCGCAAGGGCCGCAACAACACCCTGACGACCGAGCCTGGTGACCCCGGCTCACCGTACGCGATCGGCTCCCCCGACGGCGGACACGACGCGATCCACCCCGAGCTCGGCACCGAGAAGGACCTGCGCGCCTTCACCCGCGCTGCGGCGAAAGAGGGTCTCGAGGTCGCCCTGGACCTCGCGCTGCAGGCGTCGCCCGACCACCCCTGGGTCGCAGAGCACCCCGAGTGGTTCACCACGCTCCCCGACGGCACGATCGCCTACGCAGAGAATCCGCCGAAGAAGTATCAGGACATCTACCCGATCAATTTCGACAATGATCCCTCGGGCAGCTACGCCGAGATGCTCCGGATCGTCACGCACTGGGTGAAGCTGGGGGTGAAGATCTTCCGCGTCGACAACCCGCACACCAAGCCGCTGCAGTTCTGGGAGTGGCTGATCGCGGAGGTGAACCGACAGGACCCCGATGTCATCTTCCTCGCCGAGGCCTTCACCCGCCCCGCCGTCATGCGAGCGCTCGCGGCCGTCGGCTTCCAGCAGAGCTACTCGTACTTCACGTGGCGCAATACGAAGGCCGAACTCGAGGAGTTCCTGACCTCGATCTCGCACGAGACGAGCGACTACATGCGGCCGAACCTGTTCGTGAACACGCACGACATCCTCACGGAGTATCTCCAGTACGGCGGGCGCGCCGCCTACCGCATCCGTGCCTGCATCGCAGCCACTGCGGCGCCGATCTGGGGCGTGTACGCCGGTTACGAGCTGATCGAGAACGTCGCCAGACCGGGCTCGGAAGAGAACATCGACAACGAGAAGTACGAGTTCAAGTTCCGGGACTGGGACGGCGCCGAGCAGCGCGGCGAATCGCTCGCGCCGCTGCTTCGGCGGCTGAATCAGATTCGGCGCGAGCATCCTGCGCTGGGCCAGCTGCGCAACTTCTCCGCTCACTGGAGCGATGACGACGCGATTCTCGTGTACTCGAAGCATCTCGATGCAGCCTTCACCGGCACCGGACGCCCCGACACCGTCATCGTCGTCGCGAACGTCGACCCGCATTCCGTGCGGGAGACGACCGTGCACCTCGACACCACGATCTGGGGCGTCGAACCCGGTGAGACGTTCGAGGTGGAGGATCTGCTCACAGGAGCGGTCTGGACCTGGTCCGACCACAACTACGTACGACTCGACGCGTTCGCCGAGCCGGTGCACATCCTGAAGGTGAAGGAGCGATCATGAGCTATCTCGAGGACGTCACAGCTTCGGCCGAATGGGTCGCGGTGGCGGAGTCCACCCATCATGATCCGCATGCGGTTCTCGGCGCGCATCCGCGCACGGATTCGGTCGGACGCACCAGCACCACGATTCGTGCCCGCCGGCCCCTCGCGTCGACCGTGCAGGCGGTCTTCGATGACGGCACGAGACTCGACCTCGAACACGTCGCTCATGGGATCTGGGAGGGCAGTCACAGCGGGCCGCCCGTCGTCTATCGCATCGCGACGACCTACGACGGCGGTGAGGAGCGTCTGGAGGGCGACCCCTATCGCCACCTGAGCGCCGTCGGCGAACTCGACATCCATCTGATCGCCGAGGGGCGCCACGAGCGACTGTGGGATGTTCTCGGATCGCATCCCCGTGCGCTCGACGGTGAGCAGGGAGTCGATTTCGCGGTATGGGCGCCGAACGCGTCGGCCGTGCGCGTCGTAGGCGATTTCAACGCGTGGAACGGCGAGGGCCACAGCATGCGCTCGATGGGCGGAAGCGGCGTGTGGGAGCTGTTCGTCCCCGACGTGCAGGTGGGCGCACGGTACAAGTACGAGATCCGCGGAGCCGACGGCCACTGGCGCCTAAAGGCCGATCCGATGGCGCAGGAGGCCGAGCTGCCGCCCGCCACCGCATCGGTCGTCACTCTGAGCGCCTATCGCTGGAATGATGCGGCCTGGCTGACCAGGCGTGCCGCGACCCATGCCGTCGCCCAGCCCATGTCGGTGTACGAAGTGCATCTCGGCTCGTGGCGCGGCGGCTTGACGTACCGCGACGCCGCCGACCCCCTGATCGAGCACGTGCAGTCCACGGGGTTCACGCACGTGGAGTTCATGCCTCTCGCCGAGCACCCGTTCGGCGGGTCGTGGGGGTACCAGGTCACCGGCTATTACGCCGCGACCAGCCGCTTCGGCTCCCCCGATGATCTGCGCTACCTCATCGACCGACTGCACCAGGCCGGCATCGGCGTGATCATGGACTGGGTGCCCGGCCACTTCCCGAAGGACGAATTCGCGCTGGCCCGCTTCGACGGCACCCCGCTGTACGAACATGCAGATCCGCGACGCGGCGAGCACCAGGACTGGGGCACTCTCGTGTTCGACTACGGCCGCAGCGAGGTTCGCAATTTCCTCGTCGCGAACGCGCTGTTCTGGCTGAGCGAGTTCCATGTCGACGGTCTGCGCGTCGACGCCGTCGCGTCGATGCTGTACCTCGACTACTCGCGCAAGGCCGGCGAGTGGGAGCCGAACATCCATGGCGGGCGCGAGAATCTGGAGGCGATCAGGTTCCTGCAGGAGGTCAACGCCACGGCGTACCGGCACCACAAGGGCATCGTCATGATCGCCGAGGAGTCGACCGCCTTCCCCGGTGTCACCGCGCCGACCGACCACGCCGGGCTCGGATTCGGATTCAAGTGGAACATGGGGTGGATGAACGACTCGCTCGAGTACATGAAGCGAGACCCGCTGCACCGCTCGCACCACGAGGGCGAGATGACGTTCTCGTTCGTGTACGCGTTCGGCGAGAACTACCTGCTGCCGATCAGCCACGACGAGGTCGTGCACGGCAAGGGGAGCCTCATCTCGCGGATGCCGGGTGACCACGCGCACAAGCTCGCCAACCTCAGGGCCTATCTCGGCTTCATGTGGGGGCACCCGGGCAAGAAGCTGCTGTTCATGGGTCAGGAGTTCGGCCAGATCGGCGAGTGGTCGGTCGACCGTGAGCTCGACTGGTGGCTGCTCGATCAGCCCTCGCACGCCCAGCTGCAGGACCTGGTCGGCTCGCTGAACGCCGTGTATCGGTCGCAGGCTCCGCTATGGGAGCGTGACAACGACGGGACATCCTTCTCTCGGCTGGGAGCGCCGAGCTGGGACCCGAGTGTGATCGCGTTCGAGCGACGCGATGCCCACGGCGGCCGCCTCGTTGTGATCTCCAACTTCGCGGGTGTCACCCGCACCGGCTACCGACTGGCTCTTCCCGTCGAGGGAACCTGGCAGGAGATTCTGAACACGGACGCCGCGGCCTTCGGCGGGCACGACACCGGCAATCTCGGCATGATCAGCGCCCACAGGGACGCCGACGACGCGCCTGCGATCGCGACGGTCACTCTTCCCGCGCTGTCGACGCTGTGGTTCCGCTATCAGTCCGACCCCCACCTGCCGACTCCCAGTCGCTGGTGAACGAGAGCGCCCGACCCCTCAGTGGGGCCGGGCGCTCTGTTGGTCGAAGCGACTCAGAACAGCAGTGAGGTGAGCCGGGTGCGAGCCGACGCCACGCGCGGATCCGCCGGGCCGATGAGCTCGAACAGCTCGACAAGGCGCTCGCGAATGCGTGTGCGCGCGTCGGGATCAGCGGTGGCGAAGAGGTCGAGCAGACGGCCGAAGGCGTCGTCGACGTGGCCTCCGGCGAGATCGAGATCAGCCACCTGGAACTGCGCATCGACATCGCCTGGCGCCGCGGCAGCCGCCGCGCGGACCTGTTGCAGGTCGAGACCCTGGACCCGGTGCAGGAGCCTGACCTGGCCGAGGCCGGCCTTCGCGTCATCGTCTCGCGGATTCTCCGCGAGAGCTCGCTCGTATGCCGTGATCGCGCGGGCGTAGTCGCCGACCTCGATGGCCTCGAACGCCTCGGCGTGCAAGGGAGGGAGCGGCGCCTGCTCGGGCTCGTCCGATGCGGCATCGTCGGAGTCCCCGAACGGCACAGACCCGGTCACGCCGTTCTGCGCCGCCACCTCGAGCAGACGTGAGAAGACCTCCCGCACCTGCTCCTCCGGCACCGCGCCCGTGAACATCGGAACGGGCTGCCCCCCGATGAGCGCGACGACCATCGGAATCGATTGCGCGCGGAACGCCTGAGCGATCTGGGGGTTCGCATCGACGTCGACCTTCGCGAGAACCACCCGTCCGCGCTGCTCTCGAGTCACCTTCTCGATGATGGGGCTGAGCTGCTTGCACGGCCCGCACCATTCGGCCCAGAGGTCGACGACGACGGGCACCGAACGGGAGAGTTCGAGGATCTCGCCGAAAGACTGGTCTGTGACGTCGACCACCACATCGGCCGCTTCCTGCGCACCCTCGCCCTGCGCCGCCGGCGCGCTCTGAGAATGCGACGGCGGGGTCGGCCGATTGCGCAGGGAGGAGAGATCGACGGCGCCGCGCAGAGCGGCCGCGGAGATTTCGGTCACTTGATCACCTTCACGCTGAGGAGGTCCTGGTGGTAGGCCAGAAGACGGATCTGCTCATTCGACCCCTGCGCAGGGACCGAGAAGAACAGCTGGATCGAGTACGTGGTCGTGAAGCCCTTCGCCGATTCCTTGACGCCGGTCAGAGCGCTGGCCTCGGGGTTGTCGCCGACTCGGATCACCGCTTCCTTGGTGGTCGGCGTGATGGTCTCGATGTCGTCGACGCTCACCGACACCACCGCGCCGCTGCCGAGCGTGGCGAGCGACAGAGGCGTCTCGTCGGTGGGCTTCATGTCGAACGCCACCTTCGAGGTCTTGTCCGCCTTCTTGTCCTTCAGCCCCTTGACCACGGCGGCACGACTGTCGCGGATGCTCTGCGCGAGCTTCACTGCGGTCTCATCGAAGCGTCCTGCGTACTCGCTCTTGTCTCCGCTGTCGACGAAGTCCGAGAATGCCGTGGCGACCTGCTCGGGAGGGAGCGCGAGGAACGGCGAGTCCTGAGGAACGCGCGTGGTGCCGAGCCATTCGGGCGCGACGTCGGGGAATTCGGAAGAGGCCGGCATGTCGGCCATCTCCGAGATGCGGTAGTTCGACCACGGATCGTCCTGGGTCATCGTGAGCAGGACCGGAGGCACCGTGTCGTCCTTCTCCGAGACGGTCAGCGCCAGAACAGAGCGCGGCCACCCGTCGGCGGCCTCCGGCAGCAGGATCGTGACCTTCTCGCGGGGCGCGGTGAGGTTGGTGTCGCGATCCGTGATCTTGCCGCGGAGCACGTACTCTGTGCGGCGGCCTTCGAGCGCTGCGCCGGCGAGGCGCGTCTCGGCCAGGTCGATGTCGAGGTCGGTGTCGGCCTTCGCCACGGTCTCCTCGATCTGGGCGATGATCCGATGCCCCTGCTTCTCTGTGACCACAGGCGGCTTCTGATCCTCCGGAGTCACGACGGTCGGCGTGGGCGTCGGGGTCGGGGTCTCAGCGCCGAGGTCGGGC
Source organism: Microbacterium sp. NPDC089321 (assembly GCF_040684935.1). Classification (NCBI taxonomy): domain Bacteria; kingdom Bacillati; phylum Actinomycetota; class Actinomycetes; order Micrococcales; family Microbacteriaceae; genus Microbacterium; species Microbacterium sp. NPDC089321. Next base: position 627,105 of record NZ_JBFBGX010000002.1, on the reverse strand, counting down.
CACGATTCCGGTGAGCACCCGGTCGCGAGCACCGCGGTTAGGGCCAGTGCGGGAAGACCCAGCCATGCACGGCGGCGGAGCGCAGAGCGCTGCGTGCGCCCCGCTTCCGGATCCTGCCGATCTGTCGCGGGCTGCTCACCGGTGACGGAGTCAGGAGCGTCGGGCCCGGGCGCGTCGCTCGCGCCGTGGCCCGCCTCGATCGCCTTGCGCTTCGGGGCGGCAGGCATCTCGATCGGCTCGGTCTCCGGAAGCGGCGCGGGGCCCTTCCGAAGCGGACCGCGACCACGACGCTGATGCCGGATGGCGAGGATGTAGAGCACGAGGCCGGCGAGCAGCAGCGCGCCTCCGGCGACCATCAGCGGGCCGGCGAGCGGCGTGCGAGTGTCGAGGCCCCACTTCACCAGGATGTCGTCGGGCGCCGGCTCCACGCCGTCGCGGGCGATCAGCACGCTGTGCCCTGGGGTGAGCTGCATCTTGGTCACGAGAAGCTCTTCATCGGTGAACGAATCGAGCCACAGGTCGGACCCCGCCGGATTGCGACCCGACGTCTCGCCGCCGGCAGCCGGTGGCTGCTGTGCAGCCACCGTGCTGCTCTTCGGCTTGTCGCCCTTCCCGAGCGCAACGTCGGTGTAGCTGGTGTCGGAGAGCCACGCCTTCACATCATCGGTGCGGCCATAGGCGACGAACATCTCGCCCTCACCACGCACCAGGAGGGTCTGCAGTCCGGGGTGGGCTCCCAGCACCTCCGCATCGACGAGGACGTAGGGCTGCGGCTCGTCCACCGACAGCTCCATACTCTGCTCAGACGGCCCCATGAAGATGGTGCGCTGGGCGATTCCGGCTCCGATGAGAACCGTGGCCAGCACGAAGGCCACGACGGCCCATACGAAACGCACGAATCAACTCCTTACGTGACCGGGCATTCGCCGCCGGTCCGCTCGACATTTCAGACTAGCGAAACCACCTGGGCATTGCCCACGAACGAGCAGCTCGAGATGCCCGAGCATGCCCTGCGGCCAGTCGCCGGGGCGAGCGACCGCCGGGCGATTAGGATCTTTCGCAGGTCGACCTGGAGAGCCATGAAGATTCACAGTCCCTTCCGCACCGCTCTGGTGGCGACGCTCGGCGTGGGCCTCGGCATCCTGCTGATCAACGGCGTGCAGACGCTGTCGACGATCATCCTGTACATCGGCACCGCACTCTTCCTGAGCCTGGGCCTCGATCCCCTCGTCACGTTCCTCGAGCGTCGCGGCCTCCCCCGTTGGGCTGCTGTGCTGGTGACGATCCTCGCCGTGCTGAGCGTCTTCGCCGCCGTCGTGCTCATCGTCGTGCCCGTGCTGGTCGATCAGGTCTCGCAGCTGGTCGACCAGATCAGCCCGCTGGTGCAGGACGGCCCCGGAACCATCAGCAGCTTCAGAGGCTGGATGACCGAGACGTTCCCCAACCTCGCCGTCGATGACGTCTTCGCCTACATCAACGAATGGATGGCGAAAGACGAGTGGCAGAACACGGTCGCCGGATGGACCGAATCCATCGGGCAGGGCGTCCTCGTCGTCGGCGGCGCTGTTCTCGCCGGCGGTTTCGGCGCTTTCATCGTGCTGATCCTCACGATCTACATGACCGCGTCGACTCCGTCGCTGAAGCGCGCCGTGTACCAGCTGGTACCCGCCTCCAAGCGCGAGCGCTTCATCGACATCGCCGACCAGATCACAGACTCCGTCGGACACTACGTGATGGGTCAGGTCTCACTCGGTGTGATCAACGGCATCCTGAGCATGGTCTACCTCTCGATCATCAACGCACCCTTCACCGCGGTGCTGGCCGTGGTGGCGTTCTTCTTCTCGCTCATCCCGCTGGTCGGGACCCTCACCGGCTCGACGATCATCGTGCTCGCCTGCCTGCTCCCCGGCGTCGGCTCTCCGGCGACAGCGCTGGCCGCGGCGATCTACTACCTGATCTACATGCAGGTCGAGGCGTACTTCATCGCACCGCGGATCATGAGCCGCGCCGTGTCGGTCCCCGGCGCGGTCGTCGTCATCGCGGCGCTCGCCGGAGGCTCGCTGCTGGGCCTGCTGGGCGCACTGATCGCCATTCCGGTGGCTGCGAGCGTGCTGATCATCTACCGGCAGGTGCTGATCCCCCGCATGAACGAACGCTGACGCTTCCGCGTTCAGCGGCGGGCGAGCTTCAGGCGATTCTCCAGCAGTGATTGTGCCAGTGGCGACGGGCGGCAAGATCCGCACTGTCACCCATCACGCCGTCGCCGCTCCACACCACGACATGGGCCGTGCCTGGCGCGATCATCACCGCGCAACCAGGGCATCGATAGTCCTTGACGGCCTGGCTCGCTGAGACGGGCTGCACGATCCATTCCCGGCCGCGCCGCGTCTCGGTGCGCTTCCAGCCCGCGAGGAGGCGCTCGAAGGAGTCGTCCGAGCTGCTGTGCTCAGGTCGTCGACGATGTGAGCGTGGCACGTCGCCGACTCACCACCAGTGGTTGCGCGACCAGAAGCCGTAGGCGGCGGCCCAGCTGCCGTAGCGGCCGACGGCGTAGCCGTTGCCCCAGCGGAGGTTGTCGACCGGATCGTAGCCGTTGCCGGGGACCTTGCTGCAGGGCAGGGCCTGAACAAGGCCGCACGCACCCGACGACGCGTTGGTGGCGTTCGGGTTCCACCCGCTCTCGCGAGACACGATGTAGTCGACGTAGGCCCAGTCACCCCGCGCGATGCCTGCCGCGGTCATCCAGTCCTCTTTCGAACCGCCTCCGCTGTAGCGAGGCATCGAGGGGCCGCTGCTGCGGTTCGACGACGCGGTCTCGGCAGCGGGCTTCGGCGCGGGCTTCGGCTTCGGCTTCGGCTTGGGCTTCACGTACACGTCGAAGCCGCTGCGTGCGGCAGGAGCGATATCGGCTCCTTCGACGGACGAGACGGTGATGCTCTGCGTCTCAGCGGTCGCGAGAGAGTATGCGGTCAGCGGAGCGTCGGTGGGCTCGGGATCGGCGACTGCCACGCCCGTCGGCGCCATCATGGCCGCTGATATGCCGACCACCGCGAGGCCAGCCAGCAGGGCGCTGGCGCGGCGACGCGTCTGATTCTTCTTCATCGAACCAGCAGCGTTCGGGCGCTTCGGGTTCGAGATCAATTCGTTATCGGGAGTCACGATGGCCCTCAGTCTACGCACACGTCGCCGATACATCCATGAGAACTCACCGAGAAAGCCTCAACGCACGGCGAGGATGACCTCGACGGTCACGTCGAGAAGGGCATCGACCTGCTCTTCCCGATAGCCGCCCCGCTGCATGCGGAAAGCCGCGCCGCGCACCTGCTCGACGTCGAGCGCGGCGCCGTCGCGCAAGAACGCCGAGATCCGATCGGCGACGTGATCGACCTCGTCTATGCGATAGCCGAAGGTGAGGATGCCCGTGCGCGCGAAGCGCTGCCTGTGCGGCCTGCTGAGATGATCGAGCACCTGCTGGGCGTCATCGCGAGCCTGTGCGACCCACGCATCCACGCCGACGCGGCGGATCGCCTCTTCGCGCTCCCGCTGAGCGAAGGCATCCTCCACCCGCGACAGCGCGGCGTCCACATCAGCGATCGCGTATCCCTCTTTCACCAGGGGGAACGAGGCTGCACGCACGTCGTCGGCTCCGAAGTCAGCCCTCGACTGCTCGAATGCGGCACGTGCCGCATCGAGGAAGCTGTCGACAGCCGCGCGGTGGTAGCCGCGTTGGCGTCCACTGGTGAGCGGGAAGGCCGGCGCCACGTCGTCCTGTGGCGTGGTGATCGCCTCGAGGTCTGCGTCAGTCATCAGGATCCGATCAGAGGGGTGAAGAGGTGGTAGAGGGCGATCGCAGGGATCGTCGAGGGCAGGATGCTGTCGAGCCGGTCGAGCAGACCACCGTGACCGGGCAGCCACGAGCTCATGTCCTTGATCCCGAGATCGCGCTTGAGCATCGACTCCCCGAGGTCGCCGAGCGTCGCGCAGGCGACGATCGCGGCGCCGAAGACGAGACCGCACCACCACGGCAGCTGCAGCAGGAAGAGCGCGAGCAGGACTCCGACCGCAAGCGAGCCGAGGACGGCACCGGCGAACCCCTCCCAGGTCTTCTTGGGGCTGATGCGCGGGGCCATGGGGTGCTTGCCGAAAGCCAGCCCGGACGCATAGGCGCAGGTGTCAGCCGCGACGGCGACGGCCACGAAGCCCAGGACCCACCACTCGCCGTCGTCGCGGCTCAGCAGCATGAGAGCGACGGAGGTGAGGAAGGGCACATACACCTGCACGAAGGCGCCCACGATGACGTCCGAGAGCACATCGCCGTAGGTGCGGCCGTCGGCTGCGATCATCTGGGCCATCATGCGCCACACGCTCACGAACGCGACCGCCGCTATCAGCATGACCCAACTCAGCCACAGCGCCGCGAAAGGCCCCGTCAACAGCACAGCTGCTCCGGCGATCAGCTGAGGGACGATGTCGACTCGACGTCCCGCCGTGCGCAGAGCACGAGAGAGCTCGTAGGTGCCGAGAAGACCCGCGGCGACGGCGATCGGGATGAAGAGCCACTTGATGAACAGCAGCGACGCGATCAGCACGGCGCCGAAGCCGACGCCGATCAGGATCGCGACGATCAGATCGCGTCCGGTGCGCTGCTTGATGCGCTCGTTCGCCTGATCGAACTGCTCACGAGCCTGCGAGACGTGCGATTCGAATTCGCCGCGTGCGGCACGCCACTGCTCGCGGATGGCGTGCGAATCCGTGCCGAGCGAAGGCATCGGAGGCCGGGGCGGGATGCGCTCCGCATCGAACGAGGGGAACGCCTCGTCCGACAGCGGCAGCCCTCGCACAGGTGTGTCGACGTCCTCCACGTCAGCGGGCGCGGTCGACGGGGTGTCTGCTGCGGAAGGCAGATCACCCCGCTGGGCCTCGCGCCGCGTCAGCGGCTGATCGTCGGAATCGCGGTCACCGGCCATGCGTGTCAGACCTCGAGCAGCTCTGCCTCTTTGCGCTTGAGCGCGTCGTCGATCGCGTCGACGTACTGACGCGTCAGAGCATCGAGCTCCTTCTCGCCGCGGGCGATCTCGTCCTCGCCGACCTCGTTCTTGAGAGCGTCGAGCTGGTCCTTCGCCTTGCGACGGATGCCACGCACCTGGACCTTGGCGTCCTCGCCCTTGGAGCGCACGAGCTTGACGTACTCCTTGCGGCGCTCCTCAGTCAGCTCCGGCATGGTCACGCGCACGATGTTGCCGTCGTTCGTCGGGTTCGCGCCGAGGTTCGGCATGTCGCGGATGGCCTGCTCGATCGCCTTCAGCGCGCTCTTGTCGTAAGGGGTGACGATGAGCGTGCGGGCCTCGGGATTCGCCATCGAGGCGAGCTGCGCGATGGGTGTGGGCGAGCCGTAGTAGTCCACCATGAGCTTCTGGAACAGCTGGGGGTTCGCGCGTCCGGTGCGGACGGTGGCGAAGTCGTCCTTGGCTGCGTCGACCGCACGGTTCATGCGTGCGGTGGTGTCTTCGAGGACGTCCGCGATCACGGGTACTCCTTTAGTCGTGGGTTTCGAACGAGTCTATCCGGCGGTGGCTGGCCGGACAGTGAGCGACAGCGCGCTCAGGGGGTGACGAGGGTGCCGATCGGCTCGCCCAGCAGCGCCTTCGTGACGTTGCCGGCGGGCTCCATGCCGAAGACGCGCATGTCCATGTTGTTGTCCATGCACAGGCTGAACGCGGTGGAGTCCACCACCTTGAGGTTCCGCTGCAGAGCGTCGCGGTAGGTGACCTGCTCGATGCGCTCGGCGCTGGCATCCTTGTTCGGGTCGGCGGTGTAGATGGCGTCGACACCGTTCTTGGCGACGAGAACCTCGTCGGCGCCGATCTCGAGCGCGCGCTGCGCGGCGACGGTGTCGGTCGAGAAGTAGGGCAGGCCTGCGCCGGCGCCGAAGATCACGACGCGCCCCTTCTCCATGTGGCGCTCGGCGCGCAGCGGGATGTAGGGCTCCGCGACCTGGGTCATCGAGATAGCCGACTGCACGCGGGTGGCGGCGCCGGCCTGCTCGAGGAAGTCCTGCAGGGCGAGGGCGTTCATGACCGTGCCCAGCATGCCCATGTAATCGGCGCGACCGCGGTCCATTCCCCGCTGGCTCAGCTCAGCACCGCGGAAGAAATTGCCCCCACCCACGACGATGGCCACTTCGACGCGATCGACGGCCGCGGCGATGTCACGGGCGATCTGGCCGACGATGTCGGGATTGACGCCGAGCTGGCCGCCGCCGAACGCCTCGCCGGAGAGCTTCAGGAGGACGCGCCGGCGTCCGCTTCCTTCGGTCATGGATGAGTTCCTCTCGTCCCGATTCAAGATAGTGCCTTCTGGGCATGAAGAAGGGGGTTCGGATCACAGATCCGAACCCCCTTGAGGTTGTTACGCGCCGACCTTGAAGCGGGCGAAGTCGGTGACGGTGATACCGGCATCCTTCGCGACCTGGGCCACGGACAGCTTGTTGTCCTTCGCGTAGTCCTGCTCGAGAAGCGCGACCTGCTTGAAGTAAGCGGTGACGCGACCCTCGACGATCTTCGGCAGAGCAGCCTCGGGCTTGCCCTCGTTGCGGGAGATCTCGGTGACGATCTCGCGCTCCTTCTCGACCTCGGCGGCCGGGACGTCCTCACGGGACAGGTACGAGGGGTTCGCGAACGAGATGTGCTGGGCGATGCTGCGAGCGGTCTCGGCGTCGGAGCCGCTGTAGGCGACGACGACACCGATCTGCGGCGGCAGGTCCTTGCTGGTGCGGTGCAGGTACACCGAGACGGCGTCGCCGGTGACGGTGCGCACGCGACGCAGCTCGACCTTCTCGCCGATGATGGCTGCCTCGTCGGAGATCAGCTGCTCGACGGTCTGGTCGCCCGTCGGAGCGGCGAGGGCCGCCTCGATCGAGTCGGCCGCGACGGCCGCGACGGCGTCGGCGACCTTCTCAGCGAGCGTGATGAAGCGCTCGTTCTTCGCGACGAAGTCGGTCTCGCACGCGAGCTCGATCAGGGTGACGCCACCCTCGATCTCGCGGGCGACGACGAGGCCCTCGCTGGTCGAGCGGTCGGCGCGCTTCGCGTTGCCCTTCGCACCCTTGAGGCGGAGGATCTCGGTCGCCTTCTCGACGTCTCCGTCAGCCTCCTCGAGCGCCTTCTTGGTGTCGACCATTCCGGTGCCGAGCTGCTCGCGCAGCGCCTTGATGTCGGCGATGGTGAAGTTGGCCATGTGTGGTGGCTCCTTGCTTCTCTACGTGTGCGGGGTGACTTACTTGGCGTCTGCCTCGACGGCAGCCTCGGCCGGAGCCTCGGCGGTCTCGTCGGCGGCCGGAGCCTCAGCGGCGTCGTCGGCTGCAGGAGCCTCGGCGGCTGCCTCAGCGTCGCCCTGCAGGAGCTCCTGCTCCCACTCGGCGAGCGGCTCAGCGTCGCCAGCGTCGGGGTTGTGCTTCTGCTGCAGACCCTCGGCCGCCGCGTCGGCGATGATGCGCGTCAGCAGCGAGACCGAGCGGATCGCGTCGTCGTTGCCGGGGATCGGGTACTGGAAGTCGTCCGGGTCGGCGTTGGTGTCGAGGATGCCGATGACGGGGATGCCGAGCTTCTTGGCCTCGTCGATGGCGAGGTGCTCGCGCTTGGCGTCGACGACCCACAGTGCCGACGGGGTCTTCGAGAGGTTGCGGATGCCGCCGAGCGACTTGTGCAGCTTGTCGAGCTCGCGCTTCTTGAGGAGGAGCTCCTTCTTGGTGAAGCCCGAAGCGGCGGGGTTCTCGTAGTCGAGCTCCTCGAGCTCCTTCATGCGAGCGAGACGCTTCGCGATGGTGGAGAAGTTGGTGAGGAGGCCGCCCAGCCAGCGCTGGTTGACGTACGGCTGACCGACGCGGTCGGCCTGCTCGGCGAGGATCTCCTGCGCCTGCTTCTTCGTGCCGACGAACAGGATCGTGCCGCCGCGGGCCACGGTCTCCTTGACGAAGTCGTACGCCTGGTCGATGTACGACAGCGACTGCTGCAGGTCGATGATGTGGATGCCCGAGCGCTCGGTCAGGATGAAGCGCTTCACCTTCGGGTTCCACCGGCGGGTCTGGTGTCCGAAGTGCACGCCGCTGTCGAGCAGCTGGCGGATGGTGACCACAGCCATGGTCGTCTCCTTGTTCTGACGCTCTCGCGTCGTTGAGGTTGATTCGCCGGTCGACCGACCGGCATTCCTGGTGCCCGGCACACGCCCGCCCGCTCGAGAGCAGGACCTGTGGGAATGGATGCCGCGACCGGAGTCGCTGTGGGCACGCGTAGTCACCCCGATTTCGAGGTGCTCCCCCAGTGTACAGGATCACGCCGCGCGAGAACGTCCTGCACACCGACCGAAATGCACGTGTTCTCCACGGTCCGCGGCGCTCGCGCACCGGCCGTGCCGAGCGGTCGGAGAGTGTGGACGCATGCGCATCGGCTTCGTCGCTCTTCTGCTGTCACTCGGCCTCTCGCTGACCGGCGGTGCAGGCGATCCGCCGACGGCACCCGGGTACCCGTGGCGCTGGCCGACCACGGGCCCGCGCTCTGTGATGGAGCCGTTCCGAGCCCCGGCGCACGACTACGGCCCCGGGCACCGCGGAATGGACGTCGCAGCGATTCCGGGCACGGAGGTCACGGCACCCGCAGCAGGCGTGATCGCGTTCCGGGGCGTCGTGGTCGACCGTCCCCTCGTGACGATCGACCACGGCGGCGGGCACGTGAGCACCTGGGAGCCGGTGGCGTCGGACCTCTCCCCCGGCGACTCCGTCGGCGCCGGCGATCCGATCGGTGTGGTCGCCGACGGCGGCCACACCGTGCGCGGCGCGATCCACGTCGGCGTGCGTCTGGAGGGCGCCTACATCAACCCTCTGCCGCTGTTCGGCGGCATTCCTCGCGCCATCCTGCTGCCGTGCTGCGAGGGCTGATGCGAGAGGCCGATCCATCGGCGGCCGTCAGGCGCGCGGATGCGCGAGGCGGTAGCCGTCCAGCAGGCGCTCGGCCGATACGTGGGTGTAGATCTGGGTCGTGCCGAGGCTCGCGTGCCCGAGGATCTCCTGGACCGCACGCAGATCCGCGCCGCCGTCGAGCAGATGGGTGGCGGCGGAGTGCCGCAGCGCGTGAGGCCCTATGTGCTCCGCGCCGACGATCGGACTGAGCACGCGCGCGACCAGCGCGTAGACGGCGCGCGGCCCCATGCGCGCACCTCGAGCGCCGACGAACAGGGCGGGCGTCGCACGCTCGGCCCGCGTGCGCAGGGCGGGACGCCCTCGTGTGATGTAGGCGCCCACCGCCTCAGCGGCCGGTGCGCCGAAGGGCACGACCCGCTCCCTCGAGCCTTTGCCCAGCACACGCGCGGTGCGCCGGTGCAGGTCTACGTCGTCCACGTCGATGCCGCACAGCTCCGAGACGCGGACACCGGTGCCGTAGAGCAGTTCGAGGATCGCGTGGTCGCGAAGCGCGATGGGATCGCCGCCTGCTGCAGCTGTCGCCTGCTCGTCGAGCAGCTCGCGCATGCCGTCTCTCGAGGCGACCACAGGGAGCGTCTTCGCACGCTTCGGGGTGACGAGGCGCAGGCTCGGGTCGACGGCGATCAGCTCACTCTCGTGCGCCCAGCCGAAGAAGGAACGTGCGGCAGCGGCGCGTCTGGCCATGGTCGACCGCGCATCGCCACGCTGGGTGGCCCGCCAGAGCCATTCGCGCAGCGTTTCGAGGTCGATGTCACGCAGATCGATTTCTCCCGTCACCGCTGCAAGGTCAGCGAGGTCCGAGCGGTACGCGCGGACGGTGGCCGGAGACAGTCGCCGCACCTGCTCCAGGTACGACGTGAAGGACGTCACCGCGCTCTCGTACCGCACAACACCAGCATGCCGCTCACCTGGTCGCGCGCCCGGTGCCGCGCCGGGGCAGCCGTCACTCGCGGCGCACCCACCCGTGGTCGCGCTGCGCGACGACGCCATCGAGCGCCATCAGCCCGAGCAGGGAGCGAGTCCGCTCGACGGAGAGGCCGCTGCGACGCGCGATGTCAGCGGGCTCGAGTGGGGTGCGCATGCTCATCGCATCCAGCATGCGCGTGCGATCGTGGTCGGGCGGCGGGGATGCCGCACAAGAGGCATCCCTCTCTCCCCACAGCTCTCGCACGTCCTGCGCGCTGGTGACGCACACCGCATCGAACTCGCGCAGCAGTCGGTGACAGCCTGCCGACGCCGCCGACGTGACGGGCCCTGGCACCGCGCCGAGAGGCCGCCCCAGCGATGACGCGTGACCGGCCGTGTTGAGCGCGCCGCTGCGCCAGCCCGCCTCGACGACGACCGTGGCCAGGCTTGCGGCCGCGATGAGCCTGTTCCTCGCGAGGAACCTCCACTTGGTCGGTGCCGAGCCACAGGGCACCTCGCTGAGAACGACGCCTGACTGCCGGATCCGGTCGAAGAGCGGCTGATGACCTATGGGGTATGCCCGATCCACTCCACCGGCGAGGTAGGCGGCCGTCGTCCCGCCGGCGCCGAGCGCGGCGCGGTGCGCTGCGCCGTCGATGCCGTAGGCGCCCCCAGACACGACGAGGGCACCCCCTGTGGCGAGGTCGCCTGCGATATCGGCCGCGATCCCCTCGCCATACGATGTGGCGGCTCGTGCCCCGACGATCGCTGCGGCCGTCGAAGCTCGCAGCACGTCGGCATCGCCGCGGGCCCACAGAAGCACCGGCTGATGTGCATCGAGGTCGCTCAGGCCGGCCGGCCACAGCTCGTCGCCCGGCAGCAGGAGTCGGGCTCCGACGTTGCGCGCCGCGAGCAGGGCATCGCGCACTGCCCGTGGATGGGCACGGGGCCGCCACCGAGCCAAGGCCTCGTTGAGCGCGCGGGCTGGCACCACCCCGGGCTGCCCGAGACTGAGCTCGCCGAACGCCGTCCGCAGCGCCTCGGCCGCGCCGAGAGCCTGGATGAGCGCGCCGGCCACTCCGTCGCCCGGCTCCACCAGCACCGACCATGCCGCACGAGCGGCGACCTCGTCGGCGTCGAGGTCCGGCCTCGTCAGCCGAGCCGCCGCCAGGAGCTCCGGGTCGTCGACGAGTTCACACCGGAAGGAGCCGATCATGGCAGCAGTCCTTTCTTGAGGAAGAGCGCGTGTCCGAGCTGATCGCCGCCGGGCGACGACAGCCCTGCCAGGTCGCTGAGCGTCCATGCGATGCGCAGCACCCGGTCATAGGCGCGCAGAGTGACGCCGCCGCGTTCCAGAGCACGGTCGAGAGGCCCACGCACGGACGAGGGCAGACGCAGCGGCCCCTGCCGCAGGCGCTCCCCTGGCACCTCGGCATTGAGCCGCCAAGGGGTTCCCCGCCAGCGCTCGGCGGCGACCGCCCTCGCCAGGGTCACCCGCTCCCGGGCATCTGCGGTCGATACTCCTGAGCGCTCGTCGGAGGTCGCGCGGGCCGCAGCCACACGAGCCACCTGAAGGTCGATGTCGACCCGGTCGCGAAGCGGCCCCGACAGCCGACCTGCGTACCGACGGATGGTCATCGGCGGACACATGCACTCTGCGCCGCGCACCCCGTAGTTGCCGCACGGGCAGGGATTCATTGCGAGGATCAGCTGGAATCGTGCGGGGAACGCCGTCGCGAATCCGGTGCGGGTGATCTCGATCCGGCCGCTCTCCAACGGCTGACGCAGCGCATCGAGCGCGGCACGCTGGAACTCCGGCGTCTCGTCGAGGAAGAGGACCCCGCGATGCGCACGAACGATGGCCCCCGGGCGGGGGCTGCGTGAACCGCCGCCGACCAGCGCAGCCGCCGATGCGGTGTGGTGCGGCGCCTCGAACGGCGGCAGGGAGTCGAGGCGGGTGACGGCCTCGCCGGCGAGCGATCGGATCGCGGCCACCTCGAGCGCCTCGCCCTCGGTGAGCGGCGGCAGTATCCCGGGCAGTCGACGCGCGAGCATCGTCTTCCCTGCTCCGGGCGGTCCGCTCAGCATCATGTGGTGACCGCCCGCCGCGGCCGTGATCAGGGCGTCGACAGCCTCGTCCTGGCCGATCACATCGCCGAGGTCGAGCATCTCATCGACCGGTGCAGTGAGCGCCGCCGTCTGGACGGGGTCGGTGTCGGGCACCTCGATGTCGGCACCGTGTGCGACTGCGACCTCGGCGAGAGACGCCGCTGCATGCACCTCGACCCCGGGCACGAGCCGAGCCTCAGCCGCGTTCGCGTACGGCACGATCACCCGGGTGAACCCGGCTCGCGCCGCCGCGTACACCGCCGGCAGCACTCCCGGCACAGGCCTCAGGCGACCGTCGAGCCCGAGCTCGCCGACATGCACGGTGGAGCGCACCGATTCCCGGCGCAGTGCTCCGGTGGTGGCGAGTGTCGCGACCGCGATGCTCAGATCGAACCCGCTGCCGGCCTTCGGCAGGTTGGCTGGCGACAGATTCACCGTGAGGTGTCGCCGTGGGAACTCCAGTCCTGCGTTCACACAGGCGTTGCGAACGCGCTGTGCAGCCTCTCCCAGCGCTTTGTCCGGCAGGCCGATGATCTGGAAGCCAGGCGTCTGGCTGCTCAGATCGGCCTCGACCTCGACCATGTGGCCGTCGACGCCGGTCAGTGCCACCGCCCAGGTGCGCGCGGTGCTCATCGCAGATCCTCGAGGTGCTCGAGCCGCGCGTCCGCCGGTTCGGCGCCCGTCAGACCGATCACCTCGAGGCGCAGGGGCCGGCCTCGGGAGATGTCCGGGTGCGCCTCCGCCCAGGCGAAGGCGAGCCGCCAGAGACGGCGGCGCTTGCGGTCGTCGACCGCCTCGAAAGGGTGGCCGAAGCGCTCCGACCGGCGCGTCTTGACCTCGATCACGCAGAGCAGCTCGCCGCGCGCCGCGACGATGTCGATCTCACCCTGTGCACAACGCCAGTTGCGCTCGAGGATCTCGTAGCCGCGCGCCCGCAGGTGCTGCGCCGCGCGGTCTTCGCCCGCCCGCCCGAATTCGTCTTTCGCTGCCATGACGACAGCCTGGCGTCCCCCGCCGACGGGACCGGTGCGTATTCACACCGCTTGGGGACAACCCGCTTCTGGCCCCGAAATGGGGACAGAAGTCACTTGCCGTCGAGCGACAGCTCTTCCGGCAGCTCGAACTCGCGCCGCTGGAGCTCTTCGACGTTGACGTCCTTGAAGGTCAGCACGCGCACGGCCTTGACGAAGCGATCCGCACGGTAGATGTCCCACACCCATACGTCGGTCATGGAGATCTCGAAGTAGAAGTCGTGCTCGGTGTCACGACGCACCACGTTCACCTCATTGGCGAGATAGAACCGCCGCTCGGTCTCGACGACGTACTGGAACTGTCCGACGACGTCGCGGTACTCGCGGAAAAGCGCGAGTTCGAGCTCGCGGTCGTAGTCGTCGAAGGCATCCTCATCCATGATGACTCCATCCTATGAGCACCTGAGGCCGAAAGCGGATTCGTCAGAACAGGGTCGGCGCGTCTGCGATCGCCCACGATGCCCGGTGCAGCGGCGAGAGCCCGCGTTCGCGGATCGCCTGGCGATGCTCGAGGCTGGCGTAGCCCTTGTTGCGGTCCCATTGATAGTCCGGGTGCTCGGGATGCAGCTCCGCCATGTGCGAGTCACGCGCGACCTTCGCGATGACCGATGCCGCCGACACCGAGGCGCAGTCGCGATCGCCCTTGATGACGGTGCGGACGGTGAGCGGCACGGGATGCACGCGAGAGACGTAGTCGTGATTGCCGTCGAGGATCACCAGGGTCCGCTCGAGGCTCGCGCCGGCGTCGACCACCGTCTGCAGAGCACGCGACGCGGCGAGCCCGAGGGCGCGGATGATGCCCACTTCGTCGATCTCGGCGGCAGTCGACCAGCCCACCCCCGACAGCGGAACCCAGCTGCTCGCTCGCTCGGCCATAGCCGGCCGACGCTTCTCGGTGATCATCTTCGAGTCGCGAAGACCCTCAGGCACCCGTCGACGCGAGCCTGCGGCATCCATCACGGCCGCGCCGACCGCCACGGGCCCGGCCAGCGCTCCCCTGCCGACCTCGTCGAGCGCGATGATCAGGTCGAACTCCTTGAGCAGCCGGCGCTCCAGTGCGAGCGTCGGGGCGACCACGGTCATTCCGGGTCGGGCACGGCGCGGAACACGTCGTCGTGCGTGTCGATCGGCCCGAATCTGTCAAGGGGCCAGGTGGTGAGGAAGGCGCGCCCCACGACGTTCTCGAGCGGCACGAAGCCACCGCCCGGCAGATCCTGATGCGCACGGGAGTCCTGCGAGCGGTCTCGATTGTCGCCCATGACCCAGATGCGGTCATCAGGCACCGTGACGTCGAACTCCGCGTTCGACGCCGCCGTGTCGCCCTCGGGCAGATTGAGGTAGCCCAGCTCATTGATCGGCGAGCCGTTCACGGTGGTCTGACCTAGGGCGTTGCAGCACACGACGTGATCGCCGGGCATGCCGATCACCCGCTTGACGAGGTGGTCCTGGGCGTCGGTCGTCGAGATCCCCACGAAGGTGAGCGCCCAGTCGACGGCTTCGACCAGCGGAGGACGAGCCGGAGTCTGCGGTGCCGACGGCAGCCAGCCGCCCGGGTCCTTGAACACCACGACGTCACCCCGGTCATAGCCGCTCCACCGCGGAGTCAGCTCGTCGACGAGAATGCGATCGTTGACGAGCAGCGTGCGCTCCATCGATCCGGAGGGGATGTAGAACGAGCGGACCACGAAGGTCTTGACGACGAACGACACGAGCGCCGCGATGAGGATGATGACCAGCACATCCCGCAGGAAGACCAGTGCGCCTCGCCTCCGCTGTGGTGGCTGGACGGCCGCGGGGGCATCGGATGTCATGTGGGTCCTCTTCATCGACTCACCGCGCACGCGCGGCTCTACAAGGGTCGCACACCCGCGACCGAACGACAGAACCCCGGGACGAGTGTCCCGGGGTTCTGGTGCAAGGATGCGACGAATCAGTTGTCGCGCTTCTCCTTGATCTTGGCCTTCTTGCCGCGCAGGTTGCGCAGGTAGTACAGCTTCGCGCGACGCACGTCACCGCGGGTGACGACCTCGATGTGGTCGATCACCGGCGAGTGCACCGGGAAGGTGCGCTCGACGCCCACCTGGAAGCTGATCTTGCGGACCGTGAAGGTCTCGCGCACGCCATCGCCCTGACGGCCGATGACGACGCCCTGGAACACCTGGATGCGCGAGCGGGTGCCCTCGGTGATGTTCACGTGCACCTTGACGGTGTCGCCGGGGTGGAAGACAGGAATGTCGGAACGGAGCGAAGCCGCGTCGACGGCGTCGAGGATCTGCATGATCGTCTCTCTCTGCACTCGCCACAGGTCGGATGCATGAATCAAAGGGGTGAGAACGGGTGTGTGCCGAGCGGCGCGCGAGGCGTCCGCGGGTTCCCCTGAGGCAGAACCGGGTCACGGCACAAACAGCTATTCTGCCATGAACGGCGGCCACGCGCCAATCCGAGCGAGCGCTTCAGAGGTCTCGCGAACGGGACTCCTCGATCACGATGACATCCGGCTCGCCGGCGGCGCGCTCGGCATGCTGCGACGGCGTGAGGGTCGACCACACGATGGTCTCGCGCAGTCGAGCTCCTGCCCCGCGGGCCTCGTTCCAGAGCTGCCAGAGCTGCAGCCAGAGCAGGGCGACAGCCGTGACGATCGCAGCGGTGAGAAGCCAGGGGAAGGCTCCGTCGATGAAGCATCCGACGAGGATCGTCAGCACGTGCCACACGCCGAAACCAGCGACGTCCAACCACGACACAGCACGCTCTGCGCGCACCGACGGACGCGATCGGGTCAGGAGCGTCAGCACGAGCTGGGTGACGAGAACCCCGGGGATCGCCATGAGCAGCACCCAGAGCAGGCCCCAGCCGTTGCGCCCGAATATCGCCCAGCCCACCAGCATCCATGCCGGAAGGACGAGGGATGCCGGCAGCAGCCAGCGGAAGAAGAGCTGTCGCAACACCATGCTCCGATGCTACGTCGCAGTCCGGTGGAGCGGGTGGCTGTTCGCTGAGGGCATCGACGGGGGCGGGCATCGGGGAGAATGGATGCCGACGAGAGGAATCCCCATGATCGAACTGCGCACCCCCGCCGAGATCGACGAGATGCGCGCCGCCGGCCGCTTCGTCGCCGAGACCCTGGCGACCCTGCGCGACGAGACGAAGGTCGGGACGAACCTGCTCTCCATCGACGCGCGGGCCCACGACCTGATCCGCCGCGCCGGCGCAGAGTCGTGCTACATCGACTATGCGCCCTCCTTCGGCCGAGGCCCCTTCGGCAAGGTCATCTGCACGTCGGTGAACGACGCGGTGCTGCACGGTCTGCCCCACGACTATGCGCTCCGCGACGGCGATCTGGTGTCGCTCGACTTCGCGGTGTCGGTCGACGGCTGGGTGGCGGACTCCGCCGTGTCGTTCGTGGTCGGAACGCCTCGCGACGAGGATCTGCGCCTGATCGACACGACCGAGCGCGCGCTCGACGCCGCCATCGCCGCAGCAGTCGTCGGCAACCGCATCGGCGACATCTCGGCATCCATCGCCGCCGTCGCGCATGGTGAGGGCTACTCGATCAACACCGACTTCGGCGGGCACGGCGTCGGGCGCATCATGCACGGCGACCCGCATGTGCCGAACGACGGGCGCGCCGGGCGCGGCTTCCCGCTGCGCGAGGGCCTGGTGTTCGCCCTCGAGCCGTGGTTCCTCGCCACCACCGACGAGCTGGTGACGGATGACGACGGCTGGACGCTGCGCAGCGCTGACGGATCGCGCGGATCCCACTCGGAGCACACGGTCGCGGTCACCAAGGACGGCCCCATCGTGCTCACCGACCGCAGCTTCCTCGGCGTCGACTGATCGCGCGAGCCGCGCGACCGGACCGCGTCAGGCGGCGGTGACGAGCGACCCGGCGCCCAGAGCGATCAGCAGGCTGAGCACGGTGAGCACGACGGTCGTCGGGGTCATGACCAGCCGTTCGGGCTTCGAACGCGAGACGGCGTTCAGGACGATGCCGAGAGCGAAGTATCCGAACACGATCCACATCGCCACGACGGCGGCGCCCTGTGGCAGCACCTGGAGCGCACCGAGTCGAGTGAAGGCGATCACGACGATCACCGTGTAGATCAGCACGGCGACCAGACTGCCGATGCGCAGTCTCGTCGGCAGCACCACGTGAGATCCTCCCCAGGCCAGCCGGCCCCATGGCGCCCCGGCGGCGAGGGCGATCTGGAGCGCCGCGACCAGGGCGAGGATCACGGTGAGGGCGAACGCGTAGGGCACGCCGTCAGTATGACAGCTCCCAGAACTCTCGCATCCGCCGCTCGTAGACTCGCCTGCGACACTCACCCGACGATCCCGAGGGACCTGCCACGTGATGACGAGCACCACAGCCGACGGCTCCTGGCTCTCAGCCCTCATCGAAGCGGTGATCGGGCTGATGGACGTCATCGGTCCGGTGGGCGCGGGACTCGCCATCGCACTGGAGAACCTCTTCCCACCGCTGCCGAGCGAGGCGATCCTGCCGATGGCAGGGATCGCGGCGCATGACGGAGCATTCGGGCTCTGGGAAGCCGTCGCGTGGACCACGCTGGGATCATTGGCGGGTGCACTCGCGCTCTACGGCCTTGGCGCCTGGCTGGGTCTCGAGCGCCTGCGGCGCATCGCGGATCGCCTGCCGCTCATCGCGGTCTCGGATGTGGATCGCGCGGTCGCCTGGTTCCACCGCCATGGCGGCAAGGCCGTCTTCTTCGGACGTTTCATCCCGATCTTCCGCAGCCTGATCTCGATCCCCGCCGGCGTCGCCCGCATGCCGCTGTGGCGTTTCAGCGCCCTCACCACCGCGGGCAGTCTGATCTGGAACACCGCGTTCATCCTGTGCGGATGGTTCCTCGGCTCGGGCTGGCACGTCGTCGAACAGTATGTCGACGTGGTGCAGAAGATCGTCATCGTCGTCGTCGCGGTGGTCGTCGTCGTGATGGTCATCCTGCGCATCCGGTCGCTGCGCGCCGGACGCTCAGGCGTCGGCGGCGACGATCGTCGACATCAGCAGAGCGCTGACACGGATGCACCCAGCATCCCGAGCTCAGCCCGTCGCTGAGCGACCCGAGCGGACGGCTCAGTCCGAGAGGAGGTCGGGCCGGCGCAGTCGAGTGCGTTCGAGCTGCTGTTCGTGACGCCAGTTCGCGATCGCGCCGTGATTGCCGCTGAGCAGCACAGGCGGCACCTCGCGGTCACGCCAGACGGAGGGCTTGGTGTACGACGGGTATTCGAGCAGGCCGTCCTCGTGCGACTCCTCGACCAGGCTCTCGGGGTTGCCGACCACGCCGGGAATCAGGCGCCCGATGGCCTCGGTCATGGCCATCACCGCGACCTCTCCCCCGTTCAGCACATAGTCGCCCAGGCTGATCAGACGCACCTCGCCGAGGTCGGCGGCGTACTCGAAGACGCGCTCGTCGATGCCCTCGTAGCGGCCGCAGCCGAAGATGAGGTGGTCCCGCGTGGCGAGGTCGCGGGCGGTCGCCTGCGTGAAGACCTCGCCAGCCGGCGAGGGGAAGATGATCGTCGGACGAGCGGATGCCTCGGCCGGCGCCAGCTGATCGAGTGCGAGCCCCCAGGGCTCGGGCTTCATCACCATCCCGGCGCCACCGCCGTACGGCGTGTCGTCGACCGTGCGATGGCGGTCGTGCGTCCAGTCGCGAAGGTCGTGGACGTTCAGGTCGAGGATTCCGGAGTCACGCGCCTTTCCCAGGAGCGACAGCGCAAGACCGTCGAAGTACGACGGGAAGATCGATACGACGTCGATTCTCATCGGCCGGCGCAGTCGATCACTCGGACGGGGCGTCGTCGGGGCTGTCCGCAGCGGGCAGCTCCTCGAAGAGCCCGGGCGGCGGTGTGACCACGATGCGGCCGGCGGCGATGTCGACGCTCGGCACGATCGCCTCGACGAAGGGCACCATCACGTCGCCGGTGTCGGTCTTGACGATCAGCAGATCCTGCGCGGGCAGGTGCTCGACCCGCGCGACCCGTCCGACGACCCTGTTGTCGCGGACGACATCGAGTCCGACCAGCTGGTGCGCGTACCAGGCGTCGTCTTCGGTCTCGTCGTCCTCGTCCATCCACAGGATGGCTCGCACGAGCGACTCCGCAGCGGTGCGGTCGTCGACACCGTCGAGGAAGACGACGGAGTTGCCGTTCATCACGCGGTACTCGCGGATGGTGACGGTCTTGCCGTGCCAGCTGGATGCCTCGGGCACCTGCAGCGTGAACTCGGCGCCGGGGACGAAGCGACGCTCCGGATTGTCGGTGTACAGCTCGAGCTTCAACGCGCCCTTGAGACCGTGCGCCTTGAGCAGACGGCCGACGCGGAGCTGGTTCTTCTCGGCTGCCACGTCAGTCGTCCGCGACGTCGACGCGGACGCGGCGTCCGTCGGCGAGGGCGGAGACGAGCGTGCGCAGCGCTTTGGCGGTGCGACCGCCGCGCCCGATCACGCGACCACGGTCATCCGGGTGCACATGCACCTCGAGAAGGTCACCACGGGGCGACGCGGATGCGGTGATGCGGACATCGTCAGGGTGATCGACGATCCCCTTGACGACGTGTTCGAGCGCGGCGGCGAGCACAGCGGATTACTCTGCGTCGGCGGCGGCGTCTGCCGCGTCCTCGGCGGGAGCCTCGGCAGGAGCCTCGGCCTTCTTCTCAGCCTTCGGCTTGATGACCGACTTCTTGGCCGCGTCGACCTCGAAGGGAGCCTTGGGCTCTGCGACCTGGACGGTGGACTTCGCGTCCTTGTCGCCCTTGAACTTGCCCCAGTCGCCGGTGAGCTTCAGCAGTGCGGCGACCTGCTCGGTCGGCTGCGCGCCGACGGAGAGCCAGTACTGCGCACGCTCGGAGTCGACCTCGATGAACGAGGGGTTCTCGGTGGGGTGGTACTTGCCGATCTCCTCGATCACGCGACCGTCGCGCTTGGTGCGCGAGTCGGCGACGACGATGCGGTAGTACGGTGCACGGATCTTGCCCATGCGCTTGAGACGGATCTTGACAGCCACGATTCTCCTGAATGGTGTGGAAAGAAAGATGAACCGGTCGCCTGGAGAGTGGGGTGCACATCCGGCGGAAGCTCTGTAAGGGGTGACGGATGCTGGATAGAGGGTCGAGCAGCCGTCCGACCCTCTATTCTGCCAGATCGGGCGACAGTCCGCGAAACGACACGACATGGAGTGCGCGACGCGGCGAAGGTGCGTGTCAGACTGTGCGCGTGCCGATCGAATTCGCCTCCTCCGCCCGCTCGACCGTCGGGCTGGAGTGGGAGATCATGCTCGCCGATCCCGTCACGGGAGATCTGGTCGGGCGTGCGCCCGAGCTGCTGACCCGCCTCGAGCAGCAGAGCGCCCCGGAGCGTCACACCGTGACCGGAGAGCTGCTGACCAACACCATCGAGGTCACCAGCGGAGTGGGGGCGACCGTCGCGGACGCCGCCGACGACATCGCCGCGGCGATCGCCGCGGTCCGCCGCTCCACCGACCCCGCCGGCATCGAGCTGCTCTCGGCCGGCAGCCATCCGTTCGCCCAGTGGTTCGATCAGCGCGTGACCGACAAGAACCGGTATCACAAGCTCATCGAGCGAACGCAGTGGTGGGGTCGCAACATGATGATCTGGGGCATCCACGTGCATGTCGGAGTCGACGACCGCGCGAAGGTGCTGCCGATCATGGGAGCGCTGTCCTCGTTCCTCCCTCATCTGCAGGCGCTGTCGGCGTCGAGTCCGTACTGGGCGGGTGAGCGCACCGGCTACGCATCGAACCGCGCCCTCGTCTTCCAGCAGCTCCCGACTGCCGGATTGCCGTGGTCGATCTCCACCTGGCGTGAGTTCGAGGACTTCGTCGACGACATGACGCGCACCGGAGTGATGGACGACCCGTCGGAGATCCGCTGGGACATCCGACCCGCCCCGAAGTGGGGCACGATCGAGGTCCGCGCATGCGACGGCATGTCGACGCTCGCGGAGCTGGCCTCGGTGGCCGCGCTCACGCAGACGCTGGTGGAGCACTTCTCGCGGGAGCTCGACGAGGGAAGGCAGCTGCCGACGCTGCAGCCGTGGTTCCACCGCGAGAACAAGTGGCGCGCGGCCCGCTACGGGCTGGACGCCAGAGTGATCGTCGATCGCGCCGGGTCGCAGGTGCCGGTGCGAGAGCATCTGACCGCGGTGGTCGAGGACCTCGCCCCCATCGCCGCCGACCTTCGCTGCTCCCACGAGCTCCGGGGCGTGCTCACGATCATCGAGCAGGGCGCGAGCTACTCCCGTCAGCTGGAGGCTGCGGATGCGGCCCGCGGCGACCTGCGTCAGGTCGTGCAGCATCTGATCCGGGAGTTCCGCGGCGGACCCGAGCGCTCGGTGCGCGACTGACCGCACCCGAGCAGCCTCCGCGGTCAGTCGGTGTCGAGCAGACGCCTGGCGAGCGCATCGTCGAGCACGACGTCGGTGATCAGGCCGGCGCCGATCGCGGCGCGCAGCGAACCCAGCTTCGCCTCGCCCGAGACGATGCAGACCCGGCGGGGAACGCGCCGGAGCCGGTCGAGACCCGGTCCGGTCGAACGTGCATTGAGCCGGATGTCGCGCCAGCTGCCGTCCGCGCGGAAGAAGACGGTGGCGACGTCGCCGATGACCCCGTCCTCCTCGAGGCTGCGATAGTCGTCACGCGCGAGGTACCCGCCGACGTAGACCCGACTGGGCACGTCCGACTGCGGTGAGCCGAGACCGAACACGGCGATGTCCATCTTGGCCTGGAAGGCCAGCACGCGCCTGGTGCTGCGCTCCCGCCACATGGCGTCTCTCGTGTCGGGGCTGTCGAAGAAGGCCGGCACCGGGAACTGCTCGACCTGCGCGCCGAAGGCGTGGCCGAAACGCTGCAGGATGTCGCTCGAGTACTCCAGGCCGCTGGTCTGCGTGTTCCCGGCGCCGTTGAGCTGCACGATGGTCGTGCCGTGCGTGTCCTTCTGGGTGAGCGAACGGCTCACGGTGCTGATGGTCGACCCCCACGCGACACCCACGACCATGTTCGACTCGACGAACTGCGACAGCAGCCTGCCTGCGGTGAGGGCGACGCGCTCGAGCCGCTCCATCTCGCTGACCCGATCGGGTATCGGCGCGATATGAGCGGTGACGCCGTGGCGGTCGCTGAGGCGCTGCTCGAGCATCCCCAGCCGCTCGAGGGGAGAGTGGATGCGGATGTCGACGAGACCGACCTCGCGGGCGAAGCTGAGCAGGCGCGACACCGAAGAGCGCGATGTGCCGAGCTCGCGCGCGATGACCTCCATCGTCTGGTCCTGCATGTAGTACAGGCGAGCGGCGGTGAGGGCGGCGATCAGCTTCTGATCGCGATGGTTGCGGGTCGACATCCGGTCCTCCGTCCACGATTCTTGCACATATGTGCAATGGGCTTGCACGCAGAGCGCTTCGGGTCGATGCTGAAGGCATTCAGAGCAGAGAGAGGTCGAGCATGGTTGAGCCGACACACTCATCGCCGGAGCGCGAGCAGGTACGGGCCGTCCGCGAGTCGGGACGCACGAGCGTCCTCGTCATCGGCGCGGGCATCAACGGCATCTCCACCTTCCGCGACCTCGCCCTGCAGGGCGTGGACGTCGTCCTGGTCGAACGCGGCGATTTCGCCTCAGGGGCATCCTCGGCATCCAGCCACATGATCCACGGCGGCATCCGCTATCTCGAGAACGGCGAGTTCCGCCTCGTGCGGGAATCCGTTCAGGAGCGCAACGGTCTGCTCAAGATCGCGCCGCACTACGTCAAGCCGCTGCAGACGACCATTCCGATCTACTCGACGTTCTCGGGCATCCTCTCGGCGCCTCTGCGCTTCCTGACCCACCGCAGCGGCAAGCCGCAGGAGCGCGGCGCCTTCCTTATCAAGGTCGGCCTCACGATCTACGACACGTTCTCGCGCGACGGCGGGGTGGTGCCGCGTCACCGGTTCCTCGGCCGCAAGCGCTCGCTGGCGGAGCTGCCGTCGCTCGACCCGAACATCAAGTACACCGCGACCTACTACGACGCGTCGATGCACGACCCTGAGCGTCTCGCTCTGGACGTGCTGCAGGATGGTCGTTCAGCCCACGCTGGCGCCGTCGCCCTGAACTATGTCGAGGCGATCGGCCGTTCGGCTGACGGCGTCCGGCTCCGCGACCTCGAGTCGGGGGCAGAGTTCACCGTCGCCGCTGACGTGGTCGTGAACGCATCCGGACCGTGGACCGATCTGACGAACGACGCCCTCGGTGAGGACACGCGCTTCATGGGCGGCACCAAGGGCTCGCACATCGTGCTCGACCACCCCGAGCTGCTCGACGCGACCGGGGGCCGCGAGATCTTCTTCGAGCATTCCGATGGTCGCATCGTCCTGATCTACCCGCTCAAGGGCCGAGTGCTCGTCGGAACGACCGACATCGACGCAGACCCCCGCGAGGTGCCGGTGTGCACCGATGAGGAGATCGACTACTTCTTCGACCTGATCCATCACGTCTTCCCGACCATCCCGGTGTCGCGTGATCAGATCGTCTACACCTTCTCGGGAATCCGTCCGCTCCCCCGCCACGAGGACACGGCGCCCGGCTTCGTCTCGCGGGACTACCGGATCGAGGTCGACAGGCAGGGCTCGGTGCCTCTGGTGAGCCTCGTCGGCGGCAAGTGGACCACGTTCCGGGCCCTCGGCGAGTCGCTCTCGGATGCGGTGCTCGGACTCATCGGACGCCCGCGATCGGTGTCGACGGTCGGTCGCGCCATCGGCGGCGGCAAAGGCTTCCCGCGCACCGCACGCGCCAGGCACAGCTGGATCGAGCAGAACCTCGCCGGCGCCGGAGAACGCGCCGAGCGTCTGCTGACCCGTTACGGCACGCGTGCGGCCGACGTGTGGCAGTTCGTCGCATCGGGTGACGACGCCCCACTGGCCGGCGGAGATCTGTCGACGCGCGAGCTCGCCTGGATGGTCGAGCACGAGCACGCCGTCCGCCTCCAGGACGTCGTGCTGCGTCGCACCAGTCTCGCGTTCACCGGCGAGGTCGACATCGACACGCTGATCGAGCTGGCGGATGCCATGACCCCGCTGCTCGGCTGGGACGCCGACCGCCGCGGCGCGGAGCTCGATGACACGCGAACACTGCTGAAAGATCGCCACGGCCTCGAACTTCCCGCGCTTCCGTCGCACCAGAACGGCTGAAGCACAGACCGTCGTCTCCTCACGACGTAACCTCACTCACTGCATGCGCTGGGGGAGAGCGCATGCGCACGAAAGGTCAATGAAGACATGACTGATGTCAATCTCGGGCTGTACTTCCTCTCCGAGTTCGTGGGGACGGCCATGCTGATCCTGCTCGGATGCGGTGTGGTCGCCAACGTCGCGCTCGCGAAGAACAAGGGCTATGCAGGCGGATTCCTGATGGTCAACTGGGGATGGGGACTCGCGGTGTTCGCGGGTGTGCTCGCCTCCGCGTACTCCGGAGCGATCCTGAACCCCGCGGTCGGCATCGGACTGCTGATCGCCGGCAAGATCACCTTCGCCGCATTCCTTGTGGCCACCGCCGCCGAGCTCCTCGGTGCCATCGTCGGTGCCGTCGTCGTGTGGCTCGCGTACAAGCAGCACTTCGATGAGGAGCCGGAGGCCGCCAACAAGCTCGGCGTGTTCTCGACCGGCCCTGCCATCCGCTCCTACGGCTGGAACCTCGTGACGGAGATCGTGGGCACGTTCGTGCTGGTCTTCATCATCTTCGCGTTCGCCGACTACGGCGACATCGAGGTCGGAACGCCCGGTGGCCTCGGACCGCTGACCGCGCTGCCTGTCGCACTGCTCGTCGTCGGCATCGGCGCCTCGCTCGGTGGTCCCACCGGATACGCCATCAACCCCGCCCGTGACCTCGGCCCCCGCATCGCGCACGCCATCCTCCCCATCAAGGGCAAGGGCTCCAGCGACTGGTCGTACTCCTGGGTTCCGGTGGTCGGCCCGCTCATCGGCGGCGCGATCGCCGCGCTCGCGGCTCCTGCGCTGCTGAGCCTCGCCTGATCCGCTTCGATTTCAAAGGAGAAAACAATGGCTGACTACATCATCGCTATCGACCAGGGCACCACGTCGAGTCGTGCCATCATCTTCGACCGCAAGGGCAGCATCATCGCCACCGGTCAGAAGGAGCACGAGCAGATCCTGCCCAAGGCCGGCTGGGTCGAGCACGACGCGTCCGAGATCTGGCGCAACGTGCAGGAGGTCATCGGCCTCGCACTGAGCCGCGCCGACCTCACCCGCCACGACATCGCGGCGGTCGGCATCACCAACCAGCGCGAGACCGCTGTCGTCTGGGACAGGAACACCGGCCAGCCGGTCTACAACGCGATCGTCTGGCAGGACACCCGCACCCAGGAGATCGTCGACCGCCTCGCGGCCGATGGGGGCGTGGAGCGGTTCAAGTCGGTCGTCGGCCTGCCGCTGGCGACCTACTTCTCGGGCACGAAGATCGCGTGGATCCTCGAGAACGTCGAGGGTGCGCGTGAGAAGGCCGAGGCCGGCGACCTGATGTTCGGCACCACCGACTGCTGGGTGCTCTGGAACCTCACCGGGGGTGTCGACGGCGGCGTCCACGCGACAGATGTGACCAACGCCTCGCGCACCATGTTCATGGATCTCGAGACTCTCGAGTGGCGTGACGACATCCTCGAGGCGTTCGGGGTGCCGCGTTCGATGATGCCGGAGATCCGCTCGTCGTCGGAGGTGTACGGCGCGGCTGAGGACTCGTCGCTGCTCCGCGAGACGCCCATCGCGGGCATCCTCGGCGACCAGCAGGCGGCGACGTTCGGCCAGGCTGCGTTCGACAAGGGCGAGAGCAAGAACACCTACGGCACCGGCTGCTTCCTCATCTTCAACACCGGTGAAGAGGTCGTGCACTCGAAGAACGGCCTGCTGACCACGGTCGGCTACAAGCTCGGCGACGGCCCGACCCACTACGCACTCGAGGGTTCGATCGCCGTGACGGGCTCGCTGATCCAGTGGCTGCGCGACCAGCTCGGCATCATCAGCTCGGCTCCCGAGGTCGAAGACCTCGCGCGCCAGGTGGATGACAACGGCGGCGTGTACATCGTGCCGGCGTTCTCGGGTCTCTTCGCCCCGTACTGGCGCCCCGACGCCCGAGGCGCGATCGTCGGCCTGACCCGCTACTCCAACCGGAACCACATCGCGCGCGCGGCTCTCGAGGCCGTCGCCTTCCAGACGCGGGATGTGCTGGACGCCGTGAACGCGGATGCGGGCGTCGACCTGTCGGAGCTGAAGGTCGATGGCGGCATGGTCGCCAACGACGCCCTCATGCAGTTCCAGGCTGACGTGCTCGGCGTCCCCGTCGTGCGCCCGGTCGTCGCCGAGACCACCGCGCTCGGGGCGGCATACGCCGCAGGCCTGGCCGTGGGCTTCTGGAGCGGGCTCGACGACCTGTCGGCCAACTGGCAGGAGGACAAGCGCTGGGAGCCGACCATGGACGAGGCGGAGCGCGACCGCTTGCTGCGTCAGTGGCGCAAGGCGGTCACCAAGTCGATGGACTGGGTCGACGCCGACGTGAACTGACCGCGGGTCACCGAGAAGCGGGTTCGGAGTCGTCCTCCGAGCCCGCTTCTCGCGTCTGCGCGCGGGTCGTCCTGCCGAAGTCGGCGAGGAAGGCGCGTGCGACGGCGCGCGGCTGCTGTCCGTGCCAGACGATGTGCTCCGCGCGCAGCGGACCGTCCGCGACCGCGACGGCGCACACGTCTGCTGATGAACGGGCGACGACGCCCGGAGCGAGAAGGGAGACGGCCAGTCCTGCCGCCACGAGGCCGAGAAGCAGCTCGGCGGAGCCCGCTTCGAAGGCGACGTCCCGGCTCAGGCCGGCGGACGCGAAGGCCAGGTCGCTCTGCGCTCTGCCCGATGTGCCTGCAGGGAAGTCGGCGAAGGTCTCGTCGGCGATGTCGGCGAGCCGGATCTCTTCGCGGAGAGCGAGGGGATGCCCCAGCGGCATGGCGGCCACGAGCCGCTCGCGGCCGAGCAGGCGATGACCGACGCCGGAGGGCTCGATGTCGGCACGCAGGCCGAGGAAGGCGACGTCGAGCGCGTCCCCGCGCACGTCGGAGATCAACGTGTCGCTGTTGCCCACCGTGAGCTCAACCCGGACCTCGGGATACGTCGCCCTGAACCCCGCGATCGCTCCGGGGATGTCTACGGCTGCCACCGTCGGGATGACCCCGAGCCGCAGCGTACCGACGACCCGGCCGCTCGCGGCGATGGCGTCCTCCCGTGCCGCAGCCGCAGCCGAGACGGCGATGCGGGCATGGTGCAGAAAGGCGAGCCCCGCCTCGGTAGGCCGCACGCCGCGACTCGAACGGATGAACAGCCGCTGATCGAGCTCCCGCTCGAGCGCCGCGATCTGATGACTCAGCGCGGACTGCGTCACGAAGCATCGTTCGGCGGCCCGGGTGAAGCTCTCGGTCGAGGCGACCTCGACGACGTAGCGGAGCTGCTGCAAGTCCATACCTGAATGATCCTCGCTCATCCTCGCGGTGACAACCATGCATTGGACTCATCCTCATGCCACATCCACCCTGGAGGTATGGCCCAGCTCCGGATCCTTCTCCTGACCGCGCTCGCTCCCGTCGCCTGGGGAACGACATACCTCATCACGACCGAGCTGCTGCCCTCCGGTCATCCGCTGCTGGCCGCGCTCCTCAGGGCGCTTCCCGCCGGGCTGCTCGCACTCCTGATCGGCAGGGCACTGCCGCGGGGGTCCTGGCTGTGGAGGTCCGCCATCCTGGGCGCACTGAACATCGGAGCCTTCTTCCCGCTGCTCTTCGTCGCGGCAGAACGCCTCCCCGGCGGTGTCGCAGCGGCGGTCGCCGGCGTTCAGCCAGTGATCATCATCGGAATCGGCTGGGTGGTCCTGCGGGAGAGGACTCGGATGCCGGCAACGGCAGCCGCCGCCGCGGGCGCCTTCGGCGTCGCGCTGGTGGTGGTCGGACCGACTGCACAGCTGGACATGACCGGCGTGCTGGCGGCTCTCGGTGGCATCGCGGCCACTGCCTCCGGCGTCGTGCTCACGAAGCGCTGGGGGCGTCCCGTCGGCGTCGGTCCGATCGCCTACGCAGGGTGGCAGCTCACCGCCGGCGGTCTGCTGCTCCTCCCCCTCACGCTCATGCTCGAGCCGATGCCTGCGCGGATCGATCTCGGGGCGGGCGCCGGATACGTCTGGCTGGGCACGGTCGGCGGGCTCGTCGCCTACGTGCTGTGGTTCCGCGGCATCCAGCAGCTTCCGGTGGCGGCGCCTGGCCTGCTGGCGCTGCTCTCCCCCGTCGTGGCGACGGTCCTGGGCGTCGTGGTCGCCGGTGAGAGTTTCAGTGTCACACAGTCCGCCGGCATCGCGATCGTCCTCGTCGCGCTCGTCAGCGGCCAGGCGTTCGCGCACCAGCGCGACGGCGTTCCTGCCGGCTCCCCCGCGTCGCGCGCGGGCGAGCCGGCCGGGATGAGGTGACGCGGATCAGCTCTTGCCGAACAGCTTCTGGATCTCGGCGAGGTCCGCCTCGCTCGGCGCCTTCTGACCGAGCCCGAAGCCCGTGCCCGTCGGGTTCGCGTTGGCCGTGGCGACGCCCGCGTTCTCAGCGGCGCGCTTGGCCGGGTTGCCAGAGCGCGACCCACCGCTCTTGCCCTTGGCGCCCTTCTTGCCGCGCTTCGCAGATGCTCCGGGCTTGCCCATCGGGCCCATGCCCGGGATCTGCGGAGTGCCGCCGCGCGCGACCGTCTTCATCATCTTGGCTGCCTGCTCGAAGCGCTGCACGAGCTGGTTGACGTCGGTGACGGTCATACCCGAGCCCTTCGCGATGCGCAGCCGACGCGAACCGTTGAGGACCTTCGGGTTACGACGCTCGCCGGGCGTCATCGAGCGGATGATCGCCTCGGTCCGGTCGATCTCGCGCTCGTCGAAGTCCTCGAGCTGCTGCTTCATCTGGCCCATGCCCGGCAGCATGCCGAGCATCTTCTTCATCGAGCCCATCTTCTTCATCTGCTGAAGCTGGTCGAGGAAGTCCTCGAGCGTGAAGGCCTCATTGGCCAGCTTCTCGGCCATCTTCATGGCCTCTTCCTCATCGAAGGCCTGCTGGGCCTGTTCGATGAGGGTGAGGATGTCACCGAGGTCGAGGATGCGGCTCGCCATGCGGTCAGGGTGGAACGGCTCGAGGTCCTCGAGGTTCTCGCCCGTCGAGGCGAAGATGATGGGGCGTCCGGTCACCGAGGCGACCGAGAGCGCTGCGCCACCGCGGGCGTCACCGTCGAGCTTCGACAGCACGACACCGGTGAAGTCGACGCCCTCCTGGAAGGCCTTGGCCGTGTTCACGGCATCCTGACCGATCATCGCGTCGATCACGAACAGCACCTCGTCGGGGCTGGTCGCCTTGCGGATGTCGGATGCCTGCTTCATCAGCTCCGCATCGACGCCGAGGCGTCCCGCGGTGTCGATGATGACGACGTCATGCTGGTGGCGGCGCGCGTACTCGACGCCGTCCTTCGAGACGCGGATCGGGTCGCCGACGCCGTTGCCCGGCTCCGGGGCGAAGATCGTGGCACCGGCGCGCTCGGCGACGACCTGGAGCTGGTTCACCGCATTGGGACGCTGCAGGTCGGCGGCGACGAGGAGAGGGGTATGGCCCTCGCCTTCGAGCTGCTTGGCCAGCTTCCCCGCGAACGTCGTCTTTCCCGAGCCCTGCAGACCCGCGAGCATGATGACCGTCGGCGGGGTCTTGGCGAACTCGAGGCGGCGCTGCTCGCCGCCCAGGATGCCGACGAGCTCCTCGTTCACGATCTGCACGACCTGCTGCGCCGGATTCAGCGCCTTGTTCACCTCGTCGCCGAGCGCGCGTTCGCGCACCTTGCCGGTGAAGTCCTTGACGACCTGCAGCGCGACGTCTGCGTCGAGCAGAGCGCGGCGGATCTCGCGGACGGTGCCGTCGACATCGGCGGGGGTCAGCTTTCCCTTCGTGCGCAGGTTGCGGAAGGTCTCGGTGAGCCGATCGGAGAGCGTGCCAAAGGTAGCCATGGTGCCTCTGATTCTACGCGAGCGAGGCCCCCACCCCGAGCGCGGCCCGCAGAGCGTCCTTCGCCCGCTGATAGCGACCCCGGGCGGTCGACGCGGGGATGCCCAGCATCTCAGCAGCGTCGGAGATGCTCAGCCGCTCCCAGTGCACGAGTCGGATGAGCTCCGCCAGGTCAGGCTCGAGCCGATCGATGGCATCGCGCACCTCGGATCCGTCGTCGGCCGGCGGTGCCGTCGCCGCTTCCCGCACCTGCAGGCGGATGCGGTCGGCCAGCGCCCATCGCCGACGCTGCCCCCTGGCGTGATTGAGCAGCGTGCCCCGGGCGATGCCGAACAGCCACATGCGAGCCCGCTCCGGGTCGGTGGGCAGCTCTGCGACACGGCGCCAGGCGACGACCATCGTCTCCCCCAGCAGGTCGGGGGCATCGTCTGGTCCGACCCGCCGTTCGAGGTAGGCGAGAAGGGCGGATGCCGAGGACTCGAGGGCACGGGTCAGGCGCGCGTCGTCGTGGCGGCTCACTCCTGCCCACCCTCTCCGCCCCAGTCCTCGCCCTCGCAATGAAGCTGGCTGTGAGCCTCCGCCCCGGCGAGACCGTGCTCGGAGTCGTAGCCGTGGGCTTTCAGCTCGTCGTGCATGGCCTGACTCATGGCCTGCTCGTGAGCTGTCCACGCGTTGAGGTCGGCGATCCGCGGATCCTCTGCTGCCTCCGGGTCACGAGCCATCGCCTCCTCGACGACGGCGAGCGACTCGGCGACGAACGGTTCGGCTGCGGCCTCGACATCCGTGTGCGCGAACCAATCGTCGATGATGCGATTCACATTCGCCTCGACGAACGGATCGGCGATGTCGTAGCCGCTGAACCGGATCTCGCACTGCCCCCAGGTGGGCGCGGTGTAGGTGTAGCTGCGATGCGGGTTCTCCAGCCCGGCGACCCACGCCCAGTCCGAATTCGCCGTGGCGACACCTGCCGTGCCGATCAGTGCCATCGCGGCGATGCCCGTGATCAGCGACGCCCTTCTGCGCCGCTTCGGCGGGCGCACCGTGTCACGGGCGTCCGCCGTCATCTGCACCAGAGCGGAGTCCCGCCCCCTCCCCCTGTCCGCAACCGCCGGTGCGGATCCGTCCAGCAGGTCGTCGAGCGAATCGGTCATGAGGTCCTCCTTCAGTGGGTCTCACTCATGACCTGTCCGCCCAGGCGCGAAACGTCCTCAGCGCCAGGGAAGGTCGTGGATCGCGTGCAGTGCCTCGTCGAACTGCGACTCCAGCGAGGCCTGACCGGCGCCCTGCTCGGCCCACACCCGCACCGAGGAGAGCACGGCGGTGGCCAGAGCCGACCCGAGGATGTCAGCGCGAATGACTTCGACTCCTGCGCTGCGCGCCGTCGCGGCGATCGCCGACGCCAGCCGGGCGTGCCGCAGTCCCGTGTCGCGCATCAGCTCCGCCTCCACGCCCATCGCGCTGGCATTGCGCAAAGCGAGCGCGAGCGGGTCGGGCGCGAGACCGTGCAGCATCGGACGCAGAGCGTCTCGCACCGAGTCGCCGTCGGCTTCCGTCCCCAGGCGAACCAGCGCCACCAGCGCAGCGTCGACCCTTGCGTCGAAGCCGGACCACAGCACGTCGCTCTTCGACGAGAAGTAGTTGAAGAAGCTCGACCTGCTCACCCCGGCCCGCTGGGTGATGTCGACGATCGACGTAGCCTCGTACCCCTGCTCGAGGAACAGCTCGCAGGCGGCCTCGGCGAGAGTCTCACGCGACGAGGCCCGAGGGCGTCCTGCTCGCGAAGCCGTGGTCATAGCGCTCAGCGTAGCCGCGCGTCGCACCCGTTGCCGCCGGGATGGGCGTATGGTGGTTCCAGGCAGGTTCTTGGACGCCATCCAATAATTGAGAGAAGCCCTTATGCTCGATATCCAGCTCCCCGGCCTGGCACCCGCTTACGTGCCCTACCTCGACGGATGGGAGCTGCAGCGCAGCATCCACCACGACGTCGTCGCGGGCACGAGACCCGACACGCTGCTGCTGCTCGAGCACGAGGCGGTCTACACCGCCGGCACCCGCACCGAGGATCACGAGCGTCCGCAGGACGGCACGCCTGTCGTCGACGTCGATCGCGGCGGCAAGATCACGTGGCACGGCCCAGGTCAGCTCGTCGGATATCCCATCGTCCGCCTGCACCCGCCGATCGACGTCGTGGCGCACGTGCGTCGGCTCGAGCGTCTGCTCATCAGCATCCTCGAGCCCCTCGGCGTCGACGGCTATCAGGTCGAGGGCCGGAGCGGAGTGTGGGTGCGCCGACCGCTCGGCGAAGACAAGGTCGCCGCGATCGGCGTGCGCGTTCAGCAGGGGGTCACCATGCACGGATTCGCCATCAACTGCGACAACACCCTGGCGGGCTTCCGCGGCATCATCCCGTGCGGGATCACCGATGCCGGCGTCACCACCGTGAGCGAGGTCACCGGAGCCCACGTGACGCCGTCTGACATCGTGCAGGCGGTCGCGGACGCTTTCGCCACGGAATACGCCAGCGAGAACGAGGGAGTCGCCGCATGAGCGCCGCGCACCCCGACGGCCGCAGGCTTCTGCGGCTCGAGGTCCGAAACGCCGAGACGCCGATCGAGCGCAAGCCCGAGTGGATCAAGACCAAGGCGAAGATGGGGCCGGAGTACACCGCCCTGCAGTCGCTGGTGAAGACCGAGGATCTGCACACCGTCTGCCAGGAGGCGGGATGCCCGAACATCTTCGAGTGCTGGGAGGACCGCGAGGCGACATTCCTCATCGGAGGCTCGCAGTGCACGCGCAGATGCGACTTCTGCCAGATCGACACCGGCAAGCCCGACGCGTACGACACCGATGAGCCGCGCCGAGTCGCCGAGAGCGTGCAGCGCATGGCGCTGCGCTATGCGACCGTCACGAGCGTCGCCCGCGACGATCTGCCGGATACGGGCGCCTGGTTGAACGCCGAGACCGTGCGGCAGATCCACGCCATGAACCCGAGCACGGGCGTGGAGCTGCTCGCGAACGAGCACAACGCCGACCCGGCGTTCCTGGGTCAGATCTTCGACGCCCGGCCCGAGGTCTTCGCGCACAACGTCGAGACCGTGCCCCGGATCTTCAAGCGCATCCGTCCTGCCTTCACCTATGAGCGCTCGCTGAGCGTGATCACGCAAGGGCATGAGGCGGGGCTCATCACCAAGTCGAACCTCATCCTCGGCATGGGCGAGGAGCCGGAAGAGGTCGTCCAGGCGCTGCAGGATCTGCACGATGCAGGGTGCGACATCATCACGATCACGCAGTACCTGCGTCCGACGCCCCGGCATCTCCCGGTCGCCCGCTGGGTCAAGCCCGACGAGTTCGTCGAGTTCAAGTCCGAGGCGGAGCGCATCGGGTTCCTCGGCGTGCTGGCAGGCCCGCTCGTGCGGTCGTCCTACCGTGCCGGGCGTCTGTGGGCGCAGTCGATGATCTCGAAGGGCCGCGAGATCCCACCGCACCTCGCCCACATCGCCGAGAGCGCCGACCTCGGCTTCGCCCAGGCCGTCTAGGCTGCTGGCCCGTCCGGCGCACACAGCCGCGCCGTGGCGCACAGCGGGGACGGTTCGCGCAAGGGGCACCTGACCGGTCGTTCGCCCGCTGTAGCGTGCCAGGATGCTGAAGATCGTGTCGATCGTCATCAGGGTGCGCGACCTCGCCGCCCAGACCCGCTTCTGGAGCGATGCGCTGGACTACGTGCCGCGTGATCCCCCGGAAGACGACTGGGTGGTGCTGAGACCGCGCGATGCGCACGCTCCGTGCATCGCTCTCGACGCACACGGCTCCGAGCGGGTTCTGCCACCGCGCATCCACCTCGACATCTACGCCGAGGATCAGGCATCCGAGATCCGGCGTCTCACCGCGCTCGGAGCGCGAGAGGTGCCGTGGGACCGGCGACCCGCCGATGCGGACTACGTGATCATGGAGGATCCGGAAGGCAACCGGTTCTGCGTCGTCGACCGGCCCGGTTGGCCGGGCTGGCGCGACGCACGAACACCGACGACTAGTCGGCGCTGGTGACGGACTGCACCGAGCCGTCGGACGCCAGGTTCACCAGCAGGACCTCATCGGTCTCATCGGCATCCAGCGCGTACTCGAGCACCGCGAACGGCTCGGACCCGCCGTGCTCGTCGGCGAGGATCGTCATGCTCGACAGGCGCAGCGATCGGATGATGTCGACAGCGGCATCGCCGCTGACGTCGACGAGCACATCCTCGAGGTCGTCGCCGAACGCCTCCTGCTGCTGCAGGATGTACTCGGTCACCTCGCTGGTGCGGTCGTCGACCTCGGTCAGCATCGCGCCGCGCACGGACGCATCCAGCTCTTCGATCCCGGCGATCAGCGCCGCCGCGACATCCAGCGCCGCGATCGAGACGTCGTCCTGATCAGGGGCGGTGAGGTCGACCGTCACCGACTGGTCGCCGAAGTCGACGCGCTCCGTCCAGAAGATGGCGCCGTCGGGCCCCGAGGACAGGACCCCGAAATAGTCGTGTTCGATCGCCATATCGCTATGAAACCAGCCTCTCCGCCGTGGCGGTAGTCCTACGCGCCGACGAGAGACGACACGAACACGTGGGGGGTGAAGCCGGTGAGATCGTCGATGCCCTCTCCCTGGCCGAGCAGCTTGACGGGGATGCCCGTTCGCTCCTGCACGGCGAGCACGAACCCGCCCTTGGCCGAGCCGTCGAGCTTCGTGATGACCAGCCCGGTGACGCCGGCATGCTGCAGGAACGACTCCGCCTGCATGACTCCGTTCTGACCTGTCGTGGCGTCGAGCACCAGAAGGACCTCGCTGATCGGAGCCTGCTTCTCGACCACCCTTCGCACCTTCGACAGCTCGTCCATCAGACCGCTCTTCGTGTGCAGACGGCCGGCGGTGTCGATGATGGCGATCTCGATGCCCTGGTTCTTCGCGTACTCGACAGTCTGGAATGCGACGGATGCCGGGTCCTGTCCCTCGTGCTGCGGTCGCACGATGGCCGCTCCCCCGCGCTGCGCCCAGGTGGCCAGCTGCTCGACGGCAGCCGCGCGGAAGGTGTCGGCGGCACCGACGACCACGCTGCGCTCGTACCCCCGCAGGAACTTGGTGAACTTGCCGATGGTCGTTGTCTTGCCCACGCCGTTCACGCCGACCACCAGCACGACAGCCGGACGCTCGGTGAGCTTCAGGGTGGTGTCGAACTTCGCGAAGCGCTCTTCGAGGGTCTCGCGCAGCATGCGCTGCAGGTCGCGCGGATCTGTCGTGCGGTAGCGGTCGACCTTCTCGTGCAGCTCGTCGAGCAGCTGCTCGGTGATGTCGGGACCGAAGTCGGCCGTGATCAGCGCCGTCTCGAGGTCTTCCCACGTCGACTCGTCGATCGTGGGCTTGACGAACATGCCGCGCAGCGCGCGACCGAGGGACCAGGACTTCTCCGCCATGACTCCAGCCTAGATGCCCGTATGGGCGCAGCATCCCCGATGCGGATCAGGCGGACGCTGCGGCTCGGTCGCCCACACGCTGGCCGACCACCGCCGAGACGCCGTCCTGCCGCATCGACACGCCGTAGAGCGCGTCGGCGATCTCCATCGTGCGCTTCTGATGCGTGATCACCAGCAGCTGCGAGCTCTCGCGCAGCTGCTCGAAGACCGTCAGTAGACGGCCCAGATTGGCGTCGTCGAGCGCCGCCTCGACCTCGTCGAGGATGTAGAACGGGCTGGGCCGGGCCTTGAAGATCGCGACGAGCAGGGCGACAGCCGCGAGAGACCGCTCACCACCCGACAGCAGGGAGAGCCGCTCGATCTTCTTGCCGACCGGGCGCACGGCCACCTCGATGCCGGTCGTCAGCATATTGTCGGGATCGGTGAGCGAGATGCTGCCCGAGCCTCCGGGGAACAGAAGCGGGAAGACCTCGCCGAACGCCTGCTTCGTGTCTTCGAACGCTGCCGCGAAGATCGTCTGCATGCGCTCGTCGAGCTCCGCGATGATCGTGAGCAGGTCCTGTCGAGTCTTGGTGAGGTCGGCGAGCTGCTCGGTGAGGAACGCATGCCGCTGCTCCAGAGCGGCGAACTCCTCGAGCGCGAGCGGGTTGACCCGGCCGAGCTGAGCGAGCTTGCGCTCCGCCTCTCTCAGACGACGCTCCTGGACGCGCCGGTCGAACGGGATGACGGCGGCCTCATGGTCGTCTTCATCATCTGTCTCCGCGCCTGGATCGCGCGGGATCGGCTGATCCGGGCCATATTCCGCAACGAGAATATCTTCTTCGAGTGCCAGCTCCGACGCCACTCGATCAAGCAGGCTGGTCACGTGGAGCTTCTTCTCGTGGATCTGGAGCTCGAGGCCGTGGACGCTCTCGGTGAGGGCGGCGAGACGGTCTCGCAGCGCGGTCTCCTGCTTGCGCAGAGAGACGAGCTCCTCATTGTGCGCCGAGCGCTCTGCCTCAGCCGCGGCGAGGGCGACGCGCGCCTCGCTGACGGACCGGTCGATCGAGTCGAGCACGCGGGGCAGCTCTTCGGCGACGGCCGATGCTGCGGCGCGCTGCCCGCGGCGGATCACCGCCCGTCGCGCTGCCTCCGCGGCGGCGTCACGCTCCTGTTCGCGCTGGCGCTCGAGGGCGACGACCCGCGCCTGCGCCGCACGCACGCGTTCCCGCAGCGTCTCGATCTCGAGCCGTGCTCGCACCTCTGATTCACGAGCGGATTCCAGCGCCTCGAGGAGTCCATCGCGCGCGGAGGCGTCGAGCACTGGGCGCGGCTCGGATTCGGCGGCATGGAGCTCGGTCTTCGCGGCCCCCGCCTTCTGCTCGGCGTCCGCGACGGCGGACTGCGCCTGCGCGAGACTCGTCTCGAGGCGATCGCACTCGGCGACCGCAGCCTCGTGCTGCACGGTCACCCGGTTGACCTGCTCCGCATGGTTCGCAAGCGCCGCGTCGTGCTCGCGCAGCGCTCTCAGTGCATCCTTCGCCACGCGGCGCGCGGTCTCCACGCGATCTGTGGCGTCGATGCGGGCCTCTCTCAGAGCATCGACGATCGTCCTGACCTCGGCGAGCCGCTCGGCTGCGGCGTCGCGCTCCGCGGCGAGCTCGAGTCGCGAGGTCTCCCCCGATCCACCGCGCAGGGTATGTGCGGTGACGACCTCGCCGTTCTTCGTGACGATGGTCGATCTGTCGTCGCCCAGCTCGTCCAGCGCCGCCCTCGCCGTGCGCGCCGCCGCGAGGTCGTCGGCGATCAGCACGGCGGCGAGCAGCCCGCGCACGCCGTGGGGTGCGTCGACGACGTCGATGGCAGGCACGACACCGCCGGCACTCGTGCCGATCGCCTCGGCGGCGACCGTGCCCTCGGCGATCACGAAATCGACCGTTCCCCTGGTTCCCTCGGCGACGAGAGCGAAGGCCACGTGCGGCTCATCGACGAGCACCCCTTCGGCGAGCGGTCCGAGCACGGCGGCGACCGCACCCTCGAATCCAGCCCTCACCTGCACCGCATCGCCCACCAGCCCGCGCACACCGGGCACACCGGATGCCACGATCTCGGCTGCTCCGCCAGACAGCGAGAGCGCGCTCGTGAGCGCGGCGGCCTTGGCGGTCAGCGAGTCCGCCTCTCGCTCCGCTTCATGCAGTCGCTCCCGCAGGGAGTCGCGCTCGGCCTCGGCCGCCGTGACCTCCTTCTGCGCAGCGTCGTACGCGGCTGCGAATTCGGCCGCAGAGCCTTCAGGGGCGTGGGCCTCGTCGATCGCCTCCAGCGCGTCGGCCGCTTCCCGACGCCGCTGGTGCGCCGACTCGAGGGCCTGCTCCTGTCGCAGCACGGCGCCGCGCACGGCGGCGAGTGCCGAGGCGGCGGCGTCGGCGTTGCCGCGCAGCGTGCTCAGGCGCATGTCGTACTGCGAGACCAGCGCGCTCTGCTCGGCGATGTCGACGTCTAGGGTGTCGAGCTCGGCGCGCGCGTTCACGACCTCGCGGCTGGCCGCGACCGCGGCATCCTGTGCATCGCCGAGCCCTTCCGAGATGCGCGTGACCTCGTCTGCCGCCTCGTCGATCGTGTCCTGCGTGACGGTGATGGCGGTGACAGCATCGTCTTCCTCGCTGCCGAGCAGGGCGAGGCGCTGAT
Organism: Microbacterium sp. NPDC089321; assembly: GCF_040684935.1. NCBI lineage: Bacteria > Bacillati > Actinomycetota > Actinomycetes > Micrococcales > Microbacteriaceae > Microbacterium > Microbacterium sp. NPDC089321. The sequence continues at coordinate 588,919 of NZ_JBFBGX010000002.1, read as the reverse complement.
TCGCGAGCGTGTAGAGGCTGCGCATGCGCTCCTGCGACTGCTCCAGAGCGAATGCGATGCTGCGCGCGCGGTCGACGGCGGCCGAGTTCTGCTGCTGCTCGAGACGCTGGATGCCCGCGCGCACGCCGTCGGCCTGCTCGGAGAGCACGAGTCGCTCGGTGTGCCGCTCGTGCTCCGTGCGCGTGTGATCGGCGAGGGCTGAACGCAGGGCCACCACGTCGTCGGCGAAGAGCCTCGCCTTGGCATCCCTGACCACGGCGGCGATCGTCTGCGCCTCCCGCGCGATCTCGGCCTGGCGTCCGAGCGGCTTGAGCTGGCGTCGGATCTCACCTGCGAGGTCGCTGAGCCTGGTGAGGTTGGTCTCCATGGCGTCGAGCTTGCGGACCGTCTTCTCCTTGCGGCGACGGTGCTTCAGGATGCCTGCGGCCTCTTCGATGAAGCCCCTTCTGTCCTCTGGCGAAGCCTGCAGCACGGTGTCGAGCCGGCCCTGACCGACGATCACGTGCATCTCGCGGCCGAGCCCCGAATCGCTGAGCAGCTCCTGCACGTCGAGAAGGCGGCAGCTCGACCCGTTGATCGCGTACTCGCTGGAACCGTTGCGGAACAGCGTGCGGCTGATCGTCACCTCGGCGTAGTCGATGGGCAGGGCGCCATCGCTGTTGTCGATGGTCAGCTGCACCTCCGCGCGGCCGAGCGGCCCCCGTGTCGAGGTGCCGGCGAAGATGACGTCCTCCATCTTGCCGCCGCGCAGGGTCTTGGCCCCCTGCTCCCCCATGACCCAGGCGAGGGCGTCGACGACGTTCGACTTGCCCGAGCCGTTCGGCCCCACGATGCACGTCACCCCGGGTTCGAACACGAATGAGGTCGGCTGGGCGAACGACTTGAAGCCCTTCAGCGTCAGGCTCTTCAGATGCATGCCGGCGCCTTCGGGGTCATGGGATTCACGGGTGAGACGCTACCGGAAACAGCCGGAATGACGGGGATTCCGCGCCGCTTCAGGCTCATTCGCCGCCTCTGACCCCGACTCGCGACACGCCGATGCGAAACGAAATGCTTGACGCGGGCTGTGAATCTTCACTAGCGTTACGTCCGATCACAAGAGAGGGGGTCACCGATGATTACGAACAACAACGCCGCTTGGTTCTTCACCAAGTCGCCAGTGCGCGCGCCATACGCCGCCATGTCGGTGACCTTCGCCCGTTCTCAGGGCTAGAACCACCCCGCCTCTTCCGATTTCACAGACGCCTCGGTGCGTCTGATCGATGATCGCCGTCGCCGCCTTTCCGGCAGCCGACCACCGCCCGCATTGCGGGCCACGCCCGTCAGCATCCTGACGCCGGGCCGAACTCCGTATCGGCCCGCCTCTCGGCGATGCTGCGTCCCCGGGCGCCGACTCCGCCGTCCGCGGCGGTGGCTTCGCCCAGCCATCCCTACAGAAAGCGCACACATCGTGAGCACCGTTCTGCTGACCGATCACCGGCAGCAATCGACATCCATCCATCCGCCGGATACCGAGGGTCGTCAGACCATCAGCATCCCCGACCGAGACGATCTGCAGCGTCTGACGCTCGCCGACCGGCTCTCCTTCCGAATCGGACTCTGGCTGCTGCAGCGCAGCACCAGGGCCCGTGCGACCGCCACCACTCTCACTCCGGATCTCGACCGCCGGCCCATCCGTGAGACCGAAGCGATCAATCTGCTGGCCTGGGGCCTGCAGCGCAACATGCTCTGAGAGGCAGATGATGTCCATCACCCTTCCCGCCGGCGCGACCCTGCGTCCGCTCGAGCTTGCCGCCCGAGCGGACGCGGGGCCGTCCCCCGCTGTTCGTGCCTACGCTGCTGTCCGCAACGAGATGCTCGTCGAGACCACCGGGCGCGACGACGACTGTCTCACGGCCTCCGAGCTGCTGTCGACGCTCTCGTCCACGCCCGACCGCGATCGACGCCATTGGGCCATCGAGCTCGACGGCGACACCGTCGGGCGCTGCGCGCTCGACATCGTGCTGGATGACGGCGGCGAGACCGCGTTCGTGACCGTCGCCCTGCTGCGTCGTGCGTGGGGCCGCGGCATCGGACCAGCCGCGTACGCTCAGGTCGAGACGGTGGCGCGGGATGCCGGCGTGCGCAAGCTGCTGAACTGGTCGGAGCACCACGAGGCCGAGGCATCGCTGCCCCGGCTCGACTCCCCCACCGGTTTCGGGTCGGCTCCGCTCGACCGCACGGCGCGCTTCCTTCAGCGCGCGGGCTTCCGCCTCGAGCAGGTCGCCCGCGGGAGTGCGCTGGTCTGGGATGAGGGCACGGCGGATCGGCTCGCGGCGCTTCGTGACGATGCGGCCGCACATGCGGGTGACTACCGCGTGGTGCAGTGGACGATCCCCACCCCCGACGAGCACATCGACGGGTACGCGTGGATGAAGTCGCGCATGTCGACCGACGCGCCGGACGGCGAGCTCGGCATGCCCGAGGAGACCTGGGACGCCGATCGAGTACGCCGCCAGGATTCCCGCATCGCCCAGCGCGGCTGGTCGATGCTGGTCACGGCAGCTCAGCATGTGACGACGGGCGAGCTGTGCGCGTTCAACGAACTCGCGATCGGCGAAGACCCGACGGCCGGTTCGCACCAGTGGGACACCCTCGTGCTGTCCACGCACCGTGGACACCGACTCGGGATGCTGGTGAAGACCGCCGGGCTGCTCGCCTGGCGCGCGCGTCACCCGCTTTCACCCCGCGTCACCACGTACAACGCCGAGGAGAACCGGCCGATGCTCTCCATCAACGAAGCCGTCGGCTTCACCCCGATCGCCTATGAGGGCGCCTGGAGGAAGGACCTCACATGAGCATGACCACGACCACCGACGGGACCTCTGCGGCTCTGACGATCACCGCGCTGACGGTTCCAGAGACGCTCGACAGCCCGGATGCGACGGAGTTCCACTCGTTCGTCGCCCTGAACAACGCGATCTGCCTGAGTGACACGGGCATGCGCGATTTCGATCGCAGCGCCGAGGAGATGCTGCCGCACTGGCGCGAGAGCACCGACGAGGTGCATCTCACGCTGCTCGCCCGCGAGGCGGGCGAGATCGTCGGCGCGGTGACGGTGAGCCACGCGACGGCGGAGCCCACCAGCGCCGAGGTCGACCTGATGGTGCTCCCCGACAACTGGGGACGCGGCATCGAGACGGCGCTGCTCGCCGCTGCTGAAGCCGAAGTGCGTGCACTCGGCCGCAAGGTGATCCAGGCCTGGACGCTGCACCGGCCGTCTCCTGGCGAAGCGCCGCTGGTTCCGAAGACCGGCTGGGGGCGCGTCTCGCGCACGCCGCACGCTCAGCTGCTCGCCGACGCCGGCTTCACACTCGAGCAGGTCGAGCGCAACAGCGCCTTCGACCTGCAGGGCGATCTCGCTCCGATCGAGCGGATGCTCGCCGATGCACTGGCCGTCGCGGGTTCCGAGTACGAACTGGTCGAATGGACGGTGCCGACCCCGCCCGAGCTGCGCTCGGGGTACGCGTGGGCACTGTCGCGGATGTCGACGGACGCGCCGAGCGGCGATCTCGAGATCGATGAAGAGATCTGGGACGCGGATCGCATCGCGAGACGAGATGCACGATTCGTCGACGGCGGGCAGACCGTCTCGGTGTCGGCGGTCGAGCACGTGCCGACAGGAACGCTCGCCGCTTTCAACGAGCTCGTCACGGGCAGCGATCCCGAGGGGGTGACCCATCAGTACTGCACCCTCGTGCTCAAGGAGCACCGCGGACACCGCCTGGGCCAGATCGTGAAGTGCGCCAACATCCTGAGGTGGCGGGGAATCGCGCCGCGGTCGCCGCGCATCACCACGTTCAACGCGGAGGAGAACCGCCCGATGCTCGACATCAACGAGGCGATGGGCTTCGCTCCAGTCTCGTACGCGGGCGCCTGGCAGAAGAAGCTCGAGTGAATCATCCCGGAGGATGATCCCCCGACCACGGGATCATCCTCCGGTGCGATGATCCGGCGGTGTGCCCAGGCGGATGCTGGATTCATGACCGATCCCGTGCTCTCCGCTCGAACTCTGACCAAGTCCTATGGTGCGACTCGCGCTCTCGCCGGTGTGGATGTGGAGGTGCGCCGGGGCGAGTCTCTCGCCATCATGGGCGCGTCTGGTTCGGGCAAGACGACACTGCTGCACGTGCTCGCCGGCATCGTGAGCCCTGACGCCGGAACAGTGTCCTTCCATCCCGCCTCCGGTGCGCCGGTCGATGTCACCGCCCTCGGCGAATCCGCACGGTCGGGGTTGAGGCGCGAGCGCTTCGGCTTCGTGTTCCAGCAGGGACTGCTGATCCCTGAGCTGACCGCGATCGAGAACGTGGCGCTGTCTCTCATGATCAACGGCATGAAGCGACCTGCGGCCATCACGCATGCGGCCGGCTGGCTGCAGTCACTCGGACTCGCGGGCATGGAGGAGCGCCGGATCGGCGAGCTGTCGGGCGGGCAGGCGCAACGCGTCGCGATCGCTCGCGCGCAGGTCACCGGGGCTGAGCTCATCTTCGCCGACGAACCGACGGGAGCACTGGACTCCTACACATCGAGCGAGGTGATGGATGCGCTGCTCTGGTCGACCGCCGGCCAGGGACGCACGCTGGTCGTCGTGACGCACGATCCTCAGGTCGCTGCCCGCTGCTCGCGCACGCTGTCGATGCGCGACGGCGCGATCGTCTCGGAGGTGCAGGCATGAACCCGGGCGTGATCCGGATGCTGCTCCGCCCTGCCCCGGGGAGTGCGGCGACCGTCGTCATCCCCGCGACCGCGTTCGCGGTCGTCACCGCCCTCGTTCTGACAGTCGTCGGCGGTGCGCAGTCGTTCTGGACGTGGGACGGCGAGTACGCGGAGATGTACCAGGTGCTCGCCGCCGTCGCGTTGGTGCTGCTCGTGATCCCGCTGGCCTCGCTCGAGGGTGCAGCGGCCCGCCTGTCGGCGCGGCGGCGCGACGAGAGGCTCTCGACCCTGCGTCTGCTCGGCGCGACTCCTGCTGCGGTCGGCGCGCTGACCGTGATCGAGTCCACTCTGATCGCCGCCGCAGGCGCGATTGTCGGCGTGCTGGGTCATCTTCTGCTCTCGCCTCTCATCGGTCTCATCCCGTTCCGCGGCGCGGCTCTCGGCGCGTCGGCCGTGCTGCTTCCACCCCTGCAGATCGTCGCGATCGCCACCGGCGCCCTGCTGCTCGCTGCGGTCAGCGCGATTCTCGGGTTGCGCAGGGTCGTGATCTCGCCTCTCGGCGTGCGGATGCGCGCGCAGGCCTCGAACGTTCACTGGTTGCGAGCCGTACTCGCCCTCGTGGCGCTGGCCGCGGCGTTCATGCTCGCGCAGCTTGTGCCGGCGCTTGCGGGCACGGTGTCGGTGACGGTGCTGCTCGCGGCCCTGTTCGGCGGGGCGCTCGCCCTGCTGAACCTGATCGGCCCGTGGGCGCTGAAGGTCACATCGCGTCGTCAGGCCAAGACCGCGGCGACGGCAGTTCGCCTCCTCGCTGCGCGAACAGTGCTGGACGATCCCAAGGCCGCGTGGCGCCAGGTGGGCGGCATAGCGATGGCCAGCTTCATGGCGGTGTTCGCCGGCACGGGTGTGTCGCTCATGAACTCCATGAGCGCCTCGAACCCGTCATCCGCCGATCTTCAGCTCATCGTCGACATGCGCACGGGCCTGATCATCACGCTGGTCGCATCGTTCCTCATGGTGGCCGCGTCCGTCGGTGTCACGCAGGCGTCCGATGTGCTCGACCAGCGCGGTCTGCACCGCAGTCTGCATCACCTGGGTATGCCGATGCAGACGGTGGACGCGGCGCGCCGGCGCGCGATCATGTCACCGCTGCTGGTCACGGCGCTCGGCTCGGCTGCGTGCGCCGGCATCGTGGTGCTCCCGCTTCTGGGGGCGACGCTGATCATCGCTCCTCTGTCATTGCTCACCATCGCCGCGGTGCTCGTCTCGGGCATCCTGCTCGTATGGCTCAGCACTCTCGCAACGCGCCCGCTGCTGCGACCTTCGTTCACGACGGTGTGACGGCTGCGCTGGCAGACTGATCGGATGATCCTGCGCACACCACGTCTCGAGCTGCGTGAGATGACCGCGGACGACCTGCCCGCGCTGCGCGCCATCCTGCAGGATGCCGAGACCATGACCGCGTACGAAGGGGCATTCGACGAAGAGATGGTGCAGGCGTGGCTCGCCCGAATGCGCGACCGCTACCGCGACGACGGCTTCGGGCTGTGGGCCGTGGTGCTCTCTGGAAGCGGCGAGATGATCGGCCAATGCGGGCTCACGCGGCAGCACATCCTCGACGACGACGTCATCGAGGTCGGCTACCTCTTCAACCGGGCGCACTGGCACCGCGGGTATGCGGCCGAGGCGGCGGCAGGCTGCCGCGATCACGCGTTCGCCGCGCTGAACGTGGAGCGGGTCTGGGCGCAGGTGCGCGACACCAATATCGCCTCGATGAACGTCGCGATCCGGCTCGGGATGACGGTTCGCGGGCGGTTCATGAAGCACTACCGCGGTGTGGACATGCCACATCTGGCATTCGCGGTCGATCGGCCAGCGGTGTCTTGACCACGCTGCCGAGCCGTCGTCGAAGGATCGATCGAGATCGCGCTCAGCGCCTCCGCTGGCAGCGCGGGCAGTAATGGCTCGAGCGGTTCATGAAGGCCTCGCGGCGGATCGGCCCGCCGCACCGCGGGCACGCCTCTCCCCCGCGGCCGTACGCGTTCAGACTGTGTGCGAAGTACCCGGCCTGTCCGTTCACATTCACGTACTGCGCGTCGAAGCTCGTTCCGCCCTCTGCGAGTGCCTTCTCGAGCACCAGACGCACCTCGGCCATCAGACGACGCAGCGCCTGCACCGAGATCGCCGTGCCGTGGGTCTCGGGGTGGATCCGTGCGGCCCAGAGCGATTCGTCCGCGTAGATGTTGCCGATGCCGCTGACCAGCGTCTGATCCAGCAGGATCCGCTTGATCGCACTTGACCGACGGCGGACCTTCATGATGAACATCGTCTCGTCGAACGCCGGATCGAGGGCATCCCGAGCGATGTGCGCGACCTGCGAGGGCACGCGGGCGTCCGCACTGCCGTAGCCGCCGGGGGCGGAGTCCGGAGTGGGCAGCAGCCTGTCGACCGCCAGCGAGCCGAAGGTGCGCTGATCCGCGAAGACGACCGCGAGCACGCCGTGAGCGGCATGCTCGACGCGCAGCCGCACGCGCTCGTGACGCTCGAGCGGCGCGTCCGGATCCCGCAGCAGCATCTGGCCGCTCATGCCGAGGTGCGCGACGAGGGCCTCCGACTCTCCTGCTCGGTCTGCGAGGGGCAGCCAGAGGAATTTGCCTCGTCGGGCCGCACCGAGCACGTCCCGGCCTTCGAGCCGACCGACGAAGTCAGCGGCGTCGAGCGGATGCCTGGTGAGCGCGCGCTCATCGAGCACGTCGACCGACAGCACTCGCGCACCGGTGACAGCAGGGGCGAGGCCGTGGCGTACGACCTCGACTTCGGGAAGTTCGGGCACGCCGACTCAGACCCGGTCGCTGAGCTGTCGCCAGGCAGTGAGGGCTGCGGCCATCTCCGCCGTCTTCTTGCTCGTGCCCACACCGGTGCACGCCAGATCGCCAACCCGAACCGTCGCTGTGAAGACGCGGTCGTGGTCGGGGCCGGCAGACTCGACCGAGTACACAGGCGGTGTCGACCCCAGCCGTGCCGCGAGTTCCTGCAGGCTCGTCTTCGGATCCATCGCCGCGCCATAGCGCTCGGGGTCGGCCAGCAGCGGCTCCGTCAGCCGCAGCACCAGCTCGGTCGCAGCATCCGGCCCGGCCGACAGGAACGTCGCGCCGAAGACGGCTTCCATGGTGTCGGCGAGGATCGAGTCCTTGTCGCGCCCACCTGTCTGCTCTTCGCCCCGACCGAGGCGAAGGTGCTCACCGAGGCCTATACCGCGAGCGACCTCGGCGAGGGCGACAGTCGACACGACGCTCGCGCGTCGCTTCGCCAGCTCGCCCTCGTCGAGGTCGGGATGCGTGGTGAAGAGCATGACGGTCACCGCGAGACCGAGCACCGAGTCCCCGAGGAACTCGAGGCGCTCGTTGTTCGGGATGCCGCCGTGCTCATAGGCGTAGGAACGGTGCGTGAGCGCCCGCTCCAGCAGCTCGGGATCGATGTCCACGCCGAGCTTCTCGATCAGCGAGGCTCTCCTCGCGAGAATCTCGGTCATGACCGATCCGATCAGGCGTCGGCGACCTTGCGGCCCTTGTACTCGAGGAACAGCTCGGTGCCCTGCGAGTCGGTGACGACCTTCGCCTGGTGGGGGCGGCTGTAGACGACCTTGCCGTTCTCGACGGTCTTGACCAGCGCGGGAGCCTCGGCCTTCCACTGCGCGCGGCGCGAGCGGGTGTTCGAACGGGAGACCTTGCGCTTCGGGGGGTTACCAGCCATGACTAGCTCTCTTCTTTCTCGGCGGGGCGGCTCTCTGCCGCACCGTCCTGGTCTGTGATCTGTCGGAGCGCACTCCATCGAGGATCGATGGGAGCGGGGCTCTCTGCGCCAGTGCTCTCGGTCAGCCTCTCACCCGTGTTCGGGTCGAGACCCGGGCAGTCCGGCTGACACACCGGCTGAAAAGGAAGCGACAACACGATCGCATCCCTGACCAGAGTTTCAAGATCCACGTGGTCGTCTTGAACTTCGAAGTCAGTTTCTTCCTCACCAGGATACGCGAAAAGCTCCTGGAACTCGACTTCGACAGGCGCAGAGATCTCTGTGAGGCATCGACCGCACTCTCCGGAGTACTCCGTGTCCGCCGTTCCCGACACGAGGATGCCCTCGTGCACCGACTCCAGACGCACGTCGAGATCGAGGGTCTCGCCGGCGTCGACCGAGACGATGCCCTCACCCCACTTCTCTGCGAGGGTCACCTCGAAGCGGTGCTCGCGCATCTCTCCCGGCTTGCGGACGATGTCGCGGACGGGAAGGAAGAAGGGGCCGTTCACTCGGGATTTCACCCCGCTATGCTACCCGGCTCAGAGCCCGCGGGCTCCGGTGTCGAGGAACGAGGCGACCACGGGCGGCACGAATGGCGAGACGTCGCCGCCGAGGCCCGCGACCTGCCGCACCAGCGAACTCGACACCATGGCGTGAGCGGGGTCGGGCAGCAGGAAGACGGTCTCGATGTCGGCGAGGTGACGGTTCACGATCGCCATCGGGGACTCGTAGGCCACATCGACCTGCGACCGGATGCCCTTGACCAGCACACCGGCGTCCACATCGCGCGCATAGTCGACCAGGAGGCCCATGCTCCATGACCCGACGATGATGTGACCCTCGATGCCGGCCTCGGCGATCGACTGCTCGAGCAGGTTGAGGCGCTGCGCGATCGGCAGCATCGCCTCTTTGCCGGGGTTGTGCACCACGAGAACGTGCAGTTCGTCGTAGAGACGAGCCGCGCGCGAGATGACATCGAGGTGACCCAGCGTGGGCGGATCGAATGATCCGGGAACGACGGCGATCCGAGAATTCACGACACCAGCCTAGGGCACCGCTTCCTCAGTTCTTGCTGAGTGCCGCCCGGTCGGAGTCGCTCACCCGCCCGGCGATCGCGACGCGGAGTCCGGAGTGATCGAGCAGCGACGGGTCGTCCTTCAGGATGTCGGCCGCGATGTCGCGGGCGTACGCGATGAGCCCCGCATCCTTCACCACCCGAAGCAGACGAAGCGACGACTTGACGCCTGCTTGCGCGGCCCCGAGCACGTCGCCCTCGCCGCGCAGCTCGAGATCCACCTCGGCGAGCTCGAAGCCGTCGAGAGTCGCAGCCACCGCCTCGACCCGCTCGCGGGCGAGTGAGCCGCCTTCCGCCTCTGTGACGAGCAGACAGAGACCGGGGTGCTCGCCTCGCCCCACGCGGCCACGCAGCTGGTGCAGCTGTGAGACGCCGAAGCGGTCGGCATCGAGGATGATCATGGTCGAGGCGTTCGGAACATCGACGCCCACCTCGATCACGGTGGTCGCGATGAGCAGGTCGATCTCGCCGCGCGCGACCGCGCGCATCACGGCGTCCTTCTCGTCGGCGGGCATCTTGCCGTGCAGCACCGCCCGGCGCACTCCGCCCAGCACAGGATGCGTCGCCAGCAGCTCGTCGAGCTGAACGACTCCCCACCGCGGGCCCTTGCCCTCGACGTCGGGAGGGGGCTCGTCGCCGGACTCCCCCGAGTCCTTCGTCGTGTCGATCGCCGCGCAGACCGCGAACACCTGCCTGCCGTCGGCGATCTCCTCGGCCGCGCGCGCCCAGACGCGCTGGAACCACTCCGGGTGCTCGGCCAGCGGCGCCACGTGCGTCTTGATGCCCGCACGACCCGCAGGCATCGACCGGATGACAGACGTGTCGAGGTCGCCGAACACGGTCATCGCGACGGTACGAGGAATCGGCGTCGCCGTCAGCACGATCGCGTGCGGCGCCGTGCCCTTCGCTCGCAGCATCTCGCGCTGCTCGACGCCGAACCGGTGCTGCTCGTCGACGACGACGAGCGCGAGATCGGCGAAGGTCGTCTTCTCCGACAGCAGAGCATGGGTGCCGATCACGATCAGCGACTGACCCGATGCGACCCGCAGCGCGGCCTTACGCCGTGCCGGAGCCGACATCTGGCCGGTGAGAAGGGTCGGGATGAGCTCGGCCGCCATGTCGGGACCGAGCATCTTGGTGATCGAGCGGAGATGCTGAGCGGCGAGCACCTCGGTAGGGGCGATGAGCGCCGCCTGCCCCCCGGACTCCGCGGTCTGCAGCATGGCCCGCAGAGCGACGAGCGTCTTGCCGGAGCCGACCTCGCCCTGGATGAGCCGGTTCATCGGCCGGTCAGCGGCGAGGTCGGCGGCGATCTCGGCGCCCACGCGCTGCTGGTCGGGAGTGAGGGTGAACGGCAGAATGGCGTCGAAGCGCTCGAGCAGTCCACCCGCGCGCGACACCCGGGGAGTCGCTGTGAGCGACCGCACCTGGATCCGCTGCTGCAGCAGGGCGGTCTGCAGCACCAGCGCCTCGTGCATGCGCAGCGTGCGGACCGCGGGGTCGATGTCGGCGCGTCGCCGTGGGCGGTGGATCGACTCGATCGCCTGTCGCGCCGTCAGCAGGCCCTCTCGCGTCCGGATCTCTTCGGAGAGCGGGTCTGGCACGTCGCCGACCTGATCGAGCACGACGCCGATCACCTTGGCGATCTGCCAGCTCTGCATCGCCGAGGTCGCCGGATAGATCGGGATCGGCACGTCCTGCAGCGCATCGGCCTGGCGGTACGCGCTCTCGGTATCGTCGAAGAGCTGGTAGTCGGGATGCGCGAACTGCACCTTGTCCTTGAACATGCCGACCTTGCCCGAGAAGATGCCTCGGCGCCCGACCGACAGCTCCTTCTTCCGCCATTCGGCCTGACCCAGGTTCTTCGCGAAGAAGGTCAGCGACATCTGGCCCACGCCGTCGCCGATGATGACCTCGAGCATCGCACCTCGGCGGTTGCGCATCTCGCGTGCGGTCGCAGAGACCACCTCGCCGACGATCGTGACGGTCTCGCCGATCGGGAGCTCGAGGATGGGCGTCAGCTCACCACGGTCGGCGTAGCGACGCGGGTAGTGCCCGAGCAGCTCGGCCACGGTGGTCATGCCGAACGCCTTGTCGAGGGTCTTGGCCGTGGACGTGCCGACGGCAGTCGTCAGCGGCGTGTCGAGCTCGAGGGGCATGCTCCGAGTCTAGGGAGAACGAGCGACATCCCCGCCGTGTCGTATCGTGATCGGGTGACGAGGATCATCGCCGGCGCCGCGCGCGGCGCACGTCTGGACGTGCCGGGCGCCGGCACCCGCCCCACCAGCGACCGGGTGCGCGAGTCGCTCTTCGGAGCGCTGGAATCGATGGATGCCATCGCCGGCGCGCGCGTGCTGGATCTGTACGCAGGCAGCGGCGCGCTGGGCCTCGAGGCGTGGAGCCGCGGTGCCGAGCGCGTCGATCTCGTGGAGATATCTCGGCCGGCGGCGAACATCGTGGGCCGCAACGCCGCAGTGGTGGCCAAGGCCATGGGTGCGGCGCCCGCGGCGAAGGTGCACCAGAGCGCGGTGCGGGCGTACCTCGCACGCGCGCAGGGACCGTTCGACCTCGTGTTCACCGACCCGCCCTATGACCTCGACGATGCGGCGATGACCGCAGACCTGGTCGCCTTGGCTCCGCTGCTCTCGCCGGACGCTGTGGTCGTCATCGAGCGCGGCAAGCGGGCGACGCCACCGGATCTCGAGGCATCCGGTCTCACGTTGCTGCGAGAGAAGGCCTACGGAGACACCCGCGTGTGGTGGGCGGAGATCGCGGACGGCGGCGCCTGAGTCAGCGTCTTCCCCGCAGTCAGCGCGCGTGGTCCCAATCGCGGTAGGGGTCCCAGCCGGTCTCGGCCACGGGCTCTCCGTCGACGAGCACCGGTGCGCCCGCGCGAGCGCTCACCGTGCCGATCTGCACGAACCCCTCCGGCATCCTGCCTGGAGGGAAAGTCGCGAGCAGACCGTGATCCTCTCCCCCGCCCAGAGCCCGCTCCCGTGCCCCGCCGAAAGCCAGCGCGTCGAGCGCCGCTCCCGAGAACTCGATCGTCACGTTCGACGCGTCAGCCATGCGGGAGGCGTCCAGAGCGAGACCATCCGACACATCCATCATCGCGGTGGCACCGGCATCCGCCGCCGCCGGCCCGAGAGCGACGGGCGGCACAGGGCGCAGCTGCCGGTCCAGCGCGCCCCGCTGCACAGCATCCAGAATCGAGCGTTCGACCGGCACCGGGGACGCTCCCTCGCGGAAGCGGCTGAACAGCAGACCGAGACCCGCGGCGGCGACGCCCAGCTCGCCGGCGAGAGCGACGACGTCGCCCGGCCTGGCACCCGCGCGGGTGACAGCGGCACGTCCACCGAGATCGCCCAGGGCCGTGACCGCGACGACCAGCAGCTCCGAGACCGTCAGATCGCCGCCGACGACCGAGCATCCGGGGGCGAGCTGAGAGCAGCACTCACGGAAGCCGTCGGCCATCGCCTCGACGAACGACAGGCGCGTGTCGGCGGGCACCGCCAGAGACACGAGCAGCGCGGTGGGCACGGCGCCCATCGCCGCCACGTCGGAGAGGTTGACGGCGGCGGACTTCCAGCCGAGTTCGTATCCGCTCGACCACGCGAGGCGGAAGTCGGGGCCCTCGATGAGAGTGTCGGCGGTCGCCACCACAGACCCTGACGGCGCGGCGACCACGGCCGCGTCGTCACCAGGGCCGAGCAGCGCGTGCGACGCCGGCACGGTGCGCGCGAGGATTGCTCGAAGCACCATTCCCTCCGAGATGTCGCCGATGCGCGGGTCGTCGTCGGAACCGGGTGCCATGCCGACAACGGTAGCCTGGAATCATGCTTCGCCGTCTCACCCTGATCACCTGTGCAGCGGCGATGCTCGCTCTGACCGGCTGCTCGACGACCGTCGCGCTGACGCCGGCCGAAGACGCGAACAACCCCCAGTGCGCAGAGGTCACCGTGCGGCTGCCGCAGAGCATCGCCGAGCAGGATCGCCGCTGGACCGACGCCCAGGCGACCGGCGCCTACGGCTCGGACGGCAAGACCACGGTCATCGTGACGTGCGGCGTGACGGTGCCGGGCCCGACCGCAGAGCTGCAGTGCGTGACGCTCGAGGGCATCGACTGGCTCGTCGACGAGTCGGAGGCCCCGAAGATGCGCATGACGTCGTACGGCCGCGACCCCGCCGTCCAGGTGTTCGTCGACACCGAGGTCGTCAGCGCAAACAACGTGCTGACGAGCCCAGGACTCGTCTCGGGCCTGCGAATGATCGATGCCGAGAGCGCCTGCACGACGCCCGACGAGCTTTCCGAGTAGCGCTCCGGTGCAGCCGGGCGCTCAGCGCTCGAGGGCGATCAGCGGCGCAGGCCGCCCTCGATCAGCTCGGTGATGAGGTCGCCGTAGCTCAGGCCAGAGGCGATCCAGCACTTGGGGAACATCGAGATCGGGGTGAATCCGGGCATGGTGTTCAGCTCGTTCACGACGATCTCGCCGTCGGCGGTCAGGAACACGTCGACGCGGGCGAGGCCCTTGCCGTCGACCGCCTCGAACGCGCGCACGCCCACCTGCTGCACCGCCGCGATCTGGGCATCTGAGAGCTCGGCAGGACACACCACGTCGACGCCCTCGCCACCGAGGTACTTGCCCTCGAAGTCGTAGAAGCCGCGGGAGGTGAGGACGATCTCCCCGGGCAGAGATGCCCGCACGCCGTCGGCCGAATCCAGGATCGCCACCTCGATCTCACGACCGACGATGCCCGTCTCGACGAGCACCTTCTCGTCTTCTGCGAACGCGATCTCGAGCGCCGCGTCGAGCTCGCCGAGGTCGGCGACCTTCGACACGCCCACACTCGATCCCGCGCGGGCGGGCTTCACGAACAGCGGCAGGCCGAGCTCGTCGATCGCTGCGCGCAGAGATGTCGAATCCCTCCGCCACACACGCTCGCGAACCGTCACCCACGGTGCGACGGCGATGCCGTCGGCCTCGAGAGCGACCTTCATGAAGTGCTTGTCCATGCACATCGCCGAGTCGAGGATCCCGCCGCCCGCATAGGGGATCTCGAGGGTGTCGAAGAACCCCTGGATCGTGCCGTCTTCGCCGTGCGCGCCGTGCAGGATCGGCAGGACGACATCGACCGTGCCCAGGTCGACCAGCGATCCGTCGGGTGCGACCACCCGCAGCATGCGGTCTCCCCCGGCCTCGGGCCAGCGGATGCGGGTGCCGTTGTCGATGACCTCGGGCATGCTCTCGGCGTTCAGGGTGAACTTCGCGGGGTCGTCCTGCTCGAGCACGAACGCGCCGTCACGGGTGATCCCCACGGGGATCACGTCGTAGCGCGACCGGTCAATCGCCGCCAGCACCCCGCCCGCCGTTGCGGAACTGATCGAATGCTCGCTGGAACGCCCGCCGAAGAGCACCGCCACCGTCTGCTTGTCCATGATTGGTCATCTCCTCCTGAGGAGTGTCGTCGTCGGTGGTCAGGTGCGGCGCGATGTCCCGGGGATCCATGCGTCCGTCGAGCACCATCTTCACCTGCTCCACGATGGGCATGTGCACTTCGGACTCATGGGCGAGCTGCAGGATCGGAGCGACCGAGGCGAGTCCCTCGGCTGTCTGATTCATCTGCTTAACCACATCGTGGAAGCTGTAGCCCTGACCGAGCAGTCGCCCGGCGGTGTTGTTGCGGCTGAGCGGCGACTGGCAGGTCGCGATCAGGTCGCCGAGGCCCGCGAGGCCCTGCAGGGTCTCGGGACGCGCGCCGTTGGCGACGGCGAAGTCGGTCATCTCGACCAGACCTCTGGTGATGATCGAGGCCTTCGTGTTCTCGCCGTATCCGACGCCGTCGACGATGCCGATCGCGACCGCGATCAGGTTCTTCAGCACGCCGCCGAACTCGGTGCCGATGACGTCGGTGTTGACGAATGAGCGGAAGTACCTGTTACGGGCCGTGCGAGCCACAGCATCCGCCGTCTCCTGACTGCGGGAGGCGATCACGGCAGCCGTCGGCTGCTCGCGGGCGATCTCCAGGGCGAGATTCGGCCCGGATGCCACCGCGATGCGGTCCGGATCGCAGCGCAGCTCCTGCTCGATCACCTGGCTCATGCGCAGGCCCGACGAGCGCTCGACGCCCTTCATCAGGCTGATGATCGGGATGTCGTGTCCTGCGAGAAGCGGACGCAGCGCCTTGAGGTTCTCGCGAAGCGTCTGGCTGGGCACCGACAGGTACACCTGCTCTGCCCCCTCGAGCGCGTGAGCGAGCTCGTGGGTCGCGCGCATGGTGCGCGGGAGGTTGATGCCCGGGAGATACTTCGAGTTGCGCTTCGCCTCGTCGATCTCGTGTGCGAGCTCGGGCCGGCGGGCCCACATCGTGACCTGCGCCCCGCCGTCGGACAGGATCTTTCCGAAGGTCGTGCCCCAGCTTCCGGCGCCGACGACGGCCGCACGGGTGCCCGAGGGCTGCGGCGTGCGCTTATGAATCAAGGCGACCCGTCTCCTTCTGACCGTGCTCGCCGGGATTCCAGCGCTTCTCAGGGGCCTTCTCGTCGCGCAGTTCCTCGAGCAGTGCGGTGATGGCTGCCATCAGCCGCTCGGTGGCGGTGTTCAGCACACCGGGGTCGCCCGCACGTCCGCGCAGGTCGGACAGGTCTACGGGGTCGCCGATGAGCACGCGCACGGGCTTGCGCAGCGGCCACAGGCTCAGGCCCTTCTGATAGCGGCCCATGATCTCCTGGGTGCCCCACTGCGCCATCGGGATGAGCGGGAGGTCGCCGGTGAGAGCGAGTCTCACCGCGCCCGACTTGCCGCGCATCGGCCACATGTCAGGGTCGCGGGTGAGCGTGCCCTCGGGGTACACGATGACGCCTCTGCCGTTCTCGACGAGTTCACGGGACTGGGTGAGCGTCTGCCTGGCAGCGGATGCCGACGACGCGCGGGCCACGGGGATCATGCCCGTCTTGCGCAGGATCCAGCCGAGCACGGGAATGCGGAAGAGGCTGTCCTTCGCCATGAAGCGCGGCAGGCGTCCGCTGCGATACACCGCGATAGCGACGATCAGCGGATCGAATTCCGAGTAGTGGTTCGGCGCCAGCACGAACGCGCCCTCGCGGGGAAGCTTCTCGGCGCCGACCACTCTGATCTTCGCCAGCAGCGACACCAGGGGGATGACGATCGCAGCGAGCGGCCAGAAGAGGCTGGGGCGGCTCCGTTCAGAGGCGGCCATCAGCTCATCGGACGACGTCGAAGTCCGCGCCGAGGGCGCGGAGCTTGTCGAGGAACTTCTCGTAGCCGCGGCTGAGGATATCGACACCGGACACCTGCGACTCGCCCTCGGCGGTCAGCGCGGCGATCACGTGGCTGTAACCGCCCCGCAGGTCGGGCACGACGATATCGGCCGCGTGCAGAGGGGTCGGGCCGGTGATCACGGCTGCCTGCTCGAGCTCGCGACGCGGCACACGACGCGGCCCGTCCTGCAGCCCGTGCGGGTGCACCTCGATGTCGGCCCCCATCTTCACGAGCGCCTGGGTGAACCCGAATCGGTTCTCGTAGACGGTCTCGTGCACGATCGAGCGGCCCTCCGCCTGCGTCAGGGCGACGATGAGCGGCTGCTGCCAGTCGGTCATGAACCCCGGGTGCACGTCGGTCTCGACGATGACGGGCTTGAGCTCGCCCTCGCGACGGAACAGGATGCCGTCCTCCTGCACATCGAACCAGCCGCCTGCCTTGCGGAAGACGTTGAGGAACGTGAGCATCTCCTGCTGCTTGGCGCCCGCGACGAAGATCTCGCCGTCGGTGGCCAGCGCGGCGCACGCCCACGACGCCGCCTCGTTGCGGTCGAAGATGGCGCGGTGGTCGTATCCGCGCAGCGTCTCGACGCCCTCGATGAGGATGACGCGATTGGGCTCGTACGAGATGATCGCGCCCATCTTCTGCAGCACCGCGATGAGATCCATGATCTCGGGCTCGATGGCGGCGTTGCGAAGCTCGGTGACGCCCTGCGCGCGCACGGCGGTCAGCAGCACCTGCTCGGTGGCGCCGACGCTCGGATAGGGCAGGTGGATGTTCGCGCCCTTGAGACCGTTGGGTGCCGAGAGACGGATGCCGCTCGGCTGCTTCTCGACGACAGCGCCGAACTTGCGCAGGGCGTCGAGGTGGAAGTCGATCGGGCGGTCGCCGATGCGGCATCCGCCGAGGTCGGGGATGAACGCCTGGCCGAGACGGTGCAGCAGAGGCCCGCAGAACAGGATCGGAATGCGGGAGGCGCCGGCGTGAGCGTCGATCTCCTCGTAGTGCGCGGACTCGACCTCACTGGGGTCGAGCACCAGCGAACCGGGCTCGTCGCCCTCGGTGACGGTGACGCCGTGCACCTCGAGAAGCGAGCGCACCACGGCGACGTCGCTCAGGTCGGGGACGTCACGCAGCGTGCTGGCGGTCTCACCGAGGAGGGTCGCCACCATCGCCTTCGTGGCGAGGTTCTTCGCACCCTTGACGTCGACGCGCCCGCGCAGCGGCCTTCCACCGCGGATCGCGAGGACGGATCCGGCTGGAGCCGGAACCCGGTCGTCTACAGCAACTCGCGGCGGTGTCGTCATTCGGGCCTCATCTTCTTCGGGACGTCGTGGCGTTCGCCGCGATGTCTGCGTATCTACGGCGGATGCCGCGGGGCTTGTGGCCCCCGGCCCACGGCATCCCGTTCCTATCGGACCGGGAGTGTGCGTGGCCGCCACGATTCGCGGCGGGCCTCGAACTGCGCGATCTTGTCTTCGTTGCGCAGGGTGAGCCCGATGTCATCGAGCCCTTCGAGGAGCCGCCATCTAGTGTAATCGTCGATCCCGATGGAGGCCTGGAAGACGGGCTCTGCGTCGGCTGCTCCGCCGGGAACCGTGACGGTGCGCGCCTCGAGGTCGACCATGACCTTGCGGCCGGGACGCTCGTCGATCAGCTGCCAGATGCGCTCGATCTCGGCCTCTTCGACCGTGGCCGCGAGGAGCCCCTGCTTGCCGGAGTTGCCCCGGAAGATGTCGGCGAAGCGAGACGAGAGAACGACCTTGAATCCGAAGTCGCGCAGCGCCCACACCGCGTGCTCGCGGCTCGATCCGGTGCCGAAGTCCGGACCGGCTACGAGCACCGATGCGCCCTGGAACGCCGCCTGGTTGAGCACGAACTCCGGGTCCTGCCGCCAGCCGTGGAACAGGGCATCCTCGAAGCCTGTCTTGGTCACGCGCTTGAGGAAGACGGCCGGGATGATCTGGTCGGTGTCGACGTTCGAGCGCTTGAGCGGCGCCGCGATGCCCGTGTGAGTGGTGAACTTCTCCATCAGTTGCTCGCCTCCAGGTCTGCGGGGCTCGACAGCGTGCCGCGGATGGCGGTCGCGGCCGCTACCAGCGGCGAGACCAGGTGGGTGCGGCCGCCCTTGCCCTGACGGCCCTCGAAATTGCGATTGGACGTCGATGCGCAGCGCTCACCGGGTGCGAGCTGGTCCGGGTTCATGCCCAGGCACATGGAGCATCCGGCGAAGCGCCATTCGGCACCGAACGCCTCGACGATCTTGTCGATGCCCTCGGCCTCCGCCTCGATGCGCACCCGCGCGGAGCCGGGGACGACCATGACCCGCACGCCCTCGGCCTTCTTCTTGCCGTCGATGATCGATGCGAAGGCACGCAGATCCTCGATGCGGCTGTTGGTGCACGAGCCCATGAAGACGGCGTCGACCTTCACCTCCTTCAGCGGGGTGCCGGGAGCCAGGTCCATGTACTCGAGGGCTCGCTCGGCTGCGGCGCGCTCGTTGGCGTCGGCGAAAGCAGCGGGGTCGGGAACGGAGGCGGACAGCGAGCTGCCCTGACCGGGGTTCGTGCCCCAGGTGACGAAGGGCTCGAGCTCGTTCGCGTCGATGAAGACCTCAGCGTCGAACGTCGCGCCCTCGTCGGTGGGCAGCGTGCGCCAGTAGGCGACCGCGTCATCCCAGTCCTGTCCTTGAGGAGCGTGCGGCTTGTCCTTCACATAGGCGAAGGTCGTCTCGTCGGGTGCGACCATGCCGGCGCGTGCACCGGCCTCGATCGACATGTTGCAGATCGTCATGCGCCCCTCCATGGAGAGCGCACGGATCGCGCTGCCGCGGTACTCGAGCACGTAGCCCTGTCCCCCGCCGGTGCCGATCTTGGCGATCACGGCCAGGATGATGTCCTTCGCGGTGACACCGGGGCGCAGCGTGCCCTCGACGTTGATCGCCATCGTCTTGAACGGCTTCAGCGGAAGCGTCTGCGTGGCCATCACGTGCTCGACCTCGCTCGTGCCGATGCCGAATGCCATGGCGCCGAATGCGCCGTGGGTCGACGTGTGCGAGTCGCCGCACACCACGGTGATACCCGGCATCGTGAGACCCAGCTGCGGGCCGACGACGTGCACGATGCCCTGCTCAGCGTCACCCAGCGAATGCAGGCGCACACCGAACTCGGCCGCGTTGCGACGCAGGGTCTCGATCTGGGTGCGGCTGGTGAGATCCGCGATCGGCTTGTCGATAGCGAGCGTCGGGGTGTTGTGGTCTTCTGTCGCGATCGTGAGATCGAGACGCCGCAGCGGGCGCCCCTCGGCGCGCAGTCCGTCGAACGCCTGCGGGCTGGTGACCTCGTGCACGAGGTGCAGGTCGATGTAGATGAGGTCGGGCTCGCCGTTCTCGCCCTTGACGACGAGGTGGTCGTCCCAGACCTTCTCGGCGAGAGTGCGCGGCGCTGTGCTGCTGGTCATGCGGTGTGTTCCTTTGATGGCTCGAAGAGTCGGCCCATGATGGACTCCGCGACGAGGAAGGCCTTAGATCGAGGTCCCGTCGCGGCTGCTAAGAAGAAGAACCACCCGCCGCATGCCGGTCAGTTTACACGGCGTCGACGGGTGGTCCTTCGCCGTGTTTCACACAGCGGAACAGGTCGCGTTCAGCTCTCGACGACGGCCTTCCGGTCGCGGCGCGAGGCCACCAGGCTGGCGATCGTGGCCACGGCCATCGAGGCGAAGATGACGCCCAGGGACACCCAGTTGTTGATGTCGGGCGCCCACTCGATCGGCTGCCCGCCGTTGATGAACGCAAGCTCGTTCTCGTGCATCGCGTGCAGGATCAGCTTCACGCCGATGAAGCCCAGGATGAACGCGACGCCGTAGTGCAGGTAGCGCAGGCGGTCGAGCAGGTCGCCGAGCAGGAAGTACAGCTGACGCAGGCCCATGAGGGCGAACAGGTTCGCCGTGAACACGATGAACGGGTTGGTGGTCACGCCGAAGATCGCAGGGATCGAGTCGACGGCGAACATCAGGTCGGTGACCCCGAGCGACACGAACACGATCAGCATCGGCGTCCAGATCTTCTTGCCGTTCACGACCGTGCGGACCTTGGGGCCGTCGTACTCGTCGCTGATCGGGATGACCTTGCGGATCTGGCGGACGATGAAGTTCTCGGTCTTCGCGTCTTCCTCCTCCTTGTCGGGCATGGCCTGACGGATGGCGGTGAAGACGAGGAACGCACCGAAGATGTAGAAGATCGGGCTGAGGTGCTCGACGGCCGCGCCGACGATGATGATGAAGATCGCGCGCAGCACGAGCGCGATGATGATGCCGACCATCAGCGCTTCCTGCTGATAGCGACGCGGCACCGAGAACTGCGTCATGATCAGCACGAAGACGAACAGGTTGTCGATGGACAGGCTGTACTCCATCGCCCAGCCCGTGAGGAAGTCGAGCGACGACTTCGTGTCGCCGAAGAACGCGAGCGTGGCCGCGAAGATCAGCGCGAGGGTGACGTAGAAGCCCACCCACAGGGCCGACTCCTTGGTGGAGGGGATGTGCGGCCGCTTCAGGATGAGGAGCAGGTCCGCGATGAGGATCACGGTGAGCACGATCAGTGACGTGACTTCGAACCAGACGGGAATCAAGGGATTGACGCCTTTCGGAGGGTTGGTGATGACCGAAAGTCTCTCCCCGCATGTGACATGCTTCGCACGGCCGGAGCAGCTTTGATGGTGCTCGTGATGACGATCCGTGCGATCTCGGGATACTCCCTCTCGCTCTTTCGATCGTACCGGATCTGAGACGATCCCCGGTTCCCCGACACTTCCGATGTGAGAGACACTCTGAGAAGCGACTCGATCGGAAGAGGCATGCCGGCAACCACGCAGGACCGCGAGTGGGCCGCTCGGGCGGCATCCGGTGATCAGGATGCGTTCCGGGCGATCTACCGCGAGCATGTGCGCCCCGTGTACTGGATCGCCCACGGGATCCTCGGTTCGGCATCCGATGCCGAGGATGTGGTGCAGGAGACCTTCGTCGTCGCGTGGCGGAAACTGCCGGGGTTCGAGCTGCTGGGCGAGTCGCTGCTGCCGTGGCTGGCGACGATCTGCCGCTTCCAGGCCGCGAATCGGCTGCGCCGCCTCCGCCGCGACAGGGCCAGTACGGCGGATGCCGTGGACGAGACGCTTCCGTCGACGGTGAGCGTCGAGGATCAGGTGATCACCGCGTCGCTGGCCGCCCGGATCGCTGCAGAGGTGGAGCGCCTCGACGAGATCGACCGGGAGATCTTCCGGCTGTGCGCGGTCGACGGGTACGCCTACGAGGCTGCGGCCGCCGAGCTGGGGGTCAGCCATGCCGTCGTTCGGAATCGTCTCTCCCGGGTGCGCTCGCGGCTTCGCGGCGCCGTCAAGGAAGCGAGAGACGCATGAGCGAGAAGACCGGGCTGCCGCCGCTGAGTGACGAGAGCATCGCAGGGATGGAGCGTGCGATCCTCGACAGGATCAGTCACGAGCCACGTGCCGGCACCGCCGGCCGTGAACACCGGCGGCGACGCGGGTGGATCACCGCGCTCGGTGTGGCCGCGGCGTTCGCGGCCGGGGCGCTCGTGGTGCCCCCGCTCATGAACGGGCTGGGGCCGGGTGCGGGGTTCTCGAGCACCTCCGACGGGTCGTCCGGGGGCTCGTCCTCCGGTGGCGCCGTAGGCGAGATCGCTCCGGATGCCGCTGTCGACTCCGACGGCGGAGCCACGACCGACTCCGGTGAGTCGGACGGCGCGGTCGCTCCGCGGGACGAGCACGGGTCGAAGGGAGCCGACGACCCCATCGCCACCGTCGACGACACCCGGGAGATCATCGTCACCGCCGAGATGACCCTGCGGGTCGACGACGCGAAGGACGCCGCGGACGATATCGCCGCACTGGCGGTCGAGCACGGCGGCTTCGTGGAGTCCGCCTCTCTCGGCCTCGATCCGGATGCCGGCGACATCGCCCCCGAGCAGCCGCGCGAGCCCGGGACCGGATGGATCAGCATCCGGGTTCCCGCGGCCGATCTCGACGAGGTGATGGCCGCCGTGGGCGATGACGCCGAGGTGGTGCGCTCGTCGATCTCGCGCGATGACGTCACTGCGGCTGCAGTGGATCTGCGCGCACGGATCGATTCGGCCCGCACGTCGGTCGAGCGCCTCACCGAGCTCATGGGCAAGTCGGGCTCCGTCGGCGATCTCATCGCCGCCGAGTCGGCGCTGAATGAGCGGCAGGCGCAGCTGGAGAGCTACGAGCAGCAGCTGAAGCAGCTAGACGAGCAGGTGGCGATGTCGACCATCTCGATTCAGCTGACCGAGCAGACCGCCGCTGCCGAGGCCGACCCCGCAGGGTTCGGCGACGGTCTTCTCGCAGGGTGGAACGGGCTCGTCGCCAGCCTGAACGGAATCGTGGTCGCCGTCGGGTTCCTGCTTCCGTGGCTCGGCATCGCGGCGATCGTGCTGCTCGTGGTGTGGCTGGTGCGCAGGAGGCGCCGCACAGCGGGACCGACCGAGGCATAGCGTGCGCGTCGCGCTCAGCGCTGCTGTCGTGGCACTGCTCTGCGCGGCGGCGAGCCAGGCGGTCGTGATCACCTCGGTCGAGACGGTCGGCCAGTGGGGCTGCGGGTGGATTCCTCCCGCTCTCGCCACCCTGTCAGCGCTGCTTCAGACCGTCGCCCTGCTCGCGCTGCTGCGACACTCGGGCCGCGTGCATCCCGGCCGGTTCGTGCCGGTGCTTCTCGTCGCCGCGTCCGCATGGTCGTTCGCCTTCCTCGCCGCGTGGTCGTGGTCGATAGGTTTCGACAGGGCCGACGCCGGACTCCCCCGCACGCCGTTCAGCGAGGGCCTCGGACTGCTCCTGCTCTGCGGCTGGGCTCTCGGGGGCGTCGCCGCTGCCGCGGTCGTGTCGGAACTCGGTTCCACGCTTCCGAGGACGGCGCGGACGGCTGCGGCCGCCGTCGCCGGCATCGCCGCACCTGCCGTGCTCGGGCCGGCGATGACGCTCCCCTCCGCCGGCGCGCTGCCGAGCCTCGTCCTCATCATCTTCTGCGTCCGGAAGATGGCCATCCCCGCCGCGCTCGCCACAGCTGCGCCTGCCATGCCCATCACGCACACTGCACGGCCTCTGACCACGAGCAGCGGAGCCGTGCTGCTCGGCTCTGCCGCCGTCGGCCTGGCATCCGTCGCGTTCGCGCTGAACGGTGGAGGACTCATGCCGGCCATCGACTCGACCCGTGCGATGCAGATAGGGCTCGCGTCAGGTGCGCTCTCGGGCATCCCTCTGCTCTGGATCGGCGCGACCCGCCTTGCCGCACGGCACCCAGCCGGCCGGATGCCGATCTGGTGCGCGACAGCGCTGATCATCGCCGCTGTGGCCGTCGAGGCGGCCACCGCGCTGAGTGGCGCCGGCAGAAGCGGCGATGCTCCTTAGGCCACGGTCGCGCCGGCCGCCGCAGGGCTCGGGCTGCTCACCTGGGCGCTCGCCCCCGTCTCGCGCGGGCCGCGCCTGGTGCTCGCCATGGCAGTGAGCGCGGCCTCGCTCTTCCCGCTGTGGTTCGCCCTGACGACTGCGGGCCTGCTGCTCCCGCCGTTCTCGGCACTCGTGGCCGTCCGTGCGATCGCCGCGAGGCGTCGGCGGACACGAGCACCAGCTGACCGCGTACTTCCCTGAATTCACGCGGTATACAAGAAGTCTTGTGGTGTTGCTGTGGCGCCCATAGCGTTGCCGACGTGGAAGAGATCTCCGTCATCACAGCCGTGCATCACCCCCTGCGTCGGCGCATCGTCGACCACCTGCATCTGCACGAGACCGCGCAGGTGGGCACCCTGGCGCGAGCGCTGAACGTGCAGGTAGGCAGCATCAGCCACCATCTGCGCATGCTGCAGCGCGCCGGCATGGTCGAACAGGTCGAAGATCCGACCGGCGACCGACGCACGAGCTGGTGGCGCCTGGTGAGGCACTCGCTCAGCTGGTCGAGCCGGGATTACGCTGACGCGCCTGCCGCAGCGTACCTCGCGCGTGAGGCGCAGCGACTCAACCTGCGCCACCAGCTCGAGCGACTGCAGCAGTGGAATCGGGTGAGCGCCGACAGCGATGTCGAAGCGTTCAGCACCGATGCCTTGGCCTGGGCCACCGCGGCTGAACTGGCCGAGCTGCAGCACCGGATCACCGAGGCGATCGATGCATGGCGAGCGAGCATCGCTCGAGACGACGGCCAGGAGCGGATGCCCGTCTTCTTCTTCGCCCACGGCTTCCCCACGGAGGTGTGAGGTGACGGCGGCCGACTCCCTGAGGGTGCGGACTCCCCCGCCCCTCAGGCGTGACGTCATGGTGCACTGCTGGCTGGCCGTGAAGGCGCTGTCCGACGCCGGCGACGCGGTCTGGACCATCGCGGTCGCATGGACAGCGGTGCAGATCGCTTCTCCGGCGGTCGCAGGGCTGGTCGTCGCAGCAGGCACGGTTCCCCGGGCAGTGATCCTGCTGATCGGCGGCGCGGTCGCCGATCGCGTCGATCCGCGTCGGATGATGCTGCTGTTCAACGGCATCCGCGTCGTCGTCCTCGCCATCGCCGCGCTGTGGATCCTCACTTCTGAGCCGACCGTCGCCGTCCTGCTGGCCGCGACGATCGCATTCGGGGTCTGCGACGCCTTCTACGAACCGGCCGCCGGCACGATCCCCCGCCAGCTGGTGAGACCGGCCGATCTTCCGACCTACTCCGCCCTCAGCCAGACCCTGAGCCGCCTGGGCACGATGGCTGGCGCGGCGACCGGCGGATTCCTCGTCGCCTGGGCCGGCATGCCCGGCAGCGCGGCCGCCGATGCCATCACATTCACCGTCGTCATCGCGTTCATCGCGATCTGGCTGCGGCCACGCTTCGCGCTTCCGCGGAGCGCCCACGGTGACGGCCTGCTGCGCGGAGTGGCATCCGGGTTCCGGCATCTCGCCGCGGAGCCCGCGACCAGAACCCTGGTGCTCGCCCTCTCGGGCCTCAACCTCGCCGTCAGTCCGGCTCTCGCGATCGGACTCGCCCTGCAGGCCACCCAGCACGGCTGGGGTGCTTCGGCGGTCGGCCTGTTCGAGGCCCTGGTGGGCGGCGGGGCGATGCTCGGCGCGGTCGTGGTCGTGCGCCGCCGCCCGCGACATGAGGCCTTCGGGGCATTCTGGGCGCTCGTGGTGCAGGGCGCCGGCATCGCATTGCTCGGAGTCGGATCGCCGTGGGTGGTGGGTGCGGCCTGCCTGGTCATCGGCATGACGGCCGGGTTCGCCTCGGTGCTGCTCGGTGCGACCTTCGCCGCCACCGTCGCGCCCGACTACCTGGGGCGGATGTCGTCGATCACCAGACTCGGCGACGACTGCCTGATGCCGCTGGCGATGGCGGCCTTCGGAGCGCTCGCGACCCTCCTGCCGCTGTGGGTGCCGTTCGTGCTGTACGGCAGCGCCCTCATGGTGCTGATGGTGCCACCGCTGCGCAACCGCAGCCTGCGCGCGATCAGCCTGCGCGGAGACGACGATCGGGCCTAGGGCATACGCGCCAAGCGGGAAAGCCCCTTCGAGACGAGATCGCCGCTCGGATACGGTTCGGTCATGACAGCTCAGACCTTCACCCCACGACGCGCGATCGTCACAGCGTCCGACTCCGGCATCGGCGCCGCGACAGCACTCGCACTCGCCGACGCCGGAATGGATGTCGGCATCACCTGGCACAGCGACGAGGAGGGTGCTGAGCAGACCGCCGCCGGAGTGCGCGAACGCGGCCGCAGAGCGGTCGTCACCCGTTTCGACGCGACTGCGCTCGACAGCGTGGCCGAGGTGGTGGACGAGCTCGCGGAACGGCTCGGCGGCGTCGACGTCTTCGTGAACAACGCCGGGGCGAGCGTTCCGCGCCCGTTCCTCGAGGTGCCACTGAGCGAATGGCGTGAGACCGTCGCGCTGAACCTCGACGGGGCGTTCGCCGGGATGCAGACCGCAGCGCGCCGTATGGTCGCCGCAGGAGCCGGCGGCCGCCTCATCGCGGTGACCAGCGTGCACGCCCATCAGCCGCGCGTCGGCCTCGCCGCTTACATCGCGGCCAAACACGGACTCTCGGGCCTGATCAAGACCATGGCTCAAGAACTCGGCGCCCACGGGATCACCGCGAATGCGGTGGCGCCCGGTGAGATCGCCACGGCTGCGAGCGGCCGGACGTCTGCGGACGCCGACCGGACGCACCGACCTGGAGTGCCGCTCGGGCGACCGGGCAAGGCAGAAGAGGTCGCCGCGGTGATCGCTTTCCTCGCATCTCCGCAGGCGAGCTACGTCACGGGATCCGACTGGAGTGTCGACGGCGGGATGCTGCAGATGGGTCCGCAGGCCGGGTCGCACCTGCTAGACGATGCCTGGCGCGAGGGCTGAGCATCCCCGAACCGAAAGAAGAAGGCCCTCCGGATTCCGGAGGGCCTTCTTCTTGTCAGTGACCCCAGCGGGATTCGAACCCGCGTTACCGCCGTGAGAGGGCGGCGTACTAGGCCGCTATACGATGGGGCCGTCACTGCAACCGTTCAAGTATGCCATGACGATTCGTGCCCCGCCAAATCGAGGCGCCCACCGCGTGGCCGTCGTCAGGCGATCATGTCCTTGACCATCGGCACGACCTTCTCGCCGTACAGTGCGATCGAGTCCATCATCGCCCCATGGCCGATCTTCGACTGGTCGTACTTCAGATCGAAGCGGTCGAGCCGGAGCGTCTTCAGGGTGCTGGCGATCTTGCGGGCGACGGTCTCCGGCGAGCCGATGTACAGTGCGCCGCCGTCGATCTCGCGTTCGAAGTCGCCGACCGCCGGCGGACCCCAGCCGCGCTCCTCTCCCATCCGCGTCCGCATCGCGAGCCAGCCGTCATGCGTCATGGCACGTGCCTGCTCATCGGTCTCGGCGACGAGACCAGGAGAGTGCACGGCGACCGGCTTGTGCTCCACGCCGAACTGATCCTGGGCACGCTCGAACAGGTCGACGTACGGCGCGAAGCGAGCGGCAGGGCCCCCGATGATCGCGAGGAAGAGCCCGAAGTTATAGCGCGCCGTGCGCACCACGGAGTCGGGGCTGCCGCCGACGCCGACCCAGGTGCGGATGCCGTTCTCGGTTGAGGGGAAGACGCGCTGGTCCTGCAGCGCCGACCGCGTGCTGCCCTGCCAGGTGACAGGCTGTTCGGTCAGCAGCTGCGAGAGCAGGTCGAGCCGCTCTTCGAACAGCTCCTCGTAGCGACGCAGATCGAATCCGAAGAGCGGGAACGACTCGATGAAGGATCCGCGTCCTGCGACGATCTCAGCGCGCCCGTTCGAGACCGCGTCCAGCGTCGAGAAGCGCTCGAAGACCCGCACGGGGTCGTCGGAGCTGAGCACGGTGACGGCCGAGCCGAGACGGATGCGCTCGGTACGCGAGGCGATGGCGGCGAGCACCATCTCGGGACTCGACACGGCGAAATCCGGACGATGGTGCTCGCCGACACCGAAGAAGTCCAGGCCGATGCGGTCGGCCAGCACCGCCTGATCGACGATGTCCCGGATCACCTGCGGGTGCGGAACGGGGTTGCCCTGTGCGTCGGACGTCACGCCACCGAAGGTGTCGAGGCCGAACTCGATGTCAGTCATGCTGTCGGGAACCACGGCATCCCGAGATTCATTCCCGTGAATGCACATCGGTCACGAAAGGCAGAAGGCCCTCCGATCATTCGAAGGGCCTTCTGTGTCGCTGTGACCCCAGCGGGATTCGAACCCGCGTTACCGCCGTGAGAGGGCGGCGTACTAGGCCGCTATACGATGGGGCCGTTCGGGCCCGGTGAGGGCCGTTCTGGCAACCGTAGAAGTCTGTCATGCCGCTCGGCGTGAGGCCAAATCGACGCCGGTCGACTATGCATCGCGGGCGTGTCGCGTCAACCGGTTTGCCCGATCGATGCCAGGCCAGTTGACTTCCGTCATGCGAATCACCAAGTACGAGCACGCCGCGCTGCGAGTCGATGAGGCTGGCAGGAGCCTGATCATCGATCCTGGTTCGTTCACCACCCCCCTCGACGAGCTCGGCGACGTCGTCGCGGTGGTCATCACTCATGAGCATCCGGATCACTGGACGACGTCGCATCTCGATCGCATCCTGCGCGCGTCGCCTGGCACGCCGATCTTCAGCACCGCCGGAGTGGCGGCGGCGGCGGCAGACCACGAGATCACCGTCGTCGCGCCGGGTGACGAGCTGGTGATCGGAGGGTTCGCTCTGCGCTTCTTCGGCGGCCGGCACGCCATCATCCACGAGAGCCTCCCCGAGATCCAGAATCTCGGCGTCCTCGTCAACGACGAGCTCTACTACCCCGGGGACTCCTACGCGGTGCCGGAAGGAGTCGAGGTCAGCACCCTCGCCGCGCCGCTGGGGGCTCCGTGGCTCAAGATCGGCGAGGCGATGGACTTCGTGCTCGCGGTCGCCCCCCGGCGCTGCTTCGGCACCCACGACATGACGCTGTCGACCATCGGCCGGACGATGCACCGTCAGCGCCTGCAGTGGGCCACCGAACAGGGTGGGGGTACGTTCTTCGAACTCGAACCGGCGCAGAGCCTCGACGTCTGACCCTCGGGGCGACGCTCGCAGCATCTGCAGTGTCAGAGGCCGGGCTGTGCCGCCCGCACTCGCAGGTCTCGAGCCAGGTCGTCCCGCGACTCGATCACGAGCCTGCGCAGAGCGCCCGGCGCATCGGCGTTCTGCTCGAGCCAGGCATCCACCGCCTCAGTGCTGTCCGTGGCGGGGAACAGCCCCAGCACGAGCCGCTGCGCGAGTTCGATGCTGCGCTCCGACCAGGCGTCGCGGATGCGCGTGAAGTACTCGGCATCGAAGCCGTCGATGAGATCACGGCGTCCACCGGCGCGGAAGCCGCCGATCGTCGCATCGAGGTGATCATTGCTCAGGCTGGAATCGTTCCACGCCGACTCCCACGCCCCCGCGCGCGTCGACGCGACGGGCCGGGACGCCAGAGCCCGGATCTCGGCCGTACGGCCGGCAGCCGTGTCGTCGGCGGCGCGCTCGGCGGCGATGGCCTCGGCGTCGGCATGCCCGGTCGAGGCGAGAGCGGTCAGCAGCAGCCAGCGGAGGTCGGCGTCCATCGGCAGCCCCTGCGGCGCGTCGCCGTCGAGGATGGCGCGGACGTCGGCGGCACGGGAGTCGTCGAACGACGACGCAGCGGCGAACGCGCGTGCCCACGACAGCTGCGCGTCGCTGCCCGGATCGGCCTCCTGCAGTGCAGAACAGGTGGAGTCGACCCAGGCGCGGCGCTGGTCGGAGCGGTCATCGTCCGACACGTAGTGGCCGATCGCGAACGCCGCGTTGAGCAGGGTCGCGCTCAGCAGACCGACGTTCGACTCCGCCGGAGCGTGCGAGCGGACGATGTCGAGGTAGCGGGTGGCGGCGAGCTCGCCGTCACGGGTCGCGTTCCACAGCGACGACCAGATGAGCCCGCGCGCGAGGTCGTCCGACAGGGTGGACAGCGACGCGGCGACCGTGTTCAGCGAGCGCTCGTCGAGTCGCACCTTCGCGTAGGTGAGGTCCTCGTCGTTGAGGAGGGTCAGATCTGCATCCGGGATCTCCACCTCGGTGCGCTCCTGGTCGACGGTCAGCTCGATCCGCTCGCGCAGGGCGAGCGCTCCGTCGACCGAGTCGTAGAGCCCGACGCGCAGACGATGCGGGCGGGGTGCGACCTCACCACTGTCCTGCACGATGACGCGACGACCATCGGCATCCGTCTCGAGCCAGAGCGCGGATACCCCACTGGTCTCGAGCCACGAACGGGACCAGTCGCGCAGCGGCTGCTCCGAGGCGGCTTCGAGCTGGTCGAGCAGGTCGCCCAGGGTCGTGTTCCCGAACGCGTGCGCGACGAAGTACCGGCGGGCGCCTTCGAAGAAGGCGTCTTCGCCGACGAAGGCGACCAGCTGCTTGAGTACCGAAGCGCCCTTGGCGTAGGTGATGCCGTCGAAGTTCAGCTTGGCGGCCTCGAGATCGGGGATGTCGGCGACGATCGGGTGAGTGGTGGGCAGCTGGTCCTGCCGGTACGCCCAGGTCTTGCGGCTGTTCGCGAAACGCGCCCAGGCATCGGTGAAGCGGGTCGCGGCCGCCGAGGCATGGGTGCCCATGTAGTCGGCGAACGACTCCTTGAGCCACAGGTCGTCCCACCACCGCATCGTGACGAGGTCGCCGAACCACATGTGCGCCATCTCGTGCAGGATCGTGTTCGCCCGGCCGCCACGCTGAGCATCGGTCGCGGCACCGCGGTTGATGTACGCCTCGGTGAAGGTGACGAGTCCGGGATTCTCCATCGCGCCGAGATTGTACTCGGGAACGAAGATCTGGTCGTACTTGCCCCAGGGGTACGGGTAGGCGAACGCGTCGGTGAAGAAGTCGAGTCCCTGGCGGGTGACCTCGAGGATCTCATCGGCCTCGAGGTGCTCCGCGAGCGATGCGCGACACAGCACGCCGAGCTCGATCCGCTGGTCGTCGCGCGTCCACTCCCCGTCGATGCGGGCGTAGGGACCGGCTGCGACCGAGGTGATGAAGCTGGAGATGGGCAGCGTCGGGGCGAACTCGATCGTCTGCACGCCGATGCCGGGTGTCACGTGCGCGGGCGACTGGTTCGACAGCACGTGCCAGCCCGCGGGCGCGGTGACCTCGAACGTGTAGGCGGCCTTCAGGTCGGGCTGCTCGAAGCAGGCCATGACCCGGCGCGAGTCCGCCGGCTCGTACTGCGTGTACAGATAGGTCTCTCCGTCGACCGGGTCGTGGAACCGGTGCATGCCCTCGCCCGACCGGCTGTAGGCGGCGATGCCCTCCACCCGGACCACGTGCGAGCCGCCCAGTCCGTCGATCAGGATGCGCGCGCCATCCCACTGCACGTCGCGGGCTTCGCCGTCGACGGTGACCGAATCGACCGACTCGCCGATGAAGTCCAGCCAGGTCGTCGACTCCGTCGCGTCGAACGTCAGCGTCGTCGCGGTGGGGAAACCCGTCCGAGCACGCTCGGGTGCACCGGCGAGGTCGAGTTCGACGCGCACCTCGTGCAGCGTGATCGACGCGGCGCGACGGGCGGTCTCATCCTTGGTGAGGTTGGCGGAGCTCATCACACCATCGTGTCATGTCGCGCGGGATCATGCCGAGGCCGACACCGGCACCTTGGCGAGAGCCTGCTCGAGGTCTGCATGCAGATCATCGACGTTCTCGAGACCGATCGACAGGCGCACGATGTCGGCACCAGGTCGCGCGTCCGGCGCGACCGGTCGGTGGGTCAGGGCGGCGGGATGCTGGATCAGCGAGTCGACGCCACCGAGCGAGACCGCGTGGGTGAAGAGGCGCACAGCACCCGTGAGCGCCTCAGCCGCCGAGTATCCGCCGGCGAGTCTGATGGCGATCATCGCTCCCCCGCCTCTCATCTGCCGGCCGATCAGCCCGCGTTCGTCCGCGAATTCGGGATACAGCACCTCGCTGACAGCCGGGTTGCGCCGAAGAGCGTGCGCGAGGGTACGGGCCGACGACTGCTGCGCGTGGATGCGCATGGGCAGTGTCGCGAGACCACGGTGCAGAAGGTACGCCCCCAGGGGATGCAGCAGCGCGCCGGTGATGGCGCGCACGCGGCGCAGTGCCTCGGCCGTCTGCTCGCTGCACGAGATCACGCCGGCGATCACGTCGCCGTGGCCGCCGATGTATTTGGTCGCACTGTGCAGCGACATCGCCGCACCGAGGTCGAGCGGGTTCTGCAGCAGGGGCGTGGCGAACGTGTTGTCGACGAGCACCGGGATGCCGTCGGACTGCGCCACGACCGCAGCGATGTCGACGAGGTCGAGCGTGGGATTCGCCGGCGTCTCGAGCACGATCATGCCGGTGTCGGCGCGGATGCTGCCGCCGACCTCGTGCTCGTGGCAGAAGGTGACCTCGGCCCCGAGAAGGCCTGAGTCGAGCAGGTGGTCGGTGCCACCGTACAGCGGGCGCACGGCGACGATGTGCTTCTTGCCCGCCGCCGTAGTGTGCGCGAGGATCGCGGCCGTCATCGCGGCCATGCCCGAACCGAAGGCGACCGATGCCTCGGAGTGCTCGAGCTCGGACAGCGCCTCCTCGAAGCGGGCGACCGTCGGGTTCCACAGCCGAGCGTAGACGTTGCCTCCGCCGGGGAGCGGATGCCCGCCGGTCGCCATCGACTCGTAGGAGTCGCCGCCGTGCAGGATGTCCGGCAGCGGGTTGGTCGAGGAGAGGTCGATGGGGGCGGCGTGTACGCCCAGCGCGCCGAAGTCGGCGCGACCGGCGTGAACGGCGACGGTGTCGGGGTGCAGCGGCATGTCGGACATGTGTCGATCCTGCTCCCCCCGACCATCCAGGTCCAGCATGATTGTCGCGAGAAGCCGAAGCGCGGGCGTAGTTTGTTCTGAGAACAATGAGACATCGAGCTGAGGAGCGCAAATTGGCTGCAGCACAGCAAGGAGCCATCGATGAGCTCGATCTGCGCATCCTCGGAGCTCTGGTCGACGATCCCCAGGCGCCCATCAAGGATCTCGCGCACAGGCTGGGCATCCCGGCCTCCACCTGCGCCTTCCGGCTGCGCACCCTGCGCAGCAGGGGTGTCGTCACCGGGCCGCGCGTCGAGATCGATCCGGCCGCCGTGGGCGCCGCGGTGCAGGCCGTGATCCGGGTGCGACTCGGGAACCACAGCAAGGAGGGCGTCGAGACGCTGTTCGACGCCCTCGCGGCGACGCCCGGAGTGCTTCAGGTCTTCCACATCGCCGGCGCAGACGACTTCCTCGTGCACGTCGCCGTCGCCGATGCCGCGGCCCTGCGCGACATCGTGCTCGAGCGCATCACCGTGCACGACATCGTCCGTGCCACCGAGACCCAGCTGGTGTTCGAGCTGCGCGAGGGTGCGGGCGTCATCCCCCGCCGCTGAGGATCAGACCTCGGCGGGGCTCTCGTCGAGACGATCGGCCACCGGCTGCCCGGCGAATCGCCGTGTCGTGAGCCACAGGACCACTCCGACCGCCAGCAGGATCGCGGCGAACAGCCACACGATCGGCCGCTGCTGGGTGAGCAGCACGACGCACGAGATCACTCCGAGCACGGGAACGAAGGTCCATACCCGGAAGTGCTCGTGCTCCACGCGCTGGCGTCGCAGCACCAGCACCGACACGTTCGCGCTGATGAAGACGAGCAGCAGCAGCAGCACGACGGTTTCGGCCAGGGTGGCGAGATCGCCGATGAGCGTGAGTAGCATCGCCACCACGGTGGTCGACACGATCGCCACCCATGGCGTGCGCCGGTTCGGCAGCACTCGACCCAGGGGCGCCGGGAGCAGTCCCTGCTCGGCCATACCGAACGCGAGCCGGCTGGCCATGATCATGGTGAGCAGCGCGCCGTTGGCGACGGCGATCAGCGCGATGAGGCT
Source organism: Microbacterium sp. NPDC089321 (assembly GCF_040684935.1). Classification (NCBI taxonomy): domain Bacteria; kingdom Bacillati; phylum Actinomycetota; class Actinomycetes; order Micrococcales; family Microbacteriaceae; genus Microbacterium; species Microbacterium sp. NPDC089321. The sequence goes on along the minus strand of NZ_JBFBGX010000002.1, from coordinate 554,647 downwards.
GAACAGCCACGACGGCACGCTCATACCCGTCGCCTCCACGACAGCGAGCAGGGGTCCGGAGGATGCCTGCAGCTCGTCGCTCGGCAGCGCCGCTGCGCTCGTGACACCGACCAGCATGTACACGATGCCCGCCGTGATCAGCGCGCCGAACAGCGCCCGCGGGTACACCCGGCTGGGTCGCCTGACCTCTTCGATCACGTTCGCCGAGGTCTCGAATCCGACGAACGAGTAGTACGCGACGATCGCACCGCCGAGCACGGCGCCCGCCAGTCCGACGCCGTCCGGCAGCTCCGTGGCGCGGCCGAGGTCTCCCCCACCGCCGCCGACGAACAGTGCGACGACGACGATGACGATCACCAAGCCCGAGAGCTCGATCGCCGTCATCACGAGGTTGGTGCCCATCGACTCGCGGATGCCGCGGGCGTTGAGCAGCCCGATGAGCACGAGGAACACCATGGCGGCCGGGATCACGGGCACGTCGATGAAGGTCGCCAGGTAGTCCCCCGAGAACGCGATCGCGAGCCCCGCCGCGCTGACGACGCCCGCCGCCAGCATGCTGAACCCGACCAGGAACGACAGCAGCGGGCTGCGGAACGCGCGTTCGGCGAACACCGCCGCTCCTCCCGCCCGCGGATATTTGGTCACCAGCTCTGCATACGACCCCGCCGTCAGCAGCGCGAGCAGCAGAGCCACGACGAGCGGAGCCCAGAGCATGCCGCCCGCGCTCTCGGAGAGCACGCCCATGAGTGCGTAGATGCCTGCTCCGAGAACGTCGCCGAGGATGAACGCGAAGAGCATGGGCCCGCTGATCGCTCGGCGCAGACGGGGAGGGTTCTCGGCAGTGTCCATGGACCCGACCGTAGGGGCCGGGCAAGACAGGGCGCACCCGGCTTGACACCCGCGCGCGCCGACCGATAGGCGGAGCCGGGATTGGGGGTCAGGCCGTCGCGTCGGCCTCGCGACGAGGCAGAACCCATCCGGCGCGCGGGAAGTGGCAGGTGTAGCCGTTGGGATAGCGCACAAGATAGTCCTGATGCTCCGGCTCCGCCTCCCAGAACGGGCCCGCGGCCTCGATCGTCGTCACGGCCGGGGCGGGCCACAGGCCCGAGGCGTCGACGTCGGCGATGGTCTCGCGGGCGATGCGCTCCTGCTCGGAGTCGAGAGGGAAGATCGCCGAGCGGTAGCTGCTGCCGATGTCGTTCCCCTGGCGATTGAGGGTCGACGGATCGTGGATCTGGAAGAAGAAGGCGAGGATGTCGCGGTAGGTCGTCTGCGCGGGATCGAAGACGATCTCGAGCGCCTCTGCGTGCCCGGGGTGGTTGCGGTAGGTCGCGTGGTCGTTCTCGCCGCCGGTGTAGCCGACACGCGTGGCCAGGACTCCGGGCTGACGACGGACGAGATCCTCCATGCCCCAGAAGCAGCCGCCCGCGAGCACAGCCGTCTCCGCACCGTCGCGGCGGGTGATCTCTCCGGTGTCGCTGGTTCCGCTGGTCATGTTCGTCTCCTCTTGACTCGAGTCCGGATGCCCGGGTCTTCCATTCTGCATCCGCCAGGGCGGTCAAGGGCCGTCTCGGCATCCCTGCCCGGGAATGCGGAGCACAGCGTCTAGGTTGGTGCTGAGTGCCCCTGTCCGGGCACGTCTCGGCATCCGAGGAGAGAAATGCGCCCCTATCTCGACAAGTCCGCTCCCGACGTCTGGAAGGCCGCCGGCGAGTACTCGCGCGCTGTGGCGAGCGAGGCCCAGCGCAGTGGTCTGACCCTGCAGGAGAGCGAGTACATCAAGGTGCGCGCGTCGCAGATCAATGCATGCGCGTTCTGCCTCGACCTGCACACTCGTGAGGCCCGCGGCGCCGGCATCAGCCAGCAGAGGATCGATCTGCTGCCCGCGTGGCGCGAGACCTCGCTGTACTCAGAGCGCGAGGCGGCCGTGCTGGCGATTGCCGAGGCCGCCACCCGAATGCCGCTCACGGAGGAATCGAAGGCAGATCTCTCCGGTGCGCGTGCGGTGCTGGGAGACGAGACCTTCGCCGCAGCCGAATGGGTCGCCCTGACCATCAACATGTTCAACCGGATCTCGATCCTCAGCGAGCACCCGGTGCGCCCGCGAGGCGACGACGGGAAGGTGCTGTCATGACCGCCGAGCGCTTCGAGGTGCGCGATGTGCCCGGAGAGTCGCGATACGTCCTCCTCGATCATGGCGACGACGGCACCTCGTCGAAGGAGATCGGTGAGGAGTCGTACGTCGACGTCGGCGAGGAACGGGTGCTCTTCCACACCGGGGTCTCCGACGAGTACGCCGGGCAGGGCCTGGCCTCGAAGCTGGTACGCGCGGTCGTCGATGACGTGATCGCCGCGGGCAGGCGCATAGTGCCGGTCTGCCCGTATGTCGTGGCCTGGCTGCCCAAGCATCCCGAGTACCAGGCCCACGTGGTCGAACGACGCAGCGAGCACGTCGCCGCGATCAAGGCCCAGACCCGCTGAAGGACACGCCCATGATCATCACTGCGCTCGTTCTCGCCGGCCTCGCGGCGCTCATCCACGTCTACATCTTCTACATGGAGTCGCTCGCATGGACCAGTCCGCGCGTGCGGGCGACGTTCGGCACCTCCCCCGAGGAGGCGCGGGCGACCAAGGAGATGGCGTACAACCAGGGGTTCTACAACCTGTTCCTGGCATTGACGACGGCGATCGGCATCGTCCTCATCGCGAGCGGCGCCGGCGAGGCCGGAGCGGCGCTCGTCTTCGCCGGCGCCGGATCCATGGCGGCGGCCGCGACGGTGCTCTTCGTCTCGAGCCCCGACAAGCGCGGCGCCGCTCTGAAGCAGGGGGTGCTGCCGCTGCTCGCGGTGATCTGCCTGGCGATCGGGCTCGCTCTACGGGGCTGAGCTACTCGCGGGGCCGCAGCCTGACCGTCGGCAGCGGGGGCGCGGGCAGAGGCGCGAGCTGGCCGTCGGGATACGGCCCGAACAGCGCCGGTTTGCCCTCGTCTCGCGGGTCGAGGTCGTCGAACCCGAGCTCGGCCTGGTAGCGACGCCGGAACTCCTCGATCTCGTCGTGGCTGCGCCCGATGAAGTTCCACCACATGACGATCTGCTCGCCCAGCGGCACGCCGCCGAGCAGGATCACCCTGGCACCCTCAGGACCCGCCGAGATCACCATCGTGTCCGCACCGGTGGGCACGTAGCCGAGCTCGCGATGCTGCACCGCTGCGTCGTTCACCGCGATCGACCCGGTCTCGGCGAGGGCCGCATGCTCGAAGTCGCGACGCACGGGCAGAGTGACCCGTGCGTCGGGTGGCAGGATCAGCTCGGCGCCGAGCATGTCGGGAGTCCGCGTGTCGACGGGTGACGTGGATCCGAGCAGCGAGCCGATGAACACCCGCACGCTCGCGCCGGCGAGCTCGACGGGTTCGGGAGCGTAATGCGCGAAGCCGTGAGCCGAGAAGCGCGTGGCATCGGGCAGGGCGTACCAGAGCTGCACGCCGTGCAGCACGGTCGTGTCGGGTGTGCTGATCTCCTGATGCGTGATGCCCTGACCTGCGATCATCAGGTTCAGCTCGCCGGGCAGCACGGCCGCCGACACGTCGTTCGAGTCGAGGTGCTCGATGCGCCCGGTGAACAGCCATGAGACGGTGGCGAGACCGGTGTGCGGATGCCGAGGAACCTCCATGCCGCCCGTCACGGCGACATCATCGGGGCCATAGTGATCGAGGAAGCACCACGCCCCGACGAGCGAGCGACGCCTCTGCGGCAGAGTCCGGTAGACCGTCATGGCCCGGATGCCACCGAGGGGCACCTCGCGAGGACTGAGCACCTCGACGGATGTGCACGGCTGACCCGGCTCCAGCACGCTGAGCGGCGGATCCTTCTCGAGATTGGTCATCGCGGCTCCTCGGGCGGGCTCGGCTGCGGTCGGGATGCAGCCAGCGTAATGCCGGATGGCGAAGATGGCACTTCCAGTGGCGCGAGGTCAACCCCCTCCTTGTCGCCGGTCGCAGGGCGGACTCTGAGGAGATCACGTGGACGTGCTCCGTCTCGTCCACCAGACGTCAGGAGTCGAGATGAGCACACCAGATCCGGATCCGCGCAACCGCGAACCCGCAGCCGTTTCCGTCGAGCGAGGACCCACCCATCGCGAAGAGGCACTGGAACGCGAGCAGGAACGGTTCGGCGGGTTCAAGTGGGGCTCGGCCTTCTTCGGCTGGCTCACTGCCACCGGCACGGCCGTTCTGCTGACGGCTCTCCTGAGCGCGGTCGGGGCGGGGCTGGGCCTCGGTGTCACGGAAGGCGACGTCGAAGACGCTGCCCAGGAGATGGGAGCGAACGCGCAGACCGTCACCATCATCGGCGCCATCGCCCTAGCCGTCATTCTGTTCGTCGCCTACTACTGCGGCGGCTATGTCGCAGGGCGGATGGCGCGATTCTCCGGAGCGAAGCAGGGTCTCGCCGTCTGGATCTGGGCGATCGTCATCGCGATCGTGGTGGCCGTCATCGCCGCCGTGGCCGGTTCGCAGTTCAACGTGCTCGGTCAGCTGAACAGCTTCCCGCGCATCCCCGTGGACGAGGGCGCCCTGACGGCCACCGGCATCGTCACCGCGATCGTCGTGGCCCTCGTCAGCCTGGGCGGCGCGGTTCTCGGCGGGATCGGCGGCATGCGCTACCACCGCAGGGTCGACCGCGTAGGACTCGGCCGGTGAACCACCGACGGACAGGAGCGGCGGCGCCCTCTTCCGCCGCCCGACAGGAAGGCACCCCATGATCGATTCGTACAAGATCAACAGCCTTTTCGACGCGGATGTCGTCGATGACGAAGGGTCGAGGATCGGCACGGTGAAGCACGTGTACGTGGACCCGGACGGCGGTCAGCCGCTGTTCGTCGGTGTCACGACCGGCTGGTTCGGCAGGTCGGAGTCGTTCGTGCCGTTGCGCGGCGCCGACTTCGACGGCGAGGTACTGCATGTGGAATACGACAAGGACACGGTCAAGCACGCCCCTCGCATCGATGCTGACGGCACTCTGACCGACGACGACATCGACCGCATCCAGGATCACTACGACGATGGAACCACCGAAGAAGCCGGTGACGAGCACTCGAGCCGTGACGACGACCCCACACGGCGCCCTGCGCACGAGTACGGCGCGACTCCAGACGGTACCCGCGCCGGCGAGTCCGCTGCTCTGGGCGATGAGCGTCCTCCACGCAAGCGGATCCGTGTGCACAGGTACGTCGTCACGGATGAGCGGACGGGCACCGCTCCTGCCTCATCACGAGACGACGGCGCGCTCGAGCGCGGTCCGGCCGTCGAGCAGACCCGCTACGAGACCGTTGAGGAATCGCACGCAGGGCGGTTCGACGAATCGCGAGACAGCGCGGCCCGCGACCAGCCAGCGGATCCCGGAGACCGTGAGCTACGACGTCGCCGGGAATGAGCGCGACGGCCCGTTCATGAGGACGGACGCGCTCTGCAGCGCCGCCCGCCTGGCGTCCCTCCTGGGCGACCGGCGGCGGAGCTCGCCGTCGTGCAGTTCCAGCACGCGGTCGGCGCGCGCGAGCATCGCCGGATCGTGCGTGGCGACCACGGCCGCGGTGCCTCTTTCGTGCACGAGCCGGGCTATGAGGTCCATGATCTGGGCACCCGTCTCGCTGTCGAGCTGAGCGGTCGGCTCGTCGGCGAGCAGGATGCCAGGCTGCATGACGAGGGCGCGCGCGATGCCCACACGCTGCTGCTGCCCGCCCGACAGCTCGCCCGGTCGCTGCCGCGCGTGCTCGTCGAGACCGACGTCGCGGAGAGCCTCGGCCACGCGGCGGTCGCGCTCGGCTGGATCGACCCGGCGGATCCGCAGAGGCACCTCGACGTTCTCAGCTGCGGAGAGCACCGGGATGAGCCCCGCCGTCTGGAAGATCGACGCGATACGCGCACCACGCAGAGCCGCGACATCGGTCTTCGGATCCGCGAGATCGGCACCGTCGACCAGTACCCGACCCGACGTCGGCCGGTCGAGGCCCCCCAGCATGGTGAGCAGCGTCGTCTTGCCTGCTCCCGAGCGGCCCGCGATCACGACGAGTTCACCGGCCTGCACCGCGAGCTCGGCGTCCCGCACCGCGACGACCTCGCCCCCTGAGCTCGGGAACACGCGCGTCAGCGACTCGGCCCTCAGCACAGCATCCATCAGGCATCCTCCGCAGGGTCGCCGTGTCGTGCGGCGGACTGTGCCGGCGCGACGCGCACGTGGTCGGGTTCGAGGCTGAGCTGCACGCGCTCCCGCAGGTCGAGGGCGGCGACGAAGTCGGCGGGCAGCTGCATGCGCCCTGCCCTGTCGAGCAGCGCGTACTCCCGAGCGGTGCGCACCGCTCGACCCTCGTGATCCGTTGCGTCGCTGCGCAGCGTCTCGGTCGAGGTGCGGCCATCGCGGATGCGCACCGTGCGCTCGACGTGCTCGGTGACACCGGCGTCGTGCGTGACGATCAGCGTCGTCACGCCCCGCTCACGGTTGACGGTCTCCATCGCGGCCAGCACTTCGGCGCTGGTCTGCTCGTCGAGCTCTCCCGTCGGCTCGTCGGCGAGCAGCACGCGCGGCCTGTTGGCAAGGGCGACGGCGATCGCGACGCGCTGCCGCTGACCGCCCGACATCTGAGCGGGGCGCTTGCCGGCCACATCGGCGGCGTCGAGCAGGTCGAGCAGCTCATCGCCCACCGCCGCGCGCTCGGGGCGGGGCACGACGCCGGCGACGTCGTGCACCATTGCGATGTTCTCGCGCGCCGTGAGATACGGCAGAAGGTTGCGGGCCGACTGCTGCCAGACGAAGCCCACGCTGCTGCGCCGGTAGGCCAGGCGCTCGGTGCCCTTCATCGTGACCAGATCGTGTCCGGCCACGCGAGCCGCGCCCGCGGTCGGCTGGTCGAGCCCGGCGAGGATGCCGAGCAGTGTGCTCTTGCCCGACCCGGATGCTCCGACCAGGGCGACCATGTCGCCCGCGGCCATGCGCAGGTCGAGCCCCTGCAGAGCCTGCACCTCCACGCCCTGCGCCGTGAAGATGCGCACGAGTCCCTCGCACACGATCGCGCCGTCGGTCATGTCATCCATCCTCTCGCCACGATCATCATCACTGTTCCCGCTCATCGCCGTCTCTCACCGCCGTCGCCGTGCCGAGGCGCGATGCGAGCGCCGTGGCCGCGATCACCGCGATGGCCGATACCAGCGCGAACCCGACCACGACGATGACGGGCCACATGCCGCCGAGTTCGACGGGCGGCTGCGTCGGCCCGCCGACGAAGCCGCGCAGGTCGAGCTGCGGGATCACGAGCCATGCCATCGAGATGCCGACGCCCGCTCCGAACGGCAGAGCGAGCAGCAGCGCGGGGGCGACCTCCCAGGTCACCAGCCGCCCCTCCCCTCGCGACGGATGGCCGAGGGCGCGCAGTATCGCCAGCATCCTTGCCCGCGGCACGGCGCCGAGCACGAGCATGGCGACCACCGCGACGGCCAGCAGCACGGCGACGATGCCGCTCGCGGCCAGCAGAGCGCCTTGCACGACGGAGAACGCCGGGTCCTGCTCGTGCACCGCGGCGGTGCGAGCGGGCGTCGTGAAGACGGCGTCGCCCGCCACCTCGCGGACGGCGGCCGCACCGACCTCGTCGGCGTCGACGTTCGGCCCGACAGACAGGTAGAGCTGAGACAGGCCGATGTTGCGCTGTCCGAGTGCGCGCGCGTTCTCGGTATCGACGATCACCCACTGCTCCGCCGTCCCGAAGGGCACCTGCGCGGGAGCGACCGCGATGACGTGCACCTCTCTGCCCCCGACCTCGAGCCCGATCTCGTCGAGGTCGCCGGAGGCATCCACTCCCAGACGCTCCAGCAGCGTCTGGGACGCGACGACCGGCACTCGATCGCCGTCGGCGGGCTCCGCGAGCGATGCCGGCAGCGGAAGCGCGGCGGGAAGACCCTGCTGCATCCTCGCGAACTCCGCCGTGTCGATCGTGTACACGTGGGCTCGCTGATTCTCCGACGCCGTCTCGGCCTCCACGGCCGAGTCGCCCTGCAGCGCGGCCATCTGAGCGACCCCCTCGAGCTGGGCCACGCGCTCAGCAGCATCCTCCGTGATGTACGAGGCATCGACGCGAACATCAGCCCCGACGTCCATGACGGCCGAGCGCTGGATGCCGCTCGTCACCGTCGAGGCGAACGCCACCGAGAAGACCGCCACGCCGAGGCCGATGACGACGGCGAGCACGGGTGCGGCTCTCACGAGCGGGTCGCGTCGCGCCCGTGCCGGGCCGAGCAGCGCGGTGAGAGATGCGCGCCCACGACCTCGTCGCTCGGCGAGCAGGAGCAGGGGCGGCAGCATGCGCAGGCACAGGATGCTGGCGGACGCACCGAGCAGCACCGGCAGAGCGAGCAGCAGCGGGTCGGCATCGGCCCCGCCCGGCCGCGCGGCGATGAGCGCGACGAGCACGACCGTCAGGGCGAGGAAGAGCAGCTCTGCGATCAGGCGCGGTGACCCGCGGCGCGCGGTGACGCCGAGGTCCTGGCGCTGGTGGCGCTCGGCATCGGTCAGCACGCCCCATGGCAGCACCAGCGCCGGCACAGCTGCGAGCAGCGCCGGGATCAGCAGCACCCAGCCGGCCAGCAGGCCGGACTCGACAGCTGCCGTCGACGAGCCGATCACGGCGCCGAGAACTCCGAGTGCGGCGCCTTCGCCCCCGAGAAGAACGATGAGCCGGACCGTCGACGCGCCTCGAGCGCGCAGCACGCGCACTGGGCCGACGCGTCGGACCCCGATGAGCCGAGTGACGAGTGCGAGCACGACAATCGCCACGGCGACCGGACCGACGGCCGCGACGGCGACCACCGCCGTCATCGCCTGCCCTCGCGTCACGCCGTCGCCGATCACGCGCGGCAGCCCGGACGAGAACGAGAGCCCACGGTTGTAGAAGCTGTCGGTGGCCATCGGCAGCTCGATCGGGTCGGCGGTGAGCAATCTCAGCTGAGCCGCCACCGCCGCGGCACTGGCTGCGGTGATCTGGTCGGTGTCGAGCGGGATCCACGAGGTGACCTTGACGTCGCGCACGCGATCCTCGAGTGCTGCGACCTCATCGACGTGCATGAACGCCGCACCCACCAGGATCTGATCTCCGGTGGAGCTCACCTCGAGCACAGGGCGCAGCGAACCGGGGATGAACGCCCAGTCCGGTGTATCCGGATCGATGGCGGCAACGGTGCCGGTGAGCAGCAGCGTACGGCCGTCCCACAGCCGCTCGGTGCCCACCGGCCATGCCAGCTGCTCGGCGACCTCCGTCGTGAGGGCGACCTCTACGGTCACCGCCGGATCGGTGAGCTCCGGCAGGCGTCCCTCGACCACGGCGATGCGGCTCTCGAACCCCACTTCGGACACGAGCGCGATCTTGTTGATCGGCACAGGGTCGGTGCGCGCGGGGTCGGGATCGATCGAGAACTGCGGATCGATCGCCATCATCAGCCGCGGCTCGCCGAGCAGAGCGCGCAGCGCTGGCGGTTGCTGCCGGCGCGACGCGTCGATGGTCGAGAGGGCCGACCCCCACACGCCTGCCTCGGGGTCGGCGCTCGAATCGAACGAGGGAAGGCCGGGTGCGGTGGCGGTCAGCCATCGGCTGATCTGCGGAAGCGCGGCGGTCGCGTTCTGGATGGTCGCGGTGCGGCCCTGCTCGAGCATCATGGGCGCGGCGACCCCGAGGTACGAGAGCCCCGCGATGACGATCACGAGGAACATCGACAGCGCCGGCGTCGTCGCGGCACCGCGCAGTGCGAGTCGAATCGCCGAGATCATGAGCCGACCCCCAGCACGATGGGCAGCACGGCACCTGCGACCGCGGCTCCGCAGATCGTGCCCGCGACCACCGCGTACAGCGCGATGCCGACGCTCTCTCCCATCCGCATCGCACGCTGCGCGGAGGGCTCGAGTCCGAGCGCACGCAGCACCAGCGCCTCGTCACGTCGGGTGCGGGCGGAGGCAGAGGTCGCGGCGATGAAGCCGATCGCGCCGAGCAGAGCCGCGGCGAGAGCACCGGCGGTGAGCATCCTCGGCGCAACCGAGGTGACAGGGGCGGCACTGACCTGCGCTGCGGTGAGGATGCGCACCGGTTGGATGGCCCGCGCGCGGAGCAGCTCTGCGATGCGCGGCGGGTCGTCGGTGCTCAGCCAGAGCTCGTTCGCCGGCCGCTCGAGCCCCAGTCGCTCGAGCGCGGCCGGCTCGGTGGCGACGCCGAGGCCGGAGCCGACGCCCGGCAGCGAGTCGGCGATGCCGGTCACCACGATCGAGACCGGTCGATTGATCGAGCGGATGCGGGCGGTGAAGGTCGTACCCAGCTCGGCGCCGAGCAGGTCGGCGAGGCTCGCGGTGATCTGCGCGGGAAGGGTCTCGCCGGAGGAGACTGGCAACGACGCGGTGAGGCCGACGGCCGCTTCGGGCCCAGCGACGAGGGTCGCGGTATCGGAACCGACGGTGAGCGGTGTGTAGAGGATGTCTGACGCCGAGCTCACGCCGTTCCACTTCTCGACATCCGAGGCCGTCGTCGCGAGCTCGTCAGCCGAGATGAGACGGACGTCTGCGCCGAGCATCGCACGAGTCGTGCGCTGCTCGGCGGCGTCGGAGGCGAAGGGAGCCGTGACAGCGAGGGCCGCGGTGGCCGCCGCCAGCGAGAGGCAGAGGATAGCGACGGCGACGGTGTTCATCCGTCTGGCCACTTGACGCAGAGGCAGGGTCGGCGTGATTCCCCTCGAGCCGCGAAGCAGTCTCTCGCTGAGAGCGGCCAATGGGCCGGCCGCGAGCGGGGCGAGCACGCACGCGGCGATGAGCAGCAGAGTCGGCGCGGCGGCGGCCAGGGGCTCGGTCGTGCCGTCCGAGCGCACCACGGCGCGAGTCGTGAACAGCTGCCAGCCGGCCAGGGCGCCGAGGGATATCGCGACACCCGCCGGCAGCAGCAATGCTGTCAGCGAGCGAAGACCGGCGTCACTGCGCTGTGCGTCCGGCCGCAGCGCGTCGGCGCGCAAGGCGCTGCGCACCGCGAGCAGAGCGGCCATCAGCGCAGCGACCATGACGGCTCCGCCCGACAGGAGCACCACCTCCGGAGACACTCCGAAGAGCACCGCCAGCGCGACGATCGCGATCGTCGCCCCGGCGAGTGCGAAGACCGCGGTCTCCCCCGCCGCTGAGAGTGCCAGCCGACGAGCGGATGCGCCGCGAGCGCGAAGCAGTCCGAGTTCATCGACGCGAGCGGTCGAGAGCGACGACAGCACGACGCCGAGCACGAGCGCCCCGAGCAGCGCGATGATCAGCTGCGGTGCGATCAGCAGGCCACGAGTGCCTGCGACGGCGGCGGACTGCCGCTCGAGGGTCTGGGCGAGCGTGCCCGACACCTGTGTGTTCTGCGTCCTGCCCGGGTCGACCTTCTCGGGCAGCGTGTCGAGCCGGGCGACCCCGCGCTGCAGGTCGGAGAGGGATGCGAGACCGACGCGAGCCGGTGTGATCTCCCAGCTGACGGCGGGCGAGTCGGCCTGCGCGGCGAGCGTGTCGGCGACGGCGACCGCCGGTCCGATCACGCCGTCGCTCTGTCCTGACGCCACGGACGGGTCGCCGTGCCAGGCGGTGCCGGCGGGGTCGTGAGCGCGCCAGGTTCCGACGATCTCGAGCGCGGGGCGATCCCGGGCCGGTGGCACGGACTCGCCGGCGGGTGACGCGACGGTCAGCGTGTCACCGGCGTCGACGCCGAGGAGTCGCGCCGCGGCATCGGGAAGCGCGATCTGGCCGGGGCGCTGCGGCCACTCCCCCGAGGTGATCTCGGCGAGCTCGGGGATGCGGTCATCCGACAGAAGGCGGAGCGTCGACGCATCACCGCCCGGTGCGGCGATTGCGAGCTCGAGCGAGATCTGCCGGGCGATGGTGACCGGGGCGTCCTCGAAGGCCGCGCCGATGGCATCCCGCACCCTGTCGTCCTGCGCGGCAGGGTCGTCGGCCTCGGTCGCGACGACGCGCACACTCCGGGCGCCGGGTTCGGCGTCGCGGAGGATCTCCGCGGTGCCACGTGTCAGCAGCCGGTCGGCGGTGATCGCGATGCCGCCCACACCGGCGACAACGACAGCGACGACGAAAGCGAGAAGCGACAGCCGGCCGATCTGCTCGCCGGCCCGCCGGATTGCAGACGTCATCGCTTCCCATCCGGTGCGCTCCCCCTTGCGCGCACGCACTGCCTCTCATCCTGGCGCGCATGGTTGTGTTCGCGCAACCATGCGAAGGCGGTGGGCGGATGCCTCAGGCGTCGATGCTAGAGATCCGATCCGTTCCGCAAGCGCCTCCGAACAACTCAGCGAACCGGCCGCCACGGCTGGGCTGAGGAGCAGAGAACGATGACGGAGCGGAATCGACGAGGCGCATTCATCTTCTTCGCGGCTGTCGCGGGAGTGATCAGTGCGCTGGTGTTCCTTGCGGCTGCCGAGTTGTCGGCGCTGCTGCTGGCGCGGGACTCGAGTCCGCTCCTGGCGGTGGGCTCGTTCGTCATCGACGTCGTCCCGCAGCCGCTCAAGGAGTTCGCGATCTCGACGTTCGGGGAGTTCGACAAGATCGCGCTGCTGCTCGGGCTCGGGCTGGCGGTGGTGATCGCGTCAGCAGCGGCGGGCATGCTGCAGCTCTTGCGGCCGCCGATCGGCGTGCTCATGCTCGGCATCGCCGGAGCGGCGTGCGTAGCGGCGACCACCACTCGTGCCGGCGCCACACCCCTCGCCTTCCTTCCCTCGGTGATCGGCGCAGTCGCCGGGGCCGTGGTGCTCGTCCTGCTCTGCCGCCGGCTCGTGGCCTGGCGGCGCGCGGCCTCCGTGCCGTCGGACGTCGTTGAACCCGCTGCCGACAGGCCCGGTGACCCCGTGGCCATCGACCGACGCCGGTTCTTCGCCCTCGCCGGCATTGCGGGCGCATCAGCTCTGATCGCCGGCATCACCGCACGGGCGGTGAACGCTGCCACGTCATCCGTTGCTGCGATCCGCAAGGGGCTGCGCCTGCCGGCAGCCCGCACGTCGGTGACGATCCCCGAGGGAGCCGAACTCGACATCCCGGGCATCTCGCCGCTGTTCACCCCCAATGCCGACTTCTACCGGGTGGACACCGCGCTCACCGTACCGACGGTCGACCCCGCGACCTGGCGGCTGGTGATCGACGGAATGGTCGATCAGCGGATCGAGCTCACCTTCGACGAGCTGGTGGCGATGGGGCTGGACGAGTACGCGATCACCCTGACCTGTGTCTCCAACTTCGTCGGCGGCGACCTGGTCGGAAACGCGATGTGGCTCGGAGTGCCGATCCGGGACGTGCTCCGGCTGGCCGGCCCGCACGCCGACGCCGACATGGTGCTGTCGCGCAGCGTCGACGGGTACACCGCGAGCACTCCGCTGTCGGCCCTCACCGACGACGGGCTCGATGCGATCCTCGCTGTCGGGATGAACGGCGAGCCGCTCCCACTCGATCACGGGTTCCCCGTCCGCATGGTCGTACCTGGCCTGTACGGATACGTGTCGGCCACGAAATGGGTGACAGAGCTCACCGTCACCACGTTCGAGAAGGACGAGGCGTACTGGACGCCGCGCGGCTACAGCGCGGAGGCGCCCATCAAGTTCTCGTCCCGCATCGACACGCCGAAGATCGGGAAGACCGTCGGGGCCGGCCGGATCCCGATCGCGGGCGTGGCGTGGGCGCAGACGGTGGGCATCGAAGCCGTCGAGGTGCGCATCGATGACGGCGACTGGCAGCGCGCGAACCTGTCGACACCGATCAACGCCGACACCTGGGTGCAGTGGGTCCTGGAATGGGATGCAGAACCCGGCAACCACTACGTCTCCGTGCGGGCGATCAACAAGAACGGCGACATGCAGGTCGAAGAGGCCGCACCGATCGCGCCCGATGGCTCAACCGGCTGGCAACGGTCTTTGATCGCTGTGGAGTGATGTGTCTGCAGAACAGAAAACCCCCGCCTGAGCGGGGGTTTTTCACTGCTGGGGTACCTGGACTCGAACCAAGAACAACTGAACCAGAATCAGCCGTGTTGCCAATTACACCATACCCCAAGGGCGAAACCGGAGCCTCGCACCGAGAGTCAAGCTTACCCGAGCGGCGCGCAGATGGCGAATCGGCGCGGGCTGCCCGGGCGTGGCGCGTTCGCGCCCCTCACAGCTCGCCCATGCGCGCGGGCTTCGTCCACCGCAGGAAGACCGTCGAGCGCGTGATGCGGGCGAGGTCGGCCAGCAGCGAGCCGACCTTGGTGCCGATGCACAGGCTGAGGAACATCATCGGCGCCGACACCAGCGCCTGCGCGTCGAAGCTCGCCAGCGCGACGAGCCCGATCGTGCCCGGAACCAGCAGCAGGAACGCCGGCTGGAACGACACGGTGGCGGGCACCGCGAGCGTCACGCGCTCGAGCACGCGGGCGGCGACGAACAGCACGGCTGCGGCGACTCCGGTCGCGACCACGCTGCCGACCTGCGGGCTGAAGAAGGCCAGCACCGCGTACGTCCCGGTCATCACCACGATGCAGACGACGGTCAGCCTGAAGCCCGATCCGAATGCCAGGCCGATGCCGATCGCGAGCACGACGACCGCGAGCCAGGCCGTCCACTGCGGCGGAAGCGCACCCCAGCCGCCGCTGTCGTTCGAGAGGTGCACGGTCTCGCCGACGAGCGCGGCGGACGACGAGTCGACGCGCAGACCGGTGAGCGCGGCACCCGAGTAGAGGCCTGCAGCCATGAACGCGAGCATGATCAGTCCGTACATCAGCCGCGACGCACCCGTCACGATGTCGGTCGAGGTCAGCTCGAGCAGGGCGTTCGTGATCAGCGCACCCGGGACCAGTATCGCCACGGGCGCGCACACCGCGAACAGCGGCACGGGCCCGAGATCCAGCGCGTTCGCCACGACGCCGACGAGCAGAGTCGATGCGAAGGACGACACGAAGGGAGCCACCGCAGCGGCGGCGCGAACACGCATCATGAGGATCGTGAGACCGCCCACCAGCAGACCGACGATCAGCGCGAGCACCGCCGCCCACCACGGGCAGCGGAACAGCACCGCGAGCGCCGCAGAGAGCAGCCCGCAGCCGATCACACTCTGCGCACCGGGGATCCGGCGCGGGGTCGCCCGGATCGCCCGCATGCGCACCGGTGCCGCGGCAAGCGGAAGAGCGCCGGTCTCGAGATCACGCACCAGACGACTGGCACGCGCCGACTGGCGGAAGGTCAGCGCCTCGCCCTTGCCGATCACCGTGGTGGTCGCCGACGCCGATCCGGGTCGGCTCACCATCACCATCTCGGGAAGGATCGCGAACTCGAGCCTGGTCTCCGGTGCTGCTCGACGGCTCACCTGCTCGAGTGAGCCGCGCACGTCGGTCACCGAGGTGCCGCATTCGAGCAGCAGGACTCCGAGCTCGCCGAGGATCACGTCCGTCTCGGCGGCCGGAATCACGGCATCCGGCGCCTGCCGGCTCACGCCACGAGTTCAGCCAGCGCGCGCAGTCGCCGCAGCGACTCGTCCTTGCCCAGCAGCTCCATCGACTCGAACAGCGGCGGCGATACGCGGCGACCGGTCAGCGCGACGCGCGGCGGACCGTATGCGATGCGCGGCTTGAGGCCCAGCTCGTCGACGAGCTTCGCGGACAGCGCCTCCTGGATGGCATCCGGAGTGAACTGCTCCACGGGCTCGAGAGCCGCGACGCACGCGCCGAGCACCTCGGCGGCGTTCGCCGGCAGGCCCTTGAGCGCGTCGGCCTCGTACGAGATGTTGTCCGTGAACAGGAATCCGAGCATGCCTGCGGACTCGCCCAGCAGCTGCATGCGCTCCTGCACCAGCGGGGCCGCGCGGAAGGCGAGCACGATCTGCTCATGCGTCGGCTCGCCGCCGAACACGTCGGCGGCGGCGAGATACGGCAGCATCCGCTCGGCGAAGTCCTTCTCATCCAGCATCCGGATGTGGTCGCCGTTGATCGACTCGGCCTTCTTCTGGTCGAAGCGGGCCGGGTTCGGGTTGACGTCCGCGATGTCGAAGGCGGCGATGAACTCGTCGAGCGAGAACACGTCGCGGTCGGCGGCGATCGACCAGCCGAGCAGCGCGAGGTAGTTGAGCAGGCCCTCGTGGATGAAGCCGCGCTCGCGATGCAGGAACAGGTCTGCCTGCGGGTCGCGCTTCGACAGCTTCTTGTTGCCGGTCTCGCCCAGCACCAGTGGCATGTGCGCGAAGCGCGGCACGAACGTGGTCACGCCCGCGTCGATGAGCGCATCGTACAGCGCGAGCTGGCGGGCGGTCGACGGCATGAGGTCCTCACCGCGCAGCACGTGGGTGATGCCCATCAGAGCGTCGTCGACCGGGTTCACGAAGGTGTACAGCGGCACGCCGTTGGGTCGCACGACGACGAAGTCGGGGAACGAACCGGCCGGGAACGTCACCTCGCCGCGGATCAGATCGACGTAGGTGAGGTCCTCGTCGGGCACGCGCAGACGCAGTGCGGGCTGACGGCCCTCGGCGCGGAAGGCGGCCTTCTGCTCGTCGGTGAGGTCGCGGTCGAAGTTGTCGTAGCCGAGCTGCTTGGCACGACCGGCTGCCTCGTTGCGAGCGTCGATCTCTTCGGCGGTCGAGTAGCTCTCGTACAGCGCACCCGTCGCCATGAGCTTGTCGATCACGCCGCGGTAGATGTCGTGGCGCTCGGACTGCCGGTACGGCGCGTGCGGGCCGCCCACCTCGACGCCCTCGTCCCAGTCGATCTTCATCCAGGTGAGCGCGTCGACGAGCTGGCGGAAGCTCTCTTCGCTGTCTCGTGCCGCATCGGTGTCTTCGATGCGGAACACGAGCTTGCCGCCGTTGTGCCGGGCGTACGCCCAGTTGTACAGCGCCGTGCGCACCATGCCGACATGGGGCAGGCCTGTCGGCGAGGGGCAGAAGCGCACGCGGACGTCGGATCCGGTGGCGGTGGTGGTGAGGGGGTGCACAGTAGCCATATCCCCTCGATTCTACCGGGGGCGGATGCCGCGCTCCGGCCTCTCCGTTCCGGCTCAGCCGAGCCGGTCCACCGCGATCGCGGCGGTCTGCGTCATCGGCATCCGGCCGTCGTCTGAGCGCTCGCCGACGAGAGCGTCGAAGGCAGAACGGAAGCGCTCGCGGTCGGCATCCGGAAGGGTCAGATAGAACGCGCCCGCTCCCGCTACTCCCCCGGCGACCGAGCGCCACAGCGCCTCGGGATCGGCGTGCCACGTCCAGGTCAGCTCGGTGACCTCGGCATGCCAGCCGGCGTCGGCCAGCATGCCGGCGACCCCCTCGGCTGTGCGCTCGAAATCCTTGTCCGCCGGCAGGTGGCGGCCGGGTGCCGGCGTCAGGCCCGCTCGCGCGATGACGTCGGCCCACAACGCGGTGGGCGATGCCGTCCAGGTGGTGGCGATGACGAGTTCGCGGGCGACCCGTCGCAGCTCGGCAGAGGCGACCCGAGGGTCGGACACGTGGTTCAGCACGAAGTTCGCCGTCACGACGTCGAATGCCCGGTCGTCGAACGAGAGATGCGGCAGTCCGTCGCCCAGCATCGTCAGCTGCGGATGCCCGACACCGGCCACCTCGCGCATGCTGGGCTCCGGCTCGGTCGCGACGACGCGCCACCCGGCATCCGCCCATGCTGCGGCGAGCGTCCCGTCGCCGGCACCGACGTCGAGCAGCGTGCGCCCTCGGGCTGGGCCGGCGATCTCGCGCATCGTCTCGCCAGTGCCCGCGCACAGCGCGGCGTACGACGCGGCGAAAGCCTCGCCGGTGCCCACCCAGCTCATGCGGCCGCGCGGATGCGGCCGAGCGGCGACAGCGCCGTGATCGCGACCACGAGCACGAGTGCAACGGTCGCGAGACCGCCATAGCCGAACTCGGTGAGCACGAGCCCGGCGCCCGCCGCGCCGACCGCTGCGGTCAGGCTCATCAGCGAGTCGCTGACACCCTGCCGACGCGGGCGCATCAGCACGGTCGACGACTCGGTCAGCAGGGCCGCCCCCGCGACGGTAGCGGCGCTCCAGCCGAGACCGAGCAGGATCAGGGCGACCATGACCCCGGCGGGGTGGTCGCCTGCGATGATCGCCGTCAGCAGCGATGCGGTCAGCACAGCCTGGCCGAGCAGCACGACCCGGATGCGGCCCCATCGGTCTGCCAGCACTCCGAAGAGCGGAGACAGGCCGTACATGCCCGCCACGTGCAGCGCGATCGTGACCCCGACCAGCACCGTGACCTCGTGCGTCGACCCGTGACCACCGCTGTGAGCCATGTGCTTGAGATGGATCGGCGTCATCGCCATCACCGAGGCCATCACGGCGTGCGACCCCGAGACGGCGAAGATCGCGTATCTCGCGACGACGGGCCGGTCGATGTCGGCACCGAGAACAGCGCTCTTCGCCGAGGATCCGGCCAGGCTGATCGCGGTCAGCAGCGGATCGGGGCGCAGCGCGATCAGGTACAGCGCGAGCGCCGCCGCCTGCGCGATGAGCGAGAACAGGTATGAGCCGGTGAGCGGAGGCATCCCGATCACGGCACCGACCTCTTCGCCGAGCGGCAGCAGCAGCGGACCGGTCACACCGCCGACGGTCGTCGACCAGACGACGATCGACAGATCCCGGCCTCGATGCTCGGGGGCGGCGAGGTCGGTCGCGGCGAACCGGGACTGCAGGTTGCCCGCATTGCCCATGCCGATCATGATGATGCCGACCAGCAGCAGCGGGAAGAATCGCACCGCGGCCGAGGTGATCACGACGCCGATGCCGATCAGCGCGAGCAGATTGCCCGCGGTGAGCGACATGCGGCGACCGCGGCGCGCGGCGAAGCGCGCCAGAGGGATCGCGAAGGCCGCCGCTCCCAGCGTGACCGACGCGGTCGCCAGACCCGACAGGGCGTCGTCGCCGGAGAGATCCGCGGCGAGCAGGGCTCCGAGCGACACGGTCGCCCCGAACGCGATGCCGCCGAGCACCTGACCTGCCGCCAGCACGCCGACGGTGCGCCGCTGGACGGCGCGCAGGTCGCCGAGCGCGGTGCTCACGCGGCGGGTGCCGCGTCGCGCACGGTGTTTCGGAGCACGCCGATGCCGCTGATCTCGATCTCCACGGTGTCGCCCGCGACGATCTTCCCCACGCCGGCAGGGGTGCCGGTCATGATGACGTCACCCGGCAGCAGGGTGAAGGCCGCCGATGCGTAGGCGATGATGTCGGCGACAGAGTGGATCATGTCGGTCAGCGGTGCCTGCTGACGCACCTCGCCGTTCACGCGCGTCTCGAGGCGCGCGGTCGCGGCGACGAACTCGGTCTCGATGGTCGGGCCGAGCGGGCAGAAGGTGTCGAAGCCCTTGCCGCGGGTCCACTGCCCGTCCTTGCGCTGCAGGTCGCGCGCGGTCACGTCGTTGCCGATCGTGTAGCCGAAGACGTAGTCGAGGGCGTTCTCTGCGCTCACGTTCTTGGCGATGCGGCCGATGACCGCGACCAGCTCGCCCTCGAACTCGGTGCGCTCGGAGATCGTCGGGCGGACGATGCTGTCGCCGGGGCCGATGACCGAGGTGTTCGGCTTCAGGAAGAGCAGCGGCTCCTCGGGGGCTACATTGCCGAACTCCGCGGCGTGATCGTGGTAGTTGCGGCCGACGCAGACCACCTTCGAACGAGGGATCACCGGCGCGAGCAGCGCGACGTCGGCGACCGGCACGCGCTCCCCCGTCGGCTCGTAGCCGGCGAACATCGGATCTCCGTCGAGCACGACGATGTCGGTGTCGTCGAGGATGCCGTACCGGATGCCGTCGTTGTGGCTGAAACGCGCGATCTTCACCCCGCCAGCCTATCCCCGACAGCAGAGGCCCCGCCCGTCCTGCAGGAGGAAGGGCGGGGCCTCGAAGCGGGACGTCAGTCGAGGCGCACCAGCCAGCCGTGCCTGTCGTCGCGGCGGCCGTACTGGATGTCGGTCAGCTCTTCGCGCAGCGAGAGGGCGAGCTCCCCCAGCGGCTGCTCGTCTTCGAAGTCGTCCGAGACCAGGGCCCCGATCGGGGTGACGACGGCCGCGGTGCCGCAGGCGAAGACCTCGACGATGTCGCCGGATGCCACACCCTCGCGCCACTCGTCGAGCGAGACGGCACGACGCTCGACCGTGAGACCGCGGTCTTCGGCGAGCTGCAGCAGCGAGTCGCGCGTGATGCCCTCGAGGATGCTGTCGGACTGCGGGGTCACGACGCGGCCGTCCTTGTAGACGAACACGATGTTCATTCCGCCGAGCTCTTCGACGTTGCCGTCCTGGTCGAGGAAGACCACCTGGTCGCAGCCCTGAGCGGCAGCCTCGGCCTGCGGCAGCAGGCTGGAGGCGTAGTTGCCGCCCGTCTTCGCCGCTCCCGTGCCGCCTCTCCCTGCTCGGGCGTAGGTCTTCGACAGCCGGATGCGCACGGGCTTGACGCCGCCCGTGAAGTACGCGCCGGCCGGCGAGGCGATGAGATAGTAGGCGACCTTCTTCGCCGCACGCACACCGAGGAACGCCTCCTTGGCGAACATGAAGGGACGCAGGTACAGGCTCTGGTCGGCACCCGAGGGCACCCAGGCGCCGTCGACCGCGATCAGCTCGCGGATCGACTGGATGAAGTACTCGGTCGGCAGTTCGGGGAGCGCCATGCGACGGGCGCTGCGACGCAGACGCTCGGCGTTGCGGTCGGGCCGGAACGTGTACACCCCGCCGTCGGCGTGCCGGTACGCCTTGATGCCCTCGAAGATCTCCTGCCCGTAGTGCAGCACGGCTGCGGCCGGGTCGAGCGCGATGGGCCCGTACGGCTGGACGCGCGGGCGATGCCAGCCGCCCTTCTCAGACCAGCAGATGTCGACCATGTGGTCGGTGAAGTTCGTGCCGAAGCCGGGGTTCTGCAGGATCTCCTCGCGCTGGGCGGGGCTCTTGGCTGCGAGGTTCTTCGTCACGGCGAACGTGAGCTCAGCGGTGTCGGAGCTGGCTGTGGTGGCGGTGTCGGTCATGTCTGTCCTCTGTCGGATGCGGCGTCGATGCGCGTGTTCTCAGATTACGCCTGCAGTCGGGCGATGATCGCGTCGCCCGTCTCGGCGGTGGTGCGGGCGCCGTCGCGGCTCGCGATGTCGGCTTCGACCGCCTGCTGCACCCGAGCGGATTCATCGCGCAGGCCGAGGTGGTCGAGGAGCAGGGCGACGGACAGGATCGCTGCGGTCGGGTCGGCCTTCTGCTGACCCGCGATGTCGGGAGCCGAGCCGTGCACGGGCTCGAACATCGAGGGGAAGGCGCCGTCGGGGTTGATGTTGCCCGAGGCGGCCAGGCCGATGCCGCCGGTGACGGCGCCGGCGAGGTCGGTGAGGATGTCGCCGAAGAGGTTGTCGGTGACGATCACGTCGAATCGTGCCGGGTCGGTCACGAGGAAGATGGTGGCCGCGTCGACGTGCAGGTAGTCGACGGCGACATCGGGATGCTCGGATGCGACCTCGTCGACGATGCGCTTCCAGATCGCACCGGCGTGCACGAGCACGTTGGTCTTGTGCACCAGCGTGAGCTTCTTGCGTCGGCGTTCGGCGAGATCGAACGCATAGCGGACGACGCGCTCCACGCCGAATGCGGTGTTGACGCTGGTCTCGTTGGCGACCTCGTGCGGGGTGCCCTTGCGGATCGCGCCGCCGTTTCCGACGTACGGCCCCTCAGTCCCTTCGCGGACGACGACGAAGTCGATCTCACCGGGGTTCGCCAGGGGGCTGGAGGCGCCGGGGAACAGCTTCGAGGGACGGAGGTTCACGTAATGGTCGAGCTCGAAGCGCAGCTTCAGCAGCAGGCCGCGTTCGATGTTCGCATCCTTCAGCCGCTCGTCACCCGGGGTTCCGCCGACCGCACCGAGCAGGATCGCATCGTGCGAGCGGATGGCCGCGAGGTCGTCATCCGTGAGCGTGTCGCCGGTCTCGAGGTAGCGGCCGGCGCCCAGCGAGAACGGCGTCTTCTCGAACGTCACGTCGCCGCCCGCGGTGACCGCGTCGAGCACGCGCTCCGCCTCGGCGATGACCTCTCGTCCGATTCCGTCACCGGGGATGACGGCCAGCTTCACGACGCGCGACATGAGTCTCCTTGCAGCCCTGCTCGTCCGCCACGCGGGTCGCCGCGGACACTGCCTCCAGCGTAGCGGCGCACCGGCGCACGGCACGCCGGATGTCAGCGGCTGGGGCGCAGGGTCGTCGCCGCGACGACGATCGCGGATGCCACGAGCAGAGCCCCGATCAGCGAGGTCGTCACGATGCCTGAATCGAACGCGTGGGTCGCCGCCTGCCACAGTGCATCCGACTGCGCGGCCGGAAGCTCCTGGGCGGCGGCGTACGCGCCGGCGAGCGTCTCGCGCGCCTGAGCCGCGGGTGCGGCCGGCACGCCGTCCGGGATGGTCAGAGCACCGCGGTAGAACGCCGTGATGATGCCCCCGAGCACGGCGGTGCCGAGCACCGCGCCGAGCTCGTAGGCGGTCTCCGACACCGCACTCGCCGCTCCGGCCTTCTCGGCCGGAGCGTGCGCGAGGATCAGCTCGTTGGAGATGGTCTCTGCCGCGCCGATCCCGATGCCGAGGATGACGAAGGCCAGGACCAGCCACGCGACGCTGTTCGACTGCGCGGTCATGGCGACCACCAGGTACCCGCCGACCGACAGCAGGAGCCCTGCAGGCACGACGATGTGGGGCGGCACGCGGCGCGAGATCGGCACGACGCTGAGGCCGGCGATGATCATCGCCGCCATGCCGGGGACGAGGGCGAAGCCCGCGACCATGGGCGAGAGTCCGAGCACCAGCTGCAGCTGCTGCGGCACGAAGTAGAGGAACCCGACAAGCGCGATCACGCTGAGCAGGTTCACGAGGATGGCCCCGCTGAACCCGCCGCGGCGGAACAGGCTCATGTCGAGCATGGGGGTCTCGGCGCGCAGCTGGCGGCGCACGAACAGCCAGCCCATGGCGAGGCCGAGGACCACGAGTCCCGCGGCCACGAACGTGGGGCCGTCCACGGCGAACGACTTGATCGCGTAGACGATCGGCAGCATGGCCGCCATCGAGAGCACGATGCCGATCGGGTCGATGCGGCCGGGGTTCGGGTCGCGACTCTCGGGCAGCAGCCAGTACCCGCCGATGAGCAGCGGGACGAGCATGGGCACGGCGATGAGGAAGACCGAACCCCACGCGAAGTGCTCGAGCAGGAATCCGCCGACGACCGGACCGAGCGCCGACCCGGCGGAGAAGCCGGATGCCCAGATCGCGATGGCGAGTCGACGCTGGTCGCGGTTCGGGAAGATCGACCGCAGCAGCGACAGCGTGGACGGCATCAGCATCGCGCCGAAGAAGCCGAGCGCCGCACGGGCGGCGATGAGCAGGCCGGCGGTCGGCGCGAAGGCAGCCAGCGCTGACACCAGCGCGAAGCCCGTGGCGCCGATGAACAGCATCCGCCGACGGCCGAACCTGTCGCCCATCACGCCCATCGTGACCAGAAGGCCGGCGAGCACGAGCGAGTACACGTCGATCACCCACAGCTGCTCTGCGCCGCTCGGGCGCAGAGCGAGCGAGATCTCCGGCAGCGCGAAGCTCAGCACGGTGTTGTCGACCGAGACCAGCAGCACAGGCAGCATGAGCACAGCCAGTGCGGCCCACCCGCGGGCGCCGACGCGCGCACCGTCTTCATGGGAGAGCCTGATGGGGGCTGTGACGGACATGACCGCACCTTTCGAGTTCAGGGGACGTCGACGTTTATAAACCGTCCGGCTGGTACAGTAACACAGACGCCGACGATCAGGAGAAGCCGATGCCTCGTCCACCCCTGGCACGCGAACGCGTGCTCGATGCCTACCAGAGCATCCTCATCGCCGACGGCGAGCGAGCGGCCACACTCGAGGCTGTCGCGAGGGAGGCCGGGGTGTCGAAAGGCGGACTGCTCTACCACTTCGGCTCGAAGGACGACCTCACGACCGGCCTCGCCGCACGGCTGAGCGCACTGACAGACGAGGACCTCGATCGGATGTCCGCTGCGGAAGACGGGCCGATCGCCTATTACGTGCGCACCTCGGTCATGGAGGACGATGCCCTCGACCGAGCCCTGATCGCGACGACCCGCCTCGCACAGGGAGGCTCGGCCGCGGCATCCGACGCACTGCGCGACGTCCGCACCCGCTGGGCCGACGCGATCCGACCGCACGTGCGAGACGAGACCGCGCTGGACCTCGTCATGCTGCTCAGCGACGGCCTGTACTTCAACAACTCCCTCGCGGAGCCCGGCGAGGATCAGGGCGCGATGAGCGAGTTCGTGCCGACCGGCGCTGCGCTCGACCAGCTCGTCGCACTGGTGGTGGATGCGACCACGCGGGCCCCGGAATGAACCGGAACCCGCGTCAGCGCGTGTGAGCGATCAGACCTCGGCGATCTCGATCTGACGGAACAGGTCGGCGTCGATCGCGACGCTGACGTCTTCGAGCAGCTCGTCCGAGACCGGCGAGTCGAGGGTGAGCACGCTGAGCGCCTGCGCGCCGGCGGCCTGACGGGCGATCTGCATGCCCGCGATGTTGATCCCGGCGTCGCCGAACTTCTGGCCGTACACGGCCACGATGCCGGGGCGGTCGGTGTAGAGCATCACGACGTGGTGCTTCTCGATCGGCAGCTCGATGGCGTGCTCATTGATCGCCACGAGCTTCTCGATCTGCTTGGGGCCGGTGAGGGTGCCCGAGATCGCCAGCTGAGAGCCATCGGAGAGAGCCCCGCGCAGCGTGATGACGTTGCGGTACTCCTCGCTGATGTCGTCCTGCACGAGCCGCACCGCGATACCGCGCTGCTCGGCCAGCAGCGGCGCGTTGACGTACGAGACGGTCTCGCTCACGATGTTGGTGAAGACGCCCTTGAGCGCGGCGAGCCGCAGCACGCTGACGTCGTAGTTGTTGAGCTCGCCGTGCACCTCGACGTCGAGGCTGGTGATCGGCGACTGAGCGAGAGCCGAGAAGATCTGGCCCAGCTTCTCGACCAGCGGGATGCCGGGACGCACATACGGGTCGATGACCCCGCCCGCGACGTTGACCGCGTCGGGAACGAGGTCGCCGCCGAGCGCGAGGCGCACCGAGCGCGCGACAGACACGCCCGCCTTCTCCTGAGCCTCGTCGGTGCTGGCGCCGAGGTGCGGAGTGACGACGACGTTCGGCAGACCGAGCAGCGCCTGAGCGGTGCTGCCCTCAGCCGGGGGCTCGGAGGTGAACACGTCGAGTCCTGCGCCGGCGATCTCACCAGCGACGAGTGCCTCATGCAGGTCGGCCTCGTCGATCAGGCCGCCGCGCGCGACGTTCACGACGAAGGCCGTGGGCTTCATCGCGGCGAACTGCTCGGCCGCGATCATGCCCGTCGTCTCGGGCGTCTTCGGCATGTGGATTGTGATGAAGTCGGACTCGGCGACGAGCTCGTCGAGAGTGACGAGCTGCACGCCGAGCTGCTGCGCACGAGCGCTCGTGACGTAGGGGTCGTACGCGATGACCCGCATGTCGAACGCGTTGAGGCGCGCGGCGACGAGCGCGCCGATCCGGCCGAGACCGATGATGCCGACCGTCTTCTCGAACAGCTCGACACCGGTGAACGAGCTGCGTTTCCAGGCTCCGCTCGAGAGCGAGGCGTGGGCGGCGGGGATGCGACGGGCGAGGCTGAGGATGTGACCCACGGTGAGTTCGGCCGCAGAGACGATGTTCGACGTGGGCGCGTTGACGACCATGACGCCGGCTGCGGTCGCGGCCTTGATGTCGACGTTGTCGAGTCCGACACCGGCGCGGGCGACGACCTTCAGCTTGGGGGCGTGGGTCAGCGCCTCGGCGTCGATGCGCGTGGCCGAGCGGACGAGCACGGCGTCGGCGTCGGCGAGGGCCGCGAACAGCGCCTCACGATCGGTTCCATCGACCTCGCGCACGTCGAAGTCGGGGCCGAGTGCCTCGATCGTCGCGGGCGAGAGCACCTCGGCGAGCAGGACGACGGGCTTGGTGGCGGTGTTGTTCGGCACAGAGATCCTTCGGGGCAGGACGAGCGGGAGTAAGCCGATGCGCCGCACGCCGTCGGGGCGCGATCGGGACACACTTTACCTCAGCGCCATCGACCGCCCCGACCGTGTGACGGGCCGTTGCAGCGGGCGGTGGGAGAACTCAGCCGAGCAGCGATGCTCCGTTGCGCAGCGCAAAGCTCAGCGTGTCGAGCCAGAACACCGCGCTCAGCCCGAGACCGGCGAGCATCGCGACGATGAAGACCCCGAGGGGGCGCCTGCGTGTCATCAGCAGCGCCACGACGAACACGATCATCGGCACGATCACCGGCATGAGAAGAACAGTCCAGCCGTATCCGCTGATGCCCGCCTGCGCCATCTCGATCAGATAGAAGGTCGCGTTCCAGATGAGGAACGCGTAGGCGAGTCCGAGGATGCCGGTGACGAAGCCGCGAAGCATGCTGACCACGCGGGACGCCGTGGGATCGACCTCGGCGGATGATGTGCTCTCGCTCACAGCGCTCCCCCTCCCCCGGCGACCACGAAGGGCCACGGCACGAGCAGCGCGGCTCCGACGACAAGGGCGCTGATGCGCACCCAGTCCCTGCTGCCGCGGGTCAGCATGAGCGTCGACACGAACCAGAGAGCCGGGGCGAGCACCGCAATCCACATGCTCGCGAGGTAGTGAGGTGCGGGCAGCATGAACATCGCCTTGGCCTGCATCCCGACCCCGCCGATCACCCAGCCGATCGTGTACAGCAGGTACACGCCTCCGAGGATGCCGAGCATCACGAGCGTGGCCGTTCCGATTCCCTGAGGCTCGTCTTCAGCATCCGGCAGGGGGTCCCCGGCACCCGTCGCCCGTTGGCGCGCTGCATTGCCAGCGACATGCGGGGCTGCCGGAGCTCTGTCGCGTCCCGGTGCGGAGGTTCGACGGGCGGGGTCGGGCCAGCGGGCCTCGAGCGCGTCGTCACCGTCCCAGCTGAGAGCGTCGTCCTCGGGGTCGGAATTCATCTCTCCAGCGTACCTACGCTGCAGGCGACCTCCCACTAGGCTCATGCTCGACAGCTCCTGGGGAGGAAAAGTGGCAGAGAACATCAGGCCGGTCGCGGAGCCGGGTGACGAGCGCGGCACGAGCGAGCGCACGTGGGTGCCGACCGCCGAGGCGAAGAGGAAGTCGACGACGCTGCGATGGATCGCTGCGGCGCTGTGGGCGCTGGCCATCGCGGCAGAGGCCGTCGCGATCTTCTGGCTGCTGCGTCAGCGGGAGGTCACCGGCGGCGACGGCGAGCTGATGCGCGACCCCGAGACGGGCCTGCTCGTCGAGGGCGGAGCTGAGGCGACGTTCCCGCAGTGGGCGTTCATCACGCTGCTCGTGCTGCTCGTGGTCATCGCCGCGCTGGCGATCACCGGATCCATTCTGTGGAAGAAGGCGAACCGCCTCGACCCCGCGAAAAAGTCCGACACCGTGCGCTTCTTCGTGCAGAACCAGCTCGGCGCGATCATCGCGATCCTGGCGTTCCTGCCGCTGATCATTCTGATCTTCCTGAACAAGGACATGGACAAGGGCCAGAAGACGATCGCCGGCGCCCTCGGCATCGTGCTCGCCGTGATCGCGACGATCGTGGGCGTCGACCTCAATCCGCCGTCCGTCGAGAAGTACACCGCCGACCAGTCGACGGTCATCCAGCTGCTCGGCGAGGACGCCGTGACCTGGGTCGACGGCGGCAAGGTCTATCACGTGTGCGATTCGGTCTCCGACATCCAGACCGGCAGCGAGATCAAGTACGGCACGACCGCCGAGGCCGTCGAGGCGGGCAAGGAGCGCCTCACGCTGAAATTCGCGTCCGAGCTCGAGAAGTGCGGGCTGCCCGTTCCCTCCAACTCCGACGAGATCGCGGATGCCCTGCGTCAGATCCAGGGAGGCCAGACGGTGACGCTGCCGGCTCCCCAGTGGGCTGCCGGCGAGGCGCCGATCGAGATCGAGGATGCCCCCGCCGACGAGTAGACCGGGCGGGCCAGCGCTTCCGCTAGCGGAGCGCGAGGACGCCGTCGAGCGCGGCGCGCGCGGCGCGGACGATCGCGACGTCGGTGACGTCGTACCCGGCAGCACCACCGCCGGGTCCTGCGGGCATCGCGTCGGATGACGACGTGCGCGCTGACAGATGAACGGCGTCCGCTCCTCCGCGCACGAGGTCGGGGATGTCTCGAGGACGCACTCCCCCTCCGGCCATGACCTCCATGCGCCCTGCGGACCGCCGAGCGATCCCGGCGATGGTCGCGACACCGTCGATGCTGTGCGCGGCGCCGCCGCTGGTCAGCACCCGGCGCACGCCGAGCCCGATCAGACGGTCGATGGCGTCCACGGGCGAGGGAAGCACGTCGATGGCCCGATGGAACACCACGTCCGCCCCCTCTGCAGCATCCGTCCAGCGCTGCATCGCCTCCTCGTCCACGGCTCCCCTGTGCGTGAGCGCGCCGACGACCACGCCGCCGGCGCCGCGTCGGACCGCGTCACGGACATCGGCCGCGACCAGCGCGACCTCCTCCGCGTCGTAGACGAATCCTCCCGGTCGCGGCCTGACGAGCACGGCGACCCGCTCGGGGGCGCCTGCGATCCGCAGCACCGCTTCGATCGTTCCCGCCGACGGCGTCAACCCGCCCGTACCCGCCAGCGCCTGGCACAGCTCGACCCGGTCAGCGCCGGCGTCGAACGCCGTGCGCGCGCCGGCGGCATCCTGCACGGCGATCTCGAGGGCGTTCGTCACGCTCATGACGCCGTCGCCACCGCGACCGCAGCGCCGCGAAGCGCGTCCGGGATCTCGATAGTCGAGACGCCGTCCCTGCCGGTCTTGATCTGGGCGCGAGATCCGTCAGCCCAGCGCACATCTCTCCCGACGAGCTCGGGTGGCAGCGCCACCTCGCCGCACGCGGGATCCATGACGTGCACGTGCACGCCGGCTGCCGATGACGTGTAACGAACCGGCGCGAGGGGCTCACCGAATCGGATCCACGGCCGTGTGCCGTAGATCGCGCTGCCGTTCTGCCCGAGCCAGGCGCCCATCGTGCGCATCGCCGCGAGCTGCAGTTCGGGGATCGAGCCGTCGGCTGCCGGACCCACGTTGATGAGGAGGTTGCCGTTCTTCGAGACCACGTCGACCAGCATGCGGATCAGCTCATCGCCCGAGAGCGAATGACGGGCGTCCTCGGCCTGGTTGAATCCGAATGAGTAGCCGAGGCCCCGCGTCGACTCCCACGGCTGATCGAGGATGTCGGGGATGTCCCGGTACTCGCGCGTGAGGAAGCCGTGATACGGCACACCCCAGCGGTCGTTGACGACACCATCGGGCACGGACTCGAAGTAGCGCTTCAGCAGGGCGGCCACGGCGAACGGGTCGTCGCCCTTGCCGCCGTCCGGCCATTCGATGTCATTCCAGAGCACGTCCGGCGAGAAGCGCTCGATGAGTTCGTCGAGCTGCGACGCCGAGTAGCGCGAGAAGTGCTCGTCGTTGCGCCGGAAGCGGAACAGGTCGGTGTCGGACTCGATCGGCGGGAAGTCGCTGACGTGCCAGTCCAGAGCCCCCGAGTAGTAGACGCCGAACCGCGCTCCCGCTCTGCGCGTGGCGTCGTGGAACTCGCGGATGAGATCGCGACGAGGTCCACGCGCGACCGCGTTGAATCCGGTCGTCCTGGTGTCCCAGAGGCAGAAGCCCTCGTGATGCTTCGTGGTGGGGATGATGTAGCGGGCGCCGGCCCCGACGAGCTCGCCGACGAAGGCGTCGGCGTCGAAGGCCGAGGCGTCCCAGAGGTCGGCGAGGTCCTCATAGGAGGTGCCTGCGCCATAGACGCGCTGGTGCCGCTCCCAGGTGGGGCTCCCCGCGATCCTCACGGTGTTCCCGTACCACTCGGCGTACTGATGCCAGGCGTACGCGTCCTCGGCCGGGATGTTGACGCCTTCGCCATGCTGCACCGCCCATGCGGGCACGGAGTAGAGACCCCAATGCACGAAGAAGCCGAGCTTGGCATCGCGATACCAGTCGGGCACGCCGTTCTGCGGGTAGCGGGGAGCATGGGCGCCGAGGTCGGGGCCGATGCGCGTCTCGAAGTTCAGCATGCGGGGCTCTCCTCTCGTCGGCTCACGTGGGCGGTGAGCGCTGGATCGCCGTCGGTGTCGAAGGGGAACACTCCCGGCTGCAGGTGATGGTGGCCGAGCCGCAGGAGATCCTGATCGACGCCACCGGGGGTCAGGGCGAGCGTCCAGTCGGCGGCGAGCTCATAGAGCTCCGGCTCGAGATAGCCGATCTTCACCACGACGAGGTCCGCGGCCTCGGGATCCAGCCCGAGCATCCGGAAATCGTCAAGATGATGGAACGGCTTGCGGCGCTCTGTGATGATCGCGTGCACGCCACCGACCGCGATGACGACCTGCGTGCCCGCGTCGGGATCGCCATGCGTGATCGAGAAGACCTCGCCCGTGATGGTCAGCGGACCGCGAGGCCCGGCATCGACGCGTGCGCCCGCGGTCAGGGTGACGGTCGAGCCCACCCCGGAAGCGACGGCGGCTGCGACGGCGTCCGCGTCGAAGATCGAGGCGACCAGTGTGGTGCGCGATCGATCGGTGAGCTCCGGACGAGCCAGCAGCTCGCCCAGCGTCCACGTGACGTCTCCGGCACCACCCGCGGTCGGATTGTCACCGGAGTCCGAGATGAGGTACGGGCGGTCGGCGTCGGGCGCGAGCGCCTTCGTCAGCGCCCCGTCGAGTGATGCGGTCGGCGCCACGAAGACGAACTCCTCCCGTGCGTCCCAGAACATCCGCGCGATGCGCTCCGCCTCGCGCGTGATCAGCGGGCCGTCGTCTCCCATCACGACCACGTACGCCTGGCAGCGGGGTTCATCCGCCCACGCGTAGCCGATCCACACGGAGGCGTCGACCACGCCTTCCATCGCCTCGATCAGGGGCAGCTCGGCATAGATGCTCTGAGCCGGCTCCAGCCGCGTCGACGTCTTCTCTCCCGGGAGCAGCACGGGAACGGGCACCCAGGCCTTGAGCGGGCGGCGGCGCACGGGGTCGGCGCCGTGCTCGCCGCGCAGCCGCGCCAGCAGATTCCACACGGCGCGCTCCTTGGTGTTCAGCCAGTCCTCATGGGGCGCCATGCGGTAGCAGGTGAGCAGATCGACCTGGTCGCGCAGCACTTCGGACACATTCCCGTGCAGGTCCATCGACGTGGAGATGAGCGTGTCGGACCCGAGCGCTTCGCGCACCGCGTCCGCGAGATCGCCCTCTGCATCCTGCATCCCGCGCACGCTCATGGCTCCGTGGATGTCGAAGAAGAAGCCGTCGAACGGTCCCTCACGACGAATCGCCTCGACGATGGCATCCTTCATCCGCCGATAGGTGGCAGGATCGACCGCCCCGCCGGGCAGGGAACGACCGTGGTAGAGGGGCACCCAGGTCGCGGCCTCGCGAAGTTCCCGGCCCTCGTCGAGGAAGGGGTAGTAGCCGAGGAGGTCGGCGCCCGTCCGGATCGTGAATACCTCGTCTCCGGACACATGGGGTGAGAAGGTGCTGGATTCGATGGAGATCCCTGCGATGCCGATGCGCGGCGCCTCGAGTCCGCCTTCGGCGAGCTCGGGCAGCGGGCCCATCCAGATCTCACTGGCTTCCAGTCTTTCGGTCACGTTCGCTCCTTCAGGCGAGAGGGGTCAGGAGATCGCAGCCATGTCGAGGCTGCGTGCGGTCTCGATGGCGCCGAGCGCCACCGCATCCTCCCCCAGACGGGCGGGCAGGATGGTGAGCGGGATGCCGGACACCGGCGCGTCCGTGCGAAGGGCCTCGTCGATTCCCGGCTGCAGGAGGTCCCAGGCGTGGGCCACTCCCCCGCCGACGATCGCACGGGGCAGATCGAGCAGCGTCGCCGCACTCGCACACGCGAGACCGAGAGCCCGCCCCGCCGCGCGGAAGACCGCGACCGCATCGGCGTCACCGCGGCGCGCGCGAGCGGCCACGTCGCGAGCACCGCCGAGGTGCTCTCCCGTCCGCTCGGCGAAGCGCAGCGCGATCGATGTTCCCGAGGCGAGTGTCTCGAGGTGTCCGATCTGACCGCATGTGCACACGAGGTCGCTGTATCCGGGCGTGTGGCCGATCTCGCCGGCCGCGCCGTGAGGACCGCGACGAAGGGCTCCGTCGATGATGAGCGCGCCGCCGACGCCGGTGCCGAGCATGACGCCCAGGACGTCATCGCGCACCGACGCCGCAGCCGCCTCGCCGAGCAGGAACGCGTTGACGTCGTTCTCCACTCCTACAGGGACTCCGAGGCGGATGCTGAGCTCCGTCGCGAGGGGGAAGCCGACCCAGTCCGAGAACGTCGCCGAGGCGGCACGGATCGTGCCGGTCTCGTGATCGACGACGCCCGCCGCGCCCGCGCCGGCGCTGCGAAGGCGGGCTCCGGACCGGTGCGCGAGGTCGGTGACGAGCCGAGCCGCGGCATCGGCCATGGCCGCTCCGCCCTCACGTGCCGGAGCGGGTACGGCGCCGCGAGCGAGCACACCACCTGCGTCGTCGACGATGAGAGCGGCGATCTTCGTGCCGCCGATGTCGATCCCGGCGTAGCCGGAGATCACCTGTGTCTGATACTGCTGCGCCATGCCGCGGTCAGCGTCCACCGAGGCCGGCCATGGCGATGCCCTTGACCAGATGCTTCTGCAAGGCGATGACCAGGATGGTGGTGGGGATCATCGAGATGATCGACGCGGCCATCTGCAGGTCCCATCGAGTCCCCGTCAGACCGGAGAAGCTCGCGAGCCCGACCGGCAGGGTGCCGTGCGCGTTGTAGTCGACCGTCACGATGAGCGGCCAGAGGTAGCTGTTCCAGAACGACAGGAAGGTGAACACGGCGAGCACAGCGACCGCCGACGTCGACAGGGGAAGGATGATCTGCAGGAAGCATCTCAGCGGCCCTGCGCCGTCGACGCGAGCAGCCTCCTCGAGCTCGTACGGGATGCCGCGGAAGAACTGCCGCATCAGGAACGTGCCGAAGGCGGTGAACGCGAACGGGAAGATGAGCGCCTGATAGGTGTCGACCCATCCGAACCACTGCATGACCTGGAACATCGGGATGACGAGCACCTCCGCCGGCACCATGAGAGTCGCGAGGAACAGCACGAAGACCGCGTCGCGACCCTTCCACCTCAGCCGGCCGAACGCGTACCCGGCAGTCGTCGAGACCACGAGCACGACCAGCGTCCCCGCCACTGAGGTGAACAGCGAGTTGCCGATATACGTCCAGAACGGCCCGAAGGAGAACACCTCGGCGAAGTTCGACCAGCGCACCTCCGAGCCGAAGAGGCTGGGCGGCATCGAGAAGATGTCGGCGTTCGGCTTCAGCGCCGAGAAGAAGGCGTAGATCAGCGGCAGCATGAACAGCGCCGCGGCGAGGTAGACCAGGACATGGCCGAAGACGAGCCGGGCTCGCTCCCCGCGCGTCATGGGCGCGCGCCCTCGGCGAGCATCGGATTCGACATGCCCGTCGTCGCTTCCGGCCGTGAGGACCGGCTGGATGATCACGTCAGTGCTCATAGTGCACCCACTTCTTCTGCGCACCGAACTGCAGCGCAGTGATGATGATGATGAGGGCGAACAGGATCCACGCCCCAGCCGCGGCCAGCCCGAGGTCCTGGAACTTGAATCCCTGGTTGTAGATCCACATGACCAGTGGCATCGTCGCGTTGCCCGGCCCGCCGCCGGTGAGCATCTGCGGTTGGACGAACACCTGCAGCGAGGTGATCATGGTCATGATCGTCGCGAAGAAGATCGCCGGCGAGATCATCGGGATCATGACACTCCAGATCATCCGCAGCCCGCGCGCGCCGTCGATGCGCGCCGCCTCGACGACGCTCTCCGGCAGCTGCTCGAGAGCCGCCGAGAAGATGAGCATGTTGTAGCCCAGCCCCTGCCAGACGCTCATGACGACGACCATGATCATCGCCCACTGCCGGTCCGCCAGGAAGTTGGGCAGCTCGACCCCGAACCACGTCTGCGAGAGTCCGTTGAACAGACCCTGCGGCTGCAGGAGCATCTTCCACACCAGCACGTTCGCCACCATCGGCGTCACGACCGGGATGAAGAAGAGGACGCGCAGGACGCCTCGTCCACGGATGCGCGGGCCGAGTCCCAGCGCCAGCGCGAGCGACAGCGCGATGCTCACCGGCACGTAGAGCACCGTGAACACCATCGTGTTGCGCAGTGCGGGAAGGAAGTTCGGATCCTCGAAGAGGCGGACGTAGTTCGCCCCGCCGTTGAAGGAGCGATCGCCGAACGTCGGCCAGTCGAAGAAGCTCATCACGACGGACAAGACGACGGGCACGATCGTGAACAGGGCGAGGCCCACCAGGGCTGGGCTTGCGAAGCCCAGCGCCTGGCGCGCCTCGACCTTGGCGAACGACCCTCGACGACGCCGGGGAGCGGTCGTGGTGGTCATCTCTGCATTTCCTTAGTCGGGACGAGGTCCCGGGTCGATTGTCAGTTGCCGAACTGCTGCTGCGCGGACTCGAGCACGTCCTTCATCGACGCCTGGCCGTTGTAGACGCTCACCAGCTGCGGCTGCACGAATGTGCCGACCTTCGCCCAGTTGTCCGACACGTACTGGCCTTCGACGTTCTCGAAGGCGGCGGTGAAGACCTGCTCGACCTGGTCGCGGTACGACTCGTCGAGCGACTCGAAGTACAGCGGCTGGCTCTCAGCGCGAGCGGGGTAGCTCCGACCCGACGAGGCGATGTAGTCCTGCGCGTCCTTGCTGAGCAGCGAGCCGAGCACCTTGAGCGCGGCCTCCTTGTTCTCGCACGACTTGGCGATGCCGAAGCCCGAGCCGAGGATCAGGCTGAGGTTGCCGTTGTCGCCGGTCGGCAGCGGAGCCATTCCGGCCT
The DNA here is from genome assembly GCF_040684935.1 of Microbacterium sp. NPDC089321. Classification (NCBI taxonomy): domain Bacteria; kingdom Bacillati; phylum Actinomycetota; class Actinomycetes; order Micrococcales; family Microbacteriaceae; genus Microbacterium; species Microbacterium sp. NPDC089321. Next base: position 519,711 of record NZ_JBFBGX010000002.1, on the reverse strand, counting down.
TGAACCCGGCGTCGTTGGTGAGGTAGCCCACGGCGTTCCAGGTGCCGTCAACGGCGATGGCGGCGTTCTGACCCGTGAACTGGTTCTCACCCCATCCGGTGTCGGATGCCGAGGCCACGGGTGCGGCGACCTTCTGATCAGTGACCAGTCCCGCATACCACTCGGCGGCCGAGGCGAAGTCCTTGTCCGTGAGCTGGAGCGACCCGTCCTCTGAGACCGGCTGCACGCCGGACTTCGCGATGGGGAGCGCCTGCCACTGGAAGTCGCCCATGCCGATGCCGAAGCCGTACTTGCCGCCGGTCGTCGCCTTCGCGGCGATCGTCTCGAAGTCGTCGAAGCTCCAGCCGACCTTCGGGAGCTCGGTGCCTGCGGCCGTCAGCATGTCCTCGTTGTAGTACGCGAGCATCGTCGAGACGTCGAACGGCAGACCGTACATCTCGCCCTTGTTCTTGAGGATCTCGGTGGCGCCCGGTGCGAAGTCGTCCTCCGAGAGGCCCGCGGTCTTGAGGTCGTCGGCCGTGAGCGGAACGAAGCCGTCGGTGTAGCTGGCGAGCATGCCCGAGTTCATGCCCGTGACGCACGCCATGTTGCCGGAGGCCATGTTGGTCGTGAGCTTCGTGAAGAAGTCGCCCCACGGTGCGGTGCGCAGCTCGATCTTGAGGTCGGGGTTCTGCTTCTTGGCGACATCCAGCTGCGCCTCCAGCGCTGCCGTGTCGTCCTCGCTGCCCGACCACATGTCGACGACGATGGTGTCACCGTCTCCCGACCCGTTCGAGCCTCCCGCGCTGGTCGAGCAGCCCGTCATCGCGACCGCGACGCCTGCGATGGCGACGACAGCTCCTACCCGCATCTTCTTCATTGAATGCCTCCTTGCACAGAGTTCCAGGGCGTTATTTCGACAATCGAAACAACATTTGATTGTGTTGCAGGAAGTTACCGTGTCATGATTCGATCTCTAGCGCAAGCCGAACATCCGATGTCTCGCAAGCGTTGCCAGACCGAGACCGAACAGAGACGAGCTGCATGCCCTCCACCGCCCCCGATGACACCAGACGGATCCTCGACCTGGTCGCGAGTGGTCGCGCGCGCTCGCGCTCCCAGCTGGCCGATCAGCTGGGCGTCGCAGCCTCCACCGTGGGCCTGCGCGTCCAGGCACTGCTCGATTCCGGGATGCTGACGGAAGCGGGCGAGGGAACCTCCCGGGGCGGACGCCGCCCACGGATCCTCCGCGTCGCGGACGACGGCGGCATCGTGCTGACGGCTGACCTCGGCGGAGGGCACGCGCGCATCGGACGACACGGGCTGTCGGGTGCGATCCAGCGTGTCGAGACCATTCCCATCGATCTGACGGAGGGCCCCGAGGCCACCCTTGCGGCCGTCGCCGACGCCATGGAGCGCATGGTGACGGGGTCCGCGGTCCGCGCGATCGGCATCGGCCTTCCCGGCCCCGTCCACGTCGAGACCGGCAGCGTGGATCAGCCCTCCCGAATGCCAGGCTGGTCGGGGTTCCGAGTCGGCGAGCACCTGAGCAGCCGCTTCGGCGGGACGAAGGTCGCCGTCGACAACGACGCGAACCTCGCCGCCCTGGGCGAGCACGGCGCGCAGTTCGGCACCACCGGGCACAGCATCACCGTCAAGGCGGGAACCGCCATCGGCAGCGGGATCGTCGTCGACGGCGTCGTGCATCGGGGAGCCAGCGGAGCGGCAGGCGACATCACCCACACGAGGATCGACGGCAGCGGCGACGTCCCCTGCTCCTGTGGCAACACCGGCTGCCTGGAGACCGTCGCGAGCGGCGCCAGCCTCGTCCGCCAGATGCGCGAGCGCGGTGTCGAGGGCATCACCGGCGTCGATCAGGTGCTCGCACTGGCGCGCGATGCGGACCCCGTGGCGACGACACTCGTGCGCACGGCGGGCACCCACCTGGGGCAGGCACTCTCGGGCGTCGTCAACTTCTTCAACCCGCACGCCGTCTTCCTCACAGGGAGCATGAGCGCGTCCGAGCCGTTCCTCGCGGCGGTCCGAAGCCGCGTCTACGAGGCCTGTCACCCACTCGCGACGCAGCGGCTTCGCATCGAGGCCGCCGGAACCGGCCCCGACGCCATCATCCTCGGTGCGGCCCGCCTTGCTCTCGGAGAGCTCGAGGTGCCGACGCCCTGACGGAGGTCAGCGGGTCAGGGTGAGCTCGATCACCGGGAGCAGCACGTCGGGGCGCCGGACGGGCAGGTGCACGGTGAGCGTGCCCTCCGCCTGGCCCGCAGGGGTCATGTTCTCAGGGCGCTGATCGGGGTCGACGACCGAGGTCTTCAGCCATGATCCGTCGTTCAGCAGCCGCGCGAACGAGACCCTGCCTGCGAGGTCGGGCAGATGCACGAAGCCGAGCGGCCAGGTGAACAGGTGCAGGTACAGCTTGTCGCCGCGACGCGTGTAGACGCCCTCCCTCGGGGGGACGAAGTCGGCATGGCCGGCTCCGACGATCGCATCGCGGTGCAGCAGCATCCATTCGCCGATCTCCCCCAGTGTCCTGGCGTCGCGAGGCGCGACCGCACCTCGCCCGTCCGGGCCGATGTTCAGCAGCATGTTGCCGTCCATCGACACCGAGTCGGCGAGCATCCGCACGAGAAGATCAGCGGACTTCTGATCGGTGTTGTCCCTGTGGTAGCCCCAGGAGCCGTTCAGCGTCTGGCACGCCTCCCAGACCTGCGGCTCGCCCTCCCCGTCCACGAGCGGTGAGGTCGGCTGGTACTGCTCCGGGGTGACGAAGTCGGCAGGGATCCCCAGCCGATCGTTCACCAGCATTCCGGGCTGCAGCTCGCGGCACATCGCCAGAAGCGCTTCGGCGTGCCAGTCCTCCGGGCCCTTGCCCGCCCAGCCATCCCTGGTCTCGGGGTAGCTGAAGTCGAAGAACAGATAGTCGAGTTCTCCGTAGCCGATGAGCAGCTCTCGCACCTGGCCGTGCAGGTACTCGCGGTACCGCGCCATGTCGCGGCGTTCGTTCAGAGCCGCAGCGTTCTCGTCGTCGCAGCGCGGATGGTTCCAGTCGACGGTGAAGTCGGGGTGATGCCAGTCGAGGAGCGAGTAGTACAGACCGACCTTGAGCCCCTCCTCTCGCAGCGCCTCGACGTACTCGCGCACCAGGTCGCGATCGCACACCGCCGCGGAGGTGAAATCGGTGAGCGCCGAATCGAACAGGCAGAATCCGTCGTGGTGCTTCGCCGTCAGCACCACGTAGCCCATGCCGGTCTCCTTCGCCTTGCGCGCGATGGCCCTCGCGTCGAAGCGGTCGGGATCGAAGTGGTCTATATAGGGCCGGTACTGCTCGTCGGTCAGTCGCTCGTAGTTCTGCACCCATTCGTGCCGCGCAGCCACGCTGTACGCGCCGAAGTGGACGAACATCCCGAAGCGCGCCTCATCGAACCATTCCTGTCGCATGCCTCAAGCATGACACAGACATCGGATGTATGCGGATCACAAAACGAAGAACGGGCGCCCCGAAGGACGCCCGTTCTCACGACAGCCGATCAGCGCGCGGCGCTGCCCTCGACGTAGTCCTCGTCCTGCGACTTCCACGCGAACAGCGAGCGCAGCTCCTTGCCGGTCGCCTCGATCGGGTGGCCCTGCTCCTTCTCGCGGAGCGACAGGAACTCCTCGGCGCCGTTGTCCTGGTCCTCGATGAAGCGCTTGGCGAACGCGCCCGACTGGATGTCGGCGAGCACGCCCTGCATGCGCTCCTTGACGCCCGCGTCGATGACGCGGGGACCCGAGACGTAGTCGCCGAACTCGGCGGTGTCGGAGATCGACCAGCGCTGCTTGGCGATGCCGCCCTCCCACATCAGGTCGACGATCAGCTTGAGCTCGTGCAGAACCTCGAAGTACGCGATCTGGGGCTGGTAGCCCGCCTCGACCAGGGTCTCGAAGCCTGCCTGCACGAGGTGGCTCATGCCACCGCAGAGCACAGCCTGCTCGCCGAACAGGTCGGTCTCGGTCTCTTCGGTGAAGGTCGTCTTGATGACACCCGCGCGGGTGCCGCCGATGGCCTTCGCGTAGGAGAGCGCGAGGTCCCAGGCCTTGCCCGACGCATCGCGCTCGACGGCGATGATGTCGGGGATGCCACGACCTGCGACGAACTCGCGGCGCACGGTGTGACCGGGTGCCTTGGGAGCGATGAGGATGACGTCGACGCCTTCGGGAGCGTCGATGTAGCCGAAGCGGATGTTGAAGCCGTGCGCGAAGGCGAGGGCCTTGCCCGCGGTCAGCTTGTCCTTGATCGACTCGTTGTAGATCGTCCGCTGGTGCTGGTCCGGCGCGAGGATCATGATGACGTCGGCCCACTCCGCCGCGTCGGCGACGTTCTTGACGGGGAAGCCCGCCTCCTCGGCCTTGGCGATCGACTTGGAGCCCTCCTTGAGGGCGATGGTGACCTCGACGCCCGAGTCGCGAAGGTTCATCGCGTGGGCGTGGCCCTGCGAGCCGTAGCCGACGATCGCGACCTTCTTGCCCTGGATGATCGAGAGGTCGGCGTCCGCGTCGTAGAAGATCTCGGTGCTCACGGTGTTGTTTCTCCTTGCTTGTGGTTCGTAAGTTCTTGTCAGCCGCGCAGGACGCGCTCGGTGATGCTCTTGCCGCCGCGGCCGATGGCGAGCAGGCCCGACTGGGCGAGCTCCTTGATGCCGAACGGCTCGAGCGCCCGCAGCAGCGCCTGCACCTTGCCCTGGTCGCCGGTGACCTCGATCACCACGGCATCCGGGGCGTAGTCGACGATCGAGGCGCGGAACAGGTTCACGATCTCGAGCACGTTCGAGCGGGTGTTGTTGTCGGTGCGCACCTTGATGAGCATGTGCTCGCGCTGCACCGAGTTCGACGGCTCGAGCTCGACGATCTTGATCACGTTGATCAGCTTGTTCAGCTGCTTCGTGACCTGCTCGAGCGGCAGGGCCTCGACGTCGACGACGACGGTGATGCGGGAGATGCCCGCCACCTCCGTCACGCCGACCGCGAGGGAGTGGATGTTGAAGCCGCGGCGGGCGAAGAGACCGGCGACGCGGGTCAGGATGCCCGGGGTGTCCTCGACGAGAAGGCTCAGCACGTGTGTGGACATGGCTCAGATCTCCTCATCGAATGCCGGGGCGTGCTCGCGCGCGTACTGGATGTAGCTGTTGCTGACGCCCTGGGGCACCATGGGCCAGACCATGGCGTCGGCGCTCACGACGAAGTCGATCACGACGGGCCGGTCGTTGGTCTCGAGCGCCGTCTGGATGGCGGCGTCGACGTCCTCCTCCTTCTCGACCCGCAGGGCGAGGCAGCCGTACGCCTCGGCGAGCTTGACGAAGTCGGGGATGCGGATCGTGCCGTGGCCCGTGTTCAGATCGGTGTGCGAGTGGCGTCCGTCGTAGAACAGCGTCTGCCACTGGCGCACCATGCCCAGGGACGAGTTGTTGATGATCGCGACCTTGATCGGGATGTTGTTGATGACGCAGGTGGCGAGCTCCTGGTTTGTCATCTGGAAGCATCCGTCGCCGTCGATCGACCATACGACGCGGTCCGGCTCGGCGACCTTGGCGCCCATGGCGGCCGGAACCGAGTACCCCATCGTTCCGGCACCGCCCGAGTTCAGCCACGAGTTGGGACGCTCGTACTTGATGAACTGCGCCGCCCACATCTGGTGCTGACCGACGCCGGCCGCATAGATCGCCTCGGGTCCGGTCAGCTCGCCGATGCGCTGGATGACGTACTGCGGCGACATCAGGCCGTCTTCGGGCTGTGCGTATCCGAGGGGGAACTCGGCCTTCAGCCCGTCGAGGTACGACCACCACTCGTCGGTGTCGGGCTTGCCGCCCGCGATCGTGCTGCGGAAGGCGGTGTCGAGGTCGACGAGCACATCGCGCACGTCGCCGACGATCGGCACGGTCGCCGTGCGGATCTTCGAGATCTCGGCCGGGTCGATGTCGACGTGCACGACCTTGGCGTCGGGGGCGAAGAGCGCCGCCTTGCCGGTGACGCGGTCATCGAACCGCGCGCCGAGCGACACGATCAGGTCGGACTCCTGCAGGGCGAGCACGGCGGGCACGGTGCCGTGCATGCCGGGCATCCCGAGGTGCTGCGGGTGGGAGTCGGGGAAGGCCCCGCGCGCCATCAGCGTGGTGACGACCGGCGCGCCGGTCGATTCCGCGAGGGTCAGCAGCTCAGCCGAGGCGTGAGCGCGGATCACACCGCCGCCGACGTACAGCACCGGCTTCCTGGCCTCGGCGAGCAGAGTCGCCGCGGCCTGGATCTGCTTGCCGTGCGCCTTGGTGACAGGGCGGTAACCGGGCAGGTCGACCTTCGGCGGCCAGATGAACGGCGCGGTCTCCTGCTGTGCGTCCTTCGTGATGTCGACGAGGACGGGGCCGGGGCGGCCTGTCGAGGCGACCTCGAACGCCGCGGCGATCGCACCGGGGATCTCCTCGGCCGACTTGACCAGGAACGAGTGCTTGGTCACCGGCATGGTGATGCCGACGATGTCGGCCTCCTGGAAGGCGTCGGTGCCCATCAGTGTCGAGAACACCTGCCCGGTGATGGCGACCATCGGCACCGAGTCCATGTACGCGTCGGCGATCGCCGTGACGAGGTTCGTCGCGCCGGGGCCGGAGGTGGCGATGCAGACGCCGACCTTGCCGGTCGCCGCGGCGTAGCCCTCGGCGGCGTGACCGGCACCCTGCTCGTGACGAACGAGAACGTGGCGCAGGCCGGAGGCGTCCATGAGCGGGTCGTAGACGGGCATGATCGCCCCGCCCGGGATGCCGAAGATGTCGGTGACGCCGAGGTTCTCGAGCGAGCGGACGACGGCCTCGGCGCCGGAGATCTCCGGGGCTGAGGATGTGCGTGCGGGCGGCCGCGGCACGGCGGGCGCGGATTCAGGAGTCATGTCGCTTCCTTGGTGATCTGTGTCGTCAGGAGGTCAGCCGGTCACCGCGCCCTGTGCGGCAGAGCGCACGAGACGGGAGTACTTGGCGAGGACGCCACGGGTATAGCGCGGGGGAAGAGGCTCCCAGCCGTCCCGGCGGGAGTCCAGCTCAGCCTCCTCGACGAGTAGCTCGAGGGAGCGAGCCGCGATATCGACCCGTATCAGATCACCATCGCGCACGAAGGCGATAGGACCTGCGTCCACCGCTTCGGGTGCTATGTGGCCGATGCACAGGCCGGTTGTGCCGCCTGAGAATCGTCCGTCCGTCAAGAGTAGTACATCTTTTCCGAGACCCGCGCCCTTGATGGCCGCGGTGATCGCCAGCATCTCGCGCATTCCGGGACCGCCCTTGGGCCCTTCGTAGCGGATGACGATGACGTCGCCCGGGTTGATCTCGCCGGCGGCCAGCGCGTCCATCGCGCCGCGCTCGCGCTCGAAGACGCGAGCCGGACCCTCGAACACGTCGGCGTCGAAGCCGGCGGACTTGACCACGGCGCCCTCGGGGGCGAGCGACCCGTGCAGGATCGTGATGCCGCCGGATGCGTGGATCGGGTCGGCGAAGGTGTGGATGACGTCGCCGTCGACTGGGTCGGGGTTCAGGTCGCGCAGGTTCTCGGCGACGGTCTTGCCGGTGACGGTGAGCGCGTCGCCGTGGATGAGACCCTCGTCGAGCATGGCCTTCATGATGACCGGGATGCCGCCGTGACGGTCGACGTCGTTCATGACGTACTTGCCGAACGGCTTCATGTCTGCGACATGGGGCGTGCGGCTGCCGATGCGGTTGAAGTCGTGCAGCGTGAGCTCGATGCCCGCCTCGTTCGCGATGGCGAGCAGGTGCAGCACGACGTTGGTCGAGCCGCCCAGGGCCATCGCCAGAGCGATCGCGTTCTCGAACGACTCCTTGGTGAGGATGTCCTTGGTGGTGATCCCCTGACGGAGCAGGTTCACGACGGCCTCGCCCGAGCGGTGCGCGAAGTAGTCGCGGCGGCGGTCGGCCGCGGGCGGGGCGGCCGAACCGGGAAGGCTGAGGCCGAGCGCCTCGGCCACGGATGCCATGGTGTTGGCGGTGTACATGCCGCCGCAGGCGCCCTCGCCCGGCGCGAAGGCGCACTCGATGCGCTTGAGGTCCTCTTCGGTCATGCGGCCCGCGCGGCACGCGCCGACGCCCTCGAACGAGTCGATGATCGTGATGTCCTTCTCGGTGCCGTCCGAGAGCTTCACCCAGCCCGGCGCGATCGAGCCCGCGTACAGGAAGACGCTCGAGAGCCCGAGGCGGGCGCTGGCCATCAGCATGCCGGGGATCGACTTGTCGCAGCCTGCGAGCAGCACGGTGCCGTCGAGGCGTTCGGCCATGATCACGGTCTCGACCGAGTCTGCGATGACCTCGCGAGACACGAGCGAGAAGTGCATGCCCTCGTGCCCCATCGAGATGCCGTCAGAGACCGAGATGGTGCCGAACTGCAGCGGGTAGCCGCCGCCGGAGTGCACGCCCTCCTTGGCGCCCTGCGCGAGCCTGTCGAGGCTGAGGTTGCACGGCGTGATCTCGTTCCAGCTCGACGCGATCCCCACCTGCGGCTTGTCCCAGTCGGCGTCGCCCATCCCGACGGCGCGAAGCATGCCTCGCGAGGTGGTCGCCTCGATGCCGTCGGTGACGACGCGGCTGCGGGGCTTGATGTCGATGTCGGGGTGCGCTGCGGGCATACCTGGCTGAGATTCGCGGGTGGACATGACGGAAGTCTATTGCGGTCGCGAGGCCCGTTCCGACGCGATGACTTCCAGAAGTTCGGCGATCTGCTGTGGAGATTCCACACGCAGAGCGGCCGCCGTCTCGCCTTCGCCCACGCGCACGCCCAGGTCGTCGTCGCCGAGCACGCGCAGGGCGTCCTCGTCGGTCACGTCGTCGCCGGCGAACAGGATGCCCGTGGCACCCGTGCGCTCACGGAGCACGCTGATCGCGGTGTCCTTCCCCTCGTCGCGCGAGGAGTACTCGAGGATGCGGTCGCCGGTGCGGCGCCGCCAATGCCGTGCGCGACGCGCGAACACCTCGTCGACGGCGGCGAACGCCGCCCGCTCGACCTCGGGTCGCGCGGGCCGGCCATGGATGCCGATGCCGAACGTCTTGCTCTCCAGCTCGATGCCCGGGTAGTCGGCGAGCAGCGGCGCGAGCTCGTCGAGGAGCGTGTCCCGCAGCATCCGTTCGGGGTCGGCCGCGTCGGGGTCAGCCTCGCCCTCCCCCGGGTACCAGTACTGCGCTCCGTGAGATCCGGCGAGAACGACGGTCGAGTCGTCGTCGTGCTCGGCGATCTCGCGCAGGTGCACGAGGCTGCGGCCGGAGATGAAGGCGACGGTCGTCTGCGGAAGGGCCGACAGATCGGCTATGGCGCGTTTCACGGCCGGAACCGCACGAGCCGACATCGGCTCGGCGACCAGCTCAGACGCGGTGCCGTCGAAGTCGAGGGCGACGAGCAGGCGGTCGGTGCGCGCGATCGCGGAGACCGCAGGGTCGCTTTCCCCTGGTATCCAGTCGCGGGTCATCCGTGCGCTCCCTCGTGACGTCGGTGACGGTTGCGTCCGGCCTGCTCCAGCGCCCTGAGGAAGGACTGCGACCACGCCGTCACGTCGTTCTCCAGCACCCGCTTCCTCAGCGACCGCATGCGCTTGCCCTGCTGGTCGCGGGGCATCTCGATCGCGTCGACGATCGCGTCCTTGAGTCCCTCGATGTCGTGGGGGTTCACCCGCAGAGCCTGACGCAGCTCGTCTGCCGCGCCGGTGAACTCACTGAGAACGAGGACGCCGCGGTTGTCCGCCCTGGTGGCCACGTACTCCTTCGCGACGAGGTTCATCCCGTCGCGCAGCGCTGTCACCAGCATCACGTCGGCGGCGAGGTACATGGCGACCATCTCCTCCCGCGGGAAGCCCTGGTGCAGGTAGCGGATCGCGGTGTGCCCGAGGGTGTCGTGATCGCCGTTGATGCGGCCGATCGCGAGCTCCACCTCGTCGCGCAGGTGCATGTAGGCGTCGACCCGCTCACGGCTGGGACTCGCGACCTGGATGAATGCGACGTCTTCGACCGCGATGCGACCCTGGTCGAGCAGCTCGCCGTATGCCTTGATGCGGTGACGGATGCCCTTGGTGTAGTCGAGCCGGTCGACACCGAGCAGAATGTGCTTCGGATTGCCCAGCCCTTCGCGGATCTCGAGCGCTCGCGCGCGGATGTCGGGCCTCTGCGCCAGCTCGCGGTACGGGGTGGTGTCGATCGAGATGGGGAATGCCTTGACGAGCGGGGTGCGCCCATCGGGCAGCGAGATGCTGGACGCCTTGGTCTCGTAGCCCAGACGACGCTTGGCCGCCGCGAGGAAGTTCGCCGCATCCTGCGCGCGCTGGAAGCCGATCACGTCCGCACCGAGCAGTCCGCGCAGCACCTGATCGCGCCAGGGCAGCTGGGCGTACAGGCTGTGGGCGGGGAACGGGATGTGGTGGAAGTAGCCGATGGTCACGTCGGGGCGGAGCCCGCGCACCATCTCGGGCACGAGCTGCAGCTGGTAGTCGTGCACCCAGACCGTTCCGCCTTCGGCGACCGCGTCGGCCGCAGCCTCGGCGAAGCGCAGGTTCACCGCGACGTACGCCTCCCACCACTCGCGGTGGTACTGCGGCGGGGCGATCACATCGTGATAGAGCGGCCAGATGGTGTCGTTCGAGAAGCCCTCGTAGTAGTCCTGGACCTCCTGCTCGCTGAGGGTCACCGGCAGCAGCCGGATGCCGTCGCCCTCGAACGGCTCGATCGTGACGTCCGCCTGCCCCGCCCAGCCGACCCAGGCGCCATCGACGCTGCGCATCATGGGTTCGAGCGCCGCGACCAGCCCTCCGGGAGACGTGCGCCAGATCTCCTCACCGTCAGGGGTGATGATCCGGTCGACCGGAAGGCGGTTGGCGACGACCACGAACTCTGCGGCGACCATATGACTCCTCTGTTCGGTGTCTCCAGGCTACCCACGACCGCAGCAGCGGCTGCGGGGGTTGACGGTCGGCGTACCGGATGCCAAGGCGGGTCGTCGATCCGGCGGCGATCGTGGCGCTCGGGGACGGCCTCAGTGCTGTCGGGGGCTGATGGTGCGGTTGACGATGCCCGCGATCAGAACGATCGATGCCGCGACGAGGGGCAGCAGCAGCGCGACCGACGTGCCTGGTCCGTCCGCGATGGCGCCGGTGACCGCGGCGGCGAGGGCCTGTCCGACGACGACACCTGATCCGAGCATGGTCATCACGGTGGCCGAGCGGCCGAGCGGACTGCGCGCGGCGCCGAGGCTGTACTGCGTGACGATGGTCGGCCCGACCCCGATGCCCACCAGCGCGAGCGCGACGATCATCGTGGTCACGCTCGTGGCCGTCGCGAACAGCAGGGAGCCGGCGACGAGCACCACGGCGAAGACGATCCACCGCGCGTGCAGCGTGAAGCGCGGCGGCAGCCAGGCGACCCCGAGCGCGAGCACGGCCGAGCCGACGCCCATCACTCCGTACAGCAGGCCCGCCTGCTCGGCGGCATCGCGGTCGGCCATGAACGAGGTCAGCGCGGTGAGGCTGGCGCCGAAGAACAGCCCGATGCCGAAGATGCCGACCACGACCACGAGCAGAGCCGGCCGGAAGAGCTCCGACACGCCCGACGGCGCACGCCCGTCGCTGTCGCGCTCCACCGAGACATGGCGCCCTGTCGGATGCAGCGCGAACGCCCCGACGAACAGCAGGGTGAGCGCCGAGGCGATCGCGATCGGCGCCCAGGGGGCGATGAACGAGGCGAGGATGCCGACCAGGAACGGTCCGAAGACGAACACGGTCTCATCGGCGGCGGACTCGTACGACATGGTGGCCGAGGTGGTGCGAGCGCGCTGCGCCTGCGGCATCCGCTCGGCGATGATCGTGACCAGCCGCGATCTCGACATCGGCGAGACCTGCGGGGCGGTGGCGCCGATCATGAAAGCGGATGCGAGGACGACGGCCTCGGTGAGCGGCGTGTAGACGACGAGTGCGAAGACGGCGAGCATCGCCGCGTTGAGCGCCGCGCACATCAGAAGCACCGGCCGCTGACCCCAGCGGTCGGCCGCTGCACCGAGGAGTGGCCCGAACAGGGCGGTGCCGAGACCCACGGCTGCCGAGGTGAGTCCCCCCAGCGACAGTGATCCGCGGATCGAGACCACCATGGTCAGCACGCCGACCACCATCATCGCGAAGGGCAGTCGCGCGACGAACGCGATCACGAAATACGGGATGCCGGTCAGTCTCAGCAGACTCGGCGAGGAAGGTGATGTCTGTGTCATGGCTCTCGCGCGTGCTCGACGCGGATCGGGTGCCGCCGTTGTCCGTCGGGGCGCCGACGTCCGGTGGATACACAGTGGAAAGGGCACAGGCCCCGAGAGCAGTCTAAACCAGCAGCCGATTCAGCGGCAGCGGGAAGATAGGTTAGGCTCACCTTGCCCATTTCACAGAGCGAGAAGAAGCAAGCAGCCCGTGATCACCGTCTCCCCCGCCGCATCAGTCGATCTGCTCCGCGGCGAACCGACTGCGGTGGCGCTCTGCACCGACGACGGGGACGTCACATACGCAGAGCTGACCGCTCGCGCGGACGACATCCGCCACCGGCTCGGCACCACCCGGCGTCTCGTGCTCCTCGAGGCCGACAACACGATCCATGCACTCACCGCGTACCTCGGAGCGCTTGCCGGCGGGCACCCGGTGCTGCTCGCCCCCGGGGGCGATGACGAGTCGGCCGTGCGCACGCGCCGAACGCTCATCGAGCGATTCGATCCTGACGTCATCGCCGGCTGCGGCCCGCTCACCGAGCGTCGGGACACCACCGCCCATACGCTGCACGACGACCTCGCACTGCTGGCCAGCACGTCCGGATCGACGGGCTCCCCGAAGCTCGTCCGCATATCGCGCGAGGCCCTGCTGTCGAATGCCGCCGCCATCGCCGAGTATCTCAGCCTGGAGCCGGCCGATCGGGCGATCACCACCCTGCCCATGCACTACTGCTACGGGCTGTCGGTGATCAACAGCCACCTGCTCGTCGGTGGGAGCGTCGTGCTCAGCGACGCGTCGGTCTCGGACGAGTCGTTCTGGCTCCGGGCCTCCGAGACGCGCATCACCGGACTGGCGGGCGTTCCCTACACCTTCGAGCTGATCGACGCCGTCGGCGGAATCGAGAGGCTGCCGGACAGCATCCGGTACCTGACGCAGGCCGGCGGACGCCTGCCTGCCGAGCGCGTTCGCGCGCTGGCCCTCGCCGGCCGCGACCGCGGCTTCGAGTTCTTCACGATGTACGGGCAGACCGAGGCGACCGCGCGGATGTCGTACCTTCCGCCGGAGGATGCCGTACGCGCCGCGGGCTCGATCGGCCGGGCCATCCCGGGCGGCACGTTCCGAATCGACGCGACCGACGGGACGTCGGGCGAGCTCGTCTACTCCGGCCCCAACGTCATGCTCGGCTACGCAGAGGAACCCGCGGATCTCGCTCTCGGTCGCACGGTGCACGAGCTGCGCACCGGCGACCTGGCCCGCTGGCGGACGGACGGCTACATCGAGATCGTCGGACGCATGAACCGCTTCGTCAAGGTGTTCGGACTGCGCATCGACCTCGACGCGGTGCAGAACCAGCTCGCCGAAGCAGGCATCTCCTCGCGCACCGCAGCGGACGGCGAAGAGCTGCTGGTCTTCGTGCGTGACGGCCGTGATGCGAGCAAGGCTCGGTCGGAGGTGTCGCGCCGCATCGGCATCCCGTCTTCGGCGGTCACTGTGCACACGATCGACTCCTTCCCCATCACCTCGTCGGGCAAGCCCGACAACGCGGCGCTCGTCGCTCACCATCGCGCCGAGCGCGCGGCGGCGATGCCCGGCATCGCCCCCGCTCAGACCACGCCGTCGGGGCTGCGCGATGTGCTCGCGGTGTGCACCGGACGACCGGATGCCACCGTGCACGACAGTTTCGCCGGACTCGGCGGCGACTCGCTGAGCTACGTCGAGGCGTCGGTGCGTCTCGAGCAGCTGCTCGGTCCGCTCCCCCGCGACTGGCCGGCTCTCTCGGCTGTCGAGCTGTCCGAGCTCGCCCCGGGGCCGACACCTGCGGACGACACGGGGAGCCCGACCGACACCGCCCGTCGACGGCGCGCGACAAGGGCATCGCTCACCTCGATCGAGACGCCCGTGCTGATCAGGGCGATCGCGATCGTGCTGATCGTGGGCACGCATGCCGATCTGTTCCTCGGCGACGGCTTCTCGCTCAAGGGCGGCGCGCACCTGCTGCTGGTGGTGGCGGGATACAACCTCGCGCGATTCGCGATCTCGCCCTCGGCACCGGATCGTCCGCGTCGGCTGCTCGCGGCACTCGCACACGTGGTGGTCCCCGCCGTGCTGTGGATCGGAGCCGTCGGCCTGCTGAGCGGAAAGTACGATCCGGCTACCGCGCTGCTCGTGAACAACGCGATGCCGGGCGACGGACTGTGGAGCGAGCAGTGGCAGTTCTGGTTCCTCGAGGCGATGGTGTGGACCATGCTGCCCCTGTCTGCGCTGTTCGCGATCCCCGCTGTCGATCGGCTCGAACGCCGCGCCCCGTGGGGCTTCGCGATGGCCGCCCTCGGAATCGCCGTCGTCGTGCGATTCGCCGTGCTGGGCGCCGAGCCCGCACAGCACCTCGAGCGCTATGCGGTCGCGACGGTGCTGTGGTGCATCGCGTTGGGCGCCGTCGTCGCGCGCGCCGACGACCCACGGCGCCGCATCGTCGCCACGCTGCTGGCTCTCGCCCTCGTCCCCGGATTCTTCGGGGAGCCGCTGCGCGAGGCCATCGTCGCGATCGGCGTGCTCGCCCTCATCTGGCTGCCTTCGATCCGCATCCCCTCGCTGCTGCGCCCCTGGTTGACCACCATCGCGTCGGCATCGCTCTTCATCTACCTGACGCATTGGGTCGTGTATCCGCCGTTCGAGCAGTCGGCTCCGCTCGCGGGCACACTGCTGTCGCTCGCCACCGGCATCGGCGCCTGGGCGGTCTACCGCCCCGCCCTGCGCCTGACCATGGCGCTCATCCGACCGCGCTCGGATGCTCAGGGCGCCGGATAGAGCACCGCGCCGCCACCGACGCGCACGGCGACGACGTCGCCGTCTCTGGTCTCGGCCGCCCGATGGGTGGGCACCTGCAGCCAGACGCGGGCGCCGTCGTCGCCGTGGATGTCGACGCGCAGCTCAGTGCGCGAGCCGATCGCACGCCGAGCGGTGATCGTCGCACCACCCGCGCCCGTCTCGTCTGCGGGCTCACCGGATACGGGCGTGACGAGCTCCAGCTGGTTGGGGCGAACCATGGCGACGATCTCACTCGCGCCGTCGGAGCGATCGTGGCGCACGGCGACGCTTCCGAGGGCGCAGACGATCTCGGCTGCGTCCTGTCGCCGGGCCCGCAGCGTGAGAGCGTCACCGAGGAACTCGGCGGTGGCGAGGTCGACCGGTGCGTCGAAGACGGCACTCGGCTCGCCGTGCTGCGCCAAGCGTCCTCCGGCCACCACGCCGATGAGGTCGCCGAACGAGAGCGCCTCGTCCTGGTCGTGAGTCACCAGCAGTGTCGTGACCACAGCCCGCTCGAGGATGTCGACGGTGGCTTCGCGCGTCTGTGCGCGCAGACCCGCGTCCAGCGCGCTGAAGGGCTCGTCCAGCAGGATCACCTGCGGTGCCGGCGCGAGCGCGCGAGCCAATGCCACGCGCTGCTGCTGTCCGCCCGACAGCTCATGAGGTCGTCGGTCGGCGAGCTCGGGAGCAAGCGAGGTGAGCTCCATCATCTCGCGCACGCGAGCTGCTCGGCGCGGCCCTCTCGGCAGGCCGAAGCCGATGTTGCCCGCGACGGTGATGTGCGGGAAGAGCGCTCCGTCCTGCGGCACGAAGCCGATACCGCGACGGTGGGCGGGAACACTCGTGCGCGGATCGGCGAGCGCCGCACCGTCGAGAGCGATGCGACCTGCGTCAGGCCGCTCGAACCCGGCGATCAGGCGCAGCAGCGTGCTCTTGCCGCTGCCCGACGAGCCGACGAGCGCCATGCGGGATCCGGAGGGCACGGCGAGGTCGACGTCCGCGAGCACCGGGACGGCGCCGAACGACTTTCCGATTCCGGTGAGCTGGAGGGTCATGCGCCGCCTCTCGAGGTCGCTTCCGAGAACATCAGGTAGACCGCGGGGATCGAGAGCGCGATGAGGGTCAGCGCGAACGGGGCAGCGGCGACGTAATCGATCGCCGATGCCGCCGACCAGAAGCCCGTCGCGACGGTCTCGGTGCCGATCGGGGCGAGCAGCAGGGTCGCGGTGAGCTCATTCGAGGCCCCGAGTGCGACGAGCGCGGCACCGCTCGCGACCGCGGGCGCCAACAGCGGCGCGGTGATGCGCAGACGCGCACGCCAGGGCGGCGCCCCGAGCGAGCGCGCAGCCTCTTCCCACGCCGGAGAGATCTGAGCGAGACCGGCGCGCAGCGGCACCAGGATGCGAGGCAGGAAGAGGATCGCGTACGCCACGATCACAGTCGCAGCCGTCTGGTACAGGGCGGGTGCGGCCTTCAAGGTGACGCCGACCAGGGCGAGCGCCACGATGATCGCGGGGAAGCTGCCTGCGAGGTAGAACGCTCCCTCGAGCGCTCCGCTCAGGCGCCCGCGGTGGCGCACTGCCAGCCAGGCCACGGGCAGCGCCACGATCGCGCACACCGCAGCCCCGCCCACCGAGAGCAGCACGGTCTGCCACGCCGCGGGTACGACCGGCGCCCAATCGGCCGCGTCGCTGCGCAGTGTCCAGCGCAGCACGGACGCCATCGGAACGATGACCGAGGCGCCCACGACCGCCACGAGGGAGATGATCGCGGGGGCGGTCCAGCGGCCGAGCGCAGCGCGACCCCCGGGGCGGGATGCGGCGCTGCGCGACAGCCGGGTCGTGCCCCGCATCCGGCCCTCGCCGGCCACCATCAGCAGGCAGAGACCGGCGAGGACCACACCGAGCGCCGCCGCGTTCGCCCCGCCGAAGTTCGCACGGTAGGCATCCATGATCGCGGTGGTGAAGGTGTCGAACTGGAGGAATGCGAATGCGCCGTACTCTGCGAGGAGGTGCAGCCCGACGACGAGCCCGCCGCCGACAGCGGCGATGCGCAACTGCGGCAGGACCACCCGCACGAAGACCGTCCACGGGCCGAGCCCGAGTGAGCGCGCCGCTTCTTCCAGCGCGGGATCCAGCCCGCGCAGTGCAGCCACAGCGGGCAGGTAGACCAGGGGCGAGTACGCGCACGCCGCGATGAGCACAGCCCCGCCTATGCCGTTCAACGATGGCGTCGCGCTCGCCCACCCGTAGCTCGTGACGAAGGCGGGGATGGCGAGCGGTGCGGCGAGCGCGACGGCGAACACGCGGCGCAGCGGCAGAGTCGTCCGCTCCACGAGCCAGGCACCGCCGATGCCGATCACCAGGGTCGCCGTCACGCCCAATGCGACGAGCAGCACGGTGTTGACGGTCAGCTCCGCGACCCGGGGCCGCACGAGCAGCTCGAGCAGCCGCGGTCCCCCGGTCTGCACCGAGGAGACGAAGACGTAGCCGACGGGGATCAGCGCGAACGCGGCGGCTGCCGCGACGCAGAGCGCCAGCGTCCAGGGATAGGTGCGCGCGCCTCGCGGGCGGACGGCACCCGTCGCGCGCTCGGCTGCGATTGTCAGAGGAGTCCTGCCTCGGTCATCAGCTCGACCACCGAGGGTCCGTTGAGGGTCGACGGGTCGATGTCGGGCGCGCCGAGCGAATCGAGTGCCGGAAGCGGGGACCGGGCCGGAACGCCCGTCGCCACGGGGTACTCGTAGCTGTACCCCTCGCCGAGGATCCTCTGCCCCTTCTCTCCGACCAGCCAGGCCAGGAACTTCTGCGCGTTCTCGGCGTGGTCGCCGGATGCGAGGACGCCGCCGCCCGAGATGCTCACGAACGCTCCCGGATCGCCCGGCTCGAACAGGTGGAGCGCCGTGTTGCCGCTGTTCTCCTTGGTGTCTGCCTGATCGCGGTACCAGTAGTAGTGGTAGATGATGCCCATCGGCACCTCGCCGGCGTTGACGGCCTTCATCGTGACGATGTTGTTCCGGTAGATCTTCGCGTTGCTCTGCATGCCTGCGAGCCACTCGCCCGTCGCCTCTTCACCCTCGGAGGCGAGGATCGCCGAGACGATCGCCTGGAAGTCCGCACCGCCGGGAGCGGCACCCCACTTGCCCTTCCACTTGTCGTCCTGCAGCTCGAGGATCGAGGCGGGAAGCTCGTCCTCCGCGATCAGCTCGGGGTTGTACACGAGCACCGTGTCGCGCGCGGCGATGCCCGTCCAGGCTCCGGTGCCCGGGCGGAACTGCTCTGGCACCTGCTGCAGGGTGGCGTCGTCGACGGGCGCGAACAGCCCGGCCCGCTCGACGAGCGACATGGCCGGCGAGTTCTCGGTGAGGAAGAGGTCGGCCGGCGAGGCTTCGCCTTCCTGGACGATCTGATTGGCGAGCTCGCTGTCGTCACCGTGGCGGAGCTTGACCTCGATGCCGGTCTCCTTCGTGAACGCTGCGGTCCACTCCTCGGTCAGCTGCTCATGCTGCGCGTTGTAGATGACCAGCGCGTCGTCGCCGTCCGCAGCCGGGCCGTCAGCGGCGGGTGCGCAGCCGGCGAGCAGCGCCGCGGCGGCGGCTCCTGCGATGAGTGCGAGCGGACGCATGCGGGGGGCAGGCATGTGGTTCCCTTCGGGCAGGTTAGGCTCACCTATCTTACTGGACGACTGCCGAACCTCCGACGCCTGCGCCCGACGCTGTCAACCCTCCGCGCCGTGTTGTCCGCGTCGGCTAGCGTGGACGCATGCGCTATCTCCTTCGCACCGGACTCTTCAGCGCCATCTCCACGGGCGTCACCCTGCTGCGCGGCTCACGCGGCCAGCAGTTCACCTGGCGGGCTGTGCTCGCCTGGGTGAGCTGGATCATCACCCTCTCGCTCGCGATCGGAGCGGTGAAGGACATGCGCCGGATGGAGAAGGGGCTGCCGGTGGCTGCCGATTCGCCGTATGCGCCTAAGCCGGACAAGAAGGAGCGGCGCGAGAAGCGACGCGATGAGGTCAAGCGCATCTCGAAGAAGCGCTGACGTTCCCGCACAGAGGCCCCGGCCGTCGCAACGCGATGGCCGGGGCCTCTGTCATCCGGGCAGGGTCCTCAGCGGGTGAGGATGAGCGCCTCGCCCTGGCCGCCGCCGCCGCACAGCGCGGCGACCGCGGTACCCGAACCTCGCCTGGCCAGTTCGTGGGCGAGGTGCACCACCAGCCGGGCCCCGCTCGCACCGATGGGATGCCCGATGGCGATCCCGCCGCCGTGCACGTTGACGACCTCGCTCGGCAGCCCGAGCTCCTGCTGGGAGCGGGCCACGACGGCGCCGAACGCCTCGTTGATCTCGACGATGTCGAGCTGCTCAGCGGACATGCCCTGCTTCTCGAGGGCGCGCTCGATGGCACGCGCCGGCTGCGCCTGCAGCGAGTTGTCGGGTCCGGCCGTCTGCCCGTTCGCCCCGATCACCGCGAGAACGGGCCAGCCGTGGGCCTCCGCGTTCTCACGAGATGTGACGACCACGGCGGCAGCGCCGTCGGAGATCTGCGATGCGTTGCCCGCGGTGATCGTGCCGCCCTCGGCGAACGCAGGGCGAAGCCCCGCGAGCGACTCCACGGTGGTCTCGGGGCGCACTCCCTCGTCCTTGGTGAGCACGATCGGGTCACCCTTGCGCTGCGGGACGGTCACCGGCACGATCTCGGCGTCGAACACGCCCTCGGATGCCGCTGCCGCCGCCCGCTGATGCGACAGCGCGGCAACGGTGTCCTGCATCTCGCGGGTCAGCTCGAAGCGCGGGTTGTGACGCTCGGTCGAGGCGCCCATGCTCTCGCGGTCGTACGCGTCGGTGAGTCCGTCGTGGGCCATGTGGTCGAGCACCTCGACGCTGCCGTAGGTCCAGCCATCGCGAGAGCCCATCAGCAGGTGCGGTGCGCGCGTCATCGACTCCATGCCACCGGCCACGACCGTGGTGGCGTCGCCGGTGCGGATCATCCGCGCGGCGTCGATGATGGCGGTGAGGCCGGAGAGGCACACCTTGTTGACCGAGCTCGCCGGCACGTCCCAGCCGATGCCCGCGCCGATGGCGGCCTGGCGGGCGGCGTTCTGGCCGGAACCGGCGGCCAGGACCTGACCCATGATGACCGCGTCGACGGCATCCGGAGCGATCGACGCCTGCTCGAGAGCGCCGCGGATGGCGAGGGCGCCGAGCTGCGGCGCCGTGAACGAGGCGAGCTGCCCCTTGAGTCGCCCCTGCGGGGTGCGAGCTGCGGCGACGATGACGATGTCGCTCATGAGTTCTCCTTGAGGGTCTCTGAGATGGTCAGCGAGGGCTCGGTGGCGTCTACGACGTCCTGCACGCTCACGCCGGGTGCGGTCTCGACGAGCACGAGTCCATCGTCTGTGACGTCGATCACCGCGAGGTCGGTGATGATCCGGTCGACCACTCCCCTGCCGGTCAGCGGAAGCGAGCAGTCGTTCACGATCTTCGCCGAGCCGTCCTTGGCGACGTGCTCCATGAGGACGATGACCCGACCTGCGCCGTGCACGAGGTCCATGGCGCCGCCGGGGCCCTTGACCATCTTGCCGGGGATCATCCAGTTGGCGAGGTCTCCGTTCACCGAGACCTGCATGGCGCCGAGGATCGCTGCATCGATCTTGCCGCCGCGGATCATGCCGAAGCTGAGCGCGGAGTCGAAGAACGCAGCCCCGGGCAGCAGCGTGACCGTCTCCTTGCCCGCGTTGATCAGATCGGGGTCGACGTCGCTCTCCGTCGGGTAGGGTCCGACGCCGAGGATCCCGTTCTCGGACTGCAGCACGACTGTGACGTCATCGGGGACATAGTTCGGCACCAGCGTCGGCAGGCCGATGCCGAGGTTCACGTACGAGCCGTCTGTGAGCTCCAGCGCGGCTCGCGCCGCCATCTCGTTGCGGGTGAGCGCCATGGTCAGGCTCCTTCCTGGGTGCGGACGGTCCGGCGCTCGATGCGCTTCTCGATGTCGCTGCCGACCTCCACGACGCGGTGCACGTACACCCCGGGAAGGTGGATGCAGTCGGGATCGAGTTCGCCCGGCTCGACGAGCTCTTCCACCTGGGCGATGCAGATGCGACCGGCCATGGCGGCCAGGGGGTTGAAGTTGCGAGCCGCCTTGTTGAAGATCAGGTTGCCGTGACGGTCTCCCTTGAGCGCATGCACGAGGGCGAAGTCGGTGGTGATGGACTCCTCGAGCACGAACTCGCGCTGCTCGCCGTGGAAGTCGAAGCGGCGCACCTCCTTCACGGGCGACGCGACGGCGATCGTGCCGTCGGAGTTGTAGCGGCGGGGAAGGCCGCCCTCGGCGACCTGGGTGCCGACACCGGTCTGGGTGAAGAATGCGGCGATGCCCGAGCCGCCGGCGCGCAGCTTCTCGGCGAGCGTGCCCTGCGGGGTGAGTTCGAGCTCGAGGTCGCCCTCGAGGAACTGCCGCTCGAACTCCTTGTTCTCGCCGACGTACGACGAGGTCATCTTGCGGATGCGCTGCGAGCCGAGCAGGATGCCCAGGCCCCAGTCATCCACGCCGCAGTTGTTGCTGACGACGCTGAGGCCGCCCGTCCCCTGGGCGTGCAGAGCCTCGATGAGCTTCATGGGGTTGCCTGAGAGGCCGAAACCGCCGACGGCGAGCGATGCGCCGTCCGGGATGTCGGCGACGGCCTCCGCCGCGGATGCGAACTGTTTGTCGATCAAGACCACTCCTTCGTGTGCGGTGCTTCCAGCATCCGCCCGCTGCCGCATGCCGAGCAAGGCTCCGCTTGCGATGTGGTCGCGAACCCGACTACCGTCCACATTGTGGAACAGCAGCCCGCTCTTCGTCGCTCCGTGCCGGGCGCCCAGGCCGTGGCCAGGGCGGCAGCGCTGCTGCGTCTTGTATCGGCCTCGGCCGACGGCGCCACTCTGCAGTCGCTGGCGCGCGATGCCGACCTGAGCCGCTCCACCGCCCACCGTCTGCTCACGGCTCTGCGGGTCGAGGGGCTGGTGGACCAGGACGAGGCCACGGCACGGTGGATGCCGGGCCCTGAGCTCTATCTCATGGGAACCGTCGCCGCCGCCCGCTACGACATCACCGAGCTGTCGCGCGACATCGTGCGCTCGCTCGCGGTGAAGACCGAGGAGAGCGCATTCCTCTCCACCCGCCGCGCCGACGAGACCGTGTGCCTCGTGCGCGAAGAGGGATCCTTTCCGATCCGCTCGTTCGTGCTCAGCGAGGGCGTGCGCTTCCCCCTGGGAGTCGCGAGCGCGGGACTGGCCATCCTCGCCTTCCTCCCCGACCACGATGTGGATGCATACCTGGAGCGCCACCCCGAGCTGAATGAGCGCTGGGGATCTGCCCACGGCGAGGGACCGCTGCGGCGGCGGCTCCGTGAGACGAAGGCCCAGGGCTACGCGGTGAACCCGGGGCTGATCGTCGAGGGATCGTGGGGCATGGCCGCCGCGGTGTTCGACCGGCAGGGGCGCGCGGAGTGGGCGCTGAGCATCACCGGCGTGGAATTCCGCTTCGGCGCCGACCGGCTGCCGCAGCTCGGTCGCACGCTGCTCGCGCATGCGCATCAGCTCTCATCGCGCATTGCGGGCGGCCGACGCTGACGAGATAGATACCGTGAGGTATATACTTGTCGGTATGCAAAAGTCCGAAGCGATCACCGCGATCGTTCTCGCCGCGCACGCGCTGGCCCGCATCGCGGCTCAGGATGCGGGGAACGACGCGCCCTCTGCACAGTGGCGCGCCCTCAGCATCCTGAATCAGCGCGGCGGGATGCGTCTCGGCGCGCTGGCATCCGCGGCACGCACCACGCAGCCCGGCATGACGCGGCTCATCGGCGTGCTGGAGCATGCCGGCCTCGTCGAGCGCACAGCCGATCCGGCCGACTCCCGCGCGACCGTCGTGAACGCCACGACCGCGGGCATCCGCGCCCTCGACGAGTGGCGCACTGAGCTCGGCAGCACCCTCGCCCCGCGGTTCGATCACCTGAGCGATGACGACTGGCGCGCGATCGAGCGCACGGCAGCCATCCTCGGCGAGCGCGCGCAGGACACCGCAGACCACCAAACAGGAGAAGACGAATGAGCGGAACACCACAGGGATCGGTCTGGCGGCAGCCCGCGCAGGTCTGGGCGGTCGCGTTCGCGTGCGTCGTGGCGTTCATGGGAATCGGCCTTGTCGACCCGATCCTGCCCGCCATCGCCGAGTCGCTGGAGGCGTCGCCGGTCGAGACCGAGCTGCTGTTCACGAGCTATCTCCTGGTCACCGGACTCGCAATGCTGATCACGAGCTGGATCTCGAGCCGCATCGGCGCGAAGGCGACACTGCTCGCGGGCCTGGCGCTCATCGTCGTCTTCGCCCTGCTCTGTGCGGTGAGCGGCAGCGTCGACTGGGTGATCGGGTTCCGCGCCGGCTGGGGTCTGGGCAATGCGCTCTTCATCTCCACCGCCCTCGCGACCATCGTCGGCGCCGCCGCCGGAGGGAGCGGTGCGGCGATCGTGCTCTACGAAGCGGCACTCGGACTCGGCATCGCCGTCGGGCCGCTGCTCGGCGGGCTGCTGGGCGGGATCAGCTGGCGCGGTCCCTTCTTCGGCGTCGTCGCCCTCATGGCCATCGGCTTCATCGCCGTGCTCACCCTCGTGCGCAGCGACGACGACCGCCGTGAGCCGATGCCGTTCTCGGCTCCCTTCCGCGCCCTGCGCCGGCCGGCGCTCGCCGTGCTCGCCGTGACCGCGCTGTTCTACAACATCGGCTTCTTCGTGCTGCTGGCGTTCTCACCCTTCCCGCTCGGATTCACGGCGATGGGCATCGGCCTGACGTTCTTCGGCTGGGGGGTCGGTCTCGCGGTGACGAGCGTATGGGTGGCACCGGCGCTGATGCGCCGTGCGTCGCGGACGTCGATCATCCTCGTGACGCTGCCGCTTCTCGCCGTCGACCTGATCGCCGCCGGAGTCATGGTCGAGAGTTCTGCAGCCCTGGTGGTGTGCATCGTGATCGGCGGCCTGCTGCTCGGCATCATGAACACCGTGCTCACAGAGGCCGTGATGGAGGCCACTGACCTGCCGCGTTCCGTCGCGTCATCCGCGTATTCGGCAGTGCGCTTCCTCGGCGGCGCGATGGCACCGCCGGCCGCCGCGGCTCTCGCCCACGCCTACGGCGACACGGTGCCCTATCTGTTCGCTGCCGCGGCCGTGCTGCTCGCCGCGCTGACCGTGCTGCTCGGGCGCCGGGTGCTCGCGCACATCGACGATCCCGCTGACGACGCCGAGGACGCAGCGGCTATCCTCGTCGGAGACGCCGCCTGAGGGCACCCCCTCGCCGAGAGACCCGTTGTCATGACCGACTCCCTTCCGCCCCGCAGCCGCATCGTGCGCGACCGCCTCGCCGATGCCGGGATCGATGCGCGCATCGTCGTGCTGCCGGCCTCCGCCCGCACCGCCGCACTCGCCGCGGAGGCGATCGGATGCCCGGTCGGGGCGATAGCGAACAGCCTGGTCCTCGTCGCCGACGGGGAGCCGATCCTCGTGATGACAAGCGGCGCCCACCGCGTCGACTTCGATGTGCTCGCGCAGCAGCTGGGCGCGGATGCCGTCGCCATGGCCCCGCCGGCCGTCGTGCGCGAGGCGACGGGTCAGGTGATCGGCGGAGTGGCTCCTGTCGGGCATCCCGCTCCGCTGCCGACGTACATCGACGACGATCTGCGCGCCTTCGATGAGGTGTGGACCGCCGGGGGCACGCCCGAGACCGTGATGCCACTGACCTTCGCGCAGCTGGTGGAGGTCACCGGCGGCAGGCTGGTGCGCGTCGCCTGATCACTCGACCATCAGGTCGTCGATCTCGAGGTCCTCGTCGAGCAGGCAGTAGATGATCAGGTCGGGGTACTCCTCGGGCGCGATGTACAGCAGGGTGATGCCTCCGTCGCCGAAGACGACGACGCCGTCGAGGGCGATGTCATCCTTGAGCGCAGCCAGCGCCTCCGCCAGGTCGACCTCGTCGTCGTCATCCTCGTAGGCGGCCTCGGTGAGCTCTTCGACCACCTCACGCTCCCGTGCATCGAGGATCTCCTCGGTCAGGCGGGCGAGGGCGTGCTTCACCGTCTCCTGCATGGTTCCGAGGTCAGGCAGATCCTCGCGCTCGACCGGCTCGTCATCCTCGTCGTCGCCGTCGTCATCCTCTTCGTCGGAGTGGTCGAACTCCTCGTCGAATTCGTACTCGACGGTGACGCGACGGCCACCCGGAAGTTCGACGGTCGCGGTGAGCGCGCCGTCTTCATCGGTGTCGATGTCATCGAGATCGATCATGAGAGCTACCTCCTGACCGCCATGTTCTCACCGGTGCGCTCGAGAGGGAAGAGCAGGATCGCGATCGCCTCGACCGGCTGCCGCAGTCGCTGATCTAGGGTCGTCTGCATGAGAAGAACGCGCGGGCGGGTCGTCGATGTCGACACGATCGAGGACTTCGATCAACGCCTGGCGCGCGGAGCCCGCTCGCTCTCGGGATGGCGGATGCGCTCTCTCGACCTCACCGAGCGCGGCGCCGCTCTGCGCTCGGTCGAGGTCGCCGGATCGCTGTTCCTCGGCTGTCGCCTGACGCTCCGCGACGAGGAGTCCGTCCGCGCACGCGGAGCCGTCGTGTTCCCCGCACTGCCCGGCATCCCGATAGACACGTACCGCGCCTCCCTGTACTCGCCCGCGGAGCTGTTCGGCACCGACGGCTACGCCGACAGTCCCGACGCGCGCACCTACGCCTGGTCGCAGCGGGAGACGTCGCGGGATGCCGCACTCGCGCAGTCCCTGCATGATCACAGCATCGATCTCGCGCTCGCCGACTGGGTGTCGCACCGCCGCCTCATCGGCGTGATGGGCGGGCACGACATCGTCCGCGGGAGTCGAGAGTACGCCGACGGCGTCGAACTCGGTCAGCATCTGTCGCAGACGCTCACCGTCGCAACGGGCGGCGGACCCGGGGCGATGGAGGCCGTCAACCTCGGCGGCTATCTCGCGGGCCGAGGAACGGATGCCCGTGAGCATGCGCTCACGATGCTCGCCGCGGTGCCCGGTTTCACGCCGAGCATCGCGAGATGGGCCGAGGCGGCGTTCGCGGTGCGTGCGAAGTTCCCCGACGGCGGCGACTCGCTCGGCATCCCGACCTGGCACTACGGTCATGAGCCGCCCAACCCTTTCGCGAGTGCGATCGCGAAGTACTTCCGCAACGCGCAGCGCGAGGCGATCCTGCTCGAGGTGTGCCAGGCGGGCATCGTGTTCCTGCCCGGCGCCGGCGGCACCGTCCAGGAGATCTTCCAGGACGCCTGCGAGAACTACTACGCCGACGAGTCCTCCGTGGCACCCATGATCCTCGTTGGTCGCGAGTACTGGAGCGAGCACTTCCCCGCGTGGCCGCTGCTGCAGGCCCTCGCGAAAGGGCGGCCGATGGAGCAGCACGTGCATCTCGTCGACACCGTCCAGGACGCCGCTGAGCTGGCATCCGGGCAGGCCTGACGAACGCAACGCGCCCGGCGCACGAGAGCGATTTGGCGCGACCCCCGGCCGCTGGTAATGTAATTCCTCGGCCGGGGAAATCTTCCCGGGCCACGCACCTCTAGCTCAATCGGCAGAGCAACTGACTCTTAATCAGTGGGTTCAGGGTTCAAGTCCCTGGGGGTGCACGGACAAGCCTCGATGACTCTCGCCAGTCATCGGGGCTTTTTCATGTCCGTCCTGGGGACGCCGAGCCTGCGGGAAGCGCCTCGGCTAGCCCTCCGGGGCGTTCTCCTCGATCAGGCGGATGCCGCCGCTGGTGTTGGCCGAATGCATGAGGCGCTCGAGCCATTCGAGGTTCAGCTTGTCAGGAGCGCCCTGGTCGAACTCGAAGAGCAGCGGGATCGCCGGATGCAGCCAGATCGTCGATCTGCCCGTGCCGCTGCCCGGGCAGTGACGCCACGAGAGCGTGAAGCTCTCGTTGCGGCGCAGCTTGGCCACGACCACCGCTTGAAGGTGGGCAAGGGTCCTGTCATCGATGTCTATCGGCACGTCCGAGTCGCCATATTTGAGCACGCCCATGCCGCCCACCGTAGCGGCGCCCCCAGCCCGAGCACAGCCGCGCGGTCACATTCGTCGGTGACCTCCCGCGGCGATCGCCGTAGAGTTCCGGCATGGACATCACCCCTGACGTGGTCGACACGCTGCTCCCCGGCGAGGTGTTCGTGTTCGGCAGCAATGCGGGCGGCCAGCATGGCGGCGGCGCCGCCCGGGTCGCACACGAGAGGTTCGGCGCGGTGTGGGGAGAAGGTCGCGGTCATCACGGTCAGAGCTACGCGATCGACACCATGAGCGGCCTGGACGTGCTCGCTGATGAGGCTCACGCGTTCCTGGTCTTCGCCGCCGAGCATCCGGAGCTGAGATTCCTGCTGACTCCGGTGGGGTGCGGAATTGCCGGATACACGCCCGAGCAGGTCGCACCTCTGTTCGCCGGCGCCCCCGGCAACGTCGCTGTCCCGTCATCCTTCGCGCCTTTCCTCTGACGCGCGCTCCCCGAGGTCCGGACACCGGCGTATCGTGTCTGGACCGATATCCTGCGAGCCTCTGGTGCGAAGGGTCGCCGCTTATCCTGGATGGGTGACCGACACTCGCGCCGATGCCGACCTCGCTGCCGATCTCACCCTCGCACTGCGCCTGGCCGACGCCGCGGACGCACAGTCGCTCCCCCGCTTCGACGCAGCTGACCTGCAGGTCTCCCGCAAGGCCGACCGCTCGCATGTGACCGACGCCGACCTCGCCACCGAGCGCGCGATCCGCGAGATTCTGTCGATCGAGCGTCCTGCCGACGGGATCTTCGGCGAGGAGTACGGTGCTGAGGGCGACACCCACCGCCAGTGGATCATCGACCCGATCGACGGCACCGCCAACTTCCTTCGCGGCGTGCCGCTGTGGGGCACGATGATCGCCCTCGCGATCGACGGCGTCCCGCGCGTCGGCGTCGTGAGCATGCCGGCGCTGTCGCGTCGCTGGTGGGCCGCCGAGGGCCTCGGCGCCTGGACGGACCCCTCCGACTCGCCACGCCGCCTTGCGGTGTCTGCGGTCGATTCGCTCGACGACGCGAGCGTCAGCTTCCAGAGCATCGGCCAGTGGGCGGATGCCGGGAAGCTTCCCGAACTCCACGCGGTCGCCGAGCGCGTCTGGCGCGACCGCGCCTACGGCGACGTCTACAGCTACATGCTGCTCGCCGAAGGCCGCATCGACATGGTCGCGGAGTTCGACGTCAAGGAGTACGACATCGCCGCAGCTGTGGCAATCGTCCGAGAAGCCGGCGGTCGAATGACCGCCTTCGACGGCACCGAGACCCTGTCGGCGCTGTCCACGCTCGCCACGAACGGCATCCTGCACGACCCCTTCCTGTCCCTGTTCCGCGACGCGCGACTCCCCTGAGCGCGTCACCGCCCCCCCCTCACTCCAACGGATCTCATGAGCCCCCGCACCCCTCTGGCCTTCAGTGTGCTTGCAGCGACTCTGCTGCTGGCATCCTGCGCCTCACCGGACCCCGCCCCCACGACCCCGCCCCCTGCATCATCCTCGGCCAGCGTCGAGCCCTCGCCCGCCGCGACCACCGCACCGGTCGACGACGAGACCCCGGCCGCCGGCGCCGACCCCACCTGCGACACGATCATCACCGAAGGCACCGTCGAGGCTCTCACCTCGCAGGGCTGGACCTCCAAAGAGCAGGAGCTGCGCATCGGCGACACGCTCGTCGAAGAAGGTCTGATGTGCATGTGGGCCGACTTCAGCACCCCGTCCGACCACGGCCAGATGTACGGCTGGGGCACAGTGGACGAGCGCACCTCCGAGACCGCTCAGTCGAACCTGCAGCGTGACGGCTGGCTGCGCTCGACCGAGGGCGGCCTCGTCTACTTCACCGAGGACCCCGACTACGCGATCGCCACCGACGAGGACGGCTTCGGCATGACCTACGAGTTCGGCGACGGCTGGGTGAAGTTCGCAGACACGAAACAGGGCCTGCTGCTCATCGACTGGAAGGGATGAGCGAACAGGCCCCTGGCTGAAGGCGCCGCCCACGGGCGGCGCCTTCTGTCACTTCTGGCGCTGGTTCCAGTTGTCGGTGCGCCGCGTGGCCGAGCCGCGCTGGCGCATCACGTAGGCCATGGCGAGGCTGACGAGGATGATGCCGCCGCTGAACGCGACACCCTGCCACTCCGGCATCTCCCATGCGGCGCCGAACAGCCAGAAGCCGCCCAGGAACAGGACCATGAACACGATGAAGTCGACCACGTCGAAGCCTTTCCGATCGTCGGATTACCCTCCCAGCTTAGCGGTCTGACGGCGAAGGCCGCGGCCCCGGACTCATCGCCTGCCCGCGGCTAGAGTGGGCACATGCCGAGGATCCTTCCGTGACCGCGACGACCGGTCGTCCGTCGCGAAGAGGGCGACCCGGACACGATCGCGAAGACGTCATCCGCGCCGGTGTCCAGCTCTTCAATCAGCAGGGCTACGACGCCACCTCGGTCTCGGATCTCACCGCTCACCTGGGTCTGACGAAGTCCGCCCTGTACCACCACGTGGAGTCGAAGGCGCAGATCCTCGAGATCGCCCTCGATGATGCGCTCGGAGGGCTCGAGGCGGCCCTGCAGGACGCCTTGCGGCATCCCACTCCCGCCGAGCGGCTCACCGCGATCGTCGACGGCGCCGTGCGGGTGCTGACCGAACGGCAGCCGCAGGTGACCCTGCTGCTTCGTCTGCGCGGCAACAGCCCCATCGAGCTCGCGGCACTGGAACGTCGCCGCCGCTTCGACCACACCGTCACGGGCCTGGTACGGGAGGCACAGGCCGAGGGCCTGGTGCGGGACGACCTGGATGCCGGCGTCGCGACGCGACTGATCTTCGGGATGATCAACTCGGTCGTCGAGTGGTACCGCCCCGACGGCCCTGTCGATCCGGAGCTCCTGGGCGCCGAGATCCGCACGGTGGCGCTCGACGGCCTGCGGCCGCGACACGACGCCCCTCAGACATGAGAAGACCCCGCGGCCTCTCACTCTCATGAGGGACCGCGGGGTCATCCACAGTGACAACGGCTTTCGTGGAGCTGGGGGGAATCGAACCCCCGTCCGACGCTGCTAATCCACGTCTTCTCCGGGCGCAGTCTGTGAAAGCGTTCTGCTCGGCTCCGACCTTTGTCACAGACACCTAAGTCGACGAGCCCAGTCTGGGAAGAGTCCCACGTGACGTCCAGACGCCGTCACGCAGCAAGATCCCTAGATGACGCCAGGGTCCGTATCGGGATCACATACGGTCTGACGGACTATCGGGCTCGCTTAGGCAGCGAGGGCGAAGTCGTTGCGCTTGGATTCGGCAACTATAGGTTCGCAGGGAGCGTTCACGAGATAACCCTGCATCCTCGGCCCGCTTCTCGTCGATACACAGGCGCCGTCGAAACCGATCAGCCCCGTGGACCTTCTTGCGAAGGAGCCGCTGTCACACTGTGGAATTACCAGCGGGAGCATGTGCTCCCGAGCATCACAGACTACAACGGATCAACCCCGGATGCTATTCCGCGACCAGCCTGTCTCCGCCGTGCCGTACAGTCGCTCGCATGAGTGAAGTCATCATCACCGTTCGTGGCGAGCATGAGCTGCGCGTCGCCCCCGAACGCGCGACCGTCCATCTCTCGGTCTCACTCGAGGGCCCCAGCCGTGCAGAGGTCGTCGAGCGGACTCTCGCAGCCGCGACTCCGGTGCGGGAGGGCATCGAGTCCCGCAAGGCGGCCGGCAGCATCGCCGCGTGGACGAGCCAGCGGATGAGCGTGTACGCCGACCGACCGTGGAACAGCGAGGGCAAGAAGCTGGCCCCCGTCTACCGTGCGAGCATCGACTTCACCGCCACGTTCTCGGACTTCTCCGAGATGTCGGTCTGGGTGACAGAGATCTCCGCCGACGATGGGCTGACGGTCGCCTCGGTCGACTGGCACCTCACACCGGAGACCGAACGCGAGGTCGAGCGCGAGGTCGCGACCCAGGCGGTAGGCATCGCCGTATCGCGCGCGCAGGCGTACGCCGAGGCGCTCGGGCTGCAGAGCGTAACGCCGAGGGAGATCTCGGATCGCGGGCTCATGTCGACCGAGAGCGCCTCGTTCAAACCCGTGGCCATGCGCGGCATGGCGATGGATTCCGCTCCGGCCATGGACTTCCAGGGCGAGGAGATCACCGTCTCCGCGACCGTCGAGGGTCGCTTCTCGGCCTCCTGAGGGCGCATCCGCTGCGGGCGGCGACCCGCCCGCAGCGGGATCGATCAGCCGACCGTGAAGGGGGCCAGCTCGGCGGCCAGTCGCTCGGAGACGTGCGCATGCACGGCGGTGCCGTTCTCTTCGTGCGCAGCCGAGATGAGCACACCACTCTCGTGCACGGCCGAGATGAGGTCACCGCGGTCGTACGGCACGAGCGCGCGAACCTCGACGGCCGGCATCGGCAGCCGACGCTCGATCTCGGCACGGAGCTCTGCGATGCCCTCCCCTGTGCGCGATGACACGAAGTGCGCGTCTGGCGCGAGCCCGCGCAGCACCAGCCGCTCGTCGGCATCGACCAGGTCGGCCTTGTTGAAGACGACGATCTCCGGGATGTCACGCCCGCCGACGTCTCCGATCACGTCGCGCACGGTCTGCAGCTGGGCCGACGGATCAGGATGCGAGCCGTCCACCACATGCACCAGCAGGTCCGCCTGACCGACCTCTTCGAGGGTCGACCGGAACGCCTCGACGAGCTGGTGCGGCAGGTTGCGCACGAATCCGACCGTGTCGGCGAGCGTGTAGACACGCCCGTCTGCCGACTCGGCGCGGCGCACGGTGGCGTCCAGCGTCGCGAACAGGGCGTTCTCGACCAGGACTCCCGCGCTGGTCAGCGCATTCAGCAGGCTCGACTTGCCGGCGTTGGTGTATCCGGCGATGGCGACCGACGGGATCGTGTTGCGCTTGCGCTCGGCGCGCTTGGCATCGCGGGCGGGCGCGAAGTCGCGGATCTGCTTGCGCAGCTGCGCCATGCGGGTGCGGATGCGGCGGCGGTCGAGCTCGATCTTCGTCTCACCCGGTCCACGCGAACCCATGCCCGCGCCGCCGGCGCCGACCTGTCCACCGGCCTGGCGGCTCATCGACTCGCCCCAGCCGCGCAGGCGCGGCAGCAGATACTCGAGCTGAGCGAGCTCGACCTGAGCCTTGCCCTCGCGGCTCTTCGCGTGCTGGCTGAAGATGTCGAGGATGACGGTGGTGCGGTCGATGACCTTCACCTTCACCACGTCTTCGAGGGCACGACGCTGGCTGGATGCGAGTTCGGTGTCGGCGATCACGGTATCGGCGCCGACGGCGGCGACGATCTCCTTCAGCTCCTGCGCCTTGCCACGGCCCAGGTAGGTCGCGGGATCGGGATGCGGCCTGCGCTGCAGCAGACCGTCGAGCACGACGGCGCCCGCGGTCTCGGCGAGGGCCGCGAGCTCGCGAAGCGAGTTCTCGGCATCTTCCTGTGCACCCTGCGGGTACACGCCGACCAGAACCACGTTCTCAAGGCGCAGCTGGCGGTACTCCACCTCGGTGACGTCTTCGAGTTCGGTGGAGAGTCCCGCGACGCGACGGAGCGCGTGCCGGTCCTCGAGATCCCACTGCTCGCCGTCCGCGTCGGTGTGCGCGGCGGATGCCGTGTCCTGCAGCGCCTGAGCCCCGCCGAACACTCTCGGCTGGGTGCGTGGCTCGGAGTTGGCCAGCACGCGATCCAGCGCATCCTGTGTGGTGTTGTCGTCGTTGGTGTTCGTCATCCGGTGGTGAACTCTGTCCTCTCTGAGAAGCGCCTTAACCTTAGCCCGCGGTGTCCGGTACGCTCACTGCATGCCGTCGTCCGATCATTACTTCAGTGCGGCCCCGGCCAGTGCCGAGAATCTTCGAACCATAACGGTCCCGCTCGCGGGACGCGACCGCGAGGTGACCACCGCCGGCGGCGTGTTCAGTCCCGACCGTCTCGACACCGGCACCGCGGTGCTCTTCGCCAACATGGCTCCTCTGCCGCCCAGCGGCAACTTTCTCGACCTCGGATGCGGATGGGGTCCGATCAGCCTCACCATGGCCCTCTCAGCGCCGCGCGCCACCATCTGGGCGGTCGACGTCAACGAGCGGGCGCTGGATCTGACCCGACGCAATGCCGAGTCCCTCGGCCTCACCAATGTCAACGCGGTGAAGCCGGAGGATGTTCCCGACGATGTCGTGTTCACGACGATCCGCTCCAACCCGCCTATCCGGGTGGGCAAGAGCGAGCTGCACAGCATGCTCGAGCGCTGGATCCCGCGTCTCGATGAGCGCAGTGACGCGTGGATGGTCGTGCAGCGCAACCTCGGCTCGGACTCGCTGCAGCGATGGATGACGTCGGTCTTCACCCCGGGGTACAGCGTCACCCGAGCGGCGACGGGCAAGGGCTACCGCATCCTCAGGGTGCGTCGACACGGCAATCCCCCGACAGCACCGATCGTGCTGCCCGAGTAGTCGCGCGCCGTCAACCCGAGCCGTCAGACCAGGTCGATCTCACCGCGGAAGACCAGCTGCGCGGGCCCCGACAGGGCGACGTGCTCACCGTCTTCTGCAGGGAACATCCGCACGCCCAGCACTCCGCCCGGCACCTCGACCCGCCACTGGTGAGGAGCGCGCGAACCCGCCCAATGACGGACGGCGAGGGCGGTCGCGGCGACACCGGTGCCGCAGCTGAGCGTCTCGCCGACGCCCCGCTCGTGCACGCGCATGCGCACGTGCCCGATGCCGTCTCGCACCAGGGGCTCCGCAGGCACGACGAACTCGACGTTCGCCCCGTCGACGGGTGCGGGGTCGAGCACAGGGGTCGGATTGAGATCGAGGCCGGCGAGCTCGTCGTCGGATGCCAGCGCCACGACGATATGAGGGTTGCCGACATCGATTCCGAGACCCGGCCGGGGTACGGACAGTCCGGCGGCCCGCGCGAGCGGTTCTCCGCCGGCGAGTCTCCACGGGCCCAGGTCGACCTGGTAGCCGTTCTCTGACCGCATGACGTCGCGGACGCCGGCTCGCGTGCCGATGGGCAGGGTCGAGCCGCTCTCGATCGTCGCGAGGCCGGCGCGCAGCAGATAGTGGGCGAAGACCCGGATGCCGTTGCCGCACATCTCGGCGATCGAGCCGTCGGCGTTGCGGTAGTCCATGAACCACTCGGCGTCGGGCTCTTCTGCGAGAGCCGCCGCGCCTTCAGGCAACGCGCGCGAGCGAACGACGCGCAGCACGCCGTCGGCACCGACGCCGAAGTTGCGATCGCACAGCGCCTGCACCTGAGCCACGGTGAGATCGAGTGCTCCGTCGACGTCTTCGATGATCACGAAGTCGTTGCCCGTGCCGTGTCCTTTGGTGAATGCGACCATGCGAACAGTCTAGAGATCGCGCCCGCCCACCACGCGGTACCTGCCGCACAGGAAGCTGCGGTTGCGTGCCACGTCGACGAGCTCGAGGTCCAGCCGTCGCGGCAGAAGCGGCGCTCCGGATCCGAGTGTGACAGGCGCGTACTGAATCCACACCTCGTCGAGAAGTCCTGCGTCGGCGAACTGGCCTGCGAGGTCTCCCCCGC
Organism: Microbacterium sp. NPDC089321; assembly: GCF_040684935.1. Taxonomy (NCBI): domain Bacteria; kingdom Bacillati; phylum Actinomycetota; class Actinomycetes; order Micrococcales; family Microbacteriaceae; genus Microbacterium; species Microbacterium sp. NPDC089321. The sequence continues at coordinate 485,035 of NZ_JBFBGX010000002.1, read as the reverse complement.
CGACGATCCAGAGGTCCTTTCCTCCCGCGGCCGCCGTCATCTCCGTGTGCACCTGGCGGACGTCTGCCTGTGTGAAGCGCACGTCGCCCTGCTCAGGCGGCGACAGGTCGCGATGCGTGAAGACCCAGGTCGGCTGGGTGTAATCCCAGCGGCCCTTCTCGTGGTTCATCACCCATTCGAAGGTCGACGCGCCCATTGCGAGGGCACCGACCCCGCGGATGAACCCGGGATACGCCATCGGTCCGTTCTCATCGAAGTCCTGCGTCAGCAGCCAGTCGAGCGAGTGCTCGGCCGTGGCGATGAAGCCGTCGAGTGATGACGCCGTGTAGAAATGCGTGGCCATGCGGTCATCGTGCCTCCAACCACCGACATCCGCCATGCCTCAGTCGGTGAGCCTCGAGACGTCGACGGGGCCCTCAGCCCATTCGATGTCGGGATAGCGCTTGAACCATGACACCTGACGCCGAGCGTAGCGCCGCGTGAGAGCCTGCGTCTCGGCGATCGCCTCTTCCTGAGTGAGGTCGCCGCGCAGCTGCGCGAGCGCCTGGGCATAGCCGATCGCACGCGAGGCGGTGACGCCCTGCTCCAGGCCCTCATCGCGGAGTCGCTCCACCTCGCCGAGCATCCCGTCGCGCCACATCCGCTCCACGCGCCGGTCGAGGCGCTCCACGAGCTGCTCACGCGGCGTCTGCAGGCCGATGATCCGGGTCGCGGCGTGCCACAGCTCGGGTCTCTCCGGCAGGGCCGCACCGTGCGTCGTGCCGCCCTGCTCTACGACCTCGAGTGCGCGCACGATGCGCCGTCCGTTCTTCGGGTCGATCCGTGCGGCGGTCGCCGGGTCGCGCTCGCGCAGCCGCTCGAAGAGCGCGGCGGCGCCCCTCTGGTCGAGCTCGGCTTCCAGACGTGCCCTGACCGCGGCATCCCTGGGCGGGAATCGGAAGTCGAAGATGACGCTGGAGACGTACAGCCCGGACCCGCCCACGAGGATCGCGTCGCCCCCGCGTCCGTGGATCGCGGCGATCGCCTCACGGGCGATGGGCTGGTACCAGGCGACCGCGGCTTCGTCGGTCACCGCGCGGACGTCGAACAGGTGATGCGGGATGCCCCGCCGCTCGTCCTCGGGCAGCTTCGCCGTGCCGATGTCCATGCCGCGATACAGCTGCATCGCGTCGGCGTTGACGATCTCGGCCGGGTTGCCCTGCGCACGCAGACGGTCTGCGAGGTCGAGCGCCAGGTCGCTCTTGCCCGTGCCGGTCGCACCGACGACGGCCCAGAGGCGCGGCGAGGCCTCGGTCAAGAGCCGACGGGGCGCAGCGTGGGAAGGCCCAGCGAGACTGCTCGAGGTGCCCCTGAGTCCGACGCAGGTGCGGGGACGCCGCAGGACGCCGCCTGCGCACGGTCCCATGCATCCCCGCCGCGGGTGCGACGGATCCGGAGCGGAGCGCCGGTGGGGTCGTCGGCGAGCAGGTGGAAGGGCGCGCCGTGCGTGATCTTCACCGTGACGACATCGCCGGGACGCGGGAGCTCGGAGCCGGGCGTGACCTCGAAGTGCACGAGACGGTTGTCTTCCGCGCGTCCGGTGAGACGATGCGTGGCGGTGTCCTTCTTGCCCTCGCCGACCGAGACCAGCACCTCGACCTCACGGCCGACCTGCTTCTGGTTCTCTTCGAGCGAGATGCGCTCCTGCAGGGCGATCAGTCTCTCGTACCGCTGCTGGACGACATCCTTGGGCACCTGGTTCTCCATGATCGCGGCGGGTGTGCCCTCACGGATGGAGTACTGGAAGGTGAAGGCGCCGGAGAACCGCGACTGCTCGACGACGCGCATGGTGTCTTCGAAGTCCTCATCCGTCTCACCCGGGAAACCGACGATGATGTCGGTGGTGATCGCGGCGTGCGGGATGCGCTCGCGCACGCGCTCGATGATGCCGAGGTAGCGCGAGCTGCGGTAGGAGCGGCGCATCGCCCTGAGGATGCTGTCGCTGCCCGACTGGAGCGGCATGTGCAGCTGCGGCATGACGTTCGGCGTCTCCGCCATCGCATCGATCACATCGTCGGTGAACGCCGCCGGGTGCGGGCTCGTGAAGCGGATTCGCTCGAGTCCCTCGATCTCACCCGCAGCGCGCAGCAGCTTGCTGAAGGCCTGGCGGTCTCCGAACTCGACCCCGTACGAGTTGACGTTCTGGCCGAGCAGGGTGACCTCGATGGCTCCGTCCTCCACCAGCAGACGGATCTCGTTGAGGATGTCGCCCGGACGCCGATCCTTCTCTTTGCCGCGGAGGCTCGGGACGATGCAGAACGTGCACGTGTTGTTGCAGCCGACCGAGATCGACACCCAACCGCTGTGGGCGGAGTCGCGCTTCGTGGGCAGCGTCGAGGGGAAGGTCTCGAGCGACTCGAGGATCTCGAGCTCGGCTTCTCCGTTGTGCCGGGCGCGCTCGAGCAGGCCGGGAAGGGAGCCCATGTTGTGCGTGCCGAAGACGACATCGACCCAGGGCGCCTTGTCGAGCACCGCCTGCTGATCCATCTGTGCGAGGCAGCCGCCGACCGCGATCTGCATGCCCTCGTGCTTGTCTTTGCGGGACTTCAGGTGACCGAGCGTTCCATACAGCTTGCCCGCGGCGTTGTCGCGAACGGCGCACGTGTTGATGATCACGATGTCGGCTTCGTCGCCGGCATCCGCTCGCACGTAGCCCGCGCTCTCGAGCGAACCCGACAGGCGCTCGGAGTCGTGCACGTTCATCTGGCAGCCGAAGGTGCGCACCTCATAGGAGCGGCGGCGTCCGTCAGCGGTGATCGCCGCGTCGGAGGGCGCGATGATCGTCGGTTCGGAGGAGAGAGAAGACATGGTGAGTCCATTCTACGAGCCGCCGAGCGCGGTGGCAGGCGGCTCGTAGAACGGATGCTCAGTCGGATTCGACGAATCGAACGCCACTCGGACGAGCGGTCGCACGACGCACCCCGACTTCGCTCAGTGCGGTGCGGGCGGCGCTCATCGCGACCGAGCCACCGTAGCCGCGCCGGGCGAGCTGACCGTGGAGCCGCCGCAGTGCGGTATCGAAGTCGAGCCGACTCATACCCGCCGCCTTGCTTCGCGCGAACTCCAGCGCCCGCTCGGCATCGTCATCCGGCAGCTCTTCGAGCGCGTCGTCGATGATGTCGCGCGGGATGCCCCGCTGCGCGAGCGAACGCGCGAGCGCGATGCGCCCCTGCCCCTTGCGCTCGGACCCGGACGTCACCAGCAACGAGGCGAGGGTGTGGTCGTCGAGGTAGCTGCGACGCTGGAAGTCGTCGATGACGTCTTCTATGGCGTCGCGGTCGAGATCGTTCTCGCGCAGCACAGACCTGGCCTCCGACACCGACAGCTGCTTGGCGCGCAGCTTGCGCACCAGCGCTTCCTCGGCCTGTCGACGCACCTCGTCGGCATCAGGCTCAGCCTGAACCAGGTCATCGTCGTCGCTCGCATCCCTGAACCGCGCTCCGGCGCCCGGCCGCGCCGACCCCACGGGAACCGTGGAGTCGGCGACGCGGCCTCCGCCGAACAGCGGGATCACCGGGGCGAGCTCGTCATCGTCAGCGGATCGCATAGCTCACCCCGGTTGTTGAGCGACGTCGAAACACGGTTGTTGAGCGACGTCGAAACACGGTTGTTGAGCGACGTCGAAACACGGTTGTCGAGCGACGTCGGCACACGTCGGACGACATCAGGCCGGGCGACGCTCGGCGAGCTCGTCGACGGTTGCGTCCGCCTTGACGCCGACGCCCAGCTTCTGCTTGATCTGCGTCTCGATCGCCATCGCGATGTCGTCGTTCTTGATCAGGAAGTTACGGGCGTTCTCCTTGCCCTGCCCGAGCTGGTCACCGTCGTAGGTGTACCAGGAGCCGGACTTCTTGACGATGCCATGCTCGACACCGAAGTCGATCAGGCTGCCCTCTCGCGAGATGCCGACGCCATACAGGATGTCGAACTCGGCCTGCTTGAAGGGCGGGGCCATCTTGTTCTTGACGACCTTCACGCGGGTGCGGTTTCCGACAGCCTCGGTACCGTCCTTCAGGGTCTCGATGCGACGGATGTCGAGGCGCACCGATGCGTAGAACTTCAGCGCCTTACCGCCGGCCGTGGTCTCGGGCGAGCCGAAGAACACGCCGATCTTCTCGCGCAGCTGGTTGATGAAGATGGCCGTCGTCTTGGTCTGGTTCAGACCACCGGTCAGCTTTCGCAGCGCCTGCGACATCAGTCGCGCCTGCAGACCGACGTGGGAGTCGCCCATCTCGCCCTTGATCTCGGCCTCGGGCACAAGAGCCGCGACGGAGTCGATCACGACCAGGTCGATCGCACCGGAGCGGATCAGCATGTCGGCGATCTCGAGAGCCTGCTCGCCGGTGTCGGGCTGCGACACGAGCAGCTGGTCGATGTCGACGCCGAGCTTGCGCGCGTACTCGGGGTCGAGGGCGTGCTCTGCATCGATGAAGGCGGCGATGCCGCCAGCGCGCTGCGCGTTCGCGATGGCGTGCAGGGTCAGCGTGGTCTTACCGGACGACTCGGGACCATAGATCTCGATGATGCGTCCGCGCGGCAGTCCTCCGATGCCGAGGGCGACGTCGAGCGCGATCGATCCGGTCTGGATGACCTCGACGGGAGCGCGCTCGTCGCTGCCCAGTCGCATGATCGAACCCTTGCCGAACTGACGCTCGATGTGCGCGAGTGCGGAATCCAGTGCCTTCTCGCGGTCGTCGGTGGATGGCATGACGTGCTCCTCTGTGATCGAAGTTCTGCCGCCTGTAGGCTGTCGCGGCCGTTCCGGCTGGAGTGACTCTGCGACAAGGCGTATGGCTCTGTGCCACATCCCTCACGGTAGAAGCAGCCACCGACATTAGCTCGGCGACGGCGTCAGATGTGGAGAAGATGACGTCAAGACCACTTGTGCAGAACACTACGCGCACATCGAACACACTTTCGACGACACGCCGACGAGAACTGCGCGACTTTCGATCAGCGTTCGCGCGGATCGAGTCTGCCGACTCCATAGCGACGAGCGGCGGGCACGTCTGTCTCGTCGCACAGTGCGAGCCAGATCTCGCGGGGCGGCACGCCCGCGTCGAGGGCTTCGAGCGCCGTTCGGCCGAGTCGACCGAGGATCAGGTCGCGCGTGAGAGAGTCCGCGCGGCCGCCGAACTCGTCGTCGACCGCGCGGAGGAATTCACTGCGTCGCATGAGGAGAGCGCTGCTGCGCGCTCAGCGCAGCGACAGCTCGGGCTCGACCGCGGCGACGAGGTCGTCGGGAACGACATCCGGGAAGGGGCTCAGACCCTCGAGCACCGAGATGCGGTCGCCGACCTCGCGCATGATCGTCGAGATGGGCACGTCGAGTGCCTCGGCGACAGATGCGAGGATCTCACTGGATGCCTCTTTCTGGCCGCGCTCGACCTCGCTCAGGTAGCCGAGAGCCACAGAGGCCTTGCTCGCCACCTGACGCAGGGTGCGCCCCTTCTGCAGGCGGAAGTCCCGCAGCACATCGCCGATCTCCTGTCTGACGAGGATCATCGGAACCTCCTTTCCCTCGCGCCACCCGGAGCCTGCTCCGAGGGGATCGCCAGTCTAACCCGATTGAGTGTCGTTGAATCTACTGTTCTTCGCTGTGCTTGAGTTGTGAGTGAGCGACTTGTCACATTCAAGAGAACATCGCCCCCGAGGGAGCTATTCCCGGACGGCATCGAGCGCCGCGGCGATGGCTGCCTCCACCGCCTGCTGACGGATCTCCGCGCGCGTTCCCGCGAACAGGTGCGGAATGCTCTGCACGCCGGACGGAGTGGCGATTCCGACGTGCACGGTGCCCACCGGCTGACCGTCGGGCGATTCGGGTCCAGCGATGCCTGTGGTCGAGATGCCGACGTCTGCCGCGCGTCCGTCGACCGCCACGGCCCGCCGCACGCCTTCCGCCATCTGCGACGCGACGTCGGGATGCACCGGGCCGTGCTCTGCGAGCAGGCGGCTGTCGACGCCGAGCAGCGTGTGCTTGACGGGGGTCGCGTAGGCGACCACCCCACCGAGCAGCGCCGCCGAGGCCCCGGGCACGGAGACCACTTCAGATGCGATGGCACCGCCGGTGAGGGACTCGGCCACTCCCAGCGTCCAGCCGCGCTCGCGCAGAGCATCGATCAACTGCGCGGCGCGGCTCATGTGGCGTTCCGGCGGCCGCGGACCTGGGCCACGACGTAGTCGATGCCACTGGCGACCGTGAGCACGAGTGCCAGGATCATCAGCACCTGTGTGACGACGACCCATGACGTGTGCCCGATGAGCCCCTGCAGCGGCATCAGGGCCCAGCTCAGTGCCACACCCTGCACCAGCGTCTTCACCTTGCCCATCCAGGCCGCGGCCACCACGTGCTCGTGGACCAGCGTGAAGCGGTGGATGGTGATCGCCCACTCCCTGACCAGGATCACGATGATGATCCACCACGGCACCTCGCCGAGGATCGCGAGCCCGAGGAAGCCCGCGCCGGTGAGCAGCTTGTCGGCGATCGGGTCCCACAGCTTGCCGAAGTCGCTGACGATGTCGTACCGGCGCGCCAGGTACCCGTCGACCCAGTCCGTCGAGATCGCGAGCACGAACAGACCGGCCGCCACCCAGCGCATCACGATGTCGTCGGCGCCGAAGGTTCCTGCCAGGAGCAGGAGCACGAAGAAGACGACCGCCAGCGGGATGCGGGCGACGGTGATCGCGTTGGGCAGCTGCCGCGGGATGGCCATCAGTCACGCCCCGTGAGGCCCCAGGCGTCCTCGTCGCCGTCGTCATCGCTCTCGACGACGGGCATCCCCTGGAACTGCTGGGCAACGGGGTCTCCCCCGTACGGGTCTGCGGGTGCCGGCGCGGGCGCGCTCGAGGCGGACGCGGGAGCGGGTGCGTCCTCTCCGCGCAGTTTGGCGAGCACTCCGGGCAGCTGCTCCGAGGTCACGAGCACGTCTCGGGCCTTCGAGCCCTCGGAGGGCCCGACGATCTCGCGAGATTCGAGCAGGTCCATGAGGCGTCCGGCCTTGGCGAAGCCGACGCGCAGCTTGCGCTGCAGCATCGAGGTCGACCCGAACTGCGACGAGACGATCAGCTCTGCGGCCGCGAGCAGCAGTTCGAGGTCGTCGCCGATGTCCTCGTCGACCTCCTTCTTGCGCGCTTCCGCCGACTCCTGCACATCCGGTCGGTATTCGGGCCGCGCCTGCTGCGTGACGTGCTTGACGACTGCGGAGATCTCGGCTTCGTCGACCCAGGCGCCCTGCAGGCGGAACGGCTTCGACGAGCCCATCGGAGAGAAGAGCGCGTCACCCTGGCCGATCAGCTTGTCAGCACCGGGGGCATCGAGGATCACGCGGCTGTCGGTGACACTCGTCACGGCGAACGCGAGTCGCGAGGGCACGTTGGCCTTGATCAGGCCGGTCACGACATCGACGCTCGGACGCTGGGTGGCGAGGACGAGGTGGATGCCGGAGGCGCGGGCCAGCTGCGTGATGCGGACGATCGAGTCCTCGACGTCTCGCGGGGCCACCATCATCAGGTCCGCGAGCTCGTCGACCACGACCAGCAGGTAAGGGTACGGCTTGAGCACGCGTTCGCTGCCGGGCGGCACCTGCACCTCGCCGGCTCGGACCGCCTTGTTGAAGTCGTCGATGTGGCGGTACCCGAACGACGCGAGATCGTCGTACCGCATGTCCATCTCCTTCACGACCCACTGCAGCGCCTCGGCTGCCTTCTTCGGGTTCGTGATGATGGGAGTGATCAGGTGCGGCACGCCGGCATAGCTGGTGAGCTCCACGCGCTTGGGGTCGATCAGCACCATGCGCACATCGGCAGGGCGCGCACGCATGAGCAGACTCGTGATCATCGAGTTCACGAAGCTGGACTTACCGGAGCCCGTGGATCCGGCGACCAGCAGGTGCGGCATCTTCGCGAGGTTGGCGACGACGATGTTGCCGCCCACGTCCTTGCCGACGCCGATGGTGAGCGGGTGCGTGCTCTTCTGCGCCGCGGTCGAGCGCAGCACATCTCCGAGCGCCACCGTCTCCTTGTCGACGTTGGGGATCTCGATCCCGATGGCGCTCTTGCCCGGAATGGGCGAGAGGATGCGCACGTCGTTGGACGCCACTGCATAGGCGAAGTTGTTGCTCAGCTGCAGGATCTTCTCGACCTTGACGCCGTGGCCGACCTCGACCTCGTACTGCGTGACCGTCGGTCCGCGCGAGAAGCCGGTGACCTTCGCGTCGACCTTGAACTGCTCCAGCACACTGGTGATCTGCTCGATCGTGCGATCCGTGGCATCCGAGCGCACCACCGGGGGCGGTCCGGATTTGAGCACGGCCGTCGAGGGGAGGACGTACGGCGCGGCCGGCGCCTGCATGCCCTTCTCCCCCGGACCCTCGGTGCCGAAGCCGTCGAGGCCGGGCAGCTCACCCGTCGAACCGGCGTCGTCGAGCAGAGCCGTGGTGTTCTGCTCGCCGAGCAGGTCGGTGAGCGCGCTGACGTCCGAGAGCACCTCGGTCGCCGCGTCGGCCCCGCCGTGCGCGGCCGGCTCGTCGTCGACGATGACGGCCTGGTCGTACGCGGTCTTCTGGGCCGGCTCGTCGAACAGCGCGGTGATCGCCTGCGAGTCGACCCCGTCGTCGGGAGTCTCCTCGCGCCCGCTCTTGTTGCGACGCCACCAGGGCAGCGCGTCGCCGTCTTCGTCGTCGGTCTCGGCGGCGGCATCGGCATCGCCCTGGCGCATCGGGCGCTCGGCACCGAACATCCAGGCATAGAGGTCACCCAGTCGCTCGCCGATCCGGTTGGGCGGGGTCTTGGTGAGGATCAGGATGCTCAGCCCGGCCAGGAGCCCGAGGATGACGAACGCGACCGCCGAGGTGAGGAATGCGAGAGGCTCGCCGAGCATCCAGCCGAAGAGACCGCCGGCGGCGCTGAGCTCGGGCATCCCGTCGCGGGGCTGCGGGCGGATGACCGCGCCCGTCGCACCCGTACTGCCCGAAGCCACGTGCAGGATGCCCGCGATCGAGAGCACGAAGAGCCCGAAGCCGATGCCGATGCGACCGTTGTCGTGCACCGATGACGGATGCCGGAAGAGCCAGCCGGCCAGCAGCAGGAGGAGCACGGGCAGGACGAACGCCACGCGGCCGACCAGCAGGCCCCACGTGAACGCGCTGATGTTCTGCGCGACCTCGTTGCCGATGAAGAACCACTCGACGACGCCGCCGATGATCGCGAACAGCACGAGCAGCAGCGGGAACCCATCGCGACGCTGGTCTTTCTCGAGGTTCTCCGGTCCGAATGCGCGGAACAGGCCGCCCACACCGTGAGCCAGACCCAGCCAGATGCGCACGCCCAGCGGCTCGCGCTCGGCCTCATCGATGTACTTCTTCGGTGCCGGAGCGGCTTTCGCGCTCGATCGAGCGGTCGTCTGCCGCTTCGGGCGCGACGAGGTCGCGCTCTCGGACGCGCGCTCGGACTTGGTGGTGCTCCTGGCCATGTCTTACACGGTACGTCCGATGACCGACATCGGCCCGCAATGACGCGGGTTTGCCGGGGATCAGGCCTCGATGACGAGCGGCACGATCATCGGGCGACGACGCAGCTTCTGGTTGACCCAGCGGCCGATCGTGCGGCGGATGATCTGCGACAGCGCGTGGTTGTCGCGCACGCCGTTGCGGGCCGCCTCTTCCAGCGCCGCGACGATCTTCGGCGTGATGTCGTCGAAGACCCTGTCGTCCTCTGCGACGCCGCGCGCGTGGATCTCGGGGCCCGAGACGATGCGACCGGTCGACGAGTCGACGACGACGATGATCGACACGAAGCCCTCTTCGCCGAGGATCCGCCGATCCTTGAGGTCGGCGTCGGTGATGCCGCCGACGGTCGAGCCGTCGACGTACACGAATCCGATGTCGAGCTGTCCCGCGACGCGGGCCTCGCCGTCGCGCAGGTCGATGATGGTGCCGTTGCCGCCGACGATCGTGCGCTCCTCGGGGATGCCCGTCGCCTGCGCCAGCTTCGCATTCGCGATGAGGTGGCGGTACTCGCCGTGCACGGGAAGGACGTTCTTCGGCTTGAGGATGTTGTAGCAGTAGATCAGCTCACCGGCGGCTGCGTGTCCGGAGACGTGCACCTGGGCGTTGGCCTTGTGCACGACGTCGGCGCCGAGCTTGGTGAGCCCGTCGATCACGCGGTAGACGGCGTTCTCGTTTCCGGGGATCAGGCTCGAGGCGAGGATGACGGTGTCGCCCTCGCCCGGCTCGATCGCGTGGTCGAGGTTCGCCATCCGGCTGAGCACGGCCATCGGCTCGCCCTGCGAGCCCGTCGACATGTACACGATCTTGTCGTCGGGCAGGTCACGGGCCTTCTTGTAGTCGATCAGCACGTTCGCCGGCACCTTCAGGTAGCCCAGCTGCTCGGCGATGGTCATGTTGCGCACCATGCTGCGGCCGAGGAAGGCGACACGACGACCGTGCGCATGCGCGGCGTCGATGACCTGCTGCACGCGGTGCACGTGGCTCGAGAAGCTGGCCACGATCACGCGGCGACGCGCCTTGCCGATGACCTGCTCGAGCACCGGTCCGATCGAGCGCTCGGTGGGCGTGAAGCCCGGGACGTCGGCATTGGTGGAGTCGACGAGGAACAGGTCGACGCCCTCCTCACCCAGGCGGGCGAAGGCACGCAGATCGGTGATGCGGCCGTCGAGCGGCAGCTGGTCCATCTTGAAGTCGCCGGTGGCCAGCGCGAGCCCGGCAGGGGTGCGGATGGCGACGGCCAGGGCATCCGGGATCGAGTGGTTGACCGCGACGAACTCGAGATCGAACGGTCCGACCTTCTCCTCCTGACCCTCCTTCACCGTCAGGGTGAAGGGCTTGATGCGATGTTCCTTGAGCTTCGCCTCCACGAGCGCGAGCGTGAGGCCCGAGCCGATCAGGGGGATGTCCTGCTTCAACCGCAGGAGGTACGGCACGGCGCCGATGTGGTCTTCGTGCCCGTGGGTGAGCACGACGCCGACCACGTCGTCGAGGCGATGCTTGATGGGCTCGAAGTCGGGCAGGATCAGGTCGACGCCCGGCTGGTGCTCTTCGGGGAAGAGCACACCGCAGTCGACGATGAGGATCTTGCCCTCGTACTCGAAGACGGTCATGTTGCGACCGACCTCGCCCAGACCGCCCAGCGGGGTGACCCGCAGCGTTCCGGGTGCGAGCGGCTCGGGTTCGGCGAGGGGGAAGGACATTCAGTCTCCTCAGGCGGGCACGCGGTGCCCGGTCATGTCGTTGTCAGCGCGAAGACGCGCTCATCGTGTGGTGCCGTGCACCTTGGGCAGTGCTCCGCCTGCGGCCGCATTGCGGTCGGGGCGGAAGTTCGAGAAGTCTGCTCCCGCGACGTCCTTGACGAGCGCGAGCTCGTCCTCGATGAGGGCCGCCTCCCACTCCTCGGGGCCGACAAGCGGCAGGCGCACGCGGGGGCTGGTGATGCGGCCCAGTCCGTGCAGGATGTACTTGGCCGCGACCGTGCCAGGCACGTGCGTCATCGCCGCGCGCACGAGCGGCTCGAGACGCTTGTGCTCGGCCGTGGCGGTGGCGAGGTCGCCGCGGTTCACCGCGTCGACGATCGTGCGGTACGGGGCTGAGGTGATGTTCGCGGTCACGCCGATCAGCCCCGTGGCGCCGATCGACAGGTGCGGGAGCACGTTCGAGTCATCGCCCGAGAAGTACATCAGGTCGGTCTGGTTCAGCACGCGGCTGACCTCGCTGAAGTCGCCCTTGGCATCTTTGACGGCGAGGATGTTCGGATGCTTGGCGAGACGCAGGATCGTCTCGTACTTGATCGGCACACCGGTGCGGCCGGGGATGTCGTAGAGGATGACAGGCAGGTCCGTGGCATCCGCCACGAGCCGGAAGTGGGTGAGGATGCCCGCCTGCGTGGGCTTGTTGTAGTACGGCGTGACGATCATGATGCCGTCTGCGCCGGCCTTCTCACTCGCCTTGTACAGCTCGATGGCGTGCGCGGTCTCGTTGGATCCGCCGCCGGTGATGATCTTGGCGCGGCCGGCCGAGACGTCCTTGCCGACCTCGACCAGACGGATCTTCTCGTCGTCGGTGAGGGTGGAGGTCTCACCCGTGGTGCCCGTGACGACGATGCCGTCTGCTCCATCGGTGATGACGCGGTCCATGTGCCGCTCGGTTGCGGGCCAGTCGACCTCGCCGTCGGCGGTCATCGGCGTCACGAGTGCGACGAGTACCTGCCCGAAGGGATTTTCCGCGTGCGTCATCCTCTCAGCGTAGCGTTTCGGGGCCACGGATCGGGACGGTGCGTCACACGCGACCGCGGCGGGCGACACCCGACGTGAGCCCGCTCGGCAGCACGCGGGCGAGCGCGACGATGAGCTTGTACCTGGTCGACGGAATCGAGACGGCTCGGCCGAGCGAGGCGTCTCGGAGCCCGACGCGGACGACGCGGGACGCGTCGAGCCACAGCGCCGCAGGCACGCCCTCCTGGCCTGGCGCCAGGCCCATGCGCTCGTGGAAGCTCGTATGCGTGAATCCGGGGCAGAGCGCCGTGACGCTGACGCCGTCCCTGCCGTACTCCGCGTTGGCCCAGCGGCTGAACCCGATGAGCCAGGACTTGCAGGCGGAGTACGTCGACCGGGAGATGAAACCGGCGACCGAGGCGACGTTGATGATCCGCCCTCCCCGGCCGCGCATGCTGCGGAGCGCGGCGTGCATGAGGCGCATCGACGCCTCGACGTGCACACGCAGGTGGCGCACCTCGTCATCGACGTCGTTGTCGGCGAAGTGCAGTGGCAGGCCGAAGCCCGCGTTGTTCACCAGCAGATCGACGGGAGCTGCGGGATCGGCGAGCCGATCGGCGATGCGCTGCACCTCCGCCTCGACGGCGAGATCGGCGGTGATGACCTCGACGTGAACGCCATGCTCGTCGCGCAGCCGCTGCGCAAGGGACTCGAGAGCGTCAGCGCTGCGGGCGACGAGCACCAGGTCCGCCTGACGGGCTGCGAGCTGACGTGCGAACTCCGCGCCGAGTCCGGCGCTGGCTCCCGTGATGAGTGCGGTGGGCATCAGCGCTCGTATCCGAGGAAGCGGTACCGGATGCCTGTACGGGACGTCTGCCACTCCCCCTCGTCGACGAGACGCCAGCCGTCGATCGGCGGCGCGAACGCATCACCGTCGACCTCGAGGTCCAGTTCGGTGATCTCGAGGCGGTCGGCGTCGCCGATCACCTGGCGGAAGATCTCCGCTCCGCCGATGATCCAGACTCGCTCCAGGCCGCGAACCGCGTCCTCGACGCCCGACGCGCGTCGCGCACCGTCCGCGTGCCAGCCCTGACTGCGCGTGATGACGATGTTCTCGCGATCGGGCAGCGGCCGGAAGCGCTCGGGCAGCGAGTCCCAGGTGCGCCGGCCCATGATCACTGGGGCTCCGAGCGTGACCTCCTTGAAGTGCGCGAGGTCCTCCGGCACGTGCCAGGGCATCCCGCCTCCGGCGCCGATCACGCCGTTCTTCGATTGAGCCCAGATCAGGCCTGCCCAGGTCATACGGCCACCGCCGCGCGGATGGCCGGGTGGTGCTGGTACCCCTCGACGACGAAGTCGTCGTAGCGGTAATCGAGGATCGACGCGGGCGTGCGGGCGATCGACAGCGAGGGGTACGGGTACGGCTCGCGGGTGAGCTGCTCTCGCACCTGCTCGACGTGGTTGTCGTAGATGTGGCAGTCGCCACCTGTCCAGACGAAGTCGCCGGGCTTGAGCCCCGTCTGCTGCGCGACCATCAGGGTCAGCAGTGCATAGGAGGCGATGTTGAAGGGGACGCCGAGGAAGAGATCGGCGCTGCGCTGATACAGCTGGCACGAGAGCCGGCCGTCGGCTACATAGAACTGGAACATCGCGTGGCAGGGGGCGAGCGCCATGTCGGGGATGTCGGCGGGGTTCCAGGCTGACACGATCAGCCGACGCGAGTCGGGGGTCGCCTTGATCTGCTCGATGACCTCCGACAGCTGGTCGATGTGACCGCCGTCGGGCGTGGGCCACGACCGCCACTGCACCCCGTAGACGGGCCCGAGGTCGCCTTCGGCGTCCGCCCACTCGTCCCAGATCGTGACGCCGTTCTCCTGCAGCCACCGCACGTTCGAGTCACCGCGCAGGAACCACAGCAGCTCGTACGCGATCGATTTGAAGTGCACCCGCTTGGTCGTGATGAGCGGGAAGCCCTTCGAGAGGTCGAATCGGATCTGCCGCCCGAAGACGCTCGTGGTGCCCGTGCCGGTGCGGTCGTCCTTATGAGTGCCGGATTCCAGCACGTCGCGGAGCAGGTCTTCATAGGGCGTGGGCACGACTGCACTCATGCCTGCAACGATACGTCACCCGATGTCACACTCGGCGGAGTCGACGTCGTTCGGCGTAGCCTCGACGCATGCCCCTCTCGACCGCCCTTCTCACCGTCGGCGTCCTGCTGGCGGTCACGGTGGCCGCCGGGATGCTATGGCGGCTCAGGGACGGCCGCCGCCGCGCGACGGGCGTCCTCGACCTCGATCGGCTGGGTCTGCTCCGGGGGCGCGCCGCACTCGTGCTCTTCAGCACCGAGACCTGCGCGCGCTGTCCGCAGGTGCGCCGGATGCTGCACGCACTGGCCTCCGAGCGAGGGGCCGTCGACGTGCACGAGGTCGATCTCACCCATCGCCCAGACCTGGCATCCGACAACCGCGTGCTGACCACCCCCACGACTCTGCTCGTCGGCCCCGACGCGCGGGTCGTCGCCCGCTTCGTCGGCGTACCCCGCCGCGACGACGTCATCGCCGCTCTGGACGAGCTGCCCGCATTGCAGGAGACCCCATGACCGCTCCGGACGGAATCGACCCCAGAGGCCCGCGGTTCGCCGCGTGGATCACATCGGCGCTGCTGCTGGCCGCGACGATCCTGGCACTCACCGGCATCGCCGTGACGAGCTCGAGTGCCACTTTCGGATGGTTCGCATACCAGCTTCTCGCCTCGTCCTCGTTCTCCGGCGGCTGGGCCATCATGTCGGCGCCCATCGGCGAGCGTGCGGCAGACCCCGGCTTCATCGTGGCGTCGATCGTCGCCGCGCTGTTCGTCTGGGGAGTGGTGTCCCCCGCCACGTCGCCGTGGGCGGTGCTCTTCCGCACGGTCGTGCGCCCTCGCCTCGCACCGCCGGCTGAGCTCGAGGACCCGCGCCCGCCGCGCTTCGCCCAGGGCGTCGGTCTGGTCGTGGTCGGCCTGGGCCTGGTGCTGCACCTCGCCGGTGTTCCCCTGGCCCTTCCGATCGCCACGGCGGCCGCGTTCATGGCAGCCTTCCTCAACGCCGCCTTCGGCTTCTGCCTCGGCTGCCAGATGTATCTGCTGCTGCAGCGCGCAGGCGTGCTCGGACGCCGCGGAACGGCCGCCTGATCGCTGTTCCGACGCGGCCCGGCTCTGGATAGGCTGGCCAGGCGGCGCGAACCCGCGGCGCGATGCGACGAGCGATTCTCGGAGGAACCATGACCGTCACCAGTGAAGCCGCCACCACCTGGACCGGATCCCTGATGGAGGGCTCGGGCACGGTCGCCTTCTCGAGCTCGAACCTCGGCACCTTCCCCATCGACTGGAAGGCGCGCAGCGAGGGATCCGATTCGACCACCACGCCCGAGGAGCTGATCGCCGCGGCTCACGCCTCCTGCTTCAGCATGGCTCTCTCGCACGCCCTGGCCGAGAACGGCACTCCGCCGGAGCGCGTGAACACCTCCGCCTCCGTCACCTTCAAGCCGGGCGTCGGCATCACGGGCAGCCACCTGAACGTCAATGCGACCGTTCCCGGTCTCACCCCCGAGAAGTTCCAGGAGATCGCCGAGGGCGCCAAGACCGGATGCCCGGTCTCGCAGGCTCTCGCCGGGATCGACATCACCCTCGAGGCCAGCCTCGCCTGACCACGGCGGACGTCAGGGCCGGATGCGTGAGAGTCTGATCGCCTCGCGGATGCTGGCCCTGGCGTCCTTTCGCCGTCCTGCGGCATCCTGAACGACGCCCAGACGGTAGCGCGCCCGCCAGTCGCCCGGCTCGGCGTCAGCCGCCGCGCTGTAGCGTGCGATGAACGGATCCACGTCGTCGCGCAGGAGGCGTCCGCTCGGCGTGACCCGCTCCGGCGCCTCCGGCATCCCTCCTTCGGCATCCAGGACGCGCCCGAGCCGATCAGCCGCGAAGCCGAAGGACAGTTCACGCACGAGCGCCCACGCCCCGATCGGTGCGATGACGATCAACGCGATCGCCATGCCTATCGACACCGGGGTCGCGACCCTCAGGAACATCACGGCCAGCCAGCCCGCGATCACCACGTAGAGCAGCAGGGCGGCCCCCATGACGACGACGCCGATGCGCGAGCTCATCAACGGGTCCGGATGCCGATGTCGACGAGGTTCTCGAGGCCGACGACGACACCGCGCGCGTCCCGGGCGAACGGCACGGCGAGACGGATGCCGGGCGCGTACGCCGTGGCCGAGTCGATGGTGTCGTGCACGATGGTGAGCGACTCCCCCGGCCCGGAGAGGATCGCCTCCTGCTTGGCGATCACGCCGGGACGACGCAGTGAATGCACGGGCACGCCGGCGACCTGCTGTCCTCGAGCGCGCTGATCGACGTGGGGAGCCTGGAACGGCCCCTGCGCCTCCCGCGCCGTCACCATCAGCTCGGCGGTGCGCACCGCGGTGCCGCTGGGCGAATCGATCTTGCGGTCGTGGTGCGCCTCGATGATCTCTGCGGACGGGAAGAACGGTGCGGCTGCCGCGGCGAGGGCTGAACCCAGCGCCGAGCCGAGTGAGAAGTTGGGGATGAAGACCGCCCCGGTGCCGGCCGATTCGACGAGCGGGCGAACCAGCGCGATGCGCTCCTGCGACCACCCCGAGGTGCCCACCAGCACGTTGATCCCCCGCTCGATCGCCGCCCGGACCACATCGATGCTGACCGCAGGGGTCGAGGCGTCGACGACGAGGTCCGCACCGTCGATCTCATCGAGATCGCTCGCGGATCCGAGCACCGAGCGCACGTCGAAGCCGTCGAGCTGGTCGATCACCCCGTGGATGATGCGACCGAGTGAGCCTGTACCGCCGACGAGGGCGACCTGTGTCGTCATGACTCCAGTCTAGATTCGCGCTCGATGCGGGCCGGCCGACGTGACCGGTTCAGACCAGAGCGCCCTCGGGCAGGCCGGTGCGCAGCTCCATCGGCAGATGACCGAGATCGTTGTGACTCAGCAGCGTCCACGGGCGCCCCTGCTTCTGCGCGATGACTGTCAGCCCGCAGTGCGCCTGGTTGAGGGTCATCCAGCGCCAGTCCGGCGCGCCCAGCACCTCGCGCACGAACCATGAGATGACGAAGTTGTGGGTGATCAGCACCTCATGCACGTCGCCGTTGCGGCGACGCAGGAACTCGCCCACGGCGTCTGCCATCTGAGCTGATCCGGCCTCGATCTCGGCGTCGCTCACCGAGCCGAAGAAGGGCTCGTAGACCGACGGCACATCCTCGCTCATGCCACTGGGCACGCAGTCGAAGAGCAGAGCCGACGGCACCGGGTCGACAGAGGGAAGGCGCGCCGCGATCGTCCGTGCGGTCTCCGCCGCACGCAGAAGCGGGGAGTGCCAGACCGCGTCGAGCGGCAACCCCGACAGGCGGTCTGCGATCAGCTCCGCCTGACGCTGACCGCGAGGCGAGAGGGGTCCGTCATCGACGCCGTGCTCGGCATCCTGGTGTTCACCGTGTCTGACCAGATATATGTAGTGCGTCACTGCTCGCTCGCTTCAGCCCGTCGTGTCAGAGGGGCGACTCCAGCTTAGGTCACGCCACCGACGAGACGCGGATGCGCGACGCATGCCGAAAAGAACGTGCGCTCAATCGCCCGCGCGGGTGAGCTCCGCGACGTGCGATCGCAGGAGCGACACCCCTGCGCCCTGCATGAGCTCCTCGACGTGCTGCGGCGCGAAGGCGTTCACGATGGGCGCCACGACCGTGCGCTGCGCCAGCAGCCAGGCGATCGACACCGCCGCCACGGGCACCGAGAGCTCCTCGGCGATCCTGTCGAGCACGCGGAGCACCCTGATGCCCCGGCGGTTGAGGTTTCCCTTCATCTGCTCGCCTCGCACGCCGCTGACCGATGACTTGCGCCGGTGCCGGCCCGAGAGGAAGCCGTGCTCGAGCGCGTGCGAAGGGGTGACGGCAAGGTTCTGCGCTGCCGCGACCAGGCGCAGGTCGCCTTCGAGCCCCGAACGGCGAACGAGGTTGTACGGCTCATCGACCACCTCGATGCGGGGGTAGCCCGCGGAGGCGAGGATGCGTGCCTCGACGAGTCGCTCCGGCGCGAACCGGAAGGCGCCGACCGACCGGATCTTCCCGGCATCGCGCAGCCACTCCACCGTCGCGAGAGTGTCTTCCAGTACGGTGGTGCCGTCGAGGGAGGCGTCGAGGTAGAGAACGTCTATGCAGTCGACGTCGAGCCGCGTCAGCGATCCCTCGACCGCGCGCACGAGGTTGACCGAACCGAGCCCGGGGTTGTCGGCGTGCGAGCCGATGCGCACACTGAGCGTGATCTGATCGCGGATCCCCCGCGCACGCAGCCACTGGCCGATGATGTGCTCGCTGCGCCCGCCCGAGAAGCCGTCGGCGGTGTGCACCGCGTTGCCGCCGAACTCGACATAGCGGTCAAGGATGCTGCCGCTCGTGAGCTGATCGGTGCTCCAGCCGAACTCGGCGGCCCCCAGCATGAGGGGGAAGATCGAGTGCCCCGTCTCACCGAGCGGCACGCGTATGCCCTCGCCCACGCCAGGGCCGATCACCGGGATCGGCGCGGACGGATGCGAGTCGAGCCCGGGCGCGGTGCTCGTCGGTGTGTCGGCTGTGCCTGTGCCGAAGAGCTTCACATCCCCACCCCCGCGACTGCTGTGGCTGGCGCACCCCCCGGTGCGTACTTCGAGGTTAGGTGAGGACGCGGGCCGTTCCGGTCACGACAGGAGGTTGACCGCGAAGTTCTCGTAACGGTTCGATCACATCGGATACGAAAAGACCCGGGATCACCGCCGTGGGCGAACGATCCCGGGTCTCTCAGTCACGGACGCCGGTCACCGGCATCCGATCGGCTCACGCCTCAGCGGTCTCCGCCGAGGCGGTCTCCGCCGCACCCTCGGAGGGTGCGTCGTCGATGACCGGCTCGAGCGACAGCTTGCCGCGGTCGTCGATCTTCGTGATGCGCACGAGCAGCTTCTGGCCGACCGAGAGCACATCGTCGACGTTCTCGACGCGCTTGCCGCCGGCGAGCTTGCGCACCTCGGTGACGTGCAGCAGACCGTCCTTGCCGGGCAGCAGCGACACAAAGGCGCCGAAGGTGGCGATCTTCACGACGGTGCCGAGGAACTGCTCGCCGACCTCCGGGTTGGTGGGGTTGGCGATCGCGTTCACCTGGGCACGGGCGGCCTCGGCCGAGGGGCCGTCGGTCGCGCCGATGTAGACGGTGCCGTCCTCCTCGATGGAGATCTGCGCGCCGGTCTCGTCCTGGATCGCGTTGATCGTCTTGCCCTTGGGCCCGATCAGCTCGCCGATCTTGTCGACTGGGATCTGGACGCTGATGACGCGCGGCGCGGTGGGCGCCATCTCGTCGGGGGCGTCGATCGCGGCGTTCAGCACGTTGAGGATCGTCAGACGAGCGTCGCGCGCCTGCGTCAGCGCACCGGCCAGCACCGACGACGGGATGCCGTCGAGCTTGGTGTCGAGCTGGATCGCCGTGACGAACTCGCTGGTGCCGGCGACCTTGAAGTCCATGTCGCCGAGGGCGTCCTCGGCACCGAGGATGTCGGTGAGTGCCGCGTAGCGGGTCTCACCGTCGACCTCGTCGGACACGAGGCCCATCGCGATGCCCGCGACAGGTGCGCGCAGCGGCACACCGGCGTTCAGCAGCGACAGGGTCGACGCGCAGACGGAGCCCATCGAGGTGGAGCCGTTCGAGCTCAGCGCCTCGGAGACCTGGCGGATCGCGTAGGGGAACTCCTCGCGGCTGGGCAGCACCGGCACGAGGGCGCGCTCGGCGAGGAAGCCGTGCCCGATCTCGCGTCGCTTCGGCGAGCCCACGCGGCCGGTCTCACCGGTCGAGTAGGGCGGGAAGTTGTAGTGGTGCATGTAGCGCTTGCTCGTCGTGGGCGACAGCGAGTCGATCTGCTGCTCCATCTTGAGCATGTTCAGCGTGGTGACGCCCATGATCTGGGTCTCGCCGCGCTGGAAGATCGCCGAGCCGTGCACGCGCGGGATGACCTGCACCTCCGCGTCGAGCGGGCGGATGTCCGCCAGGCCGCGGCCGTCGATGCGCACACCGTCGGTGAGGATGCGTCCGCGCACGATCTTCTTGGTGACCGACTTGTAGGCGGCCGAGAACTCCAGCGGGGCCGCCGCGGGCAGGTCGCCCGCCTCGGTGGCCTCGATGAGCTCCGCCTTGACGCGGTCCTTGATCGCGTCGTCGGCGCTCTGGCGCTCCTGCTTGTCGGCGATCTGGTACACCCCGACGAGCTCGTCGTACGCGCGGCCGGCGACGAAGTCGTAGACCTCGCTGCTGTACGCCGGGAAGACCGGGTAGACGCCCGGCTCCTTCGAGGCGGTCGCGGCCAGCTCGGCCTGAGCCTTCACGAGCTGCGCGATGAACGGCTTCGAGGCCTCGAGGCCCTCGGCCACGACGTCCTCGTTCGGCTTGGTGGCACCGGCCTTGATGAGGTTCCAGCTGCCCTCGGTCGCCTCGGCCTCGACCATCATGATCGCCACATCCTCGGTGCCGTCGGCCTTGGTCACGACGCGACCGGCGACGATCAGGTCGAACACGGCCTCGGAGACCTGCTCCGCGGTCGGGAACGCGACCCACTGGTCGGCGTGCTCGCCGTGGCCGGGGATGAAGGCCAGGCGGACGCCGGCGATCGGGCCGGAGAACGGCAGACCCGAGATCTGGGTCGAGGCGGACGCCGCGTTGATCGCCAGAGCGTCGTAGTACTCGCCAGGGGCGATCGACAGCACGGTGATGACGATCTGGACCTCGTTGCGCAGACCGTCGACGAACGACGGGCGCAGCGGGCGGTCGATCAGACGGCAGACGAGGATCGCCTCGGTCGAGGGGCGACCCTCGCGGCGGAAGAACGAGCCGGGGATCTTTCCGGCGGCGTACGAGCGCTCCTCGACGTCGACCGTCAGCGGGAAGAAGTCGAAGCCCTCGCGCGGGTGCTTGCCCGCGCTGGTGGCCGACAGGAGCATGGTCTCGTCGTCGAGGTAGGCCGCGACCGAGCCCTGCGCCTGCTGGGCGAGGCGTCCGGTCTCGAAGCGGACGGTGCGGGTGCCGAAGCGGCCGTTGTCGAGAACGGCCTCGGTGGCAGTGATTTCAGGACCTTCCAAGAGGTCTCTCCTTCTTTGTTTAGGCTCGCACGCCCGTGTGGCGCGCGAGTTCTCGCGAAGGAGCGGATGCGGGCAGATATAAGCGCGCGGGCATCCCCGCGAATCTCGCAAGCGCTGGCCACCAGTAGAAGATCACCCGGCGCGGTGTGCGACGAGGAATCCACGACAGGGGACCAGCTTCTCAGCCGACCGCTCCGTACCGTGTTCAGTTGTGCGGCGCAGACTGCACCACAGCCGATCCTATCAGCCGGCGTGTCGCGGGACAGCCTGGCCGGTGCTCGCCGGCACGCCGTTGCGGTCGAGCACCACGTAGTCGTCGTGCTTGGCCATGCGTCCGTCTCCCGCTGTGCGCCCGCGCAGACGACGCCAGATCCACGGCAGCGCATGGCGACGCCACCACAGGCCGCGAGTGATCCGCTCGTGTTCGTGAAGAGCCGCATCCAGCCCGCTGAGTGTCTCGGCGTGGGGCACGCCGAGCTGCTCGCCGACCACGTAGGCGAGCAGACGATGCCCGCGGCTCGACAGGTGCACGAGATCGTCGGCCCAGTTCTCCCTCGCCCCGAGCCCCGGATGCCGGTCGGCGTCGGTGAGGATCGCCCCGGTGCGCTCGGCCACCGCGGCGAGCGCTGCGGCGAAGGCGGCGAAGCGGCGGGCGTACACCGCGGATGCCGCCCGGCGGGGCAGGAACGGAGTGAGCAGCACGACATCGGCGCCGCTCTCGCGCAGCCGGACGACGGCTTCCTCGAGCTGTGCGACGAGCGCGTCGACGTCGGCGCGGACGAGCACGAGGTCGTTCGAGCCGATGAACACCGAGACGAGGTCCGGCCGCAGCTCGAGCGCACGACGCAGCTGCGGTCCGCAGACATCCGCGACGCGGCGGGAGCGCACGGCGAGGTTCGCATAGCCGATGCCGCCACGGGCGGCCAGCAGGAGCGCGAGCCGATCAGCCCATCCCCGGTCGCCGCCGTCGGGCGCCGGATCGCACAGTCCTTCGGTCAGCGAGTCGCCCAGCGCGACGTAACGCTCCCAGCGCCGCCCTCGTACCGGCTCCGCGAGCTCAGGTCGCCGCGCCCGCGGGGCGCGCAGGAATCGATCGAGGGCGTGAAGAGCGGTCGATTCCCCGTAGTGACCGAGCAGCTGCTCGCACACGGCTGACCAGGACCGCCCCTGGACGGCCTCTCTTCCCGCCCGCCCGAATGCCTGCCGCCTGCGGTCATCGTCCGCAAGATCGCGCACCCGCAGGCGCAGGTCGTCGTGGTCGCCCGGACGGTAGAGCCAGCCGTCGACGCCCGGGCGGACCAGATCGAGGGGTCCACCCCGTCCCGTGGCGACCACCGGGACACCGCACGCGTGCGCCTCCTGCAGGGTCTGCCCGAAGGTCTCGCTCTCTCCCGGATGCACGAAGATGTCGAACGACGCCACGGCCCTCGAGAGCTGGCCCCCCGACAGGTGCCCGAGGAACACCGCGTCGGGCAGCAGCGCCTCCAGCCGCGGACGGGACGGCCCGTCGCCCACGATGACGAGACGCACACCCGGCATCCCGCTCAGCGCTCGCAGGTCCTCGACCTGCTTCTCGGGCGCGAGCCGGCCGACGTACCCCACCGTCACGTCGCCGGTGCGGCGGTGCTCCCAGCTCTCGTCGCGGGCGGCGGGGTGGAAGAGCTCGGCGTCCACTCCCCTGCCCCAGCGACGCAGCCGATCGATTCCGAGGCGCGCGAGCTGATCCTCGGACTCCCTCGAAGGCACGAGGGTGAGCGTCGCGCGACGATGCAGTCGGGTGAGGTGCTGCTCGGCGATCGCCGTGGTCATCCTGACGCCGTACCGGGCGGCATAGGCTGCGACATCGGTCTGGTAAGCCGCGACGACCGGAAGGTCGAGGCTGCGCGCCGCGAGCGCACCGCGCCATCCGAGCGCGAAGGGCGAGGCGAGGTGCACGACGTCGGGCCGGAACCGTCGCAGCCCCTCGCGCACCTGCCGCGTCGACGCCACACCGACCCGCACGTTGCGATAGCCGGGCAGTGGCACCGATGCGACCGTCTCGACGCGTGCTGCTCCTGTGCGCCTGGGCGCGTCGGGCGCCGCAGGCGCGATCACATGCACCTGATGCCCTGAGCGGTCGAGGTGTCGCAGGATCTGCAGCACCGATCCGGTGACGCCGTTGATGTGCGGGAGGAAGGACTCGGTCACGATCGCGACTCTCACCAGGCCAGGATGACGTGCAGATCGGGTCGCGAAGGACGTGTCGAAGGATCTGCGGGAAGAGTTCACCCGATGCACGGATGCCCGTCACCGGCCATCCGCCGGATGGTCTCCGTTCACCGTCGGCGGCGAGACTCCGGCTGTGACATCCGACGCGCTGCTCGCGATGACGACCGGGCCATGGGGCCTCGCGGCCATGGCGCTGCTCGTGCTCGGCGACGCTTTTCTCGTCGTGGTGCCCGGCGAGGTCGCCGTGACCGCGCTGGGTGCGGCGGCTGCCGCGCAGGGCGCTGGCCCCCTCTGCACGGTGATCGCCGTGGCGGCCGCGGCGGCATGGTGCGGCGACGCCTGCTGCTACGCGCTCGGACGGCTCGTGGGCACCGACCGCTGGGCATGGATGCGAACGGCCAGAGTGCAGGCCGCGTTCGCCTGGGCGAGGCGGAGACTGCGGGAAGGTACGGCAACCGTCCTGTTCACGGCGCGCTTCGTGCCGTTCGCGCGACTGGCGGTGAACGTCGTGGCCGGGGCATCCGGAGTGAGACCCGGACGGTATCTCTGCCTCGCCGGCATCGCCGCGACGGGCTGGGCCGTCTATCAGGCTGTCGTCGGCGCGATCGTCGCCAGCATCGTGCCGGGCGGCCCCGTGCCGGCGATCGTCGTCTCGGTCGCCGTGGCGGTGGGGCTCGGGATGCTGGTCGATGCGCTCTCGAGGCTGCGGAGCCGGCCCTCCCGCTCGGTCCGCCGCAACGGCTAGGCTGACGAGCATGAGCGAAGACAAGGCAGTCTCTTCTGAGGAGATGAAGCGCAAGTTCAAGGAAGCGCTCGACAAGAAGAACGCGCAGAGCAGGGGCGGCGAGGCGCACCTAAACGGCGATTCCGCCGTGCACGCCACGCACGCGCCGCAGATGAAGCGCGAGTTCCGCCGCAAGAGCGGCTGAGCGGGGCTTCCCCACCCACGACGAAGGGCTGCGACGGTCATGTCGCAGCCCTTCGTCGTCGCAGCCCACGCGGGTTCACTCCCCGGCGAGGCCTCCGAGCAGGTGTCCGAACGAGCGGCCCTCACCCAGGTAGTTCGCCGGGTCGAACGGATCGGTGCTGCCTGTCGGCTCACGGCGTGCGATCGCCTCGGCCAGCTCCTTCGCGCCGCGCTCGACGCGGGAGCTCAGGGGCGCGACCTCATCCGCGCTGGCGCCCCAGTCGCTGGAAGCCGCGAACACACCGGTCGAGACGGGCTCAGCGTGCAGGTACGTGAACAGCGGCCGGATCGCGTAGTCGACGGCGAGGGAGTGCCGGGCGGTTCCGGCATTCGCCCCGATCAGGACCGGCTTGCCGGTGAGCGCGTCCGGGTCGAGCACATCGATGAACGACTTGAACAGACCCGAATAGCTCGTCGAGAAGATCGGCGTGACGGCGATCACCGCGTCCGCCGAGACGACACGGTTGATCGCCTCTTCGAGCGGCGCCGGCGCGAACCCGGTGAGCAGGTTGTTCGTGATGTCGTGCGCCAGGTCGCGCAGCTCGATCACGTCGACCTTCACGTCGATGTCGCGCTCGCGCAGCGCCTTAGCGGTCTCCGCCGCGAGGCGGTCGGCCAGCATGCGCGTCGACGAGGGGTTCGACAGTCCGGCGGAGATGACGGCGATGCGACGCTCGCTCATGTCAGGCTCCCTTCCGGCTCAGGCCGAACGCCGCGCCGGCAGGGGCCGGTGCGTCCTGATACGGGGAACCGGCCGTGAGGTTGTCGCCGCGGTTCGCCGACGGACGGGCCTGCCGGGCCGGACCATCGCCGTAGACCGCCTTCACCCGTGCGGCGTGCGTCGGGGCATCAGGAACCGTCTCAGGGCGGTTCTTTGCCAGCTCCCGTCGCAGCACCGGAACGACCTCGCCGCCGAGGATGTCGAGCTGCTCGAGCACGGTCTTCAGCGGAAGACCCGCGTGATCGATCAGGAACAGCTGGCGCTGGAAGTCGCCGAAGGTGTCGCGCATCGACGCGTAGCGGTCGATGACCTGCTGCGGCGAGCCGACGGTCAGCGGGGTCATCTCGGCGAAGTCCTCCATGCTCGGTCCGTGACCGTAGACCGGCGCGTTGTCGAAGTACGGGCGGAACTGCGTCACGGCGTCCTGCGAGTTGGCGGCCATGAACACCTGTCCGCCGATTCCGACGATGGCCTGCTCCGGCGTGCCGTGGCCGTAGTGCGCGAAGCGCTGACGGTACAGCTCGATCAGGCGCTGGTAGTGCTCCTTGGGCCAGAAGATGTTGTTCGCGAAGAAGCCGTCGCCGTAGTAGGCGGCCTGCTCGGCGATCTCGGGGGTGCGGATGGAGCCGTGCCAGACGAACGGCGCCACGCCGTCGAGCGGGCGCGGGGTCGCGGTGAAGCCCTGCAGCGAGGTGCGGAACTTCCCCTCCCAGTCGACGACGTCCTCGTCCCAGAGCTTGCGCAGCAGGGCGTAGTTCTCGATGGCGAGCGGCAGCCCCTGGCGGATGTCCTTGCCGAACCACGGGTAGACGGGGCCGGTGTTGCCGCGGCCGAGCATGAGGTCCATGCGTCCGTCCGAGACGTGCTGCAGCATCGCGTACTCCTCGGCGATGCGCACAGGGTCGTTCGTCGTGATCAGCGTCGTCGAGGTCGAGACGATGAGACGCTCGGTCTGGGCGGCGACGTGCGCGAGGAAGGTCGTCGGGCTCGACGACCAGAACGGCGGGTTGTGGTGCTCGCCGATGGCGAAGACGTCGAGTCCGACCTCTTCGGCGTGCTTGGCGATCGTCGCGGTCGCCTTGATGCGCTCGGCCTCGCTCGGCGTGACGCCGGTGGTCGGGTCCTGCGTGATGTCGCTGACGGACATGATGCCGAACTGCACGGCGGTCTGCTCGTTCACTGTTCTCTCTCCGCTCCGGATGCCCTGGGGCTTCCGTTCTATTCATTTGAATGTACTTGGTGAAACGCCGGAGCCGCAACAGTATTCCCGCATATCCGCAGCCGCTAGCCTCGACCCATGAGCAGTGCCGATCAGCATCCGCCCGTGACGACCTCCACCGGCGCGATCGGCCGCCCCCGCCGTCGGGTGCCCTTCTGGGACAACGCCCGCTTCGCGTGCATCGTGCTGGTCGTGATCGGCCACGGCACGCAGCGACTCATCTACGACTCCGACGTGTCGTACGCGTTCTACCTCTGGGTGTACGCCTTCCACATGCCGGCGTTCGCCATCATCTCCGGGTACTTCTCGAAGGCCGGCAGCCCCACCAGGCGGCAGATGGCCCGTGTGATCACCGACATCCTCGTTCCGTACGTGATCTTCGAAGGACTCTGGACGCTGACGAAGTGGTTGGTGGAGGGTCGGGCGGACCCGAACCTCACTCAGCCGTCATGGACGCTGTGGTTCCTCATCGCGCTCGGTATCTTCCGCCTCGTCCTCCCCTATCTGGCCCTGCTGCGCTGGCCGCTCGCCTGGGCGCTGGCCATCTCGATCGGCGTCGGCTACCTCACCAACATCGACAGCACGTTCTCCCTCTCGCGCACGCTCGGGCTGATGTTCTTCTTCACCCTCGGCTGGTGGCTCAGAGAACGAGATGTCGTGCGGCGCCTGAACCTCATCGAGAACCGGCCCTGGTGGGTGCGAGCCGTCGCCGCGATCCTGCTCGCCGCCTGGGGCTTCGCCTGCTGGCGCTGGCTCGACGTCTGGGTGGCGATCGACCTGCGACACTGGCTCTTCTACGACGACTCCTACGCTGATCTCGCCGGCGAGCAGTGGTGGGCAGGCGGCATCCGGCTCGGCCTGATCGCGCTCGCGATCGTGCTCAGCGCAAGCTTCTTCGCACTGCTGCCCCGCCGTCAGCAGCGCTGGACGACGCTCGGCCAGTACACGATGTACGTCTATCTGCTGCATTCCTTCGTGCTGTACCCGTTCCGGGAATCGGGCGTGCTGCGTGGTCTCGACCCGACGTGGATCTGGCTGCCGCTCATCATCGTCATCTCGGTCGGCATCGCCTTCGCACTGTCGTCGAAGCCGGTACGCCGGCTCTTCCGCCCCCTGATCGAGCCGCGCCCCCGCTGGATGTTCCGCGACGCCGAGCTGGCGACCGGCGGCGACCACCGCAACGACCCGACCGGGTCGAGGCGCAGCCGCTGACCGCTGCCGCCCGGTAAGACAAGGCAACATTCCTGCGTCACCATGGCCGCGGGCTCTACCGTCGTCCCATGACCGAGCTGAACCTTCCCGTCCTCGACCTGTCCCAGCTGGATGCCGGAGACGAAGCCGCAGCGCGCTTCCGCGCCGACCTGCGTGCCGCCACCCGCGACGTCGGCTTCTTCTACCTCACGGGAACAGGCATCCCGAGCGAACTCGAGCACCGGCTGCACCGAGCAGCGCGCGACTTCTTCGCCCTGCCCGAGGAGGACAAGCTCGCGATCGAGAACGTCAAGAGCCCGCACTTCCGCGGGTACACGCGCATCGGCGGCGAGCGCACCAAAGGGGCCGTCGACTGGCGGGAGCAGATCGACATCGGACCGGAGCGCGACGCCGTGGAGGGTGGCCCCGCGTTCAACCGGCTCATCGGGCCCAACCTGTGGCCCGAGGCCCAGCCGGAACTGCGTGAGATCGTCGCGGAGTGGCACTCCGCCCTGTCAGGGATCTCACGCCGGCTGCTGCGCGCCTGGGCACTCGCGCTGGGAGCCGAGGAGTCGTACTTCGACGACCACTTCGGAGAGCCTTCCACTCTGATCAAGATCGTGCGCTACCCGGGAACGAACGATCCGCTCCCCCAGCAGGGCGTCGGAGCCCACAAGGACAGCGGTGTGCTCACCCTGCTCTGGGTGGAGCCTGGCCGCGGCGGACTCCAGGTCGAGCGCGACGGCGAGTGGGTCGACGCCCCGCCCGTGGATGGCGCCTTCGTGGTGAACATCGGCGAGCTGCTGGAGTATGCGACGAACGGGTACCTCAAGGCGACCAACCACCGAGTGGTGTCTCCGCGCGCGCCGCACGACCGGCTGTCGATCCCGTTCTTCTTCAACCCGGCGCTCGACACCCAGCTGCCGCTGATCGAGCTTCCCCCCGAGCTCGCCGTGCACGCGCGCGGCGTCACGCAGGATCCCGGTAACCCGATCCACAGCCTCTACGGCGAGAACGCCCTCAAGTCTCGCCTGCGTGCGCACCCCGACGTGGCCGCCATCCATCACGCCGAACTGATCGGAGCGACCGCGTCATCCGCCTGACGCCGGCTCAGTCCCAGGCCAGCTCGACGGCGAGCGCGTCGAGGATCTGGTCCTTGGCCTGATCGAGGTGCGCGTACGACTGGGCGGCCGCGACTTCTCCCCTCCCGGCGACTATGGATGCCAGGATCTGCCGGTGATCCTCGGCGTGCTCCGAGGCCATGGTCGTCTGAGCGACGTGGAAGATCCAGTCCATGCGACCCAGCATCGGCCGCAGACTGCGCTCGAGGATGCGGTTGCCCGAGAGGCGGACGATCTCGAGGTGGAAGGCGAGGCTCGATTCGCTGACGCCTCCCGCGCTCGGGTGAACCGCATCGAAGATCTCGCGCAGGCGGTCGGCGCTGTCGAGGCCGCCGCCGACGCGCTGCGCCGCTCGGCGCGCCGCATACGGCTCTATGCAGAGCCGCGCGTCGAAGATCTCCTCCACGTCGCCGCGGGTGATCGGGGTGAGAGTCGCCCCGCGGTGGCGGGACATGAGCACGAAGCCCTCTCCCTCCAGCCGCTGCAGGGCCTGTCTGACCGGCACACGGGACACGCTGAACCGCTCCGAGAGCTCTCGCTCCTTGAGCCACTCACCCGGCTTGAGCTCGCCCTGGATGATCGTGCGAAGCAGATCGCGGTACACACGATCCGCAACGGCAGATCCGTCAGCGCTCGTCGCCATCAGACTCATCCCGTGTCTCCTCTTCCCGCCCGCTCCGACTCGTCGCCCCCTCCGGAGGCGTCACACCCGCTCGCGCACGGGGAACACCGGCGGGAACAGCTCCTCGAGGGTGCTCCGCCGGTATGAGCGGCGCGGGTAGGCGGCCCGCATCTTCGCGAACAGAACCTGCGTGTCGGCACGTACCGCCTCGAGGTCGACGCCGTCGATCCGACCGTCGCGCATCACCACCCGCCCTGCGACCATCGTAAGGCAGGCATCCCGAGCCGTGCCGTTCAGCACGAGGGTCCGCAGTGGGTCGTCGACGGCGCCCGAGCGCACGTCGTCCAGTCGGAACGCCGTGAGGTCGGCCTGGGCGCCGACCTGGATGCGGCCGAGGTCCGGCCGGTGCAGAGCCTTCGCACCGCCGAGGGTGACGGCGTCGATGTATCCTGCGAGGTCGCCCGCGGAGTGGTCGCCGTTCTGCACCTTCGCGACCGACACCCCGGTGTCGATCCCCCGGATCAGATCCGGCGGGAACGAGTCGGTGCCGAGCGAGATGTTGAGTCCGGCCTGCTTGTACGTCTTGAAGGTCTCGAGCTCCGACCCGTAGCGGGCATTCGTCAGCGGGCAGTGCACGATCGACACGCCTGCAGCGACGAGGCGGGCCAGGTCACCGCGGTCTTCACCGTGCACGCGGGGATTGACGTCGAGGAACACCCCATGCGGGATGATGAGCCGGTCGGTGAGCAGCCCCTGTGATTCGATGAGCTCAAGAGGCGTGCGGTCGTATCGGTCGAGGATGTAGTCGCGCTCGAAGTCGCCCTGCAGCGCGTGCAGGCGAACCAGCGCACCGCGCTCGGCCGCAGCGCGCGCCGTCGCAGCCAGAAGCGCCGGGGTGAGAGTCTCGATGCGGCACGGCAGGAACACCGGCGCGAGGAGCGGGTCGTCGAGCGCGGCGATCTCGTCGTGGAACGCGATCGCCTCTGCGAGACCAGCCTCGCCTTCAGCTTCATCGAAGCGGACGTCACGCTCCCCTTCATGGGTGACGACGTTGACTCCGGAGCGGTACGACGGCCCCAGGAAGCCGCGAAGACCGAGCCTGCTCGAGAAGGCCGCCATCGCCCGGAAGTCATCGGCGGTCTCCGCCCACTCCGAGTGGACCTCCGAGGCGATGGGCATGTAGCTCGTGATCCCGTGCAGAGCGAGCTGCACCAGGGCTATCTCCCGGATGCGGACGCGCTCGTCTGCCGTGAAGACGTGCTCACGGCGATCGAACCACCCGGTCGACCACTGCAGGCGTCGGGCCTGCTCTCCGCTCGCCCACGAGTCGAGGATCAGATGGTCGATGTCCGTCAGAGCGTCGAGATCGATGAGGCCGGGCATCAGCAGGCTCCCACCGAGATCGAGGTGCTCGTCGGCATCCGACGGCGCCTCGTCGGCGGGTCCGACGTACACGATCACGTCGTCTTCGACGACGACCGCGGCTCGGCGAAGCTCGACGTGCGATGAGCCGTCGTGGGCGAGTACGTGGTCAGCGGTCAGCAATGTGCGCAAGGCGGCCTCGAGATCTCGATGGGGACATTTGGTATCCAAAACCTATCCAGCACGGATGCCAAAGGCAACCACTGTCACGTGCCGGTGGTCGCATCGACCCCCGGACAGACGCGGGATTCTCACCGAAGGCGGTCTATTCGAAGGGGAAATTGGTAGACCAGATGTAATTTCGGTACACCAAATCTCGGAGTTGGTATACACTTCTGAGAATTCGCCGACCCGAACCATCGAGGAAGATCGTGACGGACATACAGACGCTGCCGCCCAAGACAGAGGCGGTCGCAGCCACGCCCCCTATCGCGACCGGGCGCTCCCTGCTCGGCACGGCATGGCTGCGCATCAAGCGCAGCCCGGTCGCGCTGGCTTCGTTCGGAGTCGTGATCGCGATCATCCTGTTCGCGCTGCTCGCTCCGGTGCTCGTCGCGATCGAGGGACAGGACCCGTACACGACCAACACCGGACCGGAAGTGCTGGACAACTTCATGACACCGGGGCTGCCGCAGCCCGCGTACATGTTCCCCTCCCAGGAGCACTGGCTCGGAGTCGAACCGGGCCTCGGACGCGACATCTTCGCGCGCATCGCGTACGGCGCTCAGGTCTCGCTTCTCATCGCGCTCCTCTCGACCGTCGTCTCGGTCGTGCTGGGCACGGTGCTGGGCGCAGCGGCCGGTTACTTCGGCGGCAAGGTCGACATGGTGATCAGCCGGATCATCGACCTGTTCCTCGCGTTCCCGCACCTGCTGCTCGTGCTCTCGCTCACGCCCATCCTGCAGTCGCGGCTTCGGGACACTCCGCTCGGTCAGGGCAGCTTCGTGCCCATCGCCTCACTGGTGCTCATCCTCGGGTTCTTCGGCTGGGCGTACCTCGCCCGAGTCGTGCGCGGACAGGTGCTCAGCATCCGCGAGCAGGAGTACATCGAGGCTGCGAAGTCGTACGGCGCATCGCATCGCACCATCATCTTCCGCCAGGTCATCCCCAACGTGCTGGGCGTCGTGCTCGTGTACGGAACCATGATGATCCCTGCCAACATCTCGGCAGAGGCGGCTCTGTCCTTCCTCGGCGTCGGCGTCAAGGATCCCACCCCCTCGTGGGGACAGATGCTCAACGCCGCCCAGGCCGGCAACTGGTATCTGAGCGACCCGTGGTTCCTCATCGTGCCGGGTACCGCACTGATCATCACTGTGCTCGCGTTCAACCTGCTCGGCGACGCCGTCCGCGATGCGCTCGACCCCAAGGCGTCGCGCCACTGACCTTCCCCTCCGCGCATCACCCACCCTCACCGAAAGAGATCGAGTAATGAGACACCGCAGTCCCCTGCTCGCCGCTGCGACCATGGCGATCGCCCTGGTCGTCACCGGCTGCACGAGCACCGCCGCCACCGACGGCGCGACACCCCAGGCGTCGAACGACCCCTACGCCGCTCGCATCGTCGAGGCCGGCTTCGACGAGCCAGGCGGCAACGTCAACGTCCTCATGTCGAGCGACTTCCAGACCCTCGACCCGGGCAACAGCAACTACGTGCAGACGGCGAACGTGGGTCAGCTGTACTACCGCACCCTCACGATGGCGAAGGAGACCGCCGGCCAGCCGCCCGAGATCGTCCCCGACCTCGCGACCGACCTCGGGAAGGTTTCGGAGGACGGTCTTACCTGGACCTACACGCTCAAGGACGGCCTGAAGTACGAGGACGGCAGCCCTATCGTGGC
Organism: Microbacterium sp. NPDC089321; assembly: GCF_040684935.1. Taxonomy (NCBI): domain Bacteria; kingdom Bacillati; phylum Actinomycetota; class Actinomycetes; order Micrococcales; family Microbacteriaceae; genus Microbacterium; species Microbacterium sp. NPDC089321. The sequence goes on along the minus strand of NZ_JBFBGX010000002.1, from coordinate 452,302 downwards.
GGCAGACGTCAAGTACGGCATCGAGCGCACCTTCGCACGCGACGTGTACACCCAGGCCCCTCAGGAGCTCAACGCCGTGCTCGACGCGGACACATACAAGGGCCCGTACTCCGGTGGGGAGCTGACCGCGGTCGAGACGCCGGATGACAAGACCGTCATCTTCCACCTCAAGCAGCCGTACCCCGACTTCCCCGCTCTGGCCTCGCGCTCGAACTCCGCGCCGGTGCCCGAGGCGAAGGACACCAAGCTCGACTACACCAACCACCCGATCTCGTCGGGCCCGTACATGATCGAGAACTACGACCGCGGGCGCGAGCTCACGCTCGTCCGCAACCCGAACTGGGACCCCGCGACCGACGAGAACCGCAGCGCGCTTCCCGACACCTTCACCTTCTCGCTGTCGACGGCGCAGGCGACGATCTCGCAGCAGCTTCTGAGCGACTCCGACCCCACCGCCATCACCCTCGACTCGAACGGTGCCCTGCAGGCATCCGACACCGCACGCCTCACCGACGCGGCCATCGCCGGCCGCACCGCTGCAGGCCTGCTCGGCTGCACCGACGTGCTGAACTTCAACACCGAGACGATCACCGATCCTGACGTGCGTCACGCCCTGGCTCTCGCCATCGATCGCGCCGCGATCCAGGTGCAGTACGGCGGCCAGCGCTTCGGCAAGCTCACCAACTCGTACCTCAACGAGCAGCAGGTGGGCTGGATCGAGCCGACGATCGACATCGATCCCGAGGGCAAGCCGAAGCTCGATGAGGCGAAGAAGCTGCTCGAAGGCAAGGACGTCCCGGCGTCGCTGACCTACGGCTACTCCAACGCCACCGATCGCTACAAGAACCTCGGCACCGTGCTGCAGCAGAACTTCAAGGAACTGGGCATCGACCTCGAGATGGTCGCGATCCCCGCGCCGAACTACTACACCACCCTCGCGGGCGACCAGATGCCCGACATCGCCCGCTCCGGCTGGTGCGGCGGCGCCGCCTCCGGCTCCACCCGCACGACGGTCGACCCGAACCTCGGCCCGAGCCTCGACGGCACCACGTACGGCTTCAGCAACATCTCACGTCTGCACGACCCTGATATCGCGAAGGCCATGTACGAGCTGCGAAACACCAACGGCTCGTCCGAGGAGCTCAACACCCAGTGGACCGAGCTCTACAACAAGGCGAGCGAGCAGTACCCGATCGTGCCGCTGGTGCGCACCTTCACCAACAGCGTCGTCGGATCGAAGATCCGCAACGCTCAGGTGGGCTACTTCTTCGGAAGCATCGACCTGTCCACCGTCGGCGTCGCGAAGTGACGACCTGATCACCATCTGAAAGGACGGGGCCGGCCATCGGCCGGCCCCCGCACGGGACAGACATGTTCGAATTCCTCGTTCGCCGCACGCTCGCACTCGTGGCGCTGCTGGTCGTGGTGAGCTTCATCACCTTCGCGCTCTTCCAGTTCGGCCCCGCAGACCCCGCCGCCGCAGCATGCGGTCAGGAGTGCACCCCTGATCGCATCGCGCAGGCCAGGGTCGCTCTCGGAATGGACAAGCCCTTCTTCGAGCAGTACTTCACGTACCTCTCCGGATTCTTCGGCGGCCGCATGATCGGCGCACCGGGCGCAGAGCAGCTGTGCGCGTGGCCGTGCCTCGGCAAGTCCTTCCAGACGAACGAGAACGTCACCGATGTGATCGCCAGGGCACTCCCCTACACGATCTCGATCTCGATCGGCGCCATCGTGCTCTGGACCGTCGTCGGCGTCGGGTTCGGACTGCTCGCAGCACTCCGCAAGGGCAAGGCGACCGACAAGATCATCGTCGGCGCCGCATCCATCGGCGTCTCGCTGCCGATCCCGGTCTCGGGCCTGATGCTGCTGCTCGTCTTCGTCAGCACGCTGCACTGGCTGCCCTTCACGAGCAACCAGATCAGCAGCCCGTTCGGCCCCGCGGGTCCTGGAGCGTGGTTCGCCAACTACCTGCTCCCCTGGGTCGCGCTGGCCATCCTGTTCAGCGCCCAGTACATCCGCATCACCCGCAACAACATGATCGAGACGTTCGGCGAGGACTTCATGCGCACCGCCAGGGCCAAGGGGCTCGGCCGCCGTGAGATCACGTTCCGCCACGGCGTGCGAGCGGGTATCACCCCGATCGTCACGATGCTCGGACTCGACATCGGCGTGCTGCTGGGTGGCGCTGTGCTCACCGAGCAGATCTTCTCCGTTCCCGGCCTCGGCTTCACCGCAGTGCGCGCCGCGACCTCAGGCGACCTTCCCGTCACCATGGCGATCACCATGCTCGCCGCCTTCTTCATCATCACTGCCAATGTCATCGTCGACGTCGCGTACGCGAGCGTCGACCCGAGAGTGAGGGTCAGCTGATGAGCTCCCCGTTCCTCGACATCCGCGACCTCCGCGTCGCCTTCCCCACAGACGACGGTCTGGTGCACGCCGTGAACGGCATGGACCTGACGCTGCACCGCGGCGAGACCGTCGGAATCGTCGGCGAATCCGGCTCTGGCAAGACCGTGACCAGTCAGGCGCTGATGGGCCTGCTCAAGGGCACCAGCGCCAGGGTCACCGGCCAGATCGTGCTCGACGGCGTCGACCTCGTTCCCCTCAGTGAGAACGCGATGCGACCGTACCGAGGACGCAAGATCGGCATGATCTTCCAGGATCCCCTGTCGGCGATGCACCCGTTCTACACGGTGGGCCGTCAGATCGCCGAGGCGTACCGGGTGCACAACAGGGTGAGCGCGAAGGCTGCGCGCACGCAGGCCATCGACATGCTGAACAGGGTCGGCATCCCCGACCCCGTGTCCCGGTTCGACGCGTATCCGCACGAGTTCTCGGGCGGTATGCGCCAGCGCGCGATGATCGCCATGGCGCTCATCTGCGAGCCCGAGCTGCTGATCGCCGACGAGCCGACCACCGCTCTGGATGTGACGGTGCAGGCGCAGATCCTCGATCTGATCTCGTCGCTTCAGGCGGAGACAGGATCGGCTGTGGTGTTCGTCACCCACGATCTGGGTGTCGTGGCCGAGGTCTGTCAGCGTGTCGTGGTCATGTACGGCGGGCAGTGCGTCGAGGAGGCGGCTGTCAGGGACGCATTCTTCGAGACCGCCCACCCCTATACGAAGGGCCTGCTGGCCTCGATGCCGTCGATGGCCGACGAGGCGGGGCGGCTGACTCCGATCCCCGGGTTCCCCCCGTCGCTGCTGGACCTGCCACAGGGCTGCCTGTTCGCGGATCGCTGCCCGGTGTCGCATCTCGTGCCGGGCGACCGCTGCCGCACCGAGCGCCCCGTGCTGGCAGGCGAGGGGGGCCATCGCTCCCGGTGCCACCTCCCACAGCAGACCGTGACCGCCGCGACCCTGGAGGTCCTGTCATGAGCACTCCCCTGCTGCAGGTCGAAGACCTGGCGAAGCACTTCGCGGTGAAGAAGGGCTTTCTGCGCCCGACGTCGCACGTGAAAGCCGTCGACGGGGTGTCGTTCTCACTCGAGCGCGGCTCCACGCTCGGGCTCGTCGGCGAGTCGGGGTGCGGCAAGTCCACGACGGGCCGCCTTCTCATGCGTCTGCTGAGTCCGACGTCCGGCCGCATCCTGCTCGACGGCACCGACGTCGCCGGCCTGAAGGGTCGGGAGCTGCAGGAGTTCCGTCGCCGCGTGCAGATGGTGTTCCAGAACCCGTCGTCGTCGCTGAACCCCCGCCAGACGGTGGGCTCCGCCATCGCTGCTCCGCTGCACGCGCAGGGCGTCAGTCCCAAGGAGGGCATGAAGAGCCGCGTGGCATCTCTGATGGACCGGGTCGGTCTGCGACCCGAGCACTACAACCGCTTTCCGCACGAGTTCTCCGGTGGGCAGAAGCAGCGCGTGGGGATCGCGCGTGCGCTCGCCCTCGATCCCGACATCGTGATCTGCGACGAGCCCGTCTCGGCCCTCGACGTGTCGGTGCAGGCGCAGGTGATCAACCTGCTGCAGGACATTCAGGCCGACACCGGGATCTCGTACGTGTTCATCGCGCACGACCTCTCGGTGGTCAAGCACTTCGCCGACGATGTCGCCGTGATGTATCTCGGCAAGATCATGGAGCTCGGCAGCCGTGACGATGTCTTCGGCCGCCCGGTGCACCCCTACACGCAGTCCCTGCTGTCGTCGGTGCCCTCGCCCGACCCTGACGCCGACCGCAGCGGTCGCATCCGGCTCACAGGCGATCTGCCCCATCCGTCGAACCCGCCGAGCGGCTGCGTCTTCCGCACCCGCTGCCCGCTCAGACCGCTCCTCAGCGAGGAGAAACAGCAGATGTGCATGCAGAACGCACCCTCGGGTGCGGTCGCATGCCACCATCCCTCAGACGCTGCGGAGTTCGCGGCGCGCACACCCCAAGAGAGGACCCTCCATGCTCATCCGTAATGCCCGCCCGTGGGGTGCCGCCGCCGCCGACGTCGAGATCGTCGACGGCCGCATCGCTGAGATCCGGCCGCACGATGAGTCGGCCGCCCTGCGGGAAGACGATGTCGACGGGCGCGGTCGACTGCTCCTCCCGTCGTTCAGCGACGTGCACGTGCATCTCGACTCGTCGCGCATCGGCCTGCCGTTCCGAGAGCACACGGGCGCCCCCGGCGTGTGGGGAATGATGATGAACGACCGGCGCAACTGGCGCAACACCGATGTGCCGCACGCCGACATCGTCGCCGGGACCCTCGAGCGGATGATCGCGAAGGGCACGACCCGCGTGCGCTCGTACGCGCAGGTCGACGTGGACTGCCGACTCGAGAAGTTCGACTCGGTGATGGCCGCGAAAGAGAAGTTCGCCGCGCACGCGGACGTGCAGATCATGACCTTCCCGCAGGCCGGCATCCTGCGCGAGGAGGGCACGGTCGAGCTGCTCGAGGAGTCGCTCAAGCAGGGTGCGGACGTGATGGGCGGCATCGATCCGTCGATGCTCGACCGCGACCCGGCCAGGCATCTCGACATCGTGTTCGGCCTCGCAGAGAAGTACCAGGTCGAGGTCGACATCCACCTGCATGAACCGGGTCATCTCGGGGTGTTCAGCACGGATCTCGTGACCGAGCGCACACGGGCCCTGGGCATGCAGGGCAAGGTCACGATGTCGCACGCGTACGACCTGGGCGCCGTCGACGAGGCGACCAGTCGCCGACTGATCGACACCTTCGCCGAACTCGACATCTCGATGGCCACCGTCGCCCCGTCGACGAGCAACCATCTCTCTCTCGTGCAGCTCGTCGAGGCGGGCGTGCGCGTCGGCCTCGGCGAGGACGGCCAGCGCGACTACTGGAGCCCGTACGGCAACTGCGACATGCTCGATCGCACATGGCAGCTCGCGTTCGTCAACGGCTTCCGTCGCGACGACCTGATCGAGCTGGCCCTCGCTGTCGGCACGATGGGCGGCGCGAGCATCATGTCGCCCGACTCACCCCGCCCCACCGGCCCCGGCGAGCGACCCGGTGCGGCGGTCGGCGACCGAGCCGATCTGCTGCTGGTCGATGGCGAGACGCCCACCAGCGCAGTGATGGATCGTGGCGACGACCGCACGGTCATCCACGATGGACGCGTCGTCGCGGACGGGCTGCAGGTCATCGGGCTCTGAGCGCCCTATCGGGCGCTCGCGAATTGCAGGAGTTCTCTCGGAACGCAGGAACGGATCAGGGCATCCCTCCTGCGTTTCGACTGGACTCCTGTATTTCGTGCGTTCCCAAGGGCGGTGCCACGTCCGCACATATGACGAGAGCCGCCCACACCGTGGGCGGCTCTCCAAGAATGTTCTGCGCGATTGAACGCTGGTCGATTACCGACGAAGACCGAGGCGCTCGATGAGCGAGCGGTAACGGTTGATGTCGACGTCCTGCAGGTAACCCAGCAGGCGACGGCGCTGACCGACGAGCAGGAACAGACCACGACGCGAGTGGTGGTCGTGCTTGTGCTCCTTGAGGTGCTCGGTGAGGTCCTTGATGCGCTGCGTCAGCATTGCGACCTGCACCTCGGGGGATCCGGTGTCACCGGGGTGCGTCGCGTACTCTTCGATGATCGCCTTCTTGACGTCTGCTTCCAGTGCCATAGATTCGATCCCCTCTCTGCTTGTTGCGCGGTGCCCGACGCCGAATGCGTGGGCTCTCTTTATCCGCGGCCGATCAAACGGCAACCTGAACAGCTTACAGCATCCAGCCGCATGGAATGCGCACCGATAGCCTCGATGAGTGCAGTTCTCCCGCGCTCATCTGATCGATCTCACTCCTCTCAGGACCAGCCCCGCGTTCGCCCGCATGTGGATCGGCTCGGCACTGGCCGGCATCGGCGGACAGCTGACCATCGTCACCGTCATGCTGCACGTCTTCGAGCTGACCGGCAGCACGTTCGCCGTCTCGATGATCGCGGTCGCTGGACTCGTGCCGATGATCCTCGCCGGGCTCTACGGCGGCATGCTCGCCGACGCGTTCGACCGGCGCCGCGTCGCGCTGATCGCCGCGACCATCGCGTTCGCCGCGACCGCCCTTCTCACCGCGCTGACCTGGACCGGCGCCGAGACGATCTGGTGGCTGTACGGGCTCAGCATGATCATCGCCGCGGCGAACTCGGTCGGGATGGTCACGCGCACAGCCATCGTGCCGAGACTGATCCCGCTCGCTCAGCTCGCCGCGGCATCCGCGCTCAACGGCGTCGCCTTCGGACTCACGGTCATGGTCGGCCCCGCCGTGGCCGGCATGCTGGTGGCGCTCACCGGGTTCGGGTGGACGTACACGATCGACGTGATCCTCATGCTGTGCATGTTCCTGGGCCTCTGGACGCTTCCGGCGCTTCTGCCGGAGGGCACCGTCGTGCGGCCCGGTCTGGCATCCCTCGTCGACGGCTGGCGCTTCCTGCGTCGCGCCGGGAACATCCGCGCCCAGTACCTGCTCGACATCGCGGCCATGACCTTCGGCAACCCACTCGCCCTTTACCCCGCACTCGGCACGGTCCTGCTCGGTGGCGGCGCGGTGACGACCGGCCTTCTCACGGCGTCGGTCGCCGTGGGGACGTTCGTGTCGAGCCTGTTCTCGGGCCGGATCGTCCAGTACCGCTGGCACGGCGCCGGCATCGCCCGCGCAGTGCAGGCGTACGGCGCGACGATAGCCCTGTTCGGAGCGATCGTGCTGATCGGGGCGTTCCTGCCGCCGGCATCCGAGCACTCCCCCGATGTGCCGCTCATCGTCGGCGCGTGCGTGGCGTTGGCGCTCTCGGGCGCGGCAGACAACATCAGCTCGATCTACCGCAACACGATGATGCAGGCGGCTGTGCCCGACGCCATGCGCGGGCGTCTGCAGGGCGTGTTCATCATCGTCGTCGCCGGGGGCCCGCGACTGGGCGCCCTGTACGCCGGCGCGCTGGCCACCATCACCACCCTGTGGTTCCCGCCGCTGCTCGGCGGGCTGCTGGTGATCGGCTTCGCCGCGATGATCGCGCGCCTCACCCCGCGCTTCCGCGCCTATGACGCACTGAACCCGGAGGCCTGAGTCGCGGTCAGCGACTCGAGCCCCCGGGTCCGGGTCTGGCTGCCTCAGGCCTGCAGGGCGCCCTGCAGGTCGAGGTTGATCGTGATGTCCTTGCCGACGAGCACGCCGCCGGTCTCGAGAGCGGCGTTCCAGGTCAGCCCGAAGTCCTCGCGGTTGATGACGGTCTTGGCCGACGCTCCTGCCTTGTAGTTGCCCCACGGGTCGGAGCCGAAGCCACCGAAGTCGAACTCGAAGCTGACCGGCTTCGTGATGCCGCGGATGGTGAGGTCGCCATCGACGTAGAACTCGTCACCGTCGACGCGCGCACCGGTCGACACGAACTCCATGGTCGGGAAGTTCTCGGTGTCGAAGAAGTCAGCCGAGCGCAGGTGGGTGTCGCGACCCTCGTCGTTGGTGTCGATCGAGTTCACGTCGACGGTGGCCTCGACCTTGGCTTCGAGCGGGTTCTCGGGAGCGATCAGGGTCGCGTTCTTGATGCCGAAGGAGCCGCGCACCTTCGAGATCATCATGTGGCGCACGCTGAAGGTGACCTCGCTGTGGCTGGGGTCCAGGACCCAGGTGCCGGGACGGTAGCCGGGGATCTCGATCGACATAAGTGTTCTCCTTGACGTTCATCGGGCGCTTTCGCGCAGTACCGAGGATAACTTACATTCACGTGCATGTATTCCCGGGCTGTTCGAGAAAATGAGAGAACCCCTCTCCGCCGAGGCGGACAGGGGTTCTCAGAGCGTCTGTCGGATCAGCCGACGGCGACGAGGTCGATGATGAAGATGAGGGTCTTGCCCGAGAGGAAGTGACCTGCGCCGGCCGGCCCGTAGGCCAGGTGCGGCGGGATCACGAGCTCGCGGCGACCGCCGACCTTCATACCGGGGATGCCGTCCTGCCATCCCTGGATCAGGCCGCGCAGCGGGAACTGGATGGTCTCGCCGCGGCCCCACGACGAGTCGAACTCCTCACCGGAGTCGTACTCGACGCCGGCGTAGTGGACCGTGACGGTGTCGCCGGGCTTGGCCTCGGCGCCATCGCCCTCGATGATGTCGCGGATGACGAGCTCTGCGGGAGCGGGTCCGGTGGGCGCGTCGAACTCGGGCTTCGTGCGTTCAGTCATGAGTCCATCCAACCCCGCTTCTCGGGCCGTGGTCAATGCGACACGTCCGCTGAGCGCGTAACCGGCGGCTGTCCACGCCGCTCAGTCCCGGTCGGCGACGTCGCGCGAGAGTCGCTGCGAGACCCACACCGGGATGAAGGATGCCAGGATGACGACCGTCGCGACGACGTTCACGACGTTCGCCTCATTGGGCCGCGCCATCTGATTCATGATCCACAGCGGCAGCGTGTCCACACCGGGGGGCGCCGTGAAGATCGTCACGTACACCTCGTCGAAGCTCAGAGCGAAGGCGAGGATCGCGCCCGCCACCAGCGCACTGCGGAACTGTGGGAACGTCACCATGCGGAAGGTCTGCCACGGCGTCGCCCCGAGGTCCTGCGACGCCTCCTCGAGGCTCGGATTCATCCGCCGCAGGCGCGCCAGCACGTTGTTGAAGACCATCACGATGCAGAAGGTTCCGTGGGCGATGATCATGCCCCAGAATCCGACCTGGATGCCGATCGGCTCGAGCATCTGGTTGTACGTGTTGTTCAGCGCGACACCGGTGACGATGCCCGGCAGCGCGATGGGCAGCACCACGAGGAGGTTGACGCCTCGCTGTCCGAAGAAGCGGTACCGCTGCAGCGCGAAGGCCACGAGCGTGCCGAGCACCACGGCGATGGCCGTGGCGCCTGTCGCGACCAGCACCGAGTTCAGCAGCGCGTCCCGGACGGGCTGACTCGTGAACGCCCGGCCCCACCACTCGAGGCTGAACCCGCTGACGGGCCAGCTGGCGATACGCGCCGAGTTGAACGAGTTCATCACGACGAGCATGAGCGGGACGTACATGAACGCGAGGATGACCGCGACGATGATCCCGAGCACGATCTTCGACGTTCGTGACAGTCTCAGCATGGTCGGCTCACATCCTTTCCAGGGCGCCGGTGCGCTGCACGCTCACCAGGTAGATGACGACGAAGGCGATGGGGACCACCGAGAACGCCGCCGCCAGGGGCGGGTTCAGGTTGATGTTCGAGGCGATGACGCTTCCGATCATCTGGGTGTCGCCGCCGACGAACTTCGCAACCAGATAGTCGCCCAGACTCAGCGAGAACGTGAACACCGAGCCCGCGATGATGGCCGGCTTGATGAGCGGAAGCACCACGGTGCGGATGGTGCGCCACGACCCCGCGCCGAGGTCCGCCGAGGCGTCGAAGAGGTTGGCCGGGAGCTGACGGATCGCGGTGTACACCGGAACGGCCATGTAGGGCAGCCACAGGTACGTGAGTGTGAGCACGACTGTGAAGACGGTGAACCCGGGGCCGCGGATACCGAAGGGCGCGAGCATCCAGTTGAAGAAGCCCTGCTCGGTGAACGTGATGCGCATCGCGATGACCTTCACGAGGTACCCGGCCCAGAGCGGCAGCGTGATCGAGACGGCCAGCACCGCGCGCAGCCACGGCGAGGCGACCTTCGCCATGAAGATCCCGAGCGGCACCGACACGACGATCGAGAGCACGGTGACCCCGAGAGCGATGCCCAGTGTGCGCAGCGCCGTGGAGGCGTAGGCGGGATTGGCCACCAGCTGCTCGAAGTTGTCGAAGGTGAAGCCCGGCTTGACCTTGGAGGTGAACGGGTCGGTCACCCAGAACGCCGTCACCAGCAGCATGACGAGCGAGAAGATGTAGATGCCGATGAGCCAGGCCATCGGCAGGGCCAGCAGGCCGGCGATGCGAACGCGGCGCGTCATGTCGTTCCTGTCGTCGTCGAGAGGGTGGGTCCGGGGCGGAGGAGATGCTCCCCCGCCCCGGGGTCAGGCGGGCCGGATCAGCCCTTGACGCTCGTCCAGGCGTCGGTCCACTGCTGGAAGTTGGTGCACTTGACGTCGGTGCGACCATCGATGCACTGCTCGATCGGGGTAGTCCAGAACCACACCTTCTTGAAGTACTCCTCGTTCGTGGCGTTGTAGTACTCGCAGTGCGCCTTCGCCTCTTCGCTGGTGTCGCAGAAGGCGGCGTTTGCGGGGGCCATGCCGAAGTTCATCGCGATCGCTCCGTTGACCTCGGGCGAGGAGGCGTAGTCCATCCACGCGTACGCGCAGTTGGGGTTCTTCGACTTCGCGGCGAGCATCCAGGCGTCCGACCAACCGGTCGAGCCCTCCTCCGGCAGCACGCTCTTGAACTTCTCGTCTTCGGTGAGCTTGCGCAGCACCTCCCACGAGGTGCCCAGCACCGTCGTGCCCCCGGCGAACGACGTGATCTGCGCGGCAGGGTCGGCCCAGTACTCCGAGACGATCTCGTTCTGCTGCTTGAGCAGGTCGACGGCGGCCTTGAGCTGCTTCTCGTCGAGTGCGTAGGGGTTCTCGATGCCGAGGTCGGGCTCGTGCGCCATGAGATAGACGGCCGCGTCGGCGATGTAGATCGGCGCGTCGTACGCGATGACCTTGCCGGCGTACGGGCTGTCCTTCTCCCAGGCGACGTCCCAGCTGGTGGGCTCCTCCGTGACGACCTCGCTGTTGTACTGCAGGATGTTTGCTCCACGGCCGATCGGGATGCCGTACGACTTGCCGTTGATGGTGTCGTAGATCTGACCCTTCATGCCTTCGACGATGTCGTCGCCGAAGTTCGGGATGAACTCGAGATTGAGAGGCTGCACGTCGCCGCCCGCGATGAGGCGCAGGCTCGCGTCGCCCGATGCCGAGACCAGGTCGTAGTCGCCGGTGCGCATGAGCTGAACCATCTCATCGCTGGTTCCCGCCACGCGGCGGTTGACCGTGCAGCCGGTCTCCTCGGTGAAGGCGTCCGACCAGGCGGGCTCCACGAACCCCGACCAGGCGATGATGTTCACCTCCTTCTCGTTGTCTCCGAGCTTCTCCATCATGGGAACGTCGGGGACGTCGATCGACAGGCCGCCGTCGCCGCCGCCGCCGGGCTCGCTAGCGGCGGAGCAGCCGGACAGCGCGAGGGCTGCGGCTGCGGTCAGGGCCGAGATGGCCAGGATCTTGTTTCGCATGGATCTCTCCTTCGTGATCGCGGTGCGCGAGTGTGTCGGTACTGCTGGGATCGGGCTCAGGGAAGCCGCGCGGCGTGCGCGGGGTTCCAGGTGGCGCGCACCCGATCGCCTCGGCCGGGTTCGCCGGCGCCGGAGGCGTGGTGGTGCGCGTTCGGCCGCTCGGCGATGATGTCGATGCCGGCGTCCGAGGTGATGAGGTAGCGGGTGGCTGGTCCGGTGTAGACGACCTCGGAGATCGTGCCGACGAGTCCCACATCGCCGTCGGCGAGCGCGTCGGATGCGGCGTGCAGGCGCACACGCTCGGGTCGGATGCTCATGGTGCGTCGATCTCGCGTGAGCTCGCCGGCGAGCTCGGCGCCGATGAGGTTGGACAGGCCGAGGAACCGCGCGACGAACTCGGTCTGCGGCTCCTCGTACACCTCGCGGGCGCTGCCCACCTGCTCGATGCGGCCGTTGTTGAAGACCGCGACGCGGTCGCTCAGCGTCAGCGCCTCCTCCTGGTCGTGCGTGACGAAGATGAAGGTGATGCCGACCTCGCGCTGGATCTGCTTGAGCTCGATCTGCATCTGCTCGCGCAGCTGCTTGTCGAGGGCGCCGAGCGGCTCGTCGAGCAGCAGCACCTGGGGGCGCAGGATGAGCGCGCGGGCGAGTGCGATCCGCTGACGCTGACCACCGGAGAGCTGGTGGGGCAGGCGGTCGGCGACGTGGTCGAGGCGCACGCGACGCAGCGACTCTGCCACCTGCTCCGTGCGCTCGCCCTTGCTCGTGCCCTTGACCCGCAGGCCGTAGCCCACGTTCTCGGCGATCGTCATGTGCGGGAACAGGGCGTAGTCCTGGAACACCGTGTTGACGTCGCGGGCGTGCGGCGGGATGCGGGTGACATCGACACCCGAGAGCCGCACCGTGCCCGAGGTCGCCTCCTCGAAACCTGCGATGATGCGCAGCACCGTGGTCTTGCCTGACCCCGAGGGACCGAGCATGGAGAGGAACTCGCCCGGCGCCACGTGCAGGTCGAGGTCGCGCACGGCGGTGAACTCGCCGAACGACTTGGTAAGGCCGGTCAGCGACACGCTGCCCTTGGCGGAGGTGTCGCTCGCGGCATCAGTGGCCATCGCGGCAGTCGTCATCGTGCTCCTCGATCCTCATCGACTCGGAAGGTGGATTAAACATATAAAACCGTAGGTCATATTTCAAGTCTTCTTCTCGACGAGCTCCCGTGGAAGAATCCAGGAATGGAATCGCTGACCTCCTCCCCCGGTGCCCGCACCGAGCAGGATCGTCAGCGCAGCCGTCATCCGCATCGCCTCCAGGGCGCCCTCTTCCAGCCCATCGGCGACGAGGGCAGGGCTGAGCTCGTCGAGCGGCGTCTGGTCGACGCCATCCACCGCGGACACCTGCGGGCCGGAGAGCGCCTCCCCTCCGAATCCGAACTCGCCCGCAGCTTCGGGGTCGCCCCCGTCACCGTGCGCGAGGCACTGCTCACCCTTCGCGGACAGGGGCTGATCGTGACGCGGCGCGGTCGCAACGGCGGCAGCTTCGTCGTCGACGACGCCGACCCCCTCGCGTTCGCCCGCACCGCTCTTCTGCGCACCTCTCGGCTGGCACTGCGCGACATGGGCGCGCACTACAGCGCCATCACCGCCGCGGCCGTACGTCTCGCCGCCCGCCGCGCCGACCCCAGCGAGGCGAACCGGGTTCTACGGCGGCTCGAGCGGCTCGAGGATCTCGATGTCGATCAGCAGCGCCGCGTGCTCGACGATGTGCTGGTCGAGCTCGTCTCGCTGAGCCAGTCGGCTCGGCTCACCCGCGAGCAGATGAAGCTGCAGGCCGAGTTCTCGCCGTATCTGCGGCTCGCCGCCCCCGATGACGCTGGCCTTCAGACGCAGTCCGCTTCGCTCGCGGGCATCATCGCCGCTGTCGAGCAGAACGACCCGGACGCGGCGGGCTCGCGCACCGAGCAGCTGGTCGCCGACGTCATAGACGCGCTGATCCACCTGCAGAGCTCGCCACCTGGCGTCCCATGACCCCTTCCCCCTCTCCCGGACGGATCGGTCCCCCTCGACCCGCCCTCTCCCCCTCGAGCAGTTCCATCGACGTGCACTGGAGGACGCGATGAGCACCCAGACCACCACAGCCCCCGCTGACGCCGCCCGGATCGTCGAAGACTACTTCGGCGCCCCCATCCGGATGCTCGACAGCTGGGTCGGCCCCTGTGCGCAGGAGCTCGCCCAGCTTCTCAGCGAGGGATCTCTGACGCGCCCCCGACTGGATGCCGTCGTCGAGCCGTACGCCGCACGCACCCTCGCGCTCGACGACGTGCCCGTGTACGGCGCCGGGTTCATCGCGGCGATCGACCTGCTCACGGATGCGCACAGCCACCTGGCATGGTGGCAGGGAGAAGACGGCCGCAAGCTCGTGCTCGCCTCGCAGACCGTGAACAAGGAGTACATCGACTACAGCGAGCTCGAGTGGTATCGCGTGCCGATGAGCACGGGCCAGCCGCACGTCGCCGGCCCCTACGTCGACTATCTGTGCAGCGACGAATACACCATCACGATCGCCGTTCCGACGGTCGCTGACGGGCGGCTACTCGGCGTCGCCGGGCTCGACCTCCTGGTCTCCGAGGTCGAGCGCGAGCTGACGCCTCGATTCGCGGCTCTCGGGCACCAGGTGACACTCACCAACGGCGTGGGGCGCGTGGTGGTGTCCACTGATCCGCGATGCGCGACGGGAGACTCTGTTCGCGGAAGCCGCCTCGCCGACCTGCCCCGTGTGTCCTGTGCCGGCGTCGCGCTCGACGTGATCGTGGAGAGCATCTGATCCCCTGATTCGCGTGGAGGTCTTGACTTCGACCAGTGCGCGAGGCACCCTGTCTGTAGATCAACTCAGCGCCCGGGAGACTCGCAGGCATCGCCGCAGCACCGGGCGCTGAGTCTGTCTCCGGCAGTGGTCAGCGGCTCTCAGTATGCGAGCAGTCGAGCCCTGGCATCGCGGGTTCGCATCAGCAGCGCGTGCTCGTCGGCCGCCGCGAGCGGGTCGCGGCCAGTGATCGCTCGCTGCCGCACGGCCGCCAGCGCGGCCGCATCGCGGATGAACTGCTGCATGACGTCGCGACGATCTCCGCGAAGACCGGATGCCCATTGCAGACCCGTCCGTCGGCCCCCGGGCGTGGCGAGCATCTCGACCTCCTGCGGAGTGAACCAGCCCGCTGCCGCGTAGTCGCCGAGCCGAACGCGCGTCAGACGCGCCTCCTCCCGCCGCAGAGCGAGGATCGCCACGATGAAGCCGATGAACAGCGGCACCTGCGTGCTGACGTAGAGCGCGAGGAAGTCACCCAGCAGGGACGACCCGTTCCAGTAGGCGTGCAGCGCGATGGCACCGAGCAGTCCGAGTGCGCCCGATCCCAGAGCCGTCGCGGTGGTCGCACCGCGACGCGCGGCCAGGCCGATCGCGAAACCCGTCAGCGCGGTGAACATCGCGTGAGCGAACGGCGACACCAGTCCCCGCAGCACGAAGGTGAGAGTGAGCTGCCCTGCACCGCCGTCGATCAGGCTCGTGCCGAAGTACTGGATGTTCTCGGTGAAGGCGAATCCCGCGCCGACGAGGGCGCCGTAGACCACCCCGTCGACGGGGCCGTCGAAGGCTCTGCGACCGATGACGAACACCAGCAGCACCCCGAGCCCCTTGGCGATCTCCTCGATGACGGGGGCCTGGATCACCGCGCTGAAGAACTCGGTGCGCAGCCCCACAGCCAGGGTGAGTGCGAGATCGACGAGCAGGGTGATGCCGACCGCCGCGACGGCTCCCCATGCGAGGGCGAAGATCATGAGGCTCTTGGGCTCGGGCTCCCACCGGTCGATGAGCCGAACGCCGGTGAGCACGATCGCAAGAGGCACGAGCGCGAGCACCAGGCCGACGATCGAGGCGCCCGCGCCGAGGAAGAGCGCGAAGTAGGCGATGAGCGCGAGCATCGCGAACCCCAGAGCGCCGAATGCCCACACCGAGGCGCTGCGGCCTCGCCGTGCGGGCATGGGAAGGGCGGGCATAGCCGGAGCCGGCGCGGGCGCAGCCGGTGTGGGCGGTGCGTACGCCGTCGGACCGGCGAGCAGAGTGGGGAACGGGCCGCTCGACAGCGAGCGAGTGCCGCCCGACTGCGGGCGCAGAGGCCGCGGGGGCTGTCCGTACACGGGATCCGACGGCTGCGCGGCCGGGGGCTGTCCTCCAAAGCTCATGCCCAAAGCCTATTGGCCGCCTCTGCCACGGGCGGCACCGCGCCCGGTACCGTAGAGACATGCGTTTCGCCCACCTGAGCGCTCGCGATTCCGACGCCCTGCAGCTCGCCGTCATCGACGGCGACGAGGCGATCCTCGTCAGCGACCTCCTCTCTCCCGCCCCCATGACCCTGCAGCAGCTCATCGAGGGCGGTGACGAACTGCTCGAGCGAGTCCGCGGCGCATTCGCCGAAGGCGACGCACCCCGGCATCCGTTGACCGACCTGCGCTTCGGTCCCGCCGTCATCGCCCCGCCGATCATCCTGGCCGTGGGCCTCAACTACGCCGCCCATTCCAGCGAGCTCGGACTGAAGACCGACACCGCGCCCACAGTGTTCACGCTGTGGCCGAACTCCCTCGGAGCCCACGAGGCGACCACCTCGTGGCCGCGGGCCCTCAGCGAGTCGGTCGATTACGAGGCCGAGCTCGGGGTGATCATCGGGCGAGCCGCGAAGGACGTCTCGACCGACGAAGCGCTGGACAGCGTCTGGGGCTACACCGTGGTCAACGACATCACCGCGCGTGACATCCAGTTCGCCGAGGCGCAGTGGTCACGCTGCAAGTCGTTCGACGGGTTCACCCCCACCGGCCCTGTCGTCGTCACCGCGGATGAGATCGCCGACCCGCAGGATCTGCACATCTGGGCCATCGTCGACGGACAGACGGTGCAGGACGCCAGCACCGATCAGATGGTGCGCAGCGTCGCCACGCTCATCTCCCACCTCTCGTCGTCGGCAACCCTGCAGCCCGGCACTCTGATCTCCACCGGCAGCCCGGGCGGGGCGGGGTACTCGCGTGACCCGCAGATCTTCCTCCGTGACGGATCCACCGTCACCGTCGGAGTCGACGGCATCGGCGAGCTGACCACGCACTGCCGCATGATCGACTGATCACCGGCGCATACACGAAGAGAGGTGGGTGCCGCGGGCGCCCACCTCTCTCCGTATGGTCCGGGGTCAGCTCTCGGGGAGGTCCTCCGCAGCGATCACGGGGATCGCCGCGGTCACGGTCTCGAGACCCGACAGCCGCGCCGGCGAGATCTGCTTCATGACCTCTTCGCGCGACATCAGCCCCGCCTCGACGACCAGATCGGCCACGTTCCGGTTGGTGAGCAGCGCCGTCTTGGCGAGCGCGGCGGAGGCCGCGTAGCCGATGAACGGAGTCAGCGCCGTGACGACGCCGACCGACGCGCCCACCATGGCACCGAGGCGCTCGCGGTTGGCGGTGATGCCGTCGACGCAGTTGACCCGAAGCGTCCACATCGCCTGACGCATCCAGGTGATCGACTGGAAGATCGAGTGCGCGATGACCGGCTCGAAAGCGTTCAGCTGCAGCTGACCGCCCTCCACGGCCATGGTGACCGTGACATCGGCGCCCGCGACGGCGAACGCGACCTGGTTGACCGCTTCCGGAATGACCGGATTGACCTTCCCGGGCATGATGCTGGAGCCGGCCTGCATGGCGGGCAGGTTGATCTCGCCGATGCCGGCCTGCGGACCAGACGAGAGAAGGCGAAGGTCGTTGCAGATCTTCGACAGCTTGATGGCGTTGCGCTTCAGCGACGATGAGAACGACATGAAGGCACCGGTGTCGCTGGTCGCCTCGACGAGGTCGGTGGCGGTGCTGAGGTCGAGGCCGCTGATCTCACGCAGGTGCTTGAGCACGGTCGGCGCGTAGTCGGGATGAGTCGTGATGCCCGTGCCGATCGCCGTGGCGCCCATGTTGATCTCGGTGAGGAGCGACGCGTTCTCGGTGAGTCGGCTGTGATCCTCGCCGAGGGTCGTCGCGAATCCGTTGAACTCCTGACCGAGCGTCATGGGCACAGCATCCTGAAGCTGTGTGCGGCCGACCTTGAGCACGTCGTGGAACTCGTTCGCCTTGCCCAGGAACGACTTGCGCAGCAGGTCGAGCTCGTCGAGGAGCGAGACGAGGTTCAGCGAGAGACCGATCTTCACCGCGGTCGGGTAGACGTCGTTGGTGGACTGACTGCGGTTCGTGTGGTCGATCGGCGACAGGAACGAGTAGTCGCCCTTCTCGCGTCCTGCCATCTCGAGCGCGATGTTGGTGATGACCTCGTTCGCGTTCATGTTCGTCGAGGTGCCCGCCCCGCCCTGGATCACGCCCACGATGAACTGGTCGTGGAACTCCCCGTCGATCACTCGCTGCGAGGCGGCATCGATCAGATCGGCCTTCTCGGGGTCGAGGACCCCGATCTCCTTGTTGGCGCGGGCGCTGGCCTGCTTGACCATCGCGAGGCCGCGCACGAGGTCGGGATACACCGAGATGGGGCGCTTGGTGATGGGGAAGTTCTGCTCGGCGCGCAGCGTGTGGACGCCGTAGTACGCATCCGCCGGGATCTCGAGGCTTCCGATCGAATCGGTTTCTGTGCGGGTAACAACAGGCTCAGACGAGGCCATGTCACATCCTTGTGGGGGTAGTGGCGATCAGTGATTCGGGGGATGTCTCCAGTCTATGACGCTTCAGCGACCGGGCTTGCGAGAGAACACCTCGAGTCGCTGTTCGGGGGTGAGGGATGCCATCCGCTCGGCCCACTCGCGTGTGAAGAAGTCTCCGGTGGGCGCCTCGACGACGGGCACGACGGTGTGCGTGATGGTGTCGCGGTAGACGTGCACGAGCTGGAACGCCTGCGCCGCGTCCATGCCGTTGACCTCCACCGCCGGCCGAGCCACGTTCATGGTGTAGCAGGTGGCCGATGCGACGCTGACAGGCACGCCTGCGAACGTCCCGTGTGAGGAGTAGTGCAGGTGACCGGCGAGGATCGCCCGCACGTCAGTGCCGTGGATGACGCGCGCGAGCTCGTCCTGGTGGCGCAGCTCGAGGATGTCGAAGAGCGGGATGTGGCTGGGCACCGGCGGGTGGTGCATCGCGAGGATCGTCCCGTGCGGCGCGGGCTCGCTCAGCACGTCGCGCAGCCAGTCGAGCTGGTCGACGTCGAGGTCGCCGTGATGCCAGCCCGGCACGCTCGTGTCGAGTGCGACCAGTCGCAGTCCGCGCAGATCCCAGACACCTGTGACCGGCTGCTCGGTGGGCGTCAGGTCGAGGAGATGCTGTCGCATGGCCGGGCGCTCGTCGTGGTTGCCCGCCACCCAGATCACGGGGCAACCCAGCTCCGCCGCGAAGGGCTCGACGGCGGCGCGAAGCCGACGATACGCATCCGGCTCACCGAGATCCGCGAGATCACCGGTCACCACGACGGCCGCGGGTTCGCAGTGCGTCGACCGGATGGCGTCGAGGGTGCGGTCCAGGTTGCGCTCGACGTCGTAGCGCTCCCCCAGCCGGCCGCCGTCTGCGAGCAGATGCGGATCACTGAGGTGCACGACCACGTGGGTCGCCGGGTCGTGGCTGCCGAAGGCGAACGGAGCTGACATGGCCCAAGCCTAGAGCCGGGCCCGCCGCAGCGCCCAGCGGTCGGGCGCGAGGGCCGCGTCAGTGCCCGAGGACGATGAGCAGGATGCCGCCGATCACCGCGAGGGCGCACAGGGCGAAGCACGCGATCGCGGCGACGAAGGCGAGCGTCTTCTGGCCCTCGCTCAGCGGGCTCTTCCTGGCGGCCTTCTCGGCCTGCTTGGCGGCGCGCCTGATCTCCTTCTCGGAGAGCACGGTGATGGCATCCGTGAACTCCACCGGGGTCACGACCGGCACGCGACCCGCGCGCACCAGCATCCGCAGACCCAGGGCATAGAAGAGCACGATCGATCCGGCACCGAGCAGTGCGGCGCCGAAGACGTTGAGGAAGGCGATCCAGTCGATCGAGATCATCGTGCGTCCTCCTGCTCGTCGACCGCGATGTCCCATTCGGCGAGCTTCGCGCGCTCCTTGCGGCTCGCGCTCAGCAGCTCCCATTCCTGGGCTGCGCGCTCGGCCTCGGCGAACTTCTCGGCGGCCTTCTGCGCCGCGCGCTTCGCGGCCTTCACCTCGGCCGGCGAGGCACCGACCTTCTTCAGCTTCTTCGCGCGGCGGGCGGCGCGCTCGGCTTCATCAGCCTTGCGCTCTGCGCGCTCGAGGGCGCGCATCAGCTCGATGCGGGTCGCGCGGCGCGTGGGCCCGGGCACCTCGGGCTGATCGACGGCGAGACCCGACTCGGCGACGTCGCTCATCGCGTTGGCGTGCGTGACCTCGTTGCGGCGCGAGTACAGGAAGAGTCCGACGATGATGACCAGGGCCAGCACGGCGTCGATCGCGACGCCCCAGGTGCCGAGCCAGATCACGAGCAGGGCGGCGAGAGCACCGACACCGCCGGCTGCGGGAAGCGTGAGCAGCCAGCCGATCGCGATGCGGCCGGCGGTGGCCCAGCGCACGGTGGCGCCGCGGCGGCCGAGCCCCGAGCCGATCACCGAGCCGGAGGCGACCTGGGTGGTCGACAGGGCGAAGCCGAGAGCGCTCGAGGCGAGGATGGTCGCTGCGGTCGAGCTCTCAGCCGCGAAGCCCTGTGCCGGCTTGACCTCGGTGAGCCCCTTGCCGAGGGTGCGGATGATGCGCCAGCCGCCCAGGTACGTGCCGAGCGCGATCGTGAAGGCACACGCGATGATGACCCACAGCTGCGGCTCGTGATGCACCCCCGACTGCCACCCGATCGTGATCAGGGCGAGGGTGATGACGCCCATCGTCTTCTGCGCGTCGTTCGTGCCGTGCGCGAGCGCGACGAGCGAGGAGGTGAAGATCTGTCCCCAGCGGAAGCCGGAGCGGCCGTCGGGCTTCCCGTCGTACCGGCGGGTGACGCCGTAGGCGACCTTGGTCGCTGCGAACGCGATGAGCCCGGCGGTGAGCGGTGCGATGACGGCCGGGAGGATGATCTTCGACAGCACCATGCCGAAGTCGATGCCCGTCGCGCCCACACCCACGAGGGTCGCGCCGATCAGGCCGCCGAACAGGGCGTGCGACGAGCTCGAGGGAAGGCCCAGCAGCCAGGTGAGCATGTTCCAGGTGATCGCGCCGATCAGGCCGGCGAAGATCAGCGGGAGGAACACCTCCGCGCCCATCTTGCTGATCGCGTCTTCCCGGACGATGCCGCCGGAGACGGTCTTCGCCACCTCCGTCGACAGGAAGGCGCCGATGAGGTTCAGGACTGCTGCCAGGAGCACCGCGGTCTTCGGCTTGAGCGCGCCGGTGGCGATGGGCGTCGCCATCGCGTTCGCGGTGTCATGGAATCCGTTGGTGAAGTCGAAGAAGAGTGCCAGCGCGATGACCAGCACGACGACGAGGGCTGCGGTTTCCACCGGTCTCTTTCGTTGGGACTGCCAGGGAGGGGCCGAGAGCTCGGCTGTGACGAACGAAGAGTTCACCGTGGGTTTGTCATCCGTTAAAGGACCCTCATGAATCCTCCCACCCTGCCCCGTCATGGTCAACTCGCCGGGTAGCGTGGCAGGGTGACCGACACCAGCATCCGGCCGCCCGAGGCCGCCCGCCGCATCACCACCCGCTCCCATCACGGCGACCGTTTCGACGACGCCTACGAGTGGCTCCGCGTCAAGGAGGACGGCGAGGTCATCGCGCACCTGGAGGCCGAGAACGCCTACACCGAAGCCCGAACGGCGCATCTTGAGACGCTGCGGGAGAAGCTGTTCCAGGAGGTCAGGTCCCGGGTGCAGGAGACCGACCTGTCGGTGCCCACCCGTCGCGGCGACTGGTGGTTCTACGGCCGCACCGAGGAGGGTGCGCAGTACGGCATCCACTGCCGCACAGCGGCCACCGGCGACGACTGGACTCCCCCCGTGCTCGAGCCCGGTTCTCCGGTCCCCGGCGAGGAGGTGCTTCTCGACGGCAACATCGAGGCAGAGGGACACGAGTTCTTCTCGCTCGGAGCCTTCGACGTGTCCGACGACGGCACCCGGCTGCTCTGGGCCGTCGACGTCGAGGGGTCGGAGCTCTACACCGTGCACGTTCGCGACCTCGTGACCGGCGACAAGCTCGACGACGTCATCCCCGACACCGGCCAGGCGTTCTTCACCCCGGACGGCACCGCCATCCTCTACACGACGCGCGACGAGGCGTGGCGGCCCGACACCCTGTGGCTGCACCGCATCGGCACGCCGGTCGATGCCGACATCAAGCTGTTCCACGAGCCCGACGAGCGGTTCTGGATGGGCGCCGGCATCACCCGCAGCCGTCGCTACCTCGTGATCGGACTCGGGTCGAAGGTCACCAGCGAGGAGCTGCTGATCGACCTCGCCGACCTCCGTGCCGATCCCGAGCACGCGGAGGCACGCGTCGTCTGGCCGCGGCGAGACGGTGTCGAGTACTCGGTCGACCACGCTGTCGTCGACGGGGAGGACCGCCTCTTCATCCTGCACAATGACGACGCCCTCGATTTCGAGCTCGTCTCGGTCGCGGCATCCGACCCGCAGGGCGATCGCCGTGTGCTCATGGCGCACCGGCCGGGCAGGCGCATCATCGACGTGGACTGCTTCCGCGACTTCGCGACGCTCGAGTACCGCAGCGAGGGTCTGGTGCGCGCGGGCGTCATGGACCTCGCCACGGGTGCGCTCGACGAGGTCGAGTTCGACGAGCCGCTGTTCGACGCGTACTTCAGCGGCAACCCGGAATGGCACTCCCCCTTCCTGCGGATGACCTACACCTCGTTCGTCACGCCGTCGCAGGTGCTCGATCTCGAGGTCGCCACAGGAGAGAAGCACCTGCGCAAGCAGATGGCGGTGCTCGGCGGGTACGACTCGGCGGACTACGGTCAGCAGCGGGTGTGGGCGACCGCGCCCGATGGCGCACAGGTTCCGATCTCGCTGGTCTGGAACCGATCGTTCGGCGACCCCGGCGACGAGCCGCGGGCCCTGCACCTGTACGGTTACGGCTCGTACGAGCACTCCATCGATCCTGGTTTCTCGACCATGCGGCTGTCGATGCTCGACCGTGGCGTCGTGTTCGCGGTCGCGCACGTCCGCGGTGGCGGCGAGATGGGCCGTGCCTGGTACGAGCAGGGCAAGGAGCTGTATAAGCGCAACACCTTCACCGACTTCATCGCGTGCGCGCAGCACCTCGTCGACGCCGGCGTGACGACGCCGCAGCGGATGGTGGCGGAGGGCGGCAGTGCGGGAGGCCTGCTGATGGGCGCCGTCGCCAACCTCGCGCCCGAGCTGTTCGCCGGCATCCTCGCCGGTGTGCCGTTCGTCGACGCGCTCACCTCGATCCTCGACCCCTCGCTGCCGCTGACGGTCGTCGAGTGGGACGAGTGGGGTGACCCGCTGCACGACCCCGAGGTGTACGCGTACATGAAGTCGTACACCCCGTACGAGAACATCCGCGAGGGCGCCGCCTACCCGAGGATCCTCGCCATGACTTCGCTCAACGACACCCGGGTGCTGTACGTCGAGCCGGCGAAGTGGGTCGCTGCCCTGCGCTACGCGGGCGCAGCGGACGTGATGATGAAGTGCGAGATGTCCGCAGGGCACGGTGGCGTCAGCGGACGCTACAACTCGTGGCGGGAGCGGGCGTTCGAGCTCGCCTGGCTGCTCGACGTGCTCGGCCTGGCCGACTGACCGGGCTCGCCGCGATCCGGTGAATCGGGCAGGTCCGGATGCCCTGGTGGCGGGCATCCGGATCTCAGCGGGTCTCCGCGCAGCGGTCGGGCGTCAGCCGAAGAGCGCGGCGGCCTCGTCGTAGCGCTCGCGCGGCACGGTCTTCAGCTCTCCGAGCGCATCGGCGAACGGCACCCGCACGATGTCGGTGCCGCGCATGGCGACCATCTGGCCCCAGCACTCCTCTACCAGCGCATCGGCGGCGTTGAGGCCGAGTCGCGTCGCGAGCACGCGGTCGAAGCCCGAGGGCGAGCCACCGCGCTGGATGTGGCCGAGCACGGTCGAGCGGGTCTCAATGCCGGTGCGGCGCTCGATCTCGGGAGCGAGGATCTCGCTGATGCCGCCGAGTCGCGGGCGGTTGAACGCGTCGAGACCCTTGTCACTGTACGCCTCGTCCATACCGGTCAGGGTGAAGCCCTCCGACACGACGACGAGCGGAGCGCGGCCCCGATCATGCGCGCTCGTGACGAGGTCGCAGATCTCGTCCATCGACATGGGCACCTCGGGGATGCAGATCACGTGAGCCCCGGAGGCCATGCCCGCGTGCAGGGCGATCCATCCCACGTGCCGGCCCATGACCTCGGCGACCATGCAGCGCTGGTGCGAGTCGCCCGTCGTCCGCAGGCGGTCCATGGCGTCGGTGGCGATGTTGACCGCGGTGTCGAAGCCGAACGAGTAGTCGGTCGCGTGCAGGTCGTTGTCGATCGTCTTGGGGACGCCGAGCACCTTGATGCCGTCCTTCGACAGGCGGTCGGCCGCAGCCAGGGTGCCCTCTCCTCCGATCGCGACGACGCCGTCGATGCCGTGTGCGGCAAGCGTCTTCGCGATCTTCTCGGCGCCGCCGCGCGGACCCTCGTAGGGGTTGGTGCGGCTCGTGCCGAGGATCGTTCCGCCGACCTTCGACAGGCCCTTCACCTCGTGCCTGGTGAGGGGGAAGAAGTCTCCGTCGACCACGCCGCGCCATCCGTCGCGGATCCCGACGAACTCGAGGTGATGGTTGGTCGTGCCCTTGAGCACGATGCCGCGGATGACCGCGTTGAGCCCGGGACAATCGCCGCCGCTGGTGAGGATGCCGATCTTCATGCTGGTGCCTTCGCGCTTCAAGGGAAAGGGGTAGAGGAGGCGACGCTGCCCGTTGTCGACCCTAGTGGTGATCGCGCCGAGAAGCCATTCGAAGGCCGCGAAAATGACCGATCTTGCCGCACCACGGGCGCCGATCACCGGTTCTTGGTCGATACGCGCCCGTTCAACAGAAAATGGGCGCTAAGAACCGAGGTTCTTAACGCCCATTCTCGGGAGTGTGTCACTCGCCGCCGAGAGCCTCTCGCAGCAGGTGCATGAGAGCGGCCAGCTGCACCGACTCGCCGGGCTCGTCTGCGACGGCCTCGCCGTCGAGAGCGCGGGCGGCGAGGCCCTGCTTCTGGTCGATGAGCTCGGCGATCTTGGTGTCGAGGGTGTGCGCCGCGATGATCCGCCATGCGGTCACCGGCTCGTCCTGACCGATGCGGTGCACGCGATCGATCGCCTGGGTCTGCTCGGCTGCGGTCCAGCTCAGCTCGGCGAGGACGACGTTCGACGCGACCTGAAGGTTCACGCCGACGCCGGCCGCCGTGAGCGAGCAGACCGCGACGCCGACCTCCGGGTCGGTGTTGAACGCGTCGATCGCCTGCTGACGGACGGGCGTGGTCTGGTCACCGCGGATCGATACCGACTTGATCCCGGCGGCGGCGAAGTGCGCCTCGGCCTGATCCATCACGTCGACGTGCTTGGCGAAGAACACGACCTTCTCGACCGACCGCTGCAGCTGGGCCGCATAGTCGGCAGCCAGCAGAGCCTTGGCCTGGCCGATCTTGCGGACCATCGTGAAGACGTTGTCTCCACCGGCCCCGGCGGCCTTGGACTCCTCGAGCTCGTTGTGGGCCACGAGACGCACGATGTCGTCGTCGATCTCCCCCGCTCCCACGGAAGGCCCATGGGTCGCCGTGCGCGCCTCGACGATACGACGGTACTTGGCCGCCATCCGCTCCCCCAGCTCGCGCTCGGCTGCCCGGATGCCGCGGCCGAACTCGTCGTCCAGCTGCACGGGCAGGTCGGCGATCAGCTTGTCCGGCAGGTCTGCGGCGACGTCCTTCTTCTTGCGCCGAACGATGCCCATCGAGATGACCGCGTCGCGCGCCTCGGCGTAGAACGACTTGTCGGCAGGGGTCAGGCCGGTCGCATCCAGCTTCTCCATCAGCGCCGGAGCGGGCTTCTCGCCGTTGGTCCAGCCGAGGAAGCGCCAGATCGCATCGAAGTCCTCGACGTCGTTGATCAGCGGAGTTCCGGTCAGCGCGAGCATGAGCGGGTTGCGCTCTCGATCGCGGATCCGGCCGGCGAGTGCCAGCACGTTCTGCGAACGCTGCGACGACAGGTTCTTGATGAAGTGCGCCTCGTCGACCACCATGCCCTTCAGGCCGATCGAGCCCAGCCACGACAGATGCCGGTCGAGGATCTCGTAGTTGACGATGAAGACATCGGCGAACGCGTCGATGTCGGCTCCGTCGCCCTGGATCACCGCTGCGCGACGCTGCGGAGTCCAGCGCTCGACCTCGCGCGCCCAGTTCATCTTCACGACGTTGGGCACGACGACGAGCAGCGGGTACGCGTTCGCGACCGACGCCGCGAGCACCGACTGGGCGGTCTTGCCGAGGCCCGGCTCGTCAGCGAGCAGGAAGCTGCGGTGGCCACCGCGAACCGCCTCGACGAAGCGCGACTGGTGAACCATGACCTCGCGGCCCTTAGGCGAGATGTGGTCGTACTCGGGGGTCGGTGGCAGCTCCATGCTGGCCGCTCCCCCGCCTGCTCCTGTCTCGAACGCCTTGTAGAGCGGCCCCATCAGCTCCCAGCCGTCGAGACGACGCCGAGGCACGGCGGTCGCGCGAGGGGTGAGATCCGGTGCGAGGAAGGGGGATGCCAGCAGGCGAGACTCGACCGAGGGCGGAGTGACCTGCTTCTCTGCGAGTGCCGCCGGCACGACCGGCGTCTGGATGATCGGGGCGATGTCGGTGATCACGAGCTCTTCGGGCGCCAGTTCCGCCCCCGACTCGAGCAGCCAGTCACGGCGCATGCGCTTGGCGACCGGGGACGTCGCCTGATCCGCCTCGAGCAGCTGGATGAGCGAGGTGTCCCGCGCGGCGGTCTTGGCGAGGATGGTGGCCACGCCGTCCAGCCGCTTGAGCAGTTCTGCGCGGGCGGCATCCGTGAGCTCGCTGTCGGCCTTCACCCGTGCGCGCTCCTCGCGCACCAGGAACGCGATCACCTGGAACTTGACCCGGTTGGTCGGGCCCAGCTTCGCGCGCTGCGCCTTGGCCTCGATCTCGCGCACCTTGCGGGCGAGGATCGGGATCAGTGGCGCCTCTTCATCTCGACGGGACGTCTTCTTTCGCCGCGGGGCGGCGGTCGCCGTGCTCGGCATGCTCCTCCTGAGCGTGAGTGCCGAAGTGCCGAAGCGGCCTTCGGTTCGTTGCTGTCATCCGCGTGTGGCGCCAGCCAGGACCGTGCGGATATGCGTGCTCGGCTGCACGCACATGGCGGCTGTCGACGAGCACTGATTCGAGTTTAGGCCATCCGGCCCGGTAAAACCCCGACGAGTCGCCGAGGGCAGCGCGATCAGCCGAGCGCGAGGCGATCGCGAGCGACCGCGACGTCGTCGGCGATCTGCGCGATGAGCGACTCCATCCCCTCGAACGCCACCATCCCGCGCAGGTGATGGGTGAACTCGACCGTCACCCGGTGGCCGTAGAGGTCGAGCCCGGTCGCATCGAGCACGTGCGCCTCGACCTGTCGCCGGTCGACGTCGTCGAAGGTGGGGTTCGTTCCCACCGAGATCGCCGCGGGGTGCCGGATGCCGGTGTCGTGGTCGACAAGCCAGCCGGCGTACACGCCGTCCGCGGGCGCGAGGGCGTCGATCACCTCCGACAGGTTGGCGGTCGGGAATCCGAGCTCGCGGCCGCGCTTGAGCCCGTGCACCACTTCGCCGGTGACGCTCACCGGGCGCCCGAGGACGGCGGCAGCCTGCGCGACGTCTCCTGCGGCGAGCAGTTCGCGCACCCAGGTCGACGACACACGTCTTCCTCCCCCTTCGGGGGTGACGTCATCCACCACATCGACCGTGAAGTCGTGCTGCGGACCGAGCTTCTGAAGCAGCTCCGGGTCGCCGGCGCCTCCGCGCCCGAATCGGAAGTCGCGGCCGACGAGGATCGTGGTCGCGTGCAGCGCGTCGACGAGGATGTCTCGAACGAAGTCCTCGGCGGGCAGGGAAGCGAGAGCCCGGTCGAACGTCAGCACCAGCGTGGCATCGAGGTCGAGCTCGCCGAGCAGTTCGATCTTGCGCTCGGTCGCCACGACGTTCTCGGGGCACAGCTCAGGGCGAAGGACCTCGAGCGGGTTCCGGTCGAAGGTGACCGCAACGGTGCGCGCGCCGACAGCGCGGGCGTCTTCGCGCATGCGATCGATCACGGCGCGGTGCCCGACATGCACTCCGTCGAACTTGCCGATCGCGACGACCGAGCGCCCGAAGTCGGCAGGCACCTCGGACGGGTCGCGGAAGACGATCATGCCCTCTCCCCCTCGGGGCGGTGCGTACGCAGCCACCACAGTCCGAAGACGGGCAGCACGAGCGGCACGAAGAGATACCCCATCCCGAAGTAGGACCACACGCTGTCGTGGCCGAACAGTGCCGGGGCGAGCAGGCTGAGCGCCCCGACGACGACGACACCCGTGAGCTCGAAGACGATCGCCACCCACGCGACTGTGTACCAGCCGCGCCGGTGTGCGAGCACGAGGGCGAGCGTCGCGAGGATGTACACGACCGCCGCCAGCGCCGACAGGCTGTACGCGAAAGGTGCCTCGTCGAAGCGCCGGACGATCTGGACGAAGCTGCGGCCTGTGGCAGCGAGCGCCATCACGGCGTAGACGATGACGAGGACTCTGCCGATGCCCGTCATCCGGGTGCGCGAAACGGTGTGGGACATTGCATCGTCCATCTTACGCTCGTGGGCACCCTCGACCGGCGGCGTCACGCGACCTGCAGCGTCCAGATGGCCTGCATCCGCCACAGCATGATGGCCAGAGACAGCCCGATCACGCCCAGGATGACGGTGCTCCACCGCGTTCGATCCAGCAGCGCCCAGGCCGTACCGCCGATGGGCAGCAGCGCCGCCGAGATCAGATACACCCAGAACTCGAGAAGATCTCCGGTGGGCGGGTTGCCGGCGAGCGGCGCGACGATCGCGACGATCACCTGGGCGATGAGCAGCAGCTCGACCAGCAGCAGACTGCCGACGGTCCAGTCGCTCGGCCGTCGGCCTGCGAGACCGGCCGCCACGCAGAAGACGCCGGCGGCGCACGCCACGGCGATCTGCGTGAGGGTGAACCAGAGGATCATCCGTGCACCTCCGGCATGTTCATGGCGCTCTTGATGTCTCGGCCTCGTGCCTCTACGACGCCGACCAGCCTGCCGTCGGGATCGATCGCCGCGACCTCCGATGCCTGCAGACGGCTCGCCTGCCCGCTCAGCCGCTTGCCGTGGCGAAGGTCGCGGGCCTCGTCCGCGGTGACATCGAGCACGGGCATGGTCCGGGCGGCTGCGGCGGCCGGCGTCAGCGTCGTCGCTCCGTCGAGCTGATCGAGACTCACGGCACCCGCGATGTCGAACCCGCCTACACGGGTTCGCCGCAGCGCGGTGAGGTGTCCGCCCACGCCGAGCGCCGCACCGAGGTCGCGGGCGAGGGCCCGGATGTAGGTTCCCGAAGAGCAGTCGACCACGACGTCGAGGTCGATGACGGCCTCGTC
Organism: Microbacterium sp. NPDC089321; assembly: GCF_040684935.1. NCBI lineage: Bacteria > Bacillati > Actinomycetota > Actinomycetes > Micrococcales > Microbacteriaceae > Microbacterium > Microbacterium sp. NPDC089321. The sequence goes on along the minus strand of NZ_JBFBGX010000002.1, from coordinate 423,050 downwards.
GCGTCGCGTCTCGAGCACGTCGAAGCGTGAGACGGTCACCTGCCTGGCGGCGAGCTCGACCGCTTCACCCGCACGCACCCGGTCGTATGCGCGTCGGCCGTCGACCTTGATGGCTGACACGGAGCTGGGCACCTGCGAGATCGCGCCTGTGAGCGCGGCGATACCCGCACCGATGCGTGCATCAGAAGCCGTCTCGAGGGCCGCGGGCTTCGCCGACTCGACCACGTCACCCTCGGCATCATCGGTCGTGGTGCTGACGCCAAGGCGGATCGTCGCGGTGTAGGTCTTGTCGGCGCCCACGATGTACGTCAGCAACCGGGTCGCGCCTTCGATGCCGATCACCAGGAGGCCGGTCGCCATCGGATCGAGAGTGCCCGCATGCCCGACTCTGCGGGTGCCGAAGGCGCGTCTGGTGCGGGCGACGACGTCGTGGCTGGTCAGCCCGCCGGGTTTGTCGACGAGCAGGATGCCGGGTGAGACCATCCCTCCAGCGTAGAGCGTGTCACCCGCAGACCTCGTACGGCGGTTCGTCCAGAGCGGTGAGCGTGATGGCCCTCACTGCGTCGCCGCCCTGGCCGAAGGTGAAGAACAGCGAGCCATCGCCTGCACCGTCCACCCGCAGCATCTTCGCTTCGTCGATGGTCGACGTCTGCTCCTCGGCATCCGGGTAGGCAGCCAGCACCTCAGCACGAGTCGATCCGAAGCCGAGGCCCTCTGGCGTGCGAGGCCCGTCCGCCGGCTCCAGCGGCACGAGGGCCGCGACGTCGATGGTGTCGATCTCGCCGTCCTGCTCCGAGCTGTCGTGCACGAAGTACGCCGTCTGAGAGTGGTCGGGCGCGTTCCAGAAGGCGGCCCAGGAGCACGTCTCGTCCACCGTCCAGGTCGGCACCGCCTTTCGCGCCTGCGAGAACTGATCTCCGAGCTGCACCGGTCCGATCGAGCTCTGGGTGACGATCCAGGTCGCGGGATCGTTCAGGTCGAGCGTGGGCTCATCCGAAGGCGAGGCAGACGGCGACGGCGACGCGCTCGATGTCACCGGTGGGGAGGTCGGGGTTGCGGACCCCGCCGGAGCGGGCGTGGCCGCGCAGCCGCCGAGCGCGACCGTCATCACCACCGCTCCCAGAAGCATGATGTTGCGCGTCGTCGTACTGGTCATGTGCTCACCCTCCGTAGCGGCCGAATAGGCTGGCGTGGTGCCGACACCCCTGCCGATATCCCCCGCAGCAGCGTGGCGTCCAGCCCTGGTGGAATGGTATTCAGAGGCGGCCCGCGACCTGCCGTGGCGTCGGAGAGCGTTCTCCGATCGTTATGGCGCCTGGGGAACCCTCGTCAGCGAGTTCATGCTGCAGCAGACGCCGGTGAACAGGGTCATCCCCCACCTCGAGGCCTGGTTGCACCGCTGGCCCACACCGGCAGCCATGGCTTCTGCGACGCCGGCCGAAGTGGTGCATCAGTGGGCGAATCTCGGCTACCCGAGGCGTGCGCTGTGGCTGCATCGCGCGGCGGTCGAGATCGTCGAACGGCATGACGGGATCGTCCCTCGGGACGTACCCGCGCTTCTGGCGCTCTCGGGCATCGGCGAGTACACCGCACGCGCCATCGCCGTCTTCCACTACGGCGACAGGCATCCTGTCGTCGACACCAACACCCGTCGCGTGATCGCCCGCGTCGTCGACGGCCGCTCGCAGCCGGGTCCGCCCGCCAAGCACGACCTGACGCGCATGAGCGAGCTTCTGCCGGAGTCCGAAGCGGAGTCAGCGGTGTTCAACGCAGCGACGATGGAGCTCGGCGCGGTCATCTGCACGGCGCGGAGCCCGCGATGCGACGCCTGCCCGGTGGCATACGCCTGCGCATGGCTCGCGGCAGGCCGACCCGACACGGGCGACACACGGCGGCGGCAGGCGCGGTTCGAGGGCTCTGATCGACAGGCGCGGGGAGCTGTGCTGCGCAGCCTGCGCGAGGCGTCCGGTCACGCACTGCCGGCCTCCGAGGTCGTCGCCGACTGGCCGGATACTGCGCAGCGAGACCGCGCGATCGATTCGCTCGTGGTCGACGGCCTCATCGAGGCGGCCGACGGCATGCTCCTGCTCCCCCGCTGAGCACGGGAGCAGGTCGGATCAGTCCTCGTCCTCGTCGTCGCGACGGTAGGGATCGGCCTCGCCCGCGTGCGTGGCCGACGAGGCCAGCTTGGCGACCTCGGCATCGCGCTCACGCGCCTCGCGGAGCAGGTCGGCGATGTGTCCCGCGCTCTCGGGCAGAGCATCCGGAATGAACTCGAGGGTCGGCACCAGCCGCACGTTCAGCTGACGACCGACCTCCTTGCGCAGCAGCCCGGTCGCCGAGGTGAGCGCAGCACCGCTGGCGATGCGCTCCTCATCCGTGCCGAGCACGGTATAGAAGGCGGTGGCGTGCTGCAGGTCGCCTGAGACGCGCACCTCCGTGATCGTCACGAACCCGAGACGCGGGTCGCGAAGACCCTTCTCGAGACGCTCCGCGAGGATGACGCGGATGCGGTCCGCGAGTCGTGCCTGTCGTTCTCCAGCCATGTTCCTGTTCCTTCTGAGGACAGATGAGGGGCGCCCGCAGGCGCCCCTCACCGTATCGCTGTGATCAGCCGCGAGGCTTCTCGACGAGCTCAGTCGTCTCGATCTCGTCGCCGATCTGGATGTCGTTGTACTTGCCGAGGCCGATACCGGCTTCGTAGTCGGTGCGCACCTCGGTGACGTCGTCCTTGAAGCGGCGCAGCGACTCGATGGCGAGGCCATCGGCGATGACCACGCCGTCGCGGATGACGCGCGCCTTGGCGTTGCGCGTGATCGTGCCCGAGCGGACGATGACACCGGCGATGTTGCCGAACTTCGAGGAGCGGAACACCTCGCGGATCTCCGCCACGCCCGACTGCACCTCTTCGAACTCGGGCTTGAGAAGGCCCTTGAGCGAGTTCTCGATCTCGTCGATCGCCGAGTAGATGACCGAGTAGAACCGCACGTCGACGCCCTCGCGGGCAGCCGCCTCGCGCGCCTTCGTGTCGGGACGGACGTTGAAGCCCACGATGATCGCGTTGTCGATCGTCGCCAGGTTAACATCCGACTCGGTGATCGCACCGACGCCGCGGTGGATGATGCGCAGCTGCACCGAGTCGTCGACCTCGATCTTGAGCAGCGACTCCTCGAGCGCCTCGACGGCACCCGACACGTCACCCTTGATGATGAGGTTGAGCGTCTCGACCTTGCCCTCTTCGAGAGCACGGGTGAAGTCCTCGAGCGAGATGCGCTTGCGGGCCTTGGCCAGCAGGGCGTTGCGCTCGACGGCCTCGCGCTTCTCGGCGATCTGGCGAGCCATGCGGTCTTCGTCGGTCACGATGAACACGTCACCGGCGCGCGGCACGGAGTTCAGACCCTGCACCTGCACCGGACGCGAGGGCGCTGCCTCGGCGACGGCTTCGCCGTTCTCGTCGAGCATGGCGCGCACGCGGCCGTACGCGGTGCCGGCGACGATCGCGTCACCGACGCGCAGCGTGCCGGACTGGATCAGCACGGTGGCGACCGAACCGCGGCCCTTGTCGAGCTTCGCCTCGATCGCGACACCACGGGCCGCCTTGTTCGGGTTGGCCGTGAGGTCGAGACCTGCGTCCGCCGTCAGGAGGACGGCGTCGACGAGCTCCTGGATGCCGGTGCCGTTACGGGCCGACACGTCGACGAACATGACGTCTCCGCCGTACTCCTCGGCGACCAGACCGTACTCGGTCAGCTGCTGACGGACCTTGGCCGGGTTGGCTTCGGGCTTGTCGACCTTGTTGACCGCGACGACGATCGGCACGCCGGCCGCCTGAGCGTGGTTCAGCGCCTCCACCGTCTGCGGCATGATGCCGTCGTCGGCGGCGACCACCAGGATCGCGATGTCGGTGACCTGCGCACCGCGGGCACGCATGGCGGTGAACGCCTCGTGACCCGGCGTGTCGATGAAGGTGACCGCACGGTCGATGCCGTCGTGCTCGGTCCAGATCTGGTACGCACCGATGTGCTGGGTGATGCCGCCGGCCTCACCCGCGATGACGTTCGACTGACGGATCGCATCGAGCAGGCGCGTCTTTCCGTGGTCGACGTGGCCCATGACGGTGACCACCGGCGGGCGGATCTCGAGATCCTCGTCGCTCTCAGCCTCGAGCTCGGCCTCGAGATCGAGACCGAAGCCCTCGAGGAGCTCCTTGTCCTCGTCCTCGGGCGAGACCATCTGGATCTTGTAGCCGAGCTCGGCACCGAGCACCTCGAAGGTCGCCTCATCGAGCGACTCGGTGGCCGTGGCCATCTCGCCGAGGTTGAAGAGGATGGTGACCAGGGTGCCGGGCTGCACGGTGTAGCCGTTCAGGGCCTCGAGCTTGTCGGCGAAGTCGGCGATCGAGGCGCCGCGACGCAGACGGATGATCTCGCCGTTGCCCTTCGAGACGTTGACGCCGCCGACGACCGGCGCCGACCGCATCTCGAATTCCTGACGCTTCGCCCGACGCGACTTGCGCTGCTTGCTCTTGCCGCCGCCCTTGCCGAACGCACCCGCGGTGCCACCGCCGGGACCACGGCCGCGACCGCCGCCACCACCGGGACGACCGGCGAATCCGCCGCCAGGACGCTGGAAGCCACCACCGGCGCCCGCACCTGCACCAGCGCCACCCGGACGGCCGGGACCGCCGGGACGCTGCTGGAACGGTGCACCGGGACGACCGCCCTGACCGCCACGTGCTCCGGCGCCGCCGGGGCGACCGGGACGCGGGGCTCCGACGCGGGGCGAACCGGGACGGGGAGCCTGCGGACGCGGGATGTTGCCTGGCGTCGGACGCTGTCCCATGCCCTGCGCCGAGGCGAAGGGGTTGTTGCCAGGACGCGGGCCTGCGGGACGCTGTCCCATGCCCTGCGCGGAAGAGAACGGGTTGTTGCCCGGACGCGGGGCGCCGGGCTTCGGGGCACCGCCGGGCTTCGGGGTGCTCTCAGCCGGCGCGCTGCCGCCGGGCTTGGGAGCCGCGGGCTTTGCGGGGCCGGGAGTGGGCGCGCCGGACTTCGGCGCGGACTCGGCGGGAGCCGCAGGCGCAGCGGGGGCCTCAGCCGCCGCAGGCGCCTCGGCGGGAGCCGCCTTCTTGACCGGGCCGGGCTTGGGGCCGGGCGTCGGGGCCTTGGACGAGGCGGCGGGCTTGGACGCCGGCTTCGCCTCGGTCTTCTCAGCCGGCTTCGCGTTCGGGTCAGCCTCGATCGCGGCGCGCAGCTTGCGCGCCACCGGGGGCTCCACCGTCGAAGACGGACTCTTCACGAACTCGCCGAGCTCCTTGAGCTTCGCGAGCGCGAACTTGCTGTCGACGCCGAGTTCAGCGGCGATCTCGTGCACACGTGGTTTGGCAGCCACAATTCTCCTGTCTGGGTCGGTCCGCCCAGGCAGGGCAGACCACTAGTCGCGGACGGGTCTCATTTCGAGCCGTTCACTTTGTTTCCATAGCCGTTCAGCCTTTGTTCCGGTGGAAGTACCGTTGGATGGTCTGCGCGTCCTCCGCCTCGGGAAAACCGATGGACGGCGGCACGCGGAGTGCTCGTGCGAAGGCCCGTCGCCGCAGGGCGGTGTCCAGGCACTCGGGCGAAGGATGCAGCCACGCGCCCCTCCCGGGCAGAGCTGCCCGCTCGTCGATGACGAGCCGGTCGTTCTGCACGACCACCCTGACCAGGGCGGTTCGAGAGGCACGACCGCGGCAACCTACGCACGTTCGTACAGGTTCCATCTTACACCTCGCCACGCAGACCGATGCCCGCCGCACCGCGTGCGGACGGGTGGCGGTGGGTCACTCCATCACGCTGTCGGGCTGGATGTCGATCTTCGCGCCGGTGAGCTTCGCGGCCAGACGAGCGTTCTGCCCCTCCTTGCCGATCGCGAGCGACAGCTGGTAGTCGGGCACCAGCGCGCGGACGGCCTTCGTGTTCGCGTCCAGCACGAACGCGGAGGTGACCTTGGCCGGAGAGAGCGCGTGCGCGACGAAGGTCGCGAGGTCGGGGTGGTGATCGACGATGTCGATCTTCTCGCCCGCGAGCTCCTCGGTCACGGCGCGGACGCGACGGCCCATCTCGCCGATGCAGGAGCCCTTCGCGTTGACCGACGGATCGTTGGCCTTGACGGCGATCTTCGTGCGGTGGCCCGCCTCGCGCGCGAGCGAGACGATCTCGACGAGACCGCCCGCGATCTCGGGCACCTCCAGCGCGAACAGCTTCCGGACGAGACCCGGGTGGGTGCGCGACACGGTGATCTGCGGGCCCTTGGCACCCTTGGCGACGCTGGTGACGTACACGCGGAGCCGGCGACCGTGGGCGTACTCCTCGCCCGGCACCTGCTCCTCAGGCGGAAGGATCGCCTCGACGGTGCCGAGGTCGACGTGGATCATGCGAGGGTTGGGACCCTGCTGGATGACGCCGGCGACGATGTCGCCCTCCTTGCCCCGGAACTCACCGAGCACGGCGTCGTCCGCGATATCGCGCAGACGCTGGCTGATGACCTGCTTGGCTGCGTAGGCGGCGATGCGGCCGAAGTCCTCGGGAGTCGCCTCCTCCTCGCCGATGACCGCGCCGTCCTCGTCGGTGACAGGCTGCAGCACGGCCACGTGCCCGGTCTTGCGGTCCAGCTCGACGCGCACGCCGGAAGGGACCGTGCCGTCTTCGGAGACGTGCTTGCCGTACGCGGTGAGGATGGCCTGCTCGATGATCGACACGAGCTCGTCGAAGGGGATCGCCTTCTCCTTCTCGATTCCGCGCAGCAGTCCGAGTTCGATGTCCATCAGCGGTCTCCTCTATTCAGCTCTCTCCGCGGAAGAGTGCTCCGCGGGCATCAGACCAGAATAGCCGAAACCTCGAGATGACGCGCTACTCGGGAGGCGCCCACGACAGCCGGCGCGGCGCTCTGCATCCGCGCCGGCTGCCATGCTCGGGATCAGATCCGGTGCACCTGCACGACAGACGGGCGCGGTGCGTCGGCGACGTCACCCGGAGCGCTCGATCCGTAGTCGGGGAACAGCGAACGCGGCTGCTCGAAGCTGCCGTCCTCGCCCGGATGCTGCACCGCGACGAACACGAGGCCCTCCTGGTCGTGGATCACCGGACCGCAGGTCTCTGCGTCGCGGGGAACCGACAGGAACTGCTGCACGTGCCCGCGCTCGGAGCCGGTCAGCGGCACCTTGAAGAGCCCGTCGCCGTACCCGATGGTGCTCGGCGCGCCGTCGGTCGAGATCCACAGGTCGCCCTTCGAATCGAACGCGACGTTGTCGGGGCAGGAGATCGGCGAGACCAGCTCCTTCGGGAAGCCCGCGAAATAGGCGTTCTCGAATGTGCTCGGGTCGCCGCAGAGCAGCAGCACGCTCCACCCGAACCGGCGGCCGGCCTGGCCCTCGGTCTCGGTGAGCTCGAGCACGTGTCCGTATCGATTGCCCGTGATCGGGTTCGCCTCGTCGACCGCGGTGCGGCGGGAGTTGTTGGTGAGTGCGACGTACACCTTGCCGGTGACGGGGTTCGGCTCGACGTCCTCGGGGCGGTCCATCTTCGTCGCACCGACCGCGTCAGCCGCGAGGCGCGTGTAGACCAGAACCTCCTCGGTGGTGAAGCCGGGCACGACGCTCTCTCCGCGCTGCGTCAGGGGGAGCCACTCTCCCGTGCCGTCGAACGCACCGTCGGCCGGGAGTGCGCCGGTGCCGGTGATCTCCGCCGCCGGAGAGCTGCCGCGGAACTTCGCGACGTACAGATCGCCCTCGCTCAGCAGGGTGAGGTTCTTCTTGCGCGAGCCCGAGATGCGGTTCTTCGAGACGAACTTGTAGAGGTAGTCGTTGCGCTCGTCATCGCCCATGTAGGCGACCACGCGGCCGTCCTCCGCGACGTGCACGTTGGCACCCTCGTGCTTGAACCGGCCCATGGCGGTGTGCTTGCGCGGAGTCGACGTCGGATCCTGCGGGTCGACCTCGACGATGTATCCGAAGCGGTTGGGCTCGTTGACGTATTCGGCCGAGTGCGCGTCGAAGCGCGGGTCATAGGCCTCCCACCCGGTCGAGGTGCTCGTCGTGGCCGAGCTGCTGTAGCGCTTCTGCTCAGGGGTGTCGGCAGCCCAGGCGAAGTAGCCGTTGAAGTTCTCCTCGCCCGAGAGGATGGTTCCCCACGGAGTGGTGCCGCCCGCGCAGTTGCCGAGGGTTCCGTGCACCCACCGACCTTCCGGATCCGCTGCGGTCTTCACCAGGTCGGATCCCGCTGCAGGACCTGTGAGCTCGAAGACCGTCTCGACCGTGAGCCGCCGGTTGCGGCGGCCGTCGACGACGTACTCCCACGGCTCGCCGACCTTGCGGCGGCGGATCTCGACCACAGACATGCCCTGAGCCGCCTTGTAGATATCGCCCCTGCGGCGCAGCTCCGCTGCGTCGGTCGTCTCCGGGAACATGAGGTTCGGATTCACGTACTCGTGGTTGTTGACCAGCACGCCGGTCTTGCCGCTCGGGTCCGCGACGATGTCGAGGTAGTCGCTGTTGTAGCCGAACTGCTCTGCCTGCGCCTTGGGCGTCTGGTTCCGGATGTCGAATGCGGGCGTTCGAGAGAAGAGCGGGTCGCCCCAGCGGATGATGGGCTTCCACGTGTACCCGTCGGGGACAGTGAAAGCGTCGACGTCCGCAGGCACCGGCGGGATGGCGCTGAACGGGAGTCCGGCGCGACCGGGTCGGGCGAACGCCGCACCGGCACCGGTCGCTCCGGCCGCCGCCGGCGAGGAGACCGGAGTGGGGCGCCCGACGCCGACCGCGACGGCGACCGCTGCGGCCGCGCCGAGGCCGAACAGCGCGCGGCGTGAGAAGACGGCCGAGGCGATGGAGCGGAAGTCCTCGTTGGCCGAGGTGTTGCACTCGGCACCGAGGCAGGCGTTGGCGCACTTGAGCTGGCAGGTGACCGCCGAGCGCTTGCCGCGCACGTGGTCGGCCATCGGCAGGCTGCGTCGGGTGGGTTCGGTCAGGGACATCGGTCCTCCTCGTCGGTGCGAATCGGTGCCAGGATGCCGCGGACTGTTGACGCGAAGGTGAACGGAGCTTTAATGCTCCGCGCACCTGATGCGCATACTGGGTGCATGGAGCGATTCGACACTGTTGTCGTCGGTGCGGGAATGGCGGGCGTGACCTGCGCGCGAATGCTGGCGGACGCCGGCCGGAGGGTCGTGGTGCTGGAGGCCCGCGACAGGATCGGCGGCCGCATGTCGACCGACCGCGGCGCAGGGTTTCCCGTCGACCTCGGAGCGTCGTGGATCCATGGCATTCGGGGTTCGCAGCTGTGGGAGCTGGTGCAGGCGCTCTCGATCCCGACTATCGAGTTCACGGTCGGCAGCTTTCAGGTCGGCGGGCGGCCCATGGAGCACTTCGACCGATCGGGTGCGCGGATGGACGCGGTCGCGGCGGCACGGTGGATCTCCGACGTGGAGGCCGTCGACCGCTCGCTGAGCGCTGTCATAGCCGGCTCCTCCCCCGGTGAGAGCTATCTCGACGTGACCGAGAGGGCGCTCGATGCCTCAGGGCTTGGCCCCGAGCGGATCCATGAGATCCGGGAGTTCTTCCGCCATCGGGTGGAGGAGCAGTGCGGAGCGTGGATCGGCGACCTCGACGCGCACGGCCTGGACGAGGATGCCATCGACGGGGATGAGGTCATCTTTCCGCGGGGCTACGACGAACTGCCCCGGCGGATCGCCGCCGGGCTCGACGTACGGCTCGATCACGTCGTCGACGCCATTCGCCGCCACGGCGAGGGCTGGGTCGTGAGCACCCGAGATGGCTCCTTCGACGCCGCGGACGTCGTCGTCACAGTTCCGCTCGGAGTCCTGCAGGCGGGGGCCATCACGTTCGACCCGCCACTGCCCGAACGCGCATCCGTGAGCATCGCGAAGCTCGGGATGGGAGTGTTCAACAAGGTGTTCGTGCAGTTCGCCGAGCGGTTCTGGAACGAGGGCTCGTATGTGATCCGCGCTCTCGGCGAGGCCGGCGGGCGTTGGCACTCCTGGTACGACGTGTCCGCGGTCAGCGGCATCCCCACTCTGCTCACCTTCGCCGCCGGTCCGCTGGGGCGTCACCTCCAGACTCTTCCGGATGCCGAGATCGTGGCCGACTCGGTGGACGCACTGCGCACCCTGTACGGCGATGCGGTCGGGCAGCCCCTGAGGTCGTGGGTGACCCGATGGGGAGATGACCCGTACTCTCGTGGGTCCTACTCTCACCTGCCGATCGGCGCCTCGCATCATGACCACGACGCGCTCGCGGGACCGTTCGCGGGCGGACTGCGCTTCGCAGGCGAGGCGACGTGGGGCGAGGAGCCCGCGACGGTCGGCGCCGCCTACGCCTCGGGCCGCCGCTCGGCCGAGAGCGTCCTCGGGCATCCCGTCGATCGCGCGGCCTTCGCCGCCGCGATCGTCGACAGGGAGCGATCCGCCGACGGCTGACGCGGTCAGCCTGCCGACGGCAGCTCGTTAATCGCGCGGATCAGCGCATACAGGCCGCCCACACTGCGCTGCTCGAGGTGCAGCGCCAGGCGAGGCAGGTCCACGACGTCGCCCGCCGTCCGTTCCACATCGAGCGGTTCGGTGCGCTCGATGCGGCCGGACGCGCACATGTGTCCGAAGTGCTCGTTCAGGCTCTCGATCTCGGCATCCGTCGGCGTGTGCACCAGCCGCAGCACCAGTCGGTCGCCCACCCAGCGCAGAGAGTCGTAGTTGCGCCAGAAGCCGGTGACACTGGCCGCCGCCTCCTCGACGGAGTCGGTGATCAGCACGCGATCGAGATCGTGTGGCGAGATCACGCCTGCGGGCGCGAGGTGCTCGTCGACGAAGCGCTTGAGGCCGCCCCAGAAGGTGCCGTTCGGCGCATCCAGCAGCACGATCGGCATCGGCTCGGCCTTTCCGGTCTGCTGGAGGGTGAGCAGCTCGAACATCTCGTCCATCGTGCCGAACCCGCCGGGCAGGCAGATGAACCCGCGCGATTCCTTGATGAGCATGAGCTTGCGGGTGAAGAAGTACTTCATCGACACGACCTGCGTGCTCTCGGCGACGATCGTGTTCGCACGCTCCTCGAACGGCAGGCGGATCGAGACGCCGAGTGACATCTTCGATCCGGCGCCCTCCGCGGCGGCCTGCATGATCCCCGGCCCCGCGCCGGTGACGACCATCCAGCCATCGTCTGCAAGCGCCGAAGCGACATCCCGGGCCTGCAGGTAGAGCGGGTCGTCCTCGCCGGTCCGCGCAGAGCCGAACACGGTGACCTTGGGCACGTGGTGGAACGGCTGGAACAGCCGGAACGCCAGGTGCATCTCCTGCAGGGCGGCCGAGGCGATCTTCAGATCGAGACGGTCTGTGTTCTCCATCCCGAGCGACAGCGAGGTCTGCAGCAGCCTGGCGACGAGACCGCGCTCCGCGCGGATGCCGGCCTTGTCGAGAAGCGCGGTGAGCTCGTGGCGCAGGTCGTCGTTCAGCGTGGCGTCGGTCATGTCTCCACCCTGGCACAGGGTGGAGACACGGGCCGCAGGCGCGGTCAGCGGGTCAGTCGTGCGACGGCCTCGGCGGCCGAGAGCGCCTCGCGCTCACCGGATGCGCGGTCCCACAGCTCGACCTGCCCCTCGGCCGCCCCACGGCCGACGACCACGATCTTGGGCACTCCGACGAGCTCGGCGTCTCCGAACTTCACACCGGGCGACACCTTCTTGCGATCGTCATAGAGCACCTCGAGCCGGGCTGCCTCGAGCTGGTTCGAGATGTCCTCCGCGACGTCGAAAGCGATCTGGTCGCGACCTGCGGCGACGACCTGGACGTCGAAGGGAGCGACGGATGCCGGCCAGATCAGGCCCTTGTCGTCGTTGTTCAGCTCGGCGATGATCGCGAGGATGCGCGTGACTCCGATGCCGTAAGACCCCATGGTGACCGTGACGAGCTTGCCGTTCTGGTCGAGCACCTTCAGACCGAGAGCCTCGGCGTACTTGCGTCCGAGCTGGAAGACGTGGCCGATCTCCATGCCGCGAGCCAGTGAGACGGGGCCTGAGCCGTCCGGCGCCGGGTCGCCCTCGCGGACGTTCGCGATCTCGACCGTGCCGTCGGCGATGAAGTCCCGCCCCGCGACGACGGTGTGCGCGTGCTTCTGGTCGATGTTGGCGCCGGTGATCCACCGGGTGCCGTCGGCGACGCGCGGGTCGACCAGGTAGCGGATGCCGGTCGCCGACTCCTCGCCGAGCACCGCGCCGGTCTCTGACCACGGGCCGATGTAGCCGCGCACGAGCAGCGGGTTGCGCTCGAAGTCCGCGTCGGTCGCCGCTTCGACCTCGGCGGGCGCGAAGGCGACCTCGGCGCGCTTCATGTCGACCTCGCGATCGCCCGGGATGCCCACGATCACCAGCTCCCGAGAGCCGTCGAGGTGCGACAGAGCGAGGACCACGTTCTTGAGCGTGTCGGCCGCGGTGTACTCGCCGTCGAGCACGGCGTTGGCGTGGGCCACGAGCGTGTCGATGGTCGGGGTGTCGGGCGAGTCGAAGATCGTCGCCGGACCAACGCCGTCCCAGCCCACAGCATGCGGAGCGGTGGTGGTGTAGGCCTCGACGTTCGCCGCGTACCCTCCCTCGCTGCGCACGAAGGTGTCCTCGCCGACAGGGGTCGGGTGCAGGAACTCCTCGCTGCGTGAGCCACCCATCGCACCGGCGTCGGCCTGAACGATGGCGTACTCGAGACCGAGTCGCTGGAAGATGCGCTCGTATGCATCACGCTGCGCCATGTAGCTGGCGTCGAGCCCCTCGTCCGACGCATCGAACGAGTACGCGTCCTTCATCGTGAACTCGCGACCGCGCAGGAGACCGGCGCGCGGCCGCGCCTCGTCGCGGTACTTGTCCTGGATCTGGTAGATCGTCAGCGGGAGATCCTTGTACGACGAGTACAGGTCCTTCACCAGCTGGGTGAACGCCTCCTCATGCGTGGGAGCGAGGAGGTAATCGCCGCCCTTGCGATCCTGCAGACGGAAAAGCAGATCGCCGTACTCGTCCCAGCGGCCGGTCGCCTCGTAGGCCTCACGCGGCATGAGCGCGGGGAAGTGCACCTCCTGCGCTCCGGCCGCAGCCATCTCCTCGCGCACGATCGCCTCGATCTTCGCCTTGACACGCAGACCCAGCGGCAGCCAGGCGAAGATGCCGGCCGCCTGCGGACGGATGTACCCGGCTCTGATCAGCAGCTTGTGGCTGGCGACCTCGGCGCCTGCCGGGTCATCACGGAGCGTGCGGAGGAAGAAGTTCGACAGACGGGTGATCACGGGCCAAGTCTAGTGACCCGTGATCGCGCGTTCCGTCGTGGGTCAGTTCAGTGCACGGGTGCTCTGAGGGATGACACCGTTCGCGTACAGGTCGGTGGCGAGGTCCTGCAGGGCGGTGAGCGCCACGCGCTGCGTGAGCGGTCCGTAAGAGATGCGCGATGCTCCCAGCGCCTCGTATTCGGCAGCCGTGAGCGCGCCCGGAAGGCCGATGACACTGACCTTGTTGTGCCCGATTCCCTCGACGAGGGTTCGGGTGGCGTCGGCATCCAGGACGCCGGGCACGAAGACGGCGGTCGCGCCGGCATCGATGAACGCGCGACCGCGCTCGACGGCGTCCGCGAGCTTGTCGGCGAGCGGCTTGTCGCCACCGCGCACGATCGCGTCGGTGCGGGCGTTGAGGGCGAAGGGCACGCCCTCGGCTTCGGCCGCCTTCACGATGGCCTCGACTTTCGCGACCGACTCTGCGAAGGGCGCGAGTCGGTCTTCGATGTTCGCGCCGACGACCCCGGCGGCGATCGCAAGGCGAGTGGTCTCCCCCGCGTCGCCGTAGCCGTCGTCGAGGTCGGCCGTGACCGGCAGGTCGACGGCGGCGGCGATGCGGCCGACGAAATCGATCATGATGTCGCGCGGGATCTGGCCGTCCGCGTATCCGAAGGTCGCGGCGATCGAGTGGCCGGCGGTGGCGAGGGCCTTCGTCTCGGGCAGAGCGGCGACGGCCTTCGCCGAGACGACGTCCCAGATGTTGACGACGCGCAGGATCTCCGGCGCTTCGTAGAGGTCTATGAGGGTGCGGGCCTTGTCAGCGTTCGTCATGTCATCACGCTACTGGGCGAGAACCGACGGAGGGCCGCTGTTACCCGAGGTTGCGGAGCCCGTGCGTAGGGTGGGTGCATGCCTCAGCGTCGATCACACGTCTCCTCTTCCGCCGAGCAGAGCGAGCTCGCTGAGGCGCTGGCGGCGCTTCGGGCTGGTATCGAGGCGCCGGTCGAGTTCCCGCCCGAGGCGATCGCCGAAGCCGGGGCGGCGAGCGCCCCTGCGCCCGACCTGGATCTGCGAGACGTGCCGTTCGTGACCCTCGACCCGCTGGGCTCGAAGGACCTCGATCAGGCGTTCCAGCTCGAGCGCGCGGGTTCGGGATATCAGGTGCGCTATGCGATCGCCGATGTGCCGAGCTTCGTCCAGCCAGGAGGCTCCCTCGATGCCCAGGCGCGTCTGCGCGGTCAGACCCTGTATCTCGCCGACGGGAACATTCCTCTGCATCCGCGGGTGCTGTCGGAGGATCGCGCGTCGCTGCTGGCGGAGGTCGAGCGCCCCGCACTCGTCTGGACCTTCGCCCTCGACGCTGAGGGGGCCAAGACCGGGTTCCGGCTGGAGCGCGCGCTCATCCGCTCGCGCGCCCAGCTCGACTACGCCTCGGCACAGGCATCCGTCGACCGCGGCGACGACGACCACCTCTCTCTGCTGCGGGAGATAGGCGAGCTGCGGCGAGCGCAGGAGGCAGAGCGAGGCGGCGCGAGCCTGAACCTCCCTGATGAGGAGGTCGTGCAGCGTGACGACGGCCGCTACGACATCGAGCGCCGCCGCCCCCTGCCGATCGAGGACTGGAATGCGCAGCTGTCGCTGATGACGGGTATGGCCGCCGCCGAACTGATGATCGACGCGAAGGTCGGCGTGCTGCGCACCATGCCCCAGCCGGACGAGCGCGCGTTCGACAGGTTCCGGCGGCAGACCGAGGCTCTGGGTCGCCCATGGACCAGGGGTCGGTACGGCGAGTATCTGCGTGCGCTCGACACAGCCGACCCTGTGACGCTGCCGGTGCTCGAAGCGGCTGCTGCCCTGTTCCGCGGCGCGGGCTACATCACCTTCGACGGGCAGCTCCCCGAAGGCGACCTCGCACAGGCCGCGATCGGCGCCCCGTACGCTCACACGACCGCTCCCCTGCGTCGCCTGGTCGACCGCTGGTCGCTGACCATCTGCCTCGCTGTGTCTCAGGGTGAGGCGGCACCCGCGTGGGCTCGGGAGTCGCTGCCCCTGCTGCCCGCTCTGATGCAGGACTCCGCGCAGCGGGCATCGCGGCTGGACGCCGAGACGATCAACCGGGTCGAGGCTGCTCTGCTGCAGCCCCTGGTCGGCCAGACGGTCGAGGCCACCATCATCGAGCTGCGCGGCGAAGATCGCGCCGCGGTGCAGATCGCCGACCCCGCCGTGACGGCGACGGCGCCCGTCGCCGCCGGTGTCGAGCCGGGCGCGACCGTGCAGCTGCGCGTGGCCGCGGTCGATGTCTCGGAGGCACCGTCGAGTTCACCGCGTAGCGGAAGCGGGCACGCGTGTGAGCAGATCCGCCGCCCCTGTCTCGAAGGAGGTGGCGCGTGCCGCCCGGGCGCTCACCTCCGCGGCTCGCCGCGAGGGACTCAGCGCAGAGGATGCGGTGCGCATCCTCTGCGCAATATGGTGACCGGCGGCGATCAGGCCGCTACAGCGGTGGTCGTCATGACGAGCAGCTGCGGGTCGCTGAGATCGAGTGACACCGTGATCGACTCGAACTCCGCGAGCGAGCGCACGTGCGTGCCACCACAGAGGAAGCCGACCTCGCCTTCAGGCAGGGTGCAGCGCCACGAGCGGCGGTCGATGATGCTCGGCCCGTCGACGACGATGCGGCTCTCTCCGCCCGATGCGACCCAGCCCGCGAGCATCTCGTTGATCCGCTGCTGGCGCTCGGCGAGCGAAGACGCGAACCCCTCGGAGTCGAAGCCGGCCTTGCGCAGGCTCTTGCCGAGGCGGTACTCGTCGACGCTGCCATCCGCGTGAATGCGGCTCGACTGGTTCGCTTTGCCCTCGAAGTCCGGATTGCCGAGCGGGTCGGCGCCGATCTCCTTGCGCCAGAGGTCGGCCAGCGCGGCGTCGAGCGCGAGCGATGCCAGGTGGCACGCGGTGTGCCCGCGGCTCAGCGACGCACGGCGATCGGCATCCACCTCCAGCGCGACCCGCGCGCCGACCGCGATATCAGCGGGGATGGCGCCGTCGGTGCGATGACCGACCATCCATGTCCATCCTTCGCCGCCCCGCTTGACCGGGATGTCGGATCCGACGGCGAGCGCACCCTCGTCGCTGATCGCCGCCATCACCGCTTCGGTGACGCGCACCCGCACGTCGCCGGATGTGATCACGCCGGCGTCGCCAGGCTGGTCGGGCCAGGTGTGATCGACAGGGTGGAACGGCGTCGCGTCGAGGATCACGACGGACGCGGCCTGATCGACGAGCAGCACCTCGCCCTCGCCGGTGAGAGCGCCATCAGGAAAGGAGACGAGCGTCGACTGCATGTGTTCTTCCTGTCGGGGCGTCAGCCGGTGACGACCTGTGCGGTGCCGAGCGGGGCGTCGGCGCCCATCTCGGCGGCGATGCGATTGGCCTCTTCGATGAGGGTGGCGACGATGTCGGCCTCGGGCACGGTCTTGATGACCTCCCCCTTCACGAAGATCTGCCCCTTGCCGTTGCCCGATGCGACGCCGAGGTCGGCCTCGCGAGCCTCGCCCGGGCCGTTCACGACACAGCCCATCACGGCGACGCGAAGCGGGACTGTCATGTCCTTGAGGCCCTCGGTGACGTCTTCGGCGAGCGTGTACACATCGACCTGAGCGCGACCGCACGACGGGCACGAGACGATCTCGAGCTTGCGCTCGCGGAGGTTCAGCGACTGCAGGATCTGGTGGCCGACCTTCACCTCTTCGGCGGGAGGAGCCGACAGCGATACGCGGATCGTGTCGCCGATGCCCTCGCCGAGCAGGATGCCGAAGGCGGTGGCGCTCTTGATGGTGCCCTGGAACGCGGGACCGGCCTCGGTCACACCGAGGTGCAGGGGCCAGTCGCCGCGCTCGGCGAGCTGGCGGTATGCCTTCACCATCACGACGGGATCGTTGTGCTTGACCGAGATCTTGAAGTCGTGGAAGTCGTGCTCCTCGAACAGCGATGCCTCCCACACGGCGCTCTCGACGAGCGCCTCGGGCGTGGCCTTGCCGTACTTCTCGAGCAGGCGGCGATCCAGCGAGCCCGCGTTCACGCCGATGCGAAGGGAGACTCCGGCCGCCTTCGCAGCCTGCGCGATCGCGCCGACCTGGTCGTCGAACTTGCGGATGTTGCCAGGGTTGACGCGCACGGCCGCGCAGCCGGCGTCGATCGCCTGGAAGACGTACTTCGGCTGGAAGTGGATGTCGGCGATCACCGGGATCTGACTCTTCTTGGCGATGATGTGCAGCACATCCGCATCGTCCTGGGACGGGACGGCGACGCGAACGATCTCGCATCCGGAGGCCGTCAGCTCGGCGATCTGCTGCAGCGTGCCGTTGATGTCTGTGGTCTTCGTGGTCGTCATGGACTGAACGCTGACCGGGGCGTCGCCGCCGACCAGCACCTTGCCGACCCGGATCTGACGGGACTTGCGACGTGGGGCGAGGACTTCGGGGACGCGCGGCATCCCAAGATTCACTGCAGGCACGACTCCAGGCTACCGTCGCCGGATCGGGGTCGGCTGGATGTCCGTAGGCTCGTGTTCCATGCGCACCATCCTGCTCACCGGGTTCGAGGCCTTCGGCGGCGACAGCCGGAACCCGTCGGCCGATGCGGTCGCGGCCGTCGCAGCGTCGTACGACGGCTCCGAGCGGCTGATCATCGCGACTCTGCCCGTGTCGTTCGCAGGCTCCGCGCTGCGGCTGCGCTCGCTGATCGACGAGCACGACCCCGACGCGGTGATCGCGACCGGTCTCGCCGGCGGCAGCGATCGGGTCGCCGTCGAGCGGGTGGGCATCAATCTGATGGATGCCAGGATCGCCGACAACGACGGCGCGAGGCCGATCGACCAGCCCTGCGAACCCGACGGACCGGCGGCGCGTTTCGCGACGGCACCGGTCAAGCGCATGGTCGCGGCGCTCGACGAGGAGGGAATACCCGCCCGTGCCTCTCTGTCGGCGGGCACCTACGTGTGCAACCACGTGCTCTACACGGCTCTGGGGGCGGTGCGCGCCACAGTGCCGGCCGGCTTCGTGCACGTGCCCTGGTCGATGTCGACGGCGCCTGCTGATGCGCCGAGTCTGCCCGACGACGTGATCGCGCGGGCGGTGCGCCGCTGCGTCGACCTGGTCTTCGAGCCCGAGCGCCTTGAGCCAGGCGGTGCCATCTGGTGACGCATCGTCACTCCCCTACGTCACACGCGCCGACCGGCGAAGCACGATGTGCTACTTTTCACGGTATGTCCGCGACCCGTTCCTGGTGGCCCGCCTTCTAGGCGGTGATTCGCGTACCCACGAGATCAGACCGCCTCCCGGGGCGGTCTTTTTTTGTCCGCACCGGATCCCCGACCGAGGAGACCCCGATGACCGCACTTCCGCTTGCCCGTCTGGCAGAGCTCGCCGCAGACCACGAGGCATCGTTCGTGCTCATCGCGCGCGACGGCGGCGTCGATCTGCTCACCGGCGAACTCCTCGACGTCGACCGTCTCGCCGACATCCCGCTGGGCGACGGGCCCGAGGCACGCGAAGTCTTCGCGATGGTGCCATACCGCCAGGTTCGCGAGCGCGGATTCGACGCCGACGACGACGGCACCCCGCTGCGATGCATCGTGGTCTCCGAGCACGAGAAGCTGAACCCCGCGGATCTGATCGCGGCACTCCCCGATGCGCCGATCGCACTCACCGACGGCGGGTTCGACATCTCCGACGACGACTACGCCGAGATCGTCCGACGGGTCATCGCCGACGAGATCGGCCACGGCGAGGGCGCGAACTTCGTCATCCGCCGCGACTACCGCGCCGCTTTCGATGCCGACGACCGCACCGCGGCGCTCACCTGGTTCCGTGCGCTGCTCGAGCACGAGCGCGGGGCGTACTGGACCTTCGCCGTCATCACCCCCGGCCAGATCGCCGTCGGCGCCAGCCCTGAGGCGCACGTCGTCGCGCGCGACGGCGTCGTCACCATGAACCCGATCTCAGGGACCTTCCGTCACCCCGCGGGCGGGGCGACACGCGAGTCGCTGACCGAGTTCCTCTCGTCGACGAAGGAGACCGAGGAGCTGTTCATGGTCGTCGATGAAGAGCTCAAGATGATGAGCCAGGTCTGCTCCGACGGCGGCCGCATCACCGGCCCGCACCTGAAGGAGATGTCGCGGCTGACTCACACCGAGTACATGCTGCGCGGGCGCAGCCGCCTCGACCCGCGCGACATCCTGCGCGAGACGATGTTCGCCCCCACCGTCACCGGCTCCCCCATGCAGAACGCGTGCGCCGTGATCCGCCGGCACGAGCAGTCGCCTCGCGGCTACTACTCGGGCGTCGCCGCCCTGTTCACCCCGAACGCGGAGGGCGGGCACGATCTCGACGCCCCCATCCTGATCCGCACCGTCTATCTCGACGGCGGCCGTCTGCGGGTGCCGGTCGGCGCCACACTGGTGCGTCACTCCGATCCGCAGGGAGAGGTGAACGAGACGCACGGGAAGGCCGCGGGCGTCCTGGGGGCCATCGGCGCCATCGAGCGGGACCGCGCCGCTGAGGCGCGCGACGACGACGCCCCGGCAGACGCGAGACTGGCCGACGACCCCGAGATCGCCGCACTCCTGGCATCCCGCAACACGCGACTCGCCGACTTCTGGGTGCAGCCGCAGGACGCCCATCCCGGGGGTCGCTTCGCGGGCCGGAATGCACTGGTCGTCGATGCCGAAGACCGCTTCACGACGATGCTCGCTCATCAGCTGCGCCACCTCGGACTGGACGTCGAGATCGCGAGCTGGGATGCCGTGACCGATGCCGCGATCGATGCCGCCGATCTTGTGGTCGCCGGCCCCGGACCAGGAGACCCGCGCGACGCCGCGTCAGCCCGCATCACGCGGATGCAGCACGTGGTCGCACGACGATGCGACGCCGGCGCGCCGCTGCTGGCCGTGTGCCTCAGCCACCAGATCCTCGCCGATCGTCTCGGCATCTCCCTCGTTCCGCTCGACCTCCCGCATCAGGGCGTGCAGAAGACTGTGCCGGTGTTCGGTCAGAACGCATCGGTGGGGTTCTACAACACGTTCACCGCTCGCGTCGCCCCCGGCACGACTCGGGTGCGGGATGCCGAGGTGTCGGCGGATGCCGACAGCGGAGACGTCTAC
This sequence comes from Microbacterium sp. NPDC089321, assembly GCF_040684935.1. NCBI lineage: Bacteria > Bacillati > Actinomycetota > Actinomycetes > Micrococcales > Microbacteriaceae > Microbacterium > Microbacterium sp. NPDC089321. The sequence goes on along the minus strand of NZ_JBFBGX010000002.1, from coordinate 402,603 downwards.
GCGCTGCGCGGCGAGCGCTTCGCCTCGGTGCAGGGCCACCTCGAGTCGATCCTGTCGCGCGACGGGCTCGAGACCCTCGAGCGTTTGACGGCGCACGCCCTCACCTGAACGCGGGGCCGCTGGAACGCGTCAGCCGAGCAGGTTCATCGGCTTCACGAGGTCGGCGATGATCAGCAGAGCTCCCATGCCGATCAGCAGCACCGCGACCACGACGGTGACCGGCACGAGCCTGGTGGCGTCGACGGGCTTGGGCTCAGCACGGCCGGTGAGCTTCGCCCACGCCCGCTTCACGCCCTCCCACAGCGCGACGATGATGTGGCCCCCGTCGAGCGGCAGAAGCGGGATGAGGTTGAACACGAACAGGGCGATGTTCAGCGCTGCGAGCAGGTTCATGAGAACGACGAGGCGGTTGAGCACCGGGGCGTCCGTCGCCGCGACCTCTCCCGCGAGTCGCCCGACGCCGACCACGCTGAGCGGGCCGTTCGGATCGCGCTCAGCGCCCGTGACCAGCGAGACTCCCACATTCCACAGCTTGACCGGAAGGTTCACGACCAGCGAGGCGACGGCACCGGTCTGCTGCAGAGCGAGCTCCGTGCCGGTGGCGAGCGGCTGCGGCACGTACTCCTGCTGCGCGAAGATGCCGGCGTAGCCGACCGTGCGCGTCACGGGATCGCCGTTCGCATCGACCACAGGGCGACCCTCGGCATCCACCTCTCCCCGTTCGGCCGCAACGGGCGTCAGGGTCAGATCCACGTTCTCACCGTCGCGATCGACGACGATGTCGAGCGGCTCTCCCGGCGAGCGCTGGATGATCTCCGATGCCTCGGCGAATGTCTGCACCTGCTGGCCTCCGACGCTGACGAGCACGTCGCCTGCCTCGACACCCGCCTCGGCTGCGGGCGCCACGGGGTCGTCGGCCGCACAGGCCTGCTGTGTGCTGCCGGCGGGCAGCACGCACTCGGTGACGGCGCTGACGGTCGTGCTCGCCTGCTGGACCCCGATTCCGGATGCCATGATCGTGAAGATCGCGATCGCGAGCAGGAAGTTCATCGCGGGACCGCCGAGCATGACGATCACGCGCTTCCACACCGGCAGGCGGTAGAAGACCCGATGCTCCTCGCCGTCGGCGATCGTCTCGTCGTTCGCGGTGCGCGCATCTTGCACCAGCGAAGCGAAGACGCCGCGGGCCGGAGTGCTCCTGGCCGACGGCGGGTACATGCCCGACATCGAGATGAAGCCGCCCAGCGGGAGGGCCTTGAAGCCGTACTCGGTCTCGCCGATGCGCTTCGACCACAGACGCGGTCCGAACCCGATCATGTACTGTCCGACGCGCACACCGAACAGCTTCGCGGGCAGCAGGTGACCGACCTCGTGCAGTCCGATCGAGAGGCCGAGGCCGATCAGCATGAACACGACGCCGCCCAGGTACAGCAGGATCTCCACCCGACCACGCTAACCGCAGCGCTGAGGAATCGCCTGGATCCGGACCGGAGCGGGCGCGAGCGGGTCGCGTGAGATCATGGACGGGATATGACCACGACATCGCTGCCCCCAGTGCTCCGTCCGGCCGACCCACCCCGTCGTGCTCTGACCGAGCTGGCCGACCGCTTCGCCCGAGACGTCCGCGGTGACATCGCCGGCGTCGACCTGAGCGGCATCACCCTCGCCACCGCGGACCTCCGTGCAGGAGAGGCATTCGTCGCCATCCAGGGTGTGAACAAGCACGGCGCCGAGTTCGCGCAGACCGCCGCCGATCAGGGCGCCGTCGCGGTCATCACCGACGAGGCGGGAGCCGAGATCGCCGCGTCGTCGGGTCTGCCCGTCATCGTGGTCGACGACCCACGTGGAGTGCTCGGCGCGCTCAGCGCCTGGGTCTACGGCACGGGCGCCGGCGATCCTCTTCCGCTGCTCTTCGGTACGACGGGCACCAACGGCAAGACGAGCGTGTCGCACCTGCTGCAGGGACTGCTCGACCAGATCGGAGTCGTGTCGGGCCTGTCGTCGACCGCTGAGCGACACATCGCCGGCGAGGTCATCGTCTCGCGACTGACCACTCCTGAGGCGTCGGAGATGCACGCCCTGCTCGCGCTCATGCGCGAGCGCCATGTCGAGGCCGTCGCGGTCGAGGTCAGCGCCCAGGCGCTCTCGCGGCACCGCGTCGACGGCATCATGTTCGACGTCGCGGGCTTCACCAATCTCTCGCATGACCACCTCGACGACTACGCCGACATGGACGAGTACTTCGAGGCGAAGCTGCCGCTGTTCACCCCAGAGCGCTCGCGTCGTGCTGTGATCAGCGTCGACTCGCCCTCGGGAGCGGTCGTCGTCGACCGTGCCACCGTTCCCGTCGTGACCGTCGGCACGCCGGCGATCGCCGCAGACCCCGAAACCGCCGCATCGGCCGCCTGGGTCGTCACGATCGACGACGAGCGCCCCAGCGGCACTGCATTCACTCTGACCGGCCCCGGCGGACGCACCCTGTCGACGGTCGTGCCGGTGATCGGTCCGCACATGGCGGCCAACGCCGGACTCGCGATCGTCATGCTGCTCGAGGGCGGCTACTCCTGGGAGCGCATCACGGATGCCCTCGCCCGCGACGGCCGCATCGTCGCGCACCTGCCCGGCCGCACCCAGTTCATCTCGGGCCAGACCGGGCCTGCCGTGTACGTCGACTTCGGGCATTCTCCGGATGCCTTCGAGAAGACGCTCGCAGCCGTGCGCCGTGTGACACCGGGCAAGGTGCTCATGCTGTTCGGCGCTGACGGCGACCGCGACGCGACCAAGCGCTCCGACATGGCCCGCACGGCTGTCGAGGGCAGCGACATCCTCGTGATCACCGACCATCACCCCCGCTTCGAGGACCCGGCGTCGATTCGCGCCACTCTCGTCGAGGGCGCGCGCCGGGCGCGCCCCGACGCTGAGATCCATGAGGTCTCGCCACCGGAGGACGCGATCGTCACCGCCGTGAGCCTGGTCGGAGACGGGGACGCCATCCTGTGGGCGGGACCGGGGCACCAGGACTACCGCGACATCCGGGGTGTGCGCACCCCGTACTCCGCGCGCGAGCTCGCCCGCCGGGCGCTCATCGCCGCGGGATGGCCGGCCCCCGAATCCCACTGGCCAGTCCCGTACACCGACTGACGCCGCCATCGACCGAAAGAGCCGACCGCCCATTCCGGGCGGTCGGCTCTTTCGATGATCAGGACGCCGCGATCAGGGCATCTGCCTTCGCCCTCGCCCAGGCCTCGGCCTCGGCGAGCGCCTCGATCGTGAGCTCATCGGGCGCGTCATGAGCATCGATGACCCTCTGGATCGTGTCGACGATTCCGAGGAAGGTCAGGCGGCCGTCGTGGAAGGCGTGCACGGCCTGCTCGTTCGCGGCGTTGTAGACCGCAGGGAACGTGCTGCCGGCGCGGCCGACGGCCTTGGCCAGCGCGACCGCGGGAAAGGCCTCGTCGTCGAGCGGCTCGAAGGTCCAGCTGGTCGCAGTGCGCCAGTCGAGCGGGCGTCCGATGCCTCCTACGCGATGCGGCCAGTCCAGGCCGAGCGAGATCGGCAGGCGCATGTCGGGCGGCGACGCCTGCGCGATGGTCGAGCCGTCGACGAACTCGACCATGGAGTGCACGATCGACTGCGGGTGCACGACCACCTCGATGTCGTCGTACGGCACGTCGAACAGAAGATGCGCCTCGATGACCTCCAGGCCCTTGTTCACCAGCGTCGCCGAGTTCGTGGTGACCATGCGCCCCATGTCCCAGGTGGGATGGGCGAGAGCCTGGGCGGGTGTGACGTCGACGAGCTCCGACCGGGTACGGCCTCGGAAGGGGCCGCCTGATGCCGTGACCACGAGCCTGCCGACCTCGGCGCGGGTGCCGGCGCGCAGCGCCTGGGCGAGGGCGGAGTGCTCCGAGTCGACGGGCACGATCTGATCGGGGGCGGCTGCCGCACGCACCAGCTCTCCGCCGACGATGAGCGACTCCTTGTTGGCGAGTGCGAGCGTGCGCCCCGCCTTCAGCGCCGCCAGGGTCGATCCGAGCCCGATGGAGCCGGTGATGGCGTTGAGCACCACGTCGGCCTCGACGTCCCGCACCATCTGCTCCGCGTCTGCGGCGCCGAGAGCGGTGTGCTCCAGCTGGAACTGGGCAGCCTGCTCTGCGAGCATCTCGCCGTTGCTGCCCGCCGCGATGCCGACGAGCTCGAAGCGGCGCGGATTGCTGCGGATCACGTCCAGCGCCTGGGTGCCGATGGAGCCGGTGGAGCCGAGGACGATGACGCGACGCATGCCGCCAGCCTATGCGAGAGGGCGGCGACCCCGCCGGATCGCCACCCTCTCGTCAGTCGGTCACTGCCCAGCGGGCGCGTGCTGCGTCGCGAGGATGTCGATGACGAAGACCAGAGTCTTGCCACCGAGCTCATGAGCCTCGGGATCCTCGCCGTAGGCGAGCGCCGGGGGGATGACGACAAGCACCTGGGAGCCGACCTTCTGGCCCGCGAGCGCCTGCACGAATCCCGGCACGTAGGTGTTGCCGGGGGCAGCGTACGGTGCGCCCTTCGACCACGACGAGTCGAAGCTCTTGCCGTCCTTCCAGTCGACGCCGTAGTACTGCAGCAGCGTGGTGTCGCCGTCGGCGACCTCAGGACCGTCGCCCTCCTTCAGCACGGAAATCGTCAGCTCCTTGGGAGCGTCGCCGGAGGGAACGTCGACATCGGGCTCGCCGTCCTTCGCGAGCTTCACGGTCGGCATGCCGTCGACCGGCTTCTGCTTCTCTCCCCACGCGGCGGTGGGGACCTTGTCGAGCACGTCGATGATGTACAGCTGCGAGTCCGCACCCTCTGCCGCAGGCAGGGCGAACGCGACGCGGGTTCCGATGGTGGCGCAGCCGATCGCCTCGGCGAGCGCCTGGTTCGCGAGAGCGTTCTGAGGAAGGAGCTCGCCCTCCTTGTACCCCAGGTCGCCGAGGTGGTCTCCGGTCTTCGAGTCGAACGCGCTCATCGCGTAGGCGATGTAGTCGCCCTCAGCGACCTTCTCACCGTCGCCCTCGCTGACGACCGTGCGCTGCACCTCGCCGACCTTCTTGCTCTTGTCGACGGTGACCTTCGCCGGCTTGCCGACCTCCCCGTCGACCTTGACGCCGTCGGTGTACGACCCGGGCGCAGCCGCCTGTGCGCACGCGTCGGCGCTGCCGGTCGGGTCGGCCGACTCCGAGGGCTTCGGCGAACCGGAGCATCCGGTGAGCACGAGCGCGGCGAGAGCCACGGTGGAGACAAAGGTGACGGGGCGCAGGCGCAAGATGAGACCTCGGATTCGCAGGACAGGGATCTTCCATAGTGAACCACCTGGCTTTGCTGCCGCTGAGTGCTCCCGTGACGCAGCCGCCATTCCATGCTCGGCATGCACGGAAAGATAAGCTCTTCCGGTGAGTTCTGAGCATTCGGTCACCCCCGTCGATCCCGAGTCCGGGGAGGCCGAGCACTCCACGCCGAAGCGCGCGGGGTTCAAGTACAAACTGGGGCGGATGATCGCCGCTCCCCTCGCGCGGGTGGTCTACCGCCCTCGCATCGAGGGACGCGAGAACGTGCCCCTCAGTGGCGCCGTCATCCTCGCCAGCAACCATCTGTCGTTCATCGACTCGATGGCGATCCCGGTGGCCGCGCCTCGGCCCGTGCACTTCCTCGCCAAGTCGAGCTACTTCGAGGGCACCGGTTTCAAGGGTGCGCTCTCGCGCCAGTTCTTCACCTCTGTCGGCGCCATCCCCGTGCGCCGCGGCGCAGGCCAGGCCGCTCTCGACGCGCTCGACCAGCAGCGCCAGCTGCTCGAGCAGGATCTCGCTGTCGCGCTGTACCCCGAAGGAACTCGTTCGACCGACGGCCGTCTGTACAAGGGCCGCACGGGCGTCGCCTTCCTCGCTCTGCAGACCGGGGCGCCCGTCGTGCCTGTCGGCCTGATCGGCACCGACAAGGTGATGCCGGTCGGCGCGAAGATGCCGTCGACGAGCGAGCGGGTGACGGTCAGGTTCGGCACGCCGATCGATGTCTCGAAGCACGGTCCCGCGACCAGCGGCAAGGCCCGCCGGCTCGCAACGGATGAGATCATGGCCGCCATCCACGCACTGAGCGGTCAGGAGCTGGCGGGCGTGTACAACGAGCCCCCCGCGCAGACGCCGATCGAGAAGATCAAGCAGGCGTTCCCGCACGAGCGCCGTTGACTCTCGACGGTCTCAGTCGCCAGCGGCCGCGACCGCGATCGTGGCCTCATGACGCACCGGGAAGTTCACCGAGTTCGCGATGAAGCACCACTCGTTCGCCGTGCGGTGCGCGTCGCGGGCTGCCTCGAGCATCGATTCGTCTGCGACGGTCACCTGCGGCCGGAGCACGACCTCGGCGAATGCCCCGCCGCCGCGACCGTCCTCCCGCATCACGCCCTCAGCCTCGTCACGGTAGTCGGTCACGACGACGCCAGCGGTGACGCAGGCGTGAAGGTATGAGAGCAGGTGGCACTCGGACAGGGCAGCGAGAAGCAGATCCTCCGGATTCCAGCGAGAAGGATCGCCGCGGAACGGCTTGTCGGATGACGCGAGCAGATCGGTCTTGCCCTGGATGCTGATGGTGACGTCTCTCGCGTAGTCCCGGTATCCGCTCGTACCGGTGCCACGATTTCCGGTCCAGGTGGTGGTGAGCGCGTAGTGGTGTTCGCCGAGCGGAGCCATTGCGCCAGTCTGCCACTGTGCGGCGCATTAGGCTTGTCTGGTGCTCGAGACTCTCACCATCGCTGACGCTGTCGAACTCGCGATCGTGGAGCGCAACGGCTTCGTGGAGTCCCGCCATGCGGGTGCTGCGGTCGTGCTCTCCCCCGAGGGGGAGGTCATCGCGCAGCACGGCAACGCCGAGGCGCTCGTCCTTCCGCGCTCGAGCCTCAAGCCGCTGCAGGCGATCGCCAGCGTGACAGCAGGCGCCGCACTCGAGGGCGAGCAGCTCGCGCTCGGCACCGCCAGCCACAGCGGCACCGATCGGCATGTCGAGGTCGTGCGCGAGATGCTCGCCGCCGGCGGCCTGAACGAAGACGACCTCGGCTGCCCGGCCGCATGGCCCTCTGACGCGGCAGCCCGTCGGGACATGATCCGCGATCATGCCGATAAGGCGCGCGTGCGGATGAACTGCTCCGGCAAGCACGCCCTCATGCTGCGCGCGTGCGTGGCGACCGGCTGGCCGACCGAAGGTTACCTCGACCCCACCCACCCCCTGCAGGTGCACATCCGCGAGGTCGTCGAGCGCCTTGCCGGCGAGAAGATCGCGCACACCTCGATCGATGGCTGCGGAGCGCCCGTCCACGCGATCACCCTTCTGGGCCTCGCCCGCGCGATCCACCGAATCGGCTCGGCATCCGAGCGCTCGCCGTTCGCGCTGCATCGTGTCGCCGGTGCGCTCGTCCGCGCCGTGCGCGAGAACCCGTGGACCATCGCCGGTCCGGGCGAACCCGACACCATCGCCATCGAGACGCTCGGCGTGTTCGCCAAGCACGGCGCGGAGGGCGTGATGGTCATGGTCGCACCCGACGGCACGACCGTCGCCAGCAAGATGCTCGACGGCAGCAGCCGGGCTTCAGCCATCGTCGCGGCCACTCTGCTCGCGCGCGCCGGCGCCCTCGGCGAGTCGGATGTCGCGGCCCTGGCGAACGCTCTGCCCCTGGAGGTGCTCGGCGGCGGTCAGGCGGTCGGGATGATCCGCCCCGGCTCCGGCATCTGACCCCGGCGATCACCCCAGCCGAACCCTGCGGGGACGACGCCCCGACTCGACCGCCCACGCCCTGCCCTCATGAGGTCGGGCGAAGGGCGGCGTCTCGCGCACGCCGCCGAGCTGACGCAGCTCCGGTGCGCACTCGGCGGCGATGATCAGCTCCCCCTCGCTTCGGATGCGCTGCAGCCGCGCCCATTGCGAACGCCACTCCTCGGGGTCGCCGACGATCACGACGGGCGCATCGCCGGCATCCGGGACCTCCGCCGTCGCACCGAGCTGAGCCAGAGTCGTCACCCGACAGCCGGGGTGAGCGGAAGCCAGCGCGGCCCGAGTGCCCTCGACAGCCGGTGTCACCACCCCGGAGCGCCGCAGGCGCGGATGCCAGCCGGCGACCGCTCTGACGAGGTCGCCCGCGGGTGCGCGATCCGTCCAGCACAGCTGCACGTCACGACCGTCGACCCAGGCGCGTCCAGGCGGACGATGCGGATCGAACGCGCCCGACTCACCGCCGGCGGCGACGTGCTCGACCCGACTGCCCACCCGCAGCAGAGCGCGGCGTGCGAGTCCATCCAGCAGCCGCCCGACCGGACCCGACGAGCGCGAGGCCGTGATGACCGCGCCGGCCGGCGACCGCACGATCGTCTCCCAGCGGCTCAGGAATAGCTGCGCATGCTCGGACGGATACTGTGCGACCAGCACGTCGAGATCGTCGCACAGCACCACGCCGTGACGACCGGTGGACAGCTCGGCTACAGCGTCCCATGCTTCCTCCGCGTCGGTGGGCACGACGACGGCATCGGGCAGCTGGGTCCGCAGCGCCCGGATCAGCGTGCTCTTTCCCGAACCGGGACCGCCGATCACCCCGAGCGCCTCGCCGCGCGCGAGGCGGACCCAGGGCTGGCTCTGGTGGTCCGGATCGTCGGCGCGACCGAGCACCACCGCATCCTGCGCGTCATCGGCAGCCGCAGGGGGCACATCGATCACGGACGGCAGCGGTGGCAGCCATGGGCTGCCCTGCCTGGGCGCTCTCGCCCACTGCTGCGCGACGGCGGCCAGGTCGGCGGGCGATGTGAGAGCCACCCGCATCGGATGAGGCTCGACATCCTCCGGGCGGCGCACGTAGCCCAGACCTCGGCTCTCCAACCCGCCAGGCAGATCGGCGGCCGCGTCCGAGCCGATCACGAGACGGCTGTCCGCCGACTCCGCGACACGGAGACTGAGCCGCAGCGGACAGTTCGCGGCCAGGGCGTCCCGGATCACTCCCCCGGCCCTCTGGGTCCCGAGCACGAGATGCATCCCGAGCGCCCGCCCGCGGGCGGCGATGTCGGTGAAGATCTGCGCCAGATCCGGGTGCTCCTGAACGAGTGCGGCGAACTCGTCGACGACGATCACCAGACGCCCGAGCGAGGGGCACTCGCGCACGTCACGAGCACCTGCCGCCGCGAGGGCGGCTTCGCGCCGTCGCAGCTCGGCGCTGAGACTGCCGACGCCGCGGCGGGCACCGACCGAGTCCAGGTCGGTCACAACGGCCACGACGTGCGGCAGGGTGCGCAGCGGCTCGAACGCCGTTCCGCCCTTGAAGTCGATCAGCACGAATGCCACCTCGCTCGGACTGTGTCCTGCGGCGATGGCCGCCACCCAGCTGGTGAGCAGCTCGCTCTTGCCCGTGCCTGTCATCCCGGTGACGATCGCGTGCGGTCCGTCGTCGACGAGGTCGATCAGCAGGTCGCCATGCTGTCCGCGGCCGAACCGAGCGGCGAGCCGCCCGTCGCCACCGGAAGTCGGATCGATCTCGGCGAGGGCGACCGTGTCGGGCACCTCGGACCCTTCGTCGTCGCGGCGTGCCGTTCCCACCGCGATCGCTGCGGTCTGCCGCACCGACAGTCCCTCCAGGGAGAGCTCCCGAACACCAGCGGCAGTGCGCGCCCGCGCTCTGCCGGGGGCTGTGAAGTCGAGCACGGTGGTGACGCCCTCCGGCGGCTCTGCACCGGGGGTCCGGATGCAGATCACGGCGTCCGCGGCATCCGAGCCCTCCCCCAGACGCAGCCGGAAGCGCGCACGACGCCGGCCGGCGTGCGGGAACGCGTCGCATCCCCAGGAGGCGACGCCCGCGCCGTGCAGACTGAGCTCTGCCGGCCCGAATCGGAGGCACAGCTGCGTCACGAGCGCCCGGATGATGGCGGCCGCGACGGGCTCGGGACCGCGGACGCATATGCCGCCACCGAGTTCGACGATGACCGGTGCGTCAGCGAGCCGTTGCGCACGCTCGCGGAAGGATCGGGCCCGTTCGTCATCGCCACCCGAGGCGCGCACGCTGCTGCGCCCATCCCCGCGCCCGATCACCACCTCGGTGCCTGAACCCACCGGCACGCGTCCGCGCAAGGGCGGGTCGAGCAGGCAGCCCGCTGCGTCAGGAGTTCGGTGCCACAGCATCTGGTGCTCCTGATCGTGCAGCCGCGCGAGCTCCTCGTCAGCGCGCCGCCAGGCGAGATCGGTCTCGTCCTGTGCTCGTCTGCGACCACGCCGCCGAGCCCGCACCCCGTCGAAGAACGACGCGAGCAGCATCAACGGTCCGATGGCGGCGAAGCACAGGGAGAACAGCGAACCCGTGACCATCCACAGCACGATGCCGGCGATGACGGGCACGATCGCCGCCAGCAGCGGAAGCTGCGGGCGTGCCGGCTCGGCCGGGGCTGCGGGGAGGACGATGGTCGTGGCATCCATCCGCCCATTTCAGCCCATCGATGGAATCAGATCCCGCCTCTCCACAGGCGGGGCCTGGTCAATCCGCGGTCGAGGGCTCTGTGGAGGGAGAGTGCTCAGCTTCGGCCGAATCGGCTTCCTCCTGTGCCGCGCCGTGATCGCCGTCGTCTTCGGAAGCACCCGTGTACCGCACGTTCAGCACGATCAGCGTGACGTTGTCGCGCCCGCCGTTCTCGAGCGCAGCCTCCACCATCGCGCTCACTGCAGCTGCGGGTTCGGAGTTCTCGCGAAGGAAGTGCAGGATGCCGTAGTCGGTGAGCTCTTTGGTGAGACCGTCTGAGCAGATGATGAAGCGATCCCCGTCGACGACGTCGATCGCCACGTAGTCAGGAGAGACCAGCTCGTTCGCGCCGACGGCACGCGTGATCACATTGCTGTACGGATGCGCGTCGGCCTCTTCCGGGCTGATCTTGCCCGATGAGATGAGCTCCTGGACGACCGAGTGATCGGTGGTGACCTGGATGAGTCGTCCGTCGCGCTCGAGGTAGACCCGGGAATCGCCGATGTTCAGCGAGATCCAGCGCCAGCCGTCTTCGCCGCGGTCGAGATAGACGCCGGTCAGCGTCGTGCCCGTTCCCTCGTCTGTGGTGTCCGGATGCTGGTGGATGTCGTCGACGGCGAGCTGCAGAGCGGCGAGGATGCGATCGTCGTCGATGTGTCCTGCATCGACCATGTCGGAGAGCCGGTCGACCGTCGCCTGGCTGGCGATCTCGCCGCCCGCATGGCCGCCCATGCCGTCGGCGACGATGTACAGCGGGTACTTCGCGAGAAAGGAGTCCTGATTGTTCTCGCGACGGCGCCCGCGGTCTGTGATCCCCGCCCAGGTGAGCTCCAGCTCATCGCTGACGCGGAACGTCTGCGTCGTGGTCTCAGGCACGTGGGTTCTCCGTCGGACTGCTGAGCGGCGGGGACGCCGCAGGGTTCATGTTCATCGTAGTGGTGCGCGCGCTCACATCCGGTCGGCCGGGTCGTCGACGAGCGGGAACAGCGCATCGATCTCGGCCAGGTCGGCCGCACCAGGGGTCCACGCGTCGGCCGCTTCGGCATTCGCCTCGACCTGCTCCGGCCTCGTGGCCCCGGCGATCACGCTCGACACACCCGGCTGGGCGAGCAGCCAGCCGAACGTCGCCTGCAGCATCGAGATGCCGCGCTGCACGCAGAACTGCTGGTACCGCTCGAGCGCGTCCCACGGGGCGTCCGCCCAGATGTGCTGCCGCGTTTCCATGATCCGACTACCCGACGGCCCGCCTTCGCGGGTGAACTTGCCCGTCAGCAGGCCGTTCTTCAGGGGGAAGAACGGGAAGAAGCCCAGGTCGTACCTGTTCACGGCGGGAAGCACCTCGCGCTCTGAGGCGCGGGCGAGAAGCGAGTAGTGATTCTGCGCCGAGATGAAGCGGCCGGTCGACCGGGCACGTGAGGTGAACTCGGCTTCGGCGATCTGCCAGCCGGTGAAGTTCGAGTGCCCGTAGTAGCGGATCTTGCCCTCGTCGACGAGTTCGTCGAGCGCGTCGATGGTCTCGGCGATCGGCGTCTGCGCATCGGGAAGGTGCAGCTGATAAAGGTCGATCCAGTCGGTGCGCAGGCGCCGCAGCGACTGCTCCACCGCATGGCGCACATACCGACGCGACCCGCGCCCGCCGGGGAAGTCGTAGCCCATATCGCGCTCGTGACCGAACTTGGTCGCGAGCACTGCGCGGTCGCGGCGCCCCTCGAGCACCTCCCCCATCAGCTCTTCGCTGCGTCCGGCGTCGGCGCCGTACATGTCGGCGGTGTCGAAGAAGAAGACACCGTTCGCAAGCGCCGCGTCGATCACCGCGCGCGTGCCCTCGAGCGTCTCGGTCACGGTGCCGGCACGGCCGAAGTTGTTGCAGCCGAGACCGGCGGTGGATACGACGAGTCCGGATGCGCCGACGCGGCGCTGCGAGGTAGCCATGCATCCACACTATCGGGGCCTCCGGACGCGTCGTCCGCCATCACGATGAGAAGAAGCCCTCGACGTCGTCGAGGGCTTCTTCATCGGATCAGCTCACGCGGGCGGCTGCGTCGGGTCGTTGGGCGACGCGGGCGGGGCCGGAGGCGCGGGCGGGGCGGTCGGCGGCGCTGCAGGCGGCGCGGGGGGCGCAGGCGGAGTGGCGGGAGGAGGCACCGGGGCGCCCGGCGCAGGCGGAACAGGAGCACCCGGGTTGTGCGGGGCGCCGTAGCCCGGCTGCGTCGGCTGGCCGTAACCGGGCTGAGCAGGCGGGGCGTAACCGGGCTGAGCCGGCGGCTGGTATCCCTGAGGTGCCGGAGGCTGATAGCCCTGTGGAGCTGCGTAGCCGGTCGCGGGAGCCGCGCTCTGGCCGGGCTGCGCGGGAATCCCCTCCCACACGGTGTTGTCGCCCAGGAAGCTGTTGCCCGCCCATGGAGCCGGCGCGATGCTGGGGTTCCAGCGCGAACGGTCGAACGCGACGATGCCCATCCAGACGATGTTGAGCAGCACGAACAGGATGACCCATGCCGCTTCCTTCTGCAGCTTGAGGCCGACGCGCCAGCCGGCCATCGCGAAGAGGGCGGTGAAGACCAGACCGAAGATGCTGCCGATGCCGGTCCACGACAGCAGGATCGTGGCGCCGAGGGCGTACAGCACGAGCCAGGGGCTCATGTCGCCGAGCTTGAAGAAGATCATCTCCCGGTAGACGGGCACCCACGCCCTCCACTTGCCCTGAACACCGGCCTTCTCGAAGATCTTCATCATGAAGATCGACGAGAGGACATACATGATCGGCCCGACGATGAAGAGCAGGATGCCCAGAAGGGCGAACATCGCGGCGAGGCCCTCATAGCCCCCGTAGTCGCCATAGTCCATGAGTGAACCACTTCCCTCGTTGAGAGGAAGCGGTTTCGCTCCCCCGTGCGCATCTCGCGCACGGTCATGCTAGCGAAGCGTCCGCACCCCGGGCAACGATGCATCACCGCTCGCGAGGCCGGCCGTGGAAGGTCAGTCGGCGACCACGAGCTCCAGAACACCGGCATCCTGCGCTTCTCGCAGACGGATGCCCTGCTCGTCGGCCCACGCGATCAGCGCCGGGACGGTGCTCCCTCTCGGGCGTGTCGTCGCAAGCGCACGCACGAACGCGCCCTTCGCCTTCTTGTTGAAGTGATTCAGCGCACGCCCCTTGTCCGTGACCACCCGCACATAAGCCGAGGAGACGACTCCGGCGACGGGCCCGAGCGCCACATACGACTCGCTGCGCAGGTCGAGGACGAAACCGCAGTCGGACAGTGCGGCTGACGTCGCCTCCGCCCAATGCCGCTTCAGCGGGCGGATGCCAGGAAGCGACGTCCCTGCGGCCAGGCGATAGGCGGGGATCTCATCCAGTGCGCCGATCGGTCCGAACGGAGCGGAATGGATCATCACATGCGAGCCGAGCCACCGCCGTGAGGCCGCGTCGAGCGATGCGGCGTCGAGCGCGTCGTAGAGCACTCCGGTATAGCGGTCTATCGCGGCCATCGTGGGGGCCGTGCGCAGCATCCGGTTGTGCTCGACGTCACCCGCCTGACGCTCGCTCAGCTTGAGGACACGTCGCGCTTCGGCCGGGTCGGAGCTGAGCTCGACGAGGGCATCGACGACCTCTGCGCGCTGTGCGGTCAGCGACGGCAGAGCGAGCGCGTCGAGGCGCAGAGGACGGCCGGTGCCGCCGGCACGCTTGGTCTCGGATGGGGGCAGAAGGATCTTCATGGGCTCCACACAGACGAAGCGTCCGCCTCGGAACGTGCAGGGCACGGACCGAGGCGGACGCCGGGTTGTCTTGCTGTCAGGCGATCAGAGCGGCGTTGCCTGCCACGATCGTCAGGGTGTCGCCCTCCATCGAGAGGAACCCATCCTGCGCGTTCGCGAGCACCTTGCTGCCGTCGGTCTGAGTGATGCGGACCTCGCCCTGGGCGAGGATGGCCAGCACCGGCTCGTGACCGGACATGATGCCGATCTCGCCCTCGACGGTCTTGGCGACGACGAGCGACGCCTCCCCCGTCCAGACCTCCGCATCAGCGGAGACGAGGCTCACGTGCAGCGCCATGGTCAGGCGTTCTCCTTCTGGATCTTCGCCCAAGCCTCTTCGACGTCCGAGATGCCACCGACGTTGAAGAACGCCTGCTCCGCGACGTGGTCGAAGTCACCGCGGCAGATCGCATCGAACGACTCGATGGTCTCCTTGAGCGGGACGGTCGAGCCCTCGACACCGGTGAACTTCTTCGCCATGTAGGTGTTCTGCGAAAGGAACTGCTGGATGCGACGTGCGCGGGAGACGACGATCTTGTCCTCTTCCGAGAGCTCGTCGACACCGAGGATCGCGATGATCTCCTGCAGCTCCTTGTTCTTCTGGAGGATCTGCTTCACCGTGGTGGCGACGCGGTAGTGGTCTTCACCCAGGTAGCGGGGGTCCATGATCCGCGAGGTGGACGTCAGCGGGTCGATGGCCGGGTAGAGACCCTTCGACGCGATCTCACGCGAGAGCTCGGTGGTGGCGTCGAGGTGCGCGAACGTGGTCGCCGGAGCCGGGTCGGTGTAGTCGTCGGCCGGCACGTAGATCGCCTGCAGCGAGGTGATCGAGTGACCGCGCGTCGAGGTGATGCGCTCCTGCAGGAGGCCCATCTCGTCGGCGAGGTTCGGCTGGTAGCCCACGGCCGAGGGCATGCGGCCCAGCAGCGTGGAGACCTCGGAACCGGCCTGCGTGAAGCGGAAGATGTTGTCGATGAAGAGCAGCACGTCCTGCTTCTGCACATCGCGGAAGTACTCCGCCATGGTCAGCGCCGAGAGCGCGACACGGAGACGGGTCCCCGGCGGCTCGTCCATCTGGCCGAAGACGAGGGCGGTCTTGTCGAAGACGCCCGCCTCCTCCATCTCGTGGATGAGGTCGTTGCCCTCACGGGTGCGCTCGCCGACACCGGCGAACACCGACACACCACCGTGGTCCTGCGCGACGCGCTGGATCATCTCCTGGATGAGCACGGTCTTGCCGACACCTGCACCACCGAACAGACCGATCTTTCCACCCTGCACGTAGGGGGTCAGGAGGTCGATCGACTTGATGCCGGTCTCGAACATGGTGGTCTTCGACTCGAGCTGGTCGAAGTTGGGCGCCTTGCGGTGGATCGGCCAGCGCTCGGTGACCTCGATGGTCTCGCCGGGCTCGGCGTTGAGGACCTCGCCGATCACGTTGAAGACCTTGCCCTTGGTCACGTCGCCGACGGGGACCGAGATGGCCTCACCGGTGTCGCGAACCTCCTGGCCGCGGACGATGCCGTCGGTCGGCTTCAGGGCGATGGCGCGAACGAGGTCGTCGCCGAGGTGCTGCGCGACCTCGAGCGTGATCTCAGTGGAGTCCTCGCCGATCGTGATCGTGGTCTTGAGGGCGTTGTAGATCTCGGGAATCGAGTCGTGCGGGAACTCGATGTCGACAACCGGACCGTTGACGCGTGCAACGCGTCCGACGACCGCGGTCGCCGGCTGCTCAGCCGTGGCGGTGGTGGTCATATCTCGTCTCTTCTCCTGATGGTCTTATTTGCTCGACGAGAGGGCGTCGGCTCCACCGACGATCTCTGCGATCTGCTGGGTGATCTCCGCCTGGCGAGCGTTGTTGCGCAGGCGGGTGTAGTCGGTGATCAGCTTGTCGGCGTTGTCGCTCGCCGACTTCATCGCCTTCTGCGTCGCGGCCTGCTTGGCGGCCGAGGACTGCAGAAGGGCGTTGAACACGCGGCTCTGGATGTACACCGGCAGGATCGCGTCGAGCACGGTCTCTGCGTCGGGCTCGAACTCGTAGAGCGGGTAGACGGCCGCGCTCGCGGTGTCTTCAGCCTCTTCGATCTCGAGCGGCAGCAGACGCAGAGCCGTGGGCTCCTGCGTCATCATGCTGACGAAGCGGTTGTACACCAGCACGATCTCGTCGACGCCCTCGGACTCGCCGCCGCGCAGGAACGCCTGCTGCAGCGTGTGCGCGATCTCCTCCGCCGTGTGGAACGACGGCGTGTCGGTGTCGCCGATCCACTCGGCCGCGGACTCGATCCGACGGAACTGGAAGTACCCGACGGCCTTGCGACCGACCAGGTAGTAGACCGGCTCGCGGCCGAGCTCGCGCAGACGCTCGCCCTGCTCCAGGCCCTCACGGATCACCTGGGAGTTGAACGCGCCGGCGAGACCACGGTCGCTCGAGAAGATGACGACCGCCGTACGGCGGATCGTCTCTGCCTCGCGAGTGAGCGGGTGATCGACACTGGAGTGCGTCGCGACGGCGGACACGGCCCTCGTCACGGCCTGCGCGAAGGGGCTGGACGCCTTGACGCGTGCCATCGCCTTCTGAATGCGCGAAGCCGCGATGAGTTCCATCGCCTTCGTGATCTTCTTGGTCGTCTGAGCAGAAGAGATCTTCTGCTTGTAGACCCTGAGTTGAGCGCCCATGAATCAGTACCTCACGCGATTACGCGCGACGACCCTTGACGATCTTCTCCTGGCTGACGTCACCGGCATCCTCGGCCGAGACCTGCTCGTTGCCCGGAGCACCGATCGACTGGCCCTTGCCACCCTGGAACTCCAGGATGAAGGCGTCGGTCTGCTTGTCGAGCTCTGCGACCGTGGCGTCGTCGAGGACGTTGGTCTCGCGCAGCGTGTCGAGGATCGACGTGTTGCGACGCAGGTAGTCGAGCAGATCGCGCTCGAAGCGCAGCACATCCTCGATCTCGAGCGAGTCGAGCTTGCCGTTGGTTCCGGCCCAGATCGAGACGACCTGCTCCTCGACGGGATACGGCGAGTACTGCGGCTGCTTGAGCAGCTCGGTCAGACGGGCGCCACGGGCGAGCTGACGACGCGAGGCCGCGTCGAGGTCGGATGCGAACATCGCGAACGCCTCGAGCGAACGGTACTGCGCGAGCTCGAGCTTCAGCGTTCCGGAGACCTTCTTGATCGACTTGACCTGAGCGTCACCACCGACTCGCGAGACCGAGATACCCACGTCGACCGCCGGACGCTGGTTGGCGTTGAAGAGGTCGGACTGCAGGAAGATCTGGCCGTCGGTGATCGAGATCACGTTGGTGGGGATGTAGGCCGAGACGTCGTTGGCCTTGGTCTCGATGATCGGCAGACCCGTCATCGAACCGGCACCGAGCTCGTCGGACAGCTTCGCGCAGCGCTCGAGCAGACGCGAGTGCAGGTAGAAGACGTCACCCGGGTATGCCTCGCGGCCCGGCGGGCGACGCAGCAGAAGCGACACGGCACGGTAGGCCTCGGCCTGCTTCGACAGGTCATCGAAGATGATCAGGACGTGCTTGCCGCCGTACATCCAGTGCTGGCCGATGGCCGAGCCGGTGTAGGGCGCCAGGTACTTGAAGCCGGCCGGGTCGGACGCGGGCGCGGCGACGATCGTCGTGTACTCGAGGGCACCGGCCTCTTCCAGCGCGCCCTTGACGGAGGCGATGGTCGAGCCCTTCTGGCCGATCGCGACGTAGATGCAGCGGACCTGCTTGCTGACGTCGCCCGACTCCCAGTTGGCCTTCTGGTTGATGATCGTGTCGATCGCGATGGCCGTCTTGCCCGTCTGGCGGTCGCCGATGATGAGCTGACGCTGGCCGCGACCGACGGGGATCATGGCGTCGATGGCCTTGATTCCGGTCTGCATCGGCTCGTGGACCGACTTGCGCTGCATGACGCCGGGCGCCTGCAGCTCGAGCTCACGCGAGCCCTCGGTCGCGATGGCGCCGAGTCCGTCGATCGGGTTGCCGAGCGGGTCGACGACGCGACCCAGGTAGCCGTCGCCGACCGGGACCGAGAGGACCTCGCCGGTGCGGGTGACTTCCTGGCCGGCCTCGATGCCGGTGAAGTCGCCGAGGACGACCACGCCGATCTCGTGCTCGTCGAGGTTCAGGGCCAGGCCCTTGGTGCCGTCCGCGAAGGTGACGAGCTCGTTGGCCATGACGCCGGGCAGTCCCTCGACGTGCGCGATGCCATCGGCCGCGTCGATGACGGTGCCGACCTCGGTCGCCACGGCGCCGGTGGGCTCGTAGGCGTCGGCGAAGTTCTTCAGCGCGTCACGGATGACGTCGGGGCTGATCGATAGTTCTGCCATTGTCTTCCCTTTGTGTGTCTGGGTGGGCGCGGTTCCCCGCGTCAAGTTGTTCAGCTCGCGAGCTTCTGGCGAAGGTCGGCGAGTCGGGCGGAGATGCTGCCGTCGATGACATCATCGGCGATCTGCACGCGCAGGCCCCCGACGACGGTCGCGTCGATCACCTGGTTGATGGAGATCTCGCCGCCATAGCGACGTGCCAGCGCGTCGCGCAGGCGCGTCTCCTGAGCAGCGGAGAGAGCGGTCGCGGTGTATACCGTCGCCACCGCACGACCGGCCTGAGCGGAGACGATGTCGGTCGCACGACTGAGCACCTGGCGCACACGACGCTCGCGCGGCATGCGCACCAGCGACGAGGCGACCAGGACGGTCGCGGGCGACGCGGAGCCGCCGAGCACCTTCTCGACCAGTTCGCCCTTCGCCGACGCACCGCCGAGGCGGCTGCCGAGAGCGAGCTCGAGCTCGGGGTTCGCCGCGACGACGCGCGAGAAGCCGAAGAGCTCACCTGCGATGTCGTCGCCGGGGGCCGCCTTCGCGGCCGCGCGGATGGCGAGCTCCTCGACGCCGTCGATCAGGTCGGACACCGACGACCAGCGCTGTGCGGCGACCGTGATCAGCAGCGAGCGCACCGGAGCCGAGACACCGGCGAACACAGCTGAGACGAGCGCGCTGCGCGCCTCAGCCGGAGCCGCGGGATCGGCGAGCGCGCCGCTCAGCTGGGCCGACTCCCCGATGGCGCGGGCCGAAGCGAAGAGCTCGGCCGCGCTGTCGAGGTTCAGGCCCGACGCTGCGGCAAGCGCGTCCGTCGATGCCGCGAGTGCCTGAGTGGTCGCGCTGCCCATTACTTGGCCTTCTCGAGGTCGGCGAGGAAGCGGTCGACGACCGCCGTCGCGCGAGCGTCATCGGTGAGGGTCTCCCCCACGACGCCGCCGGCCAGGTCGATCGCGAGCGTGCCGACCTCGCTGCGCAGCGAGACGAACGCCGCCTGGCGCTCCGCCTCGATCTGCGTGTGAGCGGCCGCGGTGATGCGGTTCGCCTCGGCGACCGCCGTCTCCTTGGCCTCGGTCACGATCTTCTTGCCGTCCTCACGGGCGGCCTCGCGGATCTCACCGGCCTCGGTGCGGGCCTCGGCGAGCTGGCGGGTGTACTCCTCCAGCGCTGCCTCAGCCTGCTTCTGGGCCTCATCAGCCTTGGCGATGTTGCCTTCGATGGCGGCCGAGCGCTCGTCGAGGATCGCGGTCAGGCGAGGAAGGGCGACCTTCCACACCACGATGAGGATGATGAGGAACCACAGGCCCGACCAGATGATGTCGTACCACGCGGGGATGAGCGGGTTCTGCGCCTCGGTCTCCGCCGCCGCGAGGTTCGTGACAAGAGCGTTCAGCATCCTGTCTCCTTCAGAAGTCGGTGCGGATTACGGGAAGGGGATGAATGCGACGGCGATGCCGACGAACGCAAGCGCCTCGGTGAAGGCGATACCGATCCACATGAGGACCTGGAGACGACCGGCCAGCTCGGGCTGACGGGCGACACCCTCGATGGTCTTGCCGACGACGATGCCCACGCCGATAGCCGGTCCGATGGCGGCGAGGCCGTAGCCGACTGCACCGATGTGACCGTTGATTTCAGCGAGAACCGTAGTAGCGTCCACGGGTTTTTCCTTTCGTTGGGTGGGACGGCAGTTGCCGACCCGCTCAGTGCTCTTCTGCGACCGCGAGCTGGATGTAGATCGCGGTGAGGACGGTGAAGACGTACGACTGCAGGACGACGACCAGGATCTCGAAGAGAGTGAAGGCGCCGCCGAAGGCGAGGGTGCCGACGCCGAGCGCCGCCCATCCGCCACCTGCGGTGAAGAAGAAGAAGTGCGTTGCTGCGAAGCAGAGCACGAGGATCATGTGACCGACGACGAGGTTCATCATCAGACGGAGGGTGAGCGTCACCGGGCGGATGATGAAGGTGGAGATGAACTCCAGCGGGGTGACGATGATGTAGACGGGCCACGGAACGCCGGCGGGGAAGAGCGAGTTCTTCCAGAAGCCGAGGGGGCTCTTCTTCATGCCGGCGTAGATGAAGGTCACGTAGCTGATGATCGCCAGCGTGAGCGGCACGGCGATGATCGCGGTTCCCGGCATGTTGAGGAACGGGATGATGCCCGTGATGTTCATGAACAGGATCATGAAGAACATGGTCACGAGCAGCGGCGCGAACCGCTCGCCGTCCTTGCGTCCGAGCAGGTCGTGGCCGATGCCGTTGCGCACGAAGCCGATGCCCATCTCGACGAGACTCTGGAAGCGACCGGGCACGACCGTCATGCGACGGGTTCCGAGCCACATGATCAGCACGACGGCGATCACCGAGAGCAGCTGGATGAGGTGGATGCGGTGCATCGGCACGACGCCGAACGCGTTGAACAGGATCTCCGGGAAGAACTCGTCCATCGAGGGGCCGTGGAATTCACCGTCACCGGCGATCGGACGAACGGTCAGGGTCGCAACGGGATTCAAAAGCGCGGGCTCCAGCTTCGGGTCACCGGTCGGAACCGGGGCGACGAGGGACGGTGTGCATCAGCGCAAGCGCTCGCGAGACGAGCGGCGGGCACGGGTAAACACTACCAGATTCAACGGTCGCCATCCGCCGCGGCGTGGCCCTGCCGACCATCCACGTCGGGCTCGTCCTCCGGATTGGTCGTCGGGAGGTCGATGTCGCTGACGTTGGGCAGGCGCATGCGCATGAGCACGATCATGTCGACCACGAGCGAGAGCACGACGCCCGCCACGATCGACAGGAAGAACACCATCGGCGAGATCCACGGCTGTCCGCCCAGGATGATCATCACGACGAGGAACACGCCGAGCTTGAGCAGCCAGCCGCCCAGGACGATCGCGAAGAACAGCTGCACGTAGATCGGGTCGCCGAACCAGCGGTTCGCGAACAGGATGCTGCCCGCTGTGATCCCGAGGAACAGGAACGCGAGCAGCACGCCGATCAGGCCGCTCCACATCCCGCTCCTGCCGTCGGCGGCATATCCGATCCCTGCTGCGGCCAGGGCGAGCACGAGGGCCGCGCCTGCGGACCACGCGAGCGTGCGGCGCAGGATCGGTGTGCTGGAGACGGGGCTCGAGGTCATCAGGGCTCCCTGTGTGTTTCGGAGGCGGATTCGTCCAGGCTGGACGAGGAGGAGGATGCCGAGCGGGCGCGCGGCGGAGTGCGCGTGACGATGAGGCAGGCGGTGATGCCGACGACCCCGAACGCGATGGCGGCGAAGTAGCCGCCAGGCCAGTCCTGGCGACCGGCGATGTACATGAGCAGCACGGTCAGCGAGATGACGGCGCTCCATGCGTAGAAGATGAGCACCGCATCGCGGTGACGGTGGCCGAGGTCGAGCATCCGGTGATGCAGATGCTTGCGGTCGGGCGAGAACGGCGACTTGCCGGCGCGCATGCGGCGGAACACGGCGAGACCGAAGTCGAGCAGCGGCAGCATCACGATCACCAGCGGCAGGACGATCGGGATGAACGCTCCGAGAAGCTGGGAGCGTCCGAAGCGCTCGGGGTCGAAGGCGTTCACATCGCCCTGGGTGGTGAGCGCGATCGTCGACGTCGCCATCAGAAGGCCGAGCACCAGGGCACCGGAATCGCCCATGAAGAGCTTCGCCGGACTCCAGTTCAGCGGGAGGAATCCGAGGCAGGCGCCGATGAGCACGGCGGCGAGGAACGTCGCGAGGTTGAAGTAGCTCGTGGCTCCCGAGTCGCGGGTCAGGATGTACGCGTACACGAAGAACACGCCGTTGGCGATCAGGCAGACCCCGGCGACGAGACCGTCGAGCCCGTCGATGAAGTTCACCGCGTTCATCACGACCACGATCGCGAACATGGTGATCGAGATGCTCACCCAGCTCGAGACGAGGATCATGTCGCCGACGGGCAGCGACAGGATCTGCAGGCCTCCCCCGACCGAGATGATGCCGGCCGCGAGGAACTGCGCGGCGAGCTTGATCATCCAATCGAGATCGATGAGGTCGTCGGTCACCCCGACCACCGCGATCAGCAGAGCTGCGGCGAGGATCGCCCACAGGGTGTTCGGCGGTGACCACATGCGCTCGAAGAACGGGTTGGCCGCCGAGATCAGGATCGCCGCGGCGATGCCGATGAACATCGCCACCCCGCCCAGCCGGGGCGTCGGGGTCTTGTGCACGTCGCGTTCACGGATGCCGGGGTAGAGCTTGAACCTCAGGCTCAGACGCCACACCGCCCACGACAGCGCGAAGGTGATCGCCGCCGTCAGGATGATCGTGAACAGGTACTGCTTCACTCTTCGTCGACCGGGCTCTCGTCGACCTCGGCGGGGTCCTCCTCCGGCTCGAGCAGGTCTCCGAGCACCTCGGCCAGCCGCTCTCGGCTGATCGCGCCCTCGCGCAGGATGCGCACAAGAGGGGCCTCGCCCTCGGGAGTGGCGACCAGCGAGGTCGCATCGACGATCGTCGACGGGATGCCGTTCTCGCTGTAGCCCTCTTCGAGGTACACCGCGACCCTGTCGCCGAGCATCTCCTGAGCGTCGGAGGCGATGATCGCGGCGTCGCGGCCCGTGAGGTTGGCGCTCGACACCGCGAGCGGACCGGTCTCGGCGAGCAGCTCGAGGGCGACGCGACGGTCGGGCATCCGCACGGCGACGGTGCCCTTGGTCTCGCCGAGGTCCCAGGTCAGGGACGGCTGAGCGGGCAGGACGATCGTGAGTCCGCCCGGCCAGAACGCGTCGACGAGCTTCTGCACCGCCGCGGGCACCTCCTCGACGAGTGCTGCGAGCACGTCCGGGCCGGCCACCAGCACGGGCGGAGGCATGTCGCGCCCGCGACCCTTCGCGTCGAGCAGGCGCTGCACCGCGGCCGGCGAGAAGGCGTCGGCGGCGATGCCGTAGACGGTGTCGGTGGGCAGCACGATGAGCTCACCGCGGGCGATGGCCTGGCGGGCGTGGCGCATGCCGGCGAGGATCTGAGAATCGTCGCGGCAATCGAAGACAGTTGACATGGCATCACCAGTCTACTTCGGTCAGCTTCGTGACCACCTGGCAGGGCTCAGCGCAGCAGGCGCGTCAGGCGCGCAGTGCCGTCGTCGCGCGGTCGCGTCGCGTGAGGTCCTGGTGCGTCGCCGCTGCGCACCAGCCGTCGACGGCCAGGATGTCGCGGATGGCCGCACCCTGGAGTTCTCCGTGCTCGAGCACGAGGAGGCCGCCGGCGTGCAGCAGCTCCTGCGCGCGGCGGCTGATCACGCGCACGACGTCGAGGCCGTCGGCTCCGCCGTACAGCGCCTGTGCGGGATCGTGCAGTCGCACCTCGGGATCGCGAGGGATCGCCGCGTCGGGCACATACGGCGGGTTGGAGATGACGACGTCGACCGCGCCCCGCAGCTCGTCGAGCTCTGTCGCGAGATCACCGTGCACGAGAGTCAGGTTCTCGACTCCCTGCACGTTGCGAGCCGCCCAGGCGTGGGCCTCGGCGGAGCGCTCGACGGCGTGCACGCGCGCATGCGGCACCTCGGTCGCCATCGCGAGCGCGATCGCCCCGCTGCCCGTTCCGAGGTCCACCGCGATCGGTGCGGACGAGGCGCTCTCCAGGAGCGCATCGATCGCGAACTGCACGACCGTCTCGGTCTCGGGCCGGGGCACGAAGACGCCGGGTCCGACAGCGAGCTCGAGGTGGCGGAACGCCGCACGCCCGGTCAGATGCTGCAGCGGCTCCCGGGCCGCCCGGCGGTCTACGAGAGACGCCAGCCGCTCGGCATCCGGATCGGTCATCTCATCGCCGCGGACGACGGCAGCCTGCAGTTCGCCCCGCCCCCGTCCGAGCACATGTCCGATCAGCAGCTCGGCGTCGACGAGCGGATCGGGAACGCCGGCGTCTGCCAGTCGCTGCGCGACGGCGCGCAGCTGCGCGGAGATCAGGATGGGCATCCTCTCAGCGTAGGCGGTGGACGGATGCGGTCACATTCCGTCATCCGGAGAGGCCCGCACCGTAGGCTGATCTCGCTGAGCCCCGCATACGAAAGGTCCGTCATGACCGGAATCCACAACGACATCACGAGCACCTTCGGCAACACTCCGCTCGTGCGGCTGAACCACCTCACCGAGGGCATCGATGCCACCGTGCTCGTCAAGCTCGAGTCGTTCAACCCGGCATCCAGCGTGAAGGACCGCATCGGCATCGCGATCGTCGATGCCGCCGAGGCGTCGGGCGAGCTCAAGCCGGGCGGCACGATCGTCGAGGCGACCAGCGGCAACACCGGCATCGCGCTCGCGATGGTCGGTGCCGCGCGCGGCTACCGCGTCATCCTGACGATGCCCGCGTCGATGTCGAAGGAACGCCGGGTTCTGCTCAAGGCGTTCGGTGCCGAACTCGTGCTCTCCGACCCCACGAAGGGCATGAGCGGCGCGATCGAGACCCTCAAGGAGATCATCGAAAGCACCCCAGGGGCTGTGTGGGCCCGTCAGTTCGAGAACGCCGCGAACCCTCAGGTGCACCGCGACACCACTGCCCAGGAGATCCTCCGCGACACCGGCGGCGAGGTCGACGTCTTCGTCGCAGGCGTCGGCACCGGCGGCACCGTCACCGGCACCGGTCAGGCGCTCAAGGCGGCCATCCCCGGCATCAAGGTCATCGCCGTCGAGCCGAAGGACTCCCCCCTGCTCTCCGAAGGACGCACGGGACCGGCCAAGATCCAGGGCATCGGCCCGAACTTCGTTCCTCCCGTGCTCGACCGCGACGTGATCGACGAGATCATCACCGCCGAGTTCGATGAGTCGATCGCCACCGCCCGGGCTCTGGCCGCCAAGGAGGGCATGCTGGTCGGAATCTCGTGCGGTGCCGCCGTCGCGCAGGCACTCAAGGTCGCCGCCCGCCCCGAGAACGCCGGAAAGACCATCGTCGTCATCGCCCCCGACACGGGCGAGCGCTACATCAGCACCGCGCTGTTCGAAGACCTGCGCGAGGACTGATCCGCGCCGTGGGCATGTTCTCCCGGGTCCGCGAAGACCTCGCGGCTGCACGTCGCCGCGACCCCGCCGCCCGCAGCGGGGTCGAGGTGGCCCTGCTGTACCCGGGGCTGCACGCGGTCTGGAGCCACCGGCTCTGGCACGCTCTGTGGCGACGCGACCTGCGCTTCGTGGCGAGGATGGGCTCGCAGGTGACCCGCTGGCTCACCGGCATCGAGATCCACCCGGGTGCGCGGATCGGAAGGCGCTTCTTCATCGATCACGGCATGGGCGTCGTGATCGGCGAGACCGCTGAGATCGGCGACGATGTCATGCTCTATCACGGGGTCACGCTCGGCGGTCGAACGCGTGATCACGGCAAGCGGCACCCCACCCTCGAGGACGGGGTGTCAGTGGGTGCCGGTGCGAAGATCCTCGGCCCCGTACGCATCGGTGCGCGTTCCGTGGTCGGCGCGAACGCCGTCGTGACGAAGGACTCCCCGGCAGACAGCATTTTGGTGGGCGTGCCGGCGAAGCCGCGTCAGCGCACCGAGCGCGACGATTCACGCGCTCTGCTCACTGCGGCTGACTACGTGATCTGAGGTCGGCGAGATCCCGCCGCACGGGGCTCAGAGCGCGAGATGCATCACGTGCAGCCCCACCGGACCGTGCCGGCGGGAGTCGAATGCCGCCGGCACCGTGCCGATGATCTCGAAGCCGAGCGACTGCCAGAGGCGCACCGCGCCGGTGTTCGTCTCGACCACAGCGTTGAACTGGATGGCCGAGAACCCCTGGGCGCGGTGCCATTCGATCATGTGGCGCGCCAGCGCCGTGCCGACTCCCGCGCCGCGAACGGACGGGTCGACCATGAAGGACGCGGTCCCGACATGCGACCCTCGTCCGGGGCGGTTCGGTCCCATCTTCGCCGACCCCACGACGCGCCCATCGAGCACGGCGACCACCGTGCGGGCGGGAGCCTGCTCCATCCACAGCGCCGACGCCTGCTCCGAGCTGAGGCCGTCCGGGTAGGCGTACGTCTCTCCGTCTTCGACGATGGCGGAGAAGAACGGGAAGATCTGAGGCCAGTCCTGGGCGGTGGCGTCGCGGATCAGCATCCCGTCGCTTCTGGTCGCACTCACGACGCGTCGCCGCCCAGGGCCGCCAGACGGGCCTCCTCATCCGCGTGGATCGCGGACTCGATGATGGGCTCGAGGGCTCCATCCATGACCTGATCGAGGTTGTACGCCTTGTACCCGGTGCGATGGTCGGCGATGCGGTTCTCGGGGAAGTTGTAGGTGCGGATGCGCTCGGAGCGGTCCATGCCCCGGATCTGCGAACGACGGGCGTCGGATGCAGCTGCGTCGAGCTCCTCCTGCTGCTTGGCGAGCAGCCGCGCGCGGAGCACGCGCATGGCCGCCTCACGGTTCTGCAGCTGCGACTTCTCGTTCTGCATCGACACGACGATGCCCGTGGGCACATGCGTGATGCGCACCGCCGAGTCGGTGGTGTTGACCGACTGACCGCCGGGGCCGGATGAGCGGTAGACGTCGATCTTCAGATCGTTCTGGTCGATCTGGATCTCTTCCGGCTCGTCGACCTCGGGGAAGACGAGGACGCCCGTCGTCGAGGTGTGGATGCGGCCCTGCGACTCGGTCGCGGGAACGCGCTGCACTCGATGCACTCCGCCTTCGTACTTCAGGTGCGCCCAGACGCCCTGCGACGGATCGGTCGATGATCCCTTGATCGCGACCTGCACGTCCTTGTAACCGCCGAGATCGGACTCGTTGCGCTCGAGCAGCTCGGTCTTCCAGCCCTTCGAGGCGGCGTACTGCACGTACATGCGCAGCAGGTCGGCGGCGAACAGCGCCGACTCGGCCCCGCCCTCCCCCGCCTTGATCTCCATGATCACGTCACGCGCGTCGTCGGGATCGCGAGGAATCAGGAGGCGGCGGAGCTTCTCCTGAGCGACGCGCAGCCCCTCCTCGAGAACGGGCACCTCGTCGGCGAACGCGTCGTCTTCTCTGGCGAGCTCGCGAGCCGCGTCGAGATCGTCCGACGCGGCCGTCCACGCCTCGTGTGCGGCGACGATGCGGTTCAGCTCCGCATAGCGCCGGTTGACGCGTTTGGCGCGAGCGGCATCGGCGTGCACCGCCGGGTCGGAGAGCTCCTCCTGCACCCGGCGATGCTCCTCGATGAGGGCCTGGACCGAATCGAACACGCCTCTGCTCCGCTCAGCGGTGGATCAGCGGATGCTGTTCTCGTGGGCGTGCGAGCCGCCGTTCGAGCCCGGCGTCGGCACCGACTTCTGCATCTGGAAGAGGAACTCCACGTTGGAGCCGGTCTCCTTGAGCTTGCCGAGAACGACCTCGAGCGCCTGCTGCGGGTCGAGGCCCGCGAGGGCGCGCCGCAGCTTCCAGGTGATCTTGACCTCGTCGGCCGAGAGCAGCATCTCCTCGCGGCGCGTGCTGGACGCGTTCACGTCGACGGCCGGGAAGATGCGCTTGTCGGCGAGCTGACGAGACAGACGCAGCTCGCTGTTGCCGGTGCCCTTGAACTCCTCGAAGATCACCTCGTCCATCTTCGAGCCGGTCTCGACGAGAGCGGTCGCGAGGATGGTCAGCGAGCCGCCGTTCTCGATGTTGCGGGCAGCGCCGAAGAAGCGCTTGGGCGGGTACAGCGCGGCGGCGTCGACGCCTCCGGTGAGCACGCGGCCCGACGCGGGGGTCGAGATGTTGTACGCGCGTCCCAGGCGGGTGATCGAATCGAGCAGCACGACGACGTCGCGGCCCAGCTCGACAAGGCGCTTGGCACGCTCGATGGCGAGTTCGGCGACCGTGGTGTGGTCTTCCGCCGGACGATCGAAGGTCGAGGCGATGACCTCGCCCTTGACCGTGCGCTGCATGTCGGTGACCTCTTCGGGGCGCTCATCGACGAGCACGACCATGAGGTGCACCTCGGGGTTGTTCTGAGCGATCGCATTGGCGATCTGCTGCAGGACGATCGTCTTGCCCGCCTTGGGCGGTGCGACGATCAGGCCGCGCTGGCCCTTGCCGATCGGGGCGACGAGGTCGATGATCCGCTGGGTGAGCTTCTCGGGGGCGGTCTCGAGCCGCAGGCGCTCCTGAGGGTACAGCGGGGTCAGCTTGCCGAACTCGACGCGGTTCGCGGCGTCGTCGGGAGACAGGCCGTTGATCGAGTCGACCTTCACCAGCGCGTTGTACTTCTGGCGGCCCTGCTGCTCGCCCTCTCGCGGCTGCTTGATCGCGCCGACGACCGCATCGCCCTTGCGCAGGTTGTACTTCTTGACCTGCCCAAGCGAGACGTACACGTCGCTGGAGCCCGCGAGGTAGCCGGTGGTGCGCACGAAGGCGTAGTTGTCGAGGACATCGAGGATCCCGGCGACGGGGATCAGCACGTCGTCTTCGCCGATCTCGGTCTCGAACTCGTCGGCGGTGGCGTTGACTGCACCGCGGCGCTTGCTGCCCCGCTGGCGCCCGCGGCCCGAGCCGCCCTCGTCGTCGGAGTCGTTCTGACGGTCGTTCTGACCGCTGCCACTCTGCGAGCCGCCGTTCTGTCCGTTGGAGCTCTGGCCGTTCTGGGCGTTGCCCCCGCGGCCACGGCTGCGGCTGCGGCTGCGGCTGCGGCTGCGACCGGAGCCCTCGCCGTCGGTCTCGCCGTCACCGTTGCCCTGATCCGCTGATGCCTGCGCCTGCTCGCCCGGCGCGGAGTCGGCGGTCCCCTCCACCGGAGCCTCGTTCTCGGCGGCCTTGGCGCCGCGACGGCCGCGCGCCGGGCGCTTCGCGGGCTCGGAGGCAGCGTCAGCCGACTGCTCGTCGCTGCCGCCCTTCTCCTTCTTGCCCGCCGTCGCGCCGGCGTCATCCGCGGGAGCGTCGGGGGCACCGTCGGCATCCGCCGCGGTCGCAGCCTCGGCATCGGACTTCTTGGGGCGAGCGGCGCGCTTGCGAGCAGGCTTCGCCGGCGCCTCGGCGTCGTCGGACTTCTCTGCGGCCGGCGTCGTCGGTGCGGCCTCGGCCGGAGCATCGGCCGCCGGGAGGTCGAGCGTCTCGGCGTCGGCCTTCTTGGCGCGCGTGCGACGCGGGGCCTTGGCCTTCGGCTGCTCGTCGGCGGGGGCCGCGTCCGAAGCCGGGGCGGCGGGCGTCTCGACCGCGGATGCCTCGGCGGCGGCCGCAGCGGATGCCGTGGTGGCGCGACGCGGCGCGCGCTTGCGCGCGGGTGCCGCGGCCTCGGTCGCCGCCGATTCGGTGGCCCGGGTGTCGTTCTGGGTCTCGGAGAGGTTCTCCACGAGTACTCCCTCATATGTCGTGGGAAGACGAGCAGTCCGACGAGCACGCAGCGGATGCCGCGTGCATCACACGCGCCGACGCAGAGCGCCTGCCAGCCAGTTCCTGGATGTTCCTGGGGATCGCGTGCGGACTTCGCAGAATTGCGATAGGGCGAGAATCACGAAGTTACGTGGTGCCCTCCGCTCGTTCCCTCACTGTACCACCCTGCACGTCCACGGCGAGCATGTGCGCCTGCCACGGAGTGTCCGTGACGGCATCCGCGACCTCCACCGCGCGCTGTCGCGCGCCGGGGCCGTCTGCCAGCACGAGAACGCTGGGGCCTGCGCCCGATACGACCGCGGCGAAGCCCTCGGCGCGCAGCGCCTGCACCAGCCGGAGCGTCTCGGGCATCGCGGGACCGCGATAGTCCTGATGAAGCCGATCGTCGGTCGCGTCGAGCAGCAGCTCGGGGCTCTGCGTGAGCGCAGCGATCAGCAGGGCCGAGCGGGACACATTGAAGACCGCGTCCTCGCGGGAGACCTGCGGTGGCTGCAGCGAGCGGGCCAGCGACGTCGACATGGTGAAACCGGGGACGAACACCAGCGGAGCGACGCCGCGATGCACCAGCAGCTTCTTGTGCTGCGGTCCGCGCTCCCCGGTCCAGGCGATCGTGAGGCCGCCGAACAGGGCCGGTGCCACATTGTCGGGATGACCCTCGAGCTCGGTCGCCAGGCGCAGCAGGGTCTCATCGTCGAGGTCGACGTCGCCGGCGAGCAGCCCCTTCGCGATGAGGATGCCCGCTGTCACCGCCGCGCCCGACGACCCGAGACCGCGACCATGCGGCACGCCGTTCTCGGCGTGCAGGTGCAGACCCGGCATCCGACGGCCGGCGTCGGCGTACGCGTGCGCGATCGACCTGACGACGAGGTTGCTCGCGTCGGTGGGGATCTCGTCTGCGCCCGACCCGGCGACCTCGATCACCAGGCGGTCGTCGTCGAACGACGACGCCGTGAGCGTGTCGTACACGCTCAGTGCGAGGCCGAGGGTGTCGAAGCCCGGGCCCAGGTTGGCGCTGGTCGCGGGCACCGTCACCATGACCGTGCGCACTGCGCCGTCGACGAGCGGCGCCTCGCCGGTGACCGGCTCAGCCGGTACGAGGGTCACTCCCACGTCACTCCCCCTCGACGCGCAGCACCGACACCACGCGCTCGACGACGTCGCTCGCCGCCAGACGGTCGACCGCAGCGCTCAGCGCATCGTCGGTCGCGCGGTGCGTGCCGATGATGAGCCGAGCGGTCTCGCCGTCGGCTCCGTCCTCTGCGGGGATGACGGTCTGCACGAGTGTCGCGACCGAGACGTCGCCGTCGCTGAGGAGACCCGCGATCGTGGCGAGCACGCCCGCCTCATCCGCCACCTCGAGGGTGATCTGGTATCGAGTGAGCACGTGCCCGATCGAGACGACGGGGAGGTTCGCGCGCGTCGATTCGCCGACGCCGGTGCCGCCCGCGATGTGGCGCCGCGCAGCCGACACCACGTCGCCCAGCACGGCGGAGGCTGTCTGCACCCCGCCGGCGCCCGCGCCGTAGAACATCAGCGAACCAGCCGCCTCCGCCTCGACGAACACCGCGTTGTTGGCTCCGTGCACAGCGCCGAGCGGGTGGTCGCGCGGGACGAGCGCCGGATACACGCGCACCGAGATGGACTCGTCGCCGCCGTTGCCGAGACGCTCGCACACCGCGAGCAGCTTGATGACGAATCCGGCTTCGCGTGCCTCTTCGATCATGTCGGCCGTGATCGTCGTGATGCCCTCGCGGTGCACGGCCTCGAGCGGCACAGCGGTGTGGAACGCGAGCGAAGCCAGGATCGCCGCCTTCTGCGCCGCGTCATACCCTTCGACGTCGGCGGTGGGATCGGCCTCGGCGTAGCCGAGACGCTGCGCGTCGGCGAGCACGTCGGCGAAGTCGGCGCCTTCGCCGTCCATGCGGTCGAGGATGTAGTTGGTCGTGCCGTTGACGATGCCCATGATCCGCACCACCCGGTCACCGGCGAGCGAATCGCGCAGCGGACGGATGATCGGGATGGCGCCCGCAGCGGCCGCCTCGTAGTACACGGACGCTCCGACGCGGCTCGCCGCGTCGAAGATCTCGGGACCGTGGGTGGCCAGCAGCGCCTTGTTCGCCGTGACCACGTCTGCGCCCGATCCGAGACCCAGCAGGATGTGCGAGCGTGCCGGCTCGATGCCTCCCATCAGCTCGATGACGATGTCGGCGCCGGTGATCAGCGTCTCGGCGTCGGTCGTGAACAGCTCACGGGGAAGGTCGACGTCGCGCGGCGCGTCGACATCGCGCACGGCGATTCCGGCGAGCTCGAGCCGGGCGCCGGCGCGGTCGGCGAGCTCGTCGCCGTGACGCAGCAGCAGCGACGCCACCTGCGAGCCCACGGCTCCGGCTCCCAGCAGCGCAACGCGAAGTCGTCGGTAGTCAGTCATCTGCGCTCCTCAGCACGTCGGATAGGGAGAGTTCGGGCCGAAGACGGCCGGTCACTGCGGGATGCCCGCGTCGCGCGCGAGCAGGTCGGCGATGGACTCGCCGCGGACGATGACCCGCGACACGCCGTCGGCGACGGCGACGATGGGCGGTCGGGGCACGTGGTTGTAATTGCTCGACAGCGGCGCGCAGTACGCCCCGGTCGCGGGGACGGCGAGCAGGTCGCCGGGAGTCAGGTCCTCAGGCAGGTACTCGTGATCGACCACGATGTCACCCGATTCGCAGTGCTTGCCGACGATGCGGACGAGCACGGGCTCGCCCGTTCCGGTTCGGGACGCCAGACGGGCCGAGTACTGCGCGCCGTAGAGTGCGGGACGGGCGTTGTCGCTCATGCCGCCGTCGACGCTGACGTAGCGACGCACCGCGCTGTCGAGCGTCACGTCCTTCGTCGTGCCGATCTCGTAGAGGGTGACGCCGGCGTTGCCGACGATCGCCCTGCCCGGCTCGAACGACAGATCGGGCAGCGCGATGCCGCGCGCCGCGCAGCCTTCAGCGACCGCCGACACGATCCCCTCGGCGAGGTCGCCGATCGGCGTCGGGTCGTCGACACGGGTGTACGCGATGCCGAAGCCGCCGCCGAGGTTCAGCTGGGGGATCTCGCCGCCCTCGAGCAGCTGCTGGTGCAGGTCGAGCACACGAGACGCGGACTCGCGGAAACCGGCGACCCCGAAGATCTGCGAGCCGATGTGGCAGTGCAGTCCGGTGAACACCAGACCATCCACCTCGCGGATGCGCGCGACGGCCGCGGCCGCGTGGTCGAGCGCGAAGCCGAACTTCTGATCCTCGTGCGCCGTCGCCAGGAAGTCGTGGGTCTCGGCGTGCACACCGCTGTTGACGCGCAGCATGACGCGCTGCGATGCACCCGTGCGGGAGACGATCGCCGCGAGACGCTCGATCTCGATGACGCTGTCGATCACGATGGTGCCGACGCCGACCTCCACCGCACGCTCGAGCTCGGCGACCGACTTGTTGTTGCCGTGGAAGCCCAGTCTTCCGGCATCCGCTCCCCCGGCGAGCGCCACCTCGAGCTCGCCGCCGGTGCAGACGTCGACGTTCAGCCCCTCATCCAGAACCCACCGCACGATCGACGTGTTCAGCAGCGCCTTGCCCGCGTAGTAGACGCGGGCCGACGTGCCGTGCGCGGTCGCCGCCCGCTCGAACGCGGCGCGCAGCACTGACGCTCGGCGGCGCACCTCTGTCTCGTCGATCACCTGCAGAGGCGTGCCATAGGTGCGGGCGAGCTCTGCGACACCGACACCGCCGATGCGCAGCTCGCCAGTGGCGTCGCGCTCTGCGGACTGCGGCCACACCGCCTCGACCAGGTCGTTGGCGTCGTCGGGAACGGACAGCCATCCGGGGGCGGGAGAGGAATCAGCGGAATGCACGCAGCACCAATCGGGTCACGGGGTCTCGCCGTGTCGGCGACGTCGCCCCTGATTCTAAGACACCTCCGAGTCAACCCCTGCTCACATTCCGATGGGCTGAATAGTGTGGAGAGGATGGAGAGGCCGATGAGTTCAGAAGCAGAGTCGACCGCGAAGCCGGCGCCGCAGGGATGGTTCGCGCGGACATCCGCGGACGTCATCCGGCGGCTGCTGCGATTCCGCATCGTCCGCGCCGCACTGCTGTACACCGGCAGGCGCGGCCCGATGCTCGCCGACGCCGTGACCTATCGCGCGCTCTTCAGCGTCTTCGCCGCGGTGCTGCTCGGGTTCTCCGCAGCCGCGCTCTGGCTGTCGCAGGACGCAGTCGCCTGGACCGCCGTGGTCTCTGCCGTCGACTCGGCCGTGCCAGGTCTCGTCAGCACCGACCAGGAGAAGGGGCTCATCGACCTGGACGAGATCACCGCGCCGGCCGGCCTGTCGGTAGCCGGCGTCATCTCGCTCGTGGGACTCATCGGATCGGCGCTGGGCGCCATCGGGTCGATGCGCAACGCGGTCCGCACGATCGCCGGCACCGAGTCGACCGACGTGGCGTGGTGGCTGGTGCTGCTGCGCAGCATCCTGCTCGCACTGATCATCGGCGGCGGCTTCGTCGGAGCGGCCGCACTCACGTTCGCCGGGGATGCGGTCGTGGGCTGGATGGCAGGACTCTTCGGCGTGCCGGACGACTCCCCCGCCGTGTTCTGGACGGTGCGGCTTCTCTCGCTGGTCATCGTGTTCGCCCTCGACGCACTTCTGATCGCCGCGGTGTACCGGATGCTGTCGGGCGTGCGCGCCTCGGGACGGGCCCTCTGGGGCGGCGCGCTCGTCGGCGCCGCGGGACTGCTGATCCTGCAGGAGCTGTCGGGGCTGTTCGTCGGCGGGGCGAAGTCGAACCCTCTGCTCGCCTCGTTCGCCTCGTTGCTGGCGCTGCTGCTCTGGCTGAACCTGTCGACGCAGGTGATCCTGCTCGCGAGTTCGCTCATCACCGTGTCGCACCGCGAGCAGGGCGACAGGGTGGCTGAGCGATTCGGCGCCGAGACGCTGCCCGAGTTCGCTCTGCGCCGGGCCGAGGATGACGTGCGCGCCGCCACCGCGACGCTGCGAGCGGCTCAGGAGGCCGTCGCCCCCGATCACCGCTGACCGTCAGGACCTCGGGCAGGTGCCGTTCTCGAGGAGGTTCTGGTCGACCGTGATCCGACCGTCGGCGGAGATGTCGGCCACAGCGCGGGTCCCCTCGATGCGCAGCCCGGTGAGGGTGATGCCCTCGGGCAGCCGGTCGGCGATGCACACGCGCTGCGGCTGCGTGATGGTGTCCCCTGCCGAGCCGATCATGCCCGACACCGCGTCGAGGTCGACGTCCATCCCGTTCAGCGACAGCGACACGGGCGTCAGCAGCAGGTCTCCGTCTTCTGCGCCGGGGGTGACGGTGATCCCGACCGGGATCTGCCGACCGAACAGCTCGACCTCGCCTTCGACGGTCGCGTTGGGCGCTGAGAGCGCAATCCGCGTGACCGGCAGCTGTGCCGAGTCGAGCAGCAAGCTGAACTCATCCTGATCGATCGAGACCGTGCCCTTCGCTGCCCCCAGCGCGCCGCCGCTGACGGGCACGTCGGTGGCTGTGACACGGGCGGACCCGCTGATCCCTCCCACCGTCACCTCATCTGAGGCGAGTCTCACCTCGCCCAGGGTTCCGGCGATCAGCTGCGGGAGCATCATGCCGGGAACCTGCACGTCGAGCTGCTGATCAGCAGGAAGGTCGAGGTTGTCTATCACGAGCGAGCGAACAGTGCTCGGCACGACTGAGCGGGCGATGAACTCGGCCGCCACCACGAGTGCCGCCAGAACGAGCACGATGACGAGCACGACCCACGGCCAGCGCGCCCTGCGCCGCTCGGCGAATGCGCTCGTCATGCGGTCACATCCTTTCGGGAGCCGAGACCCCGAGCAGGTCGAGCCCGTTGCGCAGCACCTGTCCTGTGGCGTCGTTCAGCCACAGCCTCGTGCGGTGCACCGTCTCGATCGGGTCATCTCCCTTGGGGATCACGCGGCAGTTGTCGTACCAGCGGTGGTAGAGCCCCGCGAGTTCTTCCAGGTAGCGGGCGATGCGGTGCGGTTCGCGCACCTCGGCGGCGAACGCCACGAGCCGCGGGAACTCCTGCAGAGCACCGAGCAGCGCGCTCTCGGTCTCGTGGGTCAGCAGCTCGGGGGCGAACTCCGAACGGTCGACGCCGGAGTCTGCGGCGTTGCGGGAGACGTTATGGGTGCGCGCGTGGGCGTACTGCACGTAGAACACGGGATTGTCGTTGGTGCGCTTCTGCAGCAGCTCGGGATCGAGATCGAGCGGCGAGTCGGCGGGTGAACGCTCGAGCGCGTACCGCAGCGCATCGGTGCCGATCCACGATCGAAGGTCGTCCATCTCGATGATGTTGCCCGCGCGCTTCGACAGGCGGGCGCCCCGCACGGAGACGAGCTGGCCGATCAGCACCTCGATGTTCTTCTCGGGGTCCTCTCCCGCCGCGCCCGCGACCGCCTTGAGGCGGTGCACGTAGCCGTGGTGGTCGGCCCCGAGAAGATAGATCTTGTTCTGGAAGCCGCGGTCACCCTTGTTCAGGTAATAGGCCGCGTCGGCCGCGAAGTACGTGTACTCGCCGTTCGAGCGCCGGATCACGCGATCCTTGTCGTCACCGAAATCGGTCGTGCGCACCCACACGGCGCCCTCTTCGTCGAAGACGTGACCCTGTGCACGCAGACGCTCGACCGCCTGGTCGACGAGGCTGGGACCCTCGGAGTCGGCATGCAGCGTGCGCTCGGAGAACCACACGTCGAAGGGCACGTTGAAGGCGTCGAGGGATGCCTTGATCTCGGCGAGCTGGTACTCGTATGCCTGATCCCGGGCGACCACGAGCTGCTCTTCCTCGGGCAGGTCGAGCAGGCCGGGGTGGGCGGCGAGCACGCGCTGCGCGAGCTCGGCGATGTAGGCGCCGGGATAGCCGTCCTCGGGGGTCGGCTCGCCCTTCACCGCAGCGAGCACCGAACGCGCGAAGCGCTCCATCTGAGCGCCCGCGTCGTTGATGTAGTACTCGCGCACCGCCTCGGCGCCGCTCGCGAGCAGCAGGCGCACGATCGAGTCGCCGAGCGCCGCCCAGCGGGTGTGCCCGATGTGCAGCGGGCCGGTGGGGTTGGCGGAGACGAACTCGACGTTCACCGAGACGCCCGCCTGCGAGGCGTTGGTGCCGTAGGCGGAGCCCTGGTCGACGATGGTCTTCGCAAGGGCGCCAGCCGCGCCCGCCTCGAGACGGATGTTGATGAAGCCCGGGCCGGCGATCTCGACCCCGGCGACGCCGTCGGACTGCGCCAGTCCGTCGGCGATGCGCTGGGCCAGGTCGCGGGGGTTCGTTCCGAGCCGCTTGGCGAGGCGCATCGCGATGTTCGTGGACCAGTCGCCGTGGTCGCGGTTGCGCGGACGCTCCAGCACGATGTCCGCTGCCTGGAGCCCGAGCTGCTCGTCCGGTCGCAGCGAGACCGCGATCGGGTCGAGGACGGCGAGGACTGCGGCGGAGAGGGCTTCAGGGTTCATAGACGGTCAAGTCTACGGCTCGCCCGAACCTCTACCGGAACGCCGCCACCGACTCGGTCAGGCGCGCGAGCACGGCGTCGTCCGCAGCGCCTCCGGCTGCGCGGACGGCGAGCACCGCGGCACCGACGGCACCGTCGCTGACGGATCTCAGATCCAGGCTCTCGCCGGCGGCCCCGAGTCGAGCAAGGAACGCGTCGCGCACCGGACCGGAGCGGGTCAGGACGCTGCCGCCGATCACGACCGGCCCCGGACCCGCCAGCACCGCCGAGAGCGTGTCGGCCAGGTGCGCTCCCGCCGAGGCGAGGATGCCGTGCGCGACGGCGTCGTCCACGTCGAAGGCGTACGGGGCGAGACCGGCGAGCTCGATCGGCGGATGCCCGTACAGCCGGCCGATCAGCTCTTCGAGCTCGAGCTGACGACCGTCCGTGCGCACCGCGGTCCGCGCGAGCTCGTAATGCGCGAGCACGCGATCCGTGAGAGCGGTGGCGGGCCCTGTGCCGTCGAGATCCTGCACCGCGGCGCGCGCGATCGCATGCCCGATCCAGAATCCGCTGCCGCGGTCGCCGAGCAGCCATCCGAGGCCATCGCCTGCGCCATCGATGCGGCCGTCCTGCACGCGGATGACGCACGCGCCCGTGCCAGAGACCAGCGCGTAGCCGAGCGGAGCCGCCGCACCGCTGAAGTACGCCGCGAGCAGGTCGGACTCGAACAGGAGAGTGCCGCGGAATCCTTCGGGGGCGAGTCGCTGCATGAGCCAGTCGCCGCCGCCGGATGCCCGCATGCCGGCCATGGCAGGGACGATGACGTCGATGTCGGCGAGATCGCGCCCGGTGATCGCCAGGGCACCGCGGATCGCATCGAGGACGCCGGCCGCGGCTCGGTCGGGGCCGGCCGAGATGGGGTTTCCTCGTCCCCCGACGCCATAGCCGAGGCAGCGTCCGGTGTGGTCTGTGAGCACAGCCCGGGTCGAGGTGCCCCCGGCGTCGACGCCGACGAGCAGCGGTTCGTGATTCATTTGTGATCTTGTCCTGTTTGACGTTTTCGTCGCGTGAGAATAGTTTTCATTGCAACGGAGATCGCCGGGCGAGATTTCTCACCCGGTACCGCGGAAGAAGTTGGAGGCAATGGTGCCACGGACCCGGGACATCGGCAACGGCCTGACGATCGCACGGCGCATCGCAGACCGTCGACGCGCGATGCCCGCCGCGATGAGCAAGATCGCCGACGTGGTCACCGAGCACCCCGCCGCCCCCGTCGAGCTGACCATCACCGAGCTCGCAGACCGCGCAGGAACCTCCGCCGCGACCGTCACCCGGTTCTGCCGCGCACTCGGCTTCGACGGCTACACGCAGTTCCGCGTCGGGGTCGCATCGGAGATCGGCCGCGGCGACGCGGACGAGAGCTGGCAGGCCGACATGGGCCGCGAGCTGAGCGCATCGGACGAGCCGGGAAAGGTGCTCAACACGCTGCTGTCACTGCACGTCGAGAGCCTGCAGAGCACAGCCACCCGACTCGACCTCGACTCGGTGCTGCGCGCCGCCGATGCGATCACAGCAGCCCGCCACGTCGACATCTACGGCGTCGGCGGCAGCGGCGTCATGGCTCGCGAGTTCCAGGGACGTCTGTACCGGATCGGGGTCAACGCTCACAGCTGGTCCGACGTGCACGACGGCCTCACGAGCGCCGTGCTGCAGGACCAGTCGTCGGTCGCGATCGGCATATCGAGCACCGGCCGCACCGAGGAGACCGTGCAGATGCTCTCCCAGGCGCACTCCGCAGGCGCCTTCACCGTGGCGATCACCCACGACGCCGAGTCGCCTCTGGCCGCTCTCGCCGACATCTCGCTCGCCACAGCCGAGCCGACGGCCTATCTGCGCCCCGACGATCTCTCGGTGAAGCACTCGCAGCTGCTCGTGCTCGATCTGCTCTACGTGCTCGCCGCGCAGCAGACGTTCGGCGTCGCGTCGACGCGACTCGCCGCCAGCGCGATGGCCGTCGCCCCGCACCGACGCGCACCGCGTACCACCAAGCCCGCCCCCGGCCCCCAGGAGAACCGATGAGCGCCACCCCTACCGCGCTGCTGCATGAAGCGACGACCCGTCTCGAACGCCTGGCCGCCGACGCCGAGCACGGCGCCCTCGACCCCGCGATCGCGCTCATGGTCGACGCGCTAGACCGCGGCGGAGTCCTGCACGCCTTCGGCACCGGGCACTCCGAGGCCTTCGCGATGGAGATCGCTGGCCGCGCCGGAGGCCTCATCCCCACCAACCGCTTCGCCCTCCGTGACATCGTCATGCACGGCGACCGCGACGTCGAGGTGCTCACCGGCTCTCTCGAGAGGGAGCCATGGGTCGTCGACGAGCTGATGGCGACAGTGCCCGTGAACGAGCACGACGTGTTCCTCATCGCCTCCAACTCCGGTGTGAACGGCTCCATCGTCGGCACTGCGCTCTGGGCGAAGGAGCGCGGACACTCCGTCATCGCCGTCACCAGTCTCGAGCACACTGCCCGGGTCGAGCCGAAGCACCCGAGCGGCAGGCGCCTCAGCGAGGTCGCCGACGTCGTGATCGACAACCTCGCGCCGTACGGCGACGCCACCCTCGAGGTCGCCGACGGCATCGGCGCTGGCGCGATCTCGTCGATCACCGCCGCATTCATCGCGCAGCTGCTGACGCTCGGCGTCGCGCGCACGATCGCGGACCGCGGCGAGACCCCACCGATGTACATCTCCGCCAACATCCCCGGCGGCGATGAGCACAACTCCGTCCTTGAGGACCGCTACGCGGGCCGAATGCGACGGGGAGCTTGACCTCCGAGCTCGACCTGGGTTCCTGAGCTCGTCACGGACCCGACCCTGAACACCGATCAATCACTACGGAAGGTAATGAGATGGACCTCAACGAAGCATCCATCAGCCGTCGCAACCTGCTGCGCGGCGCAGCCGCTGCAGCGATCCTGCTGCCGTTCGGCGCGACCCTCGCCTCGTGCGCGGCGCCGGGCGGCGGAGGCGGCGGAAACACCGGCGGCGGAGAGAAGAGCGCCGACAACCCGTTCGGCGTCGCAGCGAACGCCAAGGTCGACGCGGTCATCTTCGACGGCGGCTACGGCATCGACTACGTCGAGAGCGCCGCGAAGATCATGGAGGGCAACAAGAACCTCGACGGCGTGTCCGTCAAGGTCTCGTCGTCCACGAAGATCGCGCAGGAGCTGCAGCCCCGTTTCGTCGGCGGCAACCCGCCGGACCTCATCGACAACTCGGGTGCCAACTCGATCGGATGGAACACCATCCTCGAGCAGCTCGAGGAGCTCGACGACGTGCTCGACTCCGAGAACCTCGAGGGCGAGAAGATCCGCGACACGCTCTTCGGCGGCGTCGAGGCGCCCGGTACGTTCGACGGCCGCTTCGTCGCGCTGAACTACGTCATGACCGTCTACGGCATCTGGTACTCGTCGAGCCTGTTCGAGGAGAACGGCTGGGACGTCCCCACCTCGTGGCAGGACCTCAAGGCGCTCGGCGAGAAGGCGAAGGCCAAGGGCAAGTACCTCTTCCTCTGGGGCAAGGAGGCGGCGACCTACTACCAGACCATGGTCGTCGACTCTGCTGTCATCCAGGCCGGTGACGACTTCCGTCTGCCGCTCGAGAACCTCGACCCGAAGGCATGGTCGCACCCGGCCGTGCAGGGCATCCTCGAGATCCTGCACGACCTCATCAAGTCGGGCTACGTCAAGCCCGGCGGTGGCGGCACGCAGTTCACGCAGGCGCAGTCGCAGTGGAGCCTCGACCAGGAGGCACTGCTGTACCCGTCGGGCTCGTGGATCGAGAACGAGATGAAGAAGACGACGGCCGACAACTTCAAGATGAAGGGCATCGCCGAACTTCCCCTCGACGACAAGCAGACCACGCCGAAGGGCACCATGCGCGCCGAGGCCGGCGAGCCGTTCATCGTTCCGTCCAAGGCGAAGAACCCGGCCGGCGGCAAGGAGCTGCTGCGCACGATGCTGTCGAAGGAGTCCGCCACGGCGTTCGCCAAGGCGAAGCTCGCTCCGACCATCGTCAAGGACACCGTTCCTGCCGATGGGTTCGGTTCGACCGCTCTCGTGTCGCAGTCGGAGCTGCTGGCGTCGGCCGGCGAGAACGTCTTCACCATCAAGTCGTTCAACCTGTACGGCATGAACTCCGACCAGCTGCCCATCTGGAACTCGTTCCTCGACGGCAAGATGACGGTCGCCGAGATCACGAAGCAGCTGCAGGCGCTGACCGACAAGATCGCCAACGACAGCTCGGTCACGAAGATCGAGATCAAGTGACCCATGAGTAATTCCACCGTCAGCGGTGGACCGGGGTTGGAGACAGCCGCGGTCGTCGCGGCCGAGGCGGGGCGACGCAGGTCGCTCCGCCTCGGCGGGCGCAAGCTGACATTCGACTATGTCTCCTTCCTCCTGGTCTTCCTGGGGCTCCCGCTGGCGATCTTCCTGATCTTCGTGATCTCGCCGTTCGCTCAGGCGCTGTACTATGCGTCGACGAACTGGACGGGATTCTCGGACACGATGGACTTCGTCGGCGTCGACAACTACGTGAGGCTGCTGAACGATCCCACCTTCCTGCAGGCGATGCGCAACAACATCGTGCTCGCGCTGGTGGTGCCGCTGATCACCATCGTGATCGCCCTGATCTTCGCGAGCATGATCACCGTCGGCGGACCGAGTCACGGTCAGGTGCGCGGGCTGAAGGGCTCGAGCTTCTACCGGGTGATCTCGTTCTTCCCGTACGTGATCCCCGCGATCGTCATCGCGATCCTCTGGAACATGATCTACACGCCCAGCGGCGGCCTGCTGAACGGCGTGCTCGGCCTCTTCGGCGTCACGGAGCAGCCCTCCTGGCTCGGCGACGAGCGCACCGCCATGGGCGCCACGATCTTCGTGATCGTGTGGAGCATGGTGGGCTTCTACATGATCCTGTTCATCGCCGCGATCAAGGGCATCCCTGCTGAGACGCTCGAGGCGGCTCGCATCGACGGAGCCGGACGCTGGCGCACCGTCACGTCGATCCTGCTGCCGCAGATCCGCGACAACGTGCAGACGGCATACATCTAC
This sequence comes from Microbacterium sp. NPDC089321, assembly GCF_040684935.1. Classification (NCBI taxonomy): domain Bacteria; kingdom Bacillati; phylum Actinomycetota; class Actinomycetes; order Micrococcales; family Microbacteriaceae; genus Microbacterium; species Microbacterium sp. NPDC089321. The sequence continues at coordinate 360,129 of NZ_JBFBGX010000002.1, read as the reverse complement.
CTCGGCATCATGGCGCTCGACGCCTTCGTCTACATGGCGGGCCTGAACTCGACCGGCGGCCCCGGCAACAGCACCCTGGTCATGAGCCAGTACCTGTACCGCACCGCCTTCGAGAAGGGCCAGTTCGGTCTCGCCACGGCCATGGGAGTGGTGCTCGCCATCATCACGCTCCTGTTCGCAGCGCTGATCATCGGCGTGTTCCGCCTCATCGGCGGCAAGGACGAAGGAGGACGCTCATGAGCACCGACACCCGCGCCGCCGTGACCGTGAACCGTCGCAGCTCGACGCCGCGCCCGCCCCAGGTGGGGGTCCAGTCGACAGCCGGCGACAAAGCCGTCGGCATCACCTCGCACGTCGTGATGGCGATCTGGTCGCTCGTCGTGATCCTGCCGATGCTGTGGACGCTGCTCGGCTCCTTCAAGACCACGAAGGAGATCTTCGCGTCACCGTTCGGGCTGCCCGAGAACTGGAACTTCGACAACTACATCAGCGCGTGGGTCGAGAACAACTTCGGCGGGATGTTCCTCAACACGGTCATCGTCGTCGGCGTCGCGCTGGTGTCGGTGATGATCCTCGGCGCCATGTGCGCCTATGTGCTGGCCCGGTTCTCGGTGCCAGGCAGCAGGATCATCTACTACCTGATGCTGGCCGGGCTCACCTTCCCGGTCTTCCTCGCGATCGTCCCGCTGTTCATGATCCTGCAGAACATGCAGCTTCTCGGGTCGCTGTTCGGCCTGATCATCACCTACGTGGCCTTCGCCCTGCCGTTCACCGTGTTCTTCCTCTTCTCGTTCTTCAAGTCCCTGTCGTACGAGATCCAGGAAGCCGCGTACATGGACGGTGCGAGCGAGTGGCGCACGTTCTTCACGGTGATGCTGCCGATGGCCAAGCCCGGGATGGCCGCGGTCGCGATCATGAACTTCCTCGGACTGTGGAACCAGTTCCTTCTCCCGGTCGCCTTGAACCCGGAGAAGGACAACTGGGTGCTGTCGCAGGGTATGGCCGCCTATGCCTCATCGGCCGGCTACGCCCTCGACTTCGGCCAGATGTTCGCCGCGGTGATGATCACGATCATCCCGGTGCTGATCGTGTACGTGCTCTTCCAGCGACAGCTGCAGGGTTCGGTGGCTCAGGGCACCTCCAAGTAGCATCCGCTCTCCGATCGCCCCCTCCCGCTTCGGCGCGAGGGGGCGATCGTCGTCTCAGGAGGCCTGAGCGTTGTCGCACTGTGACCTGTCCGGATCTCAGCATCCGGCGCGGTCGCTTACGCTCTTCTCATGACCTTGCTCCCGCCGACCCGACGGCGCCGCACGGCCCTCGCGATCGCGGGCGCGCTCGCGGTGGCGACCTCCGTCACCCTGGGCATCGCCCGTCCCTGGCTGCCACCCGCAGAGACCGCCCCGGTCGCCGCGGCCGAGAACGGCATCTCTCCGGCCGCCCTGACTCTTCCCGACGACCCCGAGGTTCTGATCTTCGGCGACTCATGGACGTACGGCTCGGCCGCGACCGTGCCCACCGACGGATACGCCTACCGGCTCGCCCGGCTGATCGACGGAGACACCGTCGTGCGCGGAGTCCGCGGCAGCGGGTACCAGAAGCCGGGCATCGACGGTCCCGACTTCCTCACGCGCGTCGCCGCGCTGGAGAAGTGGATCGACCCCGACCTGATCATCCTCCAGGGGTCGATCAACGATCGCCGGTCGGATGCTGCGGCCTATCCGGCCGCCGTCAACGCGGTGTGGGATGCCGTGGTCGCGAAGTACCCAGAGACGCCGGTCGTCATCCTGGGACCCGCACCGCATGAGCTGCCGGTGGGGGCGGCGACGGCACGCATCGACCGCGATCTCGGCAGTCTCGCCGCGTCGCGGGGCTGGTGGTACATCTCCCCCGTGCAGGAGAACTGGATCACCGAGGCGAACTACCTGCAGCTGATCGACGTGGGCGCGGGGCGCAAGCACCCCACCGACGCGGGCCACGCCTACCTCGCCGACAAGGTCGCGGGCGCGCTCGAACGCTTCACCACAGCCCCTGTGACCGCGGCCGACGGCGCGAAGCCCAAGCCCGCCAAGTGATCATTCCCGCGGTGGATACTCCACCGCACCGTCCTTCACCACGGCCCCGGGGGTGAGCGCAGCCTCGCTCACCCCACCACCGGGCATGAGGTGGCCGACGGCGATGCCGCGCGCCAGCAGGCTGTCGGCGATGATGCGGCGATGGCAGCGCCACCAGACCGCTTCCGAGCACATGACGGCCACCCGCCCCGTCGTGGCGTCAGCCAGGGCGAGCAGCTGGGTGATCCCCGCTGCGAACTCCTCGCCCATCGCGTAGTCGGCGTAGTTGTGGAAGCTGCGGTTGCGCCACAGCGCGTTGACCTCGTCCGGCACGTCGCGCTGCACGTTCCTCCGTCCGCCCAGCTGCTCGATGCGCCTGTAGCCGATGCCCTGGGGAGGCAGCGAGGCGGTGAGCGCATCCTCGTTGAACCAGGGGTACCTGTTCGAGCCCGGCAGCCGGCGCACGTCGGCCAGGGCACCCACTTCGGCATGCGAGAGCAGCTCCGCGAACTCGTCGAAGGGATGCGTCGAGTGACCGACTGTGAGGATCAACGCTCAGTCCTTCAGAAGGGTCAGGGCACTCCCCTTGTGCGCTGCGACATGGTCGGTCTTGTCGCTCTTGACTTCGTACTGCGGCTCGTCGGCGTCTGCTCGGCGGGTGCGGCCCATGAACTCGAAATCGGCCGTGTGCACCTTCGTGATCCGTCCGCGCACCCGGCCTGCCTCGGAGTTCCAGCTGACGTGGTCTCCGACCTCGTATCTTCTCGTCATCCGGCGTTCCTCTCGATCATCGAGCTGCCGGAAACGAGAGAAGACCGCCCCATGGGCGGTCTTCTGATGAGTGTGCCCCCGACAGGAATCGAACCTGCGACCTACGGTACCGGAAACCGGCGCTCTATCCGCTGAGCTACGGAGGCGTACCGGTCGAGCCTACCAGTTGCGCGGCCCGTCCAATGCACGATGGGAGCCCTCAGCGCGTCGCTCAGTCGTCGGCGAACAGGGCGGTCGCGGCGTCGATCTCGTCGTCGGTGGGGATGCGCGGCTCGTAGTCGCGCTCGCGCACGTGTGCGAGGAAGTCGGGGTCGGGTGCGACACCGTAGTTCTGCACGTAATAGGTGACGGGGCCGGTCCAGACGAACTCCCCGTCGGTTCTGATCGTGAGCGGAACGACAGGTGCATCGTCCGCCAGCACGTCGATGCCGCGTGCGGTGGTGTGCATCACGACGGCGCCCGATTCGAGATAGGCGCCGATGCGCTCGGCCTCTTCCGGCGACAGCCGCTCCTCGTTCAGCGGGGGCCGCGGCAGAGACGGGCTCTGCACCCAGTCCGGCTGGAACACCGATACTTCTCTGACCATCTGCGCTCATTCTCCCTTCGGCTGGAACAGCACCCAGGTGCCGTTGTGCGGCTTGACCGGACGACCCGTCACCGGGTCGATGTCCGTCACGAAGGGCTCGCCGTTCCTTCGCGACCACACCGGCTTCGTCGGCGCAGTCACGTCGACACCGAGGTGGTTCGACAGCTGCTGGGCGAACCCGTCGGGATCTGCGCCGGTGTGGCACGAGAACAAGCGTATCGGCGTCTCGCCGTCCCAATCGGTGCGCTTCTTCACGAGCGCGGCGAACTGCTCGGCGTCGAGCATGTTCCCGTCGGCACCCTGCACCTGGTTCGGTGCTCCGTGCAGGTCGAGCACGTACTCGCCCTTGTAGGCGGGCACGTCGGATGAGAACTCTCGGTCCTTCTCCGGCAGGAAATGCCAGCCGACGTCGGTCTTCTCGCCTCTGCGCAGCTTTCGGTCTTTGAGCCAGCCGCGCGACACGGCATCGAGGTCGTCGATGTCGCGCACCTCGCGGACGACGGTGTCCATATGGTCACCGAGGTTGTCTGCGAGATGGTGCAGACGCATGCGGGCATGCCCCATGCCGTGCATCACGGCCTGCCGCATCTCGCGGATCACCGGCTTGATCGACATGCGCCCTCCTCCATCTGAGCCGAGATCGAGGCTATCGATCGCCGTCGAGGGCCGCGATGGGCAGTCCTGCCCATGCTGCGCAGGACATCAGACGAGGAAGAACAGGAGCATGCCGGGGTTGTGTGCGTGCACGAGCACCGCGAACACGACCGCGTCGAAGAGCAGGTGCACGGTGACGACGTAGGCGAGCGAGTGGGTCCGCAGGAAGATCCAGCCCTGCAGCAGCGCGAAGGGGATGGTGAGCAGAGGCCCCCAGGCCCGGTAGCCGAGCTCCCAGAGGAACGAGACGAACACGATCATCTGCAGCACGTTCGCGTTGACGGCCGACATGTGCCGGCGCAGCAGGGCGAAGACCGTGCAGATGAAGAACAGCTCGTCCCATATGCCGACCGCTCCGACGCCCACGAACAGTCGCGCGATCAGCGACGGAGTGTCGACGACCGGCCAGTTCTGGTACACGCCGCTCGTGATGAAGTAGTAGGGCAGGATGAGCCACCCGAGCACCAGCACGGCGAACAGCCAGGCCCACTGCCAGCGCGTCCATCGCCTGTGCGTTCGCCACGGAAACGAGATCGCGCGGTCGCGGAACACGAAGCGCGAGAGCAGATAGGGCACGATCACCGCGCCGCCGAGCGCCAGCGTGAAGCGCAGCATCGACAGGTCGTCGAGCTTCGCCTCGAGCGATATCGCGTGCACGATCACCATGCCGATGCCGATCAGCGACAGGTCTCGGGACAGCGAGGGCGCACGTCGCTCACCGACCGCCCGATCCGGGCGCGTTCCGGCGAAGGCGGTCACCGTGCGCTCCGCGCCGCGCTCGACCAGCGCCGCCGCGCCGATGCCGACCGCGAGCAGCAGCCATCCGACCCACGTCCAGCCGAGCACGAAGAAGGCCGGCGCAGCCGCGCAGACGAGCGCGGCGGGCGGGATGCTGTGCCAGGTGGTCTTCGTCACACCCGGGGCACCCGACGATAGGTGAGGTCACGGATCTCGCGTCCCTTGCTGATGCCTTTGCGCTCGAAGGCGGTCATGACCCGGCCGTCGAAGCGCTCGGCCCACTCACCCTCGAAGGCGCGCTCGAACTCCGGGGCGTCGTCGAGCACCTCGCGCATCTGCAGCGCGTAGTCCTCCCAGTCGGTCGCCAGGCGCAGCAGACCGCCATCGGCGACAGCCCGCGCCGCGGTCGCCGGGAAACCCGGTCGGATCAGCCGCCGCTTGGTGTGGCGCTTCTTGTGCCACGGGTCTGAGAAGAAGATCCATACCTCGGCCGCCGAGCCTTCGGGAAGGTACGTCGAGAGCACCTCCGGTGCGTTCGCCTCGATCAGGCGCAGGTTGCGGACGCCCGCATTGTCGGCGTCGAGCATCGTGCGCGCCAGTCCTGCCCTGAAGACCTCGACCGCGAGGAAGTCGGTCTCCGGCGCTGCGGACGCGGCGGCGATGATCGCATGCCCCTGGCCAGACCCGATCTCGACGATGAGCGGCGCCGTGCGGCCGTACTCGGCCGCCACGTCGAGTCGAGCGTCGGGATGCACCGAGGTGAACGCCACGTCGCGGGGCACGTCGAGCAGGTAGAAGGGTGCGTGCTCCTCGAACGCCCGCTCCTGGCCCTCCGACATGCGGCCGCTGCGGCGGACGAACGAGACGGGCTCATCACGGAAGGTGCGGGGTTCAGGCATCCCTTCAGGATACCGGGGCTGTCTGCTCGACCCCACCGGTACGCCCCGGGACCGGCCGCTCATCGCCGCGGCTCGGTGACGAAGTCGATCAGCTCCTCGACGCGGCCGAGCAGCGCCGGTTCGAGGTCGCGGTAGGTGGTGACACGAGACAGGATCCGCTTCCACGCGTGGGCGATGTCGGCCTGGTCTTCGGCCGGCCAGCCGAACGCCCGGCAGATGCCCGTCTTCCAGTCGGTGCCGCGCGGAATCGTCGGCCAGGCGCGGATGCCCATGGCGGCCGGTGTGACGCACTGCCAGACGTCGATGTACGGGTGCCCCACGATCTTCAGGTGCCGCCCGTGCGGTCCGCGCATGATCTGCTCGACGATGCGCGTCTCCTTGGAACCAGGCACGAGGTGGTCGACCAGCACGCCGTAGCGTCTCGTGGTCGACGGCGGGGACTCGGCGAGCAGCTCGTCGAGCAGGTCGAGGCCTTTCAGATACTCGACGACGACGCCCTCGACTCGCAGATCTGCGCCCCACACCTTCTCGACGAGTTCAGCGTCATGACGCCCTTCGACGAGGATGCGGCTGGGCAGCGCGGTGCGCGCGAGGCTGTCTGCGACAGCGAAGGAGCCGGATGCCGTGCGGCGCGGCCCATTCTGCTTGGTGGCCGGCACGACGAGCTTCACCGGTCTGCCATCGATCATGAACCCGCCGCCCAGCGGGAAGCTGCGCCGACGGCCCTTCCAGTCCTCGAGCTCGACCATCCCGGCCTCCACCCGGGTGACCGCGCCGCAGTAGCCGTCCTGTGCGACCTCGACGACGAGATCCTTCTCGGCGGCGACCTCGGGCGTCTTGGCGACGCCGCGCTGCCGCCAGCCGTCTGCGAGCACGTCTGAGCCGTACATGTCGTCCATGCCTTCCAGCGTATGCGTCTGCGCTGAGGGCGAACGGCGAACCCGCCGCCGGTGCTGTCGCCGTCAGGGCCCAGTGCATAGACTCGTCCCATGGGGGCACGGCTGCCGGTCGGAGGGATCACTATGAGGAATCGGTGGCTGACTGCGGCCGCACTGCTGCTGGCCGTGACCGCGAGCATCGCCACCGCTTCGGTGGCCTCCGCGACGGATCCGCTCCAGCTCGACCCCGGCCACGTCACAGACCACGCAGATGTGCTGTCGTCCTCGGAGGAGGATGCCGTCGAGACTCGCCTCGAGCAGCTGGCGCAGAACTCCTCGTCCGACCTGTTCATCGTGTTCGTCGACGAGTTCACCTCGCCGTCCGACCGCGTCGCCTGGGCGGATGAGGTCGCTACAGCCAACAATCTGGGACCTGAGCAGTACCTGCTGGCCGTCGCAGTCGAGCAGCGCGCGTACTACATCTCCGCAGCCTCCGGCGGCCCGCTCAGCGACGGCAGACTCGATGACATCGAGCAGAAGATCCAGCCGCTCCTCGGCCAGGAGGACTGGGACGGCGCGGTGCTGCTCGCCGCGGACGAGATCGAGGGAGACGGCGGCGCAGGGCTCATGCGGGGCGTGCTGATCTTCGTCGGCATCGCCGCCGCGATCGCCGTGGTCTGGCTGGTGATCCGCTACACCGCGAGGCGGCGTCGTGAAGCAGCCATCCGCGCCCGCGGAGCCATGCCCGAGCATCCGGATCCGGAGGACCCGTTCTCCACACTGACCGACGACCAGGTGCAGACCCAGGCCGGCTCCGCCATCGTGCGTGCCGACGACGCGATCACCTCGAGCCGAGAGGAGCTCGGCTTCGCGATCGCCCAGTTCGGCGAAGAGGCGACGGCCGGGTTCACCGAGGTGATCGAGGCCGCGAAGGTGAAGATGGCAGAGGCGTTCGACCTCAAGCAGAAACTCGACGACGAGGTCGAGGACTCCGTGCACGACCGCCGGGCATGGCACATCCGCATCATCGGCCTCTGCGATGAGATCGACGAGATGCTCGACGAGAACACCGAGGCCTTCGACGCGCTGCGCGCGCTGCAGCAGAACGCCCCGCAGGAGCTCGAGCGGGTACGCCGTGAGCGCGCGGCCGTGGATGGCGTCCTCGCGCCCGCGGCAGACGCTCTCACCGCGCTGGCGGGCGAATACGACGACCAGGCCCTTGCGACCGTCATCGACAACCCCGTCCAAGCGCGGGAGCGAGTGGCGCTCGCCGATCGCTCGATCGAGGCGGCCACGGCGGCGATCGCCACCGGTGAGACGGGGCGAGCGGCCTTCGCGATCCGCACCGCGGAACAGGCGGTCGCTCAGGCCGGTCAGCTGTCCACGGCGATCACGTCCCTCGGCGCTCAGCTCGCCGACGCCGAGCGCCGATCGCGCACGCTGCTGGTCGAGCTGCAGAACGATCTCACCACCGCGAGGCAGCTGCCCGACCCCGATGGATCCGTCACGGCGGTCGTGTCGTCGGTCGACGCGCAGGTGCGGCAGGCAGAGAGCAGTCTCACCGGTGAGCGCCGAAGCCCGCAGAGGGCGCTGGATGCCCTGACCGCCGCGAACACGCAGATCGATGCGGCGATCGCCCAGGCACGCGAACGCGCCGAGAATGCCCGCCGTCAGAGTCAGCTGCTCGTGCAGACCATCAACCAGGCAGCTATGGAGATCGGGTCGACGCGGCAGTTCATCGAGACCAGGCGGGGCACGATCGGCCCCGAGGCCAGGACGCGCCTGGCGCAGGCCGAGGTCGCGCTCGATCGGGCGATCGCTCTGCAGCCCGCCGACGAGCCGGCGGCGCTCGCTGAGGCGAATCGCGCCCTCCAGCTCATCCGCCAGGCCGGTGGTCAGGCCCGCAACGACGTCGAGATGTATCAGACTCCCCGCATCCAGTACGACGACAGGGGCTGGGACGGCGGCCTGTTCGGCGGCGGTTCACGCTCGCGTGCCGACTCCGGACTGGCCGGTGACATCCTGGGCGGCATCATCGGCGGTCTGCTCTCCGGAGGCGGCGGCTCGTCGCGCGGCGGTGGCTGGCGCTCGAGCGGCGGCGGAGGCTTCCGCAGCTCCGGTTTCGGCGGCGGCGGCGGACGCAGCGGACGCAGCGGAGGTGGCCGTTTCTGATCTCCCGCATTGACAACCCTGACACGCTTCTCCCCTGACGAAAGGAACCACAATGGCCAAGGAATCCATCTTCGGACGTATCTCGACCCTCGTCCGTGCGAACATCAACTCCCTCCTCGACCAAGCCGAGGACCCGCAGAAGATGATCGACCAGCTCGTGCGCGATTACACGAACAACATCGCCGACGCGGAGTCGGCCATCGCCGAGACCATCGGCAATCTGCGACTTCTCGAGCGCGACCACGAAGAGGATGTCCGTGCTGCACGCGAGTGGGGCAACAAGGCGCTCGCTGCCAGCCGCAAGGCAGACGAGCTGCGCGCGGCCGGCAACACCACCGACGCCGACAAGTTCGACAGCCTCGCGAAGATCGCGCTGCAGCGCCAGATCGGCGAGGAGCGCGAAGCACAGGCTGCCGAGCCCCAGATCGCCGCTCAGACCGAGATCGTCGAGAAGCTCAAGGGTGGCCTCAACGGCATGAAGGAGAAGCTCGGCCAGCTCAAGACGAAGCGCAGCGAGCTGCTGGCCCGCGCCAAGGTCGCCGAGGCGCAGACCAAGGTCCAGGACGCGATCGGCTCGATCAACGTGCTCGACCCCACCAGCGAGCTGGGCCGGTTCGAAGACAAGATCCGTCGCCAGGAGGCTCTTGCGCAGGGCAAGGCCGAGATCGCGGCCTCGTCGCTCGACGCGCAGTTCGAGAGCCTCGAAGACCTGGGCGAGCTGACCGAGGTCGAGGCACGCCTCGCCGAGCTGAAGTCCGGCGGAACCTCGCGCGCAGCCCTCGAAGCAGAGTGAGTTCCCGCGGGGTGGATGCCGTCGCCCGGCATCCACCCCGCCTTCTCCCCCCGGAGAGACCATGACCAGATTCCTCATCGTCCCGCAGTGGCAGGGCTCGCCTTCGGCTCGGGCCATGCTGCTCACCGACGGCGCCGCAGCGATCGCCGGCGACCTGCCGCGCCGCGACACCACCCTGCTCGATGTGCCCCTCGAAGCCGGGGACTCCCTGGGTACCGGTATCCGCCGTCTGAGCGCGCTGCTGCGCACGCGCGAGATGGTGGCCGACGAGGTCGCCGCTGCGGATGGGCCGATGATCGTCGTCGGCGGCGACTGCAGCGTCAGCGTCTTCGCACTGTCAGCTCTCGACACGACTGACCTGGCGGTGCTCTGGTGCGACGCGCATCCCGACCTCAATGAGCCCGCCACCTCTCCCTCCGGTGCTTTCGCCGGCATGGCGCTGCGTGCGCTGATGGGCGAAGGCGAACCGCAGCTGGTGCTCTCCCCCGGCATCCCGGCAGGGCGCGTCGTCCTGCTCGGGGCTCGAAGCATCGATCCAGCCGAGCAGGATGCCCTCGACGGGGTCACTCAGCTGGCGCCCGCTGCGCTGGACGATGCGGGGGCCGTCGCGGCAGCCGTCCGCGCGACCGGGGCGAGCCGCGTCTGGGTTCACATCGACGTCGACGTGCTCGACCCCGCCGAGTTCGAGGGCGTGTCCGAAGCGGCGCCGTTCGGCGTCAGCGCCTCCGGTCTCGCTGCAGCCCTGAAGGTCCTCCGCGACGAGGTGCCGCTGGCCGGCGCCACCATCGCCGGGTTCGCGCCCCGCAGCCCAGCCGACGCCGTTCTCGACCTCGGCGCCATCCTGCGCCTGATCGGCGCGGTGGCATGAGCGACGACTGGCACCCTCAGGCTGAGCGAGCTCTCGAGCGCGGCCGCAGGGTCGACCGTGTGATCCCGTCGGTGCTGCTGGACTCGCCCATCAGTCGTGTCGGCTTCTGGTGGGGCACGGCCGTCGGCTGGGTGTGGGGTTCGCTCTGGAGCACGGGCGCAGTGGAGCGGCGACAAGGACTCTGGGTGTTCCGAGGACTGCCGAACTGGTCGTACGCCCGAGGCGGCGTCTGTGTCGGAGCCTGCTTCCTCACCGGCGACCGCGAGCCGTCCGACGCCGTTCTCAGGCACGAAGCCGTGCACAGACGCCAATGGCAGCGCTACGGCTTTCTCATGCCCCTGCTGTATCTGTTCGCGGGGCGCGATCCCCTGCGCAACAGGTTCGAGGTCGAGGCGGGCCTCGAGGACGGCGGCTATGTGCCGCGTGCGGCACATCGCGACACCCGCGGGAGCGTCACTCAGTCGAGCGACAGGCCGTAGCTCGCCGGCGCGTGGATGGCTTCTGCCGGCACGCCGTGCGCAGCCGTGAGGTGCTCGGCGATGTCCGCTGTGCTCAGCCAGCCGCCGAGGAGGATGACCTCGGTGCGCAGCCCGTGTGCGGAGTCATCGCACAGCATCTCGTCGGACCAGGCGACGGCGGCACGGGTGAGCGCATCGCCGACCGCACGCGGCGCTGCCTGACGCCGGGCGCGCGGAAGCCACGTGACGGTCATGCGGGGCGGAGCCACGACGACGCCGACGTCGGACTGCTCGGGGACCTCGATGAAGACGCGGCCCACAGCGCACATCGGCAGCGTGGCGAGGGCCAGCTCGAGATCGGCGAGCGAGTGCTCGTCAGCCGTGATGAGATGCTGCACCTGCGGACGACGGGAGGCCCGGCGTGCGGCGCGGCTGCCTGCGGACGTCTGCGTGGTGCTCATGATGCGTCCACTCTACCACCGATGTAGGGTTGCCTAACCTCAGTGGCTCATCATTCGAGCAGGGCTGACGACAGGGCATCCAGCTCTGCCCTGTTCATCCCCGCAGCGATGAGATAGTCGGCGACCGAGCCGTAGCGCTCATCGATGTCGGCGAGCAGCGCAGCCATGACCGGCGCCGGCGACTCGGTCGCGAGCTGCACGGCGTTCGTCGCATCGGGGAGGTGGGCGCGCAGGTACTGCACGATCGCGCGGTTGCGTTCGGGCGGCAGCTGCGAAGCGGTGAGCGCGTAGTCGGCGATCACAGCATCCCGATCGGCACCGACGCCACCGAGCGCGAGAGCGACCGTGACTCCGGTGCGGTCCTTGCCCACCGTGCAGTGCACAAGGGTCGGCTCGCCGGCCGCGATCACACGCACCGCGTCGACCAGCCTCGACGCCGACTCGTCGATGAGATGGCGATACATCGCCGCGAGATCCATGTTCTGCGCGAAGAAGGATCCGACCGATCCGAGGAACAGCGGGATACGGGTCGTGCGCACCCCTGCGAGCGCGGAGGGCTCCCGCTCGACCTCGACGTCATCCCGCAGATCGACCACGTGTCGTACGCGCTCGCACAGCAGCGCACTGCCTCGCGGGGTCACCTGAGCGAGGTGACCCGAGCGCAGCAGGACGCCGGAGCGCACGCGCGATGAGCCGGCGCGCATACCACCGACGTCGCGCACATTGGCGACGCCGTCGACGTCGAGGACGGTCATGCGCGTCCTCGATTCCGCAGCTTTCCCATGAGTCCAGCCTATGTCCGGTCTGACATCAGAGCGACAGGAGCGCAAATTCGAATTGCTAAGCATTACGCGCGTAGCTTGAGCAGATCTGCCCACGATTACGGCGAAAGACGCGCAACTTGCTCCCGCATTTCCTGTGTCGGCGCCATCAGAGCAGAATATGGCCGTGGTCCAAGACGACAGCGAGTTCCGCTACCTGCCCATCCAGGCGCAGGCCCTCGGCACCCCTGTGCCCTCCGCAGAGCGCATCGCTCTCACCCTGCCCGACGGCCGCGTGCTCAGCGCCCTGCTGTTCGGCCACGGCGAGCCGGAGGTGACGCTGCTGCACGGTGCCGGGCTCAACGCGCACACCTGGGACGCTGTCGCGCTGCTCATCGGACGACCGGTGCTCGCCATCGATCTCGCCGGACACGGCGACTCGTCGTGGCGCGACGACCTCGACTACTCCCCCGCCCTCCTCGCCGACGACGTCGCCCACGCGATGACGGCGCGGACATCACGTCCGCAGGTGCTCATCGGGCACTCGCTGGGCGGCCTGACCGCATCGATCGTCGCGTCCGAGCATCCGGAACTCGTGCGCGAGCTGGTGCTGGTCGACATCGTCCCCGGACTCGACACCGACGCTGCTCCCGCGATCCTCAGAGACTTCTACGCGGTCACCGACTTCGCCTCGCGGGACGACGCCACTGACCGCGCACAGGCGTTCGGATTCGGCGGCAGCCGACCGGACACCGAACGAGGCGTGTTCTTCAACACGAGAGTGCGCGCCGACGGTCGGGTCGAGTGGAAGCATCACTTCGCTCACATCATCGGCTCGGCCTTCGACTCGCTCAAGGCGGCGCATGCGGCATCCGGCACCGACCCGTGGACGCCGCTGGAGTCCGTCTCCGTGCCCGTCACGCTCGTCCGCGCAGAGCGTGGCTTCCTCCAGGATGCCGATGTCGCAGCCTTCACGGAGCACCTGCCAGAGGCGACCGTCGTCACGGTCGACGCGGGCCACAACGTGCAGGAGACAGCACCCGCCGCACTCGCCGCCATCGCCACCGGCGCACTGATCCGCGGAACGCGCTGACGGCGCGCTCCGCTTCCCTCGAGAGGACAATCCGTGTCTGCAACACACCCCCGACGCCGCGGCGCACTCGCCGCGGTCGGTCTGCTCGCCGCCGGCGCCCTCGCTCTCAGCGCGTGCTCCCCATCCGCTGAACCCACGCCGACGGCGTCCGCCGCGGCAGACCCCGACGCGACCCTCACCGTCGGTCTCGTGCTCGAGCCCACCAACCTCGACATCCGGCACACGAGCGGCGCCGCGCTCGAGCAGGTGCTCGTCGACAACATCTACGAGGGGCTCGTCACCCGCACGCAGGACAACGGGATCGACGAGCGTCTCGCGAGCGCGTATGAGATCTCGGACGACGGGCTTACCTACACCTTCACGCTCAACGAGGGCATCACCTTCCACGACGGCACCGCCCTCACCTCGGCAGACGTCGTCGCCTCGTACCAGACGGTCAAGTCCGACGCGAGCGTGCAGGGCAACGCCGAGTTCGCCGACGTCGCCGCCATCACCGCGCCGGATCCCCAGACCGTGACGATCACGCTCACCAAGCCCGATCAGAACTTCCTCTTCACCCTCACCGGCCCCGCCGGCCTGGTCTTCAAGAAGGGCGACACGACCGACCTGAAGACCGCGGAGAACGGCACCGGACCGTTCGTGCTCGATCGCTGGGCCAAGGGCAGCGCCATCACCTTCGACCGCTTCGACGACTATTGGGGCGACGCTGCGACCATCGGCGAGGTCGTCTTCCAGTACATCCCCGACTTCACCGCGGGCGTGAACGCCGCGCTCGACGGCACACTCGACGTGCTCACCGCGGTCGACCCCAACCTCGTGTCGCAGCTCGAGGACACCGGCGACTTCACGATCACGACGGGTCGCACCACTGACAAGGCGACACTCGCGTTCAACAACGCCAAGGCTCCCCTCGACGACATCAGGGTGCGTGAGGCACTGCGCCTCGCCGTGGACCACGAGGCCCTCGTCGAGGCGATCGGCGCCGGGCAGACCCTGTACGGGCCGATCCCCGAGCTCGACCCCGGATACGAGGATCTCAGCGACGTCGCACCGTACGACCCCGCAGAGGCGAAGAAGCTGCTGAAGGAGGCCGGTCACGAGAAGCTCGACCTCACTCTGACCATCCCCTCGTTCTACGGCACGACCGCGGCGCAGGTCCTCGTCTCCGATTACGCGAAGGTGGGCGTCTCGCTCGAGGTCAAGCGCGTCGAGTTCCCGACGTGGCTCGAGGACGTCTACACCAACCACGACTACGAGCTGAGCTTCGTGCTGCACGTCGAGCCTCGGGACTTCGTGAACTTCGCGAATCCGGACTACTACTTCGGATACGACAACCCCGAGGTGCAGAAGCTGTACGAGCAGTCGCAGACCGAGATCGACCCCGACAAGTCCGCCGACCTGCTGAAGAAGGCGGCCCGCCTCGTGTCGGAGGACCACGCCGCCGACTGGCTGTACAACGGCGCGACCCTGACCGCCCACACCGCCGCGGTCTCCGGCTTCCCGACCGATTCGATCAACTCGCGCATCGACCTCGCCGGCGTGACGAAGTCCGCGGAGTGATCCGATACGCGCTGACTCGAGGAGCCCTGCTGATCGCGGGGCTCCTCGTCTCGAGCGTGATCATCTTCCTCACCCTCCGCGTGTTCCCTGGCGACGTCGCCCAGCTGATCGCAGGGACGCAGGCCGATCCGCAGACGGTGGAAGCGCTGCGCGAGTCCCTCGGACTCGACAAGCCGCTGCCGGCGCAGTACAGCGACTGGATCGCGGGGATCCTGCGTGGCGATCTGGGCACCTCCCAGCTCAGCGGCGCGTCGGTGGGGGCAGAGCTCGTAGAGAAGTCACGCGTCACCGTGCCTCTCGGTCTGATGGCTCTCGCCATCGCGCTGCTCATCGCCGTGCCACTCGGTGTCCTCTCCGCCCTCCTGCACGGGCGCGCAGAAGGAACGGCACTCAGCATCGGCGCGCAGACCCTCGCCGCCGTGCCCGTGATCTGGGCAGGCATGATGCTCGTCGTCGTCTTCGCGCACGGGCTGGGCTGGCTGCCTGCGCAGGGATTCCCCCGCTCAGGGTGGGCGACGCCGGCGAAGGCATTCGAGTCGCTGCTTCTGCCTGCGCTGACGATCGGCGTCGTCGAAGGCGCCATGCTCATGCGGTTCGTCCGCAGCGCGACCCTGCAGGCCGCGGGGCAGGACTTCGTCCGCACTGCGGCAGCCAAGGGGCTCACACGGCGCCAGGCGCTCATCCGCCACGGCATCCCCGCAGTGGGCCTCTCGATCGTCACGGTGCTGGGCGTGCAGATCGCCGGCATCGTCGTGGGCTCGGTGGTCATCGAGCAGCTCTTCACTCTGCCCGGCATCGGCCGCATGCTCGTCGCCGACGTGGGCACGCGCGATCTGGTCAAGGTGCAGAGCGAACTCCTCGTGCTCACCGGCTTCGTGCTGATCATCGGATTCGTCGTCGACCTCGTGCACCACGCGGTCGATCCCCGGCAGAGAGCGGAGGAGAGCTGATGCCGCGCTGGCTGCGCACCCTGCTGTCGTCATGGACCGGCCGCTTCGCCGTGCTGGTGGTGTTCGCGATCGCCCTGGTCGCCGTCGTCTCGATCTTCTGGACACCGTTCGACCCGATGCTGTCGGACGTGCGGGGCCGCTGGGCAGCCCCCGGGTGGCCGCACGTGCTCGGCACAGACGGCACGGGGCGCGACATCCTCAGCCTGCTCATGGCGGGAGCGCGCACAACGGCCTTCGTGGCAGTCGGCGCCGGCGTCGTCGCCACGCTCGTGGGCATCTCGCTCGCCGCTCTCGGTGCGCTGACCGCGCGCTGGGTGCGTGAGAGCATGGCGGTGCTGGTCGACATCCTCATCGCCTTCCCCGTGCTGATGATCGCCATGATGATCTCCGCGGTGTGGGGCGGATCGCTGTGGGTGGTCGTCTTCTCGGTCGGGATCGGGTTCGGCGTCAGCATCGCCCGGGTCACCAGACCTGAGCTTCGCCGGGTGCAGCAGAGCGACTTCGTGCTCGCTGGGCGCGCCTCGGGTCTCACCCCGGGCCAGAACCTCATGCGCCACCTGCTTCCCAACATCGCGCCGGTGTTCATCGTGCAGCTGTCCTGGTCGATGGCGGTGGCCGTGCTCGCCGAGGCCGGCCTGTCGTATCTCGGCTTCGGCGCCTCGCTCACGGAGGCGTCATGGGGCACGCTTCTCGCCGACCTGCAGCGCTACATCGGCGTGCATCCGCTCACCGTCGTCTGGCCCGGCATAGCCATCACGCTCACCGTGCTCGGACTCAACCTGCTCGGCGATGCGCTGCGCGAGGCGACCGATCCCACCCTCTCGCGCCGTTCGGCGCAGGTGCACGTGCCGGAGGTGGTCGCGTGAGTCTCGAGGTCGACTCCCTCGTCGTCGAGATCGACGGGGCGCGCGTCGTGGACGGCGTGTCGTTCAGCGTCTCCGACGGCCAGCGCCTCGGCCTGATCGGCGAGTCCGGCTCCGGCAAGTCGATGACGGCGCTCGCGATCCTCGGTCTGCTCCCGGAGGGTGCTCAGGTCAGCGGCAGCATCCGGTGGGACGGGGTCGAGCTGGTCGGGATGCCCGATCGCGAGCTCGCACGTCTGCGCGGCGATGAGATCGGCATGGTCTTCCAAGAGCCGCGCACCGCACTCAACCCCATCCGCACCGTCGGGCGCCAGATCGCGGAGTCGGTGCGCATCCATGAGCGGGTCGGCCGAAAGGAGGCGCGCGAGCGCGCCGTCGCCGAGGCCGCCCGCGTGCAGCTCCCCGAGCCGGCATCCATCGTGGATCGGTACCCGCACCAGCTCTCCGGTGGTCAGCGACAGCGCGTCGCGATCGCGATGGCACTCGCCTGCAGACCCCGGCTGCTGATCGCCGATGAGCCGACCACGGCGCTGGACGTGACGATCCAGGCCGAGGTGCTCAAGCTGCTGCTGGGACTGGTCACCGACGAGGGCATGTCTCTCGTCTTCATCACGCACGACCTCGCCGTGCTGTCGCAGGTCGCGACCCACGGTGTCGTGCTCGAGCACGGTCGCGTCGTCGAGCAGGCTCCCGTCTCGACGCTGCTGAGCGCGCCGGCCTCTGCGGTGACGCAGGCTCTGCTGCGCGACGCCGTCGCGACGCTGTGGCGCGCCGATGACGAAGGGACGGCATCGTGACCCTCCCCCACGACGCAGGCCGGGCGCTCATCGTCGCCGAAGGAGTGAGCCGCCGCTTCGCTGTGCGTCGTCGCACCATGTTCGAGCGCGCACGCACGAGTGTGGCGCTTCATCCGACCGACCTCGCGATCGCCGAGGGCGAATCGCTGGGGCTGATCGGCGAATCGGGCTCGGGGAAGTCGACGCTCGTGCGCCTGCTGCTGGGGCTCGACCGTGCGACCAGCGGGCGGGTCGTCGTCGATGACCGGGAGGTGGATGCCACCGCGCGCGCCAGATCGCTGCACTGGCTGCGCAGGCAGACCGGGCTGGTGTTCCAGGACCCGTATGCGTCGCTCGATCCCCGCATGAGCGCTGGGCAGATCATCGCCGAACCGCTGTGGGCTCTCGACATCCCCGGCGACCATCGCGCGCGCGTGGGCGAGGTTCTCACTCAGGTCGGTCTCGACGCGGACATGGCCGATCGCCATCCGCACGAGTTCTCCGGCGGCCAACGCCAGCGCATCGCGCTCGCCCGCGCCATCGTGCACCGCCCGCGGATCCTGGTCGGGGATGAGCCGATGTCCGCGCTGGATGTCACCGTGCGGGCGCAGATCCTCGCCCTGCTCTCGCGCCTGCGTGTCGAGGAGGGCCTGACGATGATCACGGTCTCGCACGACATCGGACTCGTGCAGCACCTCAGCGACACCGTCGCCGTGATGAAGGACGGCCGCATCGTGGAGCACGGAACGACAGCTGCTGTTCTGCAGCATCCCGCCGACGACTACACGAAGCGCCTGCTCGCGGCGGTCCCCGTCATCCCGAACAGCTGAGACCGGCGCCGCGACCCGCACTCAGCACGCTCATCCGCCTGGGGCGCTCACAGCGACTTCTGCAGGAAGTGCACTCCCAGTCGTTCGCCGAACTTCTCTCCCACCTCGAGCAGCCGGCCCGCATCGACGAACCCCGCTTTCCGGTGCAGACCGATCGACGCGTCCGCACCGCGATCCGCGATGACCGCGATGACCTGCCGGAGGCCGGCGTCGCGACAGCGGTCGAGGAACACCGCCAGCAGCGCCCAGCCCACTCCCCTGCCTGCGGCGGACGGGGCGAGGTAGATCGAGTTCTCGATCGTGACGCGGTACGCCGACTTCGGCGACCACGGCTGGCCCAGCGCATACCCGAGCAGCTCTCCCGCCTCGGTCTCGGCGACGAGGAACGGGATGCCGGCAGCGACGATCCGTGCGACCTTGCTCTCCCAGTCGGTCAGCGTCGATTCGACCTCGTCGAAGGTCACCGTCGACGATCGCACGTAGTGGTTGTAGATATCGCGGATCGCCGGAAGATCGGCATCCGACACCGGCCGGATCCGCAGGTCGCTCACGCCTCACCCTCCACGCGCCAGTCGACGCCGTCGGCGCCCATCGCTTCGAGCAGCGCATTGGTGCGCGAGAACGGGCGCGACCCGAAGAATCCCCGGCTCGCCGAGAGCGGCGAGGGGTGCGCCGATTCGATCATCGGCGTCTGTCCGAGCAGCGGCTTCAGCCCCGCAGCGTCCTTGCCCCACAGCACAGCGACGAGGGGCTTCTGCCGTGCGACGAGGGCGCGTATCGCGAGCTCGGTCACCTTCTCCCATCCCCAGCCACGGTGGGATGCCGGAGCGCCCGGCCGCACCGTGAGGACGCGGTTGAGCAGCAGCACGCCCTGGTCGCTCCACGCGGTGAGGTCGCCGTGCGGAGCCGGCGGGATGCCGAGATCGGTGTGCCGCTCCTTGTAGATGTTGCCCAGGCTGCGCGGCAGCGGCCGCACGTCGCGCTCGACCGCGAACGACAGGCCGATCGGGTGCCCCGGCGTCGGATAGGGGTCCTGCCCGGTGATCAGCACCCGTACGTCTGCGAGGGGCCGCTGAAAGGCACGCAGCACGTTCGCACCGGCGGGCAGATAGTCGCGTCCCGCGGCCTGCTCGGCACGCAGCCGGTCGCCGAGCTCGGTGATCAGTGGCTGCACGGGGTGCAGCGCCTCGGCCCATCCGCTGTCGATCGCGCCCGCATCGGCGAGTTCGGCGAGGGTCCGCCGCATCAGTCGTCCGTGCGCACGTGCAGCGGCCCGCGGGCCAGCAGGTGCTGCGCCGCCTGCGCGAGGGGACGCATCGTGACCAGGTCGAGGTTCACACGTCGAGGGGCGTTCAGCGCATACGCGATGAGCTCCGCCACGTCCTCCGCGATCAGCGGCTCGGCGACCCCTTCGTAGACCGATTCCGCGGCGGCCGCGTCACCGCCCAGCCGGTTGAGCGCGAACTCCTCGGTGTGCACCATGCCCGGCGCGACCTCCACGACGCGGATCGGCTCGCCGTGCAGCTCCTGACGAAGCACCTTGACGAGCATCGCCTCGGCTGCCTTGGCAGCGTTGTATCCCGCGCCACCCGGGTAGGGGTTCTGCGCCGCAGTCGAGGTCACGAACACCGTGTCTGCGTGCCCGTCCGCGGACGCCGCCTTGCGCAGAAGCGGCAGCAGTGCCGCCACGAGGCGCTGCGTCGCGAGCACGTTCGCGTCGTACATCCACTGCCAGTCGTCGATCGAGGCCTGCTCGACGCTGTCGGTGCCGCGCGCGCCGCCGGCCACCTGCACCAGCGCGTGCACGGGCCCGGTGCGCTCGAGCTCGGCCACGAGGGCGTCGACGGCTGCGGGGTCGGTCAGGTCGCACGCGACGGCGGATGCCCCTGTCTCGCCGGCGAGCGCCGCGAGGCGCTTCTCGCGCCGTGCGACGCCGACGACCTCCCAGCCCTGCGCGCGCAGCACGCGCACGGTCGCCTCCCCGATACCTGAACTGGCTCCGGTCACCACGGCTCGTCTGATCACCATGCCCTCCACCGTAAACGCAACCGGCCGCAGAACCGGCCGCCGAGCTGTGTTACGTAACATTTCCCCTCGGTTGTCGCGCGCGACGCCGCTTCGTAGTGTCGCTTCCAGGCATCCAGCCGAACGACTCCACCACCCGACACCTGGGAGCACGTCATGACCGCAGCCGAGAACTGGCGCTTCGAGACCAAGCAGATCCACTCGGGCGCTGCGCCCGACCCGGTCACCAAGGCTCGCGCCACGCCGATCTACCAGACGACGTCGTACGTGTTCGACAACGCCGACCACGCCGCGAACCTGTTCGCGCTGGCCGAGTTCGGAAACATCTACACCCGCATCCAGAACCCCACCCAGGATGTCCTCGAGCAGCGCCTCGCCGCGCTCGAAGGCGGCACCGGCGCGCTCGTGCTCTCGAGCGGCCAGGCCGCATCGACCTTCGCGATCCTGAACATCGCCGAGGCCGGCGACCACTTCGTCGCCTCCAGCTCGATCTACGGCGGCACCTACAACCTCTTCAAGTACACCCTCGCCAAGCTCGGCGTCGAGGTGACGTTCGTCGAGAACCAGGACGACCCCGAGGAGTGGCGCGCCGCTGTGCGTCCGAACACCAAGCTGTTCTTCGCCGAGACCATCGGCAACCCGAAGATCAACGTGCTCGACATCCGCACCGTCGCCGACATCGCGCACGAGAACGACGTGCCCCTCATCGTCGACAACACCATCGCGACCCCCTACCTGATCCGTCCCTTCGAGCACGGCGCAGACATCGTGATCCACTCCGTCACGAAGTTCCTCGGCGGCCACGGCACCACCATCGGCGGCGCGATCGTCGACGGCGGCACGTTCGCCTGGTCGCAGCACGTCGACAAGTTCCCCGGCCTCACCGAGCCCGACCCCTCGTACCACGGCGCGTCGTACACGACCGCGGTCGGCGACGGCCTCGCCTACGTCATCAAGGCCCGCGTGCAACTGCTGCGCGACCTCGGGTCCGCGATCTCGCCTCAGAGCGCCTGGAACCTCATCCAGGGCATCGAGACCCTCTCGCTGCGCATCGAGCGCCACGTGCAGAACGCGCAGGAGATCGCCGAGTGGCTCGAGAACCACGATGACGTCGCGTCGGTGAACTACTCCGGCCTGCCCTCGTCGCCCTGGTACGCGAAGGCCAACGAGTACGCGCCCAAGGGCGTCGGCGCAGTGCTGTCGTTCGAGCTGAAGGGCGGCGTGGAAGCCGGTCGGGAGTTCGTGAACAGCCTGACGCTGTTCAGCCACCTCGCGAACATCGGCGACGTGCGCTCGCTCGTCATCCACCCGGCATCGACCACGCACTCGCAGCTCTCGCCCGAGCAGCAGCTGTCGGCCGGCGTCACGCCGGGTCTCGTGCGACTGTCGGTCGGGATCGAGAACATCGACGACCTGAAGGCCGACCTCGAGAATGCGCTGAGCGCCGCCCGTCGCGTCGCCGAGGCCGCTCGCGCCTGACGCCCGTCCTCCTCAGACGCAGGATGCCCCGGACCGGATGGTCCGGGGCATCCTGCGTCTTTCCGTCCCCTCACGTCCTCGGGTCGCGACGTGTCTCACCCGTAACGTTCGGAGGCACGAGACGGGGACAGGCGACAATGGGGTGATGGACTGGCAGACGACCTCAGAGGACACGGTGCCCTCGGCGCCCGTGACCGAGGCGGACGTGCGTCTGCTGCGTGCTCGTCCCCCCGCGACCGGCGCCTGGCGCGACGGAGACCCCGTGGGCGAGCGGCGGTTCACCTTCCTCGGAGACTTCCGCACCGAGAACGGCGACCTGCTTCCGGCCACCCGGCTCGCGTGGGAGTCGTGGGGCGAGCTGAACGAGGCCCGCGACAACGCTGTGCTCATCCTGCACGCCCTGACCGGAGACAGTCACGTGCGCGGTGCGGCCGGTGCCGGGCACCCCACTGCCGGCTGGTGGGACGACATCGTGGGCCCTGGCGCCGCGATCGACACCGACCGGTGGTTCGTCATCGCGCCGAACATGCTGGGCGGCTGCCAGGGCTCTACGGGCCCCGCCAGCATCGCCCCCGACGGCCGGGAATGGGCGTCGCGTTTCCCCTACCTGACCATCCGCGATCAGGTCGCCGCGCAGACCCGCCTCGCCGACACGCTCGGCGTCGAGCGGTGGGCCGCCGTGATCGGGGGGTCCATGGGCGGCATGCACGCTCTGGAGTGGGCCATCATGCAGCCTGAGCGCGTCGAGCGGCTTGCGGTGCTCTCGTCTCCGCCGGTGACCACGGCCGACCAGCTCGCCCTGAACTTCGTGCAGCTCGAGACCGTGCGCATGGATCCCCGATTCGCCGGCGGCGAGTACTACGACGCGGCGCTGGGCGAAGGCCCGCACCGTGGCCTGGCGCTCGCCCGACGGATGGCATTGCTGAACTACCGCAGCCCGATCGAGCTGAATCAGCGCTTTCAGCGCTCATGGCAGTCGGATGTCTCGCCGCTCGGCCGAGGCGGCCGGTTCGCGGTCGAGTCCTATCTCGACTTCCATGGCAACAAGTTCACCCGCCGTTTCGACGCGAACAGCTATCTGACCGTCGTCGAGGCGATGAACTCGCACGATATCGGACGCGACCGCGGCGGGGTCGAGCAGGCTCTGCACACGATCACCGCGAAGACCCTCGTGCTCGGCATCGACACCGATCGGCTGTTCCCGGTCGACGGGCAGCAGCGCATCGCGCGCAGCGTGCCGAACCTCATCGACGACGAGGCGGTCGTGCTGACGAGCGACTTCGGCCACGACGGCTTCCTCATCGAGACGGACCCTGTGGGCGCGCATCTGGAGCGTCTGCTCGCGTCGTGAGCCGCTCCTGCACAGACGCCGGGATGCCGCTCAGCTGCGCTCGTAGATCCAGGGCGGCGTCCCCATCGTGAGGCGGTGCCGCCCGCCTGCGAGGCCCGGAGCGCCAGGATGCTCCTCATCGCCGGCCCACAGCGCACGCATGCCGCTCTCGAGTTTCTGCATGTGCGTCTCATAGCGCGCGAAAGAGCTCAGCGAGGCGTACGCGTGGTCGACGGTTCGATGCTCTCGCAGCACGTGCAGTGTCACCCAGGTCGGCGGAAAGAGCGTGAGCCCCGCAGCGGCGTGCCGGTCGAGGGCGCGTCGCGGAGTCATCCATGCGGCCTCCTCGATCTCGCCCGGGTTGGGCTTCACCTCGTCACCGTCTTCGCGGGCGAGGAAGAACCACGTGCGAAACCTGACGGGTGTCTCGATCGGAGGCACCCAGCGCGACAGCGTGGCCAGATTCCGGATGCCGATCCCCGCCTCCTCACGGGTCTCGCGCACGGCTGCTCGGAGGGCCGCCTGCTCCTCGTCGTCACCGGCCCGCTCATCTCCGGGATCGACGCGACCTCCCGGAAACACCCAGGCGCCCGGGAACGACCCCGTGGCAGGTCGTCGAAGCACAAGCACCTCGAGTCCGTCGTCGCCGTCGCGCAGCACCACTGCGGTGCCCGCGACGCGCATGCCGTCTGCGAGGTCGCTCATCCGCCCACCCTACGACGCGTCGTCGATGGCCCTCTCGAGGCGCTCGACCTTGGCATCCAGCTCGCCGCTGTATCCAGGCCGGATGTCGGCCTTCAGCACGAGCGATACCCGCGACCCGAACGGCATCACGGCCTCGGTGGCGCGCTTGACCACATCCATCACCGAGTCCCAGTCGGGCCCCTCGATCTCGGTGAACATGCTCGTCGTGCGATGGGCGAGTCCCGATTCGCGCACGACCTTCACGGCTGCGGCGACGGCGTCGTGCACGGAATCGGAGCGGCCGTCGCCGGACGGGGCGACAGAGAATGCGACGAGCATGGTTCCTCCTGTGTTGGTCGGTCGAGGGGTTCAGCGGGCGGAGACGGGTGTGCGCACCACCGCGCGCACCGCGACGACGAGCAGCACCACGAGCATGGCATTGCGCAGGCTGAGCAGCAGAACCGGCAGGCCGTGAGCGGCGAGAAGTCCGTCGTAGGTCAGCGGATACACGCAGAACGTCAGCGCGCACAGCAGCAGCACGAGCGCGGCCGCGGTGTGAGCGCGGATGCGATCGAGGACGATCCACAGCATCACGGGCACGATCAGCCACACCGTGAACTGCGGCGAGCCGACTCGGTTCATGACGATCAGGGCGACGGTCAGCGCGAGGGCGAGCGGCGGCAGCAGTCTCTGCCAGCGCGCGCGGCGACGCGACCGCATGAGTCCGAGGACCACGATGACCGCGACCGCGACCGCCATCGCGGGAGTGGTCGCGGCGGCGACGCCCTGCGCGGCCTGCGCGACCACCTGGTAGGTGAGG
This sequence comes from Microbacterium sp. NPDC089321, assembly GCF_040684935.1. Taxonomy (NCBI): domain Bacteria; kingdom Bacillati; phylum Actinomycetota; class Actinomycetes; order Micrococcales; family Microbacteriaceae; genus Microbacterium; species Microbacterium sp. NPDC089321. Next base: position 335,629 of record NZ_JBFBGX010000002.1, on the reverse strand, counting down.
ATGTCGAAGCTGTACTCGATCCTCGCCTCACCGAGCATCGCGGCCCACAGGAACGGCGTCGCGAAGACAGCCTCGATCTGCAGCCCGCGTCCGCTCTGCGCGGTCAGGAAACCGAGCAGGTTCTCGCCCGCGCCCAGCGCGAGCAGCACGATCACGATCAGGCCGCAGACCGAGGCCGCCGTCACGAGCAGTCGCAGGCCGTTGCGAGCGGCAGCCGTCGCCGCGATCAGCAGCGCAGCCGGCCAGACCTTGATCCAGGCTCCGACGGTGAGCGCCGCGGCGGCGAGTCGAGGGTGCGCCACCAGCCAGAGGCCGCCGGCGAGCGCAAGGGGCAGCGTGATGGCGTCGATCCGGTACATCGCGATCGGCCCGAGCAGCAGCAGGGCTGCGATCCAGAACCACGCTGCGGCCTCTCTCCCCCTCCCGCTTCGGCGCAGCAGCGCTGCGAGTCCGAGTGCATCGCAGAGGGTCACCAGCAGCGCCCAGCCCACGAGGTAGGCGGGAGCACTGCCCAGCAGCCCCACCAACGGCAGCGCGAGCGCCTGGGCGAGCAGCATCGGCACCAGCGCGAGCTGCGGATACACCCAGCTCTCGGAGATGCCGACGATCGGCCCTCCGGTGAGCGCCGACTGCGACCACGGCAGATACACGAGCACGACATCGCCCATGGGCTGACTCGGCAGGAGCCACCCCGCGACGGCGACGATCGCATGGGCGAGGAGGAATGCGACCCAGATCAGCCGGACGCGCGAGGTCACGCGCGGCGCCCCGACAGCAGCTCTCCGATCGCTCCCGGCAGCGACTCTGCGACGTCGAGGGCGACGATCGGATGCCCGGGGGTCCGGCTGCCGTCGTCCCCCCCGGCTCCGGATGCCCGTGCCGCGGCATGCCCGTGCAACCACACCGCCGTCGCGGCGGACTCCGCCAGCGCGCGACCGGTGTCGGCGGCGATGAGCGCGCCGATCGCACCCGCGAGCACGTCGCCGGTGCCGGCGGTCGAGAGCCAGGTCGGGGCGTTCGCCACCACGATCACATCGCCGCTCGGATCGGCGACGACGGTTCGGGCGCCCTTGAGGAGCACAGTGGCCCGCACCCGCTGTGCCGTCTCGAGCACGGCGTCCTCCCGGGCCTTCTGATCGTCGAGGTCCTGCTCGCGGAGTCCGAGGCGAGCGCGCAGTCGGGCGAATTCCCCGGCGTGCGGCGTGAGCACCCTGGGGGCCGTTCCCTCTGCAGCGAGATCGAGCGCACCCGCGTCGACCACCACGGCCGCGTCGCCGTGGAGGATCGCATCGAGGGCGTCGCTCTCCGCGGAGTCACGGTGCTCGGCATCCGTCCCCGAGCCGATCACCCACGCCCCGACGCGGATTCTGCCTGCCTCGGCCCTCGCGACGGTCTCGGGCCGGCGGGCGAGGACGGCATCCCTCGCGTCGCCCGTGTACAGCACGTAGCCGGCGCCCGCGCGCCAGGCGGCTTCGACTCCGAGGACAGCCGCGCCCGGGTAAGCGAGCGATCCGGTGCGCAGCCCCACGACCCCGCGCGAGTACTTGTCATCATCGACGGTCGGCACCCGCAGCATCGACTCGGTGTCGGCTCTCGTCCACTCCCGCAGCATGACCACCACGCTAGCGGCCCCGCTCCCCCGTACGGACGATAGCGTCGTGATGTGACTGCGCTCTCCGCTCCTCGACTCTTCGCTCCCCTGACCGTCCGGTCGCTCACCGTCCCCAACCGGCTGTGGGTGTCTCCCATGTGCATGTACAGCGCCGTAGACGGCGTGCCGCAGGACTGGCACCGCACGCACCTCGCCCAGTTCGCGTCCGGCGGTGCCGGACTGATCATGGCGGAGGCGACGGGAGTCGTCCCGGAGGGGCGCATCTCGCCGCGTGACACGGGCATCTGGAACGACGAGCAGCGCGACGCCTGGTCGCGGATCGTCGGGGAGGTGCACGAACGCGGCGGGCTGATCGGCATCCAGCTGGCACACGCCGGGCGGAAGGCCTCGACCTGGTGGCCGTGGGCGGATGCGGCCGGCTCCGTGCCGCCGGAGGACGGCGGCTGGGTGACATCGGCGCCCTCCCCGATCGCCTTCGAGGGGTTCGCGACGCCGGACGCCCTCGACTCCGCGGGGATCGACAGGGTCGTCGAGGCGTTCGCCGCTGCGGCGCAGAGGGCGATCGACGCCGGATTCGATGTGCTGGAGGTCCACGCGGCGCACGGGTACCTGCTGCACCAGTTCCTCTCCCCTCTGTCGAACCTCCGGTCGGACGAGTACGGAGGCTCGCTCGAGAACCGCGCCCGCCTGCTGCTGCGCGTGCTCGACGCGATCCGCGCAGTGGTGGCTGACGAGATTCCCGTCTTCGTGCGCATCTCCGCCACCGATCACGCCGAGGGCGGTTTCACGCCTGACGAGGCCGGCACCGTCGGTGCCTGGTGCGGGCAGCACGGTGCAGACCTGATCGACGTCTCCAGCGGCGGCCTCGTCGCCCATCAGCGGATCGACGTGCACCCCGGCTATCAGGTTCCGCTCGCTGCCACCGTCAGGCGGACAGGTCGCATCCCTGTCTCAGCGGTCGGTCTGATCACCACGGGCGGCCAGGCCGAGGAGATCCTCGCGTCGGGTGCCGCCGACGCGATCTTCGCCGGACGGGAGTGGCTGCGCGACCCGCACTTCGGGCTTCGCGCCGCCCATGAGCTCGGCGCCGAGGTGCCCTGGCAGCCGCAGTATCTCCGCGCACGCTGGCGCTGAACGGGCGACGCCGGCACCGCGGGGCCCCGCGGTGCCGGCGTCGTGCGCGGCTCGGCCTCGGATCAGCGTCCGTAGCCTCGTCGTGTGGCGTCCTGCACTTCGCCCACGAGCTCTTCGAGGATGTCCTCGAGGAACAGGACCGCGGTGGTCTCGCCGGAGCTGTCGCGAACCTTCGCGAGGTGGCGTCCCGCCCGGCGCATCGACGCCAAGGCGTCCTCGAGGTCGGTCTCCTCCTGCACCGGGAGCATGTGGTGGATGCGCTTGGACGGGAGGGGCTGCGAGATCTTCTCATCGGGCTCTGGTCCCTCGGCGGCACGAAGCACGTCCTTCAGGTGCACGTACCCGATCGGCATCTGCTCGTGGTCGACGATCACATAGCGCGAGAAGCCATAGCGGGCGACGGCGCGCTCGACGTCATCCGGTGTGGCCGTCTCGGGCAGGGTGATCAGCTCGGCGAGAGGCACCGCGATATCGCGGGCCTTCTTGTCGGTGAACTCCACCGCCGCGGCGACCGCGCCCGACGAGTCGGCGAGCACGCCCTCCCGTCGCGAGCGGTCGACGATCGTGGCGACCTCTTCGAGCGTGAACGTCGACGCGGCCTCGTTCTTGGGCTCCACCCCGAACAGGCGCAGCACGCCGTTGGCGATGCCGTTGAGGGTCCAGATCACGGGTTTGAACACCCGTGAGACCCACACCAGAGGCGGGGCGAGCACGAGCACGGCGCGATCCGGGATCGAGAAGGCGAGGTTCTTCGGCACCATCTCGCCGAACACCACGTGCAGGAACGACACGAGGGCGAGCGTGATCACGAACGCGCTGACGCTGATCACCCCCGGGTCCCAGCCCAGGGCGTGCATCGGCACCTCCAGCAGGTGATGGATCGCCGGCTCCGACACGTTCAGGATCAGCAGCGAGCAGATCGTGATGCCCAGCTGCGATGTCGCCAGCATGAGCGTCGCGTGCTCCATCGCGTACAGAGCGGTCTTGGCGGCGCGAGAGCCGCGTTCGGCGAGCGGCTCGACCTGCGAGCGACGAGCCGAGATGACGGCGAACTCGCCGCCGACGAAGAAGGCGTTCGCCGCCAGCAGCACGACGAGCCATACGAGCCCTGCCCAGTCGCTCATCGCTCCTCCTCCGTCGTCGCGTCCACCGGGTCGGCGGTGTACCGGATGCGGTCGATGCGCCGCCCGTCCATCCGTACGACGCGCAGAGTGCCCGTCTCGATGCGCACCTCGTCTTCGATCACGGGAACCCGCTCGAGAACGCTCATCATGTATCCGGCGACGGTGTCGTAGACCTCGCCGGCCGGCACCTCGATCCCCGTGCGGCTGAGCAGCTCGTCCGGGCGGAGCTCACCGGGGAAGGTGATCGAGTCGACGCGGCGGACGATGCCCGCGCGCGAGCGATCGTGCTCGTCCGACACCTCGCCGACGATCTCCTCGATGAGGTCCTCGAGGGTGACGATGCCTGCCGTGCCCCCGTACTCGTCGACGACGACGGCCATCTGGTAGCCCTTCGTCCGCAGCTCGGCGACGAGCACGTCGAGGTGCACGGTCTCGGGAACCCGCAGCGGCTCGGTGCTCAGAGCGCCGACCGGGACCTCGGCCCGCTTCTCGCGCGGCACCGATACGGCGGCCTTCACATGCACCACGCCGGTGATGTCGTCCAGGTCGTCGTCGTACACCGGGAAGCGGCTGTGCCCGGTGCGACGGGCGAGCCTGATGACATCGTCGGCGGAATCGCCCACGGCGATCGCGTGCATGCTCGGACGCGGAGTCATGATGTCGTCCGCGGTCAGGCGCGCGAAGTTCAGGCTGCGGTCGAGCAGGGTCGCCGTGTCCTTCTCGAGCACGCCCTGGCTGGCCGACCGCCGCACCAGCGACGACAGCTCCTCGGCGCTGCGCGAACCCGACAGCTCTTCCTTCGGCTCGATCCCGATGCTGCGCAGCACCCCGTTCGCGCTGCCGTTGAGCAGCACGATGGCCGGCTTGAACACCGCCGTGAACACGGTCTGGAAGGGGATGACGAGCTTCGCCGTCGCCAGCGGCAGCGCCAGGGCGAAGTTCTTCGGCACGAGCTCGCCGAGGATCATCGACAGGATCGTGGCGACGAACATCGCCACGGTGACCGAGATCGGTGTCACGACGGCATCCGGAAGCCCCCAGTCCTCGAGCATCGGCGAGAGCAGCTTCGAGATCGCGGGTTCCATCGTGTACCCGGTGAGCAGGGTGGTCAGCGTGATTCCCAGCTGGGCCGACGAGAGGTGCGTGGAGGTGATCTTCAGCGCGCGGATCGTCAGGCTGAGGCGGGATTCCCCGCGCGCCTGACGTGCCTCGAGTTCTGCGCGGTCGAGATTGACCAGAGCGAACTCGCTCGCGACGAAGAGACCTGTTCCCACGATGAGCAGCAGCCCCACGCCCAACAGCACGAATTCCATCAGCTGTGTCCCTCGGCATTCGCGAGGAGCGGGCAGTGGGGCGATGTACTACAAGAAGGAGGGTCGTCCATGGTGCGCCCGATCTTACAGAATCCGGCTGTGCGTGCGCATCGTCCCATCCTGACGCCGCCCGTCGGGGCAGGTCCGGCGAAACGGGGGCCATGTCAGGCATTTCGGAATCTGTTTGGCGTTAGGCTTGATGACTGTTACGCAAGTGCGACCCGAGCGCTGCAGTCAGCGAACGGTCGCATGTGAGCTTCAGCGACGAAAGAGGGCGATAGAGCGTGTCGAACCAGGTGACCGGCGTCGGTGGCGACGGGGGGTTCGGAGCCAACTCTTGGCTCGTGGACGAGCTTTACGAGCAGTTCAAGAAGGACCGCAACTCGGTCGACAAGGAGTGGTGGCCGATCCTCGAGCAGTACACGCCGGATGCCGCGGCTCAGCCTGCCGCGACGCCTGCCGCCTCCGCTCAGCCCGCGCATCCGGTCACGGCCCCCATCCCGGTGATCGGCGCTCAGCCGGTCGCGCGCACGACCGCCAAGCCCGCGAAGCAGGCTCCGATCCCCGCCCAGGCGCCCAAGCGCGAGGCGAAGGACGAGGCGCCTGCCGAGGAGGAGACGGTCACCCCGCTGCGCGGCATGCCGAAGACGCTCGCCGCCAACATGGATCAGTCCCTGTCGGTCCCGACCGCCACGAGCGTCCGCACGGTGCCGGCCAAGCTGATGATCGACAACCGCATCGTCATCAACAACCACATGTCGCGCACACGCGGCGGCAAGGTGAGCTTCACGCACCTCATCGGCTGGGCGCTGATCCGCACCCTCAAGGAATTCCCGAGTCAGAACGTGTTCTACGCCGAGATCGATGGCAAGCCGTCGGTCGTCGCGCCCGCGCACGTCAACCTCGGCATCGCCGTCGACATCCCCAAGCCCGACGGCACCCGCGCGCTGCTCGTTCCGAGCATCAAGCGCGCAGACACCATGACCTTCGGCGAGTACCTCACCGCCTATGAGGACCTCATCGCCCGCGCGCGCAGCAACAAGCTCACGGCCGCCGACTTCGCGGGCACCACCGTGTCTCTCACCAACCCGGGCGGGATCGGCACCGTGCACTCGGTGCCGCGCCTCATGAAGGGCCAGGGCTGCATCATCGGCGCCGGCGCCCTCGACTATCCCGCCGAGTTCCAGGGCTCGAGCACCAAGACGCTCACCGAGCTGGGCATCGGCAAGACGATCACGCTCACGAGCACCTACGATCACCGCGTGATCCAGGGAGCCGGCTCCGGCGAGTTCCTCAAGAAGGTGCACGAGCTGCTGATCGGCGAGCGCAGCTTCTACGAGGACATCTTCGCCTCGCTGCGCATCCCCTACCAGCCCATCCGCTGGAACGCCGACATCGCGGTCGACCTCGCCGAGCGCGTCGACAAGCAGTCGCGCGTTCAGGAGCTCATCAACTCGTACCGTGTCCGCGGTCACCTGATGGCCGACATCGACCCGCTCGAGTACGTGCAGCGCTCGCACCCCGACCTCGAGATCGAGAGCCACGGACTCACCTTCTGGGACCTCGACCGGGAGTTCGTCACGGGTGGCTTCGGCGGTCGTCGCGTGATGAAGCTGCGCGACATCCTCGGCGTTCTGCGCGACTCGTACTGCCGCACGCTCGGCATCGAGTACATGCACATCCAGGACCCCGAGCAGCGCCGGTGGTTCCAGGAGAAGCTCGAGGTCAAGTACGTCAAGCCCGGTCACGACGAGCAGCTGCGCGTGCTGCGCAAGCTGAACGAGGCCGAGGCGTTCGAGACCTTCCTGCAGACGAAGTTCGTCGGGCAGAAGCGCTTCTCGCTCGAAGGCGGGGAATCGCTCATCCCGCTGCTGGATGAGATCCTGCAGGGAGCTGCGACCGCCGGACTCGACGGAGCAGCGATCGGCATGGCGCACCGTGGCCGCCTCAACGTGCTCACCAACATCGCCGGAAAGACATACGGTCAGGTGTTCCGCGAGTTCGAGGGATCGCTCACGCCGGGCAACCAGCGCGGCTCGGGAGACGTGAAGTACCACCTCGGCACCGAGGGGACCTTCGTCGCCGAAGACGGCGCCGAGCTGCCGGTCTACCTCGCAGCGAACCCCTCGCACCTCGAGACCGTTGACGGCGTCCTCGAGGGCATCGTGCGCGCCAAGCAGGACCGCAAGCCGATCGGCACCTTCGCGTGGCTGCCGATCCTGGTGCACGGAGACGCGGCCTTCGCCGGTCAGGGCGTCGTGGTCGAGACCCTGCAGATGTCGCAGCTGCGCGGCTACCGCACGGGCGGCACCGTGCACATCGTGGTCAACAACCAGGTCGGCTTCACGACCCTGCCCACCGATTCGCGCACCTCGGTGTACGCCACCGACGTCGCGAAGACGATCCAGGCGCCGGTGTTCCACGTGAACGGCGACGATCCCGAATCGGTCATCCACGTCGCGCAGATCGCGTTCGAGTACCGCGAGCGTTTCCACCGCGATGTCGTGATCGACCTGGTCTGCTACCGCCGCCGCGGTCACAACGAGGGCGACGACCCCTCGATGACCCAGCCGCTGATGACCGACCTGATCCAGGCCAAGCGCTCGGTGCGCAAGCTCTACACGGATGGTCTCGTCGGTCGCGGCGACATCACCGAGGAGGAGTACGACCAGGCCAAGGCGGACTTCCAGAACCGCCTCGAGATCGCATTCGCCGAGACTCACGCGGCTGAGACGGGGGCGACGCCGATCGCACCTGAGGTGACTCCTGTCGACGAGCAGGTGGGCTCCCCCGAGGTGACCGGCGTCCCGCTCGAGGTCATTCACCTCATCGGCGACGCTCACGCCAACAAGCCGGATGGGTTCACCGTGCATTCCAAGCTGCAGCAGCAGCTGGACAAGCGCGTGTCGATGAGTCGCGAGGGCGGCATCGACTGGGGCTTCGGCGAACTGCTGGCCTTCGGCTCGCTTCTCGTCGAGGGCACCCCTGTGCGCCTCGCCGGTCAGGACTCGCGCCGCGGCACGTTCGTCCAGCGGCACGCGGTGCTGCACGACCGGCGGAACGGCCAGGAGTGGCTGCCTCTGGCGAACCTGTCCGACAGCCAGGGCCGGTTCTTCGTCTACGACTCGCTGCTCAGCGAGTACGCCGCCCTGGGGTTCGAGTACGGCTACTCGGTCGAGAACCCCGACGCCCTCGTGCTGTGGGAGGCGCAGTTCGGCGACTTCGCCAACGGCGCGCAGTCGGTGATCGACGAGTACATCTCCGCGGCCGAGCAGAAGTGGGGCCAGCAGTCCAGCGTGGTCATGCTGCTGCCGCATGGCTACGAGGGCCAGGGGCCCGACCACTCCTCGGCACGCATGGAGCGCTTCCTGCAGCTGTGCGCCCAGGACAACATGATCGTGGCGCGCCCGTCGACCCCCGCATCCCACTTCCACCTGCTGCGTCGCCAGGCGTACGCTCGCCCGCGCAAGCCGCTGATCGTCTTCACCCCGAAGGCGATGCTGCGTCTGCGCGGCGCGACCAGCGAGGTCGAGGACTTCACCCAGGGCCGTTTCGAGCCGGTCATCGACGACGACCGCGGTCTCGATCGGGACGCCGTCAAGCGCGTGCTCGTGCACTCGGGCAAGATCCACTGGGATCTGCGCAGTGAGCTCGAGAAGAACCCCAACCCCGAGATCGCGCTTGTGCGGCTGGAGCAGCTCTACCCGACTCCGATCGACGAGCTCAAGGCGATCACCGACTCGTATCCGAACGCGGAGCTGGTGTGGGTGCAGGACGAGCCCGAGAACCAGGGCGCCTGGCCGTTCCTGGCGCTGCAGTTCGCAGAGGTGCCAGGTGACCGTCAGTTCCACGCCGTGACGCGTCCTGCCGCCGCCTCGCCCGCGACCGGCTCGTCGAAGGTGCACGCCGCCGAGCAGGTGGCACTGCTGAAGACCGCTCTGACCGTCGGCTGACGATCGTCGCATCGCATCGAACCGCCGCTTCTCCTCGTGAGGAGCGGCGGTTCTGCATGTCCCCGCGGCTGCGCTCCTCTCCGCACGGAGCTCCTGGTGCTCACTCGCTCACGTCAGCGCCGGCGGCGGCCCTGCTCGGCGGCGCAGCGGAGGCACCGCCACGGATCGGCGGTGATGCTGCGCACTTCGGCCGGATGACGCCGCCGGCACCGGTGCTCCGGCCGTCCTGGCGGCGGGCCGGCTCAGTACCAGATGCCGAGGTGGGGGGCAGGCTGGGTGCGGAACGCGGCCGAGAATGCGGCGACAGCCGCAGGATCGCCGTCGATACGTCCTGCTGCGGCGAGCTGGGTCGCGGGCACTCCCCCGGCGTAGAGCGCCGACAGCTCGACGACTCCGAGACTGATGTCGTGATCGGCGTCGGTGGGGTCGACCGAGCACCGTCCCTCTGCGTCGATGCGAACCCGCCAGCGGCCTTCAGCGAAGCCGAGCGGGTCGGTGACGCTCAGCACGGCGTCGAGCGGTGCACTGTAGGTGCGCGCGGTCAGAGCGGCCTCGACGTCGAGAACACGCAGCCAGCCGTGGTCATGCACCTCGGCGGTGACGGCTCGCTGATCGGCGACAAGCCAGGGCAGCGGATCGTCGAGCGGGCGCTGGTCGACGCGGGCGTTCGTGACCAGGTCATGCTGCACGACGAACTGCCAGAGCGAGCGGAGCGCCTCGTCCGAGGTCGTGATGAGAGATCGGATCCTCATCTCCGAGCGGAAGGCGCCCGGCAGCTCGGAGAGCGTATAGGCCATCGCGCCCTGCACGACGCCCTCTCCGTCAGTGAAGCGCAGACCGCGAACGGCAGCTGCATCCTTGTCTCCCGCGGCGAGTCCTGCCATACGCAGCCACCGGCCGCGCCACCCCGCGACCTGACCGGAGCGGACGGTGCGGGACACCTCGTGCAGCCGCTCCAGGTCGTCTGCGAGCGTCTGCTTGTCGACGTAGGACACGCGGCCGTCCGTCGGAGATGTCGCCGCCCACCCCGCGCGCGCCGTGTCGACGGTGAACCGCATGACGGGCACCGCCGCGCCGAAGCCGTAGCGGCTGTAGATGGTCGCCTCGGACGCGGTGAGACCGGCGATGGCGACGCCCGATGAATGCGCGGCGCGCAGCTCGCCCTCGAGCAGGCTGCGTGCGATGCCGCGGCGTCGATGGGTGCCGGCGACCGTGACGGAGCTGATCGCCCACATGTCGATCTCGCCCCCTGGCACCGTCAGCGGGGTGACCCAGCTGTTGACGGTAGCGACCGGCCACGTACCTGCGGCCTCGTCGAACACGCCGATGTTGCGGCGCAGCCGCATGGTGGCCCGCATCTGCTCGACCTGGGCGTCGGTCGGCTCCTCATCGAGGAAGCCGCGGGCATCGGCGCGGAGGAACGCCTCTCCGTCGACGGCGTCGTCCATGTCGACGAGACGGTATCGCAGCCCGGCCTCGCTCAAGCGCTGCTCGGACCGGGGGTCGACGGGAACGGGGCTCGAGTTCGTCGCGGTCATGCACCCACCCTATGCGCAGGGTCGGACGGTGCGCGCTCGCGAGGTCAGTGCGTGGCCTGGGCGGCGCGCAGGCGAGCCATCACCTGATCGCGCAGCTCTTCGGGCGCGGTCTCCTTGCACGCGCGCGCCACGACCTCGGTCAGGGTCTTCGCGACGAGCGCCTCGTTCTTGCAGGACTCGCAGTTCTCGAGATGCTCGCGGATCTCGGTGTGCCCGGTGCGGCACACCTCGTTGCGGAGGTACTCCTCGAGATCCCGGCGCGCCTTCTCGCAGCCGCAGTCGCTCATTTCCTGCTCCTCGGTTCGGCCGCACGGATTCCCCGTTCAGCGGCGTAGTCGGCCAGCAGCTCGCGGAGCATGCGCCTGCCACGGTGCAGACGGCTCATCACGGTGCCGATGGGGGTCTTCATGATGTCGGCGATCTCCTGGTACGAGAATCCCTCGACGTCAGCCAGGTAGACCGCGAGGCGGAAGTCCTCGGGCACCTCCTGAAGGGCATCCTTGACGACGGATGCCGGCATCCGGTCGATCGCCTCCGCCTCAGCGGACCGGCTGTGCGACGCGGTCGTCGACTCGGCCCCGCCCAGCTGCCAGTCCTCGAGCTCGTCGATCGTGCCCTGGAACGGCTCACGCTGGCGCTTGCGGTAGATGTTGATGTACGTGTTGGTGAGGATGCGATACAGCCACGCCTTCAGGTTCGTGCCCTGCGAGAACGTCGACCACGCGCCGTACGCCTTCACGAACGTCTCCTGCACGAGGTCAGCCGCGTCTGCCGGGTTGCGCGTCATGCGCATCGCGGCGGCGTAGAGCTGATCCATGAAGGGGATCGCCTGCTCCTCGAAGTCGCGTCGAGGATCGCTGGGAGCTGTCTCGTCCATCACGGGCCAGTCTAGGCGCGAGAGCACGTCGACAGCGGTCTCGTCGATGCGGTCGGGCAGCACGGTGGCCGTCATACGTCTTCTCCTCTCCATGCGTCGCGGGCTTCACTAGGCTTAGAACCGATGAGCACTGAACGGTATTCCCCCGCACCCGCTCGAGGTCGCTACCTCGCGCCGGACGTCGACCATGCTGTGCACGCGTCCGTCACCATCCCCGGCTCCAAGTCGCTCACCAACCGCGAGCTGGTGATAGCCGCGATCGCCGACGGTCCAGGCCGGCTCATCCGTCCGCTGCACTCCGACGACTCCCGGCGCATGATCGATGCGCTGCGGCTGCTGGGCGTCGGGATCGAGGAGGAGCCGTCCGACGGGGAATTCGGACCCGACCTCCTCGTCACGCCCGCTCACCTGGGCGGCGGCGTGACGATCGACTGCGGCCAGGCCGGCACCGTGATGCGCTTCATCGCGCCGCTCGCAGGTCTCGCCGACGATGAGATCCACCTCACCGCGCACGAGAGCGCGCTGCACCGGCCGATGGGAGCCCTGATCACCGGACTCCGCGACCTCGGCGTCGACATCGACGACGAGGGCACCTGGTCGCTGCCCTTCACCGTGCGCGGGCACGGTCGCATCCGCGGCGGCCGCGTCGAGATCGATGCGTCCGGGTCGAGCCAGTTCGTCTCCGGTCTGCTGCTCGCGGCACCCCGCTTCGACGTGGGGCTGCATCTCGTGCACACCGGCGATCGGCTCCCGAGCCTGCCGCACATCGACATGACCATCGAATCGCTCAGCCGCCGTGGCATCCGCATCGAGCGACCGGCGGCCGGCGAATGGCTGGTCGAGGCCGGCGTCCCGAGAGCGAAGGATGTCGCCATCGAGCCCGACCTCTCCAATGCCGCACCGTTCCTGGCTGCGGCCCTGGTGACCGGCGGCGAGGTGACGGTCACCGGCTGGCCGCTGCACTCGACTCAGCCGGGCGCCCTGCTGCCCGAGATCCTGCACGCCCTCGGCGCCCACACCAGCAGACACGGCGGCGCCCTCACCGTGCGCGCCGGAGACGGCATCCGCGGTCTCGACATCGACCTGTCGGCGGCGAGCGAGCTCACTCCCACCATCGTCGGCCTCGCGGCCTTCGCCGACGGCCCCACGACCATCCGCGGCGTCGCGCACATCCGCGCACATGAGACCGACCGCATCGCCGCGCTCGTCAACAACCTGCGTGCTCTGGGCGGAGAAGCCGAAGAGCTGCCGGACGGGCTGCGCATCACTCCGCGTCCTCTCCATGGCGGCGTCTGGCCGGCGTATCACGACCACAGGATGGCGACGACGGGCGCGCTGATCGGACTGCGTGTGCCCGGGGTCGAGATCGACGACATCGGCACGACCGCGAAGACGCTTCCCGAGTTCACCCTGCTGTGGGAGCGGATGCTGAAGGGCGCCATCGCGTGAGCTGGCTCGGCGACGACGACCTCGACGAGATCGAGGAGTTCGACGAGAGCCGCATCCGCACCCGGCCGAATCCGAAGGCCAACCGTCCGCGCACGAAGCGCCGTCCTGCGCACGACGATGCCGAGATCGGGCGCATCCTCGGCGTCGATCGGGGCCGCTACAGCGTGCTGCTCGGCGAGGACACTCCCGAGGAGCGCATGATCACGGCCGCCAGGGCGCGTGAGCTGCGACGCACGCCGATCGTGACCGGCGATCGAGCGCGGGTCGTCGGCGATCGCTCCGGCGATGAGGGCACGCTCGGGCGCATCGTCGGCATCGTCGAGCGGACGTCGCTGCTGCGCCGCAGCGCCGACGACACCGATCAGGTCGAGCGGGTCATCGTCGCGAACGCCGACCAGATGCTCGTCGTGGTCGCCGCAGCCGACCCGGAGCCGCGCGCCCGTCTTGTGGATCGCTATCTCGTGGCGGCTCTGGATGCCGGCATCCGCCCGCTTCTCGTCGTCACCAAGACCGACCTCGCCGATCCGGCGGAGTTCCTGTCGCACTTCGACGGACTCGACCTGACCGTCTTCACCAGCTCCCGCGGGCAGATGCCCGTCGACGAGATCGGCAGGGCGCTGGTCGGTCACTCCACGGTCTTCGTGGGACACTCCGGCGTCGGCAAGTCCACCCTGGTGAACGCCCTGGTCCCCGACGCGCGACGCGCGACGGGACATGTCAACGAGGTGACCGGCCGGGGCCGGCACACGTCATCGTCGACCGTCTCGCTGCGCTACACGGGCGCTGACGGCAGCGGGTGGGTCATCGACACCCCTGGCGTACGCTCATTCGGGCTGGGACACGTCGATCCGGCGAACATCCTCACCGCCTACACCGAGCTCGCCGAGATCGCCGAGGACTGCCCGCGCGGCTGCACGCATCTGGCCGACGCCGAGGACTGCGCCCTGAACGAGGCCGCGTCAGACGGCACGCTCAGCGAGACGGGCAGGGCGAGGCTGGAGTCTCTGCAGCGTCTGCTGGCTACGTTCGCCGGATAGGCTTGACGGGTGACGACACGCCTCGAACCCGGTACGCCTGCCCCCGATTTCTCGCTCCTGAATCAGGATGGCGAGTCCGTCTCACTCGCGGATCTGCTCGGCGAGAAGGTCATCCTGTACTTCTACCCGGCTGCGATGACGCCCGGCTGCACCACGCAGGCCTGCGATTTCCGCGACAGCATCTCGTCGCTGCAGGGAGCGGGCTACACGGTGGTCGGCGTATCGCGCGACGAGCCCGCGAAGCTGGCGTCGTTCCGCGAGCGCGACGGGCTCACGTTCGAGCTGCTCAGCGACCCCGACCACGCGGTGCACACCGCCTACGGCGTGTGGGGCGAGAAGATGAACTACGGCAAGGTCGTCGAGGGCGTCATCCGCTCGACGTTCGTCATCGACGAGCACGGTGTGATCACGCTCGCGCAGTACAACGTCAAGGCCACCGGACACGTTGCCCGACTGCGGAAGATCCTCGGCATCGACGCCTGAGCGTCAGACTCCGTCCCGCGGGTCCTCGCCGCGGTGGAGCCTGGGGTCGGATGCTCCGTCGAGACGGGTCGCGCTGATCAGCAGGATCAAGCCGATCAGCGCGGTTCCGCCGACCGCAAGAGTGAACAGCCACACCTTCGGCTCGATGGTGAGCGAGGCGAGGCCCAGGGCGACCCCGAGCACCTGGAAGACCACTCCTCCGGAGCGGGCCCACGACGCGCGTCGCAGGGTGCCCCATGAGAAGGCGCCGAGCGCGACCGCTGCGAGCAGCGTGAGGACGATGAGCGCGATGCCGCCGATGTCGGACGACGCCTGACCCGCCCCGAGGGCGAGAACCTCGAACAGGCAGACGACCCCGAGTGCGATTGCCTCGAGCGCAAGGACGATGGCGGCGGCGATGGCCGGTCCGGACGGGCGCACGCGTGCTCCTCTCAAGAGCTGTCAGAAAACCCTTGATTTCAGTAGGTATCTGTAACACAATAGTCAAAGCCATGTGCTCCCACATCGGAGTGGGGCGGGCGGAAGCCCGCATCACCAGGGTAGCTGACCCCGATCCGCAGCCCGACCCGCGCGTCGAGAACGGCGCCCCACACCGAACACCTACCTCTGAGGAGCCCCCCGTATGGATTGGCGCGACAAAGCAGCCTGCCTGACCGTCGACCCCGAGCTGTTCTTCCCCGTCGGAAACACCGGACCGGCGGTCGACCAGATCGAGAAGGCGAAGGCCGTCTGCGCCACCTGCACCGTCACCGAGATCTGCCTGCAGTACGCCCTGGAGTCCGGCCAGGACTCGGGCGTGTGGGGCGGCCTCTCGGAAGACGAGCGCCGCGCTCTCAAGCGCCGCGCGGCCCGCGCCCGTCGCGCAGGCTGAACCGACCACGCGAAAGCGCCGGCCCCGACGGACCGGCGCTTCGTCGTCTCAGCGAGCGGATGTCATACCGAGATCCAGCGCATGGGGATCTCGATGATCACCTCGGTGCCCTCGCCCTCGGCGCCCTTCCACTCGATGCTGCCGCTCAGCTCGCCCTGGATCAGGGTGCGGACGATCTGCGTGCCGAGCCCCTGGCCCACCCGTCCCTCCGGCAATCCGTGACCGCTGTCGGCCACCGTCACCCGCAGCAGCTCGGAGGTGCGGGTCGCCTCGATGCGCACGATGCCCTCCTGCCCCGCGAGCCCGTGCTCGACGGCGTTCGTGACCACCTCGGTGAGTGCGAGAGCCAGCGGCGTGGCGTACTCGCTCGGCAGCACGCCGAAGCGCCCCTCGAGCTGCGTGCGGGCGCGGGTGTTGGGCGCTGCCGCCACCTCTGCCACGAGCTTCAGCACGCGGTCGAACACCTCGTCGAAGTCGACTGTCTGAGCGAGGCCGCTCGCGAGCGTGTCGTGCACGACGGCGATCGACTCGACGCGGCGCATCGCCTGCGTGAGCGCGTCGCGCGCCTCCTCCGAATGGGTACGGCGCGCCTGGATGCGCAGCAGCGACGCGACGGTCTGCAGATTGTTCTTCACCCGGTGGTGGATCTCGCGGATCGTGGCGTCCTTGGTGATCAGCTCCTGCTCCTGATGGCGGAGCTCGGACACGTCACGGCAGAGCACGATCGCGCCGATGCGAGTGCCGTGGTCCTTCAGCGGGATGGCGCGCAGCGACACGGTGACACCGCGGGCCTCCATGTCGGTGCGCCAAGGCGCACGGCCCGTGACGACAACAGGCAGGGATTCGTCGACCTGGCGTGACGGCGGGACGAGGCGGGTCGTGACCTCGGCCAGCGACTCCCCCTCGAGCTCGTCGTCGAAGCCCATCCGGTTGAAGGCGGACAGCGCGTTCGGACTGGCGAAGGTGGCGATGCCGTCGACATCCAGACGGATCAGGCCATCGGATGCACGCGGTGCGCCGCGTCGCGGTGCTGTCGGAGCCGCCAGGTCCGGGAACTCGCCAGAGGTGATCATCTGGAACAGCTCGTTCGCGCACTCGTCGAAGCTGATCTGCTGGCGCGACGGCATCCGCACCTCCCCGAGGTTGGTGTGCCTGGTGAGAACGCCGATGATGCGCCCCTCGTCGCTGTTGCCCTCGCGACGTCGGATCGGCACCGCCCGCACTCGGGTCGGCGTCTCTTCGAACCAGTCGGGTGACGAAGAGTCGACGATGGTCCCGGACTCGAAGGCCGACTGCACCTGGGTGCGCCACTGGGGCCGCACCTTCTCGCCGACCAGGTCGCGGTAGAAGAGCGTGGCGGCGCCGCTGGGACGGGAATGGGTGACCGCGATGAACGAACCGTCGGACGTCTTGATCCAGATCACCATGTCGGCGGATGCGAGATCCGCCAGCAGCTGGCCGTCGCCGGCGAGACGATGCAGCCATTCGACGTCGGCGTCGGTGAGAAGACCCTGGGCGTGGACGAGGTCGCTGAGTGTTGACACGGATTCAGCCTACTGGGCAGCCCTCAGCCCGATCGGGCGACCGAAGAGGATCCGTACGCCGTTCACAGGATCGCGAGCGAGCTGGCGCGCCAGCGGCCGTCGAAACCCTCCAGCCTGATCGCCACGGCGCGGGTGCGCCCCGGTCCTGCGACCACCACGACCGCCTCGATCACGTTGTCGGCGGGCGCACTCGTGCGAATCGAGAGGATCTGGAAGCTCGGTCGCGTCGGAGCCTGGTTGCGGGCGCTGCGAGCGCGCGCGGAGAGATTGGCTCGCGTGACCAGCGCCCGGAACGCGTCTTCGCTGAACCATCTCGCGAGCTGCTCGACCTCGCGCACTCCGGCGAGGACCTCCAGCGCCCCCTGCGTCAGGCTTCGCAGCAAGGGCACCGGATCCGGCAGCTCTGCTGCCGGAGTCGGCTGCCGAGCGAAGTACTCGTGCAACGTCGTCGTCATCTCCGCGATCCCCCCGGTCGTGGCGCTGCCCCCATCGCAGCGAACCCCCCGAAGGTAACACACGCTCGCGCGGTCGCCGTCGCCTCCTTCAGCACCTGTGGATAACCCGACGCGGCCCGCTCCCGTCCTCTAGCCTCGACCTCGTGGAATGGGAGCACCTCTTCGATGATCTCGAGGGTCAGCTCGCGGCGGAGTGGGAGTCCGAGCGTGCTGCGCTCGATGCCGAGTCCGAACGGCTGCGGATCTCGAAGCTGACGCTGCACGACCGGCTGCGGACGATGAGCGCGCGCGGTGCGAGGGTGGTGCTCGAGCTCGCCGGTGGCGAGTGCTGGGACGCCTCGCTGCGGGTCATCGGCGCCGACTGGGTGGGTGTCAGCGCCGGCGGCGACCCCCGTCTGCGGGTCGCACCGCTGGCTGCGATCGAATCCGTCGGGGTCGATCACGGCTCGCTGCTCGCCAGCCTCGCCTCCGACGCGCCCGATCCGGGGCTGCGCGGACGCATGACCGTCGGATTCGTCCTGCGCGACCTCGCCCGGCGGCGTGTGCCGGTGACAGTAGGTCGACGCTCCGGCGACCCGCAGCACGGCACGATCGATCGAGCGGGCGCCGATCACCTCGATCTCGCCCTGCACGACGCGTCCGAAGCGCGACGCATGCACTCGGTCCGCGGATTCCGCAGCATCCCGTTCTCGGCGCTCAGCTGGGTGCGCCTGGAGGACGCGTCAGGCGTGCTCTGACGGAGCCCGAGCCCGACCCTCGTCAGTCGTGCCTGAGCGGAGTCGTACCCCACACCTCCGGGAAGCTGGCCTCGTTCGACTGGCGCCAGAGCGCCATACGGCGGGCCTCTTCGGTCTGCGCGTCCAGATACTCGGCCAGACTCGAGTGCTCGACGCGCCAGCGCGGCGGGGAGCCGACCTGCGCGCCGCGCAGTCGGCCCTCATGTACGAGGGCGATCACCTCATCGACCTCGATGCTGAGGAGCTCTGCGACCTGCGCGGGGGCGAGGAAGCGCGGCTCCGTGGGGGAAGCTTCGGGCATGTCCTCATTGTCTCCCGAGACCGGCGAAAAAGCAGTCCCCGTCGATCGCTGTGGATAACCCCGGCGAGATGTCCCGGTCTTCTGTGACGATGTGTGCATGATCCGATCGCGCGCTCACCGCCGCTTCTACGGCGACCTCCGATTCGTCATCGGCGTGCTGCTCGTCATCGCGTCCATCGCAGGCGTGTGGCTCCTCGTCGCATCATCGAGGCAGACCTCGCCGGTGCTGCAGGCGACGCGCACCGTGCTGCCAGGAGAGACCATCAGCTCGGCAGAGCTGCGGGTGGTCGACGTCGGGCTCGGTCCGGTGGCTGACGAGTACCTCACCCCGCAGAGTCTCGATCCCGGCACTGTCGCGGTGCGCACCCTGAGCGCAGGTGAGATCGTCCCCCCCTCACCGCAGTGGGCGACGCCGACGATGTCGGCTCGACGTCCGTGGTGATCGCCAGTACCGCGATCCCCGCGGAGGTGAAGGCCGGCACGGCGGTCGAGCTGTGGCATGCGCCTCCCGTCGACGACGGCCGTGCGTTCGAGAAGCCGCGGATCCTCGTCGCCGACGCGGTGGTCGCCGATGTCGCCGAGGAAGCGGGGATGCTGGCGGGCGGGCGCACCGACGTCGAGGTCATCGTCGACCGCACCGACGTCGGCGATGTGCTCGCGGCGATCACGGGCGGCGACGCGATCTCGCTGGTGCCGTCGGGAGCGGGATCGTGACGAGGCTCATCGTCGTCGACGCCGGAGCGGACTCGGCGCTGATGGCCTCCGACCTGGAACTCGAGGGCGCGCAGGTGACTCTCGTGTCGCCCGACGCGCTCCCGGGATTCGATCTGTCCGGCTTCGACGCGCTGCTGATCCCACCCGTCCGCTCGGTGCTGACGGCCGACCTGGTCAGCGCGTGCGACCGCGCCGGGGTGCGGCTCGTGCCGATCGGGCCGGCGGGCTCACGGGTGGCCTCGCGGTTCGGGCTTCCCGCATCGCTCGCTCCTGACACGCCTGCGGCGCAGGTCATGGCGGCCGTAGCCGCCGAGCAGGCGACAGTAGAGGCCGCTGCCCCTGCCCCGCCGCCCCGGGTGATCGCGGTGTGGGGGCCTCAGGGCGCACCGGGACGGACGACGGTGGCGATCCAGCTCGCCGTCGAGCTCGTTCGCGCGGGTCGTCGATGCGCGCTCGTCGATGCCGACAGCGTCGCCCCCTCTGTCGCGCTGCAGCTCGGGCTCGGTGATGAGTCGCCGGGGCTCGCAGCCGCGTGCCGTCGTGCGCAGCTCGGCAGCCTCGATGTGGCCGAGCTCGCACGGCTCGCAACGCCGGTCGAGACCTCAGCGGGCATGCTCGACGTGCTCGGCGGCCTGAACCGGCCGAGCAGGTGGCCGGAGCTCGCAGCAAGTCGGCTGCGGGCGACGCTCGCTGTGGCGCGGGAGTGGCAGGACGAGATCGTGGTCGACGTCGCCGCGGCGTTCGACGAAGACGACGACCTGCTCGGCCTTGAAGGTCCCCAGCGCCATGCCGCGACGGCAGCGGTCCTGCTGGAGGCCGACGCCGTGGTGGCGGTGCTGAGCGCGGATCCGCTGGGGGTGAGTCGATTCCTGCGCGGGTACGCAGAGCTGCGTCATCTCGTGGGCGACACGCCCGTGACGGTCGTGGCCAATCGAGTGCGCCCTGGTCCGCTCGGCGTCGACGCCCGTGGGCAGATCCGCCGCACGCTGAGCCGCTTCGCCGGCATCGACGAGGTCGCGTTCGTCCCGCAGGAGCAGCGGGCGGCGGATGCTGCCGCCCTGCATGCGAGAGCGATCGCCGACGTCTCGCCGCGCTCTCAGCTGGTGAGTGCGGCGCGGCGCATAGCGGCGGGCCTCGGCGCGAGGGCCGCGATCACTGCCGATAGCTCGACAGGAAGTTCCCGAGGCGCTCGACTGCTTCGCTGAGCACACGCGCCTCGGGAAGCGTCACCACGCGCAGGTGGTCGGGCGTCGCCCAGTTGAAGCCGGTGCCCTGCACGAGCAGGATCTTCTCCGAGACGAGCAGGTCGTAGACGAGCTTCTCGTCGTCGCGGATCTCGTGCACTTCGGGATCGAGACGCGGAAACGCGTACAGCGCACCCGCCGGCTTCACGCAGCTTACGCCGGGGATCGCCTCCAGGCCCTTCCATGCGATGTCGCGCTGCTCGTGCAGTCGCCCCGTCGGACCAATGAGCGCGTCGATCGACTGCACTCCCCCGAGCGCCGCCTGCACAGCGTACTGCGCAGGAACGTTCGGGCACAGTCGGGTGGATGCCAGCAGCGTGATGCCCTCGAGGAATCCGCGCGCGTGCGATTTCGGTCCGGTGATCACCAGCCATCCCGAACGATAGCCGGCCACCCGGTACGTCTTGGAGAGGCCGTTGAATGTGAGGCAGAGCAGATCAGGGGCCAGCGTCGCGGTCGGGATGTGCTGGGCATCGTCGAACAGGATGCGATCGTAGATCTCATCGGAGAGAAGCAACAGCTCGTTCTCGCGCGCGATCTGCACGATGCCCTCGAGCACCTCGCGCGAGTAGACGGCGCCGGTCGGGTTGTTGGGGTTGATGATGACGATCGCCTTGGTGCGGGGTGTCACCTTCGAGCGGATGTCCTCGAGGTCGGGCTGCCAGCCGTTCTCCTCGTCGCAGAGGTAGTGCACGGGGGTGCCGCCCGCGAGCGAGGTCATCGCCGTCCAGAGCGGGTAGTCCGGCGCGGGGATGAGCACCTCGTCGCCTTCATCGAGCAGCGCCTGCATGACCATGGTGATCAGCTCGGAGACGCCGTTGCCGAGGTACACGTCGTCTGGGTCGAAACGCGGGAATCCCTCGACCTCTTCATAGCGGCTGACGACGGCTCGACGCGCCGTGATCACACCCTTGCTGTCGCTGTAGCCGTGCGCGGTCGGCAGAGCCGCGAGCATGTCGCGCACGATCTGGTGCGGAGCCTCGAAGCCGAAGGTCGCCGGGTTGCCGGTGTTCAGCTTGAGGATCTGGTGTCCCTCGGACTCCAGGCGCGCCGCCTCGACGAGCGCCTTGCCACGGATCTCGTAGAGGACGTTCCTCAGCTTCGACGACTGGTCAAGGGTGCGGCGGGTCATTCCGCAAGGATACCGGGGGCGGAATGCATCGATGCCGCGTGCGACAGCCGCTCGCGACGACTGCTCTCGACGTGCGCGTAGGCGAGCCGGCTCGCGCGGTCGCCGTCGCGATCGCGAATGGCCTCGAAGAGCGCGACGTGCTCGTCGGCGATATGCACGAGGTCGTCGTGCTGCACCAGCGACCAGCGGAGTCGGCTGCGGATGCTCTGCATGAGCGCCGCGAGCAGGCGGTTGTCCGCCAGCTCGACGACGATCTCGTGGAAGTCGGCGGCTGCGCGCCGCGAGACGATGCTGTCGCTCTCGGCCGCGCTGTCCTGCTCCTCGCGCAGCGCCAGCTGCAGCCGGTCGAGCCCGTCCCGACGATGGCGCTCCGCCGCAAGGCGGAACGCCATCGGCTCGAGCACCTCGCGAACCTCATCCAGGTCGGCGAGGTCGGCGGCGGTGAACTCGCGGACGATGGCCCAGGTGCGCGGACGCAGTTCGACCAGCCCCTCGGTCTCGAGCACCTTCAGGGCATCGCGCACGGGCACGCGGCTGACACCGAACTCGCCTGCGAGGTCGCGCTCGATCAGCTTGCTGCCGGGTTTGCGGACTCCGTCGAGGATGGCATCCCGCAGCCACGCCGCGACTCTCTCCGACTCCAGCCCGCGGTCGTCTGATCTGCTCACAGGTTCATCCTCGCACCAAGTCCGCCCGTGCGGCGTCAGGCGGACTTGGTCGGCGTGCTCTCCACCCAGCGGATGCCCTCCTTGAGCGTGGGCACGATCTCGGTGCCGATGCGGCGCGCGAGCAGATCGTCCAGGCGGTCGAGCGGGCCGATGAGGGTTCGCCCACCCGCACGGGCGACGCGAATGGCCGCGTCGATCTTCGGCTGCATCGAGCCCTCGGCGAAGGTCATCGCGGCGACCGCATCCGCCGATGCCGTGTGGATGTCGCGCTGCTCCGGGGTGCCCCAGTTCTCGCTGACGTAGTCGCCGTCGGTGAGCATGATGAGCGTGTCGGCCCCGATGTCGGCCGCGAGAGCGGCGGATGCGAGGTCCTTGTCGACCACGGCCTGCACGCCCACATGGCGGCCCTTCGAGTCGACGCGGACCGGGACGCCGCCCCCACCGACGCAGACCGCCAGGCTTCCCGCCTCGAGCAGGCGACGGATGAGCGGCGCCTGCACGATCGACAGCGGGTTCGGCGACGGCACGACGCGGCGGAACGCGTTTCCGTCCTTGGCGATGGTCCAGCGGTACTCGGCGGCGGCCTCGGCCGCGTCGTGCGCCGAGTACTGCGGGCCGATGAGCTTGGTGGGGCGCTCGAAGGCCGGGTCCGACTCGTCGACCACGGTGGTGGTGATGATGCCGGCGACTTCGCGTGAGCCGTTCAGCGCGTTCGAGAGCTCCTGCTGGACGACATACCCGATCATGCCCTGCGTCTCGGCGCCCAGGATGTCGAGCGGGTAGGCGGCGACGTCCTGGTAGGCGAGGTTCTGCAGCGCGAGCAGGCCGACCTGCGGGCCGTTGCCGTGCGTGATTACCATCTCGTTCTCACTCGCCAGAGCGGCGAGCGCCTCGCAGGTGGAACGGACGTTCGCCCGCAGGTATTCAGCGGTCATGGGCTCGCCACGACGTGCAAGGGCGTTGCCTCCCAGTGCCACCACGATGCGCATTCTGTCTCCTTCGTTGAGCGGAGCTGGTACTCCAGGTTCATGAATGGTATTCCATTTGAACAAATGGTATACCTGTGATGAAGACATTCACAGCGTTCCGCTGACCGTCACCTCGGGCGGCGCGAATGCCTCGGAGAGAAGACGATGACCCCCGTCGCCACCCCTGTCGCGCTTCGCGCGCACACCTGGGATGCTGCGCTTGAGGAGACGCTCTCAGGCGGCAGCGATGCCCCGGCCGCCGGCGTTGCCGCTGTTCATTCGGTGCACGCGCGCGTGGTCAACATTCGCTGTGGGGCGAAGCTCATCGCGCTCGCACACGGGGATCTCGATGACGCGCCCTGGACGATCCGCATCATCGAGCACGACTGGCCGATGATCGCCTCGGCCCGCGTCGGCGACGGCGTCGCCTTCGCAGCCGATGCCGTCGTTCTGCGCCCGGAGGACGATGACCTGCGGATCACTCTCGCGCCGGCGGATGCCGTGGTGCTCCGCGCCGATACGGGCATCCCGTCGCACGAGTCGCTTCGCCTCGCGCTCTCCGTGCTCGACGGCATGCCCTCACCTGCACCGGCGACGCCGTTCGGCGCTCTCGCGGCCGACGCCCTCATCGCGGGCATCCGTCGCCTCGAGGCCGCAGCGCGAGGGCTGCTCGCGTCCGGCGACCCGGCTATGAATGCGCCCGTCGCGACCGCGGCCGAACGACTGCTCGGGCTGGGCGAGGGACTGACTCCCTCTGGTGACGACGTGCTCACCGGCCTCGCGTTCGTCTGCGCCCACCCCGGCTTCCATCTGGCCGCGCTCCTCCCTCCGCTGCGGGCTGCCGCCGCGACCGCAGACCGCCGCACCACCCAGCTGAGCGAGGTGACCCTGCGCGCCGCGCTCACCGGACGCGCGCGCCGGCGAATGCACGATCTCGTCGACGCCGTCATCGCCCGCGCCGAGAGAGACCTGCGCACCGCGGTGGCGAAGACCGCCGAGATCGGCCACAGCTCCGGACACGACATCCTCACCGGCATCCGCCTGGGGATGCATCTCTCCGCATCCACCACCATCCGACCAATCCCATCCGATCAAGGAGATCATCGATGAGCACTGCACCCACGATCGACGAGCGCTACCTCGACAGCGCCGCCGCGGGCGACCTCGAGGGCGTCAAGGCAGCCCTCGCAGAGGGCGCCGACAAGAACGCGGTCGACCGCGAAGAGGCGACCGCGATCCTCCTGGCCGCCCGTGGCGGCCACCTCGACGTGGTGCGGGCGCTCATCGCCGAGGGCGTCGACATCGACGCGCAGGACCAGACCTGCTCGAACCCCTTCCTCTTCGGATGCATCAACGACCAGCTCGAGCTCGTGAAGATCATGGCCGAGGCGGGTGCCGACCTCAAGCGGCTGACCCGCATGGGCGGCAACGGCCTGACGCCGGCCGCCGAGAAGGGCCACCTCGAGGTCGTGCGCTACCTGCTCGAGAACACCCGCATCAACGTGAACCTCACCAACAACCTCGGCTGGACCGCACTCATCGAGACGATCATCCTCGGCGACGGCGGACCTGTGCGGCAGCAGATCGTCGAGCTGCTGCTCGCGCACGGCGCGAAGCCCGGCATGCCCGACCCCTGGGGCACCTCCCCCGCCGACCTCGCTCGCGAACGCGGCTACGACGAGATCGTCGCGATCCTCGAGAACCACCAGGCCTGACAGACCCGAAAGGACGACGATGACCAGACACATCGAAATCAGGAAGAACACGTACCTCGACTCGGTCTCGCTCATGTCGATGAGCACCAAGGCGAACGCCGTCGAGGGCGTCACCCAGGCTCTGCTCGGCATGGCCACCCCCATGAACAAGGAGGTGCTCGCTAACGTCGGCGTCGACGACCCCTCCGTCGACGAAGCACGCCCCAGCGACCTCATGATCGTGATCGACGCCGCAGACGACGCGCTCGAGGCGGCGATCGCCGCTGTCGACGACATCCTCGCCAGGAAGGGCAAGAAGGCTGCGGATGCCCACGAGGTGCGCTACCGCACCCTCGACGGCGCCTTCCAGGAGGCACCCGACGCGAACCTCGTGATCATCTCGGTCAACGGCGCGTTCGCAGCCCGTGAAGCGCGCAAGGCGCTGAACGCGGGCAAGAACGTGATGATCTTCTCAGACAACGTGGCGGTCGAGGACGAGCTCGCGCTCAAGAACCTCGCGCATGAGAAGGGTCTCATCGTCATGGGGCCCGACTGCGGCACGGCGATCATCAACGGCACGGGTCTCGCCTTCGCGAACGCCGTGCGCCGCGGCAGCATCGGAATCGTCGGGGCCTCCGGCACCGGCAGCCAGGAGGTGTCGGTGCGCATCCACGACTTCGGCGGCGGAGTCTCGCAGCTGATCGGCACCGGCGGGCGTGACCTGAGCACCGAGATCGGCGGCATCTCGATGATCGACGGCATCCGGGCCCTCGACGCCGACCCCGAGACCTCGGTGATCGTCATCATCTCCAAGCCCCCGGCAGAGGATGTCGCGACGAAGGTGCTGGCGGTCGCGGGGCAGGCGTCCAAGCCCGTGTTCGTGACCTTCCTCGGCTCCGACCGCACGGAATCAGGATTCGAGAACGTCACGATGGTCACCGCCGGCACCAAGCCCCTGGCTATCGCCGCGGTCGTCGCCTCGGGCATCGACGAGTCGACTCTCGACAAGCACCCTCTGAACATCCCGCTCATCGAGGAGGTGCGAGCCAAGCTGGCCCCGGAGCAGAAGTACGTGCGCGGCCTGTTCTGCGGCGGCACCCTGTGCGACGAGTCGATGTTCGCCGCCCTCGCGAAGTACGACAACGTGTACTCGAACATCCAGAAGGACCCGGCCTACCGGATCGGGGCCATGGACGACTCGCGCGAGCACACCTTCCTCGACATGGGCGACGACGACTTCACCAACGGCCGTCCTCACCCCATGATCGACCCGTCGCTGCGCCTGCAGCGCATCGTCGAAGAGGCCAAGGACCCGTCGGTCGGCGTCATCGCGATGGACTTCGTGCTCGGCTTCGGCGCGCACGCCGACCCTGTCGGCGTCACGATCCCCGCCATCACCGAGGCGAAGTCGATCGCCGCGGAGCGCGGTCATCACCTCGAGATCCTCGGCTACGTGCTGGGCACCGATCTCGACACGCCCGCGATCGGCGAGCAGATCGCTCAGCTCGAGGCCGCCGGCGTGACCATCGCCTCCTCCTCCACCAACCTCGGGCTGCTGGCCCGCGAATTCGTCGCGAAGGGTGACATCTGATGAGCGTCAACGACCTGTTCTCCGCGAACCTGAAGCCGATCAACCTCGGCCTCGACTTGTTCGCCGACGACCTGAAGAAGCAGGGCGTCGACCCGGTCCTGATGGACTGGACCCCGCCGGGCGGCGGCGACCCCGAGGTCATCGCCGCGCTGAGCCGCCTCGAGGATCCCGCGATCGCCGAGCGCATCGACGCCGCCAACCAGGTGGCGCTCGATCGGATCCTGTCGGCCCAGCCGTTCCTCGAGGGCTTCGGCCAGGCGATCGACACCGTTCCCGGCATGACCGCGAAGACCATCCTGCACGCCGGTCCCCCCATCGAGTTCACCCGGATGTCGGGTCCGATGAAGGGCGCCGTCACGGGCGCGCTCGTGTTCGAGGGCCTCGCGAAGGACATCGACGAGGCATTCGAGCTCGCCGCGTCCGGCGAGATCACCTTCTCGCCCTGCCACGAGCACCAGTCGGTCGGGTCGATGGCGGGTGTGACGAGCGCCAGCATGTGGGTGCACAAGGTCACCAACCGCACGCACGGCAACACCGCCTTCACCAACCTCTCCGAGCAGCTGTCGAAGATCCTCCGCTTCGGCGCCAACGACCAGTCGGTCATCGACCGCCTCAACTGGATGCGCGACGTGTTCGGTCCGATCCTCTCGGCGGCCATGTCGCTGAACGAGGACGGCCTCGACCTCCGCCTGATGCTGTCGCAGGCGCTGCACATGGGAGACGAGGCGCACAACCGCAACGTCGCAGGCACGACGCTGCTGATCCAGGCGCTCGCGCCGTACATCCTCGAGACCGACTTCACCACGAAGGAGAAGCGCGAGGTCTTCGACTTCGTCGCCTCTTCGGACTACTTCTCCGGTCCCACCTGGATGGTGGCGGCGAAGGCGTCGATGGACGCCGCGAACGGCGTCGAGAACTCGACGATCGTCACCACCATGGCTCGCAACGGCGTCGATTTCGGCATCCGCGTCGCAGGCACCGGCGGACAGTGGTTCACCGGGCCGGCGCAGGAGGTCATCGGCCCGATGTTCGCCGGCTACACGCGCGAGGATTCCGGTCTCGACATGGGCGACTCCGCCATCACCGAGACGTTCGGCATCGGCGGCTTCGCGATGGCGGCTGCTCCCGCGATCGTCGCGCTCGTCGGCGGCACGGTGGACGAGGCCATGGGCTACTCCCGCACGATGAACGCGATCACCACCGGCAACAACCCGAACATCACGATTCCGGCGCTCGACTTCATGGGCGTCCCCTCCGGCATCGACGTGCGCAAGGTGATGGAGACCGGCATCCTGCCCGTCATCAACACCGCGATCGCGCATAAGGAGCCCGGCATCGGCATGATCGGCGCCGGTATCACGCACCCGCCTGTCGAGGCGTTCCAGAAGGCGCTGCGCGCCCTTGCCGACACGGTGAAGCCGTGACCGCCGCGGCGCCCGCTGCCGCGGGGACGCAGCTGAAGTGGTGGAAGAAGGGCGACATCGCGGCCTTCTTCGCCCTCTTCACGAACAACCTCACGAACATCATCACCTTCACGGCCCTGCTCACCATGGCGGGTCTGCCCGTCGACATGGTGGTGGGCCGGATCGCTCCCGCATTCGGGCTCGCGATCCTCATCACCTCGTCGATGTACGTGTGGTTCGCCCGCCGCCTGGCCGCGAGAGAGGGCCGCGGCGACGTCGTGGCCCTGCCCTCCGGCCCGAGCGCGCCGTCGATCTTCACCGTGACCTTCCTCGTGATCCTCCCCGTCTACTCGACCACGCAGGACGCGGA
The DNA here is from genome assembly GCF_040684935.1 of Microbacterium sp. NPDC089321. NCBI lineage: Bacteria > Bacillati > Actinomycetota > Actinomycetes > Micrococcales > Microbacteriaceae > Microbacterium > Microbacterium sp. NPDC089321. Next base: position 307,417 of record NZ_JBFBGX010000002.1, on the reverse strand, counting down.
GCTGGCCGTCGGCATCGGACTGGTCTGGGGCTTCCTCGAGGGCCTGATCCTCGTGGTCGGGTCGTTCTTCGGCGACCTGCTGCGCCGCGCCGTCCCTCGCTCCGTGCTGCTCGCCTGCCTGGCGGGCCTGGGTCTGCTGCTGCTCGCGATGAACCCCATGCTGCAGAGCTTCCAGTTCCCGGTCGTCGCTTTCCTCGTGCTCGTCATCGTGTTCATCAACTGGTTCGGCCGCTCGCCGTTCCTGGGCAAGGTGCCGACCGGTCTGCTGCTGCTGATCGTCGGGACGGCTGCGGCGTGGGCATTCGGGCTGCAGACGCCCGAGGCGGTGCAGGCAGCCCTCGTGCACGCCGGATGGCACCCGCCCCAGGTGTCGATCGGCAGCTTCATCGACGGCATCGCCCACTCTGCGCCGTTCCTCGCCTCGGCTGTGCCGCTCGCATTGGCGAACTACGTGTTCGACCTCGAGAACATCGAGGCCGCAGAGGCCGCCGGTGACCACTACAGCGCACGACCGGTCATGCTCGTCAACGGCGGCGCGACCATGGTCGGTGCGCTGATGGGCAACCCGTACCCTGTCACCGTGTACATCGGCCACACCGCATACAAGGAGATGGGTGCGGGCATCGGCTACACGATGCTGAACGGCATCACGATGTTCGCGGTGGGCCTGTTCGGCATGAGCGCACTGCTGCTGTCGATCGTACCGATGGCTGCGATCGCCCCGATCCTGATCTACATCGGCATCGTCACGGCCGCCCAGTCGGTTCGCGAGACGCCGAAGGTCGAGCTGCCGGTGATCTTCGTCGCACTGTTCCCGTGGATCGCGAACTGGGCGAACAGCCTGGTGAACAACACGCTGAAGGCCGTCGGCACCAATGCGGGAGAGGTGGGAGCGGATGCTCTGAACCAGGCCGGCACGTACTTCTCGGGCATCGCCACCCTCGGCAACGGCGCACCGCTGTCGTCGCTGCTCTGGGGGATGATCGCGATCTTCGCGATCCGGAACAAGCCGCTGCTGGGTGCGATCGTCGGCGCTCTGGCAGCGCTGCTCTCCCTGTTCGGCATCATCCACGCGGCGAAGCCCAGCCTGCCGGAGGCCTGGGCGCTGAGCGACGCGCACGTGCTGTTCCTCGTCGCCTACCTCATGGTCGCAGCGCTGTTCGTGGCCAAGTGGGTGCAGGATCGCATCACCGGTGACACGGTGACCTTCGGTCCGAACGACGAGATGACGCTGAGCAGCGCCGTCTCACCGTCCCTCATCCAGTCCACGAAGGGCTGACCGACCCGGCGGGCTCGGAGGAGCACCCCCCTCCGAGCCCGTCTCCCCCCAGACCCGGTGTGCACAGAGAAACGGATGGCCATGTCCACCCCCGCAATCGATCCCGTCCTCGTCGACCCGGGCGCGGAGCGGATCGCCGAGTATGCGTCGCGCGGCTATGCCGACGAAGTGCTCCCGATCCGCCCGCAGGCCCGCACGTGGAAGACCCCGCAGTTCATCACGGTGTGGATGGGCCCGATCCACAACATCCTGTCGTATTTCACAGTGATGACCTTCTTCGCACTGGGTCTGAACGCCTGGCAGGTGGTGGGCGCCATCATGACCGCGGCCGTCATCGTCTCGATCGGCTACATCCTCAACGGTCAGGCGGCCGCCAAGTACGGCGTTCCGTTCGCGATGCAGCTGCGCGAGGCCTTCGGCCACAAGGGCGCCCTGGTGCCGACGTGGGTGCGTGGCATCATCGCCGGCTTCATGTTCTTCGGCATCACGAGCGTGTCGTCGGCGCAGGCCTTCGACGTGGTCTTCGAGACGATCTGGCCCGGCTTCACGCAGATCGGCGACGGCGCCGACATCCTCGGTCTGCCCGTGCCGACGGCCATCTCGTACCTGGTCACATGGGTGCTCACCGTCGGACTGTTCCTCGGCGGGCAGGCGTTCCTCGGCCGGTTCAGCAACTGGGCCAACCCCGCCGTCTTCGTCCTGGTGGTCATCGCCGTGGTGCTCGCCGTCGTCAACGCGGGCGGCATGGGCGCGGTGTTCTCGACGCGAGTCGTGGACACGCCCGTCACTCCGCTGATCTTCATCACCTGCGTATCCATCCTCGTGTCGAACTGGGCGGGTCCCATCGTCAACACGGGCGACTACACCCGCAACGCCACGTCCATGCGGGCACCCGCGATCGGCTTCCCGATCGGCGTGATCGGCTCGTACCTGCTGTTCGCGCTGGTGACCGTGTCGTTCGTCGCCGCTCTGCAGGTCGTCTCGGGCGGCAGCTTCGACATCAACCGTCCCGGGGTGTTCATCCAGGCCATCAGCGAAGGAGTCGGCAACCCGTTCGTCGTCGTGCTCCTCATCCTCGCGATGAACGTCGGCGCGATCGCCTTCGTCGTGTTCGGCAACATGCTGCCTGCCGGCCTTCAGCTCACCGCTCAGCTGCCGAGGCTCTTCACACTCAGGCGCGGTGCCATCCTCGCCGCCATCATCGGCACGCTCATCCTGCCCTGGCAGTTCGTCGAGAACACGGACGCGCTGTTCCTGTTCTACTCGCTGATCGGCTCGATGTTCGGCCCCATCGCCGGCATCATGCTCGCCTCGTACTTCGTCGAGCGACGGAGGACGCTCGACATCGAAGGCATCTACGCCGACTACAGGGGAGGTCAGCGCGGCTCGCTGCCCGCGTACAACTGGCGGGCACTGGGTGTGCTCGTCGTCAGCTTCGCGATCACCATGATCGGCCGCCTTCCCGGCGTCGCCTCGATCGAGTTCCTGGCGCAGGTGAACAACCTGGCCTTCTTCTCGGGTCTGATCATCGGGTTCGCCGGCTATGCCCTCCTCACCCTCACCGCACGCAAGGCCCGCTGACGCGGGCGTTCAAGGAGAACACCATGACTCACCCCATCCCCGCCGCGGAGACGCTCGAGAAGTACTTCACCCCGGCCGTCGAGGTCACGATCGAGGGCATGCGCTCGGGCACAGGCGGGCCCTTCGGCGCGACCCTGGTGGATCCCGAGGGCGAGATTGTCGTCGCAGTCGGCAACACCGTCATCCGGGACACCGACATCTCGGGTCACGCCGAGATGGTCGCCGTCCGTGAGGCCTGCCGCAAGCTGAACACGCTCGACCTCTCGGGGCATGTGATGTATGCGACCTGTGAGCCGTGCCCGATGTGCGTCTCGGTGATGATGTGGGCAGGCATCACGACCTGCTACTACGCGTCGACTCATGTGGATGCCGGAGAGCACGGGTTCAGCGATGTGCACCTGCGGCGGTATCTCGACGGCAGCGACACCTCGACGCTGGACATGATCCACCTCGACGCCGGGCGCGACGACTGCGCGTCGATCTGGACGGAGTTCCGGGCGCTCAACTCCTGAACACCCTCCGACATGCAGAAGGCCGGCCCCGATGGGACCGGCCTTCTGCGTAGCAGCGTCTGACAGCGGAACTACTTCTTCTTCTTGCTCTGCGCCCGTCGCTGCTCGCGGTTGCCCGCGGGCTGCTCTTCGGCATCCACCTGCTGGCCGAACGAGCCGCGCGCGGCCGCGGCGGCGCGCTGGGTCGCCGCCTGCTGCACCTGTCCGCGCTCGTTGCGCACCTCGACGTCACCCGAGTCGTTCGGAGCCGAGTACTCGAGCTTCTGGACCGGCTGCTCGTCGATCAGTCCCTTGGCCTCGACCTCGGTCTGATCGTCGCCTGCGCGGCGCACCTCGACCTCGAGGTTGTACAGATAGCCGACCGACTCCTCCTTGATCTGTCCCATCATCGCCTGGAACATCGCGTAGCCCTCACGCTGGTACTCGATCAGCGGGTCGCGCTGCGCCATGGCCCGCAGGCCGATGCCGTCCTTGAGGTAGTCCATCTCGTAGAGGTGGTCGCGCCAGCGGCGATCGAGCACCTGAAGCACGACGCGGCGCTCGAGCTCGCGGGTGGCGGCCTCGCCGAGTGCCTCCTCGCGCTTCTCGTAGGCGATCTTCGCGTCGGAGAGCAGTTCGCGCTTCAGCCCCTCGGCGGTGATGGCGCCCTTGCGGTCGCCCGCCTCGGCCACCACCTCGTCGATCGTGACGTCCATGGGGTACAGCGTCTTGAGCTCGGCCCAGAGCGCATCGAAGTCCCAGCTCTCGGTGTGGCCCGTGCTGGTGTGGTCGTCGACGATGCCGCCGATCGCATCCTCGATGAAGTGCTGCACGCGGTCGGCGATGTCGTCGCCGTGCAGGATGTGCCGACGGTCTGCGTAGATCGCCTCGCGCTGACGGTTGAGCACGTCGTCGTACTTGAGGACGTTCTTCCGCATCTCCGCGTTGCGCGCCTCGACCTGCGACTGCGCACTGCGGATCGCTCGGCTGACCAGTCCCGATTCGATCGGGACCTCGTCGGGGAAGTTCGTCCGCGCGAGGATCGCCTCGGCCGCACCGGACTGGAACAGCCGCATGAGGTCGTCGGTGAGGCTGAGGTAGAAGCGGCTCTCTCCGGGGTCGCCCTGGCGGCCCGATCGACCGCGCAGCTGGTTGTCGATGCGACGCGACTCGTGGCGCTCGGTGCCGAGCACGTACAGTCCACCCGCCTCCGCGACCTTCTTGCCGTCCTCGGCGACGCGCTTCTTCATCGCCTCATAGGTCTCGTCCCACGCGGCCTCGTAGTCCTCCGGCGTCTCCTCGGGGTCGAGTCCCTTGGCCTTGAGCTCCTGCACGGCGAGGAACTCGGCGTTGCCGCCGAGCATGATGTCGGTGCCTCGACCGGCCATGTTGGTCGCGACCGTGACGGCGCCGAGCTTTCCGGCGAGCGCGACGATCTCGGCCTCCCGTGCGTGGTTCTTGGCGTTCAGCACCTCGTGCTTGATGCCCTTCTTGGCGAGCAGTCGAGAAAGGTACTCGCTCTTCTCGACGCTCACCGTGCCGACGAGCACAGGCTGCCCCGCGGCGTGACGCTCGGCGATGTCCTCGACCACCTGTGCGAACTTCGCCTGCTCGTTCTTGTAGACGAGGTCAGGCTGATCCTTGCGGATCATGGGCCGGTTCGTCGGGATGGGAACGACGCCGAGCTTGTAGGTCGACATGAACTCGGCCGCCTCGGTCTCGGCGGTACCCGTCATGCCGGCGAGCTTGTCGTAGAGGCGGAAGTAGTTCTGCAGCGTGACGGTGGCGAGGGTCTGGTTCTCGGCCTTGACCGGCACGGCCTCCTTGGCCTCGATCGCCTGATGGATTCCCTCGTTGTACCGTCGACCGACCAGGATGCGGCCGGTGTGCTCGTCGACGATCATGACCTCGTCGTTCATCACGACATAGTCGGTGTCCTTCTTGAAGAGGGCGATCGCCTTGATCGAGTTGTTCAGGAACGAGATCAGCGGAGTGTTCGCGGACTCGTACAGGTTGTCGATGCCGAGATAGTCCTCGACCTTCTCGATACCGGGCTCGAGCACGCCGATCGTGCGCTTCTTCTCGTCGACCTCGTAGTCGACGCCTGCTTCGAGGGTGCGCGCGATCTTCGCGAACTCGGTGAACCAGCGGTTCGCCTCACCCGAGGAGGGTCCCGAGATGATGAGCGGCGTGCGGGCCTCGTCGATGAGGATGGAGTCGACCTCGTCGACGATCGCGAAGAAGTGCTCGCGCTGCACGAGGTCCTCTTTGCGCCACGCCATGTTGTCGCGGAGGTAGTCGAAGCCGAACTCGTTGTTCGTCCCGTACGTGATGTCGGCGGCGTACTGTTGACGGCGCACCTCGGGCGTCTGACCCGAGACGATCGTGCCCGTGGTCATGCCGAGGGCGCGATGCACACGCCCCATCAGCTCGGACTGATACGAGGCGAGGAAGTCGTTGACCGTGATGACGTGCACGCCCTTGCCCGCGATCGCGTTGAGGTACGACGGGAAAGCGGCGACGAGAGTCTTGCCCTCACCGGTCTTCATCTCGGCGATGTTGCCGAAGTGCAGAGCGGCCCCGCCCATGATCTGCACGTCGTACGCGCGCATGCCGAGGGTGCGGCGAGCTGCCTCACGCACGGCCGCGAAGGCCTCGGGCATCAGCTGGTCGAGGGTCTCGCCCTTGTCGAACCGGGCGCGCAGCTCGGCGGTCTCGTTCCGCAGCTCGTCGTCGGTGAGCTTCTCGAACTCGTCTTCGAGTGCGTTCACGGCCTTCGCGACCTGCTTCAGCCGGCGGAGGATGCGACCCTCGCCCGCACGCAGCAGCTTCTCGAGAGGATTCGCCACGGATGTCTCCCTTGGATTTCTCGTCCCTGCGCATGGGTCAGCGCCGGGCATGCTTTGCCATGTTACCGGCGCGTGACCTGCGCACGCTGTGCGCCCGCCGATCCTTCTGACACGCTCGCGGCGAACAGACATACCGGCGCGCGTCTTGCGCAGTCCGCACCTTTCCCGATATGCATTTACCGAGAAACCCAATACCGGGAAACGTCCTCGAGGAGTCGTCATGTCCGTCCGCCAGAGTCTGCTCGCCATCCTCGATCAGGGCCCGTGCTACGGATACCAGCTGCGCGCCGAGTTCGACAGGCGCACCGGGTCGACCTGGCCGTTGAACGTCGGTCAGATCTACAACACCCTCGAGCGTCTCGAGCGCGACGGCTTCGCCGCGAAGGGCGACGTCGACGAGCAGGGGCACGTGTACTGGGAGATCACCGATCAGGGCCGCGCCGAGGTGCGAGCCTGGCTGGACTCCCCCGTCGAGCGCACGCAGGGCACACGAGATGAGCTCGCGATCAAGCTGGCCGTCGCCGCGACCCTTCCCGGCGTCGACGTCGCGGACGTCATACACCGGCAGCGCCGCGTGTCGCTCGGGCAGCTGCAGGAGCTGAACCGCGCCACGTACGCAGGCGCCGACCCCGACGGGCCGGAGCAGCTCGCCTGGTCTCTCGTGGTCGACTCGATGATCTTCGCGGCAGAAGCCGAGGTGCGCTGGCTCGACCACACCGAGCAGCGGTTGAGCATGCATCCACAGCACGCACTCGATCTCGAGCTCTCGACCGAACGACCCAAGCGCGGCCGCCCGGCGAAGGTCCGATCGTGACGTGCTGACTCGCCCCACCGCGATCGCCTGCGCCCCCTGCATCCGGATGGACTCGCGCTGTTCGCCGCGGGCGCACCGGATGCACAGCCTGCGCATCGTCCGACGACCGTAGGATCGAGAACATGGCCGGTTTCTGGGGCAGACGTAAACGAGAAGAAGAGGCGCTCGCCGCGCAGGACGCCGATCTCGCGCGCAGGGCCGAGCAGGCGCTGGTCGCCGCAGACGAGCGCATCCGCACGACCGCCGACGAGCTGGCGTTCGCGCAGGCCGAGCTCGGCGATTCGCTGACGGCCGACCTCGACAACGCGCTGCGGTCGGTGCGCACCCACCTGGGAGAGGCTTTCCAGCTGCACCAGCTGAACCACGACGAGATCCCCGACACCGTCGAAGAGCTGCGCACCCGCAACGCACGGATCATGCAGCTGTGCGAGTGGGCCGAGAGCCTGCTGGACGAGAAGACCGGCGACCTCGCCGAGACGGTCGCCAAGGTGCGCCGTGCTCCCGAGATCATCGCGCAGGTGCGACGGGATGCCGAGCAGCTGGCGTCGCGCATTCCGCAGGCCCGCTCGACGATCGACCGTCTGTCGTCGCGATACTCCGAGACCGCAATGCGTCGCATCGCCTCGTCGGGCGATGAGGCCGAGCAGCTGCTCGCCTTCGCCACGCACGGTGCCGACGTCTCCGAGCGCCGCCGCGCCGCGCGCCAGAACGAAGAGGCGAATCTCGCACTCGAGACGGCCACGGAAGCCGTGCGCCGCGCCGGTGCGCTGCTGGATGCCGTGGAGGACTTCGAGATCCAGGCGCTGCGCGCCGAGTCCACGCTCGCCGACGTCGTCGCCGACTCCCGGGCCGACATCATCGCCGCCCGCAACGCACCGCAGACGCCAGAGGTGGCCAAGGCGACCGGCGAACTCGAGGCGGCGCTGCTGGCGCTCACCCCCTCGGGAACCCGCAACGATCCGTTCGCCGAGCTCACCCAGCTGCGCGGTGCCAACACCGCGCTCGACGAGGCCATCGCCAAGGCGCAGTACCGCGCGCAGAATCCGCTCCCCTCGCTCGAGCACGTTCAGCACGCCCTCGACGATGCGGATCGCCAGCTCGGAGTCGCGCGGGGTCTCATCGCCGGGCACCGGGGATGGATCGGCGCCGATGCTCGAACGCGTCTGGCCGAGGCCGAACGGCTGCGCATCGATGTGCCGAACCTTCTGCCCGCAGAGGACACCAGAGAGCAGGCGCTCTCCTCGGCGAGGCGCGTGGCGCTGCTGGCCTCCGAAGCCCTTCAGCTCGCGCAGCGCGACATCGACTCCTCCCGCCCTCAGAACCAGGGGTGGGGCAACGATGCCTACGGCGGCGGTCGCCGTGGCATGGGCGGCGGCGACATCATGGGCGGCGTCCTGGGCGGACTGGTGATCGGCAGCATGCTGGACGGATTCTTCGACTGACAGCCATCCGCGTCATACACGCCAAGAGAGGCTCCCTTCCGCGAAGGGAGCCTCTCTTGTCGTGTTCAGCGGGTCAGGATGCCAGCTCCTCCTCCGCCGGCGGAGCGGCGGTCTCGAGCGCGATGACGCCGTAATCCCAGCCCTTGCGGCGGTACACGACACTGGGGTGATCGGTTCGGGCGTCGACGAAGAGGAAGAAGTCGTGGCCGACCAGCTCCATGCGGTCGACCGCCTCCTCGACGGTCATCCACTCCGGGTCGAAGCTCTTGGTGCGGATGACGACGGGCGAGTACGTCTCCTCCTCGTCCTGCTGCACCGGGATCGCCCCCGTGGCGACGGCGTGCAGCACATCGACCGACGCCGGCTGGACGTCGATGCCTTCGAGCGCCCCGCTTCCCTTCTCGAAGTGCGCGCCACGCGGGTGGTTCCGGCCGTCGATCCGCTTCTCCTTCGCACGGCGCAGCTGCTCGGCGAGCTTGTCGAGCGCCATGTCGAATGCCGCGAACTTGTCAGGATCGATCGCCTCGGCGCGAACCACAGGCCCCTTTCCGAGGAGCGTGAGCTCGACCGTCTCATCAGGCAGTCGGCCGTTGCGATACGCGCGATGGGTGACCTTGATCTCGAGTCGCTGCGCGCGCGGGGCGAGGGTCTGGATACGGGCTGTCTTCTCTTCGACAACGGTGCGGAATCGGTCGGAGATGCTCACTCCGACGCCGACGATGCTCGTTTCCATCAGTGTCTCCTTGTCCCGGTCCTCCCGGCCAAGGGCGGACCGTGGTCGCCTTGTGACCACCTACGCTAGTCCCCGCACACCGACATGTCACTATCCGTTCATCATGAATTCGCCGTGTCGTGAAGACGAGGCGTGGCTGCGAGCGCGACAGCGCAGACCGGGGTGAATCCGGCGGCGCGCAGGGCCCTCGCCGCCTCGTCGAGCGTCGCCCCCGTGGTCACCACATCGTCGACGATCACCACCGCGCCTCGCCCGTGGACCCGCGCGCGCATACTGCCGGCGACGTTCCGGGCGCGCGCGGCGCGACCGAGCTCGCGTTGGTCCTGGGTGCGGCGGGCCGGGACGAGCACGCGGTGCGCCGTGAGACCTGTCCGACGGATGAGAAGCTCGGGGACCCGGTAGCCGCGACGCCGGAACGCGACCCGGCTCGTCGGCACCGGGACGATCAGCGCCTCACTCCCCTGAGCCTGCAGAACCGGCCGCAGCGCGGCACCGAGGGGCCAGGACAGCATGGTCGCGCCCTCTTCCTTCAGCCGTCTGATCGCGCGCGCCGGCACGCCTCCATATCGCAGCGCGGCATGCACGGCCCGCCCCTGCGGTGTGCAGGTGTCGTGAGGGTCGGACCGCAGCAGCATCCGGCAGTCGTCACAGAGCAGAGTTCCTCCGCGGTCGCAGCCAGGGCAGCTCGACGCGAGCAGCAGCGCGAGCGCGTCATGGGCGATCCGCTGCCAGGCATCCGATCTCATGCCCCGACTCTGCCGCGTCCCCGGGCGGTCGGGAGGCGCCGACGTCCTTCTCTGTGGAGAACCGGCGGCGCGGGTCGTCCGTGCAGAAGGACTCAGTAGCCGGCTCGGGTGCCCAGAACGCGAACGTCCGAGACAGCCTCCTGCCAGAAGGACCCGCGCTGGGCGTACACCGACTCATCGGAGGACAGCACACGAAGACCGGTGACGGTCTTCGCCCCCGCGAGCGTGATCGCGCCGGCAGGAGCGAGCGCCGATGACACGGTCGACGGTCCTCCGATGATGTGCATCGTGAGAGTGGGATCCGGAACGGTGCTGAGCACGGCCACCGAGTCGGCACCCACCCAGGAGAGCCCCTGCGCCGGCCCTGCCAGCGGGGCTACCTCGTACGGCGCCCCGAGACCGATGGGCTGCTGCTCCTCGTCGCGGATCACGGCCGCGACGACCACACGGCGACCGCCCCCCGAACTCACGATGGCGGCGACTCGCGCACCGTCGGCCGACACCCGCAGCTGGCTGATCGATTCGGCGCCGGGCCAGGCATCCGCGACGAACAGGGGTTCGGCCTTGGTCGTCGCCACCTGCAGCTTCGACGCACTCGATGTCGGCACCGTCCAGATGAATCCGAAGGGGTCCAGAGACGGCGCGATCAGGCCGGGACGGCCGTCGACCTGGTTGGTGTCGCCGTCGCTGACCGCGAAGACACGGCCGTCGCGCAGCTGCACCGAGGCCAGCTGGGCGTCGGCAGAGACATCGATCGCGCCGATGGGGTCCACGATCTTGGCGATCTGCGCCGTGAGCCCGGCGACGGGGGTGATCTCACCACCGGATGTGGCGGTTCCGAAGGTCTCGTCGTCGAGCACCAGCACGCCGGGGTCGACGATCGGCTCCTCGACCGTGACCCTGCCCGCATCGAGCGGCACACCGTCGACGACCAGACGCACCTGGGTGACTCCCGCGCCTTCCAGACTCGCCTCGAGCTGAGTCCGCATCCGGGCGAGATCCGTCGGCGAGGCCGAAAGCGCCGCCCGGCTCAGCGGCACCGACGCCACCTGCGACTCGTCGACGGTCACAGCGTCGCCGACCATCTCCACATCCGACGAGAACGGCCGTACGGCGGGAGCCAGCCACTCGCTCGGCTCACCCGACATCAGAGCGCGCACCACGGTCGTGGCCATGGCGGCTCGACGCGGGAACCAGCGGACGTCGGGCACGAGATGCGTCCACGTCGGGTCGAAGTACTTGAGCGAGAACTTCTCGTACACCTGAGTGAAGGTCTCGACGTCGAGGGTGATGCCGTCGCGAGCGGCTTCGGCGATGCGCCACTCGCCGCCCTTCTCGCGCACGAGCCGGTACATGGCCTTCGCGGTTCCGGTGTCAGCGCTGTACGCGCCGTCTGCATCGACGCTCGCGACCTGGTCCAGGGTCACGCCGACCTCCGCCGAGGTCGCGTCCTCGTCGTCGGGCTGAACCGACGAGTCGTAGTCGCGCTCATCGACGGAGGAGTCGACAGTCACCGCGGCCTCGGGCTTCCACTCGCGGCTGAAGTCCTCGGTGAGGAACTTCCGCGCCGTCTCCCACGAGTTCGTGGGCGACATCGACGCGTCGAGGAAGCCCTCGACGATCTGCGCGGGGCTGCCGCCCGGCTCCGGGCCCTCCGCGATCGCCGAGAACGGCCGCTCGTCGGTCTCCTCGCCCCCCACCTCGAGACCGGCATTGGGCGGGCCGGCCGTCGGCAGACCCGTGCAGCCTGCGAGGACGAGCGCGGTCGTGAGTGCCGCGGCGATCGCGGAGAGGCGGATGCGGAGACGCGCGGTCATGAACTCTGCTCCCTCTGCTCTGCGGGGCCGTGCCCGGCGTCATCCCCGTCCGCGTCCGCGGAGCCGGTTACGGCATCATCCCGGCCCGAAGGGTCTGCATCATGCATCAGATCGCGCACGCCGCGCACGGTGATCGGCTCGGTGACGTCGACGAGATCGACCACCGAATCCTCCGGCTCCAACGGCACCGGACCTCGTCCGATCTCGACATCCGCGCTGCGCGGGATGGTCAGCACGAAGTTCGTCCCGACGCCGAGCTCGGACCAGACCTCGAGGGTGCCCCGGTGCAGCTTGGCGTCGCCGAGCGCGATCGACAGTCCGAGCCCGGTGCCGCCGATGGTGCGCTTGCGCGACGGGTCGGCACGCCAGAAGCGGTCGAACACATGCTCCGCATCCTCCGGGCGCATGCCGAGTCCGAAATCGCGCACGCCGACGGCGACTGCGCGCTGGTCGCTGTCGACCGTGACGATGATCGGCTCGCCCTCGCCGTGCTCGATGGCGTTGCCGATGAGATTGCGCAGCACGCGGCGCACACGTCGGGGATCCATGTCCACCGGCGAGTACCCTCCCGGCGCGACCAGGCGCAGCTCGGTGTCGTGCGCGGCGGCCAGCGGACGCAGCTGCTCGACCATCTCCTCGGCCAGCTGCGCGAGGCTCGTGGCCTCCACCTCGAGCTGCACGGAGCCCGCGTCATAGCGGCTGATCTCGAGCAGGTCGGCGAGCAGCGTCTCGAAGCGCTGCACCTGCGTGTGAAGCAGCTCGGCGGTTCGGGCGGTGACCGGATCGAAATCCTCACGCGTGTCGTTGATCATCTCGGCCGCGAGGCGGATGGTCGTGAGCGGCGTGCGCAGCTCGTGCGAGACGTCGGAGACGAACCGCTGCTGCACGAGCGACAGCTCCGCGAGCTCTTTGATCTGACTCTGGATGCTGTCGGCCATCGCGTTGAACGAGCGGCCCAGGCTGGCCAGCTCGTCCTCGCCGTGCACGGGCAGGCGCACCTCGAGGTCTCCGGCCGCCAGCCTCTCACTGGTCTCGGCCGCCTCGATGATCGGCGCGGACACGGATCTGAGCACCAGCCAAGAGATGGCCGCGATGAGGGCGACCAGGGTGATGCCGGCGAACCACAGCGTCCGCTGCACGAAGAGCAGGGTCTCGTCGGCATCGATCAGGTCATAGGCGATGTACACCTCGTACGTGCCCACACCGCGGAACTCGAGCAGCTGCCCGACGACGATGCCCGCCGCCTCCGAGCCGTCGGACTGCGGCAGCGGGATCGACTGCCATGCCTGACGATTGCGCACCTGAGTCACGCGGGTGTGCAGCTCGTCGCTGATGGTCATCTGATTCGACGAGTACTCCAGGCTGCGGAAGCCGGTCGGGGTGTATCCGTCTCCCTGGGTCTCGGAGATGAACCCCACGATGCGGCTCGACGATGCGGTGCGCCCCAGCACTCGCTGCGCCTCGCCCCATACTGCTGCGATGGTGGCCCGATCGTCACCGGTCTGACCGGAGTCGAGCTGCTTCTGCGCCGCCGACACTGCGGCGCGGGCGTTGTGCAGCGCTTCGTCCTTGCGCGATTCGAAGAGATCGCTCCTGATCACGAGGGCGATGACCACGCAGATGATGAAGATGGCGAGCGAGGTGGCCATCAGCGTGATCGCGGTGGCCCTGAAGCGCATCGAGCTGCGCCATGATGCCGATATCGCGTCCGACCACGCGCTCGGGCCGCCCCGGAGCGCGGGCACGGCCCGCGTCGGAGGGTTCGCGGCCATGATCTGCGCCTAGCCGACGCTGCCGGCGCGGTAGCCCACGCCGCGCACGGTCATCACGATGCGCGGGTTGTCGGGGTCGAGCTCGACCTTCGCGCGCAGCCGCTGCACATGCACATTCACCAGCCGGGTGTCGGCCTTGTAGTGGTAGCCCCACACCTGCTCGAGCAGCATCTCGCGGGAGAAGACCTGCTGGGGCTTGGATGCCAGGGCGACGAGCAGCTGGAACTCGAGCGGTGTCAGCGCGATGGGCGCCGTGCCGCGCCGCACCTCGTGTGCGTCGACGTCGATCGTCAGGTCGCCGACGCGGAGGACCTCGGTCTCGGCCTGAGGTGCGGGTCGCAGGCGCGTGCGGATGCGGGCGACCAGCTCCTTCGGATTGAAGGGCTTCACGATGTAGTCGTCGGCGCCGACCTCGAGCCCGCGCACGACATCGGCGGTGTCGCTGCGCGCGGTGAGCATGATGACCGGGACACCGGACTCGGCGCGGATGCGCGTGCAGATCTCGATGCCGTCCATGCCGGGGAGCATGAGGTCGAGCAGCACCAGGTCGGGGCGCGTCGCGCGCCACTCATCGACTGCCTGTGCCCCGTCGGCGCAGAACAGCGCCTCGAACCCCTCGGTTCGCAGCACGATGCCGATCATCTCGGCGAGCGCTGTGTCGTCGTCGACCACGAGGATACGAGAGGTCATGTTCCGCTCCGCCTCAGCTTTCTCTCCTGCGCGTTACCGGCTTTCCCCCCAGCCGTGCGACTCGGATCAGCCTACTTGAGATTGCCCCGTACGCGCGGAGGCGTGCGCGCTCCGCCTCAGGCGAGCGGTGTGCCACGATGGAGGAGCACACGGAGGGAATGCGAATGAGCGGTCACACCTGGACGCCCGCGCCGAGGAAGAGTGCGATCCCACTGCACCCGATGACGTTCGGGATGATCCTCGGTCGATCCTTCAGCGCCCTGCGCCACAACCCCAAGGTCCTGTTCGGGTTCGCGGTCGCGGTGCAGTTCGCGATCACGGCGATAGCGGTGGTCGTGATCGTGCTCGTGGCCGGTTTCGCTGCGGCGCGGATCGCGAGCGTCCCACCCGGCTCCCCCGACCAGGGCCCGATCGTCGCGGGAACCATCGCGCTCAGCATCCTGCTCGGCGTCGTCCTCACCCTGGCGAGCGTCGCCTTCACCTCGATCGTGCAGGGCCTGGTCGCGGCCGATGTGTCGTTCGCGGCCCTCGGACGCAGGGCGACGCTGCGCACGCTCTGGAGCCGGGTGCGTCCTGCTTTCTGGCGGCTCTTCGCCTACGCGCTGCTGCAGGGCCTCGCGGCGCTGCTGTGGATGCTCGCGGTCGGCGGCGCAGCCATCGCGATCATGGCGGGCGGCGGATTCGCCGATGGCTCGATCGGCATCGCCGTCGGTCTCGTGGTTCTGCTCGTTCTCGCCAGCATTCCGCTGGCGGTGTGGCTGACCACCAAGCTGCTCGTCGTGCCCGCGGCGCTCGTGCTCGAGCAGGCGACGATCGGCGGCGCCCTGGTGCGGTCGTGGCGTCTGATCCGCGGACGCTTCTGGCCGGCGCTCGGCGTGATGTTCCTCATCGGAGCGATCATGGGGCTCGCGGCGCAGGTGGTCAGCGTGCCGGGCTCGATCCTCTCCGGGGTGATCGGCGGCGTCATGGCACCCACGGGTTCGACAGACGAGAGCCAGGTCATCGGACTCATCGCGCTCACCGTGCTCCCCCAGATCCTCGTGCTCGCCGTGCAGGCGATCACGCTCGTCGTGCAGGGCACGGGCGCGACGCTCATCTACCTCGACAGCCGAATGCGCTACGAAGGCCTCGACCAGACGCTGATCAGGCACATCGAGCGCAGCGCCCTCGGCGCATCGGATGCAGACCTCGGCGACCCGTATGTGGTCGATCCCGCACGAGCCGTGTCGAAGACTCCCCCGCCCAAGCAGATGGCCGGGTACGCGGCCCAGCCCTCAGCCGCACCGGGTGCATTCGTCGCCAACGGCTATCCCGCACCGCATCCGGGCCAGCAGTACCCCGGCCAGCAGTACCCGGGACAGCAGTACCCCGGCCAGCCCCACCCGGGACAGCAGTACCCCGGCCAGCCCTACCCCGGCCAGCCGTACCCGGGTCAGCCGCACCCCGGTGCGCCGCAGCAGTCGCCGTACGCCGCGCAGCCGCCGGCGCCCGGCAAGCCGTACACGGCGCATGACGCATCCGCGGCCGCAGCCCCCGCAGAGCCGTCGTCCGACGGCTGGGCCGCGCCGGGCGGAGCCGGATGATCGCAGTGCTTCTTCCCGCAGACGTCTTCGTCCCCGACGGCGACGACGCGCGGCGGTGGGCGCAGGAGGAGCTCTCCAAGGCCGAGTACCAGGCGGCCAAGCCGAACTGGTTCGACCAGCTCGCCGCCGATGCCGCCGAATGGTTCTTCGGGCTCTTCACCGGTGACGGAGCGGGTTCGGTCGCGCCCCTCGCGCTGACGCTGATCACCATCGCCGTCGTGGCCGCCATCGTCGTCGCCCTGCTCGTCTGGGGTCGTCCGCGTGCCTCACGGACGACCCGCCGTCGCGGCGACCTGCTCGGCGAGAAGAACGACCGCACGGCGGCTCAGCTGCGCGCGGACGCCGAACGACGCGTCCGCGAGGGCGACTGGAGCGGAGCCGTCGTGCTGCGCTTCCGCGCGCTTGCTCGTGGACTCCTCGAGAGGGACCTCATCGACCCGGCACCGGGCGCCACCGCGCAGGGCATCGCCCGCGAAGCCGCTCCTGCTCTTGCCGCCATGACGGAGGCGCTGCACGAAGCCGCATCGCTCTTCGATGCCGTGCGGTACCTCGGCTCCGATGCGACCGAGGCTCAGTACCGCACGCTCGCGGCGACCGACGATGCCGTCCAGGCCACCGCGCCGCAGCTCGCCGCTGACGTGCACCGCACGTCCGGGCAGGTGCCCGCATGACCGCCCTCGCCACGGCGAACGACGACGTGACCGGCAGCACGGCAGCGCCGCGGCGCGCCGGACGGCGGGCGAACGTCCTGGGCTGGTTGCTCGTGGCCGTCCTGCTCGTCGGAATCGCCCTCCTGTCGCTTCGGCTGGTGACCACGGCGCCTTCGCTCGCCGGAGTCCTCAACCCGGAGTCCCCTGGTCCGGGCGGCGCCAAGGCGATCGCCGAGCTGGTGCGTCAGCAGGGCACGGAGGTGGAGGTGGTGCGCAGCCGTACGGCAGCGGCGAGCGCCCTCGAGCCGGGCGGCACCCTGGTGCTCGCCGATCCCGTCGCGCTCAGCGATGAGGCGGTGCTCACCCTCATCGGCGAAGCAGACCGCGTGGTGCTCCTCAGCACGAGCACGCGCATGCTCGACCTGCTCGAGCTGGGCACGGGAGCCGGCGGTCTGGACTCCGTGGAGGCCGGCTGCGACCGGCCGGAGTTCGCCGCGATCGGAGAGGTCGAGGCTGAGCGGATGTTCACCCCTGCCGACGACGTCGTCGGATGCTTCCGCAGCACCGGCGGCGGTGCGGCCCTGCTTCTTGCCGAACGCGAGGGAGCGCAGCTCTCATTCATCGAGGCCTCTCGCATGCTCTCGAACCGCCATCTGACGGAGAACGGCAATGCCGCTCTCGGCCTCGCGCTGCTCGCGCAGACGGATCACGTGGTCTGGTACGCGGGATCGTTCGAAGACGGCGACCGCGTCGCAGATGAGCCTGCCTCGCTCGGCGACCTCACCCCGACGTGGCTGACCCCCGCCATCCTCCTCCTGCTCCTTGCGGGCATCGCGGCGGTCTGGTGGCGCGGCGCCCGCTTCGGGCCGCTGGTCTCGGAGTCGCTCCCGGTGACCGTCCGGGCTTCCGAGACCATGCACGGTCGCGCTCGGCTGACCGCCAAGGCGGCGGATGCCCCGCACGCGGCCGCAGCCATCCGGTCCGGCACCCGCGCACGACTCGCACGGCGTCTCGCCCTCAGCCCTCGTGCGACGTCTGCCGAGATCGCGGACGCGGCATCCGACCGCCTCGGCATCCCCCGCGGATCGCTGCACGGCCTGCTCGACGGCATGCCGCCCGTCGACGACCGCGAGCTCATCGATCTCGCCAGACGACTCGCCGAACTCGAGACGGCGGTCGACACCGCCCATACCGAAAGGAACCGCCCGTGAGCGACGAGAGCACCACTCCCCCCGCGCCGCCGTCGGACGACGCGCTGCGCCAGGCCATGCACCGCGTGCGCACCGAGGTCGACAAGGCCGTCGTCGGTCAGGCCGGCACCGTCACCGGACTGCTCGTCGCCCTGCTCGCCCGTGGTCACGTGCTGCTGGAGGGGGTGCCCGGCGTCGCCAAGACGCTCGTCGTGCGCAGCTTCGCACGTGCGGTCGGCCTCGACACCAAGCGCGTGCAGTTCACCCCCGACCTCATGCCGGGCGACGTCACCGGATCGCTCGTCTACGACGCGCGCACCGGCGAGTTCGAGTTCCGCGCAGGGCCCGTCTTCACGAACATCCTGCTCGCCGATGAGATCAACCGCACTCCGCCGAAGACGCAGGCCGCCCTGCTCGAGGCGATGGAGGAGCGCCAGGTCTCGGCCGACGGGCTCAGCCGGCCGCTGCCCGACCCCTTCCTCGTCGCCGCAACGCAGAATCCCGTCGAGCACGAGGGAACGTACACGCTGCCCGAGGCTCAGCTCGACCGATTCCTGATGAAGCTCGTGGTCGGGATGCCCGAGCGCGACGCCGAGGTCTCTGTGCTGCGTCTGCACGCGAGCGGCTTCTCGCCCCGGCTGCTGACGGGCGTCGAGGCGGCCGTCACGGCCGACGAGATCCGCGCCGCGCAGGATGCGGCGGCGCGCGTGCAGGTCAACGACGACGTGCTGGGCTATGTCGTCGACCTCGCCCGCGCGACGCGTCAGTCGCCTTCGGTCGAGCTCGGCGCCAGTCCCCGCGCGTCGACCGCGCTGCTGGCGGCGGCGAAAGCATGGGCATGGCTGAACGCCTCGAGCGCCGTGACGCCTGATCACGTGCAGACCATGCTCATGCCCGTGTGGCGGCACCGTCTGCAGCTCCGGCCGGACGCGCAGATGGAGGGCGTATCGGCCGATGCCGTGCTGCAGTCCGTCGTGCAGCAGACGCGAGTGCCGATCTGACATGTTCGTCACCGCGCTTCTCGCCCCGCTCATCGCGCTGGGCGTCGTGCCGACGGTGCTGCTGGGCACCGCCGGCGCGCCGCCATGGGCGGTCTTCGGGGCCTGGATGCTGCTGTGCATCGTCCTGGTCTCGATCGATGTCATCACCGCCCCGAGTCCGCGCGCCCTCATCGTCACGCGCTCGGTGCCCGCGCGAGGCCGTCTCGGCGAACCCGTGCTGACGAGCGTCGCCGTGCAGAACATCGGGTCGCGCACTCTTCGCGGCCAGCTGCGCGACGCGTGGCAGCCGACCGCGGGGGCCCCAGCCGAGCGGCCCCGCATCAGCGTCCCGGCAGGCGAGCGCCGGCGTGTCGAGGTGCTGCTGCATCCGCGCCGCAGGGGCGAGCTGGTGAGCGAGTTCGTCGTGGTGCGCTCGCGCGGTCCGCTCGGCCTCGCCGGGCGCCAGGCTCGCCACGACGTGCGCGGCACCATGCGGGTGCTGCCCGCGTTCACCTCCCGAAAGCACCTTCCGTCGCGACTCGCACGCCTTCGCGAGCTCGACGGCAACACGTCGATCCAGGTGCGCGGACAGGGCACAGAGTTCGACTCGCTGCGCGAGTACGTGCGCGGCGACGACATCCGCTCGATCGACTGGCGCGCCACCGCACGCGCCGGCACCACGATGCTGCGCACCTGGCGTCCCGAGCGCGACCGGCAGGTGGTCATCCTGATCGACACCGGTCGCACAGCCGCCGCCCGGGTCGGCGACAGCACCCGTCTCGACGCTTCGCTCGAGGCAGCGCTGCTGCTCGCGGCGCTGGCCGCACGCGCCGGCGACCACATCAACCTGCTCATGTACGACCGCGTGGCCCGCGCTCGGGTGACCGGCGTCGACGGCGCCGCGCTCCTACCCGCGCTGACGGATGCCATGGCGCCCGTGCACGCGCGACTGGTCGACACCGACTGGGGCGGTGCCTTCGCGGCGATCCGCACGCTCACCACACGTCCCTCGCTCATCGTGGTGCTCACTGCGCAGGATGCCGCCGAGACCGCGCGCGGCTTCCTCGGCGCCTTCCCGAACGCCTCCAGTGCGACGACGGTGCTCGTGGGGTCGGTGACCGACGAGGCCATCGGCGAGCTCGCTCGTCGACGCGACTCGCGCGCCGACGTGTACCTCGCGGCCGCGGCCGAGCAGACCATGTCGGATGCCCAGATCGTGGCCGACGCGATCCGGCGCGCCGGCGGTGAGGCGATCGCCTCGGACCCCGAGCAGCTGCCGCCGCGGATCGCAGACCGCTACCTCGAGCTGAAGGCCGCCGGACGGCTCTGACCGCATGACGAACGTCGGCCCCCGTCCTCTCGGACGGGGGCCGACGTTCTGTCGCAGGAGGTCAGACGAGGTCGAAGCGATCCAGCTCCATGACCTTCGTCCACGCGGCGACGAAGTCGGCGACGAACTTCTCGCCCGATCCGTCGGCGGCGTACACCTCGGTCACAGCGCGCAGCTCGGAGTTCGAGCCGAACACGAGGTCCGCGCGGGTGCCGACCCAGCGACGCTCGCCGCTCGCCCGCTCAGTCGCGAGGAAGGCGTGCGACCCCGGGTCGAGCGGCGTCCACTCGTAGCCCATGTCGAGCACGTTCACGAAGAAGTCGTTGGTCAGCACACCGGGGCGGTCGGTGAGCACCCCGTGCTTCGAGCCGTCCCAGTTCGCGTCGAGCGCACGCAGGCCCCCGACGAGCACGGTCATCTCGGGCGCCGTGAGGTCGAGCAGGCTCGCCTTGTCGACCAGCAGCTTCTCGGCCGGCACCTCCGCGGCGGTCGCGAGCGGGCCGACGTAATTGCGGAATCCGTCGGCGATCGGCTCGAGGAACGAGAACGAGTGCACGTCCGTCTTGTCCTGCGTGGCGTCGGTCCGGCCAGGACGGAAGGGCACCGTGACCTCGTGTCCGGCATCCCGAGCTGCCTTCTCGACTCCGGCGTTGCCGGCGAGCACGATGAGGTCCGCGAGCGAGACGCGAACACCCGACTCCTCCGACGATGCCTTGACGCCGCGCAGCACGTCGAGAACCTTCTCGGTGCGCTCGGGGTTGTTCGCGGCCCACGACCGCTGGGGCTCGAGAGCGATGCGAGCGCCGTTCACGCCACCGCGCTTGTCGCTGCTGCGGAAGGATGCGGCGGCGGCCCAGGCGGTCGCCACGAGCTCCGACACCGTCAGTCCGGACTTCAGGATGCTCTTCTTGAGCTGCTCGGCCTGCTCCGGGGTGATCAGCTCGTGATCGACCGCGGGGACCGGATCCTGCCAGATGAGCTCCTCGGTGGGCGCGAGCTTCCCGAGGTATCGGCTCGACGGCCCCATGTCACGGTGGGTGAGCTTGAACCAGGCACGGGCGTAGGCGTCGGCGAATGCCTCGGGGTCGTCTCGGAACCGCTTCGAGATCGGGCCGTAGATCGGGTCGAACCGCAGCGAGAGATCGCTCGTGAGCATGCGCGGCTCGCGGCGCTTGGTCGCGTCGTGCGCCATCGGCACCATGTCGGCGCCGGCGCCGTGCTTCGGCCGCCACTGCTTCGCGCCGGACGGGCTCTCCATGAGCTCCCACTCGTACGCGAAGAGGATGTGGAAGAACTCGTTGTCCCAGCGCGTGGGGTGATAGGTCCAGGTGACCTCGAGGCCGCTGGCGGTCTGATCGTCGCCCATCCCGGTGCCGTGGGTGTTCTTCCACCCCATTCCCATGTGCTCCATGGGCGAGTCCTCGGGCGACGGTCCGACCAGATCGACGGGACCGGCGCCGTGGGTCTTTCCGAACGTGTGGCCGCCGGCGATCAGGGCGACGGTCTCCTCGTCGTTCATGGCCATGCGGGCGAAGGTCTCACGGATGTCGTGCGCGAGCTCGACGGGGTCGGGGTTGCCTCCGATGCCTTCGGGGTTCACGTAGATGAGACCCATCTGCACGGCGGCCAGTGGGCTCTCGAGCTCACGTCGCCCCTCGGGCGAGTAGCGCAGGTCGTCAGCGAGCCAGGTCGTCTCCGAGCCCCAGTAGATGTCGGCGTCCGGTTCCCAGGCATCCACTCGCCCGCCCGCGAAGCCGAAGGTGGTGAAGCCCATCTGCTCCATCGCGACGTTGCCTGCGAAGATCATCAGGTCTGCCCACGAGATGCGGTCGCCCCACTTCTTCTTCACGGTCCACAGGATGCGACGCGGCTTGTCGAGGCCGGCGTTGTCGGGCCAGCTGTTCAGGGGCGCGAAGCGCTGCTGACCTGTGCTGCCGCCGCCACGGCCGTCGGTGACACGGTAGGTTCCGGCGCTGTGCCAGGCCATGCGGATGAACGCAGGCCCATAGTTGCCGAAGTCGGCCGGCCACCAGTCCTGAGAGTCGGTCAGCACGTGCTCGATGTCACGGCGCAGCTCGTCGAGGTCGACGGTGGCGAACTTCGCACGGTAGTCGTACTCGGGCCCGTACGGGTTGGTCGCCGGCGGGTTCTTCGCCAGCACCCGCAGGTTCAGCCGGTCGGGCCACCAGTCGTGACTCGCCTTCCTGGTGCTCTTCTCGCGCGGGGACGTGTGCACCACAGGGCACTGCGCGCTGTCGGCCTGGTTCTGGATCGCGTCGGTCATCGGTCTCCTTCTTGGTGGATGGTCAGTTCTTCGCGGAGCAGGCGGGGCACAGTCCCCAGTACGTCACCTCCGCCGTCGTGATCGCGAAGCCGTGTGTGTCGGCCGGTGTCAGGCACGGAGAGGGGCCGACGGCGCAGTCGACGTCCTTGACCGCACCGCAGCCGGTGCACACGAGGTGGTGATGGTTGTCGTCGACCCGCAATTCGAAGAGCATCGGATGCCCTGCGGGCTCGATACGGCGCACGAGGCCCGCGGTCGTGAAGTCGCCGAGCGCGTTGTACACCGACTGCCGGCTCGTGGACTCGAGCTGCGATCGCACGCGCTCGAACACCTCGTCAGCACTGGCGTGGGCGTGTCCGGCGAGCGCGTCGTAGACCGCACGACGCGATTCGGTCACCCGCAGGCCGCGGGCGCGGATGGCGACCTCGGCGGGGATCAGCTGTTGTGCGGTCATGTGCACCACCCTAACTTTGATTGGATCAAATCAAAAGACGACGGCGATACCGGCGTGTCGGAACACAGAGGGGCCCTCGCTCGATGAAGCGAGGACCCCGTGGCGCGGGCGCGAACGATCAGGCCGAGACCTTGTCGTCTGCGTTCAGCACGCGGAAGAGCACAGCCGCGATCGCGGCGCCGACGATCGGCGCGACGACGTAGAGCCACAGGTTGCCCCAGTCGAACTGGCCGCTCACCGACAGGCCGAGCGCCACTGCCGGGTTGAAGCCGCCGCCCGAGATCGAGCCGACCGCCGTGGCGCCCACGAAGACGACGCCACCGATCGCGAGGCCGTAGAAGGAGTTGCCGTCAGTGTCCTTCGAGGTCGCGACATTGAGCACGACATAGGCGAGGATGAGCGTGAAGACGAGCTCGACGATGAAGGCCTTGCCGAGATCGATCTCGACGGCCTTCTCGGCCGCCGGCCACACGGCGAAGCTGACCAGAGCAGCCAGCACCGCACCGACCAGCTGCGCCACGATGTACGCGACGAGGTCGACCACGGTGAGACCGCCGCGGATGAAGACGGCGATCGAGACCGCCGGGTTCAGGTGAGCACCCGAGATGTGCCCGGTGCCGTACACCAGCACGGCGAGCGCGATGCCGATGGCGAGGGGCGTGAGAGGGCTGCCGCTGTTGACGGCGGCGATGATGCTGAGGACGAACAGGAAGGTGGCGAGTGCTTCCGCCACTGCCTTGCGGGCGGTGCCGTTCATGAATGGGTCCGTTCTTGTGTCGGGTCGAGGAGACGATGCGCACACCGTCGTCCGCACGGCACAAGCCGCGCGGACGACAATCTACCGGCGGCGCGCCCCGCTCCCCGGCGCGACTCGGCGAGCCTGACCCCGAACCGCGATCTTTGGAGGGATCATGAGGCGCACCGCTGTGTGATTTGGAGAGTGCGATGACTGTGAACCCGCCCCCGTCTGCTCCGTCGCTGAGCGCCCGCCTCACGGCAGAGGGCTTCGGCTCCTTCATGATCGTGTTCATCGGTGTCGGCGCGGCACTCTTCACGGCGACACTGTTCCCCGATCCGGGCGCTGGATCCGCTGTGTACGTGGCCGTCGCGCTCGCGTTCGGCTTCGCGATGACCGCCGCCTTCGGCTCGTTCGGCGCTCTCTCGGGCGGGCACTTCACACCGGCCGTGACGATCGGCGCGGCAGCCGCAGGACGCCTCTCGTGGCGCGACGCGCTCCCCTACGTGCTCGCGCAGGTGGTCGGGGCGGTGGTCGCGTCGACAGCGCTGATCGTCGTCGGGCTCTTCGGTCCCGACGCCTGGCTGGAGGGCGCGCAGGACTCCGGGTTCGCGAGCACCGGCTGGGGCTCGCTCTCCCCCGGCGGATTCGGGATGCCCGCGGCGATCGTCATCGAGCTCATCCTCACCGTGCTGCTCGTGCTCGTCTTCCTCAGCGTGACGCACCCCGAGCGCGCCACTCGTTCAGCGGGGGTGACGATCGGACTCGCGTTCACGGCGGTCCAGCTCGTCGCGATCCCGATCGCGGGCGGAGCCGCGAATCCCGCGCGCTCGATCGCGACCGCCATCTACGGCGGAATCGACCCGCTGGCGCAGCTGTGGGTCTTCCTCGTCTTCCCCGCTCTGGGCGCCGCGGCGATCGGGATCGCCTATCGGGCGCTGTTCGACGGCGCCGCCGGCTCGGATGGCGGCGAACCCCCCGCTTTCAGCCCGCGGTGAGCGTGGGCGTGCCTGCCTCGTATTCGACGAGGTCGCCGCTCTCTCCGCGTCGAGCCGCCCGACGGCCGATCACGAGCATGTAGAACAGGAACGCCGCGAGTGCGATCGCCCCGATCCCGATCTTGACGGGCCAGGGCAGGTTCGAGCCTGTGACGAACCCCTCGACCAACCCCGACAGCAGCAGCACGAAGATCAGCCCGATTGCGACGGTCGCGAGCGACCGGCCACCGGCTGCCAGCGACTCGGTCCTGGTGCGTCGCCCTGGCGCCGCCCAGGCCCAGAAGATGTGCAGGCCAGCGGCGGAGGCGACGAAGATCGCGGTGAGCTCGAGCATCCCGTGCGGGAGGATGTGCAGGATCATCGTGTCGAGGTGGCCGTAGGCCGACATCACCGCGGCGGCGACGCCGAGACCGAAGGCGTTCTGGATGAGCATCCACACGGGCCAGATCCCCGTGACGCCGAACAGCACGCACTGCATCGCGATCCACGCGTTGTTGAGCCAGACCATGCCTGCGAACGACGCCATCGGCCCGTAATAGTCGACGAAGTCCTCTTCAGCGTACTTCTGCAGCATCTCAGGGGGCCCCAAGGTCGCGATCAGCGCAGGGTCGGACGCGATCCAGGCGCCGGTGATCAGGACGGAGAGCACGAAGGCGACCGCGATCACCCCTGTCGTCCAGCGGATGCGATAGAGCGCTGCCGGCAGCTGCAGCGTGAAGAACCGGGTTGCCTGGGTGAGGATGTTGTCACTGGCCCCGGTGAACCTCAGTCGCGCCGCAGCGAGGATCGTCGACAGGTAGGCGCCCTGCGGCGAATCTCCGACAGAGGTCTTCAGCTCGGCGAGATCTGCGGATGCCGCGCGATAGCGCACGATGAGCTCGTCGACCTCGGCGCCGCTCAGCCGGCGCTTTCGGCTCAGCGCATCCAGCCGCTCCCACTCCGGGCGGCGGGCGTCGGTGAGGGCATCGGCATCCACCTGATTTACTGTACTCATGATGAGCGCGGTCGCCGACGAGCAGGAGATCCTGTCCGGAGAAGCCGTGGCGATCGATGTTCAGCCGGTCGGGTTCGTGCTCCGCGCGGCGGGAGCCCTGATCGACATGGCGATCGGCTTCGCGCTGTTCCTCGCCGTGACCTGGGTGCAGGTGTGGCTGATGTCGGAGGGCCTGCTGAGCGAGCACACCTTCCGAATCCTGATGATCAGCGCCGCGGTGCTGAGCTTCCTCGTGCTGCCCATCACGATCGAGGTCGCGATGCGCGGCCGCAGCGTCGGCAAGCTCGCGGTGGGCGGGCGCATCGTGCGGATCGACGGCGGGGCGATCACCTTCCGGCACACGTTCATCCGAGCTCTCGTGGGCGTGCTGGAGATCTACATGACCTTCGGCGGCGCCGCGGTCATCACGGGTGCACTCACCGCACGCTCTCAGCGGCTCGGCGATCTCGTCGCCGGAACGTACTCGCAGCGCGTGCGCACGCCGGCGCTGCCCTCCCATCAGCCCCCACTGCCGCATTCCCTGAGAGGGTGGGCGACGATCGCCGACGTCGCCCGCATGCCGGATCGGCTCGCGCGGCGCATCTCGCAGTTCCTCGCCAACGCGCAGCGATTGTCGCCCGCGGCACGATCGAGCGTCGCTCAGGAGCTGGCCGCTGAGGCCAGGCCGTTCATCTCCCCTGTTCCCGCGGTCTCAGCCGAGGAGCTGCTCATGGGGATCACCGTGCTGCGACGCGAGCGCGAGCAGCGGGCTCTGAAGATGTCCGACGAGCGAGCGGAACGACTCAGCGGGCGACGCATCGGGGTCTGATCCCGCGGCCCGCGAGGCCGACCATGTCAGGCGCGCAGCGCCTCGTGACGGATGACCAGCCAGCCGGCGGGAACCGAGAGTCGCTCGGAGTGCGTGGCGCAGAGGTCGTGGGCGTGGGGGTCGCCGCCGGGTCCGAGCGGGCCGAGGGCAGCCATCTGGTCGCCGTAATCGAAGGTCAGCGTCGCGACGGCCTCGCGCGCGCAGGCGACCTTCGAGCAGAGCCTTTCGTCAACGCCGAGGTGCGCGTCGAGCCGGAGTCGTTCGTCCATCGCATCCACCCTACGACCGCACCGGCCGACGGCTCCGCAGCCGCGCGGCAGCGCTTAGACTTTCGGCATGCCCGGCCGACGCTCCATTCCTGTCCCGCGACGCGGCGCACGTCACGGGCGCCACGGCCGCCTCGGCCGCAGCGAGGTCGTCCGCCCTCCCCTGCCGCCGCTCGACGGCCGGCTGGACAGGTTCGAGATCACCGTCGGCAGCGCTGTGGAGTACCTGCGGGGAGCGTGGGAGGAGCTGCGGGAGGTTCGCTTCGAGATCGCCGCGATGCCGGCGCACGACCGCGGCGACGGCATCCCGCTCTGGCGCGCCGACACGACGACACAGCGCGTCACCCTCTATCGAGTCCCGATCGAGCGCCTGCTGCCGAAAGGACACGACGACGCATCGCACCGCCGGATGGCGATCGAGAGCGCCGTGTTCCACGCGGCCGCCGAGTACGTCGGACGCGAGCCCTGGGAACTCGGCCCGGACGGCCGCGACCACTGACGCGACGCCGTCAGGGGCGCACCACGATCGGCTGCTGCGTCGCCGGCGGCGACCAGAGCGGCCACCCCGCGACCGCACCGTCCCCGAGCAGACCCACTGCGGCGTGCACGGCCCCCTCCGTACGGAGCCGATGTCCGCCGGCACGCAGCGCGATCGCCTCGACGCCGTCCGCAGGCAGCTCGATGGTCTGCGCGCTGGGCCCCTCGAGACTCACTGACACAGGGTCGAAGCCGGTATTCCGCAGGTACAGAGTGGCGGCAGCGCCGGAGGGCACCGTGAACGGCACCGTCCCGCTCAGCTGGGGAGCCGGAAGCATCCAGTTGAAGTCCTCACGGCCCTCCGCTCGCACAGTCTGGCGAGCGGCTGCGACGATCGGCGCCGTCGCGTCGATCTCGACGTCCTGAGCCCCGGCGGGAACGCCGGTCAGCGAGATCTCCGCCGGGACGCCCGCGGTCAGCTCAACCGTGTACTCGTCCGAACCGGCATCTCCGGCGGCCCCGCGTACTCGGACGGTCGCCGTGGCGTCGTCCGCGGGAGCGAGGATGCGCAGCAGGATGCCTGTGGAGTCATCTCCCTCGGTGACCGGCTGAGACTGCACGCCGAGGAGCCTGAGGCTCTCCTGTGCGCCACCGGTGCCGTCCTGCACGTCGATGCCGACGGCGTCGAGCGTGCGCACATGCGCCGACTGCATCGCCGCGCGCACCGGGGCGCCCGAGGCGATCACCTCGATGACCGGACGCGGCTCGGACCCGGCTACGGACGCGAGCGACAGCGTCAGCTGGGTCTTCGGCTGCACGACCTTCGTCGTGCTCGCCTTCTGAGACCCATAGACGTTCAGATCGACGGTCGCGGCCACGTCGGCGGGGTTGGACAGCACGATCACGTCGGAGGATCCGGTCGATCCGTCGCCACCCACCAGCCAGGAGCGCATGGTCGCCTCGCGACAGGGTGCGGCGGCGAAGCCGCGCAGATCCTCGTCGTCGAGCGTGAGCGACTCCGAGGCCGAGATCAGCGGGGCCGTGCGGTCGGCGACGGCCCCTGTGATGCTCTGAGCCCCCTCACCACCGAGCACATCCGGCATCTGCAGCGGTGCCGTGCTGGTCTGGTGGTCGCCGGCATCGAGGCGGAGGCGTGGCACCCCCGCCGACACGAGCAGATCCGCCCTGCTCGAATCGCGTCCGAGAGCCCGGAAGGACCCATTGCACACGATCGTGGAGTCACCGGGCATGGGGGTCACCGTCGTGGAGGCAGGAGTGCTCTGCAGCACCGGCCACGGCGCGGCGACGGACGCTGCGACGCCGAGTACGCAGGCCGTCGCGACGGCCGCCCCGGTGGCTATGCGCGCTCCGGTGGCGGCGAGATGGATGGTGCGCTGCTTCATCGGCTCTCCTTCTCAGCGGCCGGCTGCCCCGCGTCCGCGGACGCGCCGGGACCGTCGGCCTCAGCGTGGGCAGCTTCAGCGGCTTCGTCCCGCACGGCGTCGCCGTGCGGTTGGGAAGCGGCGGATGCCGCCGACGCCGGCTCCACGTGGACGGCGACGTGCTCGCTGCGACGTCGAGGAAGGACGAACGGCTCGTCGGCTGCTCGGCCCACGACCCGCGAGCGCGCACGAGCCTCGCGGCGAGACGCCCTGGTGGGGATCGCGAGCAGCAGAGCAGCCAGGATCACGATCAGCTGCGCGAGCCCGACCAGACGCCCCACCGTGCTCTGCACCTCGGACGGCTGGATGCGCGTGGCGACGGCGGTGTCGATCTGCCAGAGCATTCCGCTCGGCGTCTCCCCCGCCTTGACGAATCCCGCTCTCTGGTCGATGGCGGTGATCGCCGCGTCGACCATGCTGCGAGCCTGGTCGCTCTGCCCGCGACGGGAGGTGAGCAGCACGAAGCCGATCCCCCGATCCCCCAGAGCCGCGGCAGCATCGAAATCCCGCGCAGACAGCAGATCGACGGCGTCGGTGGCGATGTCGTCGCCCTGCACGCGCGTCGCCGTGCTGAGCAGGGTCGTCTGCGCACTCAACGTGGAGCTCGGACCCCACACGACCTGAGTCCCCAGAGATCCGTCGTCGAGGGGCGTCATGACGAGCGTGCCGCTCTCGACGTCGTCGACCGCATGGGCGGCGACGAGTGCGGGCAGGGTGCTGGTCGCTCCGTTGCGGATCTGCGCCTCGCCGAGATTCACGGCCAGCAGTCCGGGGATCGCACATGCGGCGACGGCGACCCCTGTGATGAGAGCAGCCACCGAGCGCAGTGCGGTCATGGCGACCACCGTGTCGAGGGTGACGAGCGCCGCCCCCACCGCGCCGAGCCAGGCGAGGCTCAGCCCGGTTCCCGGCCAGATCGCGACGGCCTCGCCGTGTGCGAACGACACGGCGACGCCCACGGCGAGCATCGCGGCGACGAGGCCGGTGAGGGTGGTGAAGAGGAGCGCGAATCCGGCTCGCCAGCGCGGCGAGAGCGCTGACACGAGCGCGAGAAGCCCGAGCGGCGCGAGCAGCAGTGCCGCGAACGGCGCGGTGCCCTCGCCGACCAGCCAGTCCCACCCGCCGAAGCCAGGGGCGGGGAACCCCTGCGCGATGTGCAGTCGCCCCAGCGCATCCGCCGTGGCCTGCGCGAGCGGCTGCACCGCCCCCGGGTCGGCGAGAAGCGCCCACGGATCGCCGTCACTCAGCCGTCGATGGATGAGAGGAGCGAAGAGCGCTGCTGCGGGGACGAGCAGCCAGAACACGCGCACAGCCCCCCGCACCCGTCCGGTGGAGAGCATGAAGACGAGAGTCAGCGACCACAGCAGCGCGAGAGCCGGCGCGAGCGACGGAGCGCAGGCGAGAGACGCCGCGGCGATGACCGATGCCGCGCCTGCTGCTCCCCAGGAGCGGTGCGCGACCGCTGCCGAGTGGAACAGCCACGGCAGAAGCAGGTGCAGCAGCACCGCCGCGGGCCGACCCTGCACCAGCGCCGCGAGGAAGGTCGGCGCCAGGGCCCACAGCACACCGCCGAGGATGCGCAGACCAGCGCGGTCTGTGACGCGCGTCGCGGCGAACCATCCGCCGAGCACCGCGAGCGGGAGCGCACCCAGCCAGAGGAGCACGACCGCGAATGACGGCTCACCCGGCCAGAGCGTGCCGAGCACGGCGAGCACTGCGGCGAAGGGATCAGCAGGGCCGACGACCCCGAGACCGAGGTCGCGCAGGCCCCAGCCCGCGTCCTTCCAGAGGTCGGCGACGTCCTGTCGCATCGGCAGCAGCTCGCCGCCGCCGATGCTCGGCCACGCGAGCAGCGGGAAGAAGGCGGCGATGCCCACGACGAGCGCCGCGAGAGTGGCCCATGCGCCTCCCCCGCTGAAGAAGCGCAGCTCGCTCACCGCCCCGCGCTCGCTCCCGTGACCATCGTCGAGTCGATGCCGGAGCTGTCGTGCGCTCACGCGCAGCGGGGCGATGCTCGCCCACGATGCGGAGCGGAAGGAGCGGATCGCACGCCGCGAACGCAGGACCGCACCGACGGAGACCATGCTCGCGAGCGCCGCACCCCACTCGGGGGCGACAGCGCCCGGACGCTTGCCGATGAGGTGCACGATCGATCGCCACAGGGCGAGGGGCAGCAGGCTCAGCCAGTGCAGCGGAACCGCGATCGCCGGGGCATATGCGAGCCGCCGGTGCAGCTGCGCCCGCCTGCTCATCCATGCGCGGGCCGCCTCCCGCTGCGGCGCGGCTGCCACTCCGTCCGGTCGCACGCCGATTCGCGCTCGCGGCACGAGAACCGCTCGGGCTCCGCCGAGGCGGGCGCGCACGCCGAGATCGAGACCCTCGTCGGCGCCGCCGAGGCCCGGGTCGGGGCGCAGCACCGTGGGCGCGGCGCCGCGGATCAGCATCCCCCGCACATCCGCTCCGAGGGTGTCCTCGTCGGAATCGTGCTGCCCCTGGTCGAGCTCGTCCGCCGCCAGCTCGACCGTCCGGCCGAACCGGCTGATGCTGATGCCCATCGACACGATCTCGCGGTCGTCGTCGTGACGAACCAGCTTCGGCGCGGCCAGGGCCGCGGAGGGCGAGCGTTCCAGCGAGCCGGCGAGCAGCTGCAGTGCTCTCGGCTCCGGCACGGAGTCGTGAGCCAGCATCCAGACGGAGGAGCCCGCCGCGACACGGGGCTGCGCGAGCGCGATCGCCTCCGCGAAGGTCGTGGTCGGCCGCGCCTCGATGATCGCCTCGACGCTGTGACCGATCCCCTCGACGGCGCGCACCTGTGCGCCGTTGCCCAGCACGACGACCGTGACGGTGTCGGGCGGAGTGGACTGTCTGCGGATGGCTTCGAGAGTGCGGCCGAGCTGTGCGGCTGCGGGTTCGCCGGTGCGTGCGACGACGATGGCGTGTACTCGGGATGGCATGGCAGAGCCAGCCTAGACAGGCATGCGCGGGGCGCCGGTCATCGGACTCGGCGCGCCCGCGAAGCCGTCAGCTTGCGCGGCGCTTGAGCTTGCGACGCTCGCGCTCGCTCAAGCCGCCCCAGATGCCGAAGCGCTCGTCGTTGTTCAGCGCGTACTCGAGGCACTCGCCCCGGACGTCGCATGACGTGCAGATGCGCTTGGCGTCTCGCGTCGAGCCGCCCTTCTCGGGGAAGAACGCCTCGGGATCGGTCTGCGCGCAGAGCGCGTCCGCCTGCCAGGCGAGTGCGCCGTCGTCTTCGGCATCTGCTCGGCGTACGCCGGGCACGCCGAGATTCACTGGATCGACGAACCAATTCTCGGGAACGTCTGACCGGTAACCCGTCATCTCGATCTCCCAACCCTGCTCGTGCCCCCCTCGGGCCGTGCACGACTAATTACACCCGTGTCATTCGCCGTGGTCAAGTCGCAGATAGTAAACCCTCAAGGGTGCGTTTAAGGTTCATTGAACCCGCGTCGGCGTGTCGCGGCGGTCAGACGGCCGCACCCGGCTGCGCGATGAACGCCTCGCCGGTTCCCCGCAGCACCAGCTCCGGCTCGTCCGAGGTCGCGAACACCGCCCTGCCGACGGCGACCGGAACATCCGCGTCGGACGCTCCCGAGACCGTCAGCTCACCGCGGGTCGCGAGCACCATCGAGGGCCCGCTGACCTCAGCCCGATACTCGCCGTCTACGAGGACGCGGCGCAGCGCGAAGTCGTCCACCGGCACGTCGTACGCGGTGACCTCCCCTGTGCTCGGCTGCACGGGCACCGCGGCCGGGCTGGTGTCGACGATCGCGAGAAGCTCGTCGACGTCGATGTGCTTGGGCGTGAGTCCACCGCGAAGAACGTTGTCGCTGGCCGCCATGATCTCGACACCGAGGCCCGAGACGTATGCGTGCAGCAGCCCCGCACGGAGGAAGATCGCCTCGCCGGGGGCCAGCACCACGAAGTTCATCAGCATCGCCACGACCACCCCCGGGTCACCCGGGCAGCGCTCGGCGATCCCGCGCAGGGCGTTCAGAGCGTCGGCGAACTCCTCCGACTCCGCGGTGGGCAGGCCCGCGACGATCTCCGCGACCTCGTCCGCGGCGTCGCCGGAGAGCAGCCAGCCGATCGTGGTGCGCAGGGCCGTCGCCTCGTCACCCGCGCCGAGCCGCTCGCTCAGTTCGCGCACGCCGTCCGCACCCGGGAGGGATGCCAGGAGGCGCTGCGTCTCGGCAACCGGGCGGAGCCCGGCAAGCGCCTCGAAACGCTCGCTCAGCGCGACGATGAGCTCGGGCTTGTGATTGGCGTCGCGGTAATTGCGCGCAGGGTCTCCTGCATCCATCCCCGTCTCCCGCGCGAAGCCCTCGCGAGCCTGCTCACGAGTGGGGTGGACCTGGATCGAGAGCGGATCGGCGGCGGCGAGCAGCTTGAGGAGATACGGCAGCGATCCGCCGGTGACGGCATCGAGGGTGCCGCCGGTGCTGACGTCCGCCGGATCGCCGGGATGGTCTCCGAACCACACCTCCGCCTCCGGGGATGCCGAGGGCGCGCGCCCTTCGAGGGCGGCCAGCAGAGTCGTCGAGCCCCAGGCGTAGTCACGGGGATGATTCGCGATCGAGAGAAGCATGATCTCAGCGTAGGTCGAGACGGGTGCGACGCCGGTCCGGCGCGATAGCCTGAACCCGATGGCCGTGTACACCAAGCATCCAGTCGCAGCTCTCCCGGCGGCGCCGCCGCGGGAGACGACCGCGCACCTGATGGTGCGCGCGTACAGCGTGCTCTCGCTGTTCTGCGTCTTCGGCCACACCGCCGTCTACAACCTCGTCGGGCCCGTCGGATCGGGCATCCTGCTCGTCGTCCTCAGCGCAGGAGCACTGGCGATCTGGATTCCGGCGGTGGTGGCGCAGCGTCCGACCAGGTTCCCCTGGCGCCGGCTGCCGTGGGCCGCTCTCGGCTATGCGGCCCTGGCCCTCGTCTCCACGCTGTGGTCGCGCTGGCCCGCAGCCACCCTGCTCACCTGGTCGCTTCTCGCAGCCATCACGGTCACCGCGCTGCTCGTGGCGACCATGCTGACCTGGCAGGAGATCGCGCGAGCCCTCTCCACGGCGCTGAAGGTCATCCTCGGTCTCTCGCTCGCGATCGAGCTGTGGGTGGCCCTGGTGCTCAGGCACCCGCTGCTGCCCAACTTCGTCGACCTCCCCGACGGCAAGGTCGATCCTCATCTCTACTGGGTGCGCGGCAACCTCTTCGACGGCGGGCGCATCCAGGGCGTGGTCGGCAACGCCCACACTCTCGCGATGATGTGCCTGTTCGCCCTGATCGTCTTCGGCGTGCTCTACGCGACGCAGGTGCGCCGCCGCACGATGCTGATCGTCTGGGCAGCGCTCGCCGTCGTCCTGCTGGTCAAGGCGGCCTCGGCGACGGTGTACCTGAGCATCGCGGTCGTCGTCGCCGTTCTGATCGCGGCGCTGATCGCCCGCGTCACCCGACGACGCGGTCCGCTGTACCTCGGGTTCGGTGTCGTGGCCGTCCTCGGCGTCGCGACAGCGGTGGTGCTGCGCGACAACCTGCTGGCGCTTCTCGGCAAGGGGTCCGACCTGACCGGCCGCATCGAGATCTGGCAGGCCGTCTGGGATCGGGCGATCACCCGCCCGGTGCTCGGCAACGGCTTCTCGTCGCCCTGGGTGCCGTGGGATCCGGCGTTCGACGGCTGGATCCTCAACCACGGCCTGACCGTCTTCCACGCCCATGACATGTGGCTCGACGTCTTCCTGCAGCTCGGCGTCGTGGGAGTGATCCTGATGGCCGTCGCCTGGCTCGCCCTGACCTGGCGGGCGTGGTTCTTTGCCGTCGACCGTCCTCGATGGGACCTCGACGCCGAGCGGCCCTACTCCCCCCTGTCCCTCCTGCCGGTGCTGCTCGTGGCCGTGCTGCTCGTGGAGGGGCTCGCGGAATCCGCGCCGATCATGCTGTGGGGCTGGCTGCTGCTCATCCTCCTGTCGTTCAAGATGAAGGCGGTGCCCCTCATCGGCGTCGGCGTCGGCGAGCGCACTCCTGTCATCTCGCACGGTCCGCAGTCCCGGCAGGTGCCATGACGCCGCGGCGATACATCGTCTCGCTGCTCGGCACGGCGCTGTTCGCGCGCGCGTACACCCTGACCGCCCTGACCGCCGCGTTCACCTCGGTGCTCATCGAGCGGATGATGTCGCCGGTGAGTCTCGCCGTGATCATCGGCACCCTCGCCCTTCTGGGCCTCGCCGTGCTCGTCGTGCGCCGAGAGGAGCTGACGCTGCTCCGCTTCGCGCCGACGTCGCTGCTCGGCTTCCTGGCGCTCGCCCTGATCAGTGCACTGTGGTCGTCGGATCGCACCGGCACGATCGCGGGCTGGATCACCCTGTTCGGCTACGCGCTGATCGCCATCACGATCGGTCATGTACGCGACACACTGCAGACGGTTCGCGCCATCGGCGACACCCTCCGCTGGCTGCTGAGCATCTCGCTCGGTCTGGAGATCCTCTCGGGCATCCTGCTCGACACACCGTTCACGGCGCTGGGGATCCAGGGCAACCTCGCCGCGGGCGGACCGATCCAGGGAGTCTTCGGCACCCGCAACATGCTCGGATTCATCGCGGTGGTCGCGCTGATCACCTTCGTCATCGAGTGGCGCACGCAATCGATCGGCCGGGTCGCGGGGATCCTGTCGGTGGCTCTGGGCGGATTCCTCGCCCTGCTCTCGGCATCGCCCTCGGTCGTCGTGCTGGCCGCAGCGGTCGGAGTGGCCACCACCGCGCTGACGATCGTCCGGCACACCTCGGCCCATCGGCGCGCAGCCATGCAATGGGTCCTGGGCGGCCTGGTGGTCGCCGGGCTGATCGTCGCGTTCGCGCTGCGACACCAGATCATCCGCCTTCTCGACGCAGGCTCCGACTTCTCGACCCGCGCGGACCTGTGGAACATGATGCTCGACTTCATCGCCGAGCGACCCATCACCGGCTACGGCTGGTTCGGCCCCTGGCCTCGCGGCGAATACCCCTTCACGTACATCAACTTCCAGCTCTCCGATCACCACCAGTCTGCACTCAACGCCTACTTCGACACTCTGCTGCAGCTCGGCTGGGCCGGCCTCGCTCTCTTCCTCGTTCTGGGCGGCGTGGCGATCGTGCGCTCATGGCTCGTGGCCAGCGTGCGTCGTTCGGTCGTCTATGCCTGGACGCCCCTGGTACTCATGACCCTGGCCGTCGAGTCGATGTTCGAGAGCTTCGCGCTCACCGGGATCGGCTGGCTGCTGCTCGTCCTGTGCGCCCTGCGGGCCGGGCAGACCCGGTCGTGGCGCGAGAGCATCGACTCGGCGCAGACGGGCGCCATCCCGACGCTCGGGCCGGAGCACGGACGCAGCTGAGCCACCAGCGGCGGGGTGGTCACCGGAGTTCCCAAGGCGCGACCGGTAGGCTTTCCCCTCGTGACCCACGTGCTGCAGAACGTCGTCTTCCCGCTCGACCGCGACCCCGACCTGCTTCCTCTGTACGCGGACCCCGAGACCTGGTCGGTCATCGACGAAGAGCCCGTTCGGGTGTCGAATCGGGCGCACCTGGGCAACATCCTCGG
Source organism: Microbacterium sp. NPDC089321 (assembly GCF_040684935.1). Lineage (NCBI taxonomy): Bacteria > Bacillati > Actinomycetota > Actinomycetes > Micrococcales > Microbacteriaceae > Microbacterium > Microbacterium sp. NPDC089321. The sequence continues at coordinate 271,427 of NZ_JBFBGX010000002.1, read as the reverse complement.
GCGTCACCGCGCGCGTATCGTCTCGGGTCGCCGAGTGTCGCTGGGCACGTACTTCAACGCCTTCCCCGCCTCGTACTGGCAGCACTGGACGAGTGTCCGCGAGGTGCGCCTGACCGTTCAGACCGCAGGACCGGCCACGGTGCTCGTGTATCGATCGAACGGTCAGGGCGTTCGCCAGCGCATCGACACACGAGAGGTGAGCGGTCACGCCACGACCTCCTTCGATCTGTCGCTCACCGAGTACAGCGACGGCGGCTGGATCTGGTTCGATGTGGTCGCCGATGAGAAGCACGCGGTGCTCGAAGGCGCTCAGTGGACCACCGAGCAGGAGCCGGTGCGCGACGGCAAGGCGTCACTGGGGATCACCACCTACAACAAGCCCGACTACTGCGTCGAGACGCTGAACGCGCTGGCTGCATCACCCGACGCGCTGGAGTTCGTCGATCGCATCTTCCTCATCGACCAGGGCACCCAGCTCGTGGCGGAGCAGGAGGGCTACGACGAGGTCGCCGAGCGCCTCGGAGACACGCTGCAGGTCATCCGTCAGCCGAACCTCGGCGGCTCCGGGGGCTTCGCGCGATCCATGCATGAGACCCTTCAGCGTCCGGAGAGCGATTTCGTGCAGCTGCTCGACGACGACGTGCGTCTGGAGCCCGAATCGCTGCGGCGATCGATCGTGTTCGCACGCTACGCGACGACCCCGGCCCTCGTCGGCGGGCACATGTTCGACCTGCTCGACCGCCCCAAGCTGCATGGCTGGGCGGAAGTCGTCGACGAGCACCCCTTCATGTGGCGCAACCTCTACCAGGAGAAGATGCCGCACGACTTCGGCGCCGCCAACCTGCGGCAGTCTCCGCTGCTGCACATGCGCATGGATGCCGACTACAACGGATGGTGGATGTGCCTCATCCCGCTCGAGGCGATCCGCGAGGTCGGGCTCTCGCTGCCCGCCTTCATCAAGTGGGACGATGCCGAGTTCTGTCTGAGAGCCGGCGAGGCCGGATTCCCGACCGTGTCGCTTCCTGGCGTCGCGCTCTGGCACGTCTCGTGGGTGAACAAGGACGACACCATCGACTGGCAGGCGTACTTCCACGCCCGCAACCGCATCGTCGCAGGCCTGCTGCACTCGAACGCGCCTCAGGGCGGACGGCTGCTCAAGCACAGCCTTCGCGTCGACCTCAAGCATCTGATGATGATGCAGTACTACCCCGTCGCCCTGCGTGCGCGTGCGCTGCACGACGTGCTGTCGGGGCCCGCTCACATGAAGCAGAACCTCGCGACCGCGATGCCTGCTGCGCGCAAGCTCGCCGCGGAGTTCCCCGAGACCGTCGTGCACCGCGACCCCAGCCGCGTGCTGCACTCGCGAAGGGGGCGGCAGGTGTTCAAGCGGATGAAGCAGCACGAGTACGACAGTCCGACGGGGCTGCGGCTGCGCTGGTTCACCCTCCGCACGCTGGTCGCCCACTGGCTGCGCACTCCGGACCCCGCCAACGTGATGCAGCCCGAGGTGGAGTTCGGCAAGGGTGACGCGCACTGGTGGCGTGTACCGCTGCACGACAGTGTGCTGGTGAGCTCGGCCGACGGTTCGGGCAAGAACGTCTACACGCGCGACCGCGCGCAGTACCGCCGGATGCTGACCGAGAGCATCGCACTCCACCGGAAGCTCCGACGCAACTGGTCGAAGCTGCAGTCCGAGTACCGCGCGGCCCTCCCCGAGCTCGTCTCCGATGACTCGTGGCGCACGATCTTCGAGGAGCAGGCATGACCGCAACAGGTTTCGATCCGTCCACCGCGGCGATCGTCATCGTGACCTACAACCGCTCGCACCTGCTGACCGGTCTGCTCACCAGCATCCGCTCGATGGATCCGAAGCCGGGCCGGGTCGTCATCGTCGACAACGCTTCCGCCGACGACACGACGGACGTGGTCGAGTCGTTCCGGGACAGCATCGGCAGCGAGATCGTCTATCGCCGCCTCGAGACCAACACCGGTGGTTCCGGCGGGTTCAGCGAGGGCATGCGCACGGCGTACGACCTCGGGGCGGAGTGGATCTGGATGATGGACGACGACGTCGAGGTCATTCCGGACGGCCTGGCGAAGATGGGCCGCTGGTCGCGCCGGTTCAAGAGCATCCAGGGCCGCCGGTACGACTACGACGGCAGCGAGTTCTACTGGCAGTACCGCATCGCCGAGCGCATGGGCATCCCGATCCCGTTCGCGCCGTCGAAGTTCGATTCCTCGGGCTTCAAGCAGATGAACAGCGGCTGCTTCGAGGGCATGTTCATCCACCGCTCCATCGTCGAGCGGATCGGCCTGCCCGACCCGCGCTTCTTCATCTACTGGGACGACCAGATGTACGGCTGGCTGGCGTCGCGGCTGACGACCGCCGTGATCGTCGACGAGTTCGTGCTTCGCCGCACCCGCGAGATCAAGCAGTGGGACATGGGCATCCGCCACATGAACGCGTCGAGCAACGCGTACCGCTACTACATCATGCGCAACCGTGCGTACATCAAGCACTATTACCGCGCCCACAACGCGTACAGCCCTGTGCTGTTCGCCCTGGGGACGACCGCCACCTTCGTCAAGGAGCTGATCCGCCTGTTCTTCGTCGAGCGCACCGTGCGCGGCACGAGCAACCTGTTCCGGGGCCTGCGGGACGGCGCGCGGATCAGCCGTGATCGAACCTGGCGCCCGATGCCTGCGCTGGCGGGGCGATGACCGAACCGCAGCCCGAGTACGTCTGGGCCTTCCCCGAAGAGACTCCTCGCCGTTCGCGCATGTGGCTGATGATCGGCCTCGCCGTGGCCGCGATCGCCGTGGCGACCGCGGTCGTCCTCGCCGTCGTGCGACCGTGGGAGACCGCCGCGGAGCCGTCCTCCTCGTCCACCGTGTCTCCCACGCCCTCGGTTCCGCCGTCCTCCTCCCCCTCGGCCTCGCCGACGCCACTGACGAGCCCCACGCCTTCGAGCACCCCGACGCCCGCGCCGTCCACGGAACCGCCTGCACCGACGTCGCCGCCAGCGCCGCCGGCACCGTCGGACCCGGCGCTCCCGGTCTTCCGCGACAAGGTCCAGCCCAGGCTCGATGACGCGGCAACGGGCCTGACCTATGCGCAGGACGCCTCCGGCGAAGAAGGCGTGCAGATCGCGGATCAGCTGCGAGATGACGCCGGCCGGCTGTCGGACGTGGTGCCCCCGACCTCCATCGCTCGCGCGTGGCGAGCGGGCGTGCAGGACTACGCTCAGGCTCTTGACGCCTTGCGGGCGGCCTTCGCGCAGGGTGGGTCGACGAGCAGCCAGATCTCGACCGCGCGCGCGAAGCTGGCAGCTCTGAACGATCTCATCGACGGCTGAGGCTCGGCCGGCGATGCCCCACCGCGCCCACCGGCGCGGTGGGATGCCTCACGACGTTCCGTGATCGGCGTTGTAGCGGTCGAGGACGGCGTCGATGGGGCCGTCCATCGCCAGCTGCCCCTTGTCGAGGTACAGTCCTCGACGGCAGAAGCGACGGAGGTCGCGTTCGTTGTGGCTGACGAAGAAGAGAGTCCGGCCTTCGGCGAGCAGCTCGTCCATGCGCTTGTAGCACTTGTCGCGGAAGGCCTTGTCGCCGACGGCCAGCACCTCGTCGACCAGCAGTATCGGCTCGTCGAGCTGAGACACCACCGAGAAGGCGAGACGCACCTTCATGCCGTTGGAGAGGTGCTTGTACGGCGTCTCCTGGAAATCCTCGAGTTCGGCGAAGGCGATCATCTCGTCGTAGCGGCGGGCGACTTCAGCCTTGGACATGCCGTGCAGACCTGCCGTGAGCCGCACGTTCTCACGCACGGTCAGATCACCCACGAACCCGCCGGTGAGCTCGATCAGCGGTGCCACTCCGCCGTTCACCCGCACGCTGCCCTCGTCGGGGAGCAGAACTCCTGCCACGAGACGAAGAAGAGTGGACTTCCCCTGGCCGTTGCGGCCCACGACGCCGATCGACTCACCGGGGGCGACGTCGAAGGAGACGCCCCGCAGGGCCCAGAACTCCCCTGGCCGAGCGCGCCGGCTCGCACCGGCGAAGATGTCCTTGAAGTTCCGGGTTCCCCGGCGGTTGCGGCGGAACCGCACCCCGAGCCCGTCGACCTGGATCGCAGCGGTCATCACAGTCCCTTCAGGACGGGGCGCTCGAGCTTGCGGAACACCCACACTCCCAGCACCAGGATGATCAGGCTCATCGCGACGCTGATCAACACGGTGCGGCCGTCCCACATGTCGGGGAAGAACGCCATCCGGTACAGGGTGAAGATGCCGGCCAGCGGATTGAACGGCGCGAGGTCGCGCAGCACGCCCGGGATGTCCTGCACGGAGTAGATGATCGGGGAGGCGTAGAACAGGGCGCGCATGATGAGCGCGGTGGTTCTCTCCAGATCGGTGTACAGCGCGCAGAGCGGAGCGACGAGCAGACCCAGACCGGTGAGCAGGACCGCCTGGAGAGCGATCGCCACGGGGAGCCACAGGATGCCCCACCCCACATGGGCGACGTTGTCCCCCTCACCCCAGATCCACGTGCCGATGACGAAGACGATCAGGACCGGCATCGAGAAGAGGAACTCGATGCCCTTCGAGAGCACCGGGCGCATCACCCAGATCGACCGGGGAATCGCGGTCGATCTCACGAGGCGGGCGTCCTTCTTGAACGCGCGGGTGAAATCGGTCACGGCGGTCTGGAACCACACCCACGGGAGCAGTGCCGCGATCAGGAACACGATGTAGGGCTGCGCGCCGATCGAGCCTCGATGGAAGATCACCGTGAACACGAACCAGTAGATCGCGCTCATGACCAGCGGATCGAGGATCGACCACAGGTAGCCGAGCGCGCTCGTGGAGTACCGGACCTTCAGGTCACGCGCAGACAGCAGCCACAGCGAGTGGAGGTAGCGCCGGGGAGTCCCCGCCGCTCCCACCGTCGTCGCCACGTCAGACGCTCTCGCCCGAGAGCTCGTTGCGCCACATCGACAGCGCAGACCCGATGGCCATGTGCATGTCGAGGTACTGGTACGTGCCGAGGCGACCGCCGAAGTGCACGTCGCGCTCGCCCTTGGCGAGCTCGCGGTACGCGAGCAGTCCGTCGCGGTCGGCCGAGGTGTTGACCGGGTAGTACGGCTCGTCGTCGCGGTTCGCGAAGCGAGAGAACTCGCGCATGATCACCGTCTTGTCGGAGTTGAAGATCTCCCGGCGCTCGGGGTGGAAGTGCTTGAACTCGTGGATGCGGGTGAACGGCACGTCGAGGTCGGGGTAGTTCATGACGCTGGTGCCCTGGAAGTCGGAGATGTTGAGCACCTCCTGCTCGAAGTCGAGCGTGCGCCAGCTGAGCTCTCCCTCGGCGTAGTCGAAGTAGCGGTCGACGGGGCCGGTGTACACCACGGGGAGCTGACCGACCGTGGCTCGCTTGTTCAGCGGCTGCGTCTCATCGAAGTAGTCGACGTCGAGCTTGACCTCGATGTTCGGGTGGTCGGCCATGCGCTCGAGCCAGGCGGTGTATCCGTCGGTCGGCAGGCCCTCCCACGTGTCGTTGAAGTAACGGTTGTCGTACGTGTAGCGCACCGGGAGCCGGCTGACGATGTCACCCGAGAGCTTCTGCGGGTCGGTCTGCCACTGCTTCGCCGTGTAGTCGCGGAAGAACGCCTCGAACAGCGGGCGCCCCACCAGGGCGATGCCCTTCTCCTCGAAGTTCTGTGCGGTCTTCACATCGAACTCGCCGGCCTGCTCCTTGACGAGTGCGCGGGCCTCGGAGGGCGAATATGCGGCGCTGAAGAACTGGTTGATCGTGCCGAGGTTCACCGGCATCGGGTACACGACGCTGTTGTGGTTCGTGTACACCCTGTGGACGTAATCGGTGAAGGTGGTGAAGCGGTTGACGTACTCCCACACCGTGGCATTCGAGGTGTGGAACAGGTGCGCGCCGTAACGGTGGACCTCGATGCCGGTCTCGGGCTCCGCCTCGCTGTAGGCGTTTCCGCCGATGTGCGCACGGCGGTCGATGACGGTGACCTTGCGGCCGGCTTCAGCGGCGCGCTCAGCGATGGTGAGGCCGAAGAAACCCGACCCGACGACGAGAAGATCCATGGGTCAATCGTATCGGTGGGTCGATGGGAGAACCCGCCGAGACGCGACCGGTCTTCATGCGGTGGAGCTCGGGAGGATCTCGAGGGGCGGGATATCCGCTTCTGAACGATGCGCTTGCGATACGCTCTGCTCACGGAAAGCAACGACGCGGACGAATCCCGACGCGGCGACCATGCGCCGTTCTGTCAAAGGAGATTCGATGTCGGCTTTCATCCGCCGCCCAGCGATCGCGGCCATCGCCGCCATCGCAGCCCTTTCCCTTTCCCTTCCGCTCGCAGCCGCAGGTGCGGACGAGCCCGCACTGCCGAACGTCGGAGCCTCGGCCGAGGCGGGCGACGCCCAGCCGGGTCCGCGGTTCCGCGATGCGGCTGCGCATGCGCCCGCGAGCGACGCGCCCTCGCGGTCCAGCCGCACGTCGGCCGCACTCGCCGCAGTGCCTGGCCCGGTGCAGCAGATCAGCGCTGTCGAGATCAGCTCGACCACCGCGCTCATCAGCTGGCAGCAGCCGGTCGCCGACCCCGCAGTGACCGGCTATCAGCTGCAGCTGCTGCTCGGCGACACGGTGATCGACGAGGCCGCGTGGAACACGGAGACCACGGCGTGGATCGAGGGGCTGGATCCCGACACGGAGTACGGCGTGCGGATCGCCGCGGTGAGTGACGCGGGCACCGGCGAGCTGTCTGCGCTGTACACCTTCACCACGACGCACAATTCCGTCCAGCGCATCTTCGGTGCGGATCGTTATGAGACCGCCGTCCGCGTCTCGCAGGACGCGTTCCCGTTCTCGGGCATCAACGCCGCCTTCCTCGCCGGCGGACGGAACTTCCCCGACGCACTTGCTGCGGCCGCTGTCGCCGGCTCGTTCGGTGGCCCGGTGCTTCTCACCCTGCCGAACTCGATCAGCGCGTCGGCACTGGAAGAGCTGCAGGCACTGGAGCCGGATTACGTCTTCGGAGCCGGAGGCTCGAGCGTGATCAGCTCGAAGGTGTTCACCCAGGCAGCGGCGGCCGCGACCCTCGATTCCCATCAGTTCGCGGGCGCGAATCGCTACGACACCGCCGCGCAGATGACGGGATTCTGGGACGCCGCCGACACTGTCTATCTCGCCAGCGGCACGAACTACCCTGACGCACTGGCGGGCGCGGCGGCGGCCGGCTTCACCCAGGCGCCGATCCTGCTGGCGAAGCAGACCGCACTCCCCGGCGAGACCGCTGCGGCGCTGCGAGCGCTGAAGCCGTCACGCATCGTCGCACTGGGCGGCACCGGAGCCATCAGCGACAGCGTTCTGAAGAGCGCTCGCCTGTCGACCGGGGTCTCCACCAACACCTCACGCTGGTCAGGTGCATCGCGCTACGAGACGGCCGTCGCGGTCTCGAAGAACACATTCACCGACACGCGCGTGCCCGTCGTGTACGTCGCCAGCGGCCGCAACTTCGCCGATGCCCTCGCCGGTGCGGCGGCAGGCGGCGCGCTCGGCGGTCCGGTGCTGCTCACGCTGCCCGACTCGATCTCGCCTGTCACCCTCGCCGAGATCAAGCGTCTCGATCCCGTTCGCGTGGTGGTGCTCGGCGGCTCGTCGGTCATCAGCGACGGCGTTCTCGATCAGATCGACTCCGTCTTCACGGACTGACCCCGGCGTGCGGTGCCCCGGCGTGCGGTGAACGAAGGCGCGCTCACGGCGAGTACGACGCATGGATCAGGAGATATGCGCCGTACCACGCCGACATGAGAGCTGCAGCCGTCAAGACGATCAGCGCAGTCGCACGCCGGGCCCGCGCAAGAGTGTGTGCGAGCGGGACGAGAAGGGTGAATGCGGGCAGGATCAGCCGGGCCTTCGACTGGTAGTACCCGGCGGCCCCGAATGCGAGCACGACGACCAGCAGGCCGTACAGCTGCAGCTCCCAGCGCACGCGTTCTGCGGCGGAGACCGCCAGCAGCGTGATCGCGACCGCGATGATGACCGTGACGGTCAGCAGCTGCAGAGTGGTCTGTCCCGACAGCATCGTCCAGAAGGTCCGCGCGGTGTAGACCCCGCCGTCGAAAGTCGTGCCCCACCCTCGCTGCACCGCCAGCCAGCCGTCGATCCCGCCGGTGCGAGTGGACACCCATGCGATGTATCCCAGCCATCCCAGAGGCGAGAGCGCCCCTCCGATCCAGGCACGCCACGATCTGCCACGGGTGCGAACCAGCTCGATGATCGCCGCCAGGCCGACCACGGCGATCAGTGCGACCGCGGTGGCGCGAGTGAGACCGGCCAGGACGGTGAGCGCCCCCGCCAGAACCCACTGCCTGCCCAGCACGGCGAACAGCGCCCACGCGGCGAGGGCGGTGAAGAGCGATTCGGTATAGGCCATCGACTCGGTGATGGCGTGCGGCAGGGCGCCCCAGAGCACGGCGAGCATGGTGCCCATCGCCGGGCTGCCGAGCCGCCTTCCGATGAAGAAGAGCGCGATCGCACATGCGACACCCGCAGCCCAGCTGATGATCAGTGCTCCGGCAGGAATGCCGACGACCGCGCCGAGAGCGCGCGCGAGCAGCGGGAAGAGCGGGAAGAACGCGAGGTTGCTGGGCGTCGCAGAACCGTCGTCGTAGCCTTCCGCTGCGATGGTCAGCAGCGGACCGGCGTCGTACCTGGCCGTGAGGGAATGCCACAGGGCCGGCAAGGAGCGGCCTCCTGCCCACCACAGAGCGAGGAGGCCGAGAGCGCGAACCGCGACGTACCCCAGGGCCGCCGGAACGGCGGCGCGCAGCGCAGCCGCCGCGCTCACGCGTCTCCGCTTCGCGTCGACCGGTCAGCGACCTCGAGCGCGCGGGTGCTGCTGTCGGACGCACGGCGCGGGCGGTACACGACGAGTGAGTGGAATACGAAGCGCACGACGAAGGCGACGGCGAGTGTGGCGGCCGTGGCGACGGCGGCCGAGATGTGCCAGCTCTCGACGAGCAACGCCATGATGGGGATCCGGATCACCGCTTCGGCGTTGTTGAACAGGAAGGACTGACCGAACCGTCGCCAGAACGGCGAGGCCTCCGCTTTCATCTCCGAGAAGACGTATCGGTCGAGGATGAGGAAGTTGCCGACGATGGTCACCTCGGCGCCCACGATCGCAGCCCAGATGTACCCGACATCCAGGGCGGTGAGGGCCCACACTATGGCCACGTTGACGACGGCGCCGATGGCGCCGACGAGCGCGAAGGCCGGCATCTTGCCGAAGCGCAGCGAGGAGAGCTGACGCAGGAACCGAAGGCCTTGGCGGACGGACGCCTTGGACTCGCCGGCGTTGCGGTCGGCGAAGTCGAACGACACCTCCGCGATGCGCAGCGTGTGCCGGGCGAGGATCTCGAGGAGGATCTTGAATCCCTGCGGCCGCAGGGACGATCGGTCGATCGTCCGCAGGTCGACGAGGAAGAAGCCGGTCATCGGGTCGCTGCAGCCGTACAGCCGACGCGGGAACATCGCCTTCGTGAGCAGGGTCGATCCCCGCGAGACGGCGAGCCGGGTGAACCCGGCGAGGCCCGCTGCCGATCCCTCCCCCGAGTACCTCGAGGCGACCACCACGTCCGCGTCGCCCTGGTCGAATCGGTCGATCAGCTCAGCGATCACCTCGGGCGGATGCTGAAGATCGCCGTCCATGACCACGCAGACATCCGAGTTCGCGACCTCGAAGCCGCGCAGCACGGCACCCCCCAGGCCGCCGGCTGGACGATCCCGATGCAACAGCCGCACGGGGACCGCCGCCTCGGCCGCCACCCGTTCGATCTCGGCGGGGGTGTCGTCGGTCGAGTCGTCGACGAAGATCACCTCGGTGATGTTCTCGAGCGCACTGAGCCTCGCCACGAGGGGTGCCACGTTGGGACCCTCGTTGAAGGTGGGGATGATGACGGAGACTGCGACCAAGGGCTCGACTCGGCTCAGTTGGCCGTGCCGACGACGATGCGCGGCGTGCCGGCCCACAGTGCGGCGTCGCTGGCGTTGCGACCGTCGACGAGCAGTTTCACGCCCGGGATCTGTGCGGGACCGAGAGTCCGGTAGTCGGCGTGGTCGGTCTGCAGGATCGCGAGATCGGCTGCGTCGCCGACGGCGTACGGCTCGAAGCCGAGGCTGCGCAGCTCGTCATCGGTGTACAGCGGGTCGTGCACGAGGACGTCTGCTCCGCGGGCCTTGAGTGCGTCGACCGTCGGGAAGACCCCGGAGAACGCCGTCTCCTTCACTCCCCCTCGGTACGCCGCACCGAGCACGACCGCGCGCCGGCCCTTCAGAACGCCGAGGATGCTCTCGGCCTGTGCGACCAGGCGCTCCGGCATCGATGCGTTCAGCTGGCGGGCGACGCGCACGATGTCGGCGTCCGGATCGGTCGAGAGGTACAGCCGCGGGTAGACCGGGATGCAGTGGCCGCCGACGGCGATGCCGGGGCGGTGGATGTGGCTGTACGGCTGCGAGTTGCAGGCGTCGATGACCTTGTAGACATCGATCCCGTGGGAGGCGGCGAACAGGCCGAACTGGTTGGCGAGGCCGATGTTCACGTCGCGATACGTGGTCTCGGCGAGCTTCGCCATCTCCGACGCCTCGGTCGACCCGAGGTCCCAGACGCCGTTCGGCTGGTCGAGGTCCGGGCGCTCGTCGAACTGCAGCACAGCCTCGTAGAACTCCCGCGCACGGCGCGTGCCCTCCTCCGAGAGTGCGCCGATGAGCTTGGGGTACTTGCGCAGGTCTTCGAAGACGCGCCCCGTGAGAACGCGCTCCGGCGAGTACACGACGTGGAAGTCGGTGCCCTCGGTGAGACCGGATCCCTCTTCGAGCATCGGCTTCCAGCGCGTGCGCGTGGTGCCGACCGGCAGGGTCGTCTCGTACGACACGAGCGTGCCGGGCGTCAGGTGCTCGGCGAGCGACTTGGTCGCCGCGTCCATGTACTTGAAGTCGGGCTCCCACGTCTCGTCGTTGACGAACACGGGCGCCACGAGCACAACGGCATCCGCGCCGGGGATCGCCTCGGCGTAGTCGGTGGTCGCGCGGAGGCGCCCTGCCGGGATCAGCTCTTCGAGACGCTCCTGAAGGTGAGCCTCTCCGGGGAACGGCTCGGTGGCGGCGTTGATCAGATCGACGGCCTTCTGGTTGACGTCGACGCCGATCACCTCGTGACCGGAGGAGGCGAACTGGACGGCGAGTGGAAGGCCGATCTTTCCGAGGGCCACGACAGCAATACGCATGCCGTCCATTCTACGGGCGGACTCGCCGCGAGCCGCCCAGGAGCCGAGGTTCAGTCCCGCGAGAGCACGGCGACGACGCGCTCCGCCGCATGGCCGTCGCCGTAAGGCGCGGCGTCGGTGGGCTGCGGGCGCGGCCTGGTGACGCCCGCTGCGATCTCATCGGCGCTGCTCGCCAGCACGTTCCAGCCGAGCTGCACGGTCTCGACCCACTCGGTCTCCGTGCGCACGGTCGTGCATGGGACTCCCAGCAGGAACGCCTCCTTCTGCAGTCCCCCGGAGTCGGTGACGATGCCCGCACTGGACAGCGTCGCCGCGATCAGGTCGGGGTAGGCCAGGGGCGCGTGCGCCTGCAGCGATCCCTGGGTCAGTGCGATGCCGTGCGCGGATGCCTTCGCCACCACCCGCGGATGCGCCAGCAGGATGACCGGCTTGTCGAGTCGCGCGAGACCGTCCGCGACCTCAGCCAGGCGAGACGGATCGTCGGTGTTCTCGGCGCGGTGGATCGTCGCGACGTAGAACCCACCCGGCTCCAGCCCCAGCTCGTCCACGAGGGCGGACGGATTCCCGGATACGCGGTCTCGCACCTCGTAGAGCACATCCGTCATGACATCGCCGACCAGCACGGTGCGCGCAGCGAGCCCCTCTGCTGCGAGATGATCGACGGCGACCTGCGTCGGCGCCAGCAGCAGGTCGGCCGCATGGTCGGTCATCACGCGGTTGTGCTCTTCTGGCATCCGTCGGTTGAAGCTTCTCAGACCCGCCTCCAGATGTGCGACGGGGATGTGCATCTTCACGGCGCTCAGCGCAGCGGCGACGGTGGAGTTGGTGTCGCCGTAGACGAGAACCCAGTCCGGGCGATGCTCGTCGAACACCGCGTCGAGGGACGCGAGCATCGCTCCCGTCTGGACGCCGTGCGAGCCGCTGCCGACACCGAGATGCACGTCCGGCGTGCCGATGCCGAGGTCTTCGAAGAACACGTCGGAGAGCATCGGGTCGTAGTGCTGCCCGGTGTGCACGATCACATGCTCCACCCCGGCGGCCGTCGCGGCCTTGTGGATGGGAGCGAGCTTGACGAACTGCGGGCGTGCGCCCACGACGCTGACGATCTTCACGGTGTGTCCAGTCTACGAAGCGGCGACGAGTGGGCGGAGCATCGCGAGTGCGGCAGAAGCCTCGTGCTCGAAGCTGAGACGTTCCGCACTCGCATCGGACGCACGCTTGAATTCTCTGATCTGATCCGCGGTCAGGGAGCGGAGGGAGTCCGCGCATCCGCGCACGTCGAAGTCGTCGCTGATCACGCCCAGGCCGTGCTCCCGGACGACACGCTCCATCTCGACCGTCGGTCCGATCGCGAGTGCCAGCCTGCCCTGCACGTAGTCGAAGAGCTTGTTCGGCAGCGTCAGGCGTGCGTTGGTATGCACCGGCGGGATCCAGAAGACCCCCACGTCATATGCGTTCAGGGTGACAGGCAGCATGGCCGGGGGCACCGGGTCGTGGAAGACGATGCGGGTGTCATCGCCGGCGCGGTCCCGCAGCGACTTGAGGTACCTGCCGCCGTCCGCGGCCGGAACCAGGTACAGATCGAGGGTGAAGCGGTCATCCAGCATCCGGACCGCGTCGATCATGGCTTCCAGGTTGCGCCCATGAACCGCTCCCCCGCTGTGCACCAGGCGGATGCGATCGGGATCCACCTCGGACGGCGAAAGGTCCGCGAAGGGCGCGGCGTTGCGCATGACGTGCGGCGTGACGCCGAAGTCGCGCGCGTAGAGCTTGGCGATCTCCCCGCCCACCGTCGTCACAGCGGCTGCACGCGGCAGATACTTGCGGCACAGGTGGATCATGAACGGCGCGACGAGCAGGCGCCAGGAGAGCACATGCGTCCTCTCCTCCGGTGCCCACTCGTGCATGTCCGCCCAGACCGGCGCATCTCCCGCGACCGCGAAAGCGAGTCCGAGCACGCGGGCGTCGTTGGCGACCACGAGGTCGAATTCCCGGCCCCGCAGCTTGTCGAGAGCGTATGAGACGCCGGGGGCCGCCAGCTCGACCGCGTCGAATCGGCGCAGGCCGAGGTTGAGCACACCGCCGACGGTCTGCGGCAGCGACAGCCGGTCGTCGGGCACGCGGATGTGCTCCACGACCCCGTCAGGCTGTTCGTCGTAGCCCACGGTCACCACATCGCCGAGCTGGCGGAGGATGCTGATCTGACGCAGCACTCTCGCATCGCGCCGGATCGGCGAGAGCGAGATGCAGAGGATGCGGGTCATCGGCGGACCTCCTCGTAGATGGCTTCGAGCTGTCGAGCGCTCGAGACGAGACTGCGCTGCTGCACGACGAACGAGCGTGCTCTGCGGCCCATATCGCGACGCTCCTCGGTGGTCTGCGCGAGGGATTCCGCCAGTCGCTCCTGCAGCGCGGAGACGTCGCCCTCGGGTGCGAGCCACCCGGTCTCCCCCGCGGCCATCATCTCGGAGGTGCCGCCGCTGTCATAGGCGATGACGGGGACGCCGCACGCCTGCGCCTCCAGCAGCACCAGGCCCGCCGCCTCCCTGGCGCGACCGTTGACACGCGTGGGCAGCACCAGCGCATGGGCGGTGCGCAGCAGATCGCGCACCTCCGCGCTGGACCGGCCGCCGAGCACCCTCACGTGAGGCAGATCGCCCGCGACCCGCTCCACGGCAGCCCGCGCAGGCCCCTCGCCCACGAAGATCAGTTCGTGCGGACGGTCGTCGACGACGGCGCTCGACGCGGTCAGCAGGTCGAGGACCCCCTTCGTCTCGACCATGCGGCCGACGAAGAGCAGACGGCGAACCGGCGAGGGGTCGACGTCGTCGGCCGGAGTGAAGACGTCGGTGTCGATTCCCTGGTAATGCACCCGGATGCGTGCCGGATCGCCCCCGCCCTGCGCGATGACGCCGGCGATGTACTCACTCACCGCGAGAATGAGGTCGGCCCTGCGGTACGCGGCCTTCACCTCGCGCTGCATGGCCAGCAATGCCGGTCGTGCGCGGATACCCCGCTCGCCCAGGGGCGTCAGCGGAACGAACGCGTCTCCGCCGTGCATCGTGACGATGAGCGGCGCCTTGGCCCGGCGCGCCGCGGACACCGCGGCCCGCGCACCATAGGCGAAATGCTGGTGGATCACGTCAGGAGCCCACTGCGCGATCCGCTGCGCCGTGAATGGCCAGAGCAGCGCACCGATCTGCTCACGACGCCGGACGCCCAGTCCACGAGCAGCCGGGAGCACCCGCGGAAGCGTCTCCTCGAGCTCGACATCGTCGAGAGCCGAAGGATCGGTGATCTCGGCAGCGCCGGTGAAGATGCGCACTGCATGAGCACGTCGAAGCATCCGGGCATGGGAGACCGCGAAATACGTCGGGGGGATGAGGAGCGAGCCCTTCGTCACCGCTACGCGCATGTGTTCCTCTCCGGCGCCGATGTTAGGGTTAGGCGTTCTCGCCCTCCGACCGCTAGATCCCAGCAGGTTCGCCTTGTCGCACGTCTCGCCGCCTCATCTACTCTATGTCGCCTGGGGCTTCCCGCCCTCACGCAGCGGCGGCGCGTACCGGCTGCTCGCCACCGCGAACGCCTTCGTCCGCGAAGGGTGGGACGTCACCGTGCTCACCGTCCCGCGTGAGGTCTTCCTGCGCAGCACGGGCGTCGATCCCTCACTCGAGGACCGCGTCGACCCGCGGGTCCGGATCGAGCGGATCCCCTTCCCCCACGACGAGACCGTCCTCGACCTGCGCCAGTGGAGCCGGTTCCGCGCACATGCGCCTGAGCTCTGGAACGGATGGCGCGGATGGCGCACCGCTCGGGTGTTCCCCGAGCCGCGCTACGGCCTGTGGAGGACGGATCTGGAGGCCGCGGCCGCGCGCATCCACCGGGAGCATCCCGTGACGTTGACGATCGGCTCCGGCAACCCCAATGTGGTGCACACCGCGGGCTTCCACCTGAAAGAGACCGCCAGCGTCCCCTTCGTGATGGACTATCGCGACACCTGGCAGCTGGACATGTACTCCGGGCGACGGACGCTGTCCGACCGGCACCCTGGAGCCCAGTGGGAGCGACGTCTCGTCAGCGCCGCAGACGAGGTGTGGTTCGTGAACGAGCCGATCGCGCAATGGCACCGGGAGCTCTACCCCGAGGCCGCCGATCGGATCCAGGTGGTGTCGAACGGCTTCGACCCCGAGTTCGTCGGCGAGGTGGCCCGGCCTCGCGCGGATCGATCCGCCGGTCTGGTGTTCGGCAACATCGGCACGATGACCTCGCAGACGCCCATACCGCAGCTGGTCGACGGCTGGCTGACGGCGCGAGAGCGCGGCGACCTCGAGGATGCCCGCATCGACCTCTTCGGCTACCTCGGACATCAGGGCGACGATGAAGGCGGCGTGCTGTCATCGATCGCACGAGCCGCCGACGGTTCCGTCCGGTACCGCGGTCCTGTGTCGAAGGCGCAGATCTCCGACGTGTACTCGGGTCTCGATGTGCTGATCCTTCCCCTCGGCACCAGTCGCTTCATGACCAGCGGCAAGGTGTTCGAGTACATGGCGACCGGTCTTCCGATCGTCTCCGTCCATGATCCGGTGAATGCCGTCAGCGACACCCTTCGCGACTACCCCGCGTGGGCTCCGGCCGCATCCCTGCGTCCGACCGACATCGCCGACGCGCTGAGCCGGGCAGCGGAGATCGCCGCCGCTCAGACCCTGGACGACCGCAGAGCGGCCAGAGAGTGGGCGTCCCGCTACGAGCGCGCGCGCATCCTTCAGCCCGTGGCGCAGAAGTGGCGCGCTCGAGTCACCGGAAGTGGAGCGCTCTGATGCGTGTGATCGCCATCATGTCGGCCGACCACGATGCACCGGCGCTCGCGGAGCTCGAGGCTCACGCCGAAGTGACCCGCGTCGCTCCGTCCGCCGAGCGCTCGTCCGCCGGGCGGCACATGCTCGAACCGCTCTGGAGCGGCCCCCTGGCTCGCCGGATCGAACGGATGGCCTGGCGCTCAGCCCTCGGGCGGAATCTGCTCAGGATCACACCACTCGACCGTTCCCGCCGTCTGTGGCGGGTGGCGCGGCGCGATGGCGGTCTGCGAGATCTCGTGAGGTCGGCGGATGTCGTCGTCGCGCTCGATCGTGATGCCATCCTCACGGTGTGGAAGCTCTCACGCGCAGCCGAGCTCGGCGAATCGTGGGACGCGGTCTACGGCGGTACAGCGGCGCTCTTCGCACTCAAGAATCGTCGCTGAGCCGACGAACCGCCACTCCGGCGGCGGGGAGCCCTGTGACTGCGGCAACCGGAGCACCCTGGCGTGCCCGCCGACGCGCCTCGCGCCATGCCGAGAACTGCGCATCACGCTCGGTCGACACCAGCAGGTCGGCGGCGGTGATCGCCGCCTGGGCCTCGGGCGACCTGCGCACCCGCTGCGCGAAGATGGCGCCGGGATCGAGCGGGGTAAGTCGCCGCAGCACACGCCCGAGCGGTGTGCGGCGCGCGAGGTCCGACAGCCGCGATCGGATGCCGGGGGTGCCGACCGCCACGGATCGCGCGCCCTCCCACGGTGACGGTGCGAACGACAGGACAGTGACCTCGGCGGCGTCCGCGAGCGCGGAGACGCCGTCGCCGATGCTTCGGATCGTCGGGGCGAACACCACGACCCTCATGAGCGCGCACCCGCTTCCAGTTCCGCCTCGACCTGGGCGATGGCCGTGTTCAGAATGCCCATGCGCTCCCACCGGGTGCCTGAGGCGATCGCCTTGCGGCGGTCGGCTTGTGTGGTCGAGCGCACCTGATCGCCGGCGGCCACGAGCGCGGCGGCGATCTCCGACGGCTCGAGCGATCGGGGCGCATGCCAGTGATCGGTGTCGCCGAGCACTTCGCCGACCGGCGTCTCGGCGCTGTGCACCGACACGATCGGCAGGCCGGTGGCCGCGTACTCGTAGACCTTTCCGCTCGTCACCCCCGGTCCGCTCGGCAGCGCGAGCACCAGAGCGTCGAACTCCTGGTAGACCTCGGCGAGCTCGCTGCGCCTCACCGGCCCCTCGTAGACGATTCCGAGCGGTTCAGCCGCGGCCAGGGCGGCGAGGAGCTGCGGGCTGCCCTCTCCTGTGCGGCCGAGGTGCCCTCGAAGCACGAGCCTCGTTCCCTCCGGGAGCTCCTTGCGCGCTATCCGCCACGCCTCCGTCACCTCTTCGAGCGGGAACGCGCCGAAGTTGATGGTGCCGATGTATCCGAATGTCAGCGGACCCGTCGATCGGTCGCGGTGCGTCACGCCGAACGACTCGGGCCCCTCCGCCGTCGCGGGGAGATCGTATCCGTTCCGCACGGTGCGCATGAGCGCCGCGGAGTCCGGGTACTGCGCGGCGTGCCAGCCCCGGATCGGATCGTTCACGAACCAGACCTGGAACGCGCCGCGCATCAGGGATCTTTCGCGCTCGCGCACGGCGTCGGTGAGCCCGGCCGGCGCCTCCCCGGTGAATGTGAGGAATGTCCACGCGTCACGGTAGTCGAGGATGTACGGAACGCCGTGCGTCGCATGCAGGTGCTCTCCCGGCACGAAGTCGACATACGGTGCCGCAGTCCCGAGCGCGAGGTCGACAGCGCGTGCGGCGTGCACGGCATCCGCCGCTCGCCGCAGCGCCGGCGCCCAGGATCCGTACCACGACTCGGGGAACTCCCGCTGGTCGCGGCGCAGCCGGCGCCGAGCCCACATCTCCGGCTGCCTGGCGCGCGTCCGCGACCACGCGGTGATGTCGGTGGAGAGCTCGTGGTGCTCGAGCGGAACCTCGACGACCTCGATGCGAGGGTCGACGGTCTCGAGAAGGGTCTCGTCGGCGACGCCGTTCGCGCGGAACAGGGCTGCAGGACCGGTGAGCACGGTCACGTGCCATCCCGCGCGCACGAAGGCCTCGGCTATGCCCGCAGCACGATAGACGCCGCTGGTTCTCGCCGGCGGAAACGCCCACGCCGTGAGCAGCAGGTGCCTGCTCACGCCGTCACCCCGAGGAACGGCGCCAGCGTCCGTGCCGACAGCCCGCCGTCGTGCACCATGCGGACGAACTCCGGCCCGCGCTGAGCCAGCTGCCGATAGTGATCCGGACGGGCGCGGATGTCGTCGAGCACGTCCCGCAGAGTGTCGGGTGTCGCCTCGACGACCGGGAGTTCGAGGCCCGTCGTCTGCCGCACGTGGTCGCGGACCTGATCATGCACATGGGCCACCGCGATCCGGCCGGCCGCCATCGCCTCGACCGACGTGACCGAGTACATCCCGAGGGCGAACTGCTCGAGCACGACGTCAGCCTCGGCATACAGGGACGGCATGCGATGAGATGGCACTCGGATCACCCGGCGGTAGTCGATCGTCCCTTCGTCATGCATGCTCTGCACGATCGGCTCGATGAGCGCCGTGCCCTTCACCAGCGGGTTGGTCGGCGCGTGGAGCACCACGGGACGATCGCTGTGGAGGATCTCGTTCGAGGTGCTCCACCTGTCGACGTCGACGACGATCGGCAGCCAATGGGCCCCCGGTCGATCGAGCAGCATCTCCGGCGTCGACACGAACACCGGGGCCGACACCCGGTCGAGCACCCGCTGGTTGAAGTCAGCGCGAGCCTGCAGTCTGCTCACCCACTCCGCAGGTGCATTCCGAAAGGGCGACCACTCATCGAGCTGCGCATGCCGGTCGGGCAGCCGGATGTCGGTGCCGTGACACAGCATTGCCACCTGCACGCCTCGCGCGCGAAGCCACTCCACCTCTCGCCCGACGACTTTGTCGCTCGCGGCGCCGAACATCGACGACACCGCCTCGATCATGACGTGCGTGAAGCCCGCGCCGACGGCCTCCCGCTGGCTGGTCCCCCAGCGTCGGGAGTTCGTGTACACGGCGTCCGGCACACGGTAGTCCACGGGGAAGTCGAGTCCGCCGTTGTCTCCCGCCATCATCGAGACAGCGCCGACGTCCGGAAGGCGCTCAGCCGCTCGCGCCCACCGGTCGCCCTGGCCCGCGAAGTTGCGTGGGCCGACGAGCAGCCGCACCTCGGTGGACGGCGGCTGCACCGGCGCGGGAACATCCTGCAGCCGGTATCTCGCCGTCTCGGGCCCCGTGCGCGAGGTGATCGCGTCGGGAAGGTGGGCGCGGATCAACCGCCTGGCCATCCGCCAGCGGGCGGCGAGGATGCTCGCGACCCCGGTCATGCCAGTCCCGAGAGCCGGGCCTGCAGAGCGAAGTCCTCGTGCTGGGCGACGACCTGATCGAACGTGCCCGTGGCGGCGATGCGGCCGTCCTGCATGAACAGGACCTGATCCGAGGCGCGGATGGTCGAGAGGCGGTGCGCGACGGCGATCACCGTGACCTCCCCGTGCAGTTCGTGGATGGCCTCGGTGACGTTCGCCTCGGTCTTGCTGTCGAGTGCGCTGGTGGCCTCGTCGAGCACGAGCACCAGCGGATCGGTGTACAGGGCGCGTGCGATTCCGAGGCGCTGACGCTGGCCGCCGGAGAGGGTCATGCCGCGCTCGCCGACGGTGGAGTGCACGCCGCCGTCGCGATCTGAGATCACATCCCACAGCTGCGCACGCCGTGCGGCTCGCTCGACCCTCTCGAGGTCGTAGCTGTCATCCCAGACCAGTGCGATGTTCTGCGCGATGGTCCCGTCGAACAGGGCGACGTCCTGCGGGACATAACCCACATGCTGACGCCACGCGGCGAGGACGTCCTGGAGCGGCTTGCCGTCGATCAGGATCTGTCCGGCGCTGGGCGAGATGAGCCCGAGCAGGAGGTCGACCAGGGTGGACTTCCCTGCACCCGAGGGACCCGCGATGCCCACCGTCGTTCCCATCCTGATGTCGAGACTGAGGCCTTCGACGGCAGGGGTGCTCGAGCCGGGGAAGGTGAAGGCCACCCCTTCGAGCGACAGCGTCTGCGGTGCCGACGGCAGAGGCTCCCGCCCGAGCCGCTCCTGCGCCTTGAGGTATTCGTCGGCCGATTCGATGTCGGCGATGACGGTGTCGACATACGGCGCCGTCGTGACAGTGCGGGTGATCACAGCCTGGAATCCTGTGAGCGCCGGCACGAGCCTGAACCCGGCGATGCCGAAAAGCGCGACGGCTCCGATCGCGGCCTGCGGCCCGTCGACGGGCCCGCCTACGAGGTACGCGACGCCGCCCGTGAGCAGGAATCCTCCGATGACGGCCGAGTCGAAGATGAACCGCGGCACCGCTGAGAGGAAGTTCGAGTTCGATCGTGCGCGCGCCGATAGGGCTCGCTGCTTCTCCACCACGACCTCGACCTCGGCGGCCTTGTCGCGCAGGGTGATCTCCTTCAGGGCTGAGACCATGCCGGAGATCAGGGCAGCTGCCGCCATCTGCGAGTCGCGGGCGACTCGCGCCGCCTGACGGGTGCGCCCGCCGAGCACGTAGTACTGCAGCGCGGCGATCGCGAGCAGGTAGACGGCGGTGATCAGCGCGGTCAAGGGCTGAGCGACCACGATGACGGCGAGGACGCCGACCGATGTGACGAGCAGACCCGGCAGCGTCGTGATGGGCAGCAGGAAGCCGCTCGTGACGTTGGCGACCCCTGTGTTGGCCATCTGCACGACCTGAGCGGAGTTGCGCCCGAGCCGGTCGGTCCAGGGCGCGCGCAGGTAGGCGGCGAGCAGCTGGGCCCCGACCCGGACCTCGAACTCGGCGAAGCGACGCGTCGCCACCCATTGGAGACCCACATTCGCCGCCGACTTCGCGATGACCAGCACTGACAGCCCCACGATCATCCACACCAGGGCGGACTCCGGCAGAGCCCCGACGATGGGCAGCGAGACCGCGCTTCCGGTCGCGGCTGAAGCCAGCGTCAGCGCGAGCAGCATCAGCGCCAGCACGTCGACGATCGACAGCAGCGCGGCGATGACGGAGTACCAGAGAAGGAATCTCCGTGCCGACTGCGGCAGGTAGGGCAGCAGACGCCTCAGAAGGCCGATGATCTGCTTCATCGAGCTGTGAAGGCCGTCAGCTCGACCGAGGCATGGGAGCGCGCCGACTCCAGTGCCGCCTCGACGACGGCGAGCGTGCGCTGCCCCTGCTCCATGGTGACGACGTCGGTGAGCTGACCGAGCACGGCGTCGCGGAAGGCCTCGTGCTCGACCTTGAGCGGCTCGCGCTTGGCGAAGGCGTACCGGGTGACGTCACCCTCCGACACGCCGCGGAACGAAGAGACGGACTCCCATTCGAGGGGGATCGTGCCGTTGGCGTAGAAGGTGAGGTCTCCCGTCGAGGTGTCCGCCACGAACGCGCCCTTCTCGCCCGTGACGACAGTGACCCGTTCCTTCATCGGCGACAGCCAGTTGACGATGTTGTTCACGATCACGCCGGACTTCGTGCGCCCGGTGATGGTGATCATGTCCTCGAACTCGCGTCCCGACTTGAAGGCCGTCTGCGCGAAGACCCGGTCATAGTCGGACTGGACGACCCACGCCGTCAAGTCCACGTCGTGCGAGGCGAGGTCCTTGGCGACCCCGACATCGGCGATGCGCGAGGGGAAGGGTCCCTGGCGACGGGTCACGACCTGGTAGACCGCTCCCAGCTCTCCGCCTTCGATGCGGCGACGCAGCTCCTGCAGTGCCGGGTTGAAGCGCTCGATGTGCCCTACGGCGCCGACGAGCCCCGCGGCAGCGAAGGCATCCACCATGCGCTGGCCGGCCTCGAGAGAGTGAGCGATCGGCTTCTCCACGAGCGTGTGCACGCCGGCGGATGCGAGCTTCAGCGCCGCGTCCTCGTGGAAACGGGTCGGCACGGCTACGACCGCGATGTCGATGCCGGCGGCGATCAGCGCGTCGATATCGGGCAGCACCTCGAGGTCGCCTGCGACACCGTGAGGGTCGCCGCCGGGGTCGGCGATGGCGACGAGATCGACACCGTCGAGCTCACGCAGCACGCGGGCGTGGTGGCGCCCCATCATGCCGACGCCGAGCAGACCGGCGCGCAGCGCCATCAGGCGCCCGCCTTCGCGACGGTGTTGACCGCGGTGACGATCCGCTCGAGGTCAGCCTGCGAGAGCGACGGGTGCACAGGGAGCGACACGACCTCCCTGGCCGCCTGCTCGGTCACCGGAAGGTCGAGACCCGGGGCGTACGGCGCGAGCGACGGCAGACGGTGATTCGGAATCGGATAGTAGACACCGGCTCCGACGTTGTGCTCGGCCTTCAGAGCCGCGACGAAGCCGTCGCGGTCCTCGGGGACGCGCACGGTGTACTGGTGGTACACGTGCACCGCTCCGTCGGCGACCGGCGGAACCACGACGCCCTGCAGATTGGCGTCGAGGAAGGCGGCGTTCTGCTGGCGCGTCCTCGTCCAGGCATCTACCTTCGTCAGCTGCACACGGCCGATCGCGGCGTGGATGTCGGTCATGCGGGCGTTGAACCCGATCACCTCGTTCTCGTACTGACGCTCCATGCCCTGGTTGCGCAGCAGCTTCACGCGTCGCGCGATGTCGTCGGTCGCGGTCGTGACCATGCCGCCCTCGCCGCTGGTCATGTTCTTGGTCGGATACAGACTGAACATCGCGAACTCGCCGAACGAACCGACGGGACGGCCGTCGAGAGAGGCGCCGTGCGCCTGCGCGGCGTCCTCGTACAGAGCGACACCACGGTCGGCGGCGAGCTTCTCGAGCTCGCGCATCCGCGCAGGGTGGCCGTACAGGTGGACCGGCAGGATGCCCTTCGTGCGGGGAGTGATCGCCGCGGCGACCGCCTCGGGGTCGAGAGTGAACGTCTCGGGCTCGATGTCGACGAACACCGGCGTGCCGCCGGTCAGCGCGACCGAGTTGCCCGTCGCCGCGAAGGTGAACGACGGCACGATGACCTCATCCCCCGCACCGACACCGGCTGCGAGCAGACCGAGATGGAGACCGGCGGTGCCGGAGTTGACCGCGACCGAGGGGCGGCCCGGCACGAAGTGGGCGGAGAACTCCGCCTCGAATGCGGCCACCTCGGGGCCCTGCGCCACCATACCGCTGCGCATCACGCGATCGACGGCTGCCCGCTCCTCGTCTCCGATGATCGGCTTCGCCGGGGGAATGAACTCGCTCACGCGGCCTCCTTGGTCAGAATTCCATTGCTTTCCACGAACCGGTCACCCGTCACAGGGCAGACCCACACAGCGTCGTCGTCGCCTGCCTTCAGCGGGACCCCCGACTCGCCCACCCAGCCGATGCGACGGGCCGGAACGCCCGCCATCAGCGCGTAGTCGGGCACATCCTTCACCACGACCGCACCCGCCGCCACCGTGGCCCACGCGCCGATCGTCACGGGGGCGACGCACGTCGATCGGGCGCCGATCGCGGCGCCGCGGCCGATGGTCACTCCCACCGGCTCCCAGTCGTGCGCGCTCTTCAGAGAGCCGTCGGCGTTGATCGCCCGGGGATAGGTGTCGTTGGTGAGGACGACAGCGGGGCCGATGAAGACGCCGTCCGCGAGTCTCGCGGGCTCATACACGAGCGCGTAGTTCTGCACCTTGCAGTTGTCGCCCATCTCGACGCCGGTGCCGATGTACGCGCCTCGGCCGACGATGCAGTTCTCGCCCATGCGCACGCCCTCTCGCACCTGGGCCAGGTGCCAGATCGACGATCCGTCGCCGATCTCGGCGTCCGTCGACACATCGGCGGAGTCGACGATGCGCACTCGAGCAGGGGAAGAAGTCATCGGGATCGCCTTTCGCCGCCGCCGGTCATGCGGGAACCGTCCATGATTCTACGCGTCCGTGCCTGAGCGGCCCGCTCGACGGCATCGGCCACCTTCTCGGCCACCGCGCTCAGCGAGACGTTCGCCTGCGCCCACGCTGCGCGCCTCGGACGCTCCGCCGCCGTCGTGCCGTCCGCCGCCTCGGCGAGCAGTTCGCGCATACCCTGCGCCACGGCGTCGGCCGTGAACTCGACGGCGCGTCCGAGGGAATTCCCGCGCACGAGGTCGGCACCCGCAGATGGTCCCGCGAACAGCACCGGGGTCCCCGTCGCCGCGGCGGCGTAGGTCTTGGTCGGTTTGGCGAAGTCGTACCCGATGCCCGGGACGATGCTGACCAGCGATGCCACAGCGCCGCGGATCCACGACGTCGACTCGCCGGGGCTCACGACACCGCCGAACACCACGCGTCCGGGTACGAGTCGATCTGCGAGAGATCTGAGCTCGCTCTCGACCGAACCCTGTCCGAAGAATCGCAGCCGCAGATCGGGGTGCTCTTCGGCGATGAGAGCGAATGCTCGGATGAACACATCCGGCTGCTGCCATTCCGACATCGTTCCGGTGTAGACGAAGTACGATCCGTCGTCGGCGGGCACTGCGGCGGGGGTGAAGATGTCGGTGTCGATACCGTTCCCCACCGTCACGATGCGCCCCGCGTCCGCACCGAGCAGGGTGAGTCGATCGGTCACCTCGTCCGACACGGAGATGATCGCACGGGCACGGCGCAGGACGGATCGTTCCATCCAGCGCATCACGGACACGACGGGACGCGGCGCGCCCATCGAGATCACGCCATCCGTCCAGACATCCGCGGCGTAGTACACGAACGGCCTGCGCTTCAGCGCGGCGACCAGCGCGACGACGAGCCCCGTGGTGGGTGGCGACTCGGCGACCGCGACATCGAACCGCTCAGCGATCAGGCGCACGAGAAGCGGGATGTCGAAGCTCATGTACTGCACGTAGCCGCGCACGTTTCCGCCGGCGTCGCGCAGCACGGGCCAGCGACGCACCTCCACACCGGGTGCGTCCGGGGTGCGCGGCGCGTGGGAGGGTGGGGTGCTGGTCAGCACGACGACGTCCTCACCGCGAGCGGCCAGGACGCGACCGAGCGCGCCGAGGCGGAATGCTCCGGCACTCACCTCCGGCGGGAACAGGCGCGAGGCGACGACGACCCTCATGAGTCCCTCCGATCGGTCGGCGGATGCTGGCCATCGGCGGCCCCGGGCGCCCTGGTGTCGTTGTTCTGCTCGAGCTGCGCGATCCGCCGCTCGTGGACCGCCGATTCCTCGGCCAGCACCCTGAGCTTCTCCTCGACCCTGGTGAGCTCGGCCCCGTACTGCAGACTCACGAGG
Organism: Microbacterium sp. NPDC089321; assembly: GCF_040684935.1. Classification (NCBI taxonomy): domain Bacteria; kingdom Bacillati; phylum Actinomycetota; class Actinomycetes; order Micrococcales; family Microbacteriaceae; genus Microbacterium; species Microbacterium sp. NPDC089321. Next base: position 246,050 of record NZ_JBFBGX010000002.1, on the reverse strand, counting down.
AAGAGCAGGGCGATCGCGACGAAGAAGACCAGGTTGACGGGTACGACGATTCCGACCGCCGCCGCAGCCCACCCGAGCGTCTGAGGGAAGACGGCGATGACGAGGGCCATCAGGCCGCCGACGAACCACCAGCCGGCGTGCCGCTCTCGCAGCGTTCCTCGTCGCATGAGCTCGATGATCGCGATGAGGGCGAGGACCGCTGCCACGATCCCGAAGACGTACGTGACGGTGCTCATGTTCATGTCCATGCGTCGCTCCGCAACTCTGCCCTCGGCCTGATCATGGCGAGGCCGAACGCCGCACACGCGCGGATCAGGTAGACCGCCGCCTTGAGAGGACGATGCGAGGGCTCTCCGCCCTGACGCACGCGCATCGCCACCGGGATCTGCTCGATGCTCAGGCCCGCACGCGCCGCGATGACGAGTGCCTCGATGGTGTCGCCGAGGTACTCGGCGGGGAACTCCTCGGCGAAGAGCTCGACCGCTCTCGGCCCGGCCGCCTTGAATCCGCTGGTGACGTCCGTGAGCCTGGTGCGGGCCACCCTGCTGATGACGGTGGCGAGAACGCGCATCGCCCATTTGCGAGGTCCTCGAACCCCGTAGTCGCCCTTGCCCGCGAAACGGGCTCCTATGACGAGATCGGCGCCGTCCAGCCGGGCGATCATCTCGGGGATCATCTGCGGGTCGTGCTGTCCGTCGGCATCCACCTGGACGACCACGTCGTGGCCGTGGGCGCGTGCGAACCGGAATCCCAGACGCATCGCACCGCCGACGCCGAGATTGAAAGGCAGTTTCAGCACATCCGCTCCGGCGTCTTCCGCCCGTCGACCGGTGGCGTCACCTGAGCCGTCGTCGATGACCAGGCATCGCGCCGAGGGGTAGGCCCGCTGCACGTCACGGACCACGTCCGCGACGGACTCCTCTTCGTTCAGCGCCGGGATGACGACGAGAACGGACAGATCTACCGGGCGCATCGCTCTGATCTTAGCGAGCCGCACTCGGAGGCTACTGAGCGCACGCCGTGATGCGCCACAGCGACACATCGCTCACGGCGTCGACGAGCTCGAAGCCCGGTTGCCCTGCGAAGTCCGTCATACCGGGCATGACGTAGCGGCCCGGACCCTGCTCGCCTTCACCGAAGTCCAGCACGTACTGCGGCGATCCGTATTCCGAGAGGGCCGCGCAGACCCTGGGATCGGTCTGGGCATCGCGCAGATGCGCAGCCAGGAGCGCCCATGCCTCGGTCTGCGGGGCCGCCCAGGTGCGCGGATACACATCGCGCCCGCTGAGGAAGTAGCCGAAGCCGGAGCCGGTCGAGGGGTTCGCGATCACACGCGCGCCCGCCGGAACGTGCTGGTCCAGGGTCTCGAGAATCTCCCTCTCATCCGGATCGAGATAGGCGTCGTCCGCAGCCACGTAGCGGGACTCACGGTCGTACGTGCCCTGCGTGACCGCCGGCATCGCGACCGGACGGATGAGGATCAGCACGATCACGAAGAAGGACGCGGCGGCGAAGCCGATCATCGTGCTCGACCGGGCGTCCTTCTTCCGCAGCCTGGAGGAGAGAAAGCGCACGACCCCATCCGCCCCCACTGCCGCCAGCGGTATCACGACGAGTGGCCCGAGAGCGGCGATGCGATACGGATCCGCATACCAGGCGCCCAGCAGGCCGACGCGAACCGCCGGCGCGCCGACCGCGGCGACGAGCAGGTACAGCAGCGAGATGCCGCCCCATGCGACGACGAACCAGCGAAGCTCGCGCGCGCGTACGGCGAAGATGATTCCGATGAGCATCAGCACGCTGACGCCATAGGCGAACGGGATCATGACCTGGCCGTTGAGCAGCACGTCTGCGACAGCCTGCAGCTTTCCTCGGAAGGGCGCCCAATGGGAGCCGGAGGTCCCCTGGGCCAAATACAGCCAGATCACGACGACCACGGCCCATACTCCGACGACCGCTCCGATCGCACGAGCAGGCCCCCATTCCGCGCGTCGCTCCCACGCGCGCCACGACACCCAGACCGCGCTGACAGCCATCCACGGCAGGATGCCCGCGGGCTGGGCGAGCATGAGGGCTGACGCGGCGACGAGGATCAGCAACGCGACACGGATCGCGTGAGCGGTGCGCCGCCGGGTGCCGCTCCACTGCACGGCGGTGACCACGACCGCGACGGCGGCGGGAATCATCGCGGTCGACAGCGCATTCGGGAACAGAACGCCCCACTGGAACATGAGCAGCGGGAAGGTCTGCAGAGCCCCGGAGAGGATCGCCGCATAGCCGGCGATCCTCGACGATGCGGTGAACGCCCGAGTGAGCCACGCGACGCCGAGCGGCCAGATCACCGCGGCGATCACGACCGTGAACGTGTTGGCCGCGATCGTGATCTCGGTGCTGGCCGCCATGACGACCAGCGAGGTCAGAGCATGCCAGGCGGCCGGATAGAAGCTGCGCCCGCCGATCACCGAGTTGACGTGCAGGGACGACGCGTCTGCGGTCTCGAGCACGTATCGCACGGCGTTCATGTGGAACACCGCGTCGTTCGTCTGCGAGATCGCGGAGGGATCGTGGACGTAGGCCACGATCCGCCATGCCGAGAGGACGACACCGATCGTCAGGGCCGCCGGCAGCAGCCAGCGCCCAGCAGCGGCCGGCTCAGACGCCAGACGTCCCCCGGCCCATCGGCCGAGAACCGCGGAGACGAGCACAAGCAGGGCCATGGCCGCCGCCCATGTCAGCACCGACCAGGGCACCCCCACCATCCCGAGGACGAGGGCGATGACCGCGGTGGCGGCGACGGTGAACAGCGGAGCCGCTGCCAGCAGCGCCAGGCCCCGCAGTCCTGCGAAGCGCATCGCAAGGAGTCCGGGGACGAAGACGATGGCCGCAGCGACGGCGAGAACCGGCAGCTGAAGGAGCCACTCGACGATCATGCGGCGTCCACCAGCGCGATTGCGCCTTCGAGCTCGCCGTCATAGATGACCTCGCCCTTGCTGATCACCACGCCTCGCGTGCAGAGCTGCCGCACCATCTCCATGTCGTGGCTGACCACGACGAGCGTCTTGCCGTCGGCGATGAGCTCTTCGAACTTCTCGCGGCACTTCTCCCGGAACGGCACGTCGCCGACCGAGAGGATCTCGTCCATCAGCAGAACGTCGAGGTGCACGTGGATCGCGACGGCGAAGGCCAGACGCAGGAACATCCCCGAGGAGTAGTGCTTGACCTCCTGATCGATGAACTCCTCGATCTCGCTGAACGCGACGATCTCGTCGTAGCGCTCTTCGATCTCGTGCTTCTTCATCCCGAGGATCGCCGCATTGAGGAAGACGTTCTCGCGTCCGGACAGCTCGGGGTGGAAACCCGCGCCGACCTCGATCAGCCCCGCCACCCGACCTCGGGTGAGCACCTCCCCGGCATCGGGCTCCATGACCCCGGACACCAGCTTGAGCAGCGTCGATTTGCCGGATCCGTTCATGCCCAGGATCGCCACGGACTCTCCCTCGTTGATCACGAGGTCGATGCCCTTGAGCGCCTCGAACGTCGAGGTGAGCTTGCGTCGCCGGATCCAGGACACCACGGTGTCCTTCAGCGAGAAGGCGTGATTGAGGGTGAAGGTCTTGCGCACCCCGTCGATGATGATGCTGGGGCGCTTCGCGGTCTGTGTCATAGGTCCTGGGCGAACTTTCCTTCAAGACGGCGGAAGACGAGCTGCCCGACGAGCAGTGTGCCGACGGCGACGACCGCGCTCCACAGGGTGTTCATCGCGAGCATCGGGGGTACAGGGGTGAGCGCTTCTCCGACATAGCCGGCCGACTCCACGATGGCCTGGCTCGCGGGCCGCCAGAAGGCGTAATGGAACAGCTCAACGCCCTGAGTGATCGGATTCAGCATGTACAGATCGACGATCCATCCGGGCCAGCCGAGCTTGCCGACGACGGCGTCCTGCACCATCGTCCACGCGTACAGCACCGGGGACGCCCAGGTCGCGAGCAGCAGCATCAGCTCGACGATGTTCTCCGCGTCGCGGAAGCGCACGTTCACGGCTCCGAAGAAGAGACCGAGCCCCAGGGAGAACACCATCACGATGAGGATTCCGACGATCGCGCCGAGCACGCCGAGCAGCGTCACGCTGCCGGCCCAGCCCATCAGCACGCACACCAGGACGAGCAGCGCGAGCTGGGGCAGGAAGTGCACGAACGACACGAGCACAGCCGACACGGCGAACAGCTGACGGGGAAGGAACACCTTGCGCACGAGGGGCGCGTTGCCCACGATCGACGTCGTCGCGTTCTTGAAGCCCTCGGAGAAGAGGTTGATCACGACGATGCCCGAGAAGAGGTAGACCGCGTAGTTGGGAACACGGTCGAGATCCATGAAGATGCCGAGCACGACCCAGAAGACGAAGAACTGCGCAGCCGGGCGCACGTACGACCACAGCCAGCCGAGCACCGAATTGCGATAGCGCGTGGTGACGCCGGTGCGCACGAGCAGGCGCAGCAGATAACGCCAGCGCACCACGTCGATCAGTCCATGGCTCCTGCCGGGGATGTCGAAATCTGTGCGCGGGACGGAGGCGAAATGATCATGGGTAGTCAAGTGGGCTCCAGCCGAGAGGTCGCCTTGACATCTTAGTGAACCGGCCTGGGACCTCCCCACAGGCCGGTCCTCTCAGACGCTCTCAGCACCGCCGCAGAGCGGCGACCCCATCGTCCAGGACGCCAGGTCCTCCGATGAGCACGGCCGAATCCGTGCCGCTGCGCAGCATGAAGTCCATGGCGCCGGGAACGACGCACGACCGGCGTGTGAGCAGCAGGGGCACCTTCCAGCGGCCGGCGAGGACCGACGCGCTCAGGGCGTCGGGGAATCCATCGCCCGAGGCGAAGAGCACCTTGAGGGCGCTCGACGAGTAGTACGCCTTGACGATCGCCTCGTTGGTGGCATACCGGTCGATGCCCTGCAGTCGCTTCGTGGTGACTCCCAGCTCGGTCAGGTGCCGCTGGACTGAGTCGGGAACGACGCCCGTGCCGCCGATGATGGTCGCGGAGCGCACTCCGAGCTTCCGCAGTGCATCGACGGTGGGCGTGTCCAGCCGCGCGCGCGTGCCGTTGATCAGCAGCACGGGGATCCCTCTGCTGTTGCCCACGGCGGCCGCGCTGATGGCGTCGGGATAGTCCTTCCCCGTGGCGATGAGCACCTCGGTACTCGCACCCCCGCTGAGAGCCGCCGCGCGCGAGGTCTCGTAGCGATCGAGGCCGGACAGGCGTTCGACCTTGGCGGCAGGCACGACAGCTCGCACCTGGTCCGCGATCTTCCGGGGCAGGACGCCCTCGCCGCCCATCAGCACCACCCTGGTCGGTGCGAGACGCTTGATCTCCGCGCTGACCTCGGCGGGGAGTCCACCGGTCGGCGTCAGGAGGAGCGAGGCGGATGCTCGCCCGGCAGCGGCCGCACCGCTGAGTGCATCGGGGAAGTCCTGACTGGTCGCCAGCATCACGGTTCCCGCACCCGTAGGCCATGCAGCTCGCGAGACCGCGACAGCCGTCGTCTCCCGCTTCGGGCCGTACAGTCGCTCGGTCTTGATGGTCTTCACCGCGACCCCGGCCGATGTGCCGACTCCGTCGCGGTATCCGCTCTTCTGCGCGACGACGCGGACGGACACGGACTGAGCCGCGTCCGCAGCAGCGAGCGTGTATCGCGGGGACGTCGCGCCGGAGATCGCCTTGCCGTTGCGCAGCCACTGGAAGGTCGTGGTCGTAGGAGCGGGGTCGACAGCCGCCGTCGCAGCCAGGCTCTGGCCGACGAGGAACTTGCCCTGCACGGTGACTCCGGTGACCTTCAGCGCCTTGGCCAGCTGCTGCGTCGATCCGAACCAATCGGTGAAGTAGTTGTAGAAGTTGCGGTTGCCGTAGCTCGAGCAGCCGTCTCCCGTGCCGTAGCCGGCCCTGAGCGAAGCCGCGTTGGGCTGATACGGCGTGTAGTAGTAGAGCGCGGAGGTCGCCTTGTTGGCGACGTAGACGGGAGACGAGCCGCAGGAGATCTCGACGTCGTAGCGGATGTTCCAGGTGTTACCCGGCTTGTACCACGTGAAGTATCTTCCCTCCATGTAGATCTGCATCTGGCGCGCGGCGCCGTAGATCTGGTGGAAGAAGCCGACGTAGGCGGGGTTGCAGGCCGCGTCGTCCGGGCAGCCCTGCCCGAGTGCGGCGTCGTAGCGCCATTTGCTCGGCCACGTGTGGGTGACCAGGCCCTGCTCCTTCTGGAGCATGACGATCAGCACCTGCGGGTTGATGCCGCACGACTGAGCGACACGGTGGATGATGCGCGCCGCGGACTCGCCCCTCGCACCTGTGTACCCGTTGCAGTACGCATCGGCGGGGCGGTTCACCGAGTCGGTCTTGTAATCCTTGAGGCAGATGATGGGCCCGTACTTGTCGGTGCCGCCGCGACACGTGCTCACCTTCGAGTTGAAGAAGCTCTGGATCTGAGCCTCGGTCATCGACGTGCGGTCGGTGAACACCGCATCGCTGATGATGTTGCCCGCGGACCAGCCGCTCAGCGTCATCTTGGCAGGGCCGTTGACGCCCGCCGTCACGGGAGCCGCAGCCGCCGTCGCAGGCACGGCGGTGCCGAGGATCAACCCGAGCACGGCGACGAGCGTCGTCGCCCAGCGAGCGGTCCGGGACACCATTCGGGGGCGCAGTCCACGTGAATGCATGTGAATAGTGTGACTGAAGTTGCGGGATGATGCCACTGGGGCAGTATATTGGCGGATTTTGCGCGGCGTGTCGCGCGACTCTGGTCGTTCTCTCAGAGTTCTGCGTGCAGGGCCCAGACCCGTTCGGCCGAGCTCGGCCATGAGAACGCCCTGGCACGATCCGATCCGAGAACGCGCAGGCGCTCCCGACCCGACCCGAGCGCATCGACGAGCGCGTCGGTCAGCTCGTCCGCGGTGACGACCGCTCCCCCATCGGCGACGACGTCACGGTGCACACCAGACTCCACCGCGACGATCGGCACTCCGAGCTCCATCGCCTCGATGAGCCGCCACGGCCAGCGCATCGCCGGCGACGAGGCGACGATCGCCCGGGCCCCGGCGAGGGTCGCCGCTCGTGACGCATCGTCGAGCACTCCTCTGATGTGGACGTGTCCCTGCGACATGCCCGCCGCCACAGCCTGGTCGGCGAGCGCGGGCTCGGTGCCCTCCTCGGCATCCACCACGACAGCATCCGTGCCGGCGCGTGCAGCCGCGCGGAAGCCCTGCTCGAGCGATCCGGCATCTCCTGTGAGCACCACGTAGTCACGGGGCAGCTGCACGCCGTCCCGCAGCGCCGCGGCATCATCAGGCACACGGAACCCGATCGGCGCCGCCCCGGCGATCACCCGGATGCGGTCACCCAGGGGAGCCATCTCGTCGAGGCGCTCCGCCATGGCATGAGAGGGCACGATCACCGCATCCGCGTGCTTGACCGCGCGCTTGAGCATCGACCGCTGCCACACGACGCTCGCCTTCGACAGGGCGTCCGGGCTCTCCCAGGCGCACAGGTCCCAGAGCGTCACGGTGGTCTGATCGTGATCGTGCACGCGGTCATGACGCACCAGCGGAGCCAGCAGTGTCGGCGAGTGGATCAGACCGCCACCCACTCCTGCGGCGATGCCCATCTGCCAGGCGCCGGCCAGCTCGCGCCGGGCCAGGGGCAGCGTGCGGATCTCATGCAGGCCGGGCATCGTCACCTCCGTGCCATTCGGCGCGATGGCAGAGACGCCGCAGCCCCGCGGCGCGGTGCGGATCAGGCCTTCAGCCAGTCCGAGTCCTGCTCTCGCCAGGTCGGCGTCGACGCCGACCTGGTCGAACACGACACGCAGCTGCACACTCATGAGGTCAGCCTAACCTCGCGACGTCGGCCAGCCGGGTCGCCCCACCGGTGATCGTCGCACTCGGGCGGCGCCCGTCACGTCTCGAGCACGACGAGGTCCTTCTCGGCGATCAGCTCGAGAGAGAGCACCCGGTATCCCTCGGCCTCGAAGAAGACCGTCATCCGGTCGTCCTCCACCGACATGACCGTGCCCGGTCCCCACTCCTCGTGACGCACTCGATCGTCCACGCCGAACGCGCCCTGCGCCGGCCCGGCATCCGGAGTCGAGGTCTCGCCCTCCTCGCAGAGGTCGCAGTTGCCGCACGGTTCTCCGAGATCCTCGCCGAAGTAGTGCAGCAAAGTCAGGCGCCGGCACCTGCGGCTCTCGGCATACGATCGCATCATCTCGATCCTGGTCTGCTCGATGCGCTCGCGCTCATCCGCCCGCTCCAGTGCGTCCGAGACAGCCGCAGCCGGGTCGCCGGTGGTGAGCAGTCGCACGCCCTGTCTGCCGATGCGCACGTGGCCCGTGTCTGACAGCAGCGCGAGCAGCGAGGTCACCCGACGGCCCGAGAGACCGGATGCGTCTACGACGTCGGCGCGCCTGCGGACTCCGCCACCCAGCGCACCCAGCACCTTTCGCAGCTCCGTTGCCGATGGCCGGCCCCCGGCGAAGAACCTGCGCAGCGCGAGGTCCTCCGGGCGGAAGTGCAGAACGGCGACCGCCGGCTCTCCGTCGCGGCCGGCGCGCCCGATCTCCTGGTAGTACGCGTCGAGCGACTCCGGAGCGTCGGCGTGCACGACGAAACGCACGTCCGGCTTGTCTATGCCCATCCCGAAGGCGCAAGTGGCGACGACGACGTCCAGCCTTCCCTCGAGCAGATCCTCGTGCACCCCATCGCGGCGCTTCGCCGCCATGCCGGCGTGATACGCCGCCGCACGCAGGCCCCGCTCCTGCATCAGATCGGCGTAGCTCTCGGTGTCGCGCCGGGTGGCCGCGTAGACGAGTCCTGGCCGCGCCAGCTGCACGACCTCGTCGACGACGGCGGTCCTCTTGCCTGCGTCGTCGGTGTGCCTGCGAACCTGCAGTGAGATGTTCGGGCGGTCGAGATCGCCGATGCACTCGAGAGGATCCTGAAGGCCGAGCCGGCGCACGATCTCCGCGCGGACGGGGGTCGATGCGGTCGCCGTGAGCGCCATGATCGGCGGCCGTCCGAGGCGATCGGCCGCGGCCCCCAGCGTGAGGTAGTCGGGGCGGAAGTCGTGCCCCCACGACGCGATGCAGTGCGCCTCGTCTACGACGAGAAGAGTCACGTCGAGCTCGGCGAGCGCCTCGAGGACGTCGTCCTTGGCGAACTGCTCCGGCGCGAGCAGCACGAACCGGGCCTCGCCGCTGCGGAGCATCCGCCATGCCTCGCGCGTGCGGCGCACCCCGCCGGCCGAGTTCAGGGCGACGCCGGCCGGGGCGTCCGGCGCGTTCTCGATGCCGACCAGCTGATCCTCCTGAAGGGCGATCAGCGGTGACACCACCACGGTCACGCCCTCGCGGAGCGTTGCCGCGATCTGATAGATCGCCGACTTCCCGTATCCGGTCGCGAGCACCCCGAGCACGTCGCGACCGCGCACGGCTGCGGCGATGGCATCCCGCTGCGCGCCTTTCAGCCGATCGATTCCGAACGATTCCCGTGCGACACGGTCGATGTCATCTGCGTTCACTTCCTCAGTCGACCCCACGTCGGCCTCGGCCGCTACGGGGTTGCGTTGCGCATCCCCAGACCCTACGCCGGGCTCAGGAGCCGTCCGGCGTCGGCGTCGGCGTCGGCGGGTGCAGCGCCTGCTGGATCATGTCACGGATGCGCGTGTAGTCGGGCTCGTGCTCGTCGACGCCCGACTCGGGCGTCAGCTCGATCTGCGCGACCTTCTGCTCCTTGGCCTTCATCACGAGGCCGAAGAACTCCGGCAGCTTGTCCTGCGGCAGATCCGTCTCGACGAGGGCCGTTCCGGCGGCCGCGATCTCGTTGAAGCGCGCGACCACGTTCTCGGGAGTGAACTGATCGAGGATGGCCACCTGCAGCTGACGCTGTCGCTTCATGCGGTCCCAGTCGCTGGTGGTGTAGCGCGACCGTGCGTACCACTGGGCGGTGTCGCCGTCCATGTGCTGCATGCCCGGTTCGATCCAGCCGGTCGCCCACTCCTCGACGGGTCGGCCGGTGTCACCCGGTCCGCCGCCCTTGGGCAGGCGCTCGGTCACCTCGATGTCGACTCCGCCGAGTGCGTCGATCAGCTCCGCGAAGGCATCCATGTCGACGAAGACGTAGTACGGGATCTCGATGCCGAGCACGCCCTCCGCAGCGTCCTTCGTGGCCTCGATGCCTGGTGCGGAGTCGTGCTGCGCGGCATCCGGATACAGGGCAGTGCCCTGATCCTCGCGGCAGACCTCCGCGGCATTGCGGACGTGGTTCATCCACGGGTTCCATCCGCACGTGCGGCTCGAGTGCCCCTCGAAACCGTTGGGGTACAGCTCCTGCATGGGGCTGCCGTCGCTGAAGGGCGCGTTCGGCAGCTCGCGCGGAATGCCCGTGATCGTCACGGCACCGCTCTCGGCGTTCACCGAGACGACGGAGATGCTGTCGAAGCGCATGGAGTCGCGGCCGTCGCCGCTGTCGGCACCCAGCAGGAGAATGTTGTAATAGCCGTCGCTGGGCGGCACGCTGGGCCCTCCGCCGCCGAAGATGCTCCCTATGGCGCCGCGGCTGGAAGCCGCGACGGTCGAGCCGTAGACGGCTCCGGATGCTGCCAGCGAGAGCACCAGGACGGATGCCACCGGCAGCGCCCACCGGGAGAGGCCAGGCACCCGGACCAGTCGCACCAGGCGCAGAGCGTCGATCGTGAGCACGATCCACAGCACCGCGTAGCCGAGGAGCAGCACCTGCACGAGCGTGAGCACGAACCACGACAGGGGACCGACGACCAGCCAGACCAGCACACCGCGGCCGAACAGGGCGAGGCCCGCGCCGATGAGCACGAGGAGCCAGCCCAGCAGGGTGGCGCCGAGGCCGAAGCGCCCGAGACGCCTGTTTCCGGCGAGCACCTGCGCCGATCCGGGGATGAGGGCGTTCAGCACGACGAGCCACCAGCCCCGTCGCGCCATCGTGGATTCGTCAGCGGTGTCGGGGTAGCGCAGCGGGCGCGTCTCGATGAGCGGCCGCCCGCCTCGCGCGGAGGCGTGCGGGGCGGCCAAGGTCACAGGGAGTCCTTCAGCCGCTGGTTCTTCTGCTCGACCTGACGCTCGAGCTCGGCCGCGTACTCCTCTACCCGATCGGCGAGAGCAGCATCGGAGGTGCCCAGGATGCGAGCCGCGAGCAGGCCGGCGTTGCGCGCACCGCCGATCGACACGGTCGCGACGGGGATGCCCGCGGGCATCTGCACGATCGACAGCAGCGAATCCATGCCGTCGAGATATGCGAGCGGCACGGGGACGCCGATGACCGGCACGGCGGTCATCGAGGCGATCATGCCGGGCAGGTGCGCTGCTCCCCCGGCTCCCGCGATGATGACGCGGACACCGCGGCTGCGTGCCTCTCGCGCGTAGCTCATCAGCTTGTCGGGCGTGCGGTGCGCCGACACGACCTCGACCTCATGCGCGATGCCGAAGTCGGTGAGCGCCTGTGAGGCGTCGCTCATCACGCGCCAGTCGGAGTCGGATCCCATCACGACGCCGACCAGGGGCGAGCTCGAGGAGTGCAGTGGCTCAGTCACCATGACAGGTTACGGGGCCCCTCTGTGAGAAGTTCGCAGCGGCACGCGCCGCGTCGACTCGTCGGCGGCGCCGATCGGCTCAGAGGAAGAGCGACGCCGCGGCGCGCGCGGTGTAGACGACGTCGTCGAGATCGTCGCCCGAGACGTTGACATGACCGACCTTGCGACCAGGGCGCGGAGCCTTGCCGTAGGTGTGGATCTTCGCCTCGGGGTGCTCCTGCATGGCGGGTGCGAATCGCTCTGCGAGCGTTCCGTCCTGCGGTCCCCCGAGGATGTTGATCATGACCGTCCACGGCTGACGCGGTTCCGTGCCGCCGAGAGGGAGGTCTGCGACGGCACGCAGGTGCTGCTCGAACTGCCCGGTGACGGCGCCGTCCTGGCTCCAGTGGCCGCTGTTGTGCGGACGCATGGCCAGCTCGTTGACCAGGATCCGCTCGTCATCGGTCTCGAAGAGCTCGACCGCGAGCATCCCTGTCACTCCGATGCCCTCGGCGATCCGCCGGCCGATCTGCTCGGCGACATCGACGAGCCGATCGGTCGCGTCAGGCGCCGGCGCGATGACCTCGGCGCACACGCCGTCACGCTGAACGGTCTCGACGACCGGATACGCGACCATGTCGCCGCTCGGGCGTCGCGCGATCTGCTGCGCCAGCTCACGGCGGAAGGAGACCAGCTCCTCGACGAGCAGCGCCTCACCGGCCGCGGCGTCGAACCAGTCGGCGGCCTCGGCGCCCGAGCGCACGACCCGCACGCCCTTGCCGTCATAGCCGCCCCGCGGCGTCTTCACCACCGCTCCGCCGCCGTGCTCGTCGATGAAGCGCTGCAGCTCGTCGGCGTCGCGCACGGGCGCCCAGTCGGGCTGCGGCACGCCGAGCTCGGCGAGCCGCGCGCGCATGACCAGCTTGTCCTGCGCGTACTGCAGGGCGTCGGGCCCCGGATGCACCTGGGCGCCGTCGGCGACGAGCGCGCGAAGCACCTCCTGCGGGACGTGCTCGTGGTCGAAGGTGATGACGTCGACGTCGCTCGCGAAGGCGCGCACGGTCTCGAGGTCGCGGTAGTCGCCCACCGCCGTGGCCGCGAGCTGGGCAGACATGCCCTCGTCCTCGGCGAGCACGCGGATGTCGAGGCCGAGTTCGACCGCAGGAGCGATCATCATCCGAGCCAGCTGTCCTCCGCCGATCACACCCACGCGCACGGTCATGCAGCGCCCCTTTCGTCGCATCCATTCTCGCGCACTCCGCGAGTGGCCTCGGACGCCGCCCGGGTCAGAAGGAGGCACTCGACGCCTGGGCGTCGCGATGAGCGAGAATCTGGTTCACCTCGACCTGGTCGGCGAGCACCTCGTGCACGAGGTTCGCCATCGGAACGTTCTGCAGTCGCAGAGGCGCGTCGACGCCGTTGCTCAGCGTGATCGTCCCGGCACCCCACAGTCGCTGCAGCGGGCCGCGGCGCACGCCGATCGAGTAGCCGCGCATGTGCGAGAGCTCCTTTCTGCGCCGGGAGCCGAGGCCCTCGCGCAGGATGACCCGGCGCGTGGTGATCGTGCAGGTGCGCGAGATCCAGAACAGATACGGCAGAACGACGAGCAGGAGGATCACGATCCCCGCGGCGGCCAGCAGCATCCAGTCCTCGAACGGAGCGGGCAGATTGCCGTAGAGGTAGGCCGTCGCACCCACGGTCGCGATGAGCAGCAGGGCCGGCCAGAAGAGCCGCCGCGCGTGGCTGCGGAAACGCGCCACCAGCAGCTCTTCGACGGGCGCACCCGGCGGCGGCATCTTCGGCCGACCGCCGAGAGTCACGGGCTGGGTCACCCCTCCATTGTGCCCGCGACCCGGCGTCGGCGCGGCAGGCCCGCCGGGCGTGCCGGATCGGGGCGTGCCGGCTTCCGCTCAGGTGAGGCGTGCGTGAACGACATCTCCGGCTGCCACTGCCCGCGCGGTCCCGTCGACGTCGACCACGAGGCACCCGTCGTGCTGCAGCCGCACAGCCCGCCCGTGCAGCGCTTCTCCGCCGGGCAGCGTGACGTCCACATCCCGGCCGATGCTGAGGCAGCGTCGCTCGGCCTCGGCATGCAGACCGGATGCGACGGCGTCGGCGCTCCTGGTGAGCTCGGCGACGAGCGCGGTGAGCGCGGACAGGTAGTCGGCCAGCAGCCTGTCGACGTCGACCCCCACGCCGAGCACGGCGAAGGAGGTCGCGGTCTGCACGGGCAGCTGGGCTTCGGTCATCGATGTGTTCACCCCGGTGCCGACGATGATCCCCCGCGCGGTGACCTCGGCGAGGATGCCGCAGATCTTCCGCCCGTCGACCAGCACGTCGTTCGGCCACTTGAGCCCCACATCGCGCCCGGGAAGCTGCGCGGCCACGGCATCCGTCATCGCGACGCCTGCCGCCAGCGGGATCCAGCCCCACGCGTCGGTGTCGTCCGGCAGATCACGCAGCAGCGTCGACACGGCGAGCGCCGAGCCCGCCGGGGTCGCCCACGTGCGATCCAGGCGGCCGCGGCCGGCCGTCTGCGCATCTGTGAGCAGCACCGCGGGATGCCCCAGGCGCTCCCCCGCGTCGACACGGCCTCGCAGCTCGGCGTTGGTCGAGCCGCAGGTGTCGAGGACTATGAGCGGGTCGGCGAGCGCGCGCGTGCGCGGCAGCCGCATCAGTCGTCGTCCTCCGGGGCGTCGTCGTCATCGTCGTCGGTGACATCGCCGCCGGCATCCCGGGCGTGCCACTCGTCCCATCTCTGCATGAGCTGCTCGATCGCGGCGTGGAACTTCGCGGTCGCCGACCCCGGCGCGGTGTCGCCGAAGTAGTGCTGCACCCAGGTGCGCAGGCGCGTGACCGCCTCGTCGTCGGCCGCGACCCGCTCGACCTCGGCGACGATGTCGGCGGCGCCGTCGACGGTGAGCCACTCGCACGCTGAGAGATACCCGGTGGTGTCGATGGATGCGCGCTCGTCGGCCGGTCGCGTGATCAGCAGCGGCTTGCCGGCGGCGAGCCGGTCATAGACCATCGCCGAGATGTCGACCACCGCGACGTCGGCGGCGGCGAGCTGCCAGCCGAGCTCCGGTCCGTCGTCATAGACGTGCTGCGCTGCGGCATCTGCGGCATTCGCCTCCGCGATCGCCGCCAGGATCCGCCGGTGCGCCGCGCCGTACTCGTCGTCGACCACGCCGCTGCGCGGGTGCGGACGGTAGATCACCCGGTGATGTCCTGTGGCCAGAAGCCGGGCGACGAGCGTCTCGCCGTGCGAGGCGATCGACCCGTAGTGCGCCGAGGGACGGTCTCCCTCCCAGGTGGGCGCGTAGAGCACGACCTGACGCTCGTCCGGCGTGTACGGGAGGGTGCCTGAATAGTGGTCGGCCTGCGGTCGGCCGATCTCGATGGCGCGCTTGTCGAGGTCGTAGTCCCACAGAGTGCGGCTCAGCCGCTCCCTCGCCGCCTGACCCGCGATCAGCGCGTAGTCGTACGCCTTGTACTGATTAGTGGTCATGTACATCTTGTCGGACTCGCCGTGGTTGATGAACACGTGCCAGCGACGGCCGTAGCGGAACATCTGGAAGTTGCGGGTGTTCTGGTTCACGTAGAGGACGATGCGGATGTCCTGCGTGGAGATGAACTTCTCGAGATCGCGCACGGTCGGCACGAAGGCCACCGGCGGCCCGTCCTCCTCGATCAGCTTCTCGGCGCCGGTCGCGCTGCGCGAGAGCACGACGACGGGCCAGCGCTTCGCGAGCTCGGCGAGCGGACGGTACCACTGACGCATCTGGTACATGTTGACCGCGCCGTCAGCGAAGTAGACCGCGATCCGGTAGTGCTGATGCGGATGCGGCCCCTGCGCAGCGAGACGACGACGCACCCGCTGCACGGCTGAACGCGAGGCGAGGGCCTTCTGCAGCAGTCGATACGCCTTCTTGCCATCTGAGACCACACCCATCCCTCCAGGATACCGGCGGCGGCGCATCTCAGGCCTCGGGATGCCCGGCCGCCGCCTCCCAGAGGCGATCGATCGCCGCCTCGAATCGGGCGGTCGCAGCCCCGGGCGAGGTGTCGCCGAAATACCGCGCCGACCAGCGACTCAGCCTGTCGATCGCCTCGGCATCGACGCGCACGCGTTCGATCGCCGCCACCCCGTCCCGGGCGGCCTCGTCGGCCGTGAGCCATTCGCAGGCCGAGAGGTATCCGCTCGCGTCGATCTCCGCCTCAGAGCTCGCCGGACGGGTGACGAGCAGGGGGCGCCCTGTGGCGAGCCGGTCGTAGATCATCGCAGAGACATCGAGGACGGCCACGTCGGCAGCCGTCAGCTGCCATCCGATCTCGGGCCCGTCGTCGTGCACGTGGCGCGCTGAGGGGTCCGCCTCGTTCGCCGCCGCCAGCAGCCCCGCGATCCGCTCGCTGGCGGCCCGATAGTCGTCGTCCATGACCCCCGTGCGGGGGTGGGGGCGGTAGATCACGCGATGCCGGCCGGTGGCCACCAGCGCCTCCACGAGCGCCACGCCGTGCGTGCGCACCGACCCGTAGGCCATCGAGGCCCTGTCGCCCTCCCACGTCGGCGCGTACAGCACCACCGTCCGTTCATCCGGCGCGAACGGCAGGTCGCCGGTGAAGTGATCCGCCTGCGGGCGGCCGATCATCGTCGTGCGCGTGTCGACGTCGTAGTCCCACAGGGCGTCGGCGAGACGGTCGCGTGCAGCCTCTCCTGCGATGAGCGCATGGTCGTACGCCTTGTACTGATTGCTGGTCATGTAGACCTTGTCGGACTCGCCGTGATTGATGAAGACGTGCGTGCGCCGGCCGTACCGGAACATCTGGAAGTTGCGGGTGTTCTGATTCACGTAGAGCACGACCCTGATGTCCTGTTCGGCGAGGAACTCCTCCAGCTCGCTGATCTCGGGCACGAAGGCGACGGGCAGCGCGTCGTCGCGCAGCAGCGCCTCGGCGCCCAGCGGCGAGCGTGAGATCACGACGACGGGGTGCCGCTCGGTCAGCCGTCGCAGCGGCCGGTACCACTGGCGGATCTGGTACATGTTCACGTCGGTGTCGGCGAAGTAGACGGCGATCCTGAAACGGTGCGGCGGCAGCGGCGGCCTGCCGGCCAGCATCTGCCGCACGCTCTGACGCGCCGCACGGATCCGCATCGCGCGGCGCAGCAGCCGGTACGCCTTCTTCGCATCTCGCAGTGCGTCCATCCCGGCGACGCTAACCGCCGAACCTCCGAATCGCCCGAACCGGGCGGCCGAGGGCGCATGACATGATCGACACGTGCACGATGACGACAGGATCACCTCCGCCGGCGTCTCGTTCGTGATGCCCGTGCTGAATGAGCGCGCGTATCTCGAGCACGCGGTGCGCTCGGTCCTCGAGCAGGATGTGGACGGCCCGACCGAGCTGGTGCTCGCTCTCGGTCCGTCGAGCGACGGCACGACCGAGCTGGCGCGCCGCCTCGCGTCCGAGGACGGGCGGATCCTGCTCGTCGACAACCCCGCGGCGCACATCCCGGTGGGACTGAATGCGGCGATCCGCGCCAGCACCCATGCGACGATCATCCGGGTCGATGCCCATTCCGAGCTCTCGCCCGGGTACGCGCGACGTGCTCTCGAGACGCTCCAGCGCACGGGAGCAGCGAACGTCGGCGGTGTGATGCGAGCCGATGGCCGCACCCCGTTCCAGCGCGCGGTCGCACGGCTGTACAACTCCCCCGTCGGGCTGGGCGGCGGCGCGTACCACGGCAGCGATCATGAGGGCGAGGCCGAGTCGGCGTACCTCGGTGTCATGCGCCGCGACGTCATCGAACAGGTCGGCCTGTTCGATGAGACGATCCGCCGCGGCGAGGACTGGGAGCTGAACCTGCGCATCCGACAGGCAGGGCACCTGGTGTGGTTCGATCCGGCGCTGTCGGTCACGTACTGGCCGCGAGAGAGCTGGGTGCGCCTGGCGCGGCAGTTCCGGGCCACGGGAGCCTGGCGCGGTGAGCTCGTGCGCCGCTTCGGCCGCAGCAACGGACTTCGGTACTTCGCTCCGCCGGCGCTCGTCATCGTGACCGCCGTGGCTCTGCTGACCGGCATCCTGCAACTCGTCGGCGTGCTGCGCGGCGTCGCCGCCCTGGTCGCCTCGGTCGTGTATCTGCCATTGATCGCGTACGCGCTGCTCGTCATCGGCGTCGGCCTCGCCGGCCGGGGCGGGGCGCGCCAGCGACTGTGGACCATGGCCGTGCTGCCCACGATGCACTTCTCCTGGGGTTTGGGCTTCATCGGCGGAGCGCTGCGCGGCGCCCGCGACACCGTCGACGCATCACGGCTCGGCTCGCGCAACACGCCGCTCCCCTGACCGCCGCGCGGTCACACGTCCGGACGTCCGGACGTCAGGACGTCAGGACGTCAGACGGTCAGCCACCCCTGGTCGAGGATGCGCGAGACGACCCGATCGGCCGCCTCACCGTCGTCACGACGGTTGAACTGCGACCGCCAGGCCGCGTAGCGCTCACGGAATGCCTCCGGCACCTCGAGGTCGTCGAGGGCGCGCACGAGCTCGTCCTGACTGTGCACGAGCGGACCCGGGGCCCGCTCGGCGAGATCGAAGTAGAACCCGCGCAGCTGGCCGCGGTAGTGCTCGAGGTCGGGCACGAGGAAGAACATGGGTCGACCGGTCACGCTGAAGTCGAACATCACCGAGGAGTAGTCGGTGACGAGGACGTCGGCGATGAGCAGAAGCCGGGCCGTCTCGGGATAGCCCGTGACGTCGATCACGCGCGCTCCCGCGTGATCGCGTCCGGGGCGAATGGTCCGCGAATGCCCGCGCACGAGCACGACGGAGTCGGTCTGCTCTGCCAGCAGCTGCGGATCGACGAAGTCCACCATCTCCGAGCGGTCGTCGCGCCACGTGGGCGCGTACAGGATGACCCGCTCATCGGCGCCGATCCCGAGCGCCTTCCGGACGGGCGCCGGGTCGCCGTTCACCAGGACGTCGTTGCGCGGATACCCCTCGACCCAGATCGGCTTGCCGAAGAACGCGTACGCCTTCTTGAGGATGCGCGCGGCGTACGGGTTCTGCGCGAGGAGCACATCCCACCGGCGTGATTCCTTCACGACCGCCGCCATGCGCCGCGGATCGAACCCGGGCCGGTGCAGGGCGAGCCGTTTGAGCGGCGTGCCGTGCCAGGTCTGCAGCACGATCTGACCGGGTTTGCGCACGAACCTGCGTCGCAGCCAGTCGTTGACGACGAGGATCCGCGATTCGGCGCGGGCGCGCCACCACTCGGGGCCGCCTTCCACCACGGCGATGGCGCCGTCAGGCACCTCCACCGACAGATCGGTGACGCTCCAGTACCTGGTCACCGACGGCGCGCGCTCGGCGAGCACGCGGTCGATCGCACGGGGATTGCATCCCGCCGTCTGTCCGTAGAAGCTCTCGAAGAACACCGCGTTCTCGCCGGCGCCGATCTGGGACGCGTACCGCTGCTCGAGGGTGCGCTGCCCCTCGACGGTCTCGTAGATGGGCGCGATCGGCGGAGCGATCGTGACGACGGCGCCTCGCACCTCGATGCGCAACCCGGGAAGAAGGGCGGGCTCGAGCTCGGCCCCGTCGACGTCCGCGCCGTCGACCGTCAGCTCGTACTGCCCGGCCGGCAGGGGGAGCTCCGCTCCTCCCCAACGAGAGATCCGAAGAGGCAGAGTCGCCTTCCAGGTCTTCCCTCCGCCGGTGAGTCGGGCCGAGACCCGGGCACGCGGCCCGACCAGTGCCGCGGATGCCGGGCGTGCACCCGTTCCCGAGATGATCAGGGTCTGCGTCTGCTCATCGATCCGAGCGGTGGTCATCGTGCTCCCTTCGGCGCGGGGATGCCGCGCGCGCGGATGGCCTGGTACACGCGCCGGGCGTTCTGCCCGTCGCGGTATGCGTGCATGTGGCTGCTGAGCTCAGCGGATCGCGCCGAGCGCTCGGCCCGCACCGCGTCATCCGACAGCACGGCGTCGAGCTGATCGAGCGCCGTCTCCCAGTCGGTCGCGCTGTCGTCGCCGGCGACGTCGGAGTAACGACCGTAGAATCCGCGCTCGAGAGCGTACCTGTCGGCATCCGGCGCGAGATATACGACGGGCATCGCCAGCAGCCCCACGTCGTACGCCATCGACGAGTAGTCGGTGATGAGCACGTCGACGCGCGGCAGCGCCGGCGTCACATCGGGCAGCAGGTCGGAGTTCAGCATCCGCACCCGGCCGCTCGACCACGGCGGGGCGTACGCCCCCTCCCCCAGCGGGTGCGAGCGGATGAAGAGGATCGCGTCGTGCTTCTCGAGGAGGCGCACGATGTCCACCCACTGAGCGGCCGTCGGCACGGCAGGGTCCGGGGCGCCGTCGCGCCAGGTCGGGGCGTAGAGCAGCACCCGCTGATGGGCGAGGACCGGGCCGGTGCGGGTGAGCAGCTGTGCGGCGTCCGTGCGTCGCTGCTGATCGGTGCCTGCCGAGAGCACGTCTACCCGCGGCTCCCCTGTGACGACGACGCGGTCGTCACCGAGGCCGAAGGCTGATTCCAGTCGCCCCCGCGAGCGGTGCGAAGCGGCCGGCAGCACCTGGATGCGCTGAGCGGCACCGCGGTAGAGCACCGTCAGCAGCCTGCGCAGAACGGCTGCGCCCGGCACCCCCTGTGGCACCTGCGCGGTGATCGGCGAGTCGAGGCCGATCCGCTTGAGCGGGATGCCGTGCCACAGCTGCACGACGAATGCGTCGCTGCTGCCGTAGCGGTTGACGTCGCCCAGACCGTGCGTCACGACGACGACGCCCGCCCTGATGGTCGCCCACCAGCCGCGGAGGCTGTCGCGCGGAACCGTGCGGATGCCGAGAGCGCCCGCGTCATCGGCATCCCGTGAGGAGCGCGCCAGCCACAGCACCCGGTGCCCTTCCTCGCTCGCGATGCGGTGCAGAGCGAGAGCGCCGTCGCCGATGCCGGCTCCACAGCCGAACACCCACCGGTCGCCGCGCGGGATCAGCAGCGCCGCGATGCGTCCGGCGGCATACAGCGGGATCCGGAGCAGCTTCGCCGCGTTTCCGGTGCCGAAAGAGAAGGACGCCACCCCGCGAGCCTATCGCGGGGTGGCGTCCTGACCGGGGAGCCGGCTGACCCCAGCTCAGAGCTGCAGTTCGCCGAGCGTCACCTCTGCCTCGTAGGTCTTTCCCGAGCGCACATAGCTCAGCGTCGCGTCGCTGCCTGCGGCCGCCGCACGCACCTGCGCGGTCAGGTCGCTCGCTCCGGTGATCGGCACGCCGTTGAACTTCGTGACGATGTCGCCGCGCTTGAGACCCGCGTCTGCGGCTGCGCCACCGGGCGTCGGAGTGTCGATCACCGCGCCGGCGACCGAGGCGTTCTGAACACTCGATGCGTCGCGCACCGTCGCGCCGAGCAGGCCGTGCGTCGCCGCGCCGTCTGCGATGATCTCGTCGGCCACGCGCTGGGCGATGTTGGAGGGGATCGCGAAGCCGAGGCCGATGGAGCCGGCCTCGCTCGACGCCGACGATCCGCCTGCCGTCGCGATCGCGACGTTGATGCCGATCAGGCTGCCCTTGCTGTCGACGAGCGCACCGCCGGAGTTGCCGGGGTTGATCGCCGCGTCGGTCTGGATCACGGCGATCGAGATCGACTGCTTCGCCTGCTGCTGGCCCATGCCCGGGATGTCGAACTGGAACGGGTTGCCGCTGTCGCCCTGTTCGCCCTCGCTGTCCGGCTGCTGTGCCGAGTTGTCTGGCAGCGCCGACGACGCGACCTCGATGCTGCGGTTCAGCGCGCTGACGATCCCCGTGGTGACGGAGTTCGACAGGCCGAGGGGCGCTCCCACCGCGACGGCCGTATCGCCGACGTTGAGCTTGCCCGAGTCGGCGAACTCGATCGGCGTGAGCTCCTTGGCGTTCTTCAGCTTGATGACGGCGAGGTCGTAGACGGGGTCGGTGCCCACGATGCTGGCCTCGTAGATCCGCCCGTCGGACGTGGTGACGCGCACGGTCGGATCGGCGGCGGCGCCGCCGAGGGTGACGACGTGCGTGTTGGTCAGCACGTGACCCTCCTTGTCGAGGATGACTCCCGAGCCGCTGCCGGATTCATTGGAGCCTGCGACCTCGATGGTGACCACGGATGGCAGCACTTCACTGGCGATCGCGGTGGTCTCGTTGACCGATCCCGGGTTGTTGACAGTGACGCTCTGCGGGCCGGACGCCGACTGCGAGGCGGGCTGGTCGAACACGGCGTTCCCGAGGGCGCTGCCGCCGAAACCGGCCACGCCGCCGACCAGGGCGGCAGCGAGGATGAGCCCGGCGATCTTCACGGGCCCGCCGCTCTTCTTCTGCCCGGACGAGGCCGAGGGATCCGGTGCCGCGATCAGCGTCGGATCGAGCGTGAGCGTCTGCTGCTCGCCGGCCTGACCCGATCCGCCGGCGTGCGGAGCACGCGGCTGACCGCCCTGGTACTGTCCGGCGTAAGGCTGTCCGGAATGGGGCGCGGAGCCGAAGGCCGTTCCGGGCCGTGCGGATGCGCCCGGCTGAGCGGGCGTGGCGGGCGGTGTGCCGTACTGCGCGGGGGCGCCGGGGTGCGGCGGAACCGGCGGCTGCCACGGCTGCCCTGAGCTCGGCTGAGCCGAACCGGGCTGAGCCGAACCGGGCTGAGCCGAACCCTGCTGAGCCGAACCGGCCTGCCCCGTCTCGGTCCGCGGAGCCGTCGCATCGGAGCCGAAGTGCGGGGGGACGTGCTGCCCGGACGCGGACGACGGCGGAGTCTGAGCTGCGTTCGCCGCCTCGGGGTTCGAGGGCTGGTCTGGGGTGCTGTTGTCGTTCATCTTCTGCTCCTTCTCGAGGCCCTATCAGAGTGACAACCGAGTCTGTGCGTTTCGTATGCCGCGGATGAAATTCGCCTATGGTCTTAGCCTGTCTTGCATGGATGTCATCTCAGGAGCCTGGCGCCGCACGGCAGCGGGCGCCGGCCTGCTGTCCCCTGACGGCCGGGTCGCGCCCACCATCTTCGCCGAGATGTCGGCCGCCGCCGCCCGCACAGGGTCGGTGAACCTCGGCCAGGGATTCCCCGACGAGGACGGACCGGCCGAGGTCCTGGAGGCGGCGAGGGAGGCGATCGCGCAGGGCGCGAATCAGTATCCGCCCGGCCGCGGCATCCCGGATCTGCTCGCCGCGATCACCGAGCATCAGCGGCGCTTCTACGGGCTGCAGGTCGACCCCGACACCGAGGTCCTGGTCACCGCCGGGGCCACCGAGGCCCTCGCCGCAACACTGCTCGCGCTGATCGACGGGCCCGACGACGAGGTCGTCGTCTTCGAGCCGTACTACGACTCGTACGCCGCGGTGGTCGCGCTCGCCGGCGCACGGCTGCGCACCGTGCCTCTGCGCCGTCCGGACTTCCAGCCCGACCTCGACCAGCTGGCTGCGGTCGTCAACGACCGCACGCGAGTGATCCTGGTCAACGATCCGCACAACCCCACCGGCACCGTGTTCACCCCCGAGGTGCAGACGGAGGTGATCCGGCTGGCGTCCCGGTTCGACGCGATCATCGTCACCGACGAGGTGTACGAGCACCTCTCCTTCCACACACGGCACGTGCCGATCGCGTCGCTGCCCGGTGCGGCCGAGCGGACGCTGACGATCTCGTCGGCCGGCAAGACGTTCTCCACCACGGGGTGGAAGATCGGCTGGATGCATGGCCCTGCAGCCCTCATCACCGCCGTGCTGACGGTCAAGCAGTTCCTCACCTACGTGAACGGGTCGGCGTTCCAGCCGGCGATCGCGGTCGGCCTCCGCCTGCCGGACTCGTACTTCGACGAGGCGGCCGCGGTCATGCTGCGCAAGCACGAGCTCCTGGCTGACGGGCTGCGCGCCGCCGGCCTCGACGTCTTCGTCCCGCAGGGCGGCTACTTCACGGTGGCCGACGCGAGTGCTCTCGGTGGAGCGGATGCCGCCGCGTTCTGCCGTGCGCTGCCCGAGCGCGCCGGCGTCGCGGCGATCCCGATCAGCGCCTTCGTCGCTCGCGAGAACCAGGCGCAGTACGCGGGACTCGTCCGGTTCGCCGCGTGCAAGCGCGTCGAGGTGATCGAAGAGGCCGCCAGGCGGCTGTCCGGCCTCCGCTGAGGCACCCGGACGATCAGCGGGGCACGACCCGGTAGCGGCGCAGCCGCAGCGACGGATTCGCCTCCCTCGTGCGCGCGATGAGACCGGGCTCCAGCGATGCCACAGCCACTCCCTCCCCCGCGCTGACGCCGGCGACGACGACGCCCAGCGGGTCGATCACCTGCGAGTACCCCACCCCGATCGGCGCAGGATGGTCGGCCGCGATCACGTAGGCGGTGTTCTCGATGGCGCGCGAGGTGAGCAGGGTGTTCCAGTGGTGCTCCTTGAGCGGCCCGCGCACCCATTCGGCCGGCACGATCAGGGCATCCGCGCCCGCATCCATCAGCGTCCTCGCCACCTCGGGGAACCGCAGGTCGTAGCAGGTCATGAGTCCGAAACGCATCCCGAGAGCGTCGAACACGGCGGCCTCCCCGAGCTCCCCCGGCTCGATCCAGTCGGACTCCCGCTGACCGAACGCGTCATAGAGGTGCTGCTTGCGATACACCGCCTGCACACCGGCATCCGAGATCGCGACGACGGTGTTGTGCACGCGACCCGCATCGGCCGTCTCGACCATCCCGGCGACCACGACGACGCCGTGCTCTGCGGCCAGCGCACGCAGAACGGTGACGAACTCGCCGTCGAGCCCCTCGGCATGCGCCGCGAGGGTGTCATCCATCGGGTTCACGAAGTAGTTCGAGTACTCCGGCAGCACGACGACGCCGGCACCGCCGGCCGCGGCCTGCGCGACCAGCTCGGCGATCCGTCCGCGGTTGTGCTCGGGCGAGTCGGCGGGAGCGAACTGGCAGACGGCGACGAGTGCGGACATACCCTCATCTTCCCGCATTCGCGAGCCGCCGTCAGTGTCGTCCGTCGGAGCGCCTCTGCCCATCATGACCGTCATCGGCGGTCGCGTACGCATCTCCGGATGCTGAGGCATCGCCGATCACGGGTATCGCAGCGGTCTCGTCGACGAGCTCCATGCGACGGCGCCCGGCACCCCGCACGAACCCCACGTACACGACGGCGAGCAGAGCGATCCACACGGCGCCGACCATGAGTGCGGCTCTGGTGTCGGGGATCACCCCGATCAGCACGATGACGAGCGCGATGACGGCCATCGCGAGATAGCTGCCGACCGGCCACAGCGGCGCGGGGAACTCCGACGGCGGGCTGTTCCGGCGGCTGATCTCGGCCTTCATCCGCGCGTGCGAGATCAGGATCATCAGCCACACCACAACAGTCGCGAACGTCGCCAGCGCGGCGATGAGGAAGAAGATCTGGTCGTGGAACCAGATGTTCAGCAGAACGCCGAAGAGCAGTGCGCAGACCATGGCCAGCACCGTGAGGAACGGCACGCCCGACTTCGTGGTCCGCGCGAAGGCGCGCGGTGCCTGCCCCTGCCCTGCCAGCCCGTGCAGCATGCGGCCGGCGGCGAAGATGTCTGCGTTTATGGCCGAGAGCGCGGCGGTGATGACGACGAGGTTCAGGACGCCGGCCGCGCCCTCGAGACCCAGCCCGCTGAAGATCGACACGAAGGGGCTCGCCTCGCCGTCGATCGTGTGCCATGGCTGGATCATCATGATGACGGTCAGCGCGAGCACGTAGAACAGCAGGATGCGCACGGGCACGGACTTGATCGCCCTCGGCAGGATCTTCTTCGGGTCCTCCGCCTCGCCCGCGGTGATGCCGATGACCTCGGTGCCGCCGAACGAGAACAGGACGATCGTGAGCGATGCGAGCAGACCCCACAGGCCGTGGGGTGCGAAGCCGCCCTCGGCGAACAGGTTCGACACGCCCGTCTGGTGACCCGCCGGGTTCGAGAAGCCGAACACGATGATCGCGATCCCGCCGGCGATCATCGCGACGATGGCGACGATCTTGATCAGCGCGAACCAGAACTCGAGCTCGCCGAACACCTTGACGCTGGCGAGATTCACCGCGGCGATCACGAAGACGACCGCGAGGATCCACACCCACCGCTCCACCTCGGGGAACCAGAAGCCCATGTACACCCCGAACGCCGTGACATCGGCGAGCGCCACCACGAACATCTCGAAGGTGTACGTCCACCCCGTGAGGAAGCCGGCGAAGGGCCCCACGTAGCGGGACGCGTACTGGCCGAAGGATCCCCCGACCGGGTGACGCACCGCCATCTCTCCGAGCGCGCGCATGACCAGGAAGATCACCGCGCCGCCGATCATGTACGCGATGAGCACGGCGGGGCCTGCGGTCTGGATGGCGGCCGATGAACCGTAGAAGAGCCCTGTGCCGATCGCCGACCCGAGAGCCATGAACTGGATGTGCCGGGCGGTGAGCCCGCGGCGGAGGCCGCCTCCGGTCGTCTCTGTCATGCTCACGCTTCTCCTTCGAACGGGATCGGACGGTCGCGCGACGACCGGTTCCATCGATGAAAGCTCACGGCCGACAGCCATCCAGGCCGGCCGGCGGCTTTTCTGTCTGAGATCCCAGATATCCACGAGCTCGGCGGCGCGGTCGCTGCGGGAACGCAGAAGGCCCGGTCCTTGCGGACCGGGCCTTCTTCTTGTTGCGGGGACAGGATTTGAACCTGCGACCTCCGGGTTATGAGCCCGGCGAGCTACCGAACTGCTCCACCCCGCGGCACGTCTTAAAGCCTAACACGGCTTCGGACAGAGGGCGAATCGAGGCCGCCGGCAGGCGCACACGGGCGTGTCGCGCCTGCCGGCACTCCCCTACTCCTTAGCGGCTTCGTCCTCGAGAGCGAGCAGCTTCTCGATCGCCGCCGTGAGCTTCTTGTCCTCTGCGGCGAACTTCTCGAGGTCTCCGGCCTTGAGCGCGGCCTCGCGGGCCGACAGCGCGGCGCGTGCCTGTTCGAGCGCCGTCACGGCCTCTCCGGTCGGAGGCGTGCTGCCCTCGTCCGGATCGGCCGGGGCATCCGGATCGGCCGGCGTCTCGGGATCCGTCGGCTCGACGTCGCCGTCACCGCCCGACGCACCGGCGTCACCGCCGAACAGCACGTCGAGCGCCTCGGTCAGAGTGTCTTCGAACGCGACCCGGTCGCCGAACGCGACCAGCACCTTGCGCAGGTTCGGCAGCTTGGTGCCCTCGGACGACTGCACGAAGATCGGCTGCACGTACAGCAGACCCCCACCGACCGGCAGAGTCAGAAGGTTGCCGTACTTGACATCCGACTTTCCGAGCGTGAGGACGTTCAGCTTGTTGGCGATCTCGGTATCGGAGTCGAACGTGTTCTGCACCTGACCCGGACCGGGCACTGTGGTGTTCGTGTCGATCTCGAGCAGACGCATCTTGCCGTAGCCCTCGGCCTTCACGCCCTTCTTGTTCCCGGCATCCGAATCCACCGCGAGATACCCCATCAGCACCTCACGGGTGTCGCCCTGCGCGGAGGCGGGGATGAAGGTCGAGAACATCGAGAAGCGCGGCTCGTCCTGGCCCGGCATCTTCATCGACAGGTAGTACGGCGGCTGCAGGCGGTCCTTGGCGCGCGGGTCATCCGGCGTCTGCCAGCGGTTGTCCTCCTGTGCGAAGGAGCGCGCGTCGTCGATGTGGTAGACGCCCAGCACGTCGCGCTGCACCTTGAAGAGGTCGGTCGGATAGCGCACGTGGCTCATCAGGTCGCCCGACATCTCGCTGATCGGCTCGACGGTCGACGGGTACACCTTCTGCCACGCCTTGAGGATGGGGTCCTCGGCATCCCACGCGTACAGCTTCACCGAGCCGTCATAGGCGTCGACCGTGGCCTTCACCGAGTTGCGGATGTAGTTGATGTTGTCGAACGAGACGACGGATGCCGGGGTGCGGGAGTCCGCGATGGCGTCCTTCAGGCTGACCGTCTTCGAGTACGGGTAGGTCGCGCTCGTGGTGAAGCCGTCGACGATCCACACGATGCGACCGTCGACCACGCTCGGGTACGGGTCGTTGTCGAGCGTCAGATACGGCGCGACCTTGCCCACGCGGGTCTTCGGGTCGCGGTCGTAGAGGATCTGCGACTCCGAGTTGACCAGGTTCGAGAACAGGATCTGCTCAGACTGGAACTTCATCGCGTAGAGCAGCTTGACGAAGGTGTTGCCGATGCGGGGACCGCCGTCGCCCTCGAAGGTCGTCTTCGTGTCGCTCGCGCCGTCCTGACCGCGCGGGTAGTCGATCTCGACGGGCTCGGTGCCCTTCGGCGCGCCGACGATGGAGTACTCGGGCGACGACTCGCCGAAGTACACGCGCGGCTGGAACTTCTCGCTGTCGGTGAGGAATCCCGATGACGGGATCCCCTGCTCGAGGAACACGGGCTCGCCGTCGCTGGTGCGCTGGTTTCCTGCCAGAGCCACCAGACCGTAGCCGTGGGTGTACACGGCGGCGCGGTTGTTCCAGCTGTCTCCGCCGCCGAGCTTGGTCATGTCGAGGTCTCGCACCGAGACGACGGTGTCCTGCGACTTGCCGTCGATCTCATAGCGGTCGACGTCGAGCTCGGGAGCGAACTGGTAGTACGAGCGGTACTGCTGCAGCTGACGGACGGTCGGGCTGATGATGGCCGGGTCCATGATGCGGACGGATGCCGTGGTCTGGGCGTCCTCACGCAGCTGGCCGGGCTCGGTGTCGGTCGCGGCGGCGAACGGCGTGACCTCCATGTCGGCGACCCCGTACGCCTCCTTCGTGCTCTCGATGCTCCGATCGTAGAACTCCGCCTGGTAGGCGTTCTCGTTCGGCTTCACCTGGAAGGTGGTGACCACCCACGGGTAGCCGATGCCGACGACGAGCGAGGCGACGACGAAGAGCGCTGTGGCCACGAGCGGGAACCGCCAGCGGCCGATGACCGCCGTCACGAGGAAGAGCACTGCCACCACGGCAGCGATGATCGACAGGATCGCGAGACCGGGAATGGTCGCGTTCGCGCCGGTGTACGCCGCACCCGTGATGCGCCCCTCCGGCTGCACGAGGGTCAGGTACCGGTCGAGCCACAGGCTGACGGCCTGCACCGCGAGGTAGAGACCTGCCAGCACGGCGAGCTGGATGCGGGCGGGCTTCGAGATCCGAAGCTCACGCTGGCCGATGCGCACCGAGCCGTAGAGGTACGACACCAGTGCGGTGATGACGAGGCAGAGCAGCAGCACCGCCGACGCGAACGCCAGCAGCGCCGAGTAGAACGGCATCGCGAAGAGGTAGAACCCGGTGTCGACGCCGAACTGCGGGTCGAGAGTCTCGGTGGTGACGCCGTTCGCCCAGAGCCAGGCGGTCTTCCAGTTGCCTGCGGCGGCGAAGCCGGCGAAGACGCCGAAGAACACCGGCATCCCCCACATCGCCAGACGACGCAGGGGCTCGATGACCTCCTGGTAGCGGTCGAGCTGCGAGCTCAGCCGCACATAGACCGGACGCAGCCGGTAGGCGAGCTGGATGCAGAGGAAGATCGGCAGCGCCATGCCGAGGAACCCCACGGCGAACATCGTGGCGGTGGCGATCCACTGGGTGGTCAGCACCGAGGAGAACTCGAGCTGGTCGAACCAGAGGAACTCGGTGTAGAGGGAGGAGAACACGAAGAACGCCGCGATGAGGGCGGCGATGATCGCCACCGAGATCGCGAGGATCCGACGTGAGGTGCTGGGTGTGGCCGGCTGCGGCGCTGAGGTCGAGGTCACCGTTCCATCCTAGGCAGGCCGCCTATGACGCGGCCCCGGATCCGCGCAGGGCGGAAACGTCGACCCGGACGGGTGGACGGTTCAGCGCTGCGCTGTGCAGACCGGGAGCTTCGACGTGTCGCCGCCCTCCGACACCACCTCGAGGATGTCGAGCGACTCCTGCAGCGTTCCCGTGCGGAAGACCTCGAGCCCGTCGGGCACATGCCCGACGACCTCGTCGCAGTTGTCCTCCGGGGCGAGGAACACGGTGGCTCCCGCGTCGCGGGCCCCGTACAGCTTCTGGCGGATGCCGCCGATCGGTCCCACGGTGCCGGCTGCGTCTATCGTGCCGGTTCCGGCGATCTGCTCGCCTCCGTTGAGCTCGCCGGGGCTGAGGGTGTCGATGATCCCGAGCGCGAACATCATCCCCGCGCTCGGTCCGCCGACGTTGTCGAGCTGCAGGCGCACGTCGACGGGGAAGTCGTAGTCGGTGGTCAGCACGATGCCGATCAGCCACACCTCCTCGCCCGCCGCGTCGGTCGACTTCTCGGGGGTGACCGCGACCTCCTTCTCGTCCCCGTCGCGCTCGATCGTCAGGGTGACCTCTGCCCCCTCGGCCTTCTGGATGGCGGCGCGCAGGCGGGTGGCGGAATCGACCGCCGTGCCGTCGATCGCCAGGACGAGGTCGTCGGCCTCCAGCTCTCCCTGGGCAGGGCTGTCGTCGACTGCCTCGACGACGCGCACCGTTGCACCGACGTCGTAGCCGAGCTCGGTGAGAGCGGCTGCGGTGGCCTCGTGCTGCGAGTCGACCATCAGCGCCGCGTTGCGCTCGTCTCGTTCATCCGAGGTCACGCCCTGGGGGAAGACAGTGTCGATGGGCACGACCGCCCGAGTCGGATCGGTCCACGCCATCGCGAGCTCGAACCAGGTGGGAGTCCGCTCGCGGTTACCAACCACCTGCACGGTGGTCAGGTCGAGCGTTCCGGCTGTCGGGTACGTCTCGGCGCCCTTCACCTCGATCAGCGGCACCTTCGCGCCGTCGGCGCTGCGTGCCGTGCCGAGTGTGTCGTACACGGGACCAGGTCGCTGGATGACGTACGGCGTCGGCACGAACGTGAGGGCGACGAGCGCGATCAGCGAGACGCTGAGGGCGACCACGCCGGTGACCGTGCCGTTGCTGGGGCGTGATGACACGGAACCTCCGGGGGCGTTCGCGAGCGGCGTACAGGGATCCGCGCGCATCGGGTACGAGCACAGGATCGTGTGACTAGCGTAGAGCGCACACGCTACGGGCATGCTGAGAGGGCTATTCGCATGACAGATGACGATCGGGATCCGTCCGACTTCGAGGAGATGCTCCGGCGCATGATGTCGGGCGGGCAGGTCGACCCCGAGGCGCTGCGCGACGCGCTGTCCGGCATGGGGGGTGCGTCGATCGACCCGGCGCAGATGTCGGGATTCATGTCGCAGCTGCAGGGCATGTTCGGCGGCGACCCGTGGCAGAGCGCCAAGCAGCAGGCGCTGCACATCGCGAACCGTGACGGCATGGGCATCGGCGACGGCTCCCGCGGCTCTCTGACCGACGCCTTCGGCCTGGCCAACCTGTGGCTGGGTGAGGCGACCACCATCTCCGAGCTCGCGTCGCCGCCCCAGGCGATGACGCGCGGCGAGTGGGTCGAGAAGACCCTGCCGGTGTGGAAGGAGATCGCCGATCCCGTATCGACGTCGATCGCGGATGCCCTGACCGAGGCCCTCGAGACCCAGGTGCCGCCCGAGATGCAGGGCATGGTGCAGGGAGCGGGTCAGCTCATGCGCGGACTGGGCGGCTCGCTCTTCGCGGCGCAGTTCGGCCAGGTGCTCGGCCGCCTGTCGCTCGAGGTCGTCTCGGGCGGCGACGTCGGCATCCCCGTGCTTCCCGCGGGCACGGCGGCCGTGATCCCGCAGAACATCGCCGACTTCGGCGAGGGACTCGAGATCCCCGAGGATCAGATCGCGCTGTACCTCGCGGTGCGTGAGCTGGCGTACGCCCGGCTCTATCGCCATGCGAAGTGGCTTCACCTGCACGTGCTGTCGCAGATCACGGACTTCGCCCGCGGGGTGACGGTCGACATCGACGCACTCGAGGGACTCGCATCCCGTCTCGACCCGTCGAACCCCGAAGAGCTGCGCGCCGCGATCGAGGGAGGCGCCCTTCTTCCCGAGCAGACCGAGACGCAGCGCGAGGCGCTCGCCCGGCTCGAGAACCTCATCGCGACCATCGACGGCTGGGTCGACGTCGTCACGGAAGAGGCGACCGCTCGTCTTCCCGACGGCGCACGCCTGTCGGAGGCGGCTCGCCGCCGCCGAGCGGTCGGCGGTCCGGCGGAGGACGCCCTCGGCGCGCTCGTGGGGTTGAAGCTGCGTCCCCGTCGCCTGCGCGAGGCATCGGCCATGTGGCGAGCAGTGACGGATGCGGTCGGCATCGCCGCCCGCGACGCACTGTGGGACTACCCCGACATCATGCCGCTGGCATCAGACATCGACGACCCCTCGGCGTTGATCGCGCGCCTCGAGGCCCTCCAGCGCGGCGAGGCGCCCGTGGCCGACGAGTTCGACGAGGCGCTGGCCCGTCTGCTCGAGGGCGAGGACTTCGACGGCGGCGACTCCCCGTCGGACGGCGACGGAGGGGATCGTCCCGAGGGCGACCGCCCGGTCTGAGCACCGGCCGCGGCGGCTGGTCCTGCACAGCAGCGGACGATCCGCGATCCGTCCACAGATCGCCTATCTGCGCACGACGCCGGGACCCGTGCGGACACAATCGGGTCATGAGCCCGATGAGCCCGACGACTCTGAC
Organism: Microbacterium sp. NPDC089321; assembly: GCF_040684935.1. Lineage (NCBI taxonomy): Bacteria > Bacillati > Actinomycetota > Actinomycetes > Micrococcales > Microbacteriaceae > Microbacterium > Microbacterium sp. NPDC089321. The sequence goes on along the minus strand of NZ_JBFBGX010000002.1, from coordinate 213,916 downwards.
CCGCCTCGATCCGCGCTACCCGCTGCTGTGGCGCGACGAGAGCACGGTGCAGTTCGGACTCGAGGGCATCGTCCGCGTCGAGGTCGTGGGCGCGTGGGTCGAGCTGCTGCTGAACCGTCTGCAGGCGGGCATCCGGCTCAGCGCGTTCGACGTCGTCGCGCACGGCGTCGGGGCGCCCCGCCAGGACGCGCGGAGGATGCTGGCCGCGCTGCGACCCGTGCTGATCGAGGACGCTCCGCCTGCGCCGCCGTTCTGGGTCGAGGGGATCAACCTGGTCGACGGCCGCGGTCAGGAGCGGCTGCGGCAGTCGCTCATCGATGAGGGTCTCGACGAAGCCGACCCTCGCTCCGACGGTGCGGTCGCCGTGGTGATGGTCGGCGGAGCGGCCGCCGCCCTGCAGCTGGCGCCGTTCCTGCGAGACGATGTGCCGCACCTGCCGATCGGATTCGAGCAGGATGCCGCCGTCGTCGGACCGCTCGTGGTTCCCGGCCGCACTCCGTGCCTGTCATGCCGCGACGCGCATGAGCGCGACCGCGACGCGGCGTGGCCCCGTCTGCACGCGCAGCTCGTGGGCAGTGCGACGCCGGTGACATCGGCGCGCATAGCGCTGGCGGCCTCCCTCGCCGCGCGCATCCTCCGCACGCCGACGCCGTCAGCGGGCCTGATGGTGCGCGTCAGCCCTGGCGGACGACACGTCTGGAGGTCGGTGCGACATCACGGAGGATGCCCGTGCCTCGAGCTGTCGTTCCGATCTCCGCGAGGAAGCGAGACGGCGAACGCTCCCCTCGTCCCGCTGAACGCGCCCACGACACCGCAAGAGTTCGCGCGGCTCGCGTGATGCCGACGTAGGCGAGGCGTCGCTCCTCGTCGATGTTCTCGAACGACGTCGCATAGGAGATCGGCAGAGAGCCCTCCGCCCACCCGGCGAGCAGGACGTGCGGCCACTCCAGTCCCTTCGCCGCGTGCAGCGTCGAGAGGGTGACCGTCTGCAGGGTCGGCTCATGCTGATCCTTCGCCCTCGCCATCAGATCATCGGCGAAGACGCGCAGAGTCGTGCCGGCCGGGGCCTCCTCGGCGAGGCGCAGGATGGCGCGACGCGCCTCCCACCCATCGCGCTGCGCCCCGCCGGCCTGCGGCGGCTCGTCAGTGAGCCCGAGCCCGCGCAGCACGTCGCGCACCGTCGGCAGGAATCCGGCGTCCGTCGGCGCGACGGCGGCCCCCCGCAGGGCGAGCACGGCCTGGCGCACTTCGGGCATGTCGAAGAAGCGCGTGCCGCCGAGCACGCTGGTCGCGATGCCGCGCGCGGCGAGCGCCTGCTGCAGCACCGCCGACTGCGCATGCGCGCGATAGAGCACGGCGATGTCCGACGGGTCGGCGCCCGCGGCGATGCGCCGCACGATCGCCTCCGCGATGCCGGCCGCCTCGTCGGTCTCGCTGTCATAGGCGGTCACCGTCGGGGCCTCATCGGCGTCGGCAGGGGCGTCGGCAGGGGTGAGCGCGAGCGCGCCGGGCCGCCCCTTCATCAGAGCGTTGGCCGCGGTGAGGATAGGGCTCTTCGAGCGGTAGTTGGTCTCGAGCCGCACGACCGTCGCATCGGTGAAGCGGCGCTCGAACTCGAGCAGGTAGCGCTGCTGCGCGCCGGCGAACGAGTAGATGGTCTGGCTCGCGTCGCCGACGACGCAGATGTCGCGCCGGTCGCCGAGCCAGAGCTCGAGGAGGCGATTCTGCAGCGGAGAGACGTCCTGGAACTCGTCCACGGTGAAGTGCCGGTACTGCTCGTGCACGGCTGCGGCGACCCGGGGCTCGGCCTCCAGCATCCCGGCGCAGGCGAGCAGCACATCCTCGAAATCCAGCTGGCGGCGCTCATCCTTCAGCGCCTCGTACGCTGTCTGCAGCTCGATCAGCTGTTCTGGCCGGATGCCGCTGATCGGCCGCTCGATCTCGGCGTACTGCTCGATCGAGAGCATCGAGACCTTGCGCCACTCGATCTCCGACGCGATGTCGCGCAGCGTCGCCGTGCTGGGGCGCAGCCGCATCGCGTCGGCCGCCTGTCCCAGCATCCGCACCTTGTTGTCGATCAGCGAGGGTGCCGAGTCGCCCGCGACGGTGGGCCAGAAGAAGTTCAGCTGCTTGAGGGCCGCCGCGTGGAAGGTGCGGGCGGCGACGCCGCCCACGCCGAGGGCGCGCAGTCGTCCGCGCAGCTCGCCCGCGGCCTTGGCGGTGAATGTCACGGCCATCACGCGCTGCGGCGAGTACGCCCCGGTGTCGACCCCGTGGGCGATGCGGTGGGTGATGACGCGCGTCTTGCCCGTGCCCGCACCCGCGAGCACGACCACGGGACCGCGCAGCACCGAGGCCGCCTCACGCTGACGCTCGTCGAGGGAGTCGAGAGCGCTCACTCGGCCCCGCTCCCCCGGGCGTCGCTGTACCAGTCCTCGATCAGGCGGCGTGCGATCGACGACCGGCTGGGCAGCCCGACGGGGCCGGCGCCGGCGAGCGCCTGCCCGATCTCGTCGCGGGTGAGCCATCGCACATCGATGATCTCCTCGCCGTCGGCGACGACGTCCTCGTCGGCGGCGACGGCGCGGAACCCGACCATCAGCGAACGGGGGTACGGCCACGGCTGCGACGAGACGTAGTGCAGATCGCGTACGCGCACGCCTGCCTCTTCGGCGAGCTCACGGTGCACGGTCGCCTCCATCGACTCCCCCGCCTCGACGAAACCCGCGAAGCAGGAGTACATGGTTCCCCGCCACGCCGCGTTGGCGCCCAGCAGCAGCCGCTCGCCGTCCGGACTCTCCACCGCGACGATCACCGCCGGGTCGGTGCGCGGGAAGTGCTCGGTGTCGCACGTGGCGCAGTGCCGCGACCACCCGGCGCTGCGCAGCTCGAGCGGGCTGCCGCAGCGGCCGCAGTGGCGCACATCGAGCAGCCAGGCGGCGACCGCGACCGCGGTCACGAAGATCTCTCCCTCGTGTGGGTCGAGCAGACCTCCGACCTCGCGCAGACCCAGCCACGTCTCCTCCGGCGCCGCATCGATGCTTCCGCTCTCGGGCGCGACGCATGCCAGAAGCAGGGCCGCACCGTCGGCATCCCGGCCCAGAAGCGCCCATTCGGCCTCGCCGACCTCGTCGGCCGCGACTCGCACGACCGAACGCCCGGCGACACGCAGCCGGCGGTCGCGAACGACCACGACGCGGGTGTCGGCCGCGGCCCGCAGCCGATCGATGACACCCGGCTCGGTGCGCAGCTCGGCTGCCCTGTCGAGGATGTCGGACCCGGTGCTCATGCGTCCTCCTGCTCTCGTGCTCGGCTCCTGAGCGTGACGTATGCCGCGGCACGGGCGTGGCGTGGACGCCAACTGCGCGGGGGCAGACCTACGCTGGGGAGCATGGCACGCTCTCCTTTCACTCTAGTGGCGGCGGTCACGGCCGCTGTGCCCGGGGCGGAGGTCACGGGCGCTCGCGCTCTGACCGCGGACGGAGACGGGAGGTTCGACTCGGCCGTCGCCACGCTCGCCGACGGCAGCGAGCTCGTGATCCGGGTCGCCGCCGACGACGCCGCGGCCATCGAGCTCGCCGAGGAGGCGCTCGCCCTGCGGGCCCTGACAGCCGGCGCAAGGGAGATGCTGAGCTTCCGCGTGCCGACCGCCATGGGCGAGACCAGGGTGGGCGAGGCCCGGGCTCTGGTGACCGACCTCATGCCGGGGTTCCAGATCGAGGCGTCGAACATCCCGGCAGGGCGCGGCGCCGCGCACTCGATCGGCGAGGCCATCGCGGCTGTGCATGCGCTTCCGCCGTCGGTCGTGCGCTCGGCGGGCCTCGGCGTGCGCGACGCCGCGGCCGTCCGCACCGAGACCGAGCAGCTCGTCGACCGCGCATCGGCGACGGGCCGGGTGCCTGCCCGCCTGAGTGCACGCTGGCGGGACGCTGTGGCCGCAGACGATCTCTGGCGCTTCGAGAGCGCCGTGACACTGGGCGGCATCCAGGCGCTGTCGTTCCTGTTCGAGGACGACCCGCACGACGGCCCGCAGGTCGTCGCCGTGCTCGGCTGGCGCGGTCTCTCGGTGGGCGACCCCGCCGAGGATCTCGGATGGCTCTCGGGCGCCCCCGAGGCGGCATCCGACATCCTCTCGGCATACGCCGCCGCCTCGCAGCGCGCGGCCGACGACGCGCTGCAGGTGCGCGCCCGGCTGCACGCCGAGCTCGAGTTCGCCCGATGGCTGGTGCACGGCGACGAGCTGCGCCGACCCGACATCGTCGACGACGCGGCCGGCCTGCTCGAGTCGCTCAGCGCCGGACTGCGCAGCGACGACCTGCGCGTCGTCGCGTCGTACACGGGTGGAGTGGATTCGGCGCTCGACGTGCTCGACCGTGTGCCCGACACCCGGTCGACCGACATCGACACGTCGATGCAGACCGATGCGTACCGACCGGAAGACCTCTGGCAGGACGAGCGCGACGAGACCGGGAACGTCGCCGACGACGCGTCGTCCGGCGAGGGTGTCTCCGAGAGAGGTGCGGACGGGTCCGACGCCGATCGCTCCGACGGCGACGAGACCGGCTCGATCGATCCGTCGGCCGATCAGCAGGGCGCCGACCGCACGGGACTCATGGCCGGATCTCAGCCCGCATCGTGGGACGAGGCGACGCAGGACCTCACGGATGTCAGCGGCGTGCGCGGCTCTTCGCATCATTCCGATGAGTCGGTGAGGACGCGCCCCGCCCCTGACCCGGCGCCGAGCGACATGGACTCGGCCGATGAGGCTCAGCGCGCGGCTCGGGCTGCGCTCCAGCGCTGGACCAGGTCCGACTCCGAGTAGACGCGGTCGCCGCGGATGATGAGATCGTCGGCGACGTAGAACAGCGCCACGTCGATGTCCTCCAGCGGAACGCCGAACCGGCGGTGGTACGCGAGCCGGTAGAGAGCGAGCTGCAGCATCCGCTCCTCGCGCTCGGCGGCCGTGCGCGGCGCTCGGCCGGTCTTCCAGTCGACGATCTCGATCCGACCGCCCCGGTCGTCCCGGCGGTACACGGCGTCGAGCTTGCAGATGACGATGTGCCCGCCGGTGAACGCGAAGTCGATCTCGATCTCCACCGCGATGGGCTGCAGCTGCGCCCACTCGCTGCGTTCGAACACCGCGCGCAGCTCGGCGAGAGCGCGCTCGTCGTCGCTGCCGGTCGCGGCCTGCTGTACCGCGTCGTGCCAGTCCTCGTCGAGTTCCCATAGCGCGCTCTCGACCGTCGAGCCGGCACCAACGAGGCCGGAGCGATGCTCTACCCACGCGTGGAAGAGGGTGCCGATCCTCGTCTGCGTGAACGGTCTCTCGGGCATCGGCCGACCGAGATCGCTGAGCGTGCCGCGGTAGTCGGTGACCCAGTCCTTGAAGCGAGAGGCGGGAACGCGCGTCGGCGCGTCGCCGATGATCCACGCCTGCCGCTCCGCGCGCTCCGCCAGGAGCCTCTGCAGCTGAGCAGTGGGCTCCGGGCGTTCCGTCGACGCGAGTGCTGCGCGAGCGTCGTCCACGGCGGCGGTGACACGGGCACGTCGGTCGCCCAGCGGATCCATCGGCCATGAACGGGTCATGCCGGGGCCGTCGTACGGGTTGTCATCGGGGTCGACGCCGGCGACGGGATCGAGGCCCAGCACGTCGATCGCGTCGAGAAGGTACGGGCTCGCCTGCCGCGGCCTGACCTGCCCGGCCCAGTGGGCGCCAGAGAGCAGGAGGTCGTTGCGCGCCCGGGTGAAGGCGACGTAGGCGAGGCGACGTTCCTCCTGCTGCTGGTAGTCGCGGTACTCGTTCTTGAATCTCCGCAGTGCTCCGCCGTGGGGGAAGGCCTTCGTCACATTCGCCGCCAGCGCGTCCAGCGCTGCCTTGTGCCGCTTGGCCGGCTCGTCGCCGGCAGCGTCCATCTCGGCTCGCGGATCCCAGCGGAACACCGGCAGCGCGTCTCGGTCTCCGCGCAGGGCGAAGGGCACGACGCCGAAGCCGAACCACCCCGAGGTGTCCTGCGGTCGCCCTGGCAGTTCGCCGTCGACGAGCCGCACCACCGCGACCGCATCCCATTCGAGACCCTTCGACCCGTGGATGGTGAGCAGCTGCACCACGCCCGGCTCGGGCGGCTCGGGGCGGGGCATCAGCTCGTCGGTGCTCTCGGCCTTGTCGAGCCAGGCCAGCAGACTGCCGATAGTGCCGCGGTCGTCGGCGCTGAGGAAGGCCCGCACCTCATCGGCGAACGCCCGCAGCTGCGTCGCCGCGACCCTGGCGGGCCCGCGGGATTCGTTCGCGGCGAGCTCGATGTCGAGTCGCAGCTCGAGCTCGATCAGTCGGATCAGCTCGGGGATGGGCAGACCTGCCGAGCGCCGCAGCCGCTCGAGGATCTCCCCCGCCGACCGCAGGCGCCTGCGACCCTCCGGACTGATCGCCGAGATGAGCCGGTAGTCGTCAGGGGCCGCGCGCAGGAAGTCGACCGCGTCGACGATCGACACGGCTTCATCCGCTCCCCGTGACGAGCGCACCCGCTGCTGCACCTCGTCGGCCAGCGGCGCGAGGTCGGCATCACGGCCGGCGAGTGCGGTGGCGAGGTCGTAGAGGGCGGCCATGTCGGCGACCCCGATCGCGAACCGAGGGCCGACGAGCACGCGGATGAGCGCCGACCCCGCGGTCGGGTCATGGATGACCCGCAGCATCGAGACGACGTCCACCACCTCGGGGGTGGAGAGGAGCCCGCCGAGGCCCAGGATGCGATGCGGGATGCCCTGTCGTGCCAGCGCGGCGGCGAAGGTCTGCATGTGGCGCTTCGACCGGAACAGGATCGCGCCGGTATGCGCACGCTCGGGGTGCGACTCGTCGTGCTCGCGGCGTCGTGCGGCGAACCATCCGGCGACCTGGTCCGCCTCGTCGTCGACCGTGTGCGGAAAGCGGATCTCGACCCGTCCCTGCCCCGCGCCCGGCCGCGGTTCGAGAGCCGGCACGTCGAGTCCCGGCCTCTTGAGCGGCTCGAGCACGCGGTTGGCGACATCGAGGATCCGGTTGTCGTTGCGCCAGCTCGTCATCAGGCTGTAGGTCGTCGCCGGCTGGTCGTGCGCGAACGCGCGGCTGAAGGCGTACAGGTTGTCGGCGCTCGCGCCGCGCCACCCGTAGATCGACTGATGGGGGTCGCCCACGGCCATCACCGCGCTGTCGCGGAACAGCGCCGCGAGGAAGCGGGTCTGGACCACCGAGGTGTCCTGATACTCGTCGAGCAGCACGACCCGATGCTGCTCGCGCAGGTCGGCCCGCACATCGGGGGCGCCCTCGACGATGTCGAACGCGCCGCCCACCTGGTCGGCGAAGTCGAGCACGCCGCGGCGCTGCTTCTCGGCCATGTAATCGCGGACGAGCCTGGTGAGCACGGGGATGCTGCGCAGGTTGAGGGCCGCCGTGTCGACGTCGCGATTGGTCCGGTACGGCTCGAAGGCGGCTGCATGCTCGGCGGCGACGCGCTCGACCGCGGAGATGTCGACACGATGGTCGAGCACTTCGGCGGCGAGCTTCTGCACGGCGTCGATGACGCCGCCCAGGGAGCGGTCGATCTCTTCGAGGTCGGGGATGTCGGCGCGCAGCACGACAGCACGCGCGATCAGCCACGAGGCCGACTGGCTCAACATCGCCGCCTCAGGATCGCGTCCGATGCGGGCCGCGTGCTCGCGTACGATGCCGTCGGCGAAAGCGTTGTAGGTCGAGACCTTCGGCCGGACCAGGAGGTCTTCGGCCGAGCGCGGCGTACGCGGGTCCCACCCGGTCGTGAAGCGCTCGGCGAGCTCGTCGAGCACCTGCACGCGCACGGCCTCGCGAGGCGGGCCCGCGACGGCGTCGTGGATGCGCCGCAGCGCACCGTCGGCCACGATCTCGGTGAGGTGCGGCAGCAGCCCCCGCCGGGCGAAATGGTCGATCATCTCGAGCCGGATGCCGATGCGCTCCGCGAGCTCGCCTGCGGCCTTCCGGGTGAAGGTGAGGCCGAGCACCTCATCAGGGCGCACATGACCGTTGGCGACGAGCCACACCACCCGCCCCGACATCGTCTCGGTCTTGCCGCTGCCGGCACCGGCGACGACGAGCGCTGGAGCCGGGGGGGCCTGGATGACCCTCTGCTGGGCCTCGGTGGGCACGGGCAGACCGAGCGCCAGTGCGATGGTCTCGGCCGAGATCGTCTCGGTCGCGGTCAAGGTCATGAGCTCACCGCCGGAACCGTGTGGATGTGGCAGGGCGTCACACGCACCTGGGTGTCGGCGCAGTGCGCATCGACCTGGGCGGTGAAGCTGCTCGCCGCCATCCCCCGGCCGGCGGCGGTCACCCGCTGCAGGAAGGCCGCCCGAGCATCGTCGCCGAGCGCGTGCTGGTGGGCGACGCGGTACTGCGCCTTGCCCACGGTCTTCGAGACGATGACGAGGCGGGCGCCCGCGAGCGCCGAGGCAGGCGCTCCCTCGAGCAGGCCCTCCTGCACCGCGATCTGATAGGCGGCGAGCTGCGTATGCTCGCGGACGTTCGCTTCGGTATCGGGCTCGTACTTCCCCGTCTTCAGATCGACCACGACGACCCGCTCGGCTTCTCCGCCGCCCATCCGCTCCCACTTCTGCCCTCTGGCGCCCTCATGCTCACCGGCACCCGCAGGGTAGACCTCGACCCGGTCGATCACGCCGCTGATCAGCGCGCGCGGACGAGCGCTGGCCGCTGCGGTCTCCACGTCGGCCGGCAGCACCTCCCCGCCGTCGAGGTCGACGGCGAACCGGAACGGCGCCTCCGCCCCGACGACTCGACCGCCGTCCCTCGACACCTCGCCGAGGTACGAGCGCAGCCGCTCGAGGTAGAGGTCCGCTCGCCTGCGCTCCTTGCGGCCGATCCATGCGGTCTCGAAGTCGAGCTCCGGCCAGTGCTCGTCGATGATGGCGCGCATCGCATCGGGGTCGCCGTCCGGCACCTTCTCCATCACCTCGTGCACGATGGTGCCGATGCCCGCCGACGGCGGCATCACCGTGTCGCCCCCGAGCGAGGACACGACCCAGTTCAGCCCGCACTCCTCGAACGCCTCGAGTCTCGACGGCGAGACGCGCACCGGTGCGAGATGGAGGTCGCGCAGGGGCGCTGTGCTCGACGTCTCGGTGACGCCGTACCAGTCGTCGACGTGCGCACCCGGCACCCCCTCTTCGGCGAGGATCCGCAGCTGGCCGGCCGCGAATGCGCGGTCCGCAGGATCGGTCGAGGTCGTCAGCGTGCGCCGGTGACGAGATACGAGGCCGCGCAGTGTGAGCGGATGCGCGAAGCGCAGCTCGTCTTCCTCTGCGGGAGGCGGTGCGGGCAGGAACGAGAAGAAGGGGCTCGGAGTCAGATCGTCGTCGTCCACCGCCGAGACGACGAGCCTGGTCCGCGCTCGCGAGATCGCTCGCACGAACAGCCGGAGTTCATCGTGCAGGGCCGCCCTGCGCCGGTCGAGCACTCCCGGCACCGTCTCCGGCTCTCCCGATCTCGCGGCCGAGATCGCCTCGGCCAGACGCCAGGTCTCGAGCATCCCGCCGCGCAGACGCACGTTCGGCCAGATGCCGTCCTGCACGCCGGCGACGACGACCGCGTCGAACTCGGTGCCGAGCGCCGTGGCCGGCGTCAGCAGGGTCACCAGGCCCGGCCGGTCTGGCGTCGACAGGGTGTCTTCCGGCACCTCGCTGTCGAGGATGTCGCGGATGAAGAGCGCCGGCTTCTCCTGCGGCGAGCGCTCGACGAAGCGCTTGGCGGCGTCGAAGAGGGCGACGAGGCTGTCGAGCGACCGGGCGATCTCTGCGCCGCCCGGCTGGGCGGCCTCCGTTCGCCATGCCGCCTGCAGCGAGCCGCCGGAGACCGAACGCGCACGGTCCCAGACGGTCCAGAGGAGCTCGTGGATCGTGCGACCGGCGGATCCTTCGTCGTGCAGCATGCGCAGCGTCTCGGCGAAGCGCTGTGCGACGCGGGCCTCTGGTGCGTCGACCCGGTCGAACAGATGGGGGAACCGCATGGCCTCGCGAAGCAGCTCGCGGGCGGGAGTCGACCCGCCCTGCTCGAGCTCGACGTGCCGCAGGCGCCCGCGCAGCCGCCGAAGACCCACGGCATCGAGACCGCCGAACGGCGAGATGAGCGCCTCGGACAGCAGATCGGAGGGGCGCTCGTCGGGCGGGGTGAGACCCAGGCGCACGATCTCGACGATCTCGCGGACGATGCCCTCGCTGCCGAGCGGACGGGGCACGCCGGCCGCCCTGGTGGGCACCTCTCGCGCCGCGAGTTCTGCCTCGAGCATCACGATCTGTCGCGTGTCGTGCGCGATGACGGCGAGTCGGCTCCACGGGATGCCCTCTGTGAGGTGCCAGTCGCGCAGCACGGCCGCGATGCGATCCACCTCTTCATGCGGAGAGGGAGCGATCAGGGTGCGCACGCCCGCCCCGTCCGTCTCGCCGGGAGCGCGACGATGCTCGACGCGCCCGGCCACGCCGATGGCCTGCGTGACGGTGCGGGTCAGAGCGGTCAGCGCAGGGCTCTGCCGGTGGGCGCCGTCGAGCACGTGCACCTCCCCCAGAGCCTGGGCGAGGTCGGCGAACAGCTGCGGGCTCGCCCCCCGGAAGGCGCCCGACGAGATGTCGGGGTCGCCGAAGGCGAGCACGGCGACCCCGCGCGATCGCAGCGCCCGCACGAGTCGCACCCCGCCGCGCGTGAGCTCCTGCGCATCGTCGATCAGCACGACGCGCAGGCGGGCGAGCGGGCCGAGGGCGGCAGGGTCGGCCGTGCGCAGGATCGCGGTCGCCTCGGCGAGCAGTTCTGGCACGTCACGGTGCGCGACGCGCATGCCGCCCATCACCTCGCGATACTCGTCGAGGAAGTCGTCGGCGGCGCGCCAGACATCGCGGCCTGAGGCGGAGAGCTCGCCCGGCCGGACGCCGAGCTCGGTGCATTCGGCGAGGAAGGCGCGCAGCTCTGAGCGGAATCCCTTCGACGCCCGCACGGCAGGACTCAGTGCATCGGGCCAGCGACGCACATCGTCCTCGGCATCGCCTGCGAGCAGGTCGGCCAGGATGCGGTCCTGATCGGCCCCGGTCAGCAGCGCCGGCGGCTCATGCCCCTGGTGCACCATGACGCCGCGCACGAGCTGGAAGGCGAACGATCCGAGCGAGCGGGCGAGCGGCCCCGGGGTCGCCTGGTCGATGAGCACCCCCACGCGGTCGCGCAATGCGGTGGCCGCCTGGCGGCTCGGGGTGAGCACGAGCAGCTCATCGGCGGAGACGCCGGTCGCGAGAAGGCGCACCACGCGGGCGATGAGAGTGCTGGTCTTGCCGGTTCCCGGTGCCCCGATGATGACGCCGGATGCCGCCGCATCGGCGTTCACGACGGCCTGCTGAGCTGCATCCGGGGTCATGCCATCCACGCTATATCGGGCTGCCGACACCCACCGCGCTCCCGCGAGACGCCCTGTGCGCCCACGGCGAAATCCACGCCGCCGGCCCGCCTCGCCGTCGGAGCTGCGGGTAGAGTTGCCGGTGTTCGCCCAACCTGAGGAGATCGCGTGGAAATCCGCATCGGCATCATCAACACCGGTCGTGAGCTGAGCTTCGACACGTCCAGCAGCGCCGACGAGGTGCGCGCCCAGGTGACCTCGGCTCTCGAGCAGAACGCCAGCCACATCAGCCTCACCGACGCGAAGGGCAGCTCGTACATCGTGCCCACCGCGAACCTCGCCTACATCGAGCTGGGCACCGAGGAGTCGCGCCGCGTCGGCTTCGTCGCCTGACATGTACATCCTGCTCGCCGTGATCGCGGCGTGCTCGCTGGGCGTGGCCCTGCACTTCGCCATGCCGCGGCGCGAGCTTCGCGGTGCAGCGGTCACCCCCGCCATCGCGACGGCGACGACCGCGGCGGTCTACACGATCATGCAGTGGTCAGGGGTGGCCGAGGGCGATGTCCTGCTCTGGGTGGCGAGCATCGGGTCGGGGATCCTCGTCGCCGCGGCAGCCACCGCCGCACTCACCGCGCAGCGCGTCCGTCATGACGCCGCCGAGAAGCAGTCGCTCGGCATCTGACCCGAGGCGTGCCGGAGGCCCGTGCGGATCCGGATGCTACGAGGCGAGCCCCATGGCATCCATCCGCCGTGCGTGCGCGCCCATCAGCTCGGTGTAGACGGGCTCGATCCGCTGGTCGTCGGCGACGAGGCGGTCGGGCCGCAGCGCGTCGCGGCAGACCAGCAGGGTGTCGCCGACGAGGCGGCGCCCCCACATCGACAGCAGCGAGCGCCACTCGTCGTCGCTCTCGATGGTCTGCTGGATGATCGACACGATCTCCTCGCCCCGGTCGTCCTGACGGAGGATCGCCGCGACGCGCTCTCCGGTCTCGCCGTAGCTCGAGGCGAGCGCGAGGTAGAAGTCGTCGAGCATGCCGGCCGTCAGGTAGACCGCGAGCAGCGTCTCCTCCTGTCGCTCGCCGATCGTCTTGCGCCGGAACTCGTCGAGGTTCTCGCGGAACGGGAGCATGACCTGCGTCGGATCGTCACCTCGTTCCGAGATCACCTGCACGATCGCGCGGTGCTTGTCGAGGGCTGCTCCGGCGGCACGCGACAGCGCCTCCTTGCGACCGAGCTCCTGCGTGCCCCGGATGCCGCGACTGAGCGTCTCGAAGTAGCCGAGCTGCAGGTAGGCGGCCTGACCGAGGAAGCGGTTCAGCTCGGGCGCGAGCTCGGCGAAGTCGACGCGGGTCGTGTCGCCCGTCTCGCCGCGGCTGCGCAGCTTCAGGGGGCGCCGCTGCGGCTTGCGCTTCCAGAACCAGTTGACCACCCGCCCAGACTACTGGGCCGAGGGCCGTCCTCCGGTAGGCTTGTCCCGTCCTGCCATCGGAGCAGGGCCCCGCGCCTGTGGCATGCAATGAGACGGCGTGGATCCACAACGAGGCGCCGCTCGCGCGGCATGCACCGCGCACGCGCCGGACAGGCAAGAGAACACTGTGACTTCATTCGCTGATCTGGGAATCGATCAGGACATCATCGACGCGCTGGCCGCGAAGGGCATCGTCGACGCGTTCCCCATCCAGGAGCAGACCATCCCCCTCGGGCTTCCCGGCCAGGACATCATCGGGCAGGCCAAGACCGGCACGGGCAAGACCTTCGGCTTCGGCATCCCCGTGGTGCAGCGCCTCGGGAAGGACCCCGAGCACGGCGTGAAGGCGCTGATCGTGGTCCCCACCCGCGAGCTCGCCGTGCAGGTCTACGAAGACATCGACCTGCTCACCTCGAACCGCTCGACCAGCGTCGTGGCCATCTACGGCGGCAAGGCGTACGAGGGTCAGATCGACCAGCTGAAGGCCGGCGCGCAGATCGTCGTCGGCACGCCGGGTCGCCTCATCGACCTGGCCAACCAGCGTCTGCTCGACCTGTCGAACGCCACCGAGGTGGTGCTCGACGAGGCCGACAAGATGCTCGACCTGGGCTTCCTCGCCGACATCGAGAAGATCTTCTCCAAGGTGCCGCCGGTGCGCCACACCCAGCTGTTCTCGGCGACCATGCCCGGTCCGATCGTCGCCCTCGCGCGACGGTTCATGTCGAACCCCATCCACATCCGCGCCAACGACCCCGACGAGGGGCTGACGCAGGCGAACATCAAGCACATCGTCTACCGCGCGCACTCGCTCGACAAGGACGAGATCATCGCCCGCATCCTGCAGGCCGAGGGCCGCGGCAAGACCGTGATCTTCACCCGCACCAAGCGCGCCGCGCAGAAGCTGGTCGACGAGCTCGGCGACCGCGGCTTCAACGTCGGCGGCGTGCACGGCGACATGGGCCAGGAGCAGCGCGAGCGCTCGATGGCGGCGTTCAAGGCGGGCAAGCGCGACGTGCTGGTCGCGACGGACGTCGCCGCCCGAGGCATCGACGTCGACGACGTCACTCACGTGATCAACCACACCATCCCCGACGAGGAGAAGACGTACCTGCACCGCGCCGGCCGTACGGGACGCGCGGGAAAGACGGGCACGGCGGTGACCTTCGTCGACTGGGAGGACCTGCACAAGTGGGCCCTGATCAACCGCGCTCTCGAGTTCGGCCAGCCGGAGCCCGTCGAGACCTACTCGTCGAGCCCGCACCTCTACGAGGACCTCGACATCCCCGCCGGCACGAAGGGGCGTCTCGTGACGGCTCCCAAGGCCGAGAAGCCGGCCTCCGAGCGTCGCCAGCGTCAGCCGCAGAAGGCGGCGGATGCCGCAGCCGAGGGCACCGACGAGGGCACCACCCGCCGCCGTCGCCGCCGCCGTCGCGGGTCGGCCGAGGACAAGGTGGGCTCGACCTTCACCGAGGGCGCAGAGCAGCAGGCATCCGGACACTCGGACGCCTCCGCCGTCGACCGGGATGCGGACGGCGCAGGTACGCATGACGGCGACGCGACCAGCGAGCACCGTGACGGCAAGCCGGCCCCGCAGCGCCGTCGTCGTCGCCGCCGGAGCGGCGGCGCGGCCCCCAGCGGCGCCTGATCGGATCAGCTCATCGAGGCCTCTCCTGCCTGGCAGGAGGGGCCTCGATCGTGTCTGCGGGTGAGCGCAGCGACAGCCACGTGGATGCCGTGCTGCGCGTCGGAGCGTCCGGGGTCAGGGCGTGCGAGGCGGCGTTCCGGTCGCGCGCTCGATGATCCGCGCGACCATCTCGTCGGCGGTGGTGTTCTCGCCGGGCCGGTTCGGCTTGCCCGCACCGTGGTAGTCGCTCGATCCGGTGACGACGAGGTCGTGCCGCGAGGCGATCCCGCGCAGCAGTCGCTTGCCGTCCTGCGTGTTCTCGCGGTGATCGATCTCGAAGCCCGCGAGTCCCTCGCCGATGAGCCGCTCGATGTACGACAACGGCATCATGCGATCACGTCCGGCGGTGACCGGGTGCGCGATGACCGCCACTCCCCCGGCCCGGGTGATGAGTCGCACGGCGGTCAGGGGGTCTGGCGCGTAGTGGGGTTCGTAGTAGCCCTCGCGAGGATGCAGGATGCCGTCGAACGCCTCCGTGCGGTCGCGGACGATGCCCCGGGCCACGAGTGCGTCCGCGATGTGCGGACGGCCGACCGTGGCATCCGGAGTCGTCTGCGCGAGCACGTCGTCCCAGTGCAGGTCGTAATCGCGGCCGATGCTGCGCACGATCCGCTCCGCGCGACCGATCCGGTCGCTGCGGATGCGATCGGTCTCGGCGACGAGATCGGGGTCGTCGGGGTCGAAGAGGTAGCCGAGCACGTGCACGCTGCGCCACTCGTGCTTGGCGGAGAACTCCATTCCAGGCAGGAATGTCATGCCGAGGGCGACGGCGGCATCGCCCGCCTCCCTCCACCCGGTCGTGCGGTCGTGGTCGGTGAGGGCGGCGGTGCGGATGCCGTGGGCGTGCGCCTGACGCATCACCTCCGCCGGCGGTTCCGTGCCGTCGGAGTGGTTGGAGTGCAGATGCAGGTCGCTCGGGCCCTCGAAGCGGGCGGAGGGGCCTGTGGTCATCCTTCGAGGGTACCGCCAGCGGCATCACAGCCGTCTCCCCTAGGCTTTCGGGCGATGCTACGACTCGTCGGAATCCTCTTCACCGTGCTGTTCGCCATCGCGACGGCGATTCTGGTCTGGCCGCAGTTCTTCCAGCTCGAGACGGCCTTCCCGATCGCTCAGGTCGTCGCCTCACGGGCAGCGGCCCTGGTGGCCCTGCTGGTCGTCGCCGTGCTCGCCGCACTTCTGCTGTTCGCGAGGCCGCTCCGCGGTCTCGCCGCATCGATCCTCATCGTGTCGCTGGTCGGTGCGGGCTCCATCGGCCTCATCGGCGCGCTGCGCGGGTACGGCGCAGACGCCCTTCCTGAGAAGACCGACGATGCCGTCCGGGTGCTGAGCTGGAACACCGCGGGCGCCGCGGTGTCGGCCGAGACCATCGCCGCCGTCATCGACGAGCAGCGCGCCGACATCGTCGCCCTTCCGGAGACCTCCGAGGAGGTCGGCGAGAAGATCGCGATCATGATGCGCGAGTCCGGACGCCCGATGTGGGTGCACCACGTGAACATCCGCCCCGACGTGCCCAACGGCCCTCAGGCCTGGCAGACGACGATCCTCATCTCGGCCGAGCTCGGCGAGTACTCGGTGATCGACTCGTCGCGCGATGGGTCGAGCAACACCGGATCCGTGCCGAGCGCCGTCGCGATGCCGGTAGACGGCACAGGCCCCACCATCGTCGCCGTGCACGCCGTCGCCCCGCGCGAAGACGCCATGACGCAGTGGCGATCCGACCTGGAGTGGATCGCCGATCAGTGCCCGGAGGGCGAGTTCATCCTCGCCGGCGACTTCAACGCGACGCTGGATCACATGTCGTCGTTCGGCATCGCCGGCGGCACGATGGGCCGCTGCGTCGATGCCGCATCGAGCACCGGCAACGGCATGGTCGGCACCTGGCCCGCGAAGCTCCCACGGCTGGCCGGCGCGCCCATCGACCACATCATGTCGAGCCCGCAGTGGAAGGCCACCGGCACCCTGGTGCTCGCGGACGCCGGCGGCAGCGATCACCGCGCCCTCGTCGCCCAGCTCGAGCCGGCCGACGCCGCGCGCTGAGCGGCACAGACGGCGACACTCAGGCGCGCAGAGCCTGCTCGATATCCGCGAGCAGGTCGGCGGAGTCCTCGATCCCCACCGAGAGACGCACGACCTCCTCGGGAACAGCGGCGTCGGTTCCGCGCACCGACGCGTGCGTCATGGCGTCCGGGTAGTTCACCAGCGATTCGACGCCGCCGAGCGACTCTGCGAGCTGGAAGAGGCGCGTCGACTCGGCGAAGCGCCGCGCGGCCTGTCCGGACTCGAGGGCGACCGACACGATGCCGCCGAACGCCGACATCTGCCGCGCGGCGATCTCGTGGCCGGGGTGAGTGGACAGGCCCGGGTAGTGCACCTGTGCGACGCGCTCGTGGCCGGCAAGGTACTCGGCGATCCTCGTCGCGTTCTCGCTGTGCCGCTGCATGCGCACGTCGAGGGTCTTGATGCCGCGGGTGGTGAGCCAGGCGTCGAGCGGACCTGACACCGCGCCGACGGCGAACTGCAGGAAGCCCACCCGCTCGGCGAGCGCATCGTCGTTCATGACGAGAGCGCCGCCGACCACGTCGGAGTGCCCGCCCAGGTACTTCGTCGTCGAGTGCACGACCACGTCTGCGCCGAGCAGCAGCGGCTGCTGCAGCGCCGGAGTCGCGAACGTGTTGTCGACGACGACGAGAGCGCCCGCCTCGCGGCCGATCGCGGCGAGACCGGCGATGTCGGTGATGCGCAGCAGCGGGTTCGACGGGGTCTCGACCCAGAGCATCCGGGGTGCGCGCTCGGCGACGGCGGCGCGGACGGCTTCGGCGTCGCTCATGTCGACGACGCGCAGCCGCACTCCCCACGGGCCGAGCACTCGGGCGAGCAGGCGGTACGTTCCGCCGTAGACGTCGTTGCCGAGCAGCACCTCGTCGCCGGGCGAGAGCACGGTCCGAAGCAGGGTGTCCTCGGCCGCGAGCCCCGATGCGAACGAGAAGGCGTGCGCACCGCCCTCGATCGCAGCCAGCTGGGTCTGCAGCGCGGTGCGGGTGGGGTTGGCGCTGCGGCCGTACTCGTAGCCCTGACGAAGGCCGCCGATGCCGTCCTGGGCGTACGTGGTCGAGAAGTGCACGGGCGGGATGACCGCACCGGTGGTGGGATCGAACTCCTGCCCCGCATGGACGGCGAGGCTGGCGAAGGCGCGGGCTGCGGTGGTCATCGTGTGCTCCTGGTGGGATCGGTGTCTGCGGGGGCGGTGCTGTGTGCGGTGCGAGGTGGGACGAGGTCGGCGAAGCCGTGATCGGTGAGCCAGCCGTCGTCGTGGATCTTCGACAGGTATCCGCGGCCGTGATCGGGCAGCAGCACGACCACGACGGCGCTGTCGGGAAGGTCCCGGGCGGTGCGCAGGGCCGCCACGACGGCCATGCCGGACGAGCCGCCGACGAGCAGGCCCTCCTCGCGCGCCAGCCTGCGGGTCATCAAGAAGCTCTCGGCGTCCGTCACGCGCTCGAAGCGGTCGACGACCGCCGGATCGAACGTGTCGGGGATGAAGTCCTCGCCGACGCCCTCGACCGCATAGCCGTGCACGGGGCCACCGGAGTAGATCGACCCCTCGGGGTCGGCGCCGACGACGACCACGTCGCCCTGCTCCTTCAGGAATCGTCCTGTCCCGCTGATCGTGCCGCCGGTGCCGATGCCGGCGACGAAGTGCGTCACCCTGCCGTCGGTGTCCTGCCAGATCTCGGGCCCGGTGGTCGCGTAGTGACCCCGCGGGCCGTTCTGGTTCGCGAACTGGTTCGGCTTGAAGGCGCCCGGGATCTCACGGGCGAGACGGTCGGAGACGCTGTAGTACGAATCCGGATGCTCGGGCGGCACGTTCGTCGGTGTCATGACGACCTCGGCGCCGTACGCCTTGAGCACCGCGACCTTCTCGCCGGCGAACTTGTCGGGCACGACGAAGACCATCCGGTAGCCGCGCTGCAGGGCGATCAGCGCGAGGCCGACGCCCGTGTTGCCGCTCGTCGGCTCGACGATGGTGCCCCCGGGGCGCAGCAGCCCGTCGCGCTCGGCCGCGTCGATGATTCCGCTCGCGATCCGGTCTTTGGCGGATCCGCCGGGATTGAAGTACTCGACCTTCGCGAGCACGGTGGCGCTGATGCCGTCTGTGACGCGGTTCAGTCGTACGAGGGGTGTGCCGCCGACGAGGTCGGCGATGTGCGATGCGTAGCGCATGAGAGGGTCCTGGATGTGTGGCCGCGCGCAGCAGGAGAGCTGCGGGAGGGCGGCGTGCCGTCGGGGTCGTCGAAGATGAGCGCGGGGCGCTCAGCGACAACAGCGACAGGTGAAGGACACGCGCTCACGATAGCCGAACTCGGCCCGATCGCCAACCACGGCGCCGCCCCGGATGCCCGCGCCGATACTCCGGTGCGAGAATGGACACATGACCAGCGCAGACAACGACGCCGCCGTCGAGACCCCCGCCGAGGCCGTCGCAGAAGAGAAGAATCCCCGCAAGCAGCCGTTCCCCCGCGGATTCCTCGACACCATCTCCTCCGGATGGGCCGACCGCCCCGAGTCCATGCCCGCTCCGCGCGCGCAGGCGCCCTTCGCGGCCGCGCGCCGCGCCAAGGTATCGGCGGCCTTCCCCGGCAAGCGCCTGGTCGTACCGGCGGGATCGTTCAAGCAGCGCAGCAACGACACCGACTATCCGTTCCGCGCCCATTCGGCCTTCGTGCACCTGACGGGCTGGGCGAACGAGTCGGAGCCCGATTCGCTGCTCGTCTTCGAGCCGACCGGCAGCGGCCACGAGATCACCCTGTACTTCCGCGAGCGCGCCGACCGCACCACGAGCGAGTTCTACTCGGATGCCACGATCGGCGAGTTCTGGATCGGCCCTCGGCCCTCGCTCGCGGGCGTCGCCGCCGACCTCGACCTCGCCACCGCGCACGTCGACACCTTCGTCGCGACCGATGACGACCTCGTCGTCGACGCCGATGAGGAGCTGACGCGCTTCGTGTCGGAGATGCGACTCGTCAAGGACGAGTTCGAGATCGCCGAGATGCGTCACGCGGTCGCCGTCACGGCATCCGGATTCGACGACATCATCCGCGACTTCGACCGGGCGGTCGCGCATCCGCGCGGCGAGCGCATCGTCGAGGGCGTCTTCCACCAGCGCGCGCGCAGCGACGGGCACTGGGAGGGCTACGACACGATCGCCGCGTCTGGTCACCACGCGTGCTACCTGCACTGGACGCGCAACGACGGCGCCGTGGTGCCCGGCGATCTCATCCTGATCGACGCGGGCGTCGAGGTCGACAGCCAGTACACCGCCGACATCACGCGCACCCTGCCGGTGAACGGCACGTTCTCGGACGTGCAGCGCCGGGTCTACGAGGTCGTGCTCGAAGCGGCGGACGCGGCGTTCGCCGCCGCCAAGCCGGGGGTGAGGTTCCGCACCGTGCACGAGGCCGCCATGGAGGTCATCGCGAAGCGCACCGCCGAGTGGGGTGTGCTCCCCGTGACCGCCGAGGAGGCGCTGGATGCCGACAACGGCGGCCAGCACCGCCGCTACATGGTGCACGGCACCTCGCACCACCTCGGCATCGACGTGCACGACTGCGCTCAGGCACGTCGTGAGATGTACTACGACGGCGTGCTCGAGGAGGGCATGGTCTTCACCATCGAGCCCGGCCTGTACTTCCAGATCGACGATCTCACCGTTCCGCAGGAGCTGCGCGGCATCGGCGTCCGCATCGAGGACGACATCCTGATGACCGCCGACGGCGCCGTCAACCTGTCTGCCGACATCCCGCGCACCGTCGAGGATGTCGAGGCCTGGATCGCTCGGCTGAAGGGCTGACCGGCATCCGGATGCACGAGGGCCGGCTGGCCGTCGACGAGGAGCTCGCGGGCGAACTGATCGCCCGCGAGTTCCCGCGTCTGCGGGGGCTGCCCGTCGTCGCAGTGCCCGGCGCCGGCACGGTGAACGCGATCTTCCGGGTGGGCGCCGACGCCGCCGCGCGATTCCCGCTGGCATCCGCGTCCGCCGCCGGCCTCGAGGCCGAGGCGGCGGCGCTGGCCCAGTTCGCGCTGGCCTGCCCCGTCCCCGCACCCGAGCCTCTCGGCGTGGCCCAGGGCGATGAGCGGTACCGATCGGCGTGGTCGCTGCAGACCTGGCTGCCCGGCGACGTGGCCGACCCGATCCGCACGGCGGGCTCGTCATCGCTCGCGGCGGATCTCGGCGCGCTGATCCTCGCGCTGCGCGCAGTGCCGGTGGGCGGGCGCGTGTTCGACGGACAGGGTCGCGGCGGGGTGCTCGCCGACCACGACGCCTGGATGACGCACTGTCTTTCTGAGAGCAGCGGGATCGTCGACGTCGACGCCGTCGCCGTCGCATGGGACGCCCTCCGCTCGGTGCCTGTCGCCGGTGATCACGTGATGAGCCATCGCGACCTCACACCGGCGAACGTGCTTGTGGCGGGCGGTCGGTTGACGGGTGTGCTCGACGGCGGGTCGTTCGGCCCCGCGGATCGGTCGCTGGATCTGGTGTGCGCCTGGCATCTTCTGGATGCCGGCCCGCGGCGCGCCCTGCGGGCGGTCGTCGACGCATCCGACGACGAGTGGCGACGCGGCGCCGCCTGGGCGCTGCAGCAGGCGATGGGTCTGGTCTGGTACTACCCGGAGTCCAACCCGGCGATGGCGAAACTGGGGCGCAGCACTGTGCGGCGTGTTCTGGAAGACCAGGACATCGTCAGGACGCCGTGAGGGAGTCGCCCCGACCGACTGACGGCACTCACCGTCCTGAGCACACCTCGGCGATGAAATCGACCACCAGCGGGGCCAGGCCCGCGCCCACGACGTCTGCTGGACGCTTGCTGCCCTTCACCTCGAAGGAGTGCCCGCCGCCGTCGATCCAGGCGATCCGGGCATCCTGACACGACGCGACCGCGTCTTCGAGCTGCGAGAGGGGCTGCACGAACGGATCGTTCGTGCCCTCGACGAACAGCTGCGGCGGGCGCACGGCGGGCAGGTGCTCGACGCGCGGCTTCTCGGGCTTTCCCGGCGGGTGCAGCGGGTAGCCCAGATAGACGAGCCCATCGACCTCCAGCCCCTCGGCCGCGGCCATCGACGCCATCCGGCCGCCGTAGGACTTGCCGCACGCCCAGATCGTCGCATCCGGACGCTCCGCGCGGATGCTGTCGACCACGGCGCGCCAGGTCAGCAGTGCGTGGGCCGCGGGTCCTGGCATCCGCCGCCCCGCCTCGACGTAGGGGAAGTTGAAGCGCACCGTCGTGAAGCCCGAGACGCGCAGCGCCTCGGAGAATCCCACCAGGAACGGATGGTCCATGCCCGCACCCGCACCGTGGGCGATCGCGACGACGCCACGGGAGTCGTCGTCGGGTTCGGACCACGCGGTGGTGACGGACACGGCACCCGTCGGCAGGCCGACCTCGACGCCCATCATGCGCTCCTCACGAACGGCACCCGCACCGCCTCACCGCGGCGTGCGCGACGCAGCGCCACGAGCACGACGACCAGATGCATCACGCACACGACGATGTACAGCGCGAACGGGATGCCCTGCGGGAAGAATCCGGTCGCCGGCGCGCTCGGCGTCGTCATGCGCACCAGCCCGATTACCAGCTGGGCCAGCAGCAGCACCGTCGACGACACGAGGAACAGCCGGCCCCACGCACGTGCAGTGGCGGCGTTCTGCTTCGCCAGCGGCCCCTGCCTCGACAGCGAGCCGTATGCCGCGATCATCCCGCCGCCTGCGGCGAGCGCGCCCAGGAACGGGATCGGCAGGAGCACCAGCATCCCCAGCGCCCACGCCGATGCGCCGGTCGCCACGCGACCTTCCGCCGTCATCGCAGATCAGTGGGACGCGGCGCTTCGCCGCCGAAGCCGGAGTCAGGACCGGATGCCGGGCCTCCAGCCGCTCCTGGCTGCGCGGGGATTCCCGAGGCCGGGGCGCTGTCTCCCGGCTCCGTGCCGGGAAGCGGCGGCTTCGGGGGGATGACGGGACCGCCGGCCTCTCCGGGAGCCGGATCGGCACCAGGGCCCTGCTCCGGCTCGGCGGGCGGCTGCGGTGCCGGGGAGGGATCTGCCACAGGCGGCGCGACCGGAGCAGCCGGGCCGGCCTGCCCCGCCGGGGGGACGCGCTCGCCGTAGCGCGGCGGCTCGCTCAGGTCGACGGGCGGACGCACGGACTGCGGCCGCTCGGGCCCCACCACACCACGGGCCTTGGCGAGAGAAGCAGCCTGCACGCGCACCTCGTAGTGCTCTGCGAGCATCTGCATCATGCTCGCGAAGTCGCGGCGCCGACGCACGATCGAGTACGTGACCAGGCTCATGATCATGCCGAGCGCGACGCCGATCAGCAGGAAGCCGAGGAAGAGCGAGATCGGGGCGTCCGGCGTGCCGAACAGCATGATCGCCGACAGCAGCAGGCCGATCAGCACGCCGTTCGTGGCGCCCGACCGCGCAGCAGCGGCGTACCCGAGCTTCCCCGTCACGCGCTCCACCGTGCGCACGCCCTCTCCCACGATGGCGATGTCGCGCGCCGGCACCTCGCCCGCGATCAGCTTCGACACGATCTTCTGGGCGGCCTCGTAGTCCTTCGTCGACGCGATCACCTCGCCGAGGTCGTTCCCGTTCACCGGTCGGTTCAGCATGCTCATGCCGCCATTGTCCCATCGACGGCGGCGAGTCGTCACCCGCCGGGACGACACGATGCTCGCGGACTACGCTGGAGCAGTGAGCACACAACGGGTCTTCGTCGCACGTCTGGCAGGTTGCGCCGTGTTCGATCCGGCCGGTGATCGCCTCGGCAAGGTCCGCGACGTCGTCATCGTCTATCGCAAGACCGCGTCGCCCCGGGTGATCGGCCTCGTGATCGAGATCCCCGGGCGCCGGCATGTCTTCCTCTCGATCGGGAGGGTCAACTCGATCCGCTCGGGCCAGGTCATCACGACCGGCCTCATCAACGTGCGCCGCTTCCAGCCCCGTCCCGGCGAGGTGCGCGTGGTCGCAGAGTTCCTCGGTCGTCGCGTCAGCCTCGTCGACGGCGGCGGCACCGCGGTCGTCGAGGACGTCGCCATCGAGCAGGACCGCCACGGAGAGTGGGGCATCACGCAGCTGTTCCTTCGCAAGGCGAAGACCAGCGCGTCGCCGTTCGCCAAGGGCCCGACCGCCTTCGCCTCGTGGAACGAGGTCGCCGAGCTGCGCAAGCCGGGCGAGGCGCAGTCGGCCGAGCAGCTGGTGGCCACCTACTCCGAGCTGCACGCCGCCGATCTGGCGACGACGCTGCTCGATCTGCCACAGGAGCGCCGCATCGAGGTCGCAGAGGAGCTGCCGGACGAGCGGCTCGCGGACGCCCTCGAGGAGATGCCCGAAGACGATCAGGTCGGCATCCTCGACCGGCTCGGCGACGAACGCGCCGCCGACGTGCTCGACGAGATGGAGCCCGACGACGCGGCCGACCTGCTCGCCCAGCTTCCGCCCGAGCGCCTCGAGCACCTCCTCGCCCTGATGGATCCGGAGGAGGCCGAAGACGTCCGCAAGCTGCTGCGCTACGGCGCCGACACGGCCGGCGGTCTTATGACGCCGGAGCCGATCATCCTGTCTGCCGATGCGACGGTCGCCGAGGCGCTCGCGCTGATCCGCCGTCACGAGCTGCACCCGGCGCTCGCGGCGGCCGTGTTCGTCACGCTGCCGCCGTTCGAGACGCCGACCGGTCGTCTGCTCGGCGTCGTGCACTTCCAGAAGATGCTGCGCTACCCACCGCACGAGCGCCTCGGAGCGATCCTCGACGAGTCCGTCGAGCCGGTCGCCGTGACCGCCTCGGCCGCCGAGGTCGCCCGCATGCTCGCCAGCTACGACCTCGTCTCGCTGCCGGTGATCGACAGCGCGCACCGCCTCGTCGGCGCGATCAGCGTCGACGACGTGCTCGACTACCTGCTGCCCGACGACTGGCGGACCCATGACGCCGATGAGCCGACGGCTGGTGCCCGATGATGGCGCGTCCCTCGCGCGCGGCGCGTCTCGACACCCCCGGCACCCGCGGCACCACACGCACGCAGGCGCCGTCGCGCGACCGCTTCGGCCGCTTCACCGAGTGGGTCGCGCGGGCCATGGGAACGCCGACCTTCCTCACGATCCTCACGCTGTTCTGCGCGCTCTGGATCGGATACACCATGCTGGCCGAGCAGAACGGCTGGTGGCGCTTCGACTCCGCGGCCCTCGGGTTCACCGCCCTCACGCTGATCCTGTCGCTGCAGGCGTCGTACGCTGCCCCCCTCATCCTGCTCGCGCAGAACCGGCAGGACGACCGAGACCGCGTGCAGATCGAGCAGGACCGTCAGCGCGCCGAGCGCAACCTCGCCGACACCGAGTACCTCGCCCGCGAGATCGTGGCGCTGCGCATGTCGCTCGAGGAGCGCTCGAACCAGCAGGTCACCCGCGACGTTCTGCGCCAGGAGCTCAGGGCGCTGCTCGCCGAGCTCAACGACGATGAGGGCGCCGCAGAGAACAGCAATGACGCTCGCTGACCGCGTGCGG
Source organism: Microbacterium sp. NPDC089321 (assembly GCF_040684935.1). Lineage (NCBI taxonomy): Bacteria > Bacillati > Actinomycetota > Actinomycetes > Micrococcales > Microbacteriaceae > Microbacterium > Microbacterium sp. NPDC089321. The sequence goes on along the minus strand of NZ_JBFBGX010000002.1, from coordinate 188,823 downwards.
GCCGCCGTCGCCGCGGTCTCCGATCCCGAGCTGCGCCGTCCCATCGGCGACCTCGACATGGTGCGGGACATCGCCGTGGACGGATCGACGGCTCGCGTCGCCATCGTGCTCACGATCGTCGGATGCCCCGCCGCTCAGCGCATCGAGCAGGATGTGCGGGATGCCGCAGCATCCGTCATCGGCATCGACGAGGTGGCGGTCGACGTCGGCGTCATGACGCCCGACGAACGCCGCGCGCTCACCGAGAAGCTGCGCGAGGGCCGCCCCGCGCGCCAGATGCCGTTCGGACCCGACTCGCTCACCCGCGTCATCCTCGTCTCCAGCGGAAAGGGCGGCGTCGGGAAGTCGACCGTCACGGCGAACCTCGCCGTCGCTCTCGCCGGTCAGGGCCTGCGCGTCGGTCTGGTGGATGCCGACGTGCACGGCTTCTCGATCCCCGGTCTGCTCGGCATCGCACCCGGTACGCAGCCGACGCGCATCGACGACCTGATGCTGCCGCCCGTCGCCCACGATGTGAAGACCGTGTCGATCGGGATGTTCCTTCGCGACGGGGAAGCCGTGGTCGCCTGGCGGGGGCCCATGCTGCACCGCACGGTTCAGCAGTTCCTCACCGACGTGTTCTTCGGCGACCTCGACGTGCTGCTCATCGACATGCCGCCGGGAACCGGTGACATCGCGATCTCGATCGGCCAGATCCTGCCGCACGCGGAGGTGCTGGTCGTCACCACCCCGCAGCCTGCCGCCGCCGACGTGGCGATCCGCAGCGGCCTCGTCGCCAGGCAGACCGGCCAGCGCGTCATCGGCGTGATCGAGAACATGGCCGCGTTCGCCCTTCCCGACGGCACCCTGCTCGACCTCTTCGGCGAGGGCGGCGGGGCGGAGGTCGCGTCGGCGCTCAGCGCCGACGGCGCGGACGTGCCGCTGCTGGCATCCATCCCCCTCAGCCCTGCGCTCCGGCGAGGCGGCGACCAGGGCGTCCCGGTCGTGCTCGGAGAGCCCGACGACGTCGCAGCCCTGGCCATCGACGCGCTCGCCGAGCGGATCGCCCACCGCGGGCGCGGTCTCTCGGGCCGTGCGCTGCCGCTGCGGCTGGGCTGATCAGCCGGCTCGCACCGACGGTCAGGTGGCTTCGACGTCGAACGGCGGCGGCGTCTGCCGCGAGAAGTGCACGCGGGTCATCCGAGGCCGCACCGGCGCGACGGGATCGGTCGCGACGGCCGTGGCTGCCGGAGCCGGATGCGCGTCGAACTCGGGCTCCTCGAAGAGCGCGTCGCGGATGATCCGACGGGGGTCATACTGACGAGGGTCGAGCTTGCGCCAATCGACCTCGTCGATCTCAGGACCGAGCTCATCGCGCATCTTGCTCTTGGTCTCGCGCAGGTACTCCCCCGCGCGCCGCACGAACTTCGCGAACGTCTCTGCCGCCTTGGGCAGCCGCTCAGGGCCGATGATGATGACAGCGACAAGGCCGATCAGCAGCAGCTTGTCGAAGGTCAACCCCAGTTCCATCCCCCCAGGCTACCCGCCGCGCCTCCCCTTCCGAGCCGCCTCGGCCGCTTACGCTTGTCGTGACCGGCTTTTCCGAGGAGAGACACCATGAGCGAGCACGACGCGAACGCCCGATTCGCGCGCGAGACCATCGTGGAACCCGCCGCGATCGCCCGTGCGCGAGCCCACGCACTCGAACTCGGAGCAGCCCCGATCAGCCCGGCGATCGGCGCCCAGATCGCCGTGCTGGCGGCGGCGACCGCAGCCCGATCGATCGTCGAGATCGGCACCGGTGCCGGCGTCTCCGGCCTGTGGCTGCTGCGTGGCGCGCCACAGTCGGTGCTGACCACGATCGACAACGAGCCTGAGCATCTCGCGGCCGCCCGCCAGGCGTTCGCCGACGCGCGCATCCCCGCAGCCCGCGGCCGGTTCATCACGGGTCGAGCCGCCGACGTGCTGCCGCGCATGAACGAGAGCGCATACGACATCGTCCTCATCGATGCCGACGCCGAGAACGTCATCGAATACGTCGAGCACGGTCTGCGGCTCGTGCGCACGGGCGGACTCGTGCTGGTGCCGCGCGTTCTGCACGGCGGCCGCGTGGCTGACCCCGTGCAGCGAGACGCGGTGACCACGGCGTACCGCTCGCTGGTGCAGGAGACCCAGGAATCGCAGGCCGTGCTCGCCGCGCTGTCGACCGTGGGCGAGGGACTGCTGCAGCTCACCCGCATCGCGGAGTAGACGCGCAGCGACCTCCGGACGCAGCAGAGGGGCGGTGGATCCGAAGATCCACCGCCCCTCTCGTCAAGCAGGTCAGGCGTTCACGACGGCTGCCAGCACGTCGTGAAGCTCCTTCGCCTCGGCGTCGTTCACGGAGACGACCAGTCGGCCGCCGCCCTCGAGCGGAACCCGCACGATGATGAGTCGCCCCTCCTTCACGGCCTCCATCGGTCCGTCGCCGGTCCTCGGCTTCATCGCTGCCATCGTGGCACCCTTTCCCTCGGTGGTATGAGTCGAGTTTATCGGTAGGCTCACAGGTTCGGCGTCCGCGCGTCACCGAGACGTCACGGCACCTGCCAGAAAGTCCGCGCCGAGCCGTACATCGCCAGGATCCACAGCAGCTGCAGCAGCAGGCAGCCGAGAAGCACACCCCACCGGTACGCCCGCGAGCGGGGCACCGCCAGGGCCCCCGCGAGCGGCGTCAGCGGGAACAGCAGACGGAACGTGCTCGACTGCGGGAAGAACACCGCGAGAAGGTAGAGCAGATAGCTGGCGCTCCACAGCCGAACGTCGACGCCGAGCCGGCGCACGCTCCTTGCGCGAAGCAGAGCGTATGCCGCGCTGATCACCAGCGCCGCGAGGATCACCCAGCCGGTCCACGCGGGCATCCCCCACTGCCTGGCCCAGAACTCGGCGCCACGCACGAACCCGTCGAAGGGGACGAAGTCGGCACTCGGGTCGACCAGCCAGTTCCGCCGCCATGAGAGCTCGGTCTTCAGGTACGCACCGGGATCACGCGTCACCGCCGCGGCGATCACCTGCCACGAGAACCCGACCGCCGTGGTCAGAGCGCCGAGAGCCACGATGTGCACGACATCTCTCGCAGGCAGCGGCTCGCGCTCTCGCGCAGACCACCGGGCGATGCCGTGCAGTCCGAGGAAGAGCGCGAACGCGAGCACTCCGGGCCGCGTGAAGCCCATCGCCGGGATGAGCAGGTAGAGCCACCCGTACCGGTGCCGCGACGCGAGGTCGAGGGCGATGAGCAGCAGCAGCACGAACAGGCTCTCGGCGTATCCCACCTGGAACAGCGCGGCGAGGGGCCCGCAGGCGAAGAATGCGACGGCCCACAGCGCCGCGGTCGAGCCGATCCGACGACGCAGCAGCCTGTGCAGGGCGAGGCACGCGAGGAATCCGGCGACGAGCGACACCAGCAGCGCACCCGCGCCCCAGTCCCCCAGTCCGACGAACTGCGACAGATACGCATACACCGGCATGAACGCCCAGGCGTTCTCGGTGACCTCGCCGGCATCGTTCAGCGGAAGCGTCGACGGATAGCCGAACACGGCGACGGTCCAGTACCACTGCGCATCCCAGCCCAGAACGTAGTCGCCGATCGTCGGCTGCATGCCGAACCGCGATCCCGGCTGCGATGTCGCGGCGGCGATCGCGAAGAAGCCGGTCGTGGTCAGCCGCGCCAGGAGGTAGATGATCGCGATGCGGCCGGCGACCGGCATCCGTATCCAGGTGCGCAGTCCCCCGGTCAGGAGCCGCTGAGCCACGCGCGGAGTCCGCGTTCGACGTCCTCGATCTGCGAGACGGGCACACGCTCCTCGTCATGGTGCGCGAGGTGCGGGTCGCCCGGCCCGTAGTTCACGGCTGGTACGCCCATCGCCGAGAACCGCGCGACATCGGTCCATCCGTACTTGGCGTGCGCCTCTCCTCCGACGGCGGCGAGGAACTGCTGAGCGATCGGGGCGTCGAGGCCCGGGCGGGCGCCGCCTGCGGCGTCGACGATCTCCACCTCGAAGCCCGCGAAGACGCCGCGCACGTGCGCCTCGGCGTCGGCCACGCTCTTGTTCGGGGCGAAGCGGTAGTTCACATCGACCTCGCACAGATCGGGGATGACGTTGCCCGCGACACCGCCCCGGATGCTGACGGCGTTGAGCCCTTCGCGGTACCCGAGCCCTTCCACCGTGACCTCCCGCGCCCGGTACTCGGCGAGCCGCGAGAGGATCGGAGCCGCCGCGTGGATCGCGTTCTCTCCGATCCACGATCGGGCGCTGTGCGCGCGAACGCCGCGCACGCGGACCACCGCGCGCAGCGTGCCGTTGCAGCCGCCCTCGACGCGCCCGTCGGAGGGTTCGCCCAGGATCGCGAAGTCCGCCTCGAAGAGGTCTGGTCGAGCTTGCGCGAGCAGGTTGAGTCCGTTCAGCGCGGCGTCGACCTCTTCGTTGTCGTACCACATCCAGGTGATGTCGACCGAGGGCGAGGTGAGCTCGGCGGCGAGCTTGAGCTGCACCGCGACGCCCGCCTTCATGTCGACGGTGCCGCGTCCCCACAGGTAGGGCACTCCGTCGATCTCGATGTCTCGGGTGGGCACGTTGTCGTTGATCGGCACCGTGTCGATGTGGCCCGCGATCACCACCCGCTGCGCCCTGCCGAGGTCCGTGCGGGCCACGACCGTGTTCCCGTGGCGCACGACCTCGAGGTGCGGGTATGCGCGCACGGCCGCCTCGATCTCGTCTGCGAGACGCGCCTCACCGCCCGACACGCTGGGAATGTCGCAGATCGTGCGAGTGAGTTCGAGAGAGGATGCGGTCAGATCGAGCACCATGTCCCCAGCCTAGCCACGTCGTCATAACTCCTCGGTCGTGTGTCGAGCCGCGTACCGTAGAGGCATGAGCACTGCACGCACGGTATGGGGCATCGGACTGAGCACGATCGCGTCGGACGGGACCGTCCTCGACGCCTGGTACCCCGAAGTCGGCTTCGGAGCCCAGGAGCCCGATGACGCGGCGGCGGCCGCCGACACGTGGGGCGCCTTCGCCGACGAGGACGAGCGACGCGGCGTGACGATCGAGTACGTGCAGCTCAGCATCGACCTCGACGCGCCCGTCACCTCGACGCCTGACGCCTACCTGCGTCTGCACGCGCTGTCGCGTCTGCTCGTGCGCCCCAACGAGCTCAGCCTCGACGGCATCTTCGCGCATCTGCCGAACAACGCATGGACCAACGCCGGTCCCATGCACCCCGACGACGCCGCGCGACTTCGTCCCGTGCTGCAGCGCCACGGCATCCAGCTCCAGGGGCTCGACAAGTTCCCGCGCCTCACCGATTACGTGCAGCCGGCGGGCGTGCGCATCGCCGATGCCTCGCGCGTGCGCCTCGGCGCGCACCTCGCGCCCGGGACCACGGTCATGCACGAGGGCTTCGTGAACTTCAACGCCGGCACGCTCGGCGCATCCATGGTCGAAGGACGCATCTCGCAGGGTGTGGTGGTCGGCGACGGAAGCGACATCGGGGGCGGCGCATCGATCATGGGCACGCTCTCGGGCGGCGGACAGCACCGCGTGTCCATCGGCGCGCGCACCCTGCTCGGAGCCAACGCCGGAATCGGCATCTCGCTCGGCGACGACTGCATCGTCGAAGCCGGCCTCTACATCACCGCCGGCACCAAGGTCGTCATCGCCGACGCTCCGGTCACCCCCGAGGGAGCACGGCAGAAGATCAAGGCCGCCGAGCTGTCCGGCCGAAGCGGACTGCTCTACCGGCGCAACTCGCTGAGCGGCGCGGTCGAGGTCGTGCAGCGCTCGGGCCACGGTGTGCTCCTGAACGAGATGCTGCACGCCTGACGTCACAGCACCGGGAAGACGGGCTGACGCGCAGGGCGGGCGGGCGGCACGGGCGTTCGTCCAGGCCGGCACGGGCTGCGACTGTTAGGGTTGACTCGACGCCCCTCGCGAAGCGAGACGTCTGCGTCGTCGATACCCTTCCGCACCGGCATCCGGTATGCGGTCATCTCGAGCGGCGAACCGATGCGTGAACCAGCGCCGTCGCCCATTCCCGCAGCCCTGCTGCGCCTTTCCCGGAGATACTCCTATGCCTTCCTTCATCGATCTCGGCGTGCCCGCCGCGCTGGCCGACGTGCTGGCCGCCGACGGCAAGACCGAGCCGTTCGCGATTCAGCGCGACACCCTTCCCGACTCCCTGGCCGGTCGTGACCTGCTCGGGCGCGGCCGCACCGGCAGCGGCAAGACGATCGCGTTCGCGCTGCCCCTGGTCGCCCGCCTCTCCGCATCCGGCACCCGCCGCCAGGCGGGCCGCCCGCGCGGTCTGGTGCTCGCGCCGACCCGCGAGCTCGCCACCCAGATCGCGGCGACGATCAAGCCCCTCGCCGAAGCCGTCGGCATGCGCGTCACCACCGTCTTCGGCGGTGTCAGCCAGCGTCCGCAGGAGCAGGCTCTCCGTGGCGGCGTCGACATCGTCGTCGCCTGCCCCGGCCGCCTCGAGGACCTCATGAAGCAGGGCGTCGTCTCGCTGGGCGCCGTCGAGGTCGCCGTGCTCGACGAGGCGGACCACATGGCCGACCTGGGCTTCCTGCCCGGCGTCACCCGCATCCTCGCCGCGACTCCCGCCGGTGGCCAGCGTCTGCTCTTCAGCGCCACGCTCGACCGCGGCATCGACGCGCTCGCCAAGCGCTTCCTCAGCAGCCCTGTCAGCCACGAGGTCGACGAGGCGAGCGTGCCTGTGGGCGAGATGACCCACCGGGTGCTCATCGCCTCGGACGCGGATGCCAAGAAGAAGCTCGTCGAGGACCTCGCGTCCGGCGTCGGCCGCCGCATCCTGTTCACCCGCACCAAGCACCACGCCAAGAAGCTCGCCAAGCAGCTGACCTCTGCGGGCATCCCCTCGGTCGACCTGCACGGCAACCTCGGCCAGAACGCACGTGAGCGCAACCTCGCAGCCTTCGGCGCCGACCCCGCGAACGGCGGCGTGCGGGTTCTCGTCGCGACCGACGTCGCAGCCCGCGGCGTGCACGTCGATGACGTCGAGCTGGTCGTGCACGTCGACCCGCCCGTCGAGCACAAGGCGTACCTGCACCGCTCGGGCCGCACGGCGCGCGCCGGAGCCGCAGGCACGGTCGTCACGCTGATGCTGCCCGAGCAGCGTCGTGACGTGAAGGACATCCTGCGGAAGGCCCAGATCACGGTCGGCCTGGAAGACGTGACCCCGGCGATCGTCGAGGAGCTCGTCGGCGAGCGCGCCCCGAAGATCAAGACGGTTCCGGTCGCGCAGCAGCAGAACAAGCCGAAGTCGAAGCCCGCGGCCAGGGGCGGTGCGGCGGATGCCTCGCAGCCCGGTTCACGTGACGGCGGCCGTCGCCGTCGCGGCCGCGGGAACGGGGGCGACGCCGCCCGCCGCACCGACACCGCTCAGCGGGCGGACAGCGGTCAGCGTCAGAACGCGGGCCAGCGCCAGGGCGGATCGTCGCGTCACGAAGCGGGCCGCGCTGACGCCGGTCGCTCGCGCTCGCAGGGCAGCCAGACCCGCTACTCCACGCAGACGGGCTCCCCCGCGCCCCACTCGCATCATGGTGACCAGGGTGCCGCCCGCGCGCGCACCGGCTCGCGTCGCGCAAGCCGTCCGCAGGGACGCTGACCGACGCGACACCTATCCCGGAGCGGCCCGCCGAGGAACCTGGTTCCTCGGCGGGCCGTTCTGCGTCTTGCGTGGCCGCTCGGGCCGGCTGACCGGCCAGAACAGCAGAGGGACGCCGACGCAGAGCGTCGACGTCCCTGCTCGGGGCGACTCAGCGCCCGGGGTAGCTGCGTTCGGGCGAGCCGACGTAGAGCTGCTGCGGGCGGCCGATCTTGGTCTGCGGGTCGAGGTTCAGCTCTCGCCACTGCGCGAGCCAGCCGGGCAGACGGCCGATCGCGAACAGCACGGTGAACATGCGCGTCGGGAAGCCCATCGCCTTATAGATGACGCCGGTGTAGAAATCGACGTTCGGGTAGAGCCGGCGCTCCTTGAAGTAGTCGTCAGCGAGGGCGATCTCCTCGAGCTCCTTGGCGAGATCGAGCAGGGGGTCGGTGACGCCGAGCTCGGCGAGCACCTCGTCTGCGGCCTCTTTCACGAGCTTGGCGCGCGGGTCGTAGTTCTTGTAGACCCGGTGACCGAAGCCCATCAGCTTGACGCCGGCTTCCTTGTTCTTCACGCTCTCGACGAAGCGCTGCACGCTCTGACCCGAGTCGCGGATCTGTCCGAGCATGGTCAGCACGGCCTCATTCGCTCCGCCGTGCAACGGGCCGGACAGCGCCTGGATGCCGGCCGAGATCGACGCGAACTGGTTGGCGCCGGTCGAGCCGACCAGGCGCACGGTCGAGGTGGACGCGTTCTGCTCGTGGTCCTCGTGCAGGATCAGCAGCAGCTCGAGCGCCTTCGACATCACCGGGTTGACCTCGTACGGCTCGCTGTGCACGCCGAAGTTCAGCTTGAGGAAGTTGTCGACGAAGCTCAGCGAGTTATCGGGATACAGGAATGCCTGACCGACGCTCTTCTTGTGCGCGTAGGCCGCGATCACGGGAAGCTTGGCGAGCATGCGCACCATGTTGAGCTCGACGTGCTCGGGGTTGTTCGGGTCGGTCTGGCCCTCGTAGTACGTCGACAGCGCAGCCACCGCCGAAGAGAGCACCGCCATCGGGTGCGCGGTGTGCGGGAGGGCCGAGAAGAAGTGCTTGAGGTCCTCGTGCAGCAGCGTGTGCCGACGGATCTTCTCGTCGAACTCGGCGAGCTCGGTCGCGGTCGGCAGCTCGCCGTAGATCAGCAGCCACGCCACCTCGAGGTAGCTGCAGTTCTTGGCGATCTGCTCGATGGGGTACCCGCGGTAGCGCAGGATGCCCTGGTCGCCGTCGATGAAGGTGACGGCCGACTTCGTCGACGCCGTGTTCACGAACCCGTAGTCGAGGCCCGTGTAGCCGGTCTGACGCGTGAGCGTGGAGAAGTCGATGCTGTCGGTGCCGCTCGTCCCGCGGACCACGGGGAATTCCGCTGTGGTGTCGCCGATCGAAAGAGTAGCCTTCTCGGGCTGAGCTGCGCTCACGCCAACCTCCTGCTGCGTTCGTATCGTCGTAGGCGATGTGAGACGCACGCAGCGCCGGGTCGCGTGGGACCCCATCGCCCCTACAGCCTAGTCGTGCCGTCGGCCTACTGTGACATCCGCCAAGAGATCGGCGCCATCACGGGCTGATGTGCACAAAACCTCAGTGTGCAGCGGACGCGAGTCGAGCCGCCGCCTGCTGCACCCGGTCGAGCGGCGCGGTGAGCGAGAGCCTCACGTGCTGGCCCGAGTGATCGCCGTAGAAGTGTCCTGGTCCGGCGAGGATGCCCAGTGAGGCGAGACGGTCCATCGAGTCCCAGGCATCGCGCCCCTCCGTGGCCCAGAGGTAGAGGCCCGCCTCCGAACCGTCGATGCGGAAGCCGGCAGCGACGAGGGCGGGCAGCAGCACGTCGCGCCGCTCACGGTAGAGCCGCTTCTGCGTCGCGACGTGCTCGTCGTCGCGCAGTGCGACGGCCATGGCGTGCTGCACGGGGGCGGGCGGCATGAGACCGAGGTGCTTGCGCGCCGCGAGGATCTCGGCGATGAGCTTCGAGCATCCGGCGATGAACGCGGCTCGGTACCCCGCGAGATTTGACTGCTTGCTGAGCGAGTACACGCTGAGCAGATTCGCGCGGCTGCCATCGGTGACCCGCGGATCGAGAACGGAGGGGATCGACTCGGTCCCCCAGGGCCCGTCCCATCCCAGTTCGGCGTAGCACTCGTCGCTCGCGAGCACCGCGCCCAGCTCGCGCGCACGGCGCACGGCGGCACCGAGCTCGTCGACGTTCCAGGTTCGGCCGTCGGGGTTGCCCGGCGTGTTGATCCAGATGAGCTTGGCGCCCTCGGGCCACTCGGCGGGGTCGTCGGCGGCGACGGCCGCAGCTCCCGCGACGGCCGCGCCGACGGCGTAGGTCGGGTAGGCGACGCGCGGATGCACGACGATGTCGCCGGCTCCGAGACCGAGCAGCAGGGGCAGCAGCGCCACGAGCTCTTTCGAGCCGATCGTCGGCATGACGTTGGCCTCGGTGAGATCCGGCACGCCGCGCCGGCGGGCGTACCAGTCGACGATGGCGCGACGCACGTCGCCGGTGCCGACGGTCTGCGGGTAGGCATGCGCGTCGGTCGCCTCGGCGAGCGCGCGGCGGATCACCTCAGGCGTCGGATCGACCGGCGAGCCGATCGAGAGGTCGACGAGACCATTCGGATGCTGGGACGCCCGCTCACGGTAGGGCACCACCGCATCCCACGGGTAGTCCGCGAGATCCCGGACCCCCACCTACTCCCCCTGCGGGGGAAGCGCGGTGACCACGGGGTGGTCGAAGTCGTACACGCCGACCTTCGAGGCGCCGCCGGGAGAGCCGATCTCGTTGAAGAACTCGACGTTGGCCTTGTAGTAGTCGGCCCATTCCTCGGGCAGGTCGTCTTCGTAGTAGATCGCCTCGACGGGGCAGACCGGTTCGCAGGCACCGCAGTCCACGCACTCGTCGGGGTGGATGTACAGCATCCGCTCACCTTCGTAGATGCAGTCCACGGGGCACTCGTCGATGCAGGCGCGGTCCTTGACATCGACGCAGGGAAGGGCGATCACGTACGTCACGTGATCAGTCTACGACCCCTCAGCGCGCCTCGCCGCGAGGAGCGGCCGTGCCCGGCGACAGCGCACGCAGCCGCGATGTGTCCGGCCAGGCCACGATGAGCATCACGATGCCTGCGGCGACATACATCCAGATGTTGCCGAGGGGAGTGTTCGGCACGATGATCGACCCGCCGGGCCCCCGCTGCGAGATCACGAGCAGGAGAGCGAGCATGCCGAGGCCGGCTGCGAGCGCGGCCCAGCGATCGCCCGTCAGCGCACGCAGGGCGACGAGCAGCGCGGCGCAGGCGATCGCACCGAGGATCATGCCGACCGGGATCGGTCCGATCGTGTAGCTGTGCGCGATGGTCGCGGCGATGCCGTAGACGGCCCCGACGAAGGCGGCGGCCAGCCAGGAGAGACCGCGAGAGAGCATTCTGCGCACGGGTTCAGCCTACTGCGCGGTGCTTTCCTCCGGCTGTGCGGCGGGCCGCCGGCGAGACGGTGTCACGACGCGAGTCCGAGCAACCGCAGCACTGCGGCGACGGCTGCTGCGGCGAACACGACGACGAGGAACGACTGCCGCATCCACAGCAGGCCGGCGGCGACGAGGACAGCCGGCACCCGCGCATCCACCACGACGGCCTGCCCCGCGCCGAGCGTCTGCACGGCGACCAGCGCGCCGAGCAGCGCGACCGTCAGCAGATCGGAGATCCGCGCCGGGCGAGGCGCCTCGAGCAGTCGCGCGGGAACCAGATAGCCTGCCGCCTTCAACCCCACGCAGATGCACGCGGCGAGCAGCACTGCACTCCAGACCGTCATGCGCCCACCCCCTGCAGCGTCTGCCGCGGAGCGTCACGCCCGAGCCAGTTGAACCACCCGACGAGGATCGCGACGCACGCGGCCACGAGCACGGGCAGGCCCGGCATGAGGAACGGCGTGAGGCTCGCCGCCACCACGGCCGCGGCCACGCCGACGGCGATCGCCTGACGCTGCTTGAGCCGGGGCCACAGCAGGGCCAGGAAGGCCGCGGCTGCGGCCGCGTCGAGTCCCCACGTCTTCGGGTCCCCCAGCACGTCGCCCAGCAGGGCACCGGCCAGGGTCGTGAGGTTCCAGCCGATGAAGACCCCCAGACCGGTGAGCCAGAATCCCAGTCGACGCAGCTGCGGCCGCTCCTGGGCGATCGCGACCGCGGTCGACTCGTCGATGGTCACCTGCGCGGCCGCAGCACGACGCCAGAAGCCGTCGCCGATGATCGATGACATCCGCATGCCGTAGGCGACGTTGCGCACGCCGAGCAGCGCGGCTGAGGCGATCGCCGACGGCAGCGCGGCTATGCCACCAGCCCCGAAGACGCCGATGAAGGCGAACTGGGATCCTCCGGTGAACATCAGCAGGCTGAGTACGCACGTCTGCCAGACGTCGAGCCCCGATGCCACCGAGAGGGCGCCGAAGGAGATGCCGTAGGCGCTCGTGGCGATGGCCACGCCGAGCCCTTCGCGCCAGACCTCTCTTCGAGCCTGCTCACGCACCACTGTTCGCTCTGATGAACGCATGATCATCATTCTGAACACCTGCGAGAGTGCAGTCAAGTCGAACGATCGTTTGACATACTGAACGCATGGAACTGCGAGAGCGCCTCGCCCACTCTCTTCGTCGCGAACGCGAGGGAGCAGGACTGTCCGTGTCGGAACTCGCACGACGCGCGAGCGTGTCGAAGGCGACGATCTCGCAGCTGGAGAGCGGTGCAGGCAACCCCAGCGTCGAGACGCTCTGGGCGATCGGCGATGCGCTGGGTGTCCCGTTCGCGACCCTGGTCGAGGACCGCGCGCCGGCATCCCGACTCATCCGGCTCGGGGATCACGCCGGAGTGCCGTCAGCAGCATCCCCCTACCTCGCCACCCTGCTCTCAGCCGCAGCACCCGGCACACGGCGCGATATCTACCTGATCCAGGCCGAGCCGGGAGAGCCACGGCGATCGCTCCCCCACCACACCGGCACGACAGAGCACGTCGTGCTGGTCAGCGGTGAGGCGCTGATCGGCCCGGCCGACGCGCCGGAGCTGCTGCACCCCGGTGACTACCTGTCATACGCGGGCGATGCGGCGCATGTCTTCGAAGCGCGCAGCCCCGGCACCAGCGCGGTGCTGGTGTCGGAGCTGCGCTGATCGCCGCGACCGCTGAGCGCGCTCAGTACCAGTTGACGGCCTGGGAGTGGCCCCAGGCGGCGCACGGCGTGCCGTAGGCGCGATCGATGTAGCCGAGGCCCCAGGCGATCTGCGTCGCGGCATTCGTCCGCCAGTCGGCTCCGGCCGTGGCCATCTTGCTGCCCGGAAGAGCCTGAGGGATGCCCGTGGCGCCGCCGTTCTCGTTGTAGGCCTTGTAGTTCCAGCCGGACTCCTTGGTCCACAGGTTCGAAAGGCACGAGAACTCGCCCTCGCCCCAGCCGTAGCGCTCTGCCGCCATGGCACGAGCCACGGCCTTCGCGCCTTCCGGCGTGTTCGCCGCAGCGAGGGCCGCCGCGGCGCGACGCTTCTTCTCCGCCGCCTCCTTCGCCGCCTTCTCGGCAGCGATGCGCTCGGCCTCAGCCTTGACCCGCGCGGCCTCCGCGGCCTTCGCCGCAGTCAGGGCATCCTGCAGATCGGAGGTCTTGGACTGCACGATGACCGTGCCGAGCACGACCTCGGCGGTCAGCTCGGAGACCTGCTCGGACGACAGCTGATCTGCTCGGCCGAGACGCTTCACATCGGTCTTCAGGTCGGTCAGGTCGACACGGGTCGTCTCGGTCTGCATCGGGAAGTCGACGCCGGCGACCACGTTGTTCAGGGACTCGGCGTTGACCAGGGCGATCTTGCCGTCATCCGCGGCGTCCGCGGCCTGGTCCAGCGCCTGCTCCGACGGGATCGCGCCGAGGGCGGCCGGAGCGAATACCGCTCCAGCAGCGGCGGACGCCGCGAGCACCGCGCCGATGGCCACGGCGATGAGAGGGCGACGCATACGGGAGTGGGCCGTCGCCACATGGGAGACGCGCTGAGACGCGCGAGTGTTCAGGGTTTCGATCATGGGAGGGGGTTCGACCTTCGGGTTGTCGATGGCCCGGACCCTCGCGGGGCGCGCTCATGGGAGCGCCGTTTCCCGGGCACGAGGAACAAGCTTGACGGCCGCACCTGGACGAAACCCTGCCCTCACCTGGACAGAACATGCCTGCTTCCCGGGAATGACGCTCCGTCGCTCTCGGGAAAGTATGTTATGAGTTCGTTATCTGACGTCTGCTACCGCTCGTTCACGATGGCCCGGTCGACGAAGACCCCGACCGTGGGCCGGGGTCTTCGCGCAGATCGGGCTGATCAGGCGTTCGCGTTGGCGTCCTGACGCTTCAGACGCGACGCCTCGCGCCCGCGAGTCGTCTGGTCGAGGATCACCTTCCGGATGCGCACGGCGTCGGGCGTCACCTCGACGCACTCGTCCTCGCGAGCGAACTCGAGCGACTCCTCCAGCGAGAGGATGCGCGGAGGCGTCATCGACTCGAACGAGTCGGCGGTCGCCGAGCGCATGTTCGTGAGCTTCTTCTCCTTGGTGATGTTCACGTCCATGTCGTCGGCGCGCGAGTTCTCACCCACCACCATGCCCTCGTAGACCTCTTCGGTGGGCTTGACGAAGAACGACATGCGCTCCTGCAGGGCGATCATGGCGAACGGGGTGACGACGCCCGCGCGGTCGGCGACGATCGAGCCGTTCTGGCGCGCGACGATGGACCCGGCCCACTCGTCGTAGCCGTGCGAGATCGCATTGGCGATGCCGGTGCCGCGCGTGATCGAGAGGAACTCGGTGCGGAAGCCGATGAGGCCGCGCGACGGCACGATGAACTCCATGCGGATCCAGCCGGTGCCGTGGTTGATCATGTTGTCCATGCGGCCACGGCGGTTCGCCATCAGCTGCGTGACCGCGCCGAGGTGCTCTTCGGGCACATCGATGGTCAGGTGCTCGTAGGGCTCGTGCACCTTGCCGTCGATCTTGCGGGTGACGACCTGCGGCTTGCCGACGGTGAGCTCGAAGCCCTCGCGACGCATGTTCTCGACGAGGATGGCGAGCTGCAGCTCACCACGGCCCTGCACCTCCCACGCGTCGGGGCGGCCGATGTCGTTCACGCGCAGCGACACGTTGCCGATCAGCTCACGGTCGAGGCGGTCCTTCACCATGCGGGCGGTGAGCTTGTGGCCCTTGACCTTGCCGACGAGCGGCGAGGTGTTGGTGCCGATCGTCATCGAGATCGACGGCTCGTCGACCGTGATCTGCGGCAGCGGGCGCACGTCTTCGGGGTCGGCGATGGTCTCGCCGATCATGATGTCGGCGAAGCCGGCGATCACGGCGATGTCGCCGGGGCCTGCGGACTCGGCGGGGTAGCGCTCGAGGGCCTTGGTCATGAGCAGCTCGGTGATACGCGCGTTCTGCGTGGTGCCGTCCTGACGGACCCACGCGACGGTCTGGCCCTTCTTCAGGGTGCCGTTGAACACGCGCAGCAGGGCGAGGCGACCGAGGAACGACGAGGAGTCGAGGTTGGTGACCCAGGCCTGCAGCGGCGCCTCGTCGTCGTACGACGGGGCGGGCACGTGCTCGAGGATCGCCTCGAAGAGCGGCTCGAGGTCATCGTTGTCGGGCAGGTCGCCGTTCGCCGGGCGGTTGCGCGACGCGGCGCCCGCACGGCCGGAGGCGTAGACCACCGGCACATCGAGCAGCGCATCGACATCGAGGTCGGGAACGTCGTCGACGAGGTCGGAGGCGAGTCCGAGCAGCAGGTCGTGCGCCTCTTCCTCGACCTCGGCGATGCGCGCGTCGGGGCGGTCGGTCTTGTTGACCAGCAGGATGACGGGGAGCTTCGCCTCGAGCGCCTTGCGCAGCACGAAGCGGGTCTGCGGCAGCGGCCCCTCGGACGAGTCGACGAGCAGCACGACACCGTCGACCATCGAGAGGCCGCGCTCGACCTCACCGCCGAAGTCGGCGTGGCCGGGGGTGTCGATCACGTTGATCGTGATCGGAGTCTCGGTGTGGACCCCGTTGTACGTGATCGCCGTGTTCTTGGCGAGGATCGTGATGCCCTTCTCACGCTCGAGGTCGTTCGAGTCCATCGCGCGCTCTTCCATGTGCTCGTGAGAGCCGAACGAGCCGGTCTGACGGAGCATCGCGTCGACGAGGGTGGTCTTGCCGTGGTCGACGTGTGCGACGATCGCGACGTTTCGGAGGTCAGAGCGGAGGGCGTGCGCCATTCAAGAAGTCCAATGCGGAGTCGTAGATGAGAGATGCCGCTGTACCGGACGAGCGTCAGCGAGACGGTTCGTGCACCGAATGAACGTGAGCGACGTTCCAGGATAGCGTATGGCCGAACCGCGTACCTGGGAGCGAACACCTAGCATCGGAAGGGTGAATCGGAAGCGCCTGCGGTGGGAGATCGGGATCGTGCTCGCGCTGGGGCTCGGGCAGGCGGCGGTCTATGCGATCGTGCAGCTCGCGTACCGCCTCACCGACTCCACTCCCCTGGCGGATCAGACCGCGACGCTGAATCCGTCGCGCAGCGACCGCGAGGTGTTCGACCTCATCTACCAGCTGCTGTCGATCGGGTTCGGCGTCGTGCCCGTCCTTCTCGTGTGCTTCCTGCTCTGGCAGTCGCAGAGGCCGCATCTCGGGATGCTGGGACTGGACGGCAGGCGTCCGATGCGCGACCTCGGCTGGGGAATCGGTCTCGTCGCCGCGATCGGCATCCCGGGCATCGGGCTCTACCTCGTCGGACGTGCCCTCGGGTGGTTCGTCGCGGTCGATCCGGCCGGACTCGATGCGCACTGGTGGACGGTGCCGATCCTGCTGCTGTCAGCAGCGCGGGCATCCGTTCAGGAGGAGTTCGTCGTGCTCGGCTACCTGTTCGCCCGCCTGAGGCAGCTCGGCTGGGGCGCGTGGCCGGTCATCATCGCGACGAGCGTGCTGCGCGCCAGCTACCACCTGTATCAAGGGCCTGGCGCGTTCCTCGGCAACCTGGCGATGGGGCTGCTCTTCGGCTGGCTCTACGCCCGCACGGGGCGTCTGCTGCCCTTCCTCGTGGCGCACTTCCTGATCGACGCGATCGCCTTCGTGGGATACCCCTGGGCGGCGGCCACGTGGCCGGCGCTGTTCGGCCTGCCCGGGTGAGCGCGGGTCAGCCGCGCGTGAGGAGCACGGCGATGACAGCCCATGCCAGGATCGCCACCAGAGCGACGACCGCAGGGATGTCCCACCCGCGGCGGATGGGCGGGACCGGCGATACGCGCTCGGCATTCGCCTTCGCGCGACGCAGAGCCGCGACCGCGTCATCGGCGTCGCCGTTGGCGTCCTCCTTGGTGCGGCCGGGGCCGAGGCGCTGCGGACGGCGCCGTGACGGACCGCCGAAGCACGTGAGCCGCGATCCGTCGTCGAGCGCGATCTCGATCTGCCAGCGCATGACGACGCTCTGCACGCGCGCCCACGGGGCGAACGTCCTGCGCAGCAGATTCTGCACGAACACTCCGTCCTGCTGAGCGCCCACGCGTGACGCGACGCCGACGACATACACGATCCACAGCACCAGCAGCATCCATGGCGCCAGCAGCAGCGCGGTGCCGACGTCGGCCCGCACGGCCGCGTCGACCAGCATCACCGCCGACAGCACCGAGCAGATCACGAGCAGCGCCACCCCGCCCCGGTTACGGGGCGAGGCGGCGCCGGCAGGTGTCGCGGGATTCTCGGGTGTCACAGACCCACGCCGCCCAGGGGCAGCGACGCCCCCGGGATCGCGTCGAGCAGTCGGCGTGTGTACTCCTCCTGCGGGTTGGTGAAGATCGAGTCCACCGTGCCCTGTTCGACGATCTTCCCCTTCTCCATCACGCAGACCAGGTCGGCGGCGACGCGGACGACCGCGAGGTCGTGCGTGATGAACAGGTAGGTCAGCCCGAGGTCGCTCTGCAGATCCGACAGCAGGTGCAGGATCTGATCCTGCACGAGCACGTCGAGCGCCGAGACCGCCTCGTCGAGCACGACGATGTCGGGCTTGAGCGCCAGCGCACGGGCGATCGCCACGCGCTGACGCTGTCCGCCGGACAGCTCGTTCGGATACCGCTCGGCCAGCTCGCGCGGCAGCGCGACCTGATCGAGAAGCTCGAGTGCCCGCTTGTGCTGCTCGTCGCGGGTGCCGATGCCGTGCACGTGCAGCGGTTCGCTGATGAGGCTCCCGATGCTGCGGAGCGGATCGAGCGATCCGTACGGGTCCTGGAAGACCGGCTGCATCCGGCGACGCAGCTTGAACACGTCGGCTCGCGACATCGTGCTCGTCGCAGCGCCGTCGATGAGGATCTCACCGTCGGTGGGCTTCTCGAGCTGCAGCAGCATCTTCGCCACCGTCGACTTGCCGGAGCCCGACTCCCCTACCAGCGCGAGCGTCTTGCCCCGCGGGATCGAGAACGAGACGCCGTCGACAGCGAGGAACTTCTCGCTGCGCAGTCCGCCGCCGCGGATCGAGTACTCCTTGACGAGATCGCGCACCTCGACGACCGCGGGTGCGGTCGACACAGGCTCCGCCTCACGCGTCGTGACGGCTCCGATGCGCTTCGACGCGAGGCTGGGAGCCGCGGCGACGAGACGCTGGGTGTACGGGTGCTGAGGACGCGAGAGGATCTCGGCGCTCGGACCGGCTTCGACGATCTCGCCCTTGTTCATCACGATGATGCGGTCGGCACGGTCGCCCGCGAGCCCGAGGTCGTGCGTGATGAGCAGCACCGAGGTGCCGCGCTCGCTGGTCAGGCTCGCCAGGTGATCGAGGATCACCCGCTGCACCGTGACGTCGAGCGCACTGGTCGGCTCGTCCGCGATCAGCAGCTGCGGATCGGCCGCGAGGCCGATGCCGATCAGCGCACGCTGCCGCATGCCTCCTGAGAACTGATGCGGGAACTGGTGCATGCGACGAGCCGCGTCGGCGAGACCGGCCTGCTGCAGCACCTCGACGGCGCGGTCGTGCACCTCCTGGCGCCCCTGGGCCAGTCCGTTGGCGCGGACGGCCTCCTTGACCTGGAAGCCGATCGACCACACCGGGTTGAGGTTCGACATCGGGTCCTGCGGAACGTAGCCGATCTCACGGCCGCGGATGTGCTCGAGCTCGGCCCGCTTCGCGGTCGTGAGCTCGCGCCCGTCGAGCGTGATGCTCCCCTCGGTGACGTGTCCGGTGCCGGGCAGCAGGCCGATGATGGCCGCCGCCGTCGTGGACTTGCCGGAGCCGGACTCGCCCACGATGGCCAGCGTCTCGCCTGCCATCATGTCGAAGCTGACGCCGTGCAGCACTTCGCGGATCTGCTTGCCGCTGCGGAACGCGACGTGCAGGTCGCGCACTCTGAGCAGAGGTTCGGTCATCGCTGAGCCCTCGCCTTCGGATCGACGGCGTCGCGCATGAGCTCACCGAGCGTGACGAACGCCAGCACGGTGAGGGTCAGGGCCAGCGACGGCCAGAACAGCGCCATCGGCGCGATACGGACGGTGGTCTGCGCCTGCCCGATGTCGAGTCCCCACGACATCGTGCCGCTGCCGAGACCGACACCGAGGAACGACAGGGTCGCCTCGGCCACGATCGAGCCGGCGAGAGACAGCGTCGCGACCACGATGACAGGAGCCATGGCGTTCGGCAGCACGTGCACCAGCAGGGTCTTGAACCTCGACATGCCGATCGACTCGGCACCCATCACGAAGTCGGCCTGCTTCACGCGCAGCACCTCGGCCCGCATGATGCGCGCCGTCGATGCCCACGCGAAGCCGCCGATCGCGAACGCGAGGACGAGCTCGTTGCGCTCGGGCATGACCGACATGACCACGATGCCCGCGATGATGTACGGGATCGTGAAGAAGATGTCGCCGATGCGCGAGAGCACCGAGTCGAGCCAGCCGCCGTAGAAGCCGGCCAGCGCGCCCATGACGATGCCCACGATCGTGCTGATCAGGGTGGCCAGCACGCCGATGACGAGCGAGGTGCGCGTTCCCCAGATGGTGCGCGCGTAGACGTCGCACCCGAGCCGGGTGAAGCCGAGCGGATGCCCGTCTGTCGGCCCCTTGTTGCTGTTGGCCAGAAGGCAGCCGTTGTTCGGCGGCACCTGGGTGAAGAGAGTCGGCGCGAGAGCGACGACGATCACCAGCAGCACGAAGGCTGCCGAGATCCAGAACAGCGGGCGGCGACGCAGATCGCGCCAGGCGTCCAGCCAGAGGTTGCTGGGCTTGGCGTCGATGCGCACGACATCGACCGGCACCGACGTGGTGTCGGCCGGTGCGACGTAGTGGCCGCGGTCGAGGTCAGGACGAGACATAGCGGATCCTCGGGTCGAGCAGGCCGTAGATGAGATCCACGACCAGGTTGATGAGCACGTACACGACCACGAACACCGTCACGAACGAGACGACCGTCGGGTTCTCACCGCGGATGATCGCCTGGTACAGGGTGTTGCCGACGCCGGGGACGTTGAAGATTCCCTCGGTGACGGTCGCGCCGACCATGAGGACGCCGAAGACGGTGCCGAGGTCGGTGACCATCGGGATGAGCGAGTTGCGCAGCACGTGCACGGGGATGACGCGCCCTCGCGGCAGACCCTTGCTGTACGCGGTTCGGACCCAGTCCTGACCGAGCGTCTCGATCGTGGACGCGCGAGTGAGCCGCATGCTGGTCGCGTAGACGCTGAAGCCCAGCACCCAGGCGGGCAGCCAGAGATCACCCCAGTCGTTGTCCGCCCCCACGGTGGGTTTGAACCATCCGAGCTGGATCGCGAGGAAGTACTGCGCGAGGAACGCGAGCACGAAGATCGGCACGGCGATGAAGATCAGTGCGAGAACGAGCATCGAGTTGTCGAAGATGCCGCCCTTGCCGAGGGCCGAGAACAGGCCGATCACGATCGCGAGCACGAAGGCGATCCCGACCGACATGACGGCCAGGCGCAGCGTGATCGGGAATGTGCGGGCGAGGACGTCTCCCACCGGCTGGCCCGAGAAGCTCGTGCCGAAGTCGCCGCGGAAGATGCCGGCGATGTAGTAGCCGTACTGCACGATGAACGGCTCATCGAGGTGGTACTCAGCACGAAGCCGCTCGAGCAGAGCGGGGTTGGGCTGCTTGTCTCCGAACAGGCCGGCGATCGGATCGCCCGGCATGGCGAAGACCATGAAATAGATCAGCAGGGTCGCTCCGAAGAACACGGGTATCGCCTGCAGGATCCGCTTGAGGATGTATACGGCCATCCTCTACCTCCCTTCGGGTGCGGGGCGCGGATCGCGCGCCCCGAGGGCAAAGAGAACGAGGCGGTGGTGTGTTGCACCACCGCCTCGTCGCGAAGGGTTACTCCGCCTTGGTCTTCTCGATCTCGGAGAAGATCGGAACGGAGTTCCAGCCGAACTTCACGTTCTCGACGGTCTTGCCGTAGCCGCCGACGACGTTCGAGTACCACAGCGGAACGACGGGCAGGTCCTTCAGCAGAACCTCCTGAGCCTCCTGGTACAGCTTGTTCGCCGCAGCCGGGTCGGTCTCGGAGATGCCGTCGGAGAGCAGCTTGTCGAACTCCTTGCTGGAGTAGTCACCGTCGTTCGAGCCCGCGTTGGTCGCGTACAGCGGTCCGAGGAAGTTGTACAGACCCGGGTAGTCGGCCTGCCATCCGGTGCGGAAGGCGGTCTCGATGGTGCGGTCGGTGACCTTGCCGCGCAGCTCTGCGAACGTCGGGTACGGAGCACCCGAGGCGTCGATGCCGAGCGTGTTCTTGATCGAGTTCGTGGTCGCGTCGACCCAGGCCTGGTGGCCGCCGTCGGCGTTGTACGCGATCTGGAACGTGCCGCTCCACGGGCTGATCTTGTCAGCCTCGGCCCACAGCTCCTTGGCCTTCTTCTCGTTGTAGTCGAGAACCTCGGCGCCCTTGAGCTCGTCGGTCCAGCCGTCGATGACCGGCGAGGTGAAGTCGCTGGCCGGGGTGCGGGTGCCCTGGAAGATCACGTCGGTGATCTCCTTGCGGTTGATCGCCATCGAGATGGCCTGGCGACGCAGGTTGCCCTCTTCGCCGCTGAAGTGCTCGAGGCGCTCCGGGATGGTGAACGACTGGAAGATGGCTGCCGGCTGGTTGACGGCGCGGTCACCCAGGTCGGCCTCGTAGCTGCCGAACGCGGAGTCCGGAACGGCGTCGAGGACGTCGAGCTGGTCACCCAGCAGGTCGGCGTAGGCGCTGTCCTGCGAGGCGTAGAAGACGATGTTCAGGCCGCCGTTGGCGGGCTTGCTCGGGCCGTCGTAGTCGGGGTTGGTGACGAGGTTGATGCCCACGTCGTGCTGCCAGGCGCCCTCACCGTCGAGCATGTACGGGCCGTTGCCGATGGGGTTCTGGCCGAACGCCTCCATGTCCTCGAACGCGACGTCCGGGAGCGGGTAGTAGGCCGAGTAGCCCAGGCGCTGCGCGAAGTCGGAGGCCGGCTTGTTGAGCTTGATCGTGAAGGTGTGCTCGTCGACCTGCTTCAGGCCGGTCAGCTCGGAGTCCTCTTCGTAGCTGAAGCCCTCGATGTCCTCGAAGAAGTAGCTCGAGAGCTGCTCGTTCGATGCCAGGGCGCCGTAGTTCCACGCCTTGATGAAGTTGTCAGCGGTGACCTCTTCACCGTTGGTGAACTTCAGGCCCTTGCGAAGCTTGACCGTGATGTTCTGCGGGTCGTCGACCTTGATGTCCTCGGCGACCTCGTTGAACACCGCACCGTCGGCCGCGTAGCCGATGAGGCCGGCGAAGATGGCGTCGAGGATCTTGCCACCACCGGTCTCATTGGTGTTGGTCGGGATCAGCGGGTTCTGCGGCTCGGAGCCGTTCACCTTGATGATCGCGGACGCGTCGACGTTCGACGAGCCCTTCTCTGCATCGGGCTTCTCGTTGCTGCTGGTGGAGCAGCCGGTGAGTGCCAGGGCACCCGCCGCGAGCAGCGCGACGCCCGTGAGTGTGATCTTTTTGTGCTTCACAGTGTCCTCCTGTGGACCGGGACAAGCACGCGTTCGTCGTCGAACGCGCTCGCATACGATCCTAAGACCCCCCGTGGGCCTCGACGGCACGCTGCGGCAACTGTTATCCAGCCTTAACCGAATCGCCCCCGTCGCGAAGCGACGGGGGCGATGCGGCAGGCGCCGGTGATCAGGCGAAAGCCCCGATCGGAGGGCAGGCGCACACGAGGTTGCGGTCGCCGTAGGCCTGGTCGATCCGGCGCACCGGGGGCCAGTACTTCGACGCGATCAGCGCGTGAACCGGATACGCGGCGACCTCGCGCGAGTAGGCGTGGTTCCACTCCCCCGCGATCAGCGACGCGGCTGTGTGCGGCGCGTTCACGAGCGGGTTGTCGTCGGCGGGCCAGGTGCCGGCTGCCACGGCATCCGCCTCTGCCTTGATCTGGATCATCGCCTCGACGAACCGGTCGACCTCGGCGAGGTCCTCCGACTCCGTCGGCTCGACCATGAGCGTTCCCGCGACGGGGAACGACATGGTCGGCGCGTGGAAGCCGTAGTCGATCAGACGCTTCGCTACGTCGTCGACAGAGATGCCGGTCACCTCCTTGAGCGGACGCAGATCGAGGATGCACTCGTGCGCGACGCGGTCGTTCTCACCGGTGTAGAGCACCGGGAAGTGATCGCGAAGACGCAGCGCGATGTAGTTGGCCGAGAGCACGGCGGCAGCGGTCGCGCTGCGCAGCCCCTCTGCGCCCATCATGCGCACGTAGGCCCAGGAGATGGGCAGCACGCCGGCCGAGCCGTACGGAGCGCCCGAGACGGGCCCGCCGTCGAACACGAAGCCGCCCGCGTGCTCGCTCTTCTGCGCCTGCGGGTGACCGGGCAGGTACGGGGCGAGGTGCGCCTTGGCCGCCACGGGTCCGATGCCGGGTCCGCCGCCGCCGTGCGGGATGGCGAACGTCTTGTGCAGGTTGAGGTGCGACACGTCGCCACCCAGGTCGCCGAAGCGCGCGTAGCCGAGCAGGGCGTTGAGGTTCGCACCGTCGACGTACACCTGACCGCCGGCCTCGTGCACCGCAGACGTGATGTCGACCACCTGCTGCTCGTACACGCCGTGCGTCGACGGGTAGGTGATCATCAGCGCCGACAGCGTCTCAGCGTGCTGGGCGATCTTCGCGCGCAGGTCGTCGAGGTCGACGTTGCCGAGCTCGTCGGTGGCGACGACGACGACCTTCATGCCCGCGAGGACTGCCGAGGCGGCGTTGGTGCCGTGGGCCGAGCTCGGGATCAGGCACACGTCGCGGTGGGTGTCGCCGTTGGCGAGGTGGTAGCCGCGGATGGCGAGCAGACCCGCCAGCTCACCCTGCGAACCGGCGTTCGGCTGCAGTGAGACGGCGTCGTAGCCGGTGACCTCGGCGAGCCAGGCCTCGAGCTGGTCGATCATGGCGAGCGAGCCCTGCACGTCCTCCGCCGGAGCGAAGGGATGCAGCTGCGCGAACTCCGGCCAGGTGATCGCCGCCATCTCGGTGGCCGCGTTGAGCTTCATCGTGCAGGAGCCCAGCGGGATCATGCCGCGGTCGAGCGCGTAGTCGCGGTCGGCGAGCTGCTTGAGGTAGCGCATCATGGCGGTCTCTGAGCGGTGCGCGTGGAAGACCGGGTGCGTGAGGTACTCGTCGTCGCGCAGCAGCGCGTCGGGCAGAGCGCCGGTGGAACCCGCGCCGAAGAATCCGAAGACCCGGTCCTGCTTGCCGCCGAACAGCACCGCGACGCGGTGCAGGTCGGTGAACGAGGTGGTCTCGTCGATCGCGATGCCGACGGTGTCGGCATCCGCCAGGCGAAGCAGGATGCCGTCGGCGTGCGCCTGAGCGACCAGAGCCTCGGCGCCTCCGGCGACCCGCACGTTGAGCGTGTCGAAGAACGCATCGTGCACGACCTCTGCTCCGGCTTCGACGAGCCAGTCACGAAGCAGCGCGGCCTTGCCCGCCACCTCGGCGGCGATCGACCGCAGGCCGTCGGGCCCGTGGTAGACCGCGTACATCGAGGCCATCACGGCCAGCAGCACCTGCGCGGTGCAGATGTTCGAGGTCGCCTTCTCGCGGCGGATGTGCTGCTCGCGGGTCTGCAGCGACAGACGATAGGCGGGGTAGCCCACGGCGTCGACCGAGACGCCGACCAGGCGACCGGGAAGCTGCCGCTCGAGACCGGCACGCACGGCCATGTAGCCCGCGTGCGGGCCGCCGAAGCCCATCGGCACGCCGAAGCGCTGCGTCGTGCCCACGCCGACATCGGCGCCGAGCGAACCCGGGGAGCGCAGCAGTGTCAGTGCGAGCAGGTCGGCAGCCGCGACGGCGATGCCGTTCGCCAGGTGCGCGGCGTCGATGACCGCGCTCGGGTCCCACACACGACCGGAGGCGCCGGGGTACTGCACGAGCACGCCGAACAGCTCATCGGGCAGCTGCTCGCCGCCGGCGAGGTCGCGCTCGACGAGCTCGATGCCCACGGCATCCGCACGCGTGCGCAGCAGCGCCTTCGTCTGCGGAAGGGCGTCGGCGTCGACCACGAAGACGTTCGACTTCGACTTCGACGCACGCCGCGCCAGCAGCATGCCCTCTGCCACCGCGGTCGATTCGTCGAGCATCGACGCGTTCGCTGTCGAGAGACCCGTGAGGTCGGAGACCATCGTCTGGAAGTTGATCAGCGCTTCGAGACGGCCCTGCGAGATCTCGGGCTGGTACGGCGTGTACGCGGTGTACCAGGACGGGTTCTCGAGAACGTTGCGCTGGATGACCGACGGAGTGAGCGTGCCGTAGTAGCCGAGGCCGATCATCGGACGGTTCACCGTGTTGCGCTTCGCGAGCGCACGTAGCTCGGCCAGAGCCTCGGCCTCGCTCGCGGCTGCGGGGATCACCGACTCGTCGGAGGGGCCCGTGAAGATCGACGCCGGCACGGCCTGACGCATCAGGGCCTCGATGGGGGCCTCTGCCATGGGGTCTTCGGAGGCGTCCGCCGAAGCCGAGATCCCGAGCGCGGCGAGCATCTGCTCGCGCGCATCGGCGGTGATGCCGACGTGGCGGTCTGCGAATGAGGTCACTCTCAGGCCTCCGTGTGCGCCACGTAGGCGTCGCGGTCGAGCAGACCGTCGAGTGCGCCGTCGGCGACCTCGACCTTGATCAGCCACGCGTCGCCGAACGGCGAGGAGTTCAGCAGAGCGGGGTCGTCGACGACCGCGTCGTTGATCTCGACGACCGTGCCGGTCACCGGGGCGTAGAGCTCCGAGACGGACTTGGTCGACTCGGCCTCGCCGAACACGTCGCCACGGCTGAGCTCGGCGCCGACCTCGGGGAGCTCGACGAAGACGATGTCACCGAGAGCGTCGGCGGCGAAGTCGGTGATGCCGATCGTCGCGGTGGTGCCGTCGAGTGCGACCCACTCGTGCTCTTCGCTGTACTTGAGGGTGTTGAGATCGGTCATTTCTTCCTCCGGTAGAAAGGCAGGGCGGTGCGGGTGGCGGGGATCTTCGTCCCCCGGACGTCGAGGAACAGGTCGGCGCCCTCTTCGGCGTGCGAGGGGTCGACGTAGGCCATCGCGATCGGGTGGCCGAGCGTCGGGCTGAGAGCACCGCTGGTGATCTCGCCGACGACCGTGCCGTCTTCGAGCACGACGGGGTAGCCCGCGCGGCCGGCGCGGCGGCCTTCGGCCGAGAGCCCGATGAGCGTGCGGCCGGCCGGCGCTCCGGTGCCCGCGGCTTCGCCCGCGAGGGCGGCCTTGCCGACGAAGCGCTCCTTGTCTGAGACGACGACGCGGCCGAGACCCGCCTGAGCGGGCACCGTCTCACGGCTCAGCTCATTGCCGTACAGCGGCATCCCCGCCTCGAGGCGCAGTGTGTCACGGGCGGCGAGGCCGGCGGGGACGAGTCCGTGGTCGGCTCCCGCGGCCAGCGCGGCGTCCCACAGGTCGGCCGCGTCGGCGGCATCGACGAGCAGCTCGAAGCCGTCTTCGCCGGTGTACCCGGTGCGGGCGAGAAGCAGCGGCTTGCCGCGGTAGACGGCGCTCGCCCACGCGTAGTACTTCTGCTCGTCCCACGGCACGCTGACGTCGTCGATGCCCTCGATCGAGGCGACGATCTCGGCGGCTTTCGGACCCTGCACGGCGATCAGCGCGTAGTCGTCCGAGACGTCGTCGACGGCGACGTCGCCCTCGACCTCTTCGACACGGGCGGTCAGCGCCTCACGGACGGCGTCGCGGTTGCCGGCGTTCGAGATGATCAGGAAGTCGTCCGCCTGCAGGCGGTAGACGATGACGTCGTCGATGATCCCGCCGTCTTCGGCGAGCAGCAGCGAGTACTTCGCCTTGCCGATGCTCATGGCGGAGAGTCGCCCGGCCAGCGCGTAGTCGAGGTACTCGGCGGCCGCCCCGCCGCGCACGGTGAACTCGGCCATGTGCGAGATGTCGAAGACACCTGCGGCCGCACGCACGGCGTGGTGCTCGGCCAGATCAGAGGTGTAGCGAACCGGCATCTGCCAGCCGCCGAAATCGGTGAAGGACGCACCGAGCGCCTCGTGGCGCGCGCGGAGCGGGGTGTAACGGGGTTCGGTCACGGAGTTCTCCCGGTCAGGGTCGGGCAGGACGACGTCGTCGGCATCCTCGGAACTCCCCCTCTGTCATCGGGCCTGAGAGCTTCGCCCCTTCGGCTGGCACGGAGGCCATTCGAGGTGGGGTTTTCACCGTCGGCGGATGCGTGAGCATCTCTTTTCAGAGCGGCCGGACCAGGGCGGTAGGGGTACCTGAGAGATTGGCGGGGAGGCTTGCTCCTTCGGTGCCCGATCACGATCATCGGGCTCTCCCGCACGGGTCATGCGGCCTGTGTTCGATTAGGCCTCCAGCATAGCGGGAGCGGAGCGCTGCGGTAGGCGGGATGCGGCGCGCTCGCACCCGCTCAGTGCGGAGGATCGACGTCGACGTCGGGCTGAGTCTCGTCCGCGAGCAGCTGGCGCTCGACGGCGACCATGATCGCCTCCTGGCGGTTGGCCGCTCCGAGTTTGCGGTAGATGCTGCGAAGCTGCGATTTGACGGTATTCGGCGACACGTAGAGCTCGCGGGCGATGGCGGCCGCAGAGCCGTTGTCCATCAGCGCCGACAGCACCGTGCGCTCCCGCGCCGTCAGGGTCTGGGCCGAGACCAGGTCGGGCAGCAGGGATCGGGCGCGGATGCCGTCGAAGAGTGCGCTGTGACCGCCTGCGGTGAGTGCGGCGACCACGCGATCGAAATCGGATCGCGGCAGGAATGCCAGCGGCATGCGCAGTCCGGTGCGAGCCAGGAGCGCGCCGAGGTAGTCGACCGCGGAGCCAGCCCGGGCGGAGCTGCTGCGTCGCAGCAGCGTGGCGACCTCGATCGATGACGCCTCCGCGGCCGTACGCAGCGGCAGCGGCTCGGTCGACAGCGCGGCCAGCCGCCGCACTGCCGAGCCCGGATGCCCTCTCATCAGCTCGATGCGGGCCCGGGCGACCTCGCGCGTGGGTCCGACCGCGAAGTCCCCCTCGACGATCGCCGACGCCACGCGCACGTTGCCGAGGCTGAGGTGCAGCATCGACCTGGCGAAGGCGAAGGCGCTCGACGGCACCGCGCGCCCGGTGTGCAGCTCGATCGAGCGCGTCTGCGCCTCGAGCTCCGCGAGGCCCGTCGCCGGATCGCCCGAGACCATGCGCGCCATCGCCGAGACGGTGTCGAGTGCCACGCGCTGCTCGAAGGACACGGCGGTGACCGCCCTCTCGAGGCGAGCCAGTGCACCCTCGCCGTCGAAGCTCTCGAGGTCGATCATCGAGGCGGCGATCCAGTCGTTGACCCTGCCCGTCGAGCTCGGGGGCTCGGCGTCGGCGACAGCGCGGGAGTGCTCGAGGTAGCGTCTCGCGAGCCGGATGTCTCCCTCGTAGCCGAACACGGCCGCGAGACCCGCGATCTCGGTCGGATCGGCGGGCCCCGGCACGGCCGGTGCGACCGCCTGGCCCGCCGCGAACGCCTCCAGGGCGAGGTCGACCTCGCCGGTGTAGTGCAGAGACACGCCGATCTGCGTGAACAGATCGGCCAGCGGAAGGGACTGCAGGCGGCTCGTCGCCTCGCGGGCGTGCGCCATCGCCGCGCGCGCCGAACCGCTCGCATGGTCGGCGCGGCCCGCATGCTGGTGGCGCGCACTGTCTGCCGAGAGGATCAGCGCTCGGTCGATCGCCATGAGCCCCGAGCTGTCGCTCCGGGCTGCGGCGACCGATCGGCCGATCAGTCGCGAGGCCAGCTCCGGGTCGACACCCTTCTCGACGGCGCAGAGGCCGGCGAGCATGCCCAGCAGCGGGCTGCGCTCGTATGCCGTCTGATCGAGCTGCTGAAGGGCGACGCCGGCTGCTGTGGAGCATCGGCCGCGAAGTTCGAACCATGCCAGACGCGCGGCCGCCTCGGCGGCGACCTCATCGCCCCGAGCGATCGCATCGACGAAAGCCTGCGGCAGTTCGGGCAGATCGGCAGGTGAGGACGCGTGCCGTTGCTCGGTCACCCGCTTCTCCGTTCTCCCGCTCATCAACCCGGGCTTCTCCCGCCGTGCGACCCAGCCGACTCCCCGATGGGATGCCGGGCAGCGACGGCGGCGCATTTCACACCGGCTTTCACCCCCTGCCTCGCCAGCGCGAGACGGGGTTTCGAACAGAATAGACTGCGGACGATGCGACGTGGCGTTCCCCAGCGCCCGCACCGAGGAGCGATTCCGCCCTCCGTGTCTCCGTGCGCTCGTCCGAACGGAAGGCAGCAGTGAGCGTCGAATCCGCGTCGTCGCACCCCGGGCACTCGATGGACCCCCTCCACGACCCGGCGAGCGCGGCATCCGAAGGCCCGGACACCACGTCCCGCCCGGAACCGGACGACGTTCTCGGATGCCCTGGTCCGGCGGACGGACCCCCTCACCGTCCGCCGGACGCCGTTCGAGGCATCGTCTTCGCGGTGCCTCTGGCCCTGCTGATGTGGGCGGTGATCATCGGCGGCGGCATGGCGATATGGCAGGCCGTCGCCACCTGGACGGCCTAGGCTCGTCGATGTGAGTGTCACGACGGGACGAGGCGACGCCATCGGCGTCGCGGTCTCGACCGTGATCTTCTCGCTGCGCAGCGCCGACGACGGCGAACGTCTCATGCTTCCGCTCGTGCGCCGCACGCGCGAGCCGCACCGGGGAGCGTGGGCGCTGCCCGGCGGCTGGCTGGATCCCGCCGAAGACCTGGATGCCGCGGCATCCCGGACCCTCTCCGAGACGACAGCGCTCGAGCCGAGCTATCTCGAGCAGCTCTACACATTCGGCGACGTCGACCGCTCGCCCGCCCGCACGATCTCGATCGTCTACTGGGCGCTGCTGCGCTCTGACCTCGTCGACGCCCAGCGCTCGCGCGCGGGGGCGCCCGAGAACGTCGAATGGTTCGACGTCGACGACCTGCCTCCGCTCGCGTTCGATCACAATCGCATCGCGGACTACGCGCTGTGGCGCCTGCGCAACAAGGTGGGGTACAGCCGCATCGCGGCCGGCCTGCTTCCCGACGAGTTCACGCTCACGGAGCTGCGCGAGGTGTACGAGGCGGTGCTCGGTCAGCGACTCGACCCGTCGAACTTCCGTCGTCTGCTCGAAGGCTCCGACGAACTCGTGCCGACCGAGTCGTTCCGCACTGGCAAGCACCGGCCGGCGCGCCTGTACCGCTACGTCGCACACGCCTGATCCGAGCCGATCGTCACTGAGCGGTCGCCCGATTGCACTTCTGGTCAGATCGACCTAATCTGATCGACGGACAGTAAATGTCATACCGACCAGAAGGCGGTCCCCCGCGTGTCCCTCCTCCGCACCATCGACCCCTCCGTGGATCACGCCCTGCAGGCGATCGTCACGGGCGCATCCCTCGACCCGACCTGCACCACCGACCTGGCGGCCGGGCCCTGGGACTTCGACAGCCGCCCCGGATACGGCCCAGGATCGTCGATGGGCGACGTCATCCCGGTCGGGGCTCCCCGCCAGGGCGAGCTCCCGGCCGAGTATCGCGAAGCAGGCGAGGACGAGCTCGATGCGCGCATCCGTGCGGCCAAGCAGGCCCTCGGCGACCGCGTCGTCGTGCTCGGGCACTTCTACCAGCGCGAGGAGGTCGTGCGACACGCGGACTACGTCGGCGACTCCTTCCAGCTCGCGAACGCCGCCCTCGAGCATCCGGATGCCGAGGCGATCGTGTTCTGCGGCGTGCACTTCATGGCAGAGACCGCCGACCTGCTCTCGGGCCCGGCCCAGTCGGTGATCCTCCCCAACCTCGCGGCCGGCTGCTCGATGGCCGACATGGCCGACATCGACCAGGTAGAGGACTGCTGGGAGCAGCTCTCGGACGTGCTGGGACCGCTCGACGAGCCGGACGCCGACGGCCTGCTGCCCGTCATCCCCGTCACGTACATGAACTCCTCCGCCGCGATCAAGGGCTTCGTCGGGCGCCACGGCGGCATCGTGTGCACGTCGTCGAACGCCGCCACCGTGCTGGAGTGGGCGTTCGCCCGCGGTCGCCGCGTGCTGTTCTTCCCCGATCAGCACCTCGGCCGCAACACCGCGAAGGCGATGGGCGTGCCGCTCGAGCGGATGCCGATGTGGAACCCGCGCCGACCGCTGGGCGGATCCACCGCCGCCGACCTGCGAGACGGGCAGGTGATCCTCTGGCACGGCTTCTGCTCGGTGCACCGCCGGTTCACCGTCGACCAGATCGAGAAAGCTCGCGCCGAGCATCCCGGCGTCCGCGTGATCGTGCATCCGGAGTGCCCCGTCGAGGTCGTCGACGCGGCCGACGAAGCGGGCTCGACCGACCACATCCGCAAGGCGATCGCCGCGGCGACCGAACCCACGACCTTCGCGATCGGCACCGAGATCAACCTCGTCCGTCGCCTGGCCGCCCAGCACCCGCAGCATGAGATCTTCTGCCTCGATCCCGTCGTCTGCCCGTGCTCGACCATGTACCGGATCCACCCCGGATATCTCGCCTGGGTGCTGGAAGAGCTCGTGGCCGGCCGGGTGCAGAACCGCATCCGGGTCGTCGATGACGTCGCGCAGCCCGCCAGGGTGGCACTGGAGCGCATGCTGGCGGCGAAGCCGCGATGAACGTCATCGTCGTCGGCGGCGGCATCGCGGGTCTCACGACCGCCCTGCGTGCCGATGCCCTGGGGTACGACGTGACGCTCGTCGCCAAAGGAGCTCTCGGCGACGGCTGCACGGCGCACGCTCAGGGCGGCATCGCGGGGGTCTACGGCCCCGACGACTCCCCCGCGCTGCACGCGCTCGACACTCTGCAGGCCGGCGACGGACACGGCGACGCGCTGGCGATCAGCGCTCTCGTCGACGGCGCGCACGCCGCGATCGACGCCCTGATCGCGTCGGGCGTGCGGTTCGATCGCACACCCGACGGCGAGGTGGCCCGAGCGCTCGAGGCCGCGCACAGTCGTGCGCGTATCGCGCACGCGGGGGGTGATGCGACGGGCGCCGCGATCTCCGCGGCGCTGACGCACCGGGTGCGGACTTCGTCGATCACGGATCGTGAGGGACTGTTCGTCGCGGACCTGATCGTCGCGGCGGGCCGCGTGGCCGGCATCCGCTCGATCGACGGCGAAACGCTGCGGGCGCATGCCGTGGTGCTCGCGACCGGCGGCGCGGGGGGCCTGTACGCTCACACGACCAATCCGCGGGGTACGACAGCCGACGGCATCGCCATCGCGCTGCGCGCTGGCGCCGCGGTCGCCGACCTCGAGTTCATGCAATTCCACCCGACGGTGCTGGTCGACGGCGGCCCCTTTCTCGTCTCCGAGGCGGTGCGCGGCGCAGGTGCCGTGCTGCGGGATGCCGCGGGTCGCCGATTCCTGATCGACGAGCATCCGGATGCTGAACTCGCTCCGCGCGACATCGTCGCCAGGGCCATCGCTCGACGCGCCGAAGAGCAGGGCGAGGCGATCGTGCTGGACGCGACCGCGCTGGGCTCCGCCGCACTGGCCGAGCGCTTCCCGACGATCGATGCCGAGCTGCGCCGACGCGGCATCGACTGGTCTCGGCAGCCGGTCGCGGTGACACCAGCCGCTCACTACCTGATGGGCGGCGTCGTCTCCGACGTCGACGGACGCACCACCCTGCCCGGTCTGTGGGCCGTCGGCGAGACCGCGCGCACAGGCGTGCACGGCGCGAACCGTCTTGCGTCGAACTCGCTGCTGGAAGGCGCCGTCTTCGGGGCGAGGGCCGCCGAGGCGCTCGCGCCGTCTGCGCCGCCCTTCCGATGGCCGGCCTCCGCCCCCCGGCACATGCACACCTCCGAACCCGATCGCGCCGGCGCGGCTGGGGGATTCTCCCGCAGGGCCCTGCAGGAGCTGATGTGGGAGCACGTCGGCCTGATCCGCACCGAGGAGGGTCTGCGGGATGCCGTCGCCCGTCTGCACGCGTGGCCGATGCCCGTCGCAGCCTCCGCTGCCGACCAGGAGGACGCGAACCTGCTCACGGTGGCGCGCTCCATGGCATCCGCCGCTCTCGCCCGCACCGGTTCACTGGGCGCGCACTTCATCCTCTCCCGCGCCCTGATCGGAGCCGCATGATCACGCCAGCCACTCTGCGACGCACCGTCTCGGCCGCGCTCGAGGAAGACGCCCCGTGGGGCGACCTGACCAGCACCGCACTGCTGCCCGCGTCGGCCGACGCCACCGCCGATCTCGTCGCACGCGAACCCGGGGTGTTCAGCGGCGGCGAGGTGTTCACAGCCTCGTTCCGCCTCACCGACCCCGATGTGGAGGTCGATCTGCACGTCGCCGACGGCGACCGCTTCGAGGCCGGTGACGCCCTCGCCTCGGTGAGCGGGCGCGCCCGCAGCCTGCTCGCAGCCGAGCGCGTGGCGCTGAACTTCACGCAGCGGATGAGCGGCATCGCAACGCTCACCGCGGCGTACGTCGACGCGGTCGCGGGCACCGGCGCGCGCATCGCGGACACGCGGAAGACGACACCCGGGCTCAGGGAGTTCGAACGGCACGCGGTGGTCTCGGGCGGGGGCGGGAACCATCGGCGCTCGCTGTCGGATGCCGTGATGGCCAAGGACAACCACCTCGCGGTGCTGCGCCAGAGCGGGCACGATCTCGCCACCGCACTGCGCGAGGCGCTCTCGCGGCTGCCGCACACCACCCACGTGGTCGTGGAGGTCGACCGGCTGGATCAGATCGAGGCTGTGCTCGACGGTGGGGCGCACACCGTGCTGCTCGACAACTTCTCTCTCGACGACCTGCGGGCGGGAGTCGCGCTGATCGCCGGGCGGGCCACGGTCGAGGCCTCGGGCGGGGTGAGTCTCGACGCGGTGCGGGGGATCGCCGAGACCGGCGTGCAGGTCATCTCGGTGGGCGCGCTGACCCATTCGGCGCGGGCGCTCGATCTCGGGCTCGACCTCCGGGTCGGCTGAGGTGCTCTACCTGGATCACGCCGCCACCTCTCCGGTGCGTCCCGAGGTGCTCGACGCCATGCGCCCGTACCTGACGGGGATCTTCGGCAACCCGTCGAGCCACCACACCGTGGGCGAGGCGGCGGCGGAGGCGCTGGAATGGGCGCGGGGACGCGTCGCGGCGGCGCTCGGCGTGCGCAGGTCGGAGGTGATCTTCACGTCGGGAGGCACGGAGGCGAACAACCTCGCGGTGAAGGGCATCGTGCTCGGCGTCATTCAGATGAATCATGAGCCCCGCGGCCTCATCACCACTCCGATCGTGCACGAATCCATCCTGCAGTCCGCCGACTACCTGCGGCGTCTGCACGGTGTGCCGGTCACGCTGCTGCCGGTCGACGGTGTGGGCGCGGTGTCGGTGGGTGATCTGCGCGCCGCTATGGGCGCCACGCGCAGCGCCCTCGTGAGCATCGGCCATGCGAACAACGAGATCGGCACCGTGCAGAGCATGGCCGAGCTGATCAGCGCCGCCCATGCCCAGCAGGTGCCCGTGCACGTCGACGCGGTGCAGTCGGCCGGGTGGCTCGACCTGCGGACGCTGGGCGCGGACGCGATCTCGATCGCGGGGCACAAGCTCGGCACGCCGAAGGGCATCGGCGCCGTCGCCGTGCGCTCGCGCGTGCCGCTCGAGCCGCTGCTGCACGGCGGCGGGCAGGAGCGCGGCCGCCGGAGCGGCACCGAGAACGTCGCGGGAGCCGTCGGTCTCGCCACTGCGCTCGACCTCGCCGAGGCCGAGCGCCGGCAGAGCGTCGCAGCGGTGGCCGCTCAGACCCAGACCTTCATCGCCTCGGTTCTGGATGCCGTGCCTCAGGCGTCGCTGACCGGATCGGCCGATCAGCGGCTGCCGAACCTCGCGAGCTTCACGTTCGCGGGCACGAGCGGCGAGTCGGTGCTGCTCGAACTCGAGCGTCGTGGGGTCGTCTCGTCGAGCGGGTCGGCGTGCGCCGCCGGCAGCGACGAGCCCTCTCCGGTGCTTCTCGCAACAGGCATCGCTCCCGAGGTGGCGCAGACCTCGGTGCGCTTCACCTTCGGCCGCGCACCGCTGCCTGAGGGAACGGCGCAGCA
The DNA here is from genome assembly GCF_040684935.1 of Microbacterium sp. NPDC089321. Lineage (NCBI taxonomy): Bacteria > Bacillati > Actinomycetota > Actinomycetes > Micrococcales > Microbacteriaceae > Microbacterium > Microbacterium sp. NPDC089321. The sequence goes on along the minus strand of NZ_JBFBGX010000002.1, from coordinate 153,617 downwards.
GCTCGCGGCGCTCGTCGCCGACGCCGTGGCGGCGGCAGCCGCGCCGTGAGCGGCGCCGTGGCTCGTCCCCACGCTGCGTGCCGCGCACGACTGCCGCGGAGAAGTGCGCTTCGCGCGCACGGATGCCCCGATTCCATCCGCGCGAAGCGCACATCTCCGCGCCGAGCGCACAGGCTCCGCATCCCCGTGGCCCGCCTCGAGTCGCGCTCCGCACCGTAGACTCGGCTCGTGAACCCGCTCGTGACGATGATCGTGCCCGGACGCGACATCGCCGCCTTCGCTCCCGCCGCCCTCGCCTCCTTACAGGCGCAGACCGAAGGCCGGTGGCGGGCACTGCTCGTCGACGACGGCTCCCACGACGACACGGGCGCCGTGTTCGCGGCGGCCGCGGCTCGCGACACCCGGTTCGAGGTGCTCAGCCATGACGAGGCCCGCGGTCTCGGCGCGGCCCGCAATGTCGCCCTCGATCGCGTGGACACGCCGTTCGTCGGCTTCCTCGACGGCGACGACGAGCTGACACCGCACGCCATCGAGACCTGGTTGCGCACACTCGAGGAGTCAGGCAGCGACTTCGCCGCCGCGGCCTATGTGCGTTCACGGCTCGTCGACGGCGCCTATCGCGCCGGCCGCGTGCAGCCATGGGTGGCCGCCGCCACTGCGCCGCGACGACTCGGCGTGACGCTGGCCGAGCACCCCCGCGCCTCGGCGAACATCGTCGCATGGTCGAAGCTCAGCCGTTCCTCACTCTGGGATCGGCTGCGCTTCCCCGAGAACGTCGCGTATGAGGATCAGGTCGTCGCGCAGCGGATGTACACCGAGGCCCGCGCGTTCGACGTCATCCCCGATGTCGCGGTGCACTGGCGCGTGCGCGGCGACGGCTCCTCGATCACGCAGGGCAAGTCTCAGCTGCCGGTGCTGCACGACTACCTCGCTGCTCTGCTCGGCGGCATCGACGTGCTCGTCGCCGCGGGTCAGCACGACGCCGTCCGCGCCCGGATCGCGCTCATCCTCGCGATGGACCTGCCCTCGCTGCAGACGATCGCCTCCGAGCATCCGGACCCCGCCTACGGTGCTGCCCTCGATGCCTTCGAGACGTCGCTGCGGGCCCTGCCGGAGTACGACGACGCGACACCCGACCCCACGACGGCGGAGGCGCTGGCATGGTGACCCTCGACAGCCTCTTCTCGCTGAAGGACCTCACCGCCGTCGTCACCGGCGGCTCTTCCGGCATCGGCCGCGGTATCGCGACCGCTCTTGCGGGTGCCGGCGCGTCGGTCGTGATCGTCGCACGAGGCGGCGAGCGCATCGACGAGGTGGTGCGCGAGATCACGGATGCAGGAGGACGCGCCGCCGGAGTCGTCGGCGACCTCAGCACGCGCAGCGGCATCCTCGCCGCCGCGGACGCCGCGGCCGAGCCCTTCGGCGAGCCGGACATCCTCGTGAACTCCGCGGGCATCAACATCCGTCCGCCGATGAACGAGATCGAGATGGACGTCTGGGACGCCACGATGACCGTCAATCTCGAAGCGCCCTTCCTGCTGAGCCGCCGCTTTGCGCCGGGGATGCTCGAGCGCGGTTTCGGCCGGCTGATCCACATCAGCTCCCAGCAGGCGCACCGGGCCTTCGTGACCAGCGGCGTCTACGGCGTCTCGAAGGGCGGACTCGAGTCGCTCACCCGCTCGCAAGCAGAGGCATGGTCGTCACAGGGCGTCACGGCGAACACGCTGGTGCCCGGTTTCGTGCTCACTCCCCTGAACGCCCGCCTGCAGGAGGATCGGGAGAAGGTGGGTCAGCTGGCTGCACGGACGATGGTGGGCCGCAACGGCGTGCCGGAGGACTTCGCCGGCATCGCGGTGTTCCTCGCAGGACGCTCGTCGGGCTATGTCACCGGGCAGTCGCTGTTCGTGGACGGCGGCCTGTCGGTGCACTGACCCGAGCGCTGACGGCCGTCAGCGCTGCCCTTCCTCGAGCGACCGCGCGGATGCCATCTGCTGCGCGGCCAGCGTCGCGTACAGTCCGCCTCCTGCGAGCAGCTGGGAGTGGGTGCCCGACTCGACGATGCGGCCCGCCTCGACGACGTGGATCATGTCGGCGTCGATCACGGTCGACAGCCGATGCGCGATCGACAGAGTGGTGCGGCCCTGCGCCGCGGCATCCAGCGCCTCCTGCACGACACGCTCCGAGACGGTGTCCAGCGCGGAGGTCGCTTCATCGAGCAGCAACACGGGCGGGTCCTTCAGAAGGACCCGGGCGATCGCGATGCGCTGCTTCTCGCCGCCCGAGAGCCGGTATCCGCGCTCCCCCACCACGGTGTCGTAGCCCTGCTCGAACGAGGTGATCACGTGGTGGATGTTCGCGGCGCGGCACGCGCGCTCCAGCTGCTCGTCGGTGGCGTCCGGCTTCGCGTACCGCAGGTTCTCGCGGATGGTGGCGTGGAAGAGATAGGTCTCCTGCGAGACGATGCCGATCTGGTCGATGATCGACTCCTGCGTGAGCTTCTGCACGTCGGCCCCCGCGAATTCGACGGTGCCGCCCGTCGCCTCGTACAGCCGAGGAGCGAGATAGAGGATGGTGGTCTTCCCCGCGCCCGAGGGGCCGACGAAGGCCACGTGCGTGCCTGGTTCGGCGACGAACGAGACCCCGTCGAGCGTAGGGCGGGCATCTGCGGCGGCATCCGGGTACCGGAACACGACATCCTTGAACTCGATGCGGCCGCGGGGACCAGGCGCGTCGGCGACGTCCATCGCACCAGGGGCGTCCTGAATCTGCGGCACCATGTCGAGGTACTCGAAGATGCGGGCGAAGAGCGCGGCGGAAGTCTGCAGGTCCAGCGCCACGCGCATCAGGCCCATCAAGGGCATGAGCAGCCTGGCCTGCACGGTCGTGAAGGCGACGATGGCCCCGGCGGTGATCTCGGGTGCGTCACCCATGAGGAAGAACCCGGCGACGAGGTAGATGATCGCCGGCACGCTAGCCATGATCACCTGCACCACCGCGAAGAACCCCTGACCGCTCATGGCCCGGCGCACCTGGAGTCGCACCTGGTTGCGGTTCTCGTTCTGGTAGCGCACCGACTCGGTGCGCTGCCGGTTGAACGACTTCGACAGCAGGATGCCCGAGACGCTCAGCGTCTCCTGAGTGATGCTGGTGAGCTCCGACAGCGACTCCTGCGTCTCGCCGGCGATCCGAGCGCGCACCTGGCCGACGCGTCGCTGCACGAGGACGAGGATGGGCATGAGGATCACGGCGATCAGCGTCAGGCGCCAGTCGATGAGGATCATCGCCACGAGCGATGCGATGACGGTCACGGTGTTGCCCAGCACGCTGGTGACGGTGTTGGTCAGCACGCCCGACACCCCGCCGACGTCGTTCTGCAGACGCGACTGTATGACCCCGGTCTTGGTGCGGGTGAAGAAGCCCAGCTCCATCGCCTGCAGGTGCTCGAACAGCCGCACCCGCAGGTCGCCCGTGACCTCGTTCCCGACGGTCGACGTCAGCCACGTCTGCACGACGCCCAGCACCGCCGAGAGCAGGAACAGGCCGATCGTGACGCTCACCAGCATCGTGAGCAGCGGGATGCGAGGGCCCCCGCCATCGAGGGGGAACAGCGCGTCGTCGAAGATGCGCTGCACCAGCAGCGGTGGGATCACGGCGAGGCCCGCGCCGATGATCACGAGCAGGGCGGTGATCACGAGGGGCCCGCGGTACGGGCTGAACAGCGCAACGACGCGACGCCCGAGACCGGGCACCTTCGGAGCGGCCGCGTTCAGACGCCGCTGTGCCGCTTCGTCCACGCCGCGGAATGCTCCGCCGCGGCCTGCGCCACCACCCATGCTCATCCCCTCAGGCTAGTCCGCGGATGATGCGGGAATACCGTCTCGCCGGCAGAGGTTAGGATGGACGGCTGACCTTCGCCGTCTGCCGCTCAGCCGGCCGTCTGCCGCGCAGCGCGGCCCTTCGTCTTTCGCATCACCCTCGAGGAGACCCATGTCTGCCGTTCACACCGGGTCCACTCCCGTCTCCCCGCCCGCCGCCGGCCTCATCCCCGCGAAGGACATGGCGGTGATCTGGGTGCTGCTCACCGCCGCATTCGTCGCGATCCTCAACGAGACGACGATGGGCATGGCGATCCCGCATCTGATCAGCGATCTCGCGATCACTCCCATCGCCGCCCAGTGGGTGACGAGCGCATTCATGCTGACGATGGCCGTCGTCATCCCGATCACTGGTTTCCTGCTGCGGCGCTTCACGACCAGGCAGATGTTCCTCGGCGCGATGGTGCTCTTCTCGACCGGAACGCTGATCGCCGCCCTCGCACCCGGCTTCGCGGTGCTGCTGGTGGCCCGCGTCGTGCAGGCCTCCGGCACGGCGGTGATGATGCCGCTGCTCATGACGACGATCATGAATCTCGTGCCCGCCGCCTCGCGCGGGCGCATGATGGGCCGCGTCAGCATCGTCATGTCGCTCGCTCCCGCGATCGGCCCGACGATGTCGGGGTTCCTGCTCGATCACTTCGGCTGGCGCGCGATCTTCGTCGTGGTGCTGCCGATCGCGCTGGTCGCGATGTTCATCGGGTGGCGCTGGCTGACGAACGTCGGCGAGACCATGCACGCCCCGATCGATCTGCTCTCAGTGGTGCTCTCGGCCTTCGGCTTCGGCGGCCTGGTGTTCGGCCTGAGCCAGATCGGCGGCCTGGGCAAGGGAGCCAGCTGGGCTCCGATGGCGATCGCCCTCGCCGTGGGCGCCGTCGGTCTGGCGCTCTTCCTGGCACGACAGGTGCGCCTCCAGCGCGACGATGATGCGCTGCTCGACCTGCGCGTGTTCACCTCGAAGGACTTCACGCTCTCGATGATCCAGATGTTCCTGCTGTCGCTCGCGTTCTTCGGCAGCATCACGGTCATCCCGCTGTTCCTGCAGGATGCCCTGCAGCTGAAGGCGCTCGACGCAGGCCTCGTCGTGCTCCCCGGCGCTCTGGCCATGGGTCTGCTCGGACCGGTGATCGGCCGCATCTACGACAGCCACGGCACCCGCATCCTGCTGATCCCCGGGTCGATCCTCGCGGCGTCGATGCTGTGGCTGTTCACGACTCTGACCGTCGAGAGCTCGATCTGGCTGGTGCTGGTCGCGCAGACGCTGCTCTCCGTGGGTCTGGCGCTGTCGTTCACGCCGCTGTTCACGGCGTCGCTCGCCTCGCTCAAGCCGAAGTTCTACTCGTACGGCAGCGCAGTGATCGGCACCATCCAGCAGGTCGCCGGCGCCGCGGGCATCGCCGTGATGATGGCCGTCTTCACGGCCGTCGTGAATGCCGGCGGCGGCACCGACGTTCCCGCTGCGGTCGCAGCGGGAACGCGCACCTCTGTCACGATCGGCGCGATCATCGCCTCCGTGACGATCATCGGCGCGTTCATCATCCGCAAGCCCGAGGACGACATCGAGGGCGCGCCGGTCCACGGCGGACACTGACACCTCTTCCGCCGGAGTGCGCGGCGGAGTACCGTCCGTTCATGATCATCCGCACCCCGGCGTCGGACGACGCCAGCGGAGCCGTCGCGGCGATGTACGAAGAAGACATCGCCGCCGACGGCTTCGTGCACTCCTACACTGCCGCGATGGCGGTGAATCCTGAGGCGCATGACGCCTTCATCGCCCTCGTGAAGGCGGTTGTGCCGTCGATAGGCATCCGCGTCTACGAGGCCGCCACCCTGGGCGCTGCCCGTGCGATCGGCTCCTCGCACTGCCTCCTCGCGCACGCCCGCAAGACGATGAATGCGGGAGTGGCAGATGAGGCAGGGCTGCGCGCATTCGCCGCAGATGACGACTCCGCCTTCACTGCGGCCGAGCAGGCGGTCATGCGCTACGCCGCCCGGCTCTCGTCGTCGCCGCGGGACATGACGGATGCCGACGCCGCGGCTCTTCGCGAGCATGGGTTCACCGATCGGCAGATCCTCGACATCACCCTCGCTGCGGGGCTTCGCAACCACTTCAGCCGATCGCTGCTCGCCCTCGCCGTGCCGCTCGACGACGATCCCCTGATCTCGCCTGAGCTGGCCGCTGCGCTGCGGCATCGCGCCGCACGCGAGGCCGGGTAGTCGTCGTCAGTCCGAGTGCGCGCCGGATGCATCGGCATCCGGCGCCCGGTGCGCCGACGCGGCGACCTCATCCGCCGCAGCAGCATCTGCCGCGCCGGAGCCGAACGCCGGAAGCACGCAGTGACCGTCGGCGCACAGCCCGGCGGCATCGCCGCCGATCAGCTGCAGACCCGGCGGCGCGGAGAGGACGCGCGACGGAATCTCGGGGGCCTGGTTCTCTGGCATCCCTCGATGGTACGCCCGCTGCAGGGCTGCGGGATCGAGGCGGGCTCTGTGCGCAAGCCCCTCGTACCCTCACGGCACGGCCGTGTAGCGTCCGATGTCATGAACGACCCACAGGCCGACGCGAAGAACGACGGGCGCGACGAGACCGAGACGGAGCGCGCCGATCGCAACTGGGAAGAGCTCATGCAGGAGCTGCGCGTCATGCAGACCGGCACGCAGATACTCACCGGCTTCCTTCTTGCTGTCGCCTTCCAGCCGCTGTTCCGCGACCTGAGCGACCTGCAGCGCGTCCTCTACATCGTCCTCGTTCTGCTCGCCGCAACGGCCACGATCCTCGCCCTCACGCCCGTGGGCATGCATCGCATCCTGTTCGCCAAGGGCCGGAAGCCCGAGCTGGTGCACGTCGCGCACCGCATCGTCAAAGCGAACATGGTCGTGATCGCAGCCCTCACCGTCGGCGTCACCGTGCTCATCATCGACTTCACGTTCAATCACGTCTTCGCGTTCATCGCGGGCGGGATCGGGCTCCTCGTCATCCTGCTGCTGTGGCTCGGACTGCCGATGCTGCTGCGCCGCAAGCGCTGACGTCCACGGTTTCTGTGAGGCGTGCAAGCGCTCGGTGTGAAACCCCTCAGAGTGACGCTCTGAGCTTGAACCCGCGGCCCAGGTGCGGAATCGTGGCACGGACATCGCGCCGTACGGTGTGGTGTCCGCAACCGGAAGGAGAGCCGATGCTCACCCTGACCGAGAACGCAAACACGATCGCGGCGACCATCGTCGCCCAGCAGAGCACGACGCCGGATGCCGGACTCCGCATCCACTCGTCTGGCACCGAGACCGAGCCGCGCTTCGCGGTGACGGTCGCCCCCACGCCCGAACCGGGCGACTCCATCATCGGCGACGAGGACATCCGCGTGTTCCTCGAGAAGGCCGCCGCCGACGCGCTCGACGACAAGGTGCTCGACGCCTCGGTCGACGAGCAGGGCGCCGTGTCGTTCAGCCTGCTTCCGCAGCCGGCCTGAGCGCCATTCACGCAGTACGAGGGCCGTCACCCAGCGGGTGACGGCCCTCGTCGTATGACAGCGGAGTTCAGACAGCCGGCGTGCGGTTCTCCGCGCTGACCATCCAGGCGAACTGCTCGAGCTTCTCGATGATCCCGTGCAGGATGTCGGCCGAGGTCGGATCCTCTTCATCGACCTGGTCGTGCACGTCGCGCATGGTGGCGACCGTGGCGTCCAGCCGCTCGGTGATCAGGTCGATCGTGTCGGTGGTCGACACCTCGCCCGTGGGGTAGGCCGGCAGCGTGGTGGACTTCGCGACGGTCGCGGTGCGTCCGTCCGGCACGGCGTGCAGCGCCCGCATGCGCTCGGCGACCTCGTCGCTGAACTCGCGTGCCGCCTCGATGATCTCGTCGAGCTGACGGTGCGTGTCGCGGAAGTTGCGGCCGACGACGTTCCAGTGGGCCTGCTTGCCCTGCAGCGACAGCTCGATCAGGTCGACGAGCACCGCCTGCATGTTCTTCGTCAGCTCATCAGACGCCTTGAAGCCGCTCTCGGCGTTCTGACGCGGAGTCGTGGTCACAGCGGCGGCCTTCTTCCCGCCACCGCTCTTCTTGGCCGACGTGCTGCTGCTTCGCTTCTCTGCCATGCGTATCACCTCATCCGTTCTGCGCCCGCGCTGTGGGCGCGTCGCGAAAGTAGCATCGCGGCTTCGCCCGGACGGAGGGGGTTGATTTGCATGCCGTCCTGAGTATGGTCGCTCGCCTAGCGTTGAGGGATGCTTCGACGTGCCATCGCCGCTCTGTTCTGGACCTTCAGCCGATGGACGCTGCGGTCGGAGTCAGCCCCGCAGCGGCCGTCGGTGCTGATCGGAGCTCCGCACACCTCGAACTGGGACTTCGTGCTCATGCTCGCGATCGCCTGGCGCCTCGGCATCGATGTGCGCTGGCTGGGCAAGAAGAGCCTGTTCCGCGGCTGGCGCGGACCGATCATGCGGACGCTCGGCGGCATCCCGGTCGACCGCAGCGATCCTGGCCGCGTCGTCGGCGACGTGGTGCAGCTGGCTCGGCAGGGCGACGTCTTCGGGCTCGTGGTCACGCCGGATGGCACGCGCAGCGGCCACACGCACTGGAAGTCGGGCTTCTACCGCATCGCCCGCGAGACCGGGATGCCCGTGACCCTCGGCTATGTCGACCGCACCACCATGACGTGCGGTCTCGGGCCGACGATCGACCTGACCGGCGACGTACCGGCCGACATGGATCGCATCCGCGCGTTCTACGCCGACAAGGCGGGCCTGCGCCCCCAGCACCGTGTCGAGCCGCGCTTGCGGGAAGAGGGATGATGGAGGCATGGCCTCCCCCGAAGTGACGTACGCCCCGATCTCTCCCGCTGACGCAGGCGAGGTGCTCACCCTGCAGCGGGCGGCGTTCGTCTCAGAGGCGCAGATCTACGGCAGCGTCGATATGCCGCCGCTGACCCAGACCCTCGAGGCTGTGCAGGCGGAGCTCGCCGACTGCTACGGCTGGACCGCTCGGGTCGACGGAAGGCTCGTGGGTGCGCTGCGCGGCCGCATCGACGGCGATCTGCTGCTCGTCGGCCGGATCGCGATCGCTCCCGACATGCAGGGTGAGGGCATCGGCCGCGGGCTGCTCGATACGGCCGAGCAGGGCAGCGGCGCCGCGCAGTCGGAGCTGTTCACGGGCAGCCTGAGCGAGGCGAACATCCGTCTCTACGAGAGCTGCGGATACCGCATCAGCGAGCGGGTGCCTCAGGGCGACGGCACCGAGCAGATCTTCATGCGGAAGGATCTGCGCGCGGGCTGAGTCCGGTCAGTCCCAGTCGAGGTACTCCTCGATCACGACGGCGGTCTCGATCGGGTGCGTCGCGACGAAGTAGTGGTCGGCTCCGGGGATGCGCGTGATGGTCGCGCGCTCGGGCGCGGTCGCCTGCAGCGCCTCGGCGTTCGCAGCGGGGGTGACGTCGTCGTTCTCCGCCTGGATGATCAGGACAGGGATGCCACCGGCGAGCGGGATCTGCTCGTCTTCGACGCCGAGCATCAGCAGACCGTTGACGCGCTCCGGGTGCTCGATGGCGAAGGTCCGGGCGATGGTGCTGCCGTGTCCGTGGCCGCCGATCCAGGTGTCGGCGATGCCGAGGTCGTCGATCACCGCGGCGGCATCCGCGGCGCGGTCGCTCGCGGTGATGCCGTCGCCCGCCCCGCGGGAGCCGATGCGCACGACGCGGAATCCGGCCTCCTCGGCGAGGTAGTGGGAGATGACGCCGAGACCGTCTGCCTCGAGGCTGCGGTTCGTGACCAGCACGAGCGTGACAGGACCTTCGCCCTCATCGACGAAGGGGACGGCGCGGCCTTCGGGCTCGAAGATGCTGGGCTGGGTCACGATGCGTGCTCACTTCCGGTCTGCGGTCGGCTCGAAGACGGCCGTCATCCAGAGTACCGGGGCGCGCTGATGAGCCGCATCCGAAGGCGCCGGTCGTCCTGGCCCTCAGTTCTCGTCCGGTCGATGCGCCGAGTGGTCCGCGACATCGGGCTCCGCCCTGAGCACGTCTGCGATCTCCTCTTCGGGTCGAGGGGGGATGGTCTCGTCCTCCTCGAGCTCGGGGACGGTGGGCCCGTGCGTGTCGGTGGTGTTCTGCGACTGATCAGACATGTCTGCTCCCTGGGTCGACACCGCCAGGCTACGCCCTGAGCGTCGGTCCGTATGCTGGCCGGATGCCCGAAACCTCGCGTTCAGTGCCGACGCGGCATCGCGCCACTGCCCTGACGGTCCTGTGCACGGCAGGGGTGCTGGCAGTCGGATGCGGCCCGGCGGCCTCTGCCCCTGAGCACGACGCGGTGGCAGCACTCCCGAGTCACGGATCATTCGACTACCAGCTGGGCGGGACCTACTCACCGCCTCCGGGGGTGTCGCTGGTGGTGCGGGATCGCACGTCCGAACCTGCCGACGGCGCGTACTCGATCTGCTACGTGAACGCGTTCCAGACGCAGCCTGGCGAGGAAGATCTCTGGCTGCGCAAGACGCTGCTCGCCGACGAGGAGGGGCCGGTCACCGACCCCGACTGGCCCGATGAGATCCTGCTCGACACCTCTACAGCGACGAACCGCGAGGCGATCACGCGGATGCTGACTCCCTGGATCGAGGGATGCGCTGCCGACGGCTTCGACGGGGTGGAATTCGACAACCTCGACAGCTTCACGCGCTCGGATGGCGCACTGACGATGAGCGACAACCTGGCGCTCGCCACCCGGCTCGCCCGTGTCGCGCACGACTCGGGGCTGTCGGCCGGGCAGAAGAATGCTGCGGAGTTCGCCCGACGTCTGCACGACGAGGCGCGTTTCGACTTCGCCATCGCCGAGGAGTGCGCAGCGTACGGCGAGTGCGGTGCGTACACGGCGGTGTACGGTGATCAGGTCATCGACATCGAGTACGTCGATCAGCTTCCGCGGGACTTCTCTGCACTGTGCGCTGAAGACGACTCGCCGAGGGCGATAATCCTGCGCGACCGCAACCTCGTCATGCCGGGTGACGACGGCTACGTCTACGAGACCTGCGAGCGCTGACACCTGCAGCGCAGGGCCGCTACGACACGCGGTAGTGCAGAAACGTGAAGCCGTTCTCGAAGACCCTGCTCTCGACGAGATCGAGCTGCAGCGACACACCATCAGGGAGCGCGCGGAGGCCGCCCCCGAGCATCCGCGGCACGACGAAGAAACGGAAATCGCGCACGAGACCCGCTCGGATCGCCGTCGCGGCCGTGGTCGGGCCGAAGATCTCGACCTCGCCGGCTGCCTCGTCGACGATGCGGCGGATGCGTCCGAGGTTCAGGTCGTCGACGACGCTGCTTCGCGCATGGGTCAGCTCCCTCGGGGTGAGCGTCGACGACGCGACGACGATCTCGAGCTCATTCCAGCGCCGCGCGAAACGGTTCTCGTCCGCACCCCAGTTCTCCCCGTCGGGCTCGGACTCCCAGTAGCGCATGAGCTCCTAGGTGGTGCGTCCGAGGATCTCGGTGGAGACGGCATCCATCCGCTCGACGTGGAAGCGGAAGACCTCCTCGCTCGGCGCTCCGAACTGGAAGTCGTTGTCGGGTCCGGCGGCGAAGCCGTCGAGTGAGACGGTCGCGGTGAAGCTCAGAGTTCCCATGCCTCATGGTCGTCCTGTCGCAGAGGATCTGCAACGGGCGCTCAGAGCGGACCGAGCACGCGCGTCGGATCGGCGTCGAGCTGCAAGGTGTCGAGCACGACGAGAAGCTGTCGCTCCTCGTAGCGGAAATGACTCTCCATGATCGCGGCGAGCCCCTCGAGATGCCGTGTCAGCTCCGCAGGCGTCGCGCGCGCGTCGACCGCGGTCTGCAGCCCGCCGATCAGGTGCGACATCATCGAGTGATCCTGTTCCAGCTTTCGCAGCGTCTCGCGCAGCTCAGGGTGATCTGCGGCGAGCGCGGGGAACAGCTCACGGTCCTCAGCCGTGTGATGGCCGGTGAGTGCCGCGCAGAACCCGTGGCAGTAGAGCAGGAGGTCGCGGCTCGCCGCGTGCGGAGACGTGCCGTCGGCGAGGGCCTGCTGAGTGAGGCTCAGCGCCTGGCGCAGCCGTGCGTGCACGGCCGTTAGCTCCGCACCCCAGGCCACGAGGCGGGACTTTTCCCCCTCAGTCATCGACTTCGGGCTGGCAGTGCGGGCAGGACTGCGCGGATGCCCCGGAGAACGTCTGGTCGACGATGGTGGTGCCGCACACGGGGCAGGGCTCGCCTGTGCGGCCATGCACCGCCATCGCCTCGACCTTCGCCTGCTTGAGCATGTCGGGCGCGAGGCCCCGTCGGTCGGCGGCGGCGCCGCGCATGATGTCGCGGATCGCCTCGAACAGTCGCGTCCTCTCGTCTGCGCTCAGCGCGACGGCGTGCATGGCGAGCGGCAGCCGGGACCGATGCAGGATCTCGTCCGAGTAGGCGTTGCCGATTCCTGCGAGCGAGGACTGCTCCTGTAACAGTGCTTTGATCTGCTTGCGGCGGGTGCCGAGCGCGCGCTCGAGGTCGTCCCGGGTGAAGGTGTCGCTGAGCGGATCCGGTCCGAGAGCGGCGATGCCGGAGATGTCGGTGGGTGCGTCGACGACCGAGGCCGTGACGCCGAGGAAGTCGCCCGCGTCGATGATCTGCATCGAGGCGCCATCGTCCAGACCGATTCGGACGACCTTCAGAACCGGCTGATCCGCGACGGCATCGGCGGGGCCCTGCCACCGGATCCATCCGTTTCGGCCGAACCCGATCATGAGCCAGCCGGCCGTGGTCTCGAACCCGACGTGCTTCCCGAAGCGACCAAGTCCGCCGATCGTCGCGCCCACCAGGGACTCCGGCGGCCGGGCGCGGGTCTTGACGACCCGGAACTCGGCGATGTCGACCGCGGCGATGACGCGGCCGATGACCCGCTCCTCGAGGAACTCGACGAGCGCCTGAACCTCCGGAGACTCGGGCATGCATAGATCCTCGCACTGGATCCGTCCGCTGGCCTGGATTCCCGCGAGGTGCGTGCCTGGCGCCTGCGGCATGGCGTCGTGCTCGCCGACGGTTACCGCCGGAGGCTCACCACGCCCGTCCCCGGAGATCGATCTCGCCGCGCGGCCACACCGCAGACGGATCGACCGGATGGACGAGAAGCGGCTGCCCAGGCGGGTCCTCGGTGGTCCTGCCTGTCCGGTCGAGGGATCGCTCGGCAGCGATCACCCGCGTCCACCCGCATGACCGGTAGAACGGCACGACCTCTTCGCGGCAGCCCAGATAGCCGAACTCGATATCGCCTGCGTCCCGCATCGACGCGACTGCCGTGCGCATGAGCCGCTCCCCCGCCCGCAGACCACGAGCGCTTTCGGCGATGAGAACGCCGCCGACACCCGCGATGACCAAGTCCTGCGCTCCGACACCGATGACGCGCCGCGCCCACCCCACGTGCCCGACGATCGTGTCATCGTCGCCCGCGATCACGTGCACATCGTGAGGCGCGTACCCATAGGGCTGTTCCGGATGCCACTCGCCGTACTCACTCCGGTACTCGGCATCGAACAGGGCCCGGAGGCCGTCGAGGTCGTCGCGGGTCAGCTCGTCATGCGCAACCGCGCGGATCGACAGGCTCATCAGATCGAATGTACAGCGCTGACTTCTCAGCCGGCCTGAGGACCACCCGATCACAGACGGTGGGAGCCTCTTGACCCGAGTGAAAGCGTCATTTCGCGCTCGAAAGTCGAGCGAAAGATGGCCCGACAGCCAGCCGCTCAGGCCCAGCGAGCAGTTGTCGCCAAGTCTCGCAGCGATGCTCTCCCATCTCGCTCTCGCGGCGTGAGGGCAGCCCGCTGCACGAATCACTTCCACCCCCGTCGCAATTCGAGCGAGGCGGGTGGAAGAGAGCGCGGCTACCTAGATCCGTTCCGTTAGATTCCCCAGATATGTTTCCGACACGGAACTCCACGACGTCGCCGTACTGGCGGCGACCCCGACCTGCTGCCCCAGCTCGTCTTCGGACCGCAGCGGCCTCTGGCGTCGCGTCTTCGAGAGCGGTCCGCACCCGGCAAGATGGGGTGCATGACTACGGATCGGTTCGATGACGTTGCCCAGCTGGCGGCCGAGAGGTCCAGGCCGGCGCCCGACATGGAGGTCGCGCGCGAAGTCGGAGGGGTGATCGCCCACATGCTCGGAGACCGCCGATCGACGATCGACCCCGACACGACGATCTGGACAGCCGAGGCCGCGGAAGACCTCCGGGCGCGGATCGGCGACAACCCGATCGTTGGCGCGGATCAGGGGCAGTGGGACAAGCTCGACGTCCAGCTCCAGGACGCCCCGAGAGAGGTGGTACTGCTTGCGGCCGAGCTCGTCTTCCTACGTGAGCACCCCCTGCGCTCCGCGCTCCCTGAGACGCGCAGAGCCCACATCGAGCGGGTCCTGTCGCACCTCGACGTCCCGCTGGCCATCCCCGAGCAGATGTCGCGCTGGATCGACCGGCCGTCCGGGACCGCCGGCTTCGAGCCTGGATCCTGGTACAACGGCGCCCTCTGGCGTCACCTGATCTGGGCTTCGACCTTGGTTCGTCACTGGAACAGCATCTCGGAGATCGAACGCGAGGCAGCACGGACCGACCCGTGGGAGCTCCAGCGAGTCATGCTGGCGTCCGGGGTCGACCGATCCGACATCCGCAACGCCTTCCAATTCCTCGCGCGGCCCGACGCCTTCGAACCGATCTCGTCGGCCGGCATGAAGTCGAAGATCCGCGATGCCCTCTCGGGGCGCATCGGGGGTGCGCGCGGAGACGCCCCCGGATCCGTGGACCGTGACCTCCTGGCGATCAGGGCTGCTCTGGCGTCCGGGATCGACAGCAGCTTCCATTTCTGGAGCCCGGGCGTCGTCGACCTGTGGGAGCCGACGACACCGGACGTCCCGACGGCCGCAACGGAAGCCGTAGCGTCTAGCGAGCCGCGACCTCGCCACCACTGGCTCTACTCGCCCGGCGCGCAGGCATCTGAATGGACCGAGTTCTCGGCCCACGGCATCATGGGGATCGGCTGGGACGACGTCGACGATCTGTCGTCCTTTCCTAGCCGGGAGGCGATCCGTCGGGTGCTTGACCCCGATGGGACGCGCGGATCCATGAAGAACGGCGTGCTGGCTCTCTGGCAGTTTCAGAACGAAATCGCGGTCGGCGACATCATCTACGCCAAACGAGGGCGCCGAGAGATCGTCGGACGCGGAGAGGTGACGTCAGATGCTCGCTACGAGCCCGATAGACCGTCGTTCCGGCATCTGCGCTCGGTCCGGTGGACAGACGTCGGGTCGTGGGAGCACCCGGGAGACTCCGTCACGAAGACGCTCACCGACATCACGCCTTATCGCGACTACGTGGGGAAGCTCGAGGCCCTCTTTGGTGATGACGCGGAGCCGGAGACGCCGATCCCCTCCACACGCGTGCCGGCCTACGATAAGGCGGCGTTCCTCAGCGAAGTGTACGTCTCGGAGGAGCGTTATGAGCGCCTTCGAGCTCTGCTCGCCCGTAAGAAGAATGTGATCCTGGCGGGTCCTCCCGGGGTCGGAAAGACGTTCGCGGCCAAGCGGCTCGCCTACTCGATGATGGGCGCTAAAGATCCCAGTCGCGTTCAGACCGTCCAGTTCCATCAGAGCTACTCCTACGAGGACTTCATGATGGGATACCGTCCGACCGAGTCCGGTGGATTCACGTTAACCGAGGGCCCGTTTTACAGGTTCTGTGACATCGCGCGCGCGGATGACCCCGACCGGCCGTACTTCTTCATCGTCGACGAGATCAATCGGGGCAACATCTCCAAGATCTTCGGCGAACTGCTGATGCTCATCGAGTCCGACAAACGTGGACAGGAGCTCCGTCTCCTGTACAAGAACGAGACGTTCTCGGTGCCCCCGAACGTCCACATCATCGGGATGATGAACACCGCCGACCGTAGCCTCGCGGTCCTCGACTATGCGCTCCGCCGCCGATTCGGCTTCTTCGAAATGGCGCCCGGCTTCCACTCCTCGGGCTTCACCCGGTGGCAGCAGGAGACCGGAAGTCCCACTCTCGACGCGCTCGTCAAAGTCGTCGTCGATCTAAATGCAGCGATCGCCGAGGATCCGGCACTCGGCCCGGGATTCGCGATCGGGCACAGCTTCCTCTCCGACCCAGTGGGGACCGATGGCGACGGATGGCTGTACTCGGTCGTGGAGGACGAGCTCATCCCGCTGCTCGACGAGTACTGGTTCGACGAACCGATGCGCGCCGGGGAATGGGCGGGGAAGCTCCGCGCCGCCGTCGCATGACCGACAGTTCGATAGCCGTCCGCAACGTTTACGTCATGCTGGCGTACGCGTTTCGAGCCATGCACAGCGACGGCAGCGCCCGGGTGGTGGCGGAACGGTTCGAGCGTGTCCAGGACCTGCTCGCCGAGGTGCTCGTCCGCGGGGTGGGCGCACAGGTGAAGCGCGGACTCCATCGGGACTACCTCACACGCCGAGACCAGCTTGCGACGGTGCGCGGTCGCATCGACATCACCCGCACCGTCGCGGCGCGCTCTCTGACGAGAGGACGCCTGGTCTGCGAGTACGACGACTACGAGACCGACACGCCGCACAACCGCGCATTGAAGTCAGTTATCGTCCTCCTCATCCGCCACGGTGAGGTCGCACCGCGGCGCAAAGACGCTCTCCGCAGACTCCTCCCCTATCTGGAGACCGTGACGTTGGTCGCCCCCACCTCGATCCGGTGGAGCGCGCTCGGGTACCACCGCGCGAACGCCGAATACCGTCTACTGCTCGGCGTGTGCGAGCTGATCGTGAAGGGGCTCCTCCCCTCCGACGACGCCGGCATCGCGACGCTCCGCTCCTGGGTCTCGGACGATGCCATGAGCCGCCTGTACGAGCGCTTTCTTCGTGAGTACTTCCGCGCTCACCATCCCCACCTCCTCCCCGCGGCATCGGCGGTCGCGTGGGATTACGATGCGGCGAGCGCTCGGGGCATCGATCAACTTCCGGCTATGCGCACCGACGTTACCCTGCGTCGCGGAGCGTCGCGATTGATCATTGATGCGAAGTACTACGGGAACTCGATGCAGACGGGCGCGTGGGGCAAGTCCACGGTGCACTCGGCACACCTGTACCAGGTACTCGCTTACGCCAAGAACGCCGACACTACGCAGGACGGCTCCGTGAGAGGGCTGCTGCTGTACGCGCGGACGGATGCGGCGTACCAGCCCGACCTCGACGTCGTCATTCAGGGAACCCGGATCGGTGCGCGAACACTCGACCTGAACGAGCCATGGGATCATCTTCGCGCTGAGCTCGAGGACGTGGTCACCTGGCTGGAGGTCGAAGGCAGCGACTAATCCGTCGCCGTCGGACGACGGTGCCCGCCTGCACGCCCACCTCGGTGTTGGAACTTCGTGACGTTCCGATGCTACGTCGGGCCCACCCGACGTGCCTGACGATCGTGGCTCCCTTGCCCACGATCACGTGCACATCGTGAGGTGCGTACCCATAGGGCGGGTCCGGATGCCAGTCGCCGTACTCGCTGCGGTACTCGGCATCGAACAGCTTCCGGAGCCCGGCGAGATCGTTGCGGTTCAGCTCGTCATGCGCAACGACGCGGATCGACAGGCTCATTCGACCTCAGACGATGAAGCAGAACCGCACCGCGTTACGTCACCGATAGGAATCACGGACCACGGTTCGACCTCGGTGCTGAACCTAGGACCGGCTGGGTCTCTGGTGGATTGCGATAACCGATGTCCCACGGGAGGTTGTCGCTCGAGTCCGGCCACACGAGTTGGAGTGCTTCGAAATCGCTTAGCATCCGCTCAGCCGCCGTCAACCCTCGGCGGTCGTCGACTCGGATGAACACCACCGAGCCCGAATCCGTGAGCGCATCCGTGCGGTCGCCCGCATGGAACGCTCCGCTGGACTCCTGTTCGTCCACCGCATTCCTGATGAACACGTCAGCGACGTCGGCAGGCAGACCGGTGATCACGAGTTCGTCCCAGCCTCTCGCCGTGAGGCCGACCGTGTAGGAGAACGGTGCGGCAGACGCGTTGCCGAGTACGTGCCGGATCGCCCAGCCGTGTGTGTCGACCATTCGTTCCAATTCGGCGAATGCGCGTTCGTGCGGGCTATCCATGACCCTGACTTTAGCGGCGCGCACGTCGACCGTGAGGCGGCTCTGGGTCTCCTGCCTGTACGACGCGAACCCGAACTCCATGAGGTTGCGTCGTGGATACGCATCAGTGCTCGAGTCCCGTCGAACTCGGATCACACCAGATCCTCGAAACTCTCCTCGCCGGGTCGCCAGACCATCCAGGCGCCGTCGTCAAACCCCTGCAGTTCCGCGATCTCGACGTGCACCTCGTCCAGCGCGGGGTGGAGGATGACGCTGCCTGTGTCAAGATCCATTCGGAGACCGACACCTGTCGCCTCGACCGTCGTGTTCACCGTCCCGGTGATCAAACCCCGAAGCGCGTCCGCATACCCGAGGTTTGTCTCACTCCACCACCGACCGCGAAACTCCACCCTGGGCCAGACATAGCAGTTCATGACGACCGGACCGCCCGAGATTCCGTCTCCATCGAATCGGAGTTGTACATAGTCCACGACGAACTCGACCGAATAGAGCCGGTTTCCGACGAGTCTGTTAAGCAGCCCGGTGGCGACCCAGCGCGCATCGCCCTGCCGTCTCACCAGAGGCACCTTGCCCATCCACATTCGTTGAGACTACCGGCCGAATTCGGGCGGAACTCAGACGTTGAAGCGGAACTCCACGACGTCGCCGTCCTGCATGACGTAGTCCTTGCCCTCGAGACGGGCCTTGCCCTTGGCGCGAGCCTCGGCCACCGAGCCGGTCGCCACGAGGTCGTCGAACGAGATGACCTCGGCCTTGATGAAGCCCTTCTCGAAGTCGGTGTGGATCACACCGGCCGCCTGCGGCGCCTTGGCTCCCTGCGGGATCGTCCATGCCCGCGACTCCTTGGGCCCTGCAGTCAGATAGGTCTGCAGGCCGAGGGTGGCGAAGCCGATGCGGGCGAGCTGGTCGAGACCCGACTCGCTCTGACCCGTCGCCTCGAGCAGCTCCTGCGCGTCTTCGGGGTCGAGGCCGATCAGCTCGGACTCGATTTTGGCGTCGAGGAACACCGCCTGCGCGGGCGCCACGAGCGCCTCGAGCTCGGCCTTCTTCGCATCGTCGGTGAGCACCGACTCGTCGACGTTGAACACGTAGATGTACGGCTTCGCCGTGAGCAGACCGAGCTCCTTGATCGGAGCGAGGTCCAGGCCGGCCGTCGAGAGCAGCTGACCGCGCTCCAGAGCATCCTTCGCCGCGTTCGCCGCATCGAGAACCGCGGGATCGGTCTTCTTCTGCTTCACTTCCTTCTCGAAGCGCGGCAGAGCCTTCTCGATCGTCTGCAGATCGGCGAGCATCAGCTCGGCGTTGATGGTCTCCATGTCGCCCTTGGGGTCGACGGTCCCCTCGACGTGCACGACGTCGTCGTCGACGAAACCGCGCACGACCTGAGCGATCGCATCGGCCTCGCGGATGTTCGCCAGGAACTGGTTGCCCAGCCCCTCTCCCTCGCTCGCACCGCGCACGATCCCCGCGATGTCGACGAACGACACCGTGGCGGGCAGGATGCGCTCGCTGCCGAAGATCCCGGCCAGCACCTGCAGACGCGGGTCAGGCAGGTTGACGACGCCGACGTTCGGCTCGATCGTCGCGAACGGATAGTTCGCCGCGAGCACGTCGTTCTTGGTCAGCGCGTTGAAGAGGGTGGACTTGCCGACATTGGGCAGGCCGACGATTCCGATAGTGAGAGCCACGGGATACGAGTCTACCGGCGCGGCGCCGCCGAGCGAGCCGGTCGACTCAGCCGCGCAGCGCGCGGAAGGCCCAGGTCACATACGGCACGTCGATGGTCGCGTCGCCCTCCAGGCCCAGTTCGTCGAAGAGGTCGTCCATGTCCTTCCGGATGCTGTCGCGCTCAGCCTCCGAAGCGGTGATGAGGTGACTGCGCGAGGCGGCCATCCGATGCAGCTGCTCTCGGGTCATCGGGCGCAGCCACTCCCACCGCTCCGCCTCGGGTTCACCGAACGGAGTGGCGACCGTCGGGCCGCCCGCGTCGAGCATCTCCTCCGCCGCGCTGGCGTTCATGATCGCGGTCAGCCGGCGCACCCAGTCGACGCGGTTGTCGCGGGCGTTCCAGATCAGTCCCAGTGTTCCGCCTGGCCGCATCACCCGGCCGATCTCGGCGGATGCCGCAACAGGATCCACCCAGTGCCACGCCTGTCCGAGCACCACGGCGTCGACGCTGGCATCCGGAAGCGGCAGCGCTTCGGCGGTGCCGACGAACGTCGGGACTCCGGGAACGTGGTCGCGCAGCTTCGCGAGCATCACGGCATCCGGATCGACCGCGACGACCTCCGCGTCCCGCGCCTCGGCGACCACCCGTGTGAGCTTGCCGGTGCCGGCGCCCACGTCGACGAGACGGCGAGCGCCATCCGGCAGGCGTTCGAGCATCCACGCGACCGCCTCGAAGGGGTAATCGGGCCGTGCCGCCTCGTAGTTGTCAGCCTCTGCACCGAAGGACGTCGCCCGCGAATCGCTCATGTTCGCCAGCCTACGGCGAGTCTGCCGCCCGGCATCCGGATGCCGGGGGAA
This sequence comes from Microbacterium sp. NPDC089321, assembly GCF_040684935.1. Taxonomy (NCBI): domain Bacteria; kingdom Bacillati; phylum Actinomycetota; class Actinomycetes; order Micrococcales; family Microbacteriaceae; genus Microbacterium; species Microbacterium sp. NPDC089321. The sequence goes on along the minus strand of NZ_JBFBGX010000002.1, from coordinate 133,098 downwards.
GGTGGATCCGTGCCCCTGGACTTCACTGCGATCGACTTCGAGACCGCGAACTCCAGCCCGGCCTCGGCCTGCTCGGTCGGACTCGTGCGGGTGCGCGACGGCGAGGTGGTCGCGCAGACCGGATGGCTGATCCAGCCGCCCGCCGGGCACGACGAGTTCAACGAGTGGAACGTCCGGATCCACGGCATCCGTCCGCAGGACGTCATGGGAGCCGCCACCTGGGCGCAGCAGCTCGACCGGCTGTGCGGTTTCGCCGGCGCTGACGTGCTCGTCGCCCACAACGCCGGGTTCGACCTGAACGTGCTGCGACGCGCCTGCGAGGTCACCGGACTCGACGCCCCGCCGTACCGCTCGCTCTGCTCGCTGGCGGTCGCGCGCAAGACGTACACCCTTGACTCCTACCGGCTGCCGATGGCGGCAGCTGCGGCGGGATTCGGCGACTTCCCGCACCACGACGCGCTGGCCGATGCCCGCGCCTGCGCCCAGATCGTGATCGATGCCGCGCGCCGCGCCGCCGTCAGCGACGTGGACGCGCTGGGCGATGCACTGGGAGTGGCACGAACCGCGCCGCTGGTCTCGGCGCTCGAGCGCGCCGTCGCCTGAACCTCGTCTGCTTAACCCCGCCGCAGGAGGTCGGTCCGATGCGCCGATCAGCGCGTCCGTGAGCCGATCAGGCGCCGCCGGGCACCCATGAGAGCAGCGCGATCACGACGCACGACGTCGCCAGGAAAGCTCCGATGAACCACCACGAGCTCAGCTCGTGGCCCTCTTCGCGACGCACCCGGAAAAGCACGTCGGCGCGGCGCGCGGGGTCGAAGCCCGGTTGGACAGCGGCTTTCGCCTGCTGCGCGGCCATGATCTGCTCCTCCGTGACCCGCACGATGCGGCCGGTCTTGGTGGTGATGTGCTCGATGCGGCTGGCGTTCTCAGACGGCTCGATTGACGGCATCCCGAGCACTCCTCTTCATGACCATGCCGGTGTGCTGATCACGCCGGTACTCGACCATTCTGCCAGCGGTCGCTGAGAAACGAGGGACGCGGTGGGCGGATGCCCGTGTCAGAGCCACTTCGAGACGAGGTGATCCGAGGTGATGCGGCGGAGGGTTCCCGATGCGCCGCGCAGCACGACGCTCTCGGTGTAGAGGTAGTTGCCCTCACGGCGCACGCCGCGCACGAGCTGGCCGTCGGTGACGCCGGTCGCGACGAAGATCGTGTTGTTGCCCTTCACGAGGTCGTCGGCCTCGTAGACCTTGTCGAACTCGAGGCCGGCATCGATGCCGCGCTGACGCTCGTCGTCGTCACGCGGCCAGAGCACGCCCTGGATGTGACCGCCGAGCGCCTTGATCGCGCAGGCCGTGACGATGCCCTCGGGGCTGCCGCCGATCCCCACGCACATGTCGGTGCGGGCGTTGTGGCGAGCCGCGTTGATGCCGCCGGCGACGTCGCCGTCGCTCATGAGGCGGGTGCCTGCTCCTGCCTCGCGGATCTCGGCGATGAGCTTCTCGTGGCGGGGGCGATTCAGCACCGAGACGACCATCTCATCGACGGGCTTGCCGAGGGCCTTCGCCAGCCGGCGGATGTTCTCGCCGATGGGCTTGCGGATGTCGACGACGCCGACGCCTGCGGGGCCCGTGACCAGCTTGTCCATGTAGAAGACGCTGGAGGCGTCGAGCATCGTGCCGCGATCGGACACTGCGAGCACGGAGAGCGCGTTCTGCCGTCCGTCGGCGGTCAGCGTGGTGCCGTCGATCGGGTCGACCGCGATGTCGCACTCAGGCCCCCGCCCCGTGCCCACGACCTCGCCGTTGAACAGCATGGGGGCGTTGTCCTTCTCGCCTTCGCCGATCACGACGCGGCCCTGGAAGTCGACCGTGCCGAGGAATGCCCGCATGGCATCGACAGCCGCACCGTCAGCGGCCTCCTTCGCACCGCGGCCGATGAACGGCACCGCGCGGATCGCAGCCGCCTCGGTGGCGCGGACGAGCTCCAACGCGAGGTTGCGGTCGGGGTGCAGAGGGCTGAGATCGGCTGAGAGGCTCACCATGCCGGTCAGCATACTGACGAACAGCGACGAAAACCGCGAGTTTTCACGATATGGTGACGAAGAAACAGCGGTTCTTACCGCGTGATAAAGATACGCGCCCGAGCGGGCGTAACGACGGCTGATTCCGCACCCCACCGGGCTAAAGTGAGCATGCACCCCGACCGACAGAAGCAGGAGAACTCATGCCCGTCGCCACTCCGGAACAGTACGCAGAGATGCTCGACCGCGCGAAGGCCGGTGGCTTCGCGTATCCCGCCTTCAACGTCTCGAGCTCGCAGACGATCAACTCCGTGCTGCAGGGGCTCACCGAGGCCTGCTCCGACGGCATCATCCAGGTCACCACGGGCGGCGCCGACTACTTCGCCGGCCACACCGTCAAGGCTCGTGCGACCGGCGCACTCGCCTTCGCGCGCTACGCGACCGAGGTCGCCAAGAACTACCCCATCACGGTGGCGCTGCACACCGACCACTGCCCGAAGGATGCCCTCGCCGGCTTCGTCGAGCCGCTGATCGCGGCATCGGAGGAAGAGGTCAAGGCGGGCCGCAACCCGATCTTCCAGTCGCACATGTGGGACGGCTCCGCCGTGCCCCTCGATGAGAACATCGACATCGCCAAAGAGCTGCTGCCTCGCATGAAGGCGATCAACGCGATCCTCGAGGTCGAGATCGGCGTCGTCGGCGGCGAGGAGGACGGCGTCGCGCACGAGGGCTCGAACGAGGCCCTCTACACGACCTTCGCCGACGTCGACCAGGCGATCCAGGCGCTCGGCCTCGGCGAGCAGGGCCGCTACATCGCCGCGCTGACGTTCGGCAACGTGCACGGCGTGTACAAGCCCGGCGGCGTGAAGCTGCGCCCTGAGCTGCTCGGTGAGATCCAGGCCGAGGTGGCCGCGAAGTACGGCACCGGCCCGAAGCCGCTCGACCTCGTCTTCCACGGCGGCTCGGGATCGACCGACGAGGAGATCGCTCTCGCCGTCGCGAACGGCGTGATCAAGATGAACATCGACACCGACACGCAGTACGCCTACACGCGTGCCATCGCCGACTACATGTTCAAGAACTACGACGGCGTGCTGAAGGTCGACGGCGAGGTCGGCAACAAGAAGCAGTACGACCCGCGCGCCTGGGGCAAGATCGCCGAGTCGGCGATGGCCGCGCGCGTCGTCGAGTCGACCCGTCAACTCGGCTCGCACGGCCAGTCGCGCAGCTGATCGAGCCCGACGCGATCAGAGGGATGCCGCGGACCGCCGGTCCGCGACATCCCTCTTCCCGTCTCAGCCGGCCATGCGCTCGCCCGCCGGGCTCAGCACCCACCAGACGTCTTTGACGCCCTGGCCCTTCACATCACCGGCGGCGCTGTCGCCGGCGAAGTAGTACAGAGGCCAGCCGTTCAGCGTGACCTGCATCTTGCCGTCGGCCGTCTCGATCGTGCCCAGCTCGCCGGTGACGCCGTCGGCCTTCGGCTCGTCTCCGGCCGCGATCAGGGGCGGCCAGTTCTGCAGGCATGCGCCCGTGCAGGCGCTCGTGTCGCCGCCCTGCGTGTCGTTGTCGAACATGTAGAGCGTCATGCCCTTCCCATCGACGACGACCTCGCCGAGCGACGTCTCGGCGACCATGACGTCGGCGCCCGATGCCGCGGGCTCCGACGCCTCGTCCGACGGCTCGCTCGACGGCGCGCTGTAGCCCGAGTCGCCGCCGTCCGACGCCGGCCCGGATGCGCCGGGGCTGCTGCAGCCTGACAGCAGGAGTGCGAGGGCGATGCCCCCGATCGCGAGTTGCTTGCGCATGATGAGGTCCCTTCGTCTGCGCCGGCCCGCTGCCGGGCGCTCCCCTGTGACACGAGACGAAGGGCGCGGCGGTTCACCCGAAGTCGTGGCGGACCATCACCCGGCCGCCGGCATCGCGGATCTCGATCGCTCGGATCTCCGACGTCGTCAGCGCGGTGCCGGCCGACAGCTTCGCCCTCGCCCCCGGGGTCACCGTCCAGTTCGACAGCAACGTGGTCTCCCCCTCGGCGTCGATGACGGCGAGGGCGTACGCCCGAGCGACTCCGTAGCGGTCGCTCCCGTCGTACTCGCACTCCACATCGAGCTTCGTGCCCCACGGCACGGCGCTCAGAGCGACGGTCGCGGTCACCGGGGCCCCGTCGACGGGCTCCAGGGCGATCATCTCCGCAGGCCGGGGCGACAGCGCCGACACCGACACGATCGTGGCCACCACCACCGCGGCGGCGATCCCGGCAGCCAACACGCCGATCCGCCTGCGTACCCGGCGCCTCTCCCGTGCGGCTGCCAGGACGCGCAGGGGGCCCGCGTCCCCGCCCGTCGCCGCCTGCTCTGCGTCATCAGCATCGAGCCGGGAGAGCAGCGCGACCGTCGGCATGAGCTCCGCCACTGCGTCCCCGCAGCGCCCGCAGTCGGCGAGATGGCGCTCGAACTCCTCGCGTTCCGCGGTCGACAGAGCGCCGAGCGCGTAGGCGGCGTCCCACGCGGCGAATCGTTCGTGCTCCGCGTTCACCGGGTCACCCCTCTCTCCTGCAGTGCGAGTCGCAGCGCCCGCAATCCGTAATGCATCCTCGACTTCACGGTTCCGGCGGGGATGCCCAGCTCCGACGCCACCTCGGCGACGCTGCGGCCGCGATAGTAGGCCGCGACGACGACGGCGCGGTGCTCATCGCTCAGAGTCGCCAGCGCATCCTGGATCAGCAGAGCATCGAACAGCCGATCCGTCTGATCGTCGGCGACCCGCTCGGGCAGCTCGGCGACAGGGCTCTCGTGACGCCGCCTGGCGCTGCGCGCCTCGTCGATGACGATGTGCCTCGCTACGGTGATCATCCATGCCCGGGACGTCGCCGGATCCCGCTCCAGGATGCGGGGCGTGCGCCAGGCACGCAGCAGTGTCTCCTGCACCACGTCATCCGCCCCGCCCCCTCTTCCGGTGATGCTCACGACATAGCGCCGTATGGGGCCGGCGTGCAGCTCATAGAGCGCGGTCAGCCGCTCATCGTCGTCTCGGGTCACAGATCGCCTCCTCACCGGGGAAACGAGGCGGAGAGCTCTTCGGTTCACCGATGAACCGAAACGGCGCGAACGCCGTTCTCCTGGTATGGACATCTTCGCCGACGCCGACGCGTTCCGCATCGCCGGCCTTCCCCTGCACCCGCTGCTGGTGCACGCCGTCGTGGTGCTCACCCCTCTCACCGCCCTCGCGGTCGCGATCGCCGCGGTGTGGCCGGCGGCGCGACACCGCTTGGGCTACGCGCCGCCCGTGGCGGCACTGCTGGTCGCCGGACTTGTTCCCGTGACGGCTCTGGCAGGCGAAGAACTCGCCGACACGGTCGGCGTGACGCCCGCGATCGAGCGTCACGAGGCTCTCGGCGAGATGCTCATACCCTGGACGATCGCCCTGCTGGTCGCGGCGGTCGCGGTGGCAGTGAGCGACCGGATGCTGCCGCGGCTGCGCCGCGCGTCCGCCGCGCATGCTGTCGCGATCATCGTGCCCGTTCTCGCGGTCGTCACGGCCGTCGGGACGATCGTCGTGACAGTGCTGACAGGGGACGCCGGTGCCCGAGCCGTCTGGGAAGGGGTCTGAGCACTCAGCCCATCGGCTCCGGCATCCCTGGCCGATCGGATGATGTGCGCGCCCGACCCGGCTTCGTAGCGTTGAGGGCATGAACATCACCACCCGGATCTCCCGACGTTCCGTCCTCAGCGCATCCGCCATCGCCCTCGCCGTGGCCGCCGTCGTTCCGAGCTCGGCCATGGCCGCAGAGACGCCCGTCGCGGCATCCGCCCACCCGTTCTCGAAGACCACCATGACCCCGTCCGACCTGCTGGCGTCGACCCCGTGGAAGACGACCGCCGCGTTCGACCAGGACGGCCGGCGCATCGCCCTCGACGACCCGGCGGTCTCGAACTTCGTCGGCTGGGCGTACTTCGACGCCGACGGCACCTACGCGATGTACAACCTCGACGACAGCCCCAAGCTGCGCGGCGACTGGACCGTCACCCCCGATGGCTCCGAGCGCTGGATCAACGCCAAGAACGCCGCGGGCGACGTGCTGTTCCAGCGCGTGGTGCCGATCACCGAGCTGACCAAGAACGTGTTCACCTACCGTGTGTTCCCGAGCGCGGGCGACACCAGCACCTACTACGACATCGTGCACACGAAGACCAACCACGTCGAGCCCGGCACCGACGCGAAGGGCCCCGGCGTGAACAGCGGCCAGGGCGAGTCGCTCGGTCACGGCGGCGGCCACGTCAACAGCGGCAACGCCCGCTGATCGTCGTCTGAGTGATGGGTGCTCAGCGCGAGCGTGCGCGACGCACCCAGATGGCGAGGTCGAGTGCGGCGTCGATGATCACCAGCACGCCCAGTCCCCGCACGAGCGGAGACTTCGCCCTGCTCGCCGCGAGTCCGGCGGCGAGCTCGGTGACGCTCAGCGCCGCGCCGAGCGCCGGGCGCTTCCGCAAGAACCGCGCGGCGCGGGGCAGCGGCCGTTCGCGGCTCGTCAGTGCGGTGATCTCGCCGATCCCGCCCACGGCGAGGTCGGCCACGGTGCGCGGCCAGCCTCGAGGAGTGAAGCGACGGCCGGCCTCCGCGTCGTCGATGGCCGCCGAGATCAGCCGGGCCGGCACCCCGAACGCCGAGATGAAGGCTCGTACGCGCTCGAGCTCTCCTGCGGTGCCGCCCAGAGCCTCAGGGGCGCACGCGCGCCGCGCCGTCTCGAGGTCGATCTGCTCGCCCATGTCGAGGCCCCGCAGCTCGTCGTCCGTTCCGTCGGCCCCGAGCAGCATGCGACGGTAGACATCCGCGCTCTCGGGCACGGTGATGGCGTCGAGATCGACCACCGGCTGCGTGAGCCGCTCGATGTTCGGCCAGAACATGCCGGTGCGGCCGCGCACCGTCACCTCGACCCATGCCTCGCCGTGCTGCGGCAGGTTCACCTCGATGATCGGCTCATCGGCGCCGCCGCCCGAGACTGCCATGTGCGGCTGGTCGGTGGCATAGCGATACAGCGACCACGTTCCCGCCTCGAGGTAGTCGACCTCGACGCCGGTCATCTGCGCGGTGATCCGCGCACCCCACGGACCGCGCCGCGAGAACTCGGCGACCCGCACCGGCTGCATGGCGAAGGCGTCATCGTCGTCGGAGTCGCCCGCATCGGGCATCCCGAATCCGCCCAAGTCGTCCGAGGCCGACGCCGGATCGTCGAGCTGCTCGAAAGCGGCTCCGAACTCCTCGTCGAGTTCCTGGTCGACCTCTTCGATGGCATCGTCGGACATCCCGAGATGAAGGGTCAGACGCGCAGCCTCGAATCTCTGCTGCAGGGTGAGGAGGCTCAGGTCGAAACGCAGCCGATCGTCGCCGTCGAGCGCGACGACATGTCCGCTCTCGGTGACCGGGATCAGGAAGACGGACTCATCGCCGTCGAAGCCGCGGGACGCCGCCAGCACGCGCTCTTCCCGCAGAAGGTCTGCGGCGAGCGGGGTGGGGTCGTCGCCCGTCGCCGATTCGACGGAGGCGTAGCTGACGTGGAAGGCGATCTGCTCTGCTGACACCCTTCGAGGCTACCCGGCAGGAGGTGTGAGGAGCCCGGCCGTGAACGCCGGGTCGCTGAACATCACGACCGAGATGCAGGCCGACACCAGCGACATCGTGACCACGAAGCCGACCAGCGGGATCCACCACGCCGCCCTGTTGCGCTTGAGCTGACGGAAGGACAACCAGGCGGTGGCCGCGTAGCCGACGAGCAGCACGACCACGGCGACGATGCCCCAGGTGCGCGCGGCCGCGAAATTCGTGAACTCGCCGTCGAGGCCGAGCATCTCCATCGACTCGGTGAGCGTCGAGGCCATGTTCACGAACTGCGGGATCGACGAGAGCACGTTGACCAGGCCGAAACCCAGCAGCACGAAGGTCACGAGCCTGCCGACGGGGCGGGCGGGCGCGGCGGCAGCCGGCGCAGCCGGTGTCACCGGCGTCGGCGTCGGCGCGGATGCCGCGGGCTCGGCGCTCAGCGGGGGCAGCCCCGCGCGTGCACGCTGCTCTTCGGGCGACGCATACTCGCCGTACTGCGGCCGGTCGACGCTCATGCGCGTGAGACTCGACCGCCCAGCGCACGCTCGTCGCGCTTGCCCGACGTGTCCTGACGCAGCTCCTTCGGCAGGGAGAACATGAGGTCCTCCTCAGCCGTGCGGACCTCTTCGACATCGGCGTAGCCGGCCTCGTCGAGGGCCGCGAGCACCTCGCGCACGAGCACCTCGGGCACCGAAGCGCCGCTCGTCACGCCGACCGTGCGCACACCGTCGAGCCACTCCTGCTTGACCTCATCGGCGTAGTCGACCCGATATGCGGCCTTGGCTCCGTACTCGAGGGCGACCTCGACCAGACGCACGCTGTTCGACGAGTTCGCCGAGCCCACGACGATCACAAGGTCGGCGTCCTTGGCGATCTTCTTGATCGCGACCTGCCGGTTCTGAGTGGCGTAGCAGATGTCGTCCGACGGCGGGTTGTGCAGTTCGGGGAAGCGGGTGCGCAGGCGGTTGACCGTCTCCATCGTCTCGTCGACCGAGAGCGTGGTCTGCGACAGCCAGACGACCTTGTTCGGGTCCTTCACGACCACGGTGTCGGCCTCTTCAGGCGAGTTCACGATCGTGACATGGTCGGGCGCCTCGCCCGCGGTGCCCTCGACCTCCTCGTGCCCCTCGTGACCGATCAGCAGGATCTCGAAATCGTCGCGCGCGAAGCGCACGGCCTCGCGGTGCACCTTGGTGACGAGCGGGCAGGTCGCGTCGATCGCGTGCAGGCCGCGATCGGATGCCGCGCTCACGACCGCCGGCGAGACCCCGTGCGCGCTGAAGACGACGTGTGCTCCCTCCGGCACCTCGTCGACCTCTTCGACGAAGATCGCGCCCTTCTGCTCGAGCTCCGTCACGACGTGGATGTTGTGAACGATCTGCTTGCGCACGTACACCGGGGCGCCGTAGCGCTCGAGGGCCTTCTCGACGGCGACGACCGCGCGGTCGACTCCGGCGCAGTACCCGCGGGGAGCGGCCAGCAGAACACGCTTGTCACCGCCGACCGGAAGGTTCTCCAGGCGCGCGCGCTCGGCGGCGCGACGGCGGGTCGGAATGTGCGGCACGGGCAGCGAGACAGCGGTTGAACTCACCCCTTCAGTCTACCGGCGCCACCTGTTCGCGGGCCGGGAGCGGCACCTGCCGCAGACGCCTCGTCTGCGGCATCCGGAAGAATGAGAGGATGACCGTCTTCGAAGCCGCCGCGATCCCCGGCGAGCCGCCGCCCGCCGACTCGGTGGCGCCGCGGGACTCGACGCCCGCCGCTCCCACCTCCGTGGCACGGCTGAACGGCACCATCCGCGACTTCATCGCCCGGTGGAACACGGTCTGGGTCGAGGGCGAGATCACGTCGTGGAACCAGCGCGGCGGCAACGTGTTCGCCCGCCTCAAGGACACGCGCTCCGACGCGCAGATCTCCATCCGGGTGTGGTCGAGCGTTCGGCCGCGCATCCCCTCCGACATCGCGGTCGGCGACCATGTCGTCGCCGCGGTGAAGGCCGACTACTTCGTCAAGGGCGGCGACTTCAGCTTCATCGTCTCGGCGATGAAGCACGTCGGCCTCGGCGACCAGCTCGAGAAGCTCGAGAAGCTGCGCGTGCAGCTGCGCCAGGAGGGCCTGTTCGACTCCTCGCGCAAGAAGGCGCTGCCCTTCCTCCCGCACTGCATCGGCCTGATCACCGGCGAGCGATCCGACGCCGAGAAGGATGTGCACCGCAACGCCGAGCTGCGCTGGCCGCAGGTGCACTTCCGCACCCAGCACGTCGCCGTGCAGGGCGATCGGTGCGTGCCCGAGGTGCTCGCCGCCCTGAAGCGGCTGGATGCCGATCCCGACGTCGACGTGATCATCATCGCCCGCGGCGGCGGCGACCCCCAGACCCTTCTCGGATTCAGCGACGAGCGTCTCGTGCGGGCCGTGGCGGCGGCATCCACTCCCGTCGTGAGCGCGATCGGTCACGAGAACGACCATCCGCTGCTCGACGACGTCGCGGATCTTCGAGCGTCGACGCCGACGGATGCCGCCAAGCGGGTCGTGCCCGACGTCGGAGAGCAGCGTGCGATCGTCGCGCAGCTGAGAGCGCGCGCGAGGACCCGGCTGACCCAGCGTGTCTCGCACGACATCGCGCAGCTCGAGCAGCTGCGTTCGCGCCCGGTGCTGCGCTCGCCCGACCCGATCATCGACGACCGCGCGCAGGAGGTGTGGCTTCTCGCATCCCGCGGGCGCGACACCGTCACCCGAGCGCTGGACGCCGCACACCGATCGACCGCCGAGCTGCGGGCCTCGCTGCGGGCGCTCTCCCCCGCCGCGACGCTGGCGCGCGGCTACGCGATCGCGCACCTCGACGACGGGCGCATCCTGACGGATGCCGTCGATGCCCCGGCCGGCACCCCGATGACCGTCACCGTCGACCGCGGGTCGGTGCGCGCAGTCTCGGACGGGCAGGTGCCGGAGAGCGGCTGAGCGACCGGATCGGCGACGTCCGACACGCCGGTAGGATGGGGGCGTGACTGCCCCCAGCGACTCCCCTGTCGAAGAACTGTCGTTCGAGGCCGCACGCGACGAACTCGTGCGCGTCGTCGCCGAGCTCGAACAGGGCTCCCCCACCCTCGAGCACTCGCTCGCCCTGTGGGAGCGCGGCGAGGCTCTCGCCGCCCGCTGCGAAGAGTGGCTGCTCGGCGCGAAGCGCCGTCTCGACGCCGCACGCGACGCGGCATCCGGAGCGGGCGAATGAGCCGCGAGCCTCGCGTGGTCGCCGGGCTCGGTCGCCCCGAGACCGCTCAGGAGACCGCCGACCGCAAGGCCGAGGCCAGTCGCGTCTACCGGTCGAGTCAGACGTTCCGCAACCTCATCGCGGCACTGATCGTGACCGTCGGAGTCGTCGCCATCGTCGTGCTCGGTGTGCCGCGGGGCCAGGTGCCCGACCGGCCCGAGATCGACGTCGCCGCGATCGCTGCAGACGTCGAGACCTCGATGCAGCGCCCCGCGCTGGTCGTCGAGGCCGACGACTACTGGCGGGTCAACGAGGCCGATCTCGCCGGCGGCAGCACCCGCGTCTGGACGATCACGCTGGCGCCTGCGGCAGATGACGAGCGCGGATTCATCCGGGTCGCCCAGGCGTTCGGCACCGACGTCGGCTGGGCGCCCCAGGTGCTCGACGGCATGGCGCCGAACGGCACCACGACGATCGACGGCCGCGAGTGGGACGAGTTCGACCTGCGCGACCGCGGCACCGCGAACATCTCCTATGCCATCGGGACCCAGGCGGGCCCCGACTACGTCCTGCTGTACGGCTCGCAGTCGCCCGAGGCGACCGCCGAGCTCGCAGAGACCCTGTCCGCACAGATCGACGACCTGAAGGAGGCCGAATGACCGCAACGCTCACCCCCGCTGAGGCCTGGCGGGAGATGCTCGACGGCAACAGGCGATTCGTCGCCGGCGAACCCGCGCACCCGCATCAGGACGTCTCCAAGCGGCACGAGCTGGCAGACGGGCAGGCGCCGATCGCCACGCTGTTCGGATGCTCGGACTCGCGCCTGGCGGCCGAGATCATCTTCGACAAGGGCCTGGGCGACCTGTTCGTCGTCCGCAACGCGGGACAGGTGCTCGGCGAGTCGATCGTCGCGAGCCTGGAGTACGCGGTCGGCATCCTCGACGTCCCGCTGATCGTCGTGCTCGCACACGACTCGTGCGGCGCGGTGCGCGCGGCGATCGACGGAACCGCGATCGACTCCGCTCCGCTGCCCGCCGGCATCTGGAAGCTGATCGCGCCGATCGTCCCCGCGGCCCGCAAGGTGCTCGCCGAGACCGGCGGCACCACGGTCGCCGATATCGACGCCGAGCTCGTGGGGCGCGAGCACCTGCGCAACACCGTGGCAGACCTGCTGCACTCGTCCGAGATGATCAGCAACGCGGTCGCCGCGGGCCGCCTGGGCATCGTCGGCGCCAACTACCGTCTCGCAGAGGGCACGGCCGTGCCCGTCGTCACTGTGGGCATCGACACCGAGGGCACCGCGCCCGCATTCGAGGAAGGATCGGCATGACCGACATCGAGTACCGCATCGAGCACGACACCATGGGCGAGGTGCGAGTGCCCGCCAAGGCGCTGTACAGCGCTCAGACCCAGCGTGCCGTCGAGAACTTCCCGATCTCGGGGAAGGGACTGGAGTCGACCCAGATCGCCGCGCTCGCCCGCATCAAGAAGGCGGCTGCGCTCGCCAACAAGGAGCTGGGCACGCTCGACGGCGCGATCGCCGACGCCATCGCCCAGGCCGCCGACGAGGTCGCGTCGGGCAAGCACGACGCGGAGTTCCCCGTCGACACGTACCAGACCGGTTCCGGCACCTCGTCGAACATGAACATGAACGAGGTGCTGGCGAACCTGGCATCCGGCATCCTCGGCTCGGCCGTGCACCCCAACGACCACGTCAACGCGTCGCAGTCGTCGAACGACGTCTTCCCGACGTCGGTGCACATCGCCGTCACCCAGGCGCTCATCGACACCCTCATCCCGTCGCTCGACCACCTCGCCGTCGCCCTCGAGGCGAAGGCGGAGCTGTGGAAGGGCGTCGTGAAGTCCGGCCGTACCCACCTGATGGACGCCACGCCCGTCACCCTCGGCCAGGAGTTCGGCGGCTACGCCCGCCAGATCCGCCTCGGCATCGAGCGCGTGCAGTCGGCACTCCCCCGCGTGGCCGAGGTGCCCCTCGGCGGCACCGCAGTGGGCACCGGCATCAACACCCCGCTCGGCTTCCCGCAGAAGGTCATCGAGCTGCTCGCAGCCGAGACCGAGCTGCCCATCACCGAGGCGAAGGACCACTTCGAGGCTCAGGCCAACCGCGACGGCCTCGTCGAGACCTCGGGTGCACTGCGTACCATCGCGGTGTCCCTGACGAAGATCAACAACGACCTGCGCTGGATGGGCTCGGGCCCCAACACGGGCCTCGGCGAGCTGCACATCCCCGACCTGCAGCCGGGTTCGTCGATCATGCCCGGCAAGGTCAACCCGGTCGTCCCCGAGGCCGTGCTCATGGTCTGCGCGCGCGTGATCGGCAACGACGCGACCGTCGCCTGGGCCGGCGCGTCGGGCTCGTTCGAGCTGAACGTCGCGATCCCCGTCATGGGCACCGCGCTGCTCGAGTCGATCCGTCTGCTCTCGAACGCCGTGCGCGTTCTGGCCGACAAGACCATCGACGGCCTCGAGGCCAACGTCGAGCGGGCCGCCGCGTTCGCCGGCATGAGCCCGTCGATCGTGACCCCCCTCAACAAGGTCATCGGCTACGAGGCCGCGGCGAAGATCGCCAAGCACTCGGTCGCCAAGGGCATCACCGTGCGCGACGCGGTCATCGACCTCGGCTACGTCGAGCGCGGCGAGATCTCGGAAGAGGAGCTCGACGCCAAGCTCGACCTGCTGTCGATGACGCACGCCGGCTGACGCTGCTTCGGGGCGTTCGGTTCCTGACGCGCCCGCACAGATCTCCCCGCCCTGCACACGGATCGCCTGTTCCGTGTGGAGGGCGGGGATTTCTGCGTCCGGGCGCTTGTCGTGCGTGGCGCCGAGTGCATCGCGGCCGTCGGTCGTGCGGCCGTGCACGACGTCGTAGTCGAGTGCACCGGCACCCGTCGAGTGCACCACCTGGCGACGCGGATAAGCAGTGCTCTGGGCGCGAAGTGGTGCGTTCGCCGCGCGTGACCCGGGCTGTGGATAACTCGGGAGGCAGTTCCGCCATTCGGGTTAGCGTGGTGCGGTGAAAACGACGATCACGCTTCTGCGCACAGGTTCGGCCGTCGCTGCCGCCGGCTTGCTGGTCGGGATGCTGTCGGCCTGCACCCCGGATTCGAAGCCAGCGCCGAAGCCGACGAAGTCCGCAGCCTTCGCCACGGATGAAGAGGCGTTCGCTGCGGCGGAGGCGACGTACGCGGCGTACGTGGAAGCGCTCAATGCGACCGATCTGAGGGATTCCCTATCATTCCGACCGGTGTTCGAATGGCTTACGGGCACGGCTCTGGCCTCGGAGCGAGAGAACCTCAGCTACTTGCGAGCCGAGAACGTCACGAGAAAGGGGGAGACAAGGTTCGACACGTTCACGCCCGTCAGCAGCGACGACGGGTCAGTCGTGGCCCATGTGTGTCTTGATGTCACCTCGGTCGATCTACTCGACGCCAACGGCAATTCCGTCACCCCCGTGGAACGGATCGACAGGCGAGCGCTGAGGGTCACGTTCGTGCCCTCAACCACGACTACTGGCCTCAAGATCGCGTCAAATCACGCGCCCGAGGGCTTCTCGTGCGAATGAGGTTGACAATGAGCGCTCTTGTAGTGGTACTCGCTGCAGTGGGAACAGCGGTGCCTCCGGCTGATGGCCAAGAAATCGGTGGAGGAACCGCAACGTGGAGAACCGCGGAAGACGGCTCGGAACTCGGTCTCAGCGGTATCAAGACCAAGCGGGGAAGCAGTGGGGGCGCGAGCAACTCCTCCGGATCCCGGTACGGATCAAGCGGTGGGAGCGGCAAAGCTACCGTCGGTTACCCGCCACCAGACAAACCCTCACCGTTCGAGAACTGCTTGGTCGACTGGGATTCCAACCGCGGCTGCTGGCAGAACAGCATCCCTGGCGAAGAGGCAGAGCCAGAGAAAGGCGAGGAGTCGCCGGGGCTGCCGCCGATCGCGATCACGGATCTCGCGACCTTCGCCCCCGCTGAGGGCAGGATCGTGGGCGAACCCGACAGTCTGGGAGTGGTGGGGCTTCCCGCGAACTTCGTCACCGAGGCCTCCCCGCACGTGCGCTCCGGTGACCTGTTCGGCTTCCCTGTCGACGTGCGTTTCACTCCGGTGTCATACACGTTCGACTACGGCGATGGCGAGACCCGGACCAGTTCCTCGCCCGGGGCGAGCTGGGCGAGCCTCGGGCAAGCGCAGTTCACGCCCACCGACACGAGTCACACCTACTCCGAGCGCGGAACCTACGATGCTCGGGTGGACATCGCGTACGCAGCCGAGATCGACCTCGGAGCCGGATGGTTCCCCGTCGAGGGACAGCTCGACATCCCCGGACCGACGCAGCAGATCCGCATCTTCGAGGCGCACACCGCCCTCGTCGCGCGCACGTGCGCGGAGCAGCCCACGGCACCCGGCTGCTGATGCCGGCCACGGACCACCAGCCACGTGTTCGCCTCCGCACGATCGAAACGGGAGCCACACACTCCAGATGCCGGACCGATCGTGCGAGAACGTCCGACAGGGGTGCGCCGCCCCGAACGTAACGGCCGCACCGGCACCGGGAACGCCCGCGCGCAGCATCCGCCGACCCGCCTGAGCTCACGACGAAATGCAGGCCGTCAAAGTCTGGCGGGGCATCCGTCACAGAAGAACGGGGGCCGACACTCCGGATGCCGGACGAATCTCCCCGAGACGTCCACCATCCGGCCTGTCGACCCCCGAGCATTCGACCGAGAGCGAGAAGCCTCGAGCGTCGGTCAGCTCAGTTCGCCCCCCTCCAGCAGTTCCGTCACCAGAGCCGCGATGGCCGAGCGCTCCGAGCGCTGCAGAGTCACGTGGCCGAACAGGTCGTGGCCCTTGAGCGTCTCGATGACACTGGCGATTCCGTCGTAGCGCCCGACCCGGAGATTGTCGCGCTGTCCGACATCATGCGTCAGCACGACCCGCGAGTTCTGCCCGATGCGGCTGAGCACGGTGAGCAGCACGTTGCGCTCGAGCGACTGCGCCTCGTCGACGATCACGAACGCGTCGTGCAGCGAACGGCCGCGGATGTGAGTGAGCGGCAGCACCTCCAGCATCCCCCGCGCGACGACTTCTTCGAGAACGTTGCCCGAGACGACGGAGCCGAGCGTGTCGAACACCGCCTGACCCCACGGGCCCATCTTCTCTCCCTGGTCACCGGGCAGGTAGCCGAGCTCCTGCCCGCCGACCGCGAAAAGCGGGCGGAAGACGATGATCTTCTTCTGCTGCTGCCGTTCGAGCACCGACTCCAGGCCCGCGCACAGCGCCAGCGCCGACTTGCCGGTGCCGGCTCGCCCGCCGAGCGAGACGATCCCCACCTCCGGATCCAGCAGAAGGTCGATCGCGATGCGCTGCTCGGCCGACCGGCCGTGCATGCCGAAGACCTCGCGGTCGCCGCGCACCAGCCGGAACTCTCCGTCAGCCACCACGCGACCCAGCGCCGATCCCCGCTCGGAGTGGATGATCAGTCCCGTGTTCACCGGCACGCCCCGCACCTCGTCGCTGAGGCCGACTTCGCTCTCGTAGAGGTCGCTCATCTCGTCGCCCGACAGGTCGAGCGTCGTGATGCCGGTCCACCCGGAGTCCACCGCCTGCTCGGCCAGATACTCCTCCGCGGCGAGCCCCAGAGATGCCGCCTTGACCCGCATCGGCAGATCCTTCGACACGATGGTGACGTCCTGCCCGTCGTTCGCCAGCCGGGCGGCGGTGGCGAGGATGCGACTGTCGTTGTCGCCGAGCCGGATGCCAGCGGGCAGCAGTGACAGATCGGCGCCGGCGAGCTCGACACGCAGGGTCCCGCCGTCGCCCACCTCGATGGGGAAGTCGAGTCGGCCGTGCTCGACACGCAGCTCGTCGAGGTGACGCAGCGCGCGACGCGCGAAGTACCCCAGCTCGGGGTCGTGACGCTTGCCCTCCAGCTCGCTGATCACCACCACGGGGAGCACGATCGAGTGCTCCGCGAAACGGAACAGGGCCTGCGGATCGCTCAGCAGCACCGAGGTATCGAGCACATATGTGCGAAGAGCCGTGTCATCGTGTGACACGGCTCCGACTGCTGACGTGGACTGCTGCTGTGCTGTACGTGTGGTCACGATCCACTCCCACCCGGGACGCATTCCCGGCTCTGCAGCGAGTCGACCAGGGGCCACGAGTCGCGAACCTTGAGGCCGACCCGACCGGACACGGTGTCCGATGCCATGAACGTACGTCCGCACCCGCCCCCGCGCGCGGCGACACGCAGGACGAATCGCTGAAGAATCGGTGAACGAGCAGCGACCGTAAGCCGCGAGCGCACGCTCGAGCCCGCTTACCCGCCGGTCGCGTTCATCGCCCGAAGCGACGGTCGCGGTCGGCGAAGTCTCGGATCGCCCGCAGAAAGTCGACCTCACGCAGGTCGGGACCGAGCGCCTCGACGAAGTAGAACTCGCTGTGCGCGCTCTGCCACAGCAGGAAGTCGCTCAGGCGCTGCTCTCCGCTCGTGCGGATGACCAGGTCGGGGTCGGGCTGGCCGCCGGTGTAGAGGTGCTCGCCGATCATCTCCGGGGTGAGCTGCTCGGCGAGGTCCTCCAGGGTGCCGCCCGAGGCGTTGTGCTTGCCGATGATGCTGCGCACAGCGTCGACGATCTCGTTGCGACCGCCGTAGCCGACCGCGAGGTTCACATGCAGTCCGGTGTGCCCGCTGGTGCGCGCCTGCGCCTCGGCGAGAACCCGCGAGAGCTCCGTCGGCAGGATGTCAGAGCGCCCCACGTGCTGCACCCGCCATTCGCCGTGCTCGGCGAGGGAGTCGGCGAGCTCGGCAATGATCTCGATGAGGTCGCCGATCTCCTTGGAGTCGCGCTTGAGCAGGTTGTCGGCCGACAGAAGGTACAGGGAGACGACGCCGATGCCGAGGTCGTCGCACCAACCGAGGAACTCGCGCATCTTCGCGGCACCGGCGCGATGGCCTGCCGCGGCGCTGTCGAAGCCGAGCTGCCGGGCCCAACGCCTGTTGCCGTCGATCATCATCGCGACGTGGTGGGGAGCCTTCGCCGGGTCGATGCGCCGTCGAAGGCGATTCCCGTAGAGCCAGTAGAGGGGCCCTCGCCCCGAGCTCTCGCGTGCAGTCACGTGCCTACGCTACCCTCATGAGCCGCGAGGGCGCCGCAGCGCTCAGGTCATGTGCCGCTGGCGGCATGAGCCGAAACGTAGAGTGAGCGAGTGAGCAACCGACCTTCTGACGACGCAGATGTCCCCCAGCTCCCCCTGATGGAGGCTGCGGCCGTCGATGCCGCTGTGGAGGTCAGGCCCACGTGGCGCGGCTGGGTCCATGCCGGCACATTCCCCATCGCGATCGTCGCAGGAATCGTGCTCATCGCGCTCGCCCAGGGCGGTCCGGCGAAGATCGCGGCAGCCGTCTTCATGACCACGTCGCTGCTGCTCTTCGGCAATTCGGCGCTCTACCACCGGTTCGACTGGGGCCCGAAGACCAAGGTCGTCTTGAAGCGCATCGACCACGCGAACATCCTGCTGCTCATCGCCGGCACCTACACCCCGCTGGCCGTGCTCGCCCTGCCCCCTCAGAAGGGCCTCGTGCTGCTCATCGTCGTGTGGAGCGGCACCGTGCTCGGCATCCTGTTCCGCGTCTTCTGGATCAACGCGCCACGGTGGCTCTACGTCGCCCTGTATCTCGCCCTCGGCTGGGCAGCGGTGATGTACATGGTCGACCTGCTGCAGGCCAACGTCGCCATGATGGTGCTGGTGTGCGTGGGCGGTCTTCTGTACACGGCCGGGGCGATCGTCTACGCGATGAAGAAGCCGAACCCGTGGCCGGGTCACTTCGGCTTCCACGAGATCTTCCACGTCTGCACCGTGCTGGCCTTCCTCTGCCATTGGACGGCCTGCCTGCTGATCTCCCTCGAGCCCCTCTCTCCCTCACTCGGCGTGCGCTGACGCCGTCGCGAGAGGTAACGCGATAACCGCGCCGCCCCGAGCCCGGGATACGCTCGAAACGACCGTCCGAACCCGAGGAGCGAGAATGGCCGAAGTCGAGAGCTTCACCCTGGACCACACCGCCGTCAAGGCGCCCTACGTGCGTCTGATCAGCGTCGAGCACGGGCCGAAGGGCGACGCGATCTCGAACTTCGACGTGCGCTTCGTACAGCCCAACGAGGGCGAGATCCCCACGGCCGGCCTGCACACCATCGAGCACCTGCTGGCGAGCGTGGTGCGGGACCGCATCGAGGGTCTCCTCGACATCTCGCCGTTCGGCTGCCGCACCGGATTCCACGCGATCTTCTGGGGCGAGCCGGCCGTCGAGGACGTCGTGGCCGCTGTTCGCGGCGGCCTGCGGTTCATCGCAGAGAACGCGGAGTGGGCCGACGTGCCCGGAGTGTCTGCCGTGGAGTGCGGCAACTACCGCGACCACAGCCTGCACAGCGCCAAGGAGTGGTCGAAGACGATCCTGGATCAGGGCATCAGTCTCGACGCGTTCGAACGCGTCGGCGTCTGAGATCCGCGGGGCTCAGCGGCTTTCGCCGTCGCCGTCGGTCTGCTCGCGCAGCGCCGCCTCTTCGGCATCGAGCTCCTGCCGCACCTCTTCGCGGTAGCGGACCCGGCGGATGCGGCGATTCATGTCCCAGATCAGCAGCACGACGGCGACCACGATCAGCACGATCATGGCGAACCCGGCGAATCCGGGAGTCACCGAGTTCGGGTCGACCGTCATCGACGGCGTCGGCATCGGGGTGGTCTCACCGAACAGGATCATGGTCCGCCTTCTCCTCGCAGGTCGAATAACCTGGAAGTCCAGCCTATCCGCCGTCCACACCCAGGAGAGACGTGACCACCGCACGCGAGCTCGATGAGCGATACGGCCGCACGCCGACGCGTCGCCTCCCCTGGATCGTCTTCGGCGCGATCGTCGTGGCGGCTGTCGTGGCGCTCGGCTGGACGATCGTGGCCAAGCAGATGAGCGCGGTGGATGCCGATGACCTCGGCTTCACCGTCGTCGACGCGCACAGCGTCGAGCTGCACTTCCAGTTCACCGCTCCTCAGGGCGCCGACGTCGCGTGCGCGGTCGAGGCGCAGGATGAGGAATTCGGCATCGTCGGCTGGAAGATCGTCGAGATCCCGGGTGGCGAGCATCATACGAAGGGCGTAGCCGTCAGCATCCCGACAGTCGCCGAGGCGACCACGGGTTTGGTCAAGTCCTGCTGGGTCACCTAGAATCATCCGAAAGATGACCGACGCCCCGGCAACGCCGGGGCGTCTTCGCATATCCCTCGGGCCGCAAGGCTCGATGTCCCATAAGCCCCTGAAGGGGCCCGCTACGAAGGAGCACGCTGTGTCCACAGACGCTCAGGTACCTTTCCTCACGCAGGAGGCCTACGACCGGCTCGTCGAAGAGCTCGAGCACCTCTCCACCGTCGGTCGTGATGAGATCGCCGCCCGCATCGAAGCGGCGCGCGAAGAAGGCGATCTCAAGGAGAACGGCGGGTATCACGCCGCGAAGGACGAGCAGGGCAAGCAGGAGGCGCGCATCCGCACGCTGCAGCAGCTGCTCAAGACCGCCAAGGTCGGCGAGGCGCCCACGAGCCGCGGCATCGTCGAGCCCGGCACCGTCGTCACCGCGCTCGTCGCCGGTGACGAGGAGGTCTTCCTGCTCGGCAGTCGCGAGATCGCCGCGAGCGGCGACCTCGACGTCTACAGCGAGGCGAGCCCCCTCGGTCAGGCGATCATCGGACTCAAGGTGGGCGACAAGTCCAGCTACGAGGCCCCCAACGGCCGCGCGATCAGCGTCGAGATCACCGGAGTCGAGACGTACACCGGCTGATCGGCAGACTCAGCCGCAGAGACGGTGAACGGCGGGATGCTCCAGATGGGGCACCCCGCCGTTCTTCGTCCTGGCGCTCCCGCGCCGTCTCAGTCGGGCACGATGACCGGCTCGAAACCGGCCTGTCGCAGGGTGTCGAGCGCGAGTTCGGTGTGCTCCGGGCCGCGGGTCTCGATCGAGAGCTGCAGGATCATGTCGCTGATCTGCAGACCGTGCCCGTGGCGGGTGTGCAGCACCTCCATGACGTTGGCGCCGGCCTGCGCGAGCAGATCCGACACCTTGGCGAGCTGACCGGGGCGGTCGGGAAGCGGGATGCGCACGGTCGCATACCGACCGGATGCCGCGAGACCGTGCGCCACGACCCGCTGCAGCAGCATGGGGTCGATGTTGCCGCCGGAGAGGATCGGCACGGTGACGCCCGTGCCATGGACCTTGCCTGCGAGGATGGCGGCGACGCCGACGGCGCCTGCCGGCTCGACGACGACCTTCGCGTGCTCGAGCAGCACGAGCAGGGCACGGGCGATGTCGTCTTCGGAGACGGTGACCACCTCGTCGACGAGCTCGCGGATGATCTCGAACGGCACATCGCCCGGCCTCGCGACGAGGATGCCGTCGGCGATCGTGGGATGCGTCTGGATCTCGACCGGGCTTCCGGCCTCGAGCGACGGAGGCATGGCGGCGGCGTTCTCGGCCTGCACCCCGATCACTCGCACGGTGCGACCGGCTGCGGCTGCCGCCGCCTTCACCGCTGCGGCGACGCCGGCGATGAGACCGCCGCCGCCGATTCCCATGATCACGGTGTCGACGTCGGGGACGTCCTCGATGACCTCGAGGCCGAGCGTTCCCTGACCGACGACGATGTCGCGGTGGTCGAAGGGGTGGATCAGGACCGCGCCCGTGCGCTCGGCGAACTCGGCGGCGAGTCGCAGCGATGTCGCCACGGTCTCGCCCTCGAGCACGACCTCGGCTCCGTAGCCCCTGGTGGCGAGGAGCTTGGGCACGGGCACGCCGAGCGGCATGAAGATCGTCGCGGGGATGCCGAGCATCTGCGCCGCCAGGGCCACTCCCTGGGCATGGTTGCCGGCCGACGCCGCCACCACTCCCCTGGCCCGCTCCTCAGCCGTCAGCCGGGAGAGCCGGTAGGTGGCGCCCCGCACCTTGAACGACCCGGTGCGCTGCAGGTTCTCCATCTTGAGCATCACCGTCGATCCGAGACTCTCGCTGAGCGCGCGTGAGAGCTCGGTCGGGGTGCGCGAGATCACTCCGGAGAGGCTGTCGGCTGCGGCGGTGAACTCAGCGAGGCTGGGAACTGCGGCAAGGCTCGGGACTGCGGTCATCGATTCCTCCTCTGCCGCTCACGCGGCACTGTGCTCCAGATGAGATCTTCGGCTGCCGGCTCGCGCCCGGTGCGCCATGCGCCCGAGCTGATGGTCACGGCTGCGACGTTGACGAATGCGGCGAGCGGCACCGCGAAGAGTGCGCCGGGGATGCCCGCGATCATCGCTCCTCCCGCGACGACGAGCACCACGGCGAGCGGGTGCACCTTGACCGCCGAGCCCATCAGGATCGGCTGCAGGATGTGCCCCTCGAGCTGCTGCACGAGCAGCACGACCCCGAGCATGGCGAGCGCGATGAACGGGCCGTTGTAGACGAGGGCGAGGAACACCGCGAGGGCGCCCGTCACCACTGCTCCGACGATCGGCACGAACGAGCCGAGGAACACGAGCACGGCGACAGGTATGGGCATCGGCACGCCCAGAAGCGCGGCGCCGACGCCGATGCCGATGGCGTCGATCCCGGCCACGAACATCTGCGTCCGCGCGTAGTCGACGACGGTGGCCCAGCCGTTGCGCGCAGCCGCGTCGGCAGCGGGCCGCGCCGTGCGCGGGAAGAGCTTGAGGGTCCATCTCCAGATGCCGGCGCCGTCGGCGAGCAGGCAGATGAGGATGAACAGCGCGAGGAGCGCTCCGGTGAGGATGTGCGCAGCGGTGCCGGTGACCGCCAGCGCGCCGTTGAGCAGCAGGTCGGCCTGCTCGTTCAGCAGGCCGATGCCCTGCTGGATGTAGCCGTCGATCTGCTTCTCGGTGAGGTGCATGGGGCCTTCGAGCAGGAAGGTGCGCAGCTGGCCGATGGCATCCGCCGTCTTCGCCTGCACGTCGGGCAGCTGCTCGCGCACCTGCCAGACGACGAGCCAGAGCAGGCCGGTGACGACGCCGAGAGTGCCCAGCACGGTCAGCGCGATCGCCAGCCAGCGGGGGAACCGCGCGCGCAGCATGAGCTGGAACGCCGGCCACAGCAGTGCGGTGATGAGGATCGCGACCATGAGCGGGATGACCAGCAGCTTGAGCAGCATGACCAGCCAGATGAACAGCGCGACCATGCCCGCGATCACGAGCAGTCGCCAGGAGTAGGCGGCCGTGACGCGCAGCGGCGCCGGCACGGCTTCGTCGGCCGCGGTGGTCACCGTGCGGTCGAGGACGGGCGGATACTGGCGGAACGGATTGCGGAACCTCGGTCTGGGGTCGTCGCTCATTGTGCAATTCTACGTACGCGTCGAATGCGTGCTTCGCCGCGTGTCGGCGGCTGCCGATACGCTGACGCCGTGACGTCCCGCCTCGTGAACAGCCTCGGTTCGAACACCCTGAGCGCCGCCGAAGCCCGTCGTATGACGCTGGCGGCCCAGGGATTCTCCCGGCGCCGACCGGATGCTGTGGCGCCGCGCCACCTGCATCGGGCGATGGATCACCTCGGGGTTCTGCAGATCGACTCGGTGAACGTGTTCGCCCGCTCGCATTACATGCCGATGTTCTCACGGCTGGGCGCGTACGACCCCGCCGTGCTCGATCGAACCTTCCTCTCACGCACCACTCACTACGTCGAGTACCTGGCCCACGAGGCCACGTTCATGCCGATCGCCGACTGGGCCCTCTGGGGCTTTCGCATGCGCGAGTGGCAGGAGCGCGCGTCTCGTCCGGACGCCTGGATGCACGCGCACCGTCGCACGCTCGACTGGGTGCGCGACGAGCTGCGCACCCGCGGGCCGCTGCGCCCGGCCGATCTTCGCGATGACGCTCCGCGCGAGCGCGGTTCGTGGTGGGACTGGGACGAGTCGAAGATCGCGCTGGAGCATCTGTGGCGCTGCGGCGAGGTCGCCATCGCCGGCCGCGCGGGTTTCGAGCGCCGCTACGGGCTCGCCGAGCAGATCATCCCCGCCGCCGTGCGCCAGAGCGCGATCCCGCGTGACGAGGCCGTGCGCGAGTTGGTGCGACGCGCGGCGCGCTCGTACGGCGTCGCGACGATCGCCGATCTGAACGACTACTACCGGCTGCGCGACCAGTCGGCTGTCCGCTCAGCGGTGTCGGATCTCGTCGACGCCGGCGAGCTGGAGCCCGTCGTCGTGCGCGGCTGGGAGCGTGCCGGCAGACCGATCGCGGCGTGGCGGCATCGTGATGCCGTGCTGCCCCGGCGCATCGATCGCGCCGCGCTGCTGACTCCGTTCGATCCGGTCGTGTGGTTCCGCGACCGCGCACTGCGCGTCTTCGACTTCGACTACCGGATCGAGATCTACGTGCCCGCCGAGAAGAGACGGTATGGGTACTACTCGCTGCCGTTGCTGGTCGGTGACCGAGTCGTGGGCCGTGCCGATCTGAAGGCCGACCGCGCCGCGTCGACACTGCGTGTGCAGTCGGCGTGGTGGGAGGCGCACGCCCGACCCGGGGAGGATGCAGAGCGCATCGCGGAGGAGCTGGTTCGTGCGGCTCTGTGGCAGGGCCTCGAGCGGATCAGTGTGTCGGGCTGGGGCGATGCGGCGGACGCCGTGGCTCACGCTCTGCACGGCGCCGACACCGCCGTCGGGCGGCACGTCCACCCGAGGGAATGACGAAAAGAAGAGGCTCAACGCGACGTCGTCGCAGTGAGCCTCTTCGCGTCAGAACTGCACGCGCGGCGGCTCGGAGATCGCTCCGTCGTCGCTGACCTCGAAGAACTCGCGTTCCGTGAAGCTGAGGCCGCGGGCGAAGAGGTTGTTGGGGAACACCTTGATCTTGGTGTTCAGCTCCCGCACCCCGCCGTTGTAGAAACGACGCGCGGCCTGGATCTTGTCTTCGGTGTCGACCAGCGAGTGCTGCAGCTGCAGATAGTTCTGGCTGGCCTGCAGCTGCGGGTACGCCTCGGCGACCGCGAACAGGCTGCGAAGCGCCTGCTGCAGGTGTCCCTCGGCAACGCCCGCTTCGGCCGGCCCGGTGGCAGCCAGAGTCTCGGCTCGGGCGCGGGTGACCCCCTCGAAGACCTCCTTCTCGTGCGCGGCATACCCTCGCACGGTCTGGATGAGGTTGGGGATGAGGTCGGCTCGCCGCTTGAGCTGCACGGTTATGCCGCTCCACGCTTCATCGACGCGCACATTCAGCTGCACCAGCGAGTTGTACGTCGACCACAGATAGATGCCGACGAGCAGCAGCACTCCGACGACGATCAGTACCGGCCACAGCCATTCCATGCGGACCCCCCTCTTGAATCGTCATCCATCCTATGCGCCGATCACTGCGCGTCGGCTGGATGACAGGCCGTGCTCAGGCGCCGAGGATCCGTTCGAGATGACGGTTGCCGAACAGCCGGTCGGGATCGAGGCGATCACGCAGCGCGACGAAGTCGTCGAATCGCGGGTACCGCTCGCGCAACTGCGCCGCGGTGAGCCCGTGAAGCTTGCCCCAGTGCGGCCTGCCGTCGTGGGCGAGCATGATCTGCTCGACCGCGTCGAAGTACTCGCGAGGGTCTACGCGCCAGTAGCGGTGCACGGCGATGTACGCGGTGTCGCGTCCGAAGGCCGTCGAGAGCCACAGATCATCGGCCGCCGCGAAGCGCACCTCCACGGGGAACTCTATGCGCCACCCTCGTTCGGCGATCAGCTGGCGCACTTCTTCGAATGCCGAGACGACGTTCGCAGCGGGCAGCGCGTACTCCATCTCGCGGAAGCGCACGTCGCGGTGATGGATGAGCACGCGGTGAGAGTGATCGGCGTACTCGGCATCGCCCGTCAGATGCACGGCGAGGCGGTTGAACGGAGGGACCACCGCGGGCACGAATCTGCTGATTCCGCAGAACGCCCCGAAGACTCCGTTGGAGAGAAGGCTCTCGTCGAGCCAGTGCTGCAGCCGCGGCCGGGGGCGACGGCGTGTGGATTCGGGCATCCGGCTCTGCGTCTTGGTCAGCGCGACGTCGGTGTGCGGATGCCAGTAGAACTCGAAATGGTCAGCATCCGCCACCCGCTCGGTCAGCGACCCGAGCGCATCATCGAGCGGGACGGGTGCGTCGACCGCCTGCATGACGAAAGCCGGGACGCACTGCAGCGTCACCTCGACGACGATGCCCAGTGCGCCGAGGCCGACGACGGCACCGGGAAGGAGCTCGCTGTTGCGCTGCTCATCGATGCGGAGGAACTCCCCGTCGGCGGTGATCAGGGTGAGCCCGCGCACCTGGGTCGCGATTCCGCCGAAGCGGGCGCCGGTGCCGTGGGTCCCTGTCGAGATGGCGCCGCTGATCGACTGCCTGTCGATGTCGCCGAGATTCTGCATCGCGAGCCCGTATGGCTTCAGCAGGGCGGGGATGCGGTGCAGCCGGGTGCCGGCGAGCAGGGTGACCGTCCCGGTCTCCGTGTCGGCCGAGACCAGCCCCTGCAGGTCGTCGAGCTCGAGCAGCACCCCGGGAGCCGCGGCGATTCCGGTGAAGCTGTGGCCCGCGCCGACGGCCTTGATCGTGAGGCCCTGGGCCGACGCGGCCTTGACAGCGCGCTGCACGCCTTCCGGCGATCGCGGGCGCTCCACCCGCAGCGGGCGGATGGCGGCCGTGCGACCCCAGTTCTGCCAGGTTCCGCCGGGACGAGTCATAGGAACGCCTTTCCCTCTCCGCGATACGTGGGCAGCTCGGCGACGACGACGCCGTCTGAGACCAGATGGTAGCGGTCGATCCGCTCCGCGGGCTCGCCGCTCTTCGCGTGCCGGAACCAGACCCTGTCACCGATCTTCACCTTGCGCGCGGCAGAACCCCTCAAAGGCGTCTGCACCTCTCCTGCCGCCTCGCGCGGGAGGGCGTGGAGTCCCGCGGGCCAGACGGGAAGGGGCTGACGGGATGCCGCCGCGGGGCCGGATGCGATCCAGCCACCGCCCAGGACGGTGGCGATGTCGGGGGCCGGCCTGCGAACCACGTCGAACGCGAAGGCCGCGGCGGGCGCCGGCTGGAAGGAGCGGTATCCGTCGAAGAGGTGCCCTGCGAGCAGTCCGCTGCCGGCGGTCGCCTCGGTGAGCGACTCATCGCTGCCGGTGAACTCCAGCGAGCCCGTCCCTCCCCCGTTGAGGAACTCGAGCGGAGCCACCTGCGTCATCGCGTCGGCGATCTCGGCGCGTCGATGGCGAAGCTCGTCGCGGGAACGCGCCTGCACCATGCGGATGACGGGGGCGTCGGCTCCCGCAGCATCCCCTTGACCTGCGATCTGCGCCTCGTACATCTGCAGTCCGACCAGGCGGAAACCGGGGCGGCGCACGATGCGGCGGGCGAACGCCGCAACGTCGGCGGCGGAGTGCAGTGGCGAACGCCGCACCCCGATGTGCCCCAGAGACGGAGAGCGCAGCGACGCATCGACATCGATCGCCACGCGCACCTCCGGGCGCGACCCGGGGGCCGCGACCGAGTCGATCAGGTCGAGCTGGGCGAGGTCGTCGATCATCAGGGTGATGCGCGACGCCGCTCGTTCATCGGCGACCAGTGCGCGCAGAGCTGCGCGGTCGGCCGTCGGGTAGCCGAGCACGATGTCGTCGTGCTGTTCGGCGAGCCAGAGCGCCTCGGCGAGCGTGAAGGCGAGGATCCCGCGGTATCCGGGGATCTCGAGCACGGCGTCGAGCACCGCCCGCACGCGCACCGACTTCGTCGCGACGCGGATCGGGATGCCGCCCGCCCGCACCAGCAGGTCCATGGCGTTGTGGCGCAGCGCCTCCCGCTCGATCACCGCGACCGGCGCGGGGAGGTGGGCGGTCGCCTCGGTCAGAGAGGTCCAGTACCGGTCGGGCGAACGCCAGGGCGCATCTGGTTCGGATGCCGGGCGCCGGCCTGCAGTGAGATCGAGCACCCCCTTACCCTACGACGCAGGCCTCGCGGCCCGTGGATAGGCTGAGCACGCGGGCCCCCATAGCCCAATGGCAGAGGCAGGCGTCTTAAACACGCTTCAGTCTGGGTTCGAGTCCCAGTGGGGGCACGGAGTGACCGCGCTGGGCGAGAAGCCAGGCCAGGGGCCACGACGGCCCGAGGCTCCGCCCGACGCGCAGCGGCGGGTGGAGGGGCCGGTGGGGACGGGTTCGAGTCCCAGTGGGGGCACGGAGTGACCGCGCTGCTCATCGGTCGGAGTTCTCGGACCATCTGCCCTCGAACCGGCGTGCCGCTGAGGGACACGCCGAGTCGCACCCGTTCGGTCCGGTGCGCCCGACGCGCAGCGAGGGGTGCGGAAGTCAGCGGACTGCGGGCTCGCGGTGCAGGGCATCGACCATCGGCGCCAGCTCCGGCTGCTCGGCGGCCTCTGCCAGCACCCGTTCGAGTGTTCGGTCGTGCACGGGCTTGGCGCGGTCGTGCAGCTCGTGCCCGGCGGCTGTCAGCTCGGTGTAGATGCCGCGGCGGTCGTCCATGCAGAGGATCCGCGTGAGCAGCCCGCGATCTTCCAGCCGGTTGACGAGCCTCGTCGTCGCGCTGGGGCTCAGCGCCGCCGCCCGCGCGAGCTGCTGCATGCGCATATGCCAGCCGTCCTGACGGTTCAGAGCATCGAGCACGGTGTACTCCACGACCGAGAGCTCGGCTTCGGCGGCGAGCGCGCGCTCGAGCTCGACCTCGATCATCCCGTGCAGGGCGGCGAGCGTTCGCCAGCCCTGCGCTCTGATCTCGACGGCGTCGTCTGCGATGCCCATGGACAGCCCTCCGGAAGTAGTTGTTTGCGCTTTATAGTTGCGCGTGCAATGATATTCACCGCACCCGCAATATCCCGCGTCTGCAATCAAATCAGTCTAACAGGAGAACCCTCATGCCACTCGGCCTCATCGCGCTCGCCATCGGAGCGTTCGGCATCGGCCTCACCGAGTTCGTGATCATGGGCCTGCTTCCCGACGTCGCAACCGACTTCGCCGTCAGCGAGGCCACAGCGGGCTGGCTGATCTCGGGGTATGCCCTCGCCGTCGTCGTCGGCGCGCTGCTGCTCACCGCGATCACCCTGCGTCTGCCCCGCAAAGCCCTGCTTCTCGGCCTCGTTGTGCTCTTCATCATCGGCAACGTGCTCACCGCGGTCGCAGCAGACTATGCGACCGCGATGGTCGGCCGCATCATCGCCGCCCTCGATCACGGTGCCTTCTTCGGCGTGGGCTCCGTCGTCGCGGCATCGCTCGTGCGCCCTGAGAAGAAGGCCGGCGCGGTCGCCATCATGTTCACCGGCCTCACCGCCGCCAACGTTCTCGGCGTGCCCTTCGGCACATTCCTCGGTCAGCAGCTCGGCTGGCGCTCGACCTTCTGGGCCATCGCGATCATCGGTGTGGTCGCGTTCGCCGGCATCGCCGCACTCGTTCCGAATCGACGGGGGTCGCAGGAGCGCATCAGTCTGCGGGCGGAGCTCGGCTCCTTCCGCTCGGGCCAGGTGTGGCTCTCGCTTCTCGTGACCGTGCTCGCCTACGGCGGCATGTTCGGCGCCTTCACCTACATCGCCTACACGCTGACCGAGGTCAGCGGCTTCGCATCGACCGCGGTGCCGTGGCTGCTCGTGCTGTTCGGCGCCGGCCTCGTCATCGGCAACTGGCTCGGCGGAAAGCTGGCCGACCGCTCGATCGACCGCACACTGCTCTCGTTCACCGGAGCCCTGGTCGTCGTGCTCGTGCTCTTCGGCCTCACCGCCCAGTCGCAGATCGCCACGGTCATCTCGCTGTTCCTGATGGGCGGCTTCGGATTCGGAACCGTGCCCGGCCTGCAGAGCCGCATCATGCAGTACGCAGGTCACGCCCCGACCCTGGCATCCGGAGCCAACATCGGCGCCTTCAACGTCGGCAACGCGCTCGGCGCATGGGCCGGGGGTGTCGGGATCACCGCAGGCCTCGGCTACACGGCACCGATCTGGATCGGTGCCGCGATCACCGCCGCCGCCGTGATCGTCATGGCGATCGCCGCGGCCGTCGCCGCATCGTCCGCCGCCACAGGCGAGACGCAGGCCCCGACCGGGGCATCCGCTGCCGTCACCCACTGACCTCCCCGAAAGGAAACCGCATGTCCATCCCCACCATCACCCTGAACAACGGCATCGAGATGCCGCAGCTCGGCTTCGGCGTCTTCCAGGTGCCCGACGACGAGACCACGACAGCAGTCGCCGAAGCACTGCGGGTCGGATACCGGAGCATCGACACCGCGGCGATCTACGGCAATGAGACCGGCGTAGGCCGCGCGATCGCCGAGTCGGGTATCGCACGCGACGATCTCTTCATCACCTCGAAGGTCTGGAACACAGATCAGGGCTATGACAGCACCCTGCGCGCCTACGACGACACCCTGGCGAAGCTCGGCCTCGAGCAGCTCGACCTCTATCTGATCCACTGGCCGGCACCGGCTCTCGACCTGTATGTCGACACGTGGCGGGCCCTCGAGCGGATCCTCGCCGACGGGCGCGTGCGCGCGATCGGCGTCTCGAACTTCGAGCCGGCGCACCTCGAACGCCTCATCGCCATGTCGACGGTCGTGCCGGCGGTCAACCAGGTCGAGCTGCATCCCGCGATGCAGAACCGCGCCGTGATCGCCGCGAACTCCGCGCACGGCATCGCGACCGAGGCGTGGAGCCCACTCGCGCAGGGCGCCGTGCTGCAAGACCCGGCCGTGCTGGCCGTCGCGCAGCACCATGGAGTCTCCCCCGCGCAGGTCGTGCTGCGCTGGCACCTGCAGCAGGGTCGGATCGTGATCCCCAAGTCGGTGACGGCCTCGCGCATCGCCGAGAACCACGACGTGCTCGGTTTCGATCTCTCCGCGGAAGAGCTGACTGCGCTCGACGGCCTGGAGCGCGACGGGCGGACCGGCCCGCACCCCGACGAGTTCAACGGCTGACAGCCGGATGCAGAAAGGGTCCGCCCGAGTTCACACTCGGACGGACCCTTCTGGCTGACTCAGATCAGGCCTTGACCTCGACGCCCTCGGCCTTCGCCGGTGCCTTCTTGGCGGGAGCCTTCTTGGCGGCCGGCTTCGCGGGAGCCTTCTTGGCTGCCGGCTTCGCGGCGTCGGCCTTCGCAGCCGGCTTCACGGCATCCGGCTTGGCGGGCTTGCCCGCGTCCGACTTCGCGGCTTCCTTCTGCGCGGCGGGCGCAGCCGTCTCGGTGACGGCCGGACGCGGACGCGCGGCGAACTCCTCGAACGCGGCACGCGGGTGCTGCACGGCGGCGAGGTTCGCGAAGTCACGACCGAGCCACAGGTTATGCCACCAGCCCCACAGCACGCGCCACTTGCGCTCCCAGGTCGGCATGGCGAGACCGTGGTAGCCGCGGTGCGCGACCCAGGCGACGAACCCCTTGAGCGCGATCTTGCCCGACTGGAAGACGCCGTTGTAGAGGCCGAGTCCGGCCACAGCGCCCAGGTTCTTGTGGAAGTAGTCCTTGGTGCCCTCGCCACGCAGCACGGCCACGAGGTTCTTCGCGAGCAGCTTCGCCTGACGCACCGCGTGCTGCGCGTTCGGCACGCACGTGCCGTCGGGCAGACCACCGGTCTTGTCGGGAACGGCCGCGACGTCACCCGCGGTCCAGGCGCCCTCGATGGGGTTGCCGTCGGCGTCGATGACGCGCAGGTCGGCCTGCGCGGCGATGCGGCCGCGGGGCTCGGTGGGCAGGTCGCCGCCACGGACGACCGTCGGGTTCGCCATGACACCGGCGGTCCAGACGATCAGGTCGGACGGGATGACCTCGCCGCTCGACAGCTCGACGTTGCCGTCGACGGCGCTGGTGACCTGCGTGTCGAGGTGGATGAACGCGCCGCGCTTGCCGAGGTCCTTCATGACCCACTTGCTGGCCTCGAGCGAGACCTCGGGCATGATGCGGCCCATCGCCTCGATGAGGTGGAAGTGCGTGTCGTCGAACGACAGCTGCGGGTACTTGGAGACCAGCGACGAGGCGAACGAGCGCAGCTCGGCGAAGGCCTCGATGCCCGCGAAGCCGCCGCCGACCACGACGACGGTCAGCAGGCGGTCGCGCTCGGGGCCCGCGGGGATCGCGGCGGCCTTGTCGAAGTTCGACAGCAGGCGGTCGCGAACGGCGACGGCCTCTTCGATCGTCTTGAGCCCGATCGCGTTGTCGGCGATGCCGGGGATCGGGAAGGTGCGCGAGACGGCACCGGCGGTCACGACGATCTGATCGTACGCGAACTCGTACGGCTCTCCGATCGGAGGCGTGATCGTGGCGACCTTGTTGGCGTGGTCGATGCCCGTCACCTTCGCCGTGATCACATTGGTGCTCTTGAGGTGGCGGCGGTGGGTGACCACCGCGTGGCGGGGCTCGATCGATCCGGCCGCGACCTCGGGCAGGAACGGCTGGTAGGTCATGTACGGCAGCGGATCCACCATCGTCACCTCGGCCTCACCCTTGCGAAGGTGCTTCTCGAGCTTCCATGCGGTGTAGAAACCTGCGTAGCCTCCACCGACAATCAGAATGCGGGGTGCAGTGCTGTTCTGAGGCACAGGGGGACAACTCCTCGTCGTCAGGGGGTGGGAGTGCGTCGACCGCGCTCCAATCGGATGCGCCGGGCAGCTGCGGTGACGCCAAGCGCTATCAGGATACCAGGCACCGTGAGGGCCAAGAGCGGCAGGGTACCGTACCGCAGCGACTCGGGAGTCGGCAGCAGGGGCGATCCCCGCTCGGCGGGCTGCTCGACGGCGGGCAGCGGCGGCACGGCGACCGGCGTCGACGTGGGCTCCGGCTGCGACGGCTCAGGGGCGTCGGCGCGCCGGTAGACGCGGATCCACTCCTTCAGGTCGCCCATCGGGTTGCTGCTCACCACGGGAAGGGATGCCGTGACCGCCGCCTCCGCGTCGAGCAGTCCGTAGCCGTAGAGCGGATCGGGAGTGTGAGTCATGTCTGGCACCTTCACCGCCGTCCTGATCAGACGGTTGATGACGTTGGCGGCGTCGAGATCGGGGTGCGCCGCGCGCACCAGAGCCGCGGCGCCGGCGACGATGGGGGCCGCTCCGCTCGTGCCGTCCCAGGAGCGCAGGGTGCCGTCGGCCGACATACCCAGCAGCGACTCGCTCGGGGCGGAGATGCCGATCGTGATGCCCTGGGTCGATGCGCCCGTGCTGGCGACGCCGGTCTGATCGACCCCGCCGACGGTGAGGACCCCGGGGATCGTGGCGGGAGCGCCGATCATGGCCGTGCCGCTGCCCCGGTTCCCTGCCGCGACGATGACGACCACGTCGTGCTCCTGGGCGTAGAGGAACGCCTCATCCCAGCTCTCGTCCCAGTCGAGCGTGTTGGTCGTGAACGAGAGATTGATGACGTCGGCGCCCTTGTCGACCGCCCATTTCATGGCCTTGACGACCTGGTCGGCGAACGGCGTGGTCGACGCCGATCCGGGAAAGCCGAGCGAGATCGACAGCAGCTCGGCCTCGGGGGCGACGCCGATCATGCCCGTGCCGTCGGGATTGCCGCGGCCCGCCGCGAGCGACGCGACCCACGACCCGTGGTTCGGGTCGCGGACGCCGACCGGCGTGCGGCCGTCGGGGCTGCCGACACCTGACACGTCGGTGCCGTCGGCGACCGCGCCGTCGAAGATCACGGGCGGCTTGCCGATGCCCGTGTCGATGATCGCGATCTTGACGCCCTTGCCGCGGGTGACGCTCCACGCCTGGCGGATCTTCGCGCCGTCGAGCCAGTACTCGCGCGCCCGCTCGGGATCGTTGGGGTCATCGGGGATCGGCGGAGGGGTGGGCGAGGGCGTCGCCGTCTGGTTCGCCGTGTACGGCACGGCCGCCGGTGACACCGGCGCCGCGACCGCCGGGGAGGCGGCGAGCAACACGGATGCCGCCATCGCCGCACCCGCGGCGATGCCCCGCAGCATCCGGTAGTCGGTCATTCCGCGCTGTCTCCCCGCGCGGCCCCGGGGTCGACGCAGGCGCAGCGCTCGGGCGACCAGCTGGAGCGCTGCAGAGCGGCATCCCCCATCGGATTCACACCCGGGCCCGCAGCGAGGGCGTGACCGGCGAGCGCATGCAGGCACTTGACGCGCGTGGGCATGCCGCCCGCGGAGATGCCGTCGATCTCGGGCACGTCGCCGTACTGCGCGCGATCGGCGAGGTACGCCTCGTGGGCGCGGTGGTAGGCCGCCGCGACGTCGGCGTCGTCTTCCAGCATCCCGGCCAGCTCCGGCATCACCTGCGTCGCCTCGAGAGTCGACATGGCGGCGGTCGCCGCCGGATGCGTCAGGTAGTAGAACGTCGGGAAGGGCGTCCCGTCGTCGAGACGGGGCGCCGTGGCGACCACGGTCGGGTTGCCGCAGACACAGCGTGCGGCGATGCCGATGACACCGCGTGCGGCTCGTCCGAGCTGGCTCGAGACCACGTCGATCTCAGCGGCGGTCGGCGTCGGGAAAGGAGGTGTCGTCACCTCTCCAGGGTACGGGAGCGTCGCTGTGTGCGACCCATCCCTAGCGGTTCGGCGCCTCGACAGCCGTCTTCGAGAGCCCCGCCGAGGTGAGACCGCGCAGCAGCTGCGGCATCCAGTCGGCCGGGCGCTCCTCGAGCTCGTCGCTGACCTGCTGCTGCTCGGGCGGAAGGTCGGCGGGGTCGAGGTCGTCGTCGACGAGATAGACGACCTCGCCGGGCTTGATGTAGTAGAGACGCTCGCGCGCCTGGGTGGTGATGTACGCCGGGTCGTCCCATCGCTCGCGTTCGCGCTCGAGCTCGGCGATCTGGCTCTGGGTCACCTGCACCGAGTGCTCGAGGGCTGCGATCTTCTGCTTCTGCCCGAGGTAGGTGCCGATCGTCGGGACGAGCACCCAGGTGCCGAGCACGACGAGCGAGAGCATGATGACGGCGAAACCCGACAGCCGGATGCCGCTCGCCCACTCCCGCACGTCGACCGAGCGACCCGACGCAGTGCGGCGGGCGGTGCTTCGGCTGCGTTCCGGCGCCGTGGCCCGGGACGACGAAGGAGGGGGAACCGGTCGTCTGGCCATGCTCCCCCTCCTTCGTTCGTTCAGATCAGCGCGTGCGCTCCGGCTCAGGCCGTGAAGCGCGGGAAGGCGGATGCGCCCGCGAACACGGCGGCGTCACCCAGCTCCTCTTCGATGCGCAGAAGCTGATTGTACTTCGCGACGCGCTCGCTGCGAGCGGGCGCACCGGTCTTGATCTGACCCGCGTTGGTCGCGACGGCGAGGTCGGCGATCGTCGTGTCCTCGGTCTCGCCGGAACGGTGCGAGAGCATGGCGGTGTAGCCCGAGCGCTGCGCGAGGCTGACCGCGTCGAAGGTCTCGGTCAGCGTGCCGATCTGGTTGACCTTGACCAGCAGCGAGTTGGCGACACCGCGGGCGATGCCGTCGCCGAGACGCTCGGGGTTGGTGACGAACAGGTCGTCGCCGACGAGCTGCACCTTGCTGCCGAGGGCGTCGGTGAGCTGCTTCCAGTTGTCCCAGTCGTCTTCTGCGAGGGCATCCTCGATCGTGACGATCGGGAAGTCCGACACGAGGCCCTGGTAGTACTCGATCAGCTCGGGGCCGGTCCAGTCCTTGTTGTCGAGGCGGTAGACGCCGTCGCGGAAGAACTCGGTCGCTGCGACATCGAGGCCGAGCGCGATGTCCTTGCCGGGGGTGAACCCGGCCTTCTCGATCGCCTTGATGAGGAACTCGAGACCCTCGCGGTTGCTGGGCAGGTCGGGGGCGAAGCCGCCCTCGTCGCCGAGGCCGGTCGCGTAACCCGCCGCCTTCAGCTCGCTGCGCAGCACGTGGTAGGTCTCGACGCCCCAGCGCAGCGACTCCGAGTAGGTGTCGGCGCCGATGGGGGCGAGGAAGAACTCCTGCATGTCGATGCCGTTGTCGGCGTGCTCGCCGCCGTTGATGACGTTGAACAGCGGCACGGGAAGCAGGTGCGCGTTCGGGCCGCCGAGGTAGCGGAACAGGGGCAGGTCTGCCGAGTCGGCCGCAGCCTTGGCGACCGCGAGGCTGACGCCGAGGATCGCGTTGGCGCCCACGCGCTTCTTGTTGTCGGTGCCGTCGACCTCGTTGAGGATCTCGTCGACGATGCGCTGCTCGCTCGCCTCGACGCCCTCGATGGCGGGGCCGAGCTCGTCGATGACGGCCTCGACGGCCTTCAGGACGCCCTTTCCGCCGTAACGGCCCTTGTCGCCGTCACGCAGCTCGTACGCCTCGAAGGCACCGGTGGATGCACCGGAAGGAACGGCGGCGCGCTGCACGACGCCGTCATCGAGGAGCACCTCCACCTCGACGGTCGGGTTTCCGCGCGAGTCGAGAATCTCGCGTGCGCCTACAGCCTCGATCAGTGCCACAGAAGTGCTCCTTCGAAAGGGAGGAAAGGGTGGTGGTGGAGCGACGTCGATCCGCGGTTCAGTCTAGCCGTGACCGTCGTGACGGCTCAGGCGCGTGTCAGACGACGAGCGCGAGGGCCACGCCGTCCCAGCCCTTGACGCCGACCGTCTGCAGGGCCGTCGCGTCGAACCGGGGGTCCTCCGCCAGCATCCGCAGTCCGTCTCGCGTGCCGATGACCTTCGTGTCCTCCGTCGCATCGTTCACGATCTCCCCGTCGCGTCCCACGTTGTCGAGCACGACCACGGTGCCGGGATGCCCGAGCCTGGCGGCCCAGTCGAGGTAGAGGGTGTTGGATTCCTTGTCGGCGTCGATGAACACGAGGTCGAATCCGCCCACGAGCGTCGGCAGCACGTCTTCGCCGCGTCCGACGCGGATCTCGACCCGGTCCCCCACGCCGGCCGCGTCGATGCTGTCGCGTGCGATGTCGGCGTTGTCCTGCTCCGCCTCGATCGTGACCACCCGCCCGCCCTCGCCGACCGCGCGCGCCATCCAGATCGTCGAATAGCCGCCGAGCGTGCCGATCTCGAGCACACGCCGCGCGCCGCTCATCCGCACCAGCAGGTTGAGGAGCTTTCCTGCGACCGGGGCGACCTCGATGTCGGGCATCCCCGCCCCCCGCTGCGCGGCGAGCGCGGCCTCCAGCGCGGGGTCGTGACCGACCAGCAGGTCGGACAGGTACTCGTCGGCGGCGCGCCAGTTCTGCGGGGTGGATTCGACCATGAACCCAGCCAACCGGGGCTGCGGGCTGCGGTCAAGGCACGTGCCTGTCGGACATCTCGGGTCGTCCGGCTGCGCGGCGGCGTGTCGAGCGACTCAGTCGCACGACACGCCGGCCGGATGCCGATCGGTCCGAGATGTCCGACGGCGGTGCGGCGTCAGCGCGCCGCGCCCCTGTGCTCGAGGTGCGCCTGCAGGGTCGCGGCGGCGGTCTCGGCGCCGTCGACGGTCACGACCACCGCGCCCTTGCCCCGGCGGCCCACCTCGATCGCCGGTCCGCTGCGCAGCACGACGCCCGTGCGGCCGTCGAGCGCGACCCGCCAGCCCACGCCGCCGAACTCCGCGAACGGGTGGCATTCGATCGCGCGCACCGAGGTGATCTCATCGAGCGGCACATGCAGCCGCGGCGCGCCGAGCTGCGAGCGCACGGTCAGTCCGTCTGCGCCGGCGCGCACCCGGAACGATGCCGTCGCCGCGAGGGCGATCCCCACCACGACCAGCACGAGCAGCGGGATCCAGACCTTGTCGGGCGCCTGCAGCAGCATCACCCCGGTCACCCCGACCAGCATCACGCCGGCCAGTCCGATCACGAGCACACCGGGGCGCGCCATGGTGGCCGTGCCCATCCAGACCACCCGCTCCCCCGCTGCGATCGACCTCACGTGAGCGGTCTTCAGCGTCAGCGCCGACGTCGCCGCGACATCGGGCTGCAGCACCCAGCCCACGGCGGACAGCACGAGCAGCGCACAGAAGGCGCCGATCATGACGGGCAGCACGTCCGTCGCCGCCGCGGCGTCTTCGAGCCCGCGCTGCATCCACACGGAGCCGGCGGCGATCACCGCGCTGAACGCGGAGAGACCGAGCGCGAGAGCGCCGAGGAAGCGCGCCGTCACACCCCACTGCGTGCGCGCCATCGACAGCGTCGCCGTCACGAGAAGCAGCGGCAGGCCGAGGCCCAGAACGGCGGCGAGCCACAGGTAGGCGGCCGGCGGGGCGAAGCCGTCGACGCCGTCGGCACCCCAGTGCATGGCGGCCGGGTCGGGGAGCTCGGGGATCCAGAGGGCGACGAGCGCGACGGTCACCGCGGTGAGAACGGCGGGGACGATCAGTCCGACGACGATCAGTGCGCGCCGGGCCCGGCGCACCTCGGCGACGGTATCGGGCTGCGTGGCGGGGTCGAGGGCGGGCGAGGTCATGAGCTCATCTCCTTGATCAAAGCGGCGAGGGTGGTGGGGGTGACGCCGAGCTCGGCGCCGCGGCGCACGAGCGCGGCGATCTCTTCGGCGAGGTCGGCAAGGGGCGCAGCCGAGGCCGAGATCACGGCTCCACGACCGCGTCTCAGCTCGACGAGCCCCTCGTCTCGCAGTTCCTGATAGGCGCGGAGCGCCGTGTGCACGTTGACCTCGACGGCCTCCGCGAGATCGCGCGCGGCCGGCAGCCGGTCGCCCGGCCCGATCCGTCCCGCTAGCACCTCACCGCGGACCGACGCCGCGATCTGTTCGAACAGCGGGCGAGGGCTGTCCGGGTCGACTCTGATGAGCATCTCTACCTCCAATGCCACTTATTATACTCAAACTAGATCAACTATGGCAACTAGATCAGTCGCGCGGTCACGATCGGATGATCCGACCGGCGGCCCCCGCGGCCCGACCGGCGCGCCGCGTCACCCGCCGTTCACCGTCGGATGTCAGCATGGACGGATGCCGCTCGCCCGCCGCCTGAGCCTCACCGACGCCGTCGCGATCGGACTCGGATCGATGATCGGAGCCGGCGTGTTCGCCGTGTGGTCCCCGGCACTCGGCGTCGCCGGATCGGGCATCCTCATCGCGCTGGGCATCGCGGCGCTGGTCGCGTTCTGCAACGCCACCTCCTCCGCGCAGCTGGCGGCCGTGCATCCGGTCGCCGGCGGCACCTACGCCTACGCGCGAGCCGAGATCGGGCCGTGGTCGGGCTTCATCGCCGGGTGGTGCTTCGTGATCGGCAAGATCGCGAGCTGCGCCGCCATGGCCATGACGTTCGCGGCGTATGCGGCTCCCGAGGGCTGGCGCACGACCGTCGCCGTGCTCGCCGTCGCCGCCCTCGCCACCGTCAACTGCTTCGGGGTCACGCGCACCGCGCTTCTCACGCGCATCCTCGTGGTGGTCTCGCTGCTCGGGCTCGCTGCTGTCATGGCATCCGCAGTCGCCGCCGCGCCCGCTGCCGCACCTGCTCCCCTGCCCAGCGCGACCGCATACGGAGTGCTGCAGGGGGCGGGGCTGCTGTTCTTCGCCTTCGCCGGCTATGCGCGCATCGCGACCATGGGCGAGGAGGTCATCGACCCCTCGCGCACCATCCCCCGCGCGATCGTGCTCGCCCTCGGCGGCGCCGTCGTCGTCTACGTGCTCGTCGCCCTGGCCGTCGTGCTGACTCTGGGGGCGGATGCCGTCGGCAGCGCCCACCCGCTCGCCGACGTCGCCGCGGTCGCAGGCTGGGGCTGGACAGAGCCCGTCGTGCGCGTCGCGGGTGCGACGGCATCACTGGGCGCCCTGCTCGCGCTGATCACCGGCATCGGCCGCACGACGCTGGCGATGGCACGCGAGTCGGATCTGCCCCGGTTCCTCGCCGTGATCGACCCGCGCTGGCAGGTGCCGCAGCGGGCGGAGATCGTCGTCGCGATGGTCGTGATCGGCATCGTGCTGGTCGCCGATCTGCGCGACGCGATCGGCTTCTCGTCGTTCGGCGTGCTGCTGTACTACCTGATCGCGAATGCCGCGGCCTTCCGCCAGCGAGCCGACGTGCGCCGCTACCCTCGCGCGCTGCAGGTGATCGGCGCGATCGGATGCCTCGTGCTGGTCTCGACGCTGCCGGTCGTCGCCTCGCTGATCGGCACGGGCGTGGTGCTGGCGGGCGTCGGCTACCGGATGCTGCGGCTGCGCCTCACGGCGCGCTGACGCTCCTGCCTGCGGCGAGCGCGGCGACGACCGCCGGCAGCAGAGCGTCTGCCGTGCGCCGATATCCCAGCGCGCTCGGATGGAACCTGTCGAGGCTGAACATCTGCTCGGGCTCGTCGAAGAACAGCGGGCCCACCGTGCGCCGGAGTGAGACGTGCGCCGCACCCGCACGCTCGGCGGATTCGGCCTGCACATCGGCGAGCCGGCGTGAGAGGCGCGAGGCCAATCCGCGCAGCGGCTGCGGCACGGGGCGCAGCGCTCCGAGGTCGGGGCAGGTGCCCACCACGACGCGCGCGCCGCGCTCGTGCAGCCGAGTGATGGCGTCGGTCAGGTGCCGGGCGGACTCGACCACCGGGATGCGGTGGGTGACGTCGTTTCCGCCGACCACGATCACCGCGACATCGATCTCGTCTTCGGGTGTGAGGGTGTCGAGCTGAGCGGCGAGGTCAGACGACTCCGAGCCCACGACCGCCACGGAGCGCAGCACCACCGGCGCACCGATCTGCTTCGCCAGTGCTCGAGCCAGGCGTCCGCCCAGCGTCTCCTTGGGCTTGGCGGCACCGAGACCGGCGGCCAGCGAATCGCCCACCATCAGAAGCCGCACGGGCTCGCCGGGCAGTGCGCGCCGCCAGACGCGCTCGGCGTCCACGGCATCCTCCCCCAGCGGCTTGCCGATGCGACGGCGGGCGATGGCCGCCTGACGGGCGAGACCGAAGCGGATGCCGAACGCCGCCGCCACGAGGACGGCGGCGGGCACGACCACGGAGCGGAGGGCGTTCATGTGCCGATCCCAGCCTGTCGGCGTGAACGCCGCGTGAACACCCCCTGGCCCGACCGGGGGCCCGGCGGCGGTCAGGCGAGGGGCTTGACCTCGCCGAGCGCCTCGCCGGCGCGAACCGCGGCGAAGCCCGTGTATCCGTCTGCGGCCGAGCGCTCGAGAAGCGCCTTCATGTTCTTCGCACGACGCTCGAGACGCACGCGCGCGACACCGGCACCGAGCAGCGCCGTCTTGTGCGCGAGCAGCTCGGCGACCGGCACGTCGGCATCGTGCACGAGCACGACCGCCTGCGCCTGCTCGGCCTCGTGCTCGGCGACCAGGTCGACGATGCGCTCGAAGCCGATCGAGAACCCGACGGCAGGCACCTGCTGACCGAGGAAGCGGCCGATCATCCCGTCGTAGCGACCGCCGCCGCCGAGCGAGTAGCCGACAGAGGGGTGCGCGAGTTCGAAGATCGTGCCCGTGTAGTAGCCCATGCCGCGTACGAGGAACGGGTCGTAGACGAGGGGCGGCTCACCGGCATCCGGACGCGCTGCGCTCACCGCGTCACCGAGCGAGACGAGGTGGGCGACGATCTCGTCGGGCGCCCCGTCCGGCAGCGCCTTGCGGATCTGCCGCTCACCGTACGCGTCGTGCTCCATGGTCTGCGGACGAGTGAGGAAAGCCTCGAACGCGTCGACGGCGGAGGCCGTGACGCCGCGCTCGCGCAGCTCGGCAGCGACGCCGGACGGCCCGACCTTGTCGAGCTTGTCGATCGTGATCAGCACGCCGGGGCGCTCGTCTTCGGTGAAGCCGAAGCTGTCGAGCATCCAGTCCAGCGCCCGCCGGTCGTTGACCCGCACCGTGCCGCCCTCGAGGCCCAGCGCGTCGATCGTGTCGAGAGAGGCCACGATGAGCTCGGCCTCTGCGCGGGCGCTCTCGTCGCCCATGATGTCGATGTCGCACTGCACGAACTGGCGGTAGCGCCCCTTCTGCGGGCGCTCGGCGCGCCAGACCGGACCGATCTGGATCGAGCGGAAGACCGTCGGCAGCTGCCCGCGATTGGTCGCGTAGAAGCGCGCGAGCGGGACGGTCAGGTCGTAGCGAAGGCCGAGGTCGCTCAGCGCAGCCGGATCGTCCGCCGCTGCACGGATGCCGTCGGCGTCGAGCCCGCGGCGGAGGATGCTGTACGAGAGCTTCTCGTTGTCGCCGCCGATGCCCGCGTGCAGGCGCCCGTGCTCCTCGACCACCGGCGTCTCGATCTCATCGAAGCCGTGCGCGCGATAGCGCTCGCGGATG
The DNA here is from genome assembly GCF_040684935.1 of Microbacterium sp. NPDC089321. Taxonomy (NCBI): domain Bacteria; kingdom Bacillati; phylum Actinomycetota; class Actinomycetes; order Micrococcales; family Microbacteriaceae; genus Microbacterium; species Microbacterium sp. NPDC089321. The sequence goes on along the minus strand of NZ_JBFBGX010000002.1, from coordinate 91,149 downwards.
ACGGCGAGCACGCGCTCGCGACGGGCCTTGTCAGCGGGGAGGAAGTCGCGCATGCCGCGCGGCGGGTTCACGTTTGCCACCCGTCCATCTTTCCAGGTCGCGCGCGTGCGTTTCCGCGCCCGAAGCGGCAGGGGCGCGCTCGAGAGGTCGGAAAAGCACCGCTGCGCGCGTTCTCCGGTGCCTTTTCGACCTCTCGACCAGGCCTGTCAGGCGGACTCGGCGGCCCGGACCTCGTCTTCCAGCACGCGAAGCCTCTCTCGCAGCGCGCCCTCGGCATCCCACCCGTTCGCCCGCGCCTGCGCGACCAGCGCGAGCAGGGCGTCGCCGAGCTCCGCCTCAGAAGAAGGACCGGATGCCGCCGGCGGCACCTCGACGACCGCCGACGCGCGACCGAGCAGCTTCTGCGCTCGGGCCAGAGCCGGCATGCCGGCGGGCACGCCGTCGAGCACGCTGCGTCGCTCGCGCTTCTCCGCAGCCTTGGCCGCGTTCCAGTGCACGAGCACCTCTTCGGGTGTCGTCGCGACGGCATCCGCGAAGACGTGCGGATGCCTGCGGACCATCTTCTCTGTCAGACCGCGCGCCACGTCGTCGATGTCGAACGGCGCGGAGGGATGCTGTGCCGCGACTGCCGAGTGGAACAGCACCTGCCACAGCAGGTCGCCGAGCTCTTCGCGCAGCTCTGCCCGGTCGTCGCGTTCGACGGCGTCGATGACCTCGTGCGCCTCCTCGATCAGATAGGGCACGAGGTCGCGGTGCGTGATCCGCTGCGACCAGACGCACCGCTCGCGCACCTGCCGCATCGTCTCGGCGGCGGCGCGCAGCGCGTCGGGTTCGGTCAGCGGATCGGTCATCGCGTCACTCCGTCGCCGCCGCCAGGGTGCGGTAGGCCCTGGCGCGCGCCGAGACGATGACCGCCGACAGCAGCAGTGCGATCAGCGAGCCCCCGAGCACGCCGAGGATGGCCTGGTCGCGGATCTCGTCGGCTCCGGCGAAGGCCAGGTTCGCCAGCAGCAGCGAGACCGTGAAGCCGATGCCTCCGAGCGTTCCCGCTGCCAGGATGTCGGGCAGGCGCAGAGCGGGCTCGGCGCCCTTGGGACGCAGCTGCATGCTGAGCCATCCGAAGAGGCCGATGCCGATGATCTTGCCGACCGGCAGGGCGATGAGGATGCCCCAGAAGGCCGGCGAGAGCTCGCTCGGCGACACCTGCGGGATGACCACGAACGCCGCGACGAACGCGAAGATCGGCAGGATGACGCCGTTGACGGTGGGCTCGAGCGCGTGTCGCGTCTTCTCGGCCGGCGCGGGCGACATCGCGAGCCCCAGCATGACTCCCGCGATCGTGGCATGGATGCCCGAGAGAGCCATGAAGCCCCAGGCGAACACGCCGATGACGCCCATCAGCACGGCGATCCCCGAGGACCCGTTCTTCGCGACGACCCGGCTGAGCACGGCGAACACCGCGACGCATGCGACCGCGAGCGCGAACATCAGCCAGTTCACGTCGTGGGCGAAGAGCACGGCGATGAAGATGATCCCGATGATGTCGTCGAGGATCGCGAGCGCCAGCAGGAACACGCGCACCGCCGACGGCAGTCCCTTGCCGAACATGGCGAGCACGCCGAGCGCGAAGGCGATGTCGGTGGCGGTGGGGATCGGCCACCCGACCGCCGTGCCCTCACCGGACGCGGGACCGGCGATGAGCAGGTAGACGGCGATCGGCACGACCACGCCGCCGGTCGCGGCGATCGCCGGCTGCACCGCTTTGCGCGGCGAGTCGAGCTCGCCGTGGGTGAGCTCGTGACGCAGCTCGATGGCGACGACGAGGAAGAAGATGGCCAGCAGGCCGTCTGCCACCCACTCGTGCACGGACAGATCCAGCCCGGTGCCGGGGATCGCGATGTGCGCGTGCAGGATGTCTGCGATCGCGTCGTGCGTGGCCAGATTCGCCAGCAGCAGGCCGAGCGCTGCGGCGGCGAGAAGGAGCGCCGCAGGGAACTGCTGACCGCGAAGAGGATTGTCCGAGATACGCATCCCCTCCACTCTGTCACAGGGGACGGAGCACGTGATCGGGCGGTCTACCCTCGAAGCATGTCGCAAGAGCCCACGAACACCGAAGCCATCCGCGTCATCACCCGATTCGAAGCCTCGCATGGCATTCCCGACGCCATGCGCGCGGACGTGCGGATGCTCGGCGGCCTGCTGGGCCAGGTTCTGCGCGAATCCGGAACCCCGGGCCTCTTCGAAGACGTCGAGAGGCTGCGCCTGGCCACGATCCAGGCATCCGACGCCGACGACGACGCCTTCGCCCGCGCGGCGGAGATCGCCGACTCCTTCAGCATCGAGCGCGCCGACGAGGTCGCCCGCGCCTTCACCTGCTACTTCCACCTCGTCAATCTCGCCGAGGAGCACCAGCGCGTGCGCATCCTGCGCGAGCGCTCGGGCAAGCCGCGCGAAGGCTCGACCGACACGGTCGCGACCGCGTTCGCGCAGCTGACGGAGGAGATCGGCGAGGCTGCTGCTCGGGAGCGCCTCGCCGAGCTGCGATTCCACCCCGTGTTCACGGCGCACCCCACAGAGGCCCGCCGTCGTGCCGTGTCGGGCAGCATCCGCCGGCTCTCCGATCTTCTCAGCGAGCACGATGCGGCCAGCGAGGGCGGGGCCGACCAGCGGCGCGCACATCGCCGGATGCTGGAGGAGATCGACACGCTCTGGCGCACGGCTCCCCTGCGCGCCCAGAAGCCCACCCCGACCGACGAGGTGCGCACGGTGATGGGCGTGTTCGACGAGACGCTCTTCAGCACCGTCCCGCACGTCTATCGCCGCATCGACGACGCGCTGCGCGGCGACGCGTCAGGCGCGAGCGCCCCGGTCGTCCCGGCGTTCGTCCGCGTCGGATCATGGGTCGGCGGCGACCGCGACGGAAACCCCTTCGTCACCGCCGCGGTGACCCGCGAGGCGGCCTCGATCGCCTCCGAGCACGTGCTGCGCGGCCTCGAGCGCGCCCTCGATCGCATCGGGCGGACGCTGACCCTCGACGCCGAGGACACCCCTCCGAGCGCCGAGGTCGGCGCGATCTGGCAGCGCTTCGCCGACGAGCATCCCGAGCTGGCAGACGACATCGCCACCCGCTCGCCGTCCGAGCCGCACCGTCGCGTGATGCTCGCCCTCGTGCACCGTGTGCACGCGACCCGCACCGAGCGGCCCGGCGCTTTCGACGCGCCCGAGCAGCTGCTCGCCGATCTGCGCGCCGTGCAGTCGTCGCTGGCGGATGCCGGCGCACGCCGTCACGCGTTCGGCGGTCTGCAGCACCTGATCTGGCAGGTCGAGACCTACGGCTTCCACCTCACCGAGCTCGAGGTGCGACAGCACTCCAAGGTGCACCGTCAGGCTCTCGAAGAGCTGGACGCCGGCGCAGAGCTCAGCGCGCAGACGGAGGAGGTGCTCGACGTCTTCCGCGCCGTGGCCGACATCCAGCGGCGCTACGGTCTGCGCGCCGCGGGCCGCTATGTCGTCTCGTTCACCCAGTCGGCGCAGGACCTCGCGAACGTGCACCGGCTCGCCGAGTACGCGCTCGGCGACCAGGCACCCGTGCTCGACGTCGTGCCGCTGTTCGAGACCTTCGCCGATCTGCAGGCGGCTCCCTCGATCCTCGCCGAGGTCGTGCAGTTCCCCGAGTTCCGCGCCCGCCTCGACGCCACCGGCGACCGCCTCGAGGTCATGCTCGGCTACTCCGACTCGTCGAAGGACGTCGGGCCTGTCGCCGCGAACCTCGCCCTGTATGAGGCGCAGCGCCAGATCGCCTCGTGGGCGCAGCAATCGGGCATCCGGCTCACCCTCTTCCACGGCCGCGGCGGTGCCCTCGGCCGTGGCGGCGGACCCGCCAACTCCGCGATCCTCGCGCAGCCACCGCACTCGGTCGACGGACGCTTCAAGCTCACCGAGCAGGGCGAGGTGATCTTCGCGCGGTACGGCGAGCCGGCGATCGCGATGCGGCACATCGACCAGGTCGCCGCCGCGACGCTGCTCGCCTCGGCACCCAGCAACGAGCAGCGCACCAGCGGGGCGGCCGACCGCTTCGCCGACGTCGCCGCGATCATGGACGCCGCCTCTCGCGAGCGGTTCTTCTCGCTCGTCGCCGCCGACGGCTTCGCGCCGTGGTTCGCGACCGTCACCCCGATGGAGGAGATCGGCCTGCTCGCGCTCGGCTCGCGACCCGCACGCCGTGGGCTCTCCGTCGAGTCGCTCGAGGATCTGCGCGCCATCCCGTGGGTGTTCGCCTGGACCCAGGCGCGCATCAACCTCGCCGGGTGGTTCGGTCTGGGCACCGCCCTGGCGGCTGTCGGCGACGAGGCCAGGCTGATCGAGGCCTACCGCGACTGGCCGCTGCTGCGCACCATGGTCGACAACGTCGCGATGAGCCTTGCGAAGACCGACGAGCGCATCGCCCGCGAGTACCTCTCGCTCGGCGACAGGGACGATCTGGCGAAGATCGTGCTCGACGAGCTGGCGCTCACGCGCGACTGGGTGATCCGCCTCACGGGCGGTGACCAGCTGCTCGGCAACAAGCCCGTGCTGCAGCGTGCGGTGCAGCTGCGCACCCCCTACGTCGACGCCCTCTCGCTGCTGCAGCTGCGCGCACTGCGCTCGCTGCGCTCCGACAACCAGGGCGAGACCGACCCCGATCTGCAGCGGCTGCTGCTGCTTTCGGTCAGTGGAGTCGCCGCCGGCCTGCAGAACACCGGGTGATAGCATCCCCCGGCGACTTCTCGTCGAAGACGGCACGGGTCGCCAGCTAAGGTGAAGGCTCGCGCCTGATCCGGCGAAGCATCACGCGACACGATCGCACTCCTCTATCCCTCATCAGAAAGCCTCCCGCGTGACCGAGAACACTGCCGACTTCCATCCGCTCAGCGATGCCGCCCAGCCCGTCTTCGACGCCGTGCGCGACCTCAACCCGAATGAGCCGGAGTTCCACCAGGCGGTGCACGAGGTGCTGCACTCGATCGGCCCCGTTCTCGACCGGCACCCGAAGTACCTCGACAACGGCGTGCTCGAGCGCCTGGTCGAACCGGAGCGCCAGGTCATCTTCCGTGTGCCGTGGATCGACGACGCAGGCAGACTCCAGGTCAACCGCGGCTACCGCGTGCAGTACAACTCGGCCCTCGGCCCGTACAAGGGCGGACTCCGCTTCCACCCCTCGGTGAACATCTCGATCATCAAGTTCCTCGGCTTCGAGCAGATCTTCAAGAACGCGCTCACCGGGCAGGGCATCGGCGGAGGCAAGGGCGGCTCGAACTTCGACCCGCACGGCAAGAGCGAGGCCGAGGTCATGCGCTTCTGCCAGTCGTTCATGAGCGAGCTGTTCCGCCACATCGGCGAGCACACCGACGTCCCCGCCGGTGACATCGGTGTCGGCGGCCGCGAGATCGGGTACCTGTTCGGCATGTACCGCAAGATGACGAACCGTCACGAGTCGGGCATCCTCACCGGCAAGGGGATCGGCTGGGGCGGCGCGCAGGTGCGCACCGAGGCGACCGGCTACGGCGCCGTGTTCTTCGTGCAGGAGATGCTCGCGGTGCACGGCGAGAGCCTCGAGGGCAAGCGCGTCGCCGTGTCGGGTTCGGGCAACGTCGCGATCTACGCGATCGAGAAGGCCACGCAGCTCGGCGCGCGTGCCGTCACGGCATCCGACTCCTCCGGCTACATCGTCGACGACGCCGGCATCGACCTCGCCCTGCTGCGCCAGATCAAGGAGGTCGAGCGCGGCCGCATCGTCGAGTACGCGAACCGTCGCCCCGGAGCCCGCTTCGTCGAGGGCGGCAACGTCTGGGAGACCCCGGTCGACATCGCCGTCCCCTCGGCCACCCAGAACGAGCTCAGCGAGGATTCGGCCCGCATGCTGATCGCCAACGGCGTTCGTGCGGTCGCCGAGGGCGCCAACATGCCCTCCACTCCTGAGGCCGTGGGCGCGTTCCAGGACTCCGAGGTGCTGTTCGCCCCCGGCAAGGCCGCGAACGCCGGCGGCGTCGCGACATCTGCGCTCGAGATGAGCCAGAACGCCTCCCGTCAGCGCTGGAACTTCGCGAACAGCGAGCAGAAGCTGCGCGACATCATGGCCGACATCCACGACGCGTCGTTCCGCGCCGCAGAGCGCTACGGCACCCCCGGCGACTACGTCGCGGGCGCCAACATCGCGGGCTTCGAGCGGGTGGCCGACGCGATGCTGGCCCAGGGCGTCATCTGACCCCGATCGCTCAGGCCCGGGCCACCCCGGGTCAGAGCCGGTGATCGCCGGCGTGACGAGCCAGCGAGCTCGCGTAGCGCTCGGTCAGCTGCACCATGAGGTCGGGGGTGTCGCGATCGACGCCGAACACGTGCCCGGGGAAGTCGAGGTCGGGCATCGCGGCGGCGATCTCGTCGGCCTGGTCGGGTGAGAGCAGCCGCACCGGATCTCCGACCGCGACCCAGCCGATCGGCACGACGCTGCCCTCGGGCAGCACTGCGCGGCGCTGCACGATCGCGTTGACGCGCACCTCGCAGCGCGGCCCGATCAGCGCGCCGTTGAAGACGCGGGCGCCGGATGCCAGGAACACCTCCTCGCCGACGATCGCCCCGGCGATGCTGGCGAGCGTTCCCACCAGTGTGTGATCGCCGATGTGCACGGCATTGGCCGCGGTGGCCCGGATGAGCGCGTTCTCCATCACGATCACATGCTCGCCGAGCGTGATGGGGCCGCCCTCGGCGGTGATCACGGCGCCGTGCAGCACCTGGCAGCTGGGGCCGATCTCGACATCGCCGGAGATCACAGCTGTCGGCGCCACGACGGCGGTGTCGTGGATGCGGGGCCGATCCCCGAGGTGCTCGTACATCATGCGGCCAGACTAGCCCCGAGCGGGCTCGCGGCGTCGGGGACTGTCGGGAATCTCAGACCATCCGGTCGTGGCGCGGCGCGTCGGCCGGGGACGCGCCGGTCGCCGAGCATCCGGTCCGGTGACTCCGGCGCCGTGCGTCGCCGGGTTGCCAGCCGGCATCCGGGAAGGATGCCGGCTGCGCACGGGGTCAGCGGGCGCGCAGCACCGCAGGCAGCACGATGTGCACCTCGGGGATCATGCCGGGGGTGACCCTCTTGCGGAAGATCCAGTAGCTCCACGCCTGGTAGAGCACGATGACGGGCAGCGACACGGCGGCGACCACGGTCATGACGCCCAGCGTGTACGGGCCGTTGGCTGCGTTCCACACCGTGAGATCGAAGGCGGCGTCGACCGTCGAGGGCAGCAGCCGCGGGAACATGCCCGCGAAGATCGCCGCGGCGCCGAACAGCCCGAATCCGGCGAAGCCGATGAAGGCGCGCCCTTCGTGACGCCGCTGCGCGGCGAGCCAGCCGAGCACCGCCGCGAGGACCGCCAGCACGATGAACGTCCAGGCGAGCACGCTGCCGCCGTGCGCCAGCTGCACCCAGATCGCCCAGACCGCCGCGGGCGCGATGCACACCGGCGCCCAGTGCGCGGCGAAGGCGCCGGCACGTTCGCGCACCGGACCGTCGGCCTTGAGCCCGAGGAAGGTCGCCGAGTGCAGCAGTGCGAAGCCGACCACCGCGAGACCGCCGAGCACCGCGGGCAGCGTGAGCCACACGAACGGTCCGCCGACCCGGTCGCCGTTCGCATCGATCGGCAGGCCCGTCGAGGTGAGTGCGAGCGCCGCGCCGATGCAGAAGGCGACGATGAGCGAGCCGAGGCCGATCATCCACGTCCAGAAGGTGCGCCAGCGCTCGGTGTGGATCTTGCCGCGGTACTCGATGCCCACCGCGCGCACGATGAGACCGACGAGAGCGATCGTGAGCGGCACGTACAGCGTCGAGAACAGCGAGGCGTACCACGCGGGGAACGCGGCGAACATCGCGGCCCCCGCGGTGATCAGCCAGACCTCGTTGCCGTCCCACACCGGGCCGATCGTGTTGAGCATCACGCGGCGATCGCGCTCGGATCGGGTGGAGAACACCATGTGCATGCCGACGCCGAGGTCGAAGCCCTCGAGCAGAAGGTAGCCGGTCCAGAGCACGGCGATCGCGATGAACCAGACGACGGGAAGGGGTTCCATCAGTTCGTTCCTCTCAGGTCTTCAGCACGCACGCTCAGTAGGCGAACGCGAGCACGTCGTCGCGCCTGTCGGGGTGGGTGTCGTTCTCTTCGTCATCGTCATGGCCGACGCCGGGATGCCCGGAGGCCGCGAGCTCGGGCATGGATGCCGCGACGCCGCCGCGCACGTACTTCACGATCAGGTAGAGCTCGATCACGAGCATCACGCCGTACACGGCGCTGAGGGTGATGACCGAGAACAGCAGCTCGCCGGCGGTCACTCCGGGCGACACGGCGGCCGCGGTGTACATGAACACCCCGTCGACGCCGGTGGTGTCCGGGTTGGGCGCGACCACGAAGGGCTGGCGTCCGAGCTCGGTGAAGATCCAGCCTGCGATGTTCGCGGCGAAGGGCGCGATGATCCCCAGCAGAGCGAGCCGCATGATCCACGGCGAGCGCGGCACGGTGCCCTTGCGCGTCAGCCACAGCGCGACCACTCCGCCGAGCGCGACGACACCGCCGAGGCCGATCATCAGCCGGAAGCCCCAGTAGGTGACCCACATGACCGGCACGTACTGCACGTCGGTTCCCGCCATGTCGCCGTAGAGCGCGTCGTCGGGGATGGTCTTGCCGTACTGGTCGATGTACTGCGGCTCGAGGTCGCTGATCCCCGGCATCGCGGCACCCCACTCCCCCGTGCCGAGGAAGCCCAGCACGCCGGGGATCTCGATCAGCGTGACGACATCGGCGCAGTCGGTGGAGCCGGGGTCGCCGAGCGAGAGCACGGAGAAGGCCGAGCCGGTGTGGCAGGCCGCTTCCGCCGCCGCCATCTTCATGGGCTGCTGCTCGTACATGAGCTTGCCCTGGATGTCTCCGGATGCCACGGTGCCGACGAAGCCGAGGATCGCGACGACCGCACCGAAGCGCAGCGACCAGAGCCAGACGCCGTGGTCCTTCCGGTCGCGGCCCGGCGCAGCATCCGCCTCTCCGACGATCACGCGGCCGCTCGCGTCGACCGTGTCGATGCCGTCGTGACGGCGACGCCACAGGTGGTACCACGAGATGCCGAGCAGGAACATGCCCGCGACCACGAGTGCGCCGAAGATCGTGTGCGTGTACGCGGCGATCGCGGTGTTGTTCGTGAGCACCGCCCACACGTCGGTCATGACGGGGCGGCCGTCGGCGCCGAGCTCGACGCCGACCGGGTGCTGCATCCACGAGTTCGCGACGATGATGAAGAACGCCGAGATCCACGAGCCGATCACCGCGCACCAGAGCGCTGCGAGGTGGAGCCCCTTTCGCAGGCGCCCCCAGCCGAAGATCCAGACGCCGAGGAACGTCGACTCGACGAAGAATGCGAGCAGGCCCTCCATCGCGAGGGGGGCGCCGAACACGTCGCCCACGAAGCGGGAGTACTCGCTCCACGCCATGCCGAACTGGAACTCCTGCACCAGGCCGGTGGCGACGCCGACGATGAAGTTGATCAGGTAGACCTTGCCCCAGAACTTGGTCATGCGCAGGAATCTCTCGTCGCCTGTGCGCACCCAGCGGGTCTGCATGATCGCGACCATCATGCCGAGGCCGATCGTCAGCGGCACCATCAGGAAGTGGTAGACGGTCGTGATGCCGAACTGCCAGCGGGCGATGTCGAGAACGTCCACGGGTTTCTCCGTTCGCGAAGGGGGTGGGGCGGTCGTCCGCCACAGCTATTCTACGCTTCGTAGAACTTCTTCGACACACGATAGAACAAATTCGACACAGAGTAGAATCGAAGAGCCGGACAAAATCTCGGCGAAGGAGGATGCTCGCATGGGAACGCTCGGAGAGCTCGAACGGGCCGTGATGGACGCCATCTGGGACGCCGACGACGCGCTCAGCGCATACGACGTGCAGGCGCAGCTCGAAGCCGATGGACGCGCGCTGGCCGTCACCACCCTGCTCACGGTGCTGTCGCGCCTCGAGAAGAAGGGCTTCGTCGCCTCGGACCGCTCGGCCCGGCCGCACCGCTACACCGCGGTCGCCTCGCGCGCCGATCATGTCGCCGAGCTCATGCACTCCGTGCTCGGCGATGCCGGCGACCGCACCGCGGTGCTCGAGCGCTTCGTCGGCGGCGTGTCCGCTGAGGATGCCGCCGTGCTGCGCCAGCTGCTGGGCCGCTCGGGCTGACCGCCATGCTGACGGCCGCGACCGACGCCGCGCAGAGCGGCGCGCTGGTGATCCCGCACGGGGTCGTCATCTTCGGCGCGGTCGTGTTCGGGCTCACGGCGATCGCACTCGCCTGGCCCGTACCGGTCGCACTCTCCCGCGCGTCCTGGCCCATGCGCGCGCCCGTGATGGCGCTGCTGCTGTGGCAGGCGATCGGTCTCGCGGGCGGGCTGTCGATGATCGGCGCGCTCGGCCTGGCCGGATATGCGGCCCTGCCAGGGCATCCGTGGCTCGCGCCCATCCCCGCCGTGCTGTTCACCGTCTACCTGCTCACGCATCTCGGCGTGACGATCGTGCAGGTGACCAGACAGCGGCACCGTCATCTCGCACTGCTCGAGATGCTCACCTCTCCGCACCCCACCCGGGCGCGCACGCGCGTCATCGACGACGCCGTGCCGATGGCCTACTGCCTGCCCAACGGGCCCCGATCCGTGACCGTGCTGTCGCAGGGCCTGCTCGACCGTCTCGACGCCGACGAGCTCGTCGCCGTCATCGCCCACGAACGTGCGCACGTCGAGCAGCGTCACGACCTGCTGCTGCTCGCCTTCCGCGCATGGCGCTCTGCGCTGCCGTGGTTCCCGACGGCCGCACGGGCCGAGGTCGAGGTCGCCGCCCTGGTCGAGATGCTCGCCGACGACCACGCCCGTCGCGAGGTGCGCGACGAGGTGCTGGCTCGCGCGATCCTGCAGGTCGGCGCGAGCGGGGTGCCCGGCGCGGATCAGCCCGTCTCGGGTTCGATGCGCGTGAGCGATCGGTTCCGCAGGCTCGCGGGCTGAGTCCTGAGCGTGCGGCCTGCCCTGCCACGGCAGAAGCACGCGACCGGGCGGGTTCGCGAGCACAGGACGACACCCGAGAACAGGAGGGTTCGGCCGAGATCGGCCTGCGCTCGCGTGTTCTCCTGTTCTCGATGACCGCACGCTGCGGTCAGTCCGCCACCGGCGCGACCTGACCACCCAGCCGGACGACAGCATCCCCGTCGCGTCGGTCGGCGGAACGGTGCGAGACGAGCACCACGATCCGGTCGGCCATCGCCGCCCGCACGTCAGTCATCATCGCGGCCGCTGTCGGCCTGTCGAGGTGCGCCGTGGGCTCATCGAGCAGGATCAGCTCGGCACGCGTCAGCAGCGCTCGCGCGACGGCGAGCCTCTGGCGCTCACCGCCCGAGAGCGCTGACCCGCCCGGCCCGACCGGCGCGTCGAGGTCGCCGTCGAGGGCTGCGAGAAGCTCGGCGAGACCGGCCTGGGCGAGCACGGCGCGCAGAGCGTCGTCATCGGGTGCGTCATCGCGCTCGCGGGCGAGCAGCAGGTTGCCGCGCAGCGTGGAGTCGAAGACGTAGGCGTCCTGAGGGCACCAGGCGACGCGGTCGCGCCACGCGCGCTCCGCGAAGCCGGTGATCGGCTGGCGGTCGGCGAGAATCGCTCCGGATGCCACAGGAAGAGCTCCCATGATCGCCGACAGCAGCGTCGACTTGCCGGAACCCGATGGCCCGTCGAGCACGAGCCACCCGCCGCGGCCGACCTCGGCTGCCACGTTCTCGACCGCCGGAGCGGTCGATCCCGGATACCGGATCGTCACGTCCTCCAGCGCGAGCCGAGTGGTGGCATCCGGGTTCGACGTACCCCACTCCGGTGCCGGAGCGGGGCGGAGCACGGCGTCGAGACGACCCAGAAGCGCGCCCAGAGCGGGCGCCCGGTGCACGGCCGCCACGAGGGCGGAGAGCGGTTCGAGCAGGGCGAGCGAGAGCAGCGCGACGACCGACGCCGACTCCGCGGGCAGGCCCGGCGACAGCACCGGCACGAGGACGGCGAGCATGGTGGCGGCGACGGTGACGACGGCGGCGCCGAGCCCGGCCGACCACGCGGCTCGTCGCTCAGCCATGGCGAGCCGACGGCCATGCGCGTCGAGCTGCTGGAGGGCGGCGGCGGTGACCCCGTTGCCGCGCAGGTCGGCGGCGGCGGATGCGAGTGACGCCGTCTGCCGCACGATCGCCGAGCGTGCGTCGACACGGGCGGCAGAGGCGTTGCGCTCGCTGAGGATCGCGAGAGCCGACGCGATGGCGACCGCAGCGACGAGCATGACCGCGACGAGGACCGTGAGCTGCGGGGTGACGAACGCGGTCGTGACGATCGTGCCGGCGACGACGAGCAGTCCCGCGCCGACCGGCGGAACCACCCGAGGCAGCTGATCGCGCAGATCGTCGACGAGGGTCACGAGGTAGTCGAGCGGGGCGCCGCCGTCGAGCAGTCGTCGGGAGCCGGCGCCGCGGGCGGCGATCGCGCGCCACAGCCTGAGCCGCAGCGCATCGGTCACGAGGAAGGTCGCGCGGTGCGTGACCAGGCGGTCTGCGTAGCGCCCGACAGCGCGGCCGATGCCGAACGCCCGCACACCGACGATCGCGACGAGCAGGTACATGATGTACTCCTCGACGCTGGCCCGCACGATCAGCCAGCCCGACACCGCGGTCAGCGCGACCGCGAGCCCGGCAGCGAGCGCAGACAGCACCATCGACCCGGCCCAGAGCCAGCCGTGCGGGCGGAGCAGCGAGGCGAGGGTGAGCGTGCGGGCGGCCGGGGCCCGCTCGCTTCCGAACGAGGATGGCGGTTCTGAAGGATGCCCGAGCTCAGAGGGTCCCTCAGACGTGGGATCGTCCTGAATCCTTGACGGCTTCTCGTCGACGCGGATGACATCATCCACCGAGCCGACGGGGATGGCACGGTCGGCGAGAGCGAGCGTCTCGGGCTCGTGGCTGGCGAGCACGACGACGCACCTGTCCGCGCGACGCAGCACCGCATCGCGGACCAGTGCGGCGGCCGCAGGATCGAGGTGCGCGGTCGGCTCGTCGAGCACGAGAAGGCGGGCGCCCGCATCGACCCGTGCGAGGGCACGCGCGACGGCGAGCCGTCGCAGCTCCCCTGGGCTCAGCTCGGCGACTGCCGCGTCCGCGAGGCGGCCCAGGCCGAGCTCGTCGAGCGCGTCGAGACCGGCGCCGTACAGCCCGAGCTCGTCCCGCGGGGTCGCGGCGAACGCCTGCGGAGCCTGAGGGGCCCAGGCAACGGCATCCGCGTCCACGCCGCGAACCGCCCCGGCGATCTCGGCGTCTGCGGGCAGCGCTCCGGCGAGGGCGCCGAGCAGCGTCGATTTGCCCGCGCCGCTGGGGCCGGTGACGGCGGTGATCCCGGACAGGTCGGCTGTCACCGCGTGCAGGGCGGGCGCACGTCGGCCCGGGTAGGTGACAGTCAGTCCTTCGAGTCGAACCTGATCGGGCGGCGGGGTCCGCACGTCGCGACGCGGCGTTCTCGCCAGCAGAGCCTTGGCGCGCTCGAGCGCCGACAGGCCGTCTTGCGAGGCGTGGAAGGCGGTGCCGACGTCGCGCAGCGCGGTGAAGCATTCGGGGGCGAGGATGAGCGCGATGAGGGCGGGCTCCAGCGCCATCGTGCCGTTGAGCAGGCGCAGCCCGAGGAAGACCGCGACCACCGCGACCGAGATCGTGGCGATCAGCTCGAGGGCGAGGGCCGAGAGGAATGCCCAGCGCAGCGTCTCTTCCGTGCGCTCTCGGTACCGTCGCTGGATGCCGTCGAGCGCGCGGGTCTGCTCGTCTACCCTGCCCAGGCCGACCAGCACGGGCAGGCCGCGCGCCAGTTCGGTGAGGTGGTCGGCGAGACGGGTGAGCGCGGTGAGCGCCGCGTCGGTGCGCTGCTGTGTGTGCCTGCCGATGAGGATCATGAACAGCGGCACCAGCGGCACCGTGACCACGATGACCAGGGCACTGAGCCAGTCGGCGCCGAGGATCCTCATGCCGACCAGGAGCGGTACGACCGCCGCCGCGATCAGAGCGGGCAGGGACTGGATGAAGTAGTCGTCGAGATCGTCGAGGCCGTCGGCCGCGAGCACGGCGGTCCCGCCACCCTGGCGGTCGCCTTCGGCGATGCGCTGCCACAGCCGGCGCCGCAGGCTGTGCTTGACCCCGGTCGCGATGCGGCGGGAGGCGACAGAGGTCGCCCATTCCGACCCGGCGCGCAGAAGCGCGCCCGCCACCCCGAGCAAGAGGATCGCTCGGGTGGCGTCGGGCGTGAGACCGGCGCCGGATGCAGCGAGGCCGGCGATGCCCCTGGCGACGGCCTCGGCGATGAGCACGAGCCCGAGGGCCCGCGCGGCAGCGAGGATACCGAGGCCGTAGAGGGCGGATCTGGGGATCTGGGAGAGGTCGGGGCGACGCGCCGGCGCCTGCGGGCGCAATGCCTCGAGCACCCACGGGTCGTTCTGGTCAGCGCTCACATCCTGAATTCTACCGTGCGTAGAAGTGAACCCCGAACGCCGCGTCGATGCCCTCGCCCAGGGAGAGACGCGCTTGCCGCGGATCGACAGCACCGATCAGACGCCGACGGCCTCCGCCTTCGCCGGCTCGGGGAACATCGCCGTGAACAGCTGCCCTACCCACTCGATCAGGTCGGAGTCGACCGGCATCGGCACGACCAGCGCCTCTCCCCCACCGACGAGCTTCGCCTTCGGGTACAGCCGCTGCAGGCGCACCTTCATCGAATCCTCGAAGCGCGCAGGCGCGATGCGCAGGTTCGAGCCCATGGCGACGACGTCGGAGAGGCCGGCCCGCGCCGCCCGGCGACGCAGGCGCGCCACCTTCACCAGCGTGGTCACCTCGTCGGGGAAGGCACCGTAGCGATCGACGAGCTCTTCGACGACGAGATCGATCGCGTCGTCGGCTGCGGATGCCGTGGCCGCCGACGACAGCTTCTGATACGCCTCGAGGCGCAGCCGCTCGCTGTCGATGTAGTGCTCGGGGATGCGGGCGTCCACCGGCAGCTCCAGCCGCAGCTCGACCTCGCTGCTGGTGTCTTCGCCGCGGAACGTCGCCACCGCCTCGCCGATCATGCGCAGGTACAGGTCGAAGCCGACGCCCGCGATGTGACCCGCCTGCTCCGCCCCGAGCAGGTTGCCGGCTCCGCGCAGCTCGAGGTCTTTCAGAGCGACCTGCATGCCCGAGCCGAGGTCGTTGTTCACGGCGATGGTCTGCAGGCGGTCGGCGGCGGTCTCGCTCAGCGGCTTCATGTCGTCGTAGAGGAAGTACGCGTATGCGCGCTCGCGACCTCGACCGACGCGTCCGCGCAGCTGGTGCAGCTGCGAGAGCCCGTACTTGTCGGCCCGATCGATGATGATCGTGTTGGCGTTCGAGATGTCGAGGCCCGTCTCGATGATGGTGGTCGAGACGAGCACGTCGTACTTGCGCTCCCAGAAGTCGTCGACGACCTGCTCGAGCTGGTGCTCGCCCATCTTGCCGTGCGCGACAGCGATGCGCGCCTCCGGCACGAGCTCGGCGAGCTCGGACGCGACGCGCTGGATCGACTGCACGCGGTTGTGCACGAAGAACACCTGACCCTCACGCAGGATCTCGCGGCGGATCGCCGCGGCGATCTGCTTGTCGCTGCGCGGACCGACGAACGAGAGGATCGGATGCCTGTCCTCCGGCGGCGTCTGCAGGGTCGACATCTCGCGGATGCCCGTCACCGCCATCTCGAGGGTGCGCGGGATGGGCGTGGCGCTCATGGCGAGGATGTCGACGTTCGTCTTCATCTTCTTCAGCGCGTCCTTGTGCTCGACGCCGAAGCGCTGCTCCTCGTCGATGATCATCAGCCCGAGGTCCTTGAAGATCACCTGATCGGTGAGGATGCGGTGGGTGCCGATGACCATGTCGACCGAGCCATCGACGAGACCCTGCAGGGTGAGACGCGCCTCTTTGTCGGTCTGGAACCGCGAGAGCGGGCGCACCTTCACGGGGAATCCGGCGAACCTCTCGGTGAAGGTCTCGAGGTGCTGCTTGACGAGCAGGGTCGTCGGCACGAGCATCGCGACCTGCTTGCCCTCCTGGATCGCCTTGAACGCGGCCCGCACGGCGACCTCGGTCTTGCCGAAGCCGACGTCACCCGACAGCAGGCGGTCCATGGGGATGGGCCGCTCCATGTCGGCCTTGATCTCTTCGATGGTCTGCAGCTGGTCGTGGGTCTCGGCGAAGGGGAACGCCTCTTCCAGCTCGCGCTGCCAGGGCGTGTCGGGTCCGAAGGCGTGGCCCTTCGAGCTCATCCGAGCCGAGTACAGCTTGACGAGCTCGACGGCGATGTCGCGCACGGCCCGGCGCGCCTTGCCCTTGGCGGCGGCCCAGTCGCTGCCGCCCATCTTCGACAGGGTCGGCGCCTCACCGCCGACGTACTTCGAGAGCATGTCGAGCTGATCGGTGGGCACGAAGAGCTTGTCACCCGGGTAGCCGCGCTTCGACGGCGCGTACTCGAGCACGAGGTACTCGCGTGTGGTCTTGACGGCGTTGCGCCCACCCGACGACACCTCGCGCTTGGTCATCTCGACGAAGCGGCCGATGCCATGGGTGGAGTGCACGACGAAGTCGCCCTGCTTCAGCTGCAGCGGGTCGACCACGTTGCGGCGACGCGAGGCGAGCTTCTTGACCATCCGCTGGTCGCCGCCGATCGTGCGACCGTAGAACTCGTTGTCGGTGAGCACGGCGATCCGGGCATCCGGCACCTGGAAGCCCGACTCGACGGATCCGGCGACCAGCGTCGCCACTCCGCCCTCGGGCTCGTCGGCCAGGTTCTCGACGATGCGCGCGGCGAGGCCGCGATCGCTGAGCACGTCGCGCGCTCGCTCGACCAGGCCCTGGCCCGACGAGATGACCACCACCCGCCAGCCATCGCCGAGGCGCGCCTCGACGAACGCGATGGCGCCGTCGACGTTGCCGTGGAACGACGGGATGATCGAGGCGTCGAGGTTCTCGGCCGCGTCGTCGTCGACCGCGAAGGGGGTGACGCGCCACCAGACGCCGTCGCGCTCGTGCACGATCTCGCGCATGCGACCGAGGGTGATGAAGTCCCCGGCACCGAGGTCGATGGGAGCCGATGCTCCCGAGGTGGCGGCGCTCCACGCCGCGTCGAGGAACTCCCGGTTCGTCTCACCGAGGTTCTGCGCGCGGGTGCTGGCGCGCTCGGGATCGACGACCGCGGTGGCCGATCCCTCGGGCAGGTACTCGACGAGCGTCACGAGCGGACCCGCCACCGCCGGGAGCAGCGACTCCATGCCCTCGACCGGGATGCCCTGCGACATCTTCTCGAGCATCGCCGACATCGCGGGGAAGCGGGCGATCAGCTCGCCGGCGCGTTCGCGCACCTCGGCCGTCAGCAGCAGCTCGCGGCTCGCGGCGAGCGACACCGACTCGACGTCTCCGGGCAGCGAGCGCTGGTCGGCGACCGAGAACGCGCGGATCTGGTCGACCTCGTCGCCGAAGAACTCCACGCGCAGCGGGTGATCCGCCGTCGGCGGGAAGACATCGAGGATGCCGCCGCGCACGGCGAACTCGCCGCGGCGCGAGACCATGTCGACGCGGGAGTACGCGCGCTCGACCAGCTGCTCCACGGCCTCTTCGAGCTCGATGCCGCGCCCGCCGATCCGCAGTTCGAGAGGGGCGGCGTCGCCGAGGTTCGCGGCGAGGGGCTGCAGAGCCGCCCGCACGGATGCGACCACGACGAGCGGCTTCTCGCCCGTCCAGGTCACGATGCGACGCAGGGTGTCGAGGCGCTTGCCGACCGTGTCGGGACTGGGGCTCAGCCGCTCGTGCGGCAGCGTCTCCCACGCGGGGAACGTGAGGATCTCGGCGTCGTCGAGGTAGGCGCCGAGGGCGGCCGCGACCGACTCCGCGCGTCGGCCCGTCGGAGTGACGACGAGAGCGGATGCCGGACGCCCCGCCGATGCGCGCTTGCGCAGCAGCCCGGCGATGATCGGGGCGTCGAGGCCGTCGACGGCCGAGATCTCGGCATCGGTCTGCGCCCAGGTGAGGGCGTCGCGGTAGAGGTTCGCCTCTTCCAAGGCGCGCAGAATCCCTGGGACAGTCACCGGAGAAGTCTACTCACCGGCCACCGACATAGGGCTCGCGCAGCGAGCGAGAGCACAGCGATGAGGCGGTGAGCGCTCGGCGCACCGCGGGGCTCAGCGACGACGGCGCCCCGCACGGAACCCCTCGAACGCGAGCAGGGCCAGCGCGACGGCGAGGATGCCGTACACGAGCAGGTCGGCACCCTGCATCCGCTCTCCGAGCAGCACTGCGACCACGACCAGCAGCACGGGCTCGGCGTAGCTGAGCAGGCCGAACACGGGCATCGAGAGCAGATTCGAGGCGGCGAGATAGAGCACCATGGCGATCCCGCCGATCACCCCCACGGCCAGCAGACCCGTGAGCTCGCCGGCGGACTGCGGGCCTGAGCCGGCCGAGAGCAGGAACCAGGCGGCGAGCGGCATCATGGCCGTCAGCTCGAAGCCGAATGCCATCGGCTCGTCGAGCCCGAAACGCTGACGCAGGACGAAGTACACGGCGTACGGGAGGCAGATCGCCCAGGTCACCCATGACAGCTGCGGTGTCGCGACGATCTTGATCGCCACGGCGATCACGGCGAGCGTGACCACCACCCACTGCATCGAGCTCACGTGAGCCCGCATGAGGAACCGCCCGCTCAGCACCAGGCTGATGGGAAGCAGCAGATAGCCGAGCCCCGCGTCGAGACCATGGCCGTGCATCGGCGCCCACATGAACAGCCACAGCTGCATCCCGATGATCGAGGCGAGCAGCAGGGCGAGCAGCGGCATCCACCACCGCGCACGCAGCCGGCGCCAGATGATCACCACGCCTCGGCGGGCGCCCGGGTGGAGCAGCGCGAGCGCATACAGAGCGAGGGTCACGACCACTCGCCAGGCGTAGACCACCTCGGCCGACGACTGCAGCTGAGCGGCGATGTAGAAGATCGCGCCGAACATCGCGGATGCCACCAGCGAGGCCACGACGCCTCTCGGCGATGAGCGCTGCACGGTCACGGCTCGTCCTCCTCTGCTGCCAGAGCGAACGGCCGCTGCACCAGCCTACCGACCCGCTCACTACGCTGGTGCGATGCAACCTGTCGTCCTGCACACCGAGAGGCTCGTGCTCAGCATCCCGACCGAAGCGGACATCGACGCGATCACGGCCGCATGCCAGGATCCGGAGGTGCCGCGGTGGACGACCGTTCCGAGCCCGTACACCCGCCAGGACGCCGTCGACTTCGTCGAGCTGGTGACGAAGTGGTGGGCCGACGGCGTCGAGACCGTGTGGGCCATCCGCAAGGACGACGTGCTCGCCGGGATGATCGGCCTGCACCGGATCACCGACCACCCGCACGGCGGCGACGCCGAGATCGGCTTCTGGGGAGTCGCCGAGCTGCGCGGCCAGGGAGTGATGGGAGAGGCTGCACGCGCCGTCGTGGACTACGCGTTCGACGAGCTGAAGCTCGCCAGACTCGGCTGGCGCGCCGTGGTGGGCAACATCCCCTCCGCCCGCACAGCGCGGTCGCTGGGGTTCAGGTACGAAGGGATGCTGCGGCAGGCCCTCACGGGGGCACGCGGCCGCGACGACGGCTGGATCGCGGGCCTGCTCGCGACCGATGACCGCACGCCGGTGGAGTGGCCGGTGCTCTGAGCGGGGCGCCCCGGCATCCGGCATCCGGCATCCGGTCGGGGATCTCGGACCGGATGCCCGTCGCGCGGCGCGCCGCTGTCTGACACGCCGTCGGCGCACCGGATCGTCCGAGATCTCCGGCATCGGCCCTGACGTCCCCGACCCGTGACAGGATGTCGGCATGCCCGAGATGCCTGAGGTACAGGGACTGGTCGACTTCCTCGCCGCGCGGGCGGCGGGGCGAACCATCACGCGCGTGAGCGTCGCGGCGATCGCCGCTCTGAAGACGTTCGATCCCCCGGTCACGGCGCTTCAGGATGCCCGGATCGCGGCGGCCTCGCGACGCGGCAAGTTCATCGACCTGTCCCTCGGAGATGACCTTCACCTCGTCTTCCACCTGGCGAAAGCCGGCTGGCTGCGCTGGTACGACGAGCTGCCGACCACGCTCATCAAGCCCGGACGCAGCCCGATCGCGATGCGCGTGGCGCTCGACGACGGCAGCGGCTTCGATCTCACCGAGGCCGGCACCAAGAAGTCGCTCGCCGTGTACGTCGTGCGCGACCCGGACGATGTGCCGGGGATCGCCAGACTCGGCCCCGATCCGCTCGACGCCGGCTTCACCCGCGACGCGTTCGCGGCGCTGCTGGCCGGACGCCGCACTCAGATCAAAGGACTGCTGCGCGACCAGGGACTCATCGCGGGCATCGGCAATGCGTACAGCGACGAGATCCTGCACGCCGCGAAGATGTCGCCGTATGCCCCTGCGGCGAATCTCGACGATGCCGAGATCAACCGACTCTACGACGCCATGCAGCGCACTCTTCGCGAGGCGATCGACGAGGCGGCAGGCAAGCCCCCCGCGGATCTCAAGGATGCCAAACGCCGCGGGATGCAGGTGCACGCCCGCCGCGGAGAGGCGTGCCCGGTGTGCGGCGACACGGTGCGGAGCGTGTTCTTCGCCGACAGGTCGCTCGAGTACTGCCCCACCTGCCAGACCGGGGGCAAGGTGCTCGCCGACCGCAGGCTCTCACGCCTGCTGAAGTGAGCGTCAGCGCTCGGGCGGGGCGAGCACCGACGCGCGCTCGATGAACCGGGTCTGCAGCGTGTGCAGACCCGTCGCGCTCTGCTCGCCGTCGATCGCAGCGAAGAGCACGTCAGCCGCCTTCGACCCGAGCGCGAGCGTCGGCTGCTCGATCATGGTCAGCGGGGGCTCCATGACGGCCGCCCAGGAGCTGTCGTCGAAGCCGATCAGCGATACATCGGCGCCGATCCGCAGTCTCAGGGAGCGCAGAGCCCGCAGGGCGCCGGTCACGGCATCGTTCTCGGTGCAGAACAGGGCTGTCGGAGGCTCGTCGAGCGACAGCATCCGCTCCACTTCCTCCTGCGCGTGCTGCTCGACCTTAGGGCCGACCGTCACGAGGTCGGCGTCGAACGCGATCCCGGCGTCGTCGAGGGCATCGAGGTAGCCCTGCAGCCGCTCCCCGTCGGTCCACAGATTCCGCGCGGCCTCGTCGATGAGCTCGCGCCGTCGCCGAGGCCGCTCGGCGACCGGGGGGCCCCAGACGAATCCGATCCGCCGGTGGCCGGCCTCGAGCAGCCGCTCGACGGCCTCTCGTGCGGCGGCCCTGTTGTCGATCACGACCGAGGCCAGATCCAGCCCGGGAACGGCGCGGTCGACGAGCACCACCGGGACGCCGTGCGCCCTGGCCTGCTCGATGTGTCCGGCCGAGGCCGACGAGAGGGCAGCGGACGCCAGCACGATCCCGTCGACCCGCTTGTCGATCAGCACGTTGACTGCGGCGATCTCCTCATCGAGATCCTCGTGGGTGCTGAGCACGATGGTGTCGAAGCCACGCGCCCTGGACGCGTCGGAGATGCCGCGCACGACGCCGCCGAAGAACGGGTTGGCGATGTCGGCGACGATCACGCCGAGCGTCTGGGTCACACCCGTCGACATGCTGCGCGCGAGTGCGTTGGCACGATAGCCGATCCGCTCAGCGGCCTCGAGGACGCGTTCGCGGACCTCCGGGCTCACGTAGCCGTAGCCGCCCAGTGTCCGCGCGGCCGCGGACCGGCTGACGCCGGCGGCCTCGGCGACCTCGGAGAGAGTGGGGGGAACGGAGCGCTCCGAGGCCATCGCCCTCGCCCCCTTCCGCGTCACAGGTTCACCACATGTTAGCCGCGACGGGCTCGCCGCTCGGTCGCCCCCCGCCGAAAGCGCCTTCGACGAGACACTGATCGCGGGCGGCCTCAGCTCCCGCTTCCAGCGCGGCGCGCAGATCGGATCGCGAGGGAGCGAGGTGGCGTCGCCACCCACCCCTGTGCAGCGTCACGAGGAACCCGGCGAGGAACGCGTCGCCGCAGCCCATCGTGTCCACGATGGCACGGTCGTCGAGGAGCTTCGCCGGCGCGGAGCAGCGCACCCGCCCGTCCGTCGCGAGCGCATCGTCGGTGCCCCGGGTGGCGACAGCCAGGCGCGCACCCCGCCGGATCGCATCGTCGAGCACGGCGTAGGCCTCCGCGTCGTCGAGACCCGAGCAGGAGATCAGCAGCAGATCGGTGAAGGGCGCGACGCGATCGACGTAGGCCGGGGCGCGGAACTCGGCCTCGCTGGAGAGGTCGAAGCTCACCAGCACGTCGTGCGTGCGCAGCGAGGGCAGCTGCGACTCGGTACCCGAGTACACGCTCGAATGCACGACGTCGAAGCCGGCCGCGTACTGCTCCCGCCCGTCGGCGAGGTCGATCGGCTGGCGCACGGTGACCCCACCGCCGTTCCAGCCGAGGAACACACGGTCGCCGTCGACGACCTGCAGCGACGACACACCCGACTCTCCCTCGCGCACGACCGAACGGCCCGTCGGCACGCCCGCCGCCTCGATCGCGCCGCGGAGGAATCCGGCCAGATCATCGCTGCCGAACACCCCGAGGTACTCGGCATGGGCTCCGAGGCGATGCGCGTACACGGCGACATTGACCGCGTTGCCGCCGGGGTAGTCGACCCCGCGGTCGATGAAGCGGTCGACGATGTTGTCGCCGAAGCCCAGTACCCGCATCTCCTCGTCACCCTCCGACTTCGTCACCCCGATCAGTAGTCCATGACTCGGTAGTAGCGGCGCAGATCGAGCGAGTGCTCGCGCACGCGCTCGAGGTGCTTGCTCACCCGGCCCATCACGGTGTCGAGCACGATGGGGGCGATGAGCGCCCGATTCTCGGGGCTGAATCCCTCCAGCGCGTAGTCGCGGGTGTCGAACACCGAGACGTCCTTCGAGATGCGCTTGGCGAAGGCCTCCGCCCGATCGGTGAGCGGCCGCGTGCGATCCTCACCCTGGAAGATGATGACCGACGTGTCCTCCTCGAGAAGCTCCAGAGAACCGTGGAAGAACTCCGCGCTGTGCACGCGGGTCGTGCGCAGCCACTGCATCTCCTCGAGAATGCACATCGAGTAGAGGTAGGTGAACGACCAGAGCGGCCCTCCGCCGATGAGGAAGTAGTAATCCGTGTCCTTGTGCGCCTCTGCGAAGGCTGCGGCCTGCGGCTCAGCCTGCTCGGCTGCGGCGACGAGGGCGTCGGGGAGGTTCACGAGCTCATCGGCGAGCGACGTGTAGCCGTCGAACTCTCCGCGCCGCTCGAGGAGCCGGCCGATCAGAAGCAGCAGCTGCATGTCGAAGGGCCAGGTCTTCGGCTCCGAGACGAGGGCGTGGTCGACGCCCGTCGCGATCGGCGACCCCGCCTGTCCCGTGAAGGAGATCGTCGTCGCACCGAACTGCTTCACATACTCGATCGCGCGCACCACGTCTTCGGTGGTCCCCGTGACCGAGGTGAAGACGGCAGCGGTGCGCTCGCCGAGCAGGGCGTCACCCGCCACGACGAGTTCGGCGGCGATCGCCGCACGGACGGGAAGCGTCGAGCGCTCGCGGGCGAACAGCTCGTACGGCCACATCTGGCTGTAGGTGCCGCCGGCACCGACGAGCAGCACATTGTCGATGCCCTGGGCGAGGAGCTGATCGACCAGCTCCTCGATCTGCGGGCGGAGCGCGACCGCAGAGGCGGTCTGCGTCCGGAAGGCGGTCTCGTCGAAGCCGAGCATGGTCGATCCTCTCTCGGGCGATGGGCGCCCTTGGGGTTTGTGGTACCGGTGTCAGATTGCGATCATGCTGGCACAGCCGCGACGGAATCGTCAACAACTCCCGCAATATTCGCCAGGCAACCAGTCTGCATCGTGCGATCAGAAATCAATGCTGGTACCGGTGTCACAATTTCGCTACACTCGCACGACAAGCACGCACCGAAGTTCCAACGACGGATCGGTGCCCGCCACGCCGCGGGACGACATCCGCTCATCCAGAGAGGCAGAAATGCGCCCGACCCGCTCCGTTTCGATCGCCGCCGTCGCCACGGCGTCCGCACTCGTCCTCGCCGGCTGCGCCGGCGGCCCCGCTGCCGCTCCCCCGGCCGATGTCGCCGCAGACCCGGTCCACGAGGGCACGCTCACCGTCCTCACCAAATTCGGCGGGGCGCCACTCGAGGACTACTTCGAGGATCTCGCCGCCGACTACGAGAAGAAGCATCCTGATGTCGACGTCGAGCTCATCCAGGAGACGGATCAGTCGATCAAGGACAAGACCAAGACCCTCACGGCTTCACAGGCCCTTCCCGACATCTACTTCACGTGGACGGGCGACTGGGCCGAGAACTTCATCAGCGGCGGTCTCGCGGCGGATCTCACCGAGCTCATCGCTCCCGGCACCGAGTGGGGCGACCGGTTCGGCGAGGCATCGCTCTCCGCCTTCGAGTCGGACGGCAAGTACTACGGCATCCCGCTCTACAACAACGGCAAGTTCATGGGCTACAACAAGAACGCGTTCGCGGACGCCGGCGTCGAGGTGCCCACCACCTTCGACGAGCTCATCGAGACGTGCGCGCCCCTGCGAGCTGCAGGCTACGAGCCGATCGCATTCGGGAACAAGGACGGCTGGCCGGCTCTGCACTACCTGCAGCAGCTGTTCGCCTACAACGTGCCCGGCGACACCCTGCATGCGGACTTCGACCCCGAGACCGCCACCTGGGACCACCCCGGGTACGAGGCGTCGCTGACGCAGTTCCACACGCTGGTGAACGACTGCACCGACAGCGGAAAGGGCACCAACGGCGTGCTCTACACGACCGCGCAGGAGGCGCTCGCGGGCGGCCGTGCAGCGATGTACTACCAGGAGGTCCTCGAGTTCGACACCGTGACCGCCGAGGGCGCGACGCTCACCACCGACGACTTCGGCATCTTCCCGCTCCCCGTGCCAGACGACGCGGACGGCGATCCGGAAGCGATCGAAGGGGCCCCCGAGGGCTACCTCATCAACGCCAAGTCGCCTCGCGCGGCCCTCGCCGCCGACTTCATGAAGTTCGTGACCGAGCCGGAGCACGCGGCGACGCTGTCATCGCTGCCGTACGGTCAGCCCAGCACCGTCGTGGGCGCCGTCACAGAGCAGAACTCGAGCAAGGCCGTGTACGAGGGCATCGACCGCGTCAACCAGGCGTCGCAGCTGGTCGCATGGCTGGACACCGTCACGGTGCCCGAGGTCGCCGATGCCTGGCTCGCCGGCGGCGAAGCTCTCATCAGCGGCAGCGCCACCCCCGAGGAGGTGCTGGACAGTGTCCGGGCCGCGAACGACGGCGCCAAGTGACGTCCGGTCGGGGGCGGGCTTCGGCCTGCCCCCGACCGTCACGGAGGTGATCACCACCGCAGGCTCCCGCCCTCGCATCGGCCGCAGAGCCCGTGGCCTCGGCAGGATCGCCGGCCTCGCGTGGGTGCTTCCCGCGCTGATCGTGCTCGTCGTGTTCGTGTACCTGCCGCTCGCGCAGAACTTCGCATTCTCCGTGCAGAAGTGGGACATCTACTCCGGTGCATCCGAATTCGTCGGACTCGAGAACTACGAGAAGCTCTTCGGCGACCCGGTGTTCTGGTCCGCCCTGCGCAACAACGTCCTCTATTCGCTGCTCTCGATCGTCTTCCAGGTGGGCGCGGCTCTCGTGCTCGCCGCACTGATCGAGGGCCTTCGCAGCATCCGGTGGCGCAAAGCCCTCCGCGCCATCTACTTCGTGCCTTCCGCGATCTCGCTCACCGTCGCCGGTCTGCTCTTCTACTTCATCTACGAGCCGAAGCTCGGCATGCTCAACCATCTTCTCGGCACGCTCGGTCTCGGCGGCCTCGCCCAGCCGTGGCTCGGGCAGGAGTCCACCGCGATGGTCGCCATCATCGCCATGAGCCAGTGGCAGGGCTTCGGCTACTCGACGCTGCTGTTCGCCGTGGCGATTCAGCGCATCCCCGCCGAACTGTACGAAGCGGCGTCTCTGGACGGCATCGGACCCATCCGGCGCTTCTTCCATGTGACGGTCCCGCTGGTCCGCGAGATGAGCGGCCTCATGATCATCGTCACGATCTCCGGAGCCTTCCAGGTGTTCAACGAGGTCATGGTCATGACCAGCGGAGGCCCCAACAACTCGACGCAGGTGCTCGCGACCTGGCTCTACCGCAGCGGATTCGTGCACAACGACTTCGGGTACGCGGCCGCCATCGCCACGGTGATCTTCGTGGTCACGCTCCTGATCGCCCTCGGCCAACTCTGGTACACGCGACGCAGAAGGGTGGAGTTCTGATGGCACGTATCGGATTCCTGACCGCCGTAGGACGCCTCTTCGCCTGGTCGTTCCTTCTCGCTCTCGCCGTGGTCGTCGTCTATCCGCTGCTGTGGATGGTCCTGAACGGCTTCAAGACCAACGCCGAGCTGTTCGGCGACCCGTTCGCCCTGCCGCTGCAGCTGAACTGGCACAACTACGCCGACGCATGGAATCGCGGAGTGAGCGACTACCTCACCGCGAGCGTGCTGGTCACGGTCACCTCCACGATCGCGACGGTGTTCATCAGCGCCTGGGCCGCGTACGGGCTGACCCGCGTGCGGATGCCGTTCGGACGCGTCGTATCGGGTGTCATCCTCGGCGGGCTCATGCTCGCCCCTGCCGTGGCGCTCGTCCCTCTCGTGCGGATGTTCCAGGCGATGGGGCTGTACAACACGTTCTGGGCGCTGCTGATCCTGTACACGGCGTTCCGGATCCCGTTCACGACCTTCCTCATCCGGGCGTACATGATCGACCTGCCGCGCGAGGTCGATGAGGCTGCGGAGATGGACGGCGCAAGCCGCTGGACGACGTTCTGGCGGATCACCCTGCCGATGTGCAAGCCGATCATCATCTCCACGATCATCCTGCACGTGCTGTTCGCGTGGAACGAGTATCTCTTCGCGATGGTGTTCACGAGCGGGACGACGGTGCAGACGCTGCCTGTCGGCCTGACGAGCCTCATGAGCAAGCACGGCACGGACTACCCCGTGGTCTTCGCCGGCATGGTGGTCGCGGCCCTGCCCGTCATCGTGCTGTTCTTCGCCAGCCAGCGCTACTTCATCAAGGGGCTGTCGGAGGGGATCGGCAAATGAACCCCGCTCGCGGATCTCGTGAGCTCATCGCGCGATCCGCGAGCGGTCGCTTCACGCGATCGCCGAGATCTGCGGTGATGCCCGCTCTGGAATGAAATCCGCTCGGCCGCGTTGACTAGACTCTGAGCATCAACGTGCTCCGGGGTCGGTGTGAATCCGAACCGGCGGTGACAGTCCGCGAACGCCTGGCGACAGGCGCCGATCCGGTGGAAATCCGGAACCGACGGTGATGCGAGCATCCGCTCGCTAGTCCGGAAGAGAGGCAGCACGTGGCGTACGTGCGCGCTGCAGACCCCGGGAACCCAGAGAAGGATGACCGATGGCAGTGACCGAGGCCGAACGCGAGGCCATGCGTCGCGCCCTCGAACTCGCCGCGAACGGTCCTCGGGGGCTGAACCCGCAGGTCGGCGCCGTCATCCTCTCCCCCGCCGGGGATGTGCTCGCCGAGGGCTGGCACCGCGGCGCGGGCACCCCGCATGCCGAGGTCGATGCGCTGTCGAAGCTCGCCCCGGGCCAGGCCGCCGGGGCGACCGCGGTCGTCACTCTCGAGCCGTGCAACCACACCGGGCGCACGGGTCCGTGCGCCCAGGCGCTGATCGATGCCGGCGTCAGCCGCGTCGTCTACGCGCTCGACGACCCGGGCGATGCCTCCAGCGGCGGGGCGGACCGCCTCCGCAGAGCCGGAGTCGACGTCGTGCCGGGTGAGCAGGCGGATGCCTCGCGCGACCTCATCGACGGATGGCTGACCGTGCAGCGGCTGGGCCGCCCTCACGTCACCGTGAAGTGGGCGCAGAGCCTCGACGGCCGCGCCGCGGCATCCGACGGCTCCAGCCAGTGGATCACCGGGCCCGAGGCGCGTGCCGACGTGCACCGACGGCGCGCGCAGGCCGATGCGATCGTCGTCGGCACCGGCACGGTGCTGGCCGACGACCCCGCTCTCACCGCCCGCGACGGACGGTCTCTGCTCGAGCGTCAGCCGATCCCCGTCGTGATCGGGTCGCGCGCGACCCCCGCCGGCGCTGCGGTGCACAGGCATCCTCGCACTCCCCTCTTCTACGGCACCCACGACCTCGCCGCCGTTCTCGCGGACCTCGGCGAGCGAGGCGTGCAGCGCGTCTTCATCGAGGGCGGGCCGACGCTCGCGAGCGCGTTCATCGCGGCGGGCTTCGCCGACACCGTGCTGGCGTACATCGCGCCGGTGCTGCTCGGCGGCGACCGCCTCGCCCTCACCGACATCGGCGTCGCCTCGATCGGCGACGCCCGACGCCTTCAGGTCGAGCGGTGGATGCCGCTGGGCTCGGACCTGCTGGCCATCGCACGTCCTGCGGCGGATGCCGTCGCAGGGAAGGAAGGAAGCTGATGTTCACCGGAATCATCGAGGAGATCGGCGAGATCGCCGGCATCTCGGCATCGGGCGACGGATGGCGGCTCACGGTGCACGCGCCCCGAGCCGCGGCGGATGCCGTGCACGGCGAGTCCATCGCCGTCAGCGGCGTGTGCCTCACCGTGGTCGGCTCGACCGAGACCACCTTCGATGCCGACGTCATGAAGCAGACCCTCGACGTCTCGGCACTCGGCGCCGTCGAGGTCGGGTCGCGTGTGAACATCGAGAAAGCGATGCCGGTCGGCGCGCGCCTGGGCGGGCACATCGTGCAGGGGCATGTCGACGGGGTCGGCACCGTGCTCGAGGTGCGGCCCGGTGAGCAGTGGCGAGTGCTGCGCATCAGCCTGCCCGCAGACCTCGCCCCTCTCGTCGTCGACAAGGGCTCGATCAGCGTCGCGGGCACCTCGCTCACGGTCAGCGCCGTCAGCCCCGCCATCGGCACGCCGGACGAGCACTGGTTCGAGGTGTCGCTCATCCCCGAGACGCTCGAGGCGACCATCCTCGGCGAGCTCGAACCCGGCGACGTGGTGAACCTCGAGACCGACATCCTGGCCCGTCATGTGGAGCGCCTGCTCGCGTTCCGCTCCCTCACGGAAGGAGGCTCGCGATGAGCCTTTCCCCTCTCTCCGACGCCCTCGACGCGCTGCGCGCCGGCAAGCCGATCATCGTCGCCGACGATGAGAACCGCGAGAACGAGGGCGACATCATCATCTCCGCCGAGCTCGCCACGGCCGAGACGATGGCCTGGATGGTGCGCTGGACGTCAGGGCTGATCTGCGCCCCGATGCCGGCCGACCTCGCCGACCAGCTGAACCTGCCGCCGATGGTCGAGACGAACGAGGATGCGCGCACCACCGCGTACACGGTGAGCGTCGACGCTGCCGAAGGCGTCACCACCGGCATCAGCGCCCACGACCGCGCGCTGACCCTCAATGTGCTGGCGAACCCGGCGTCCACCCCCACGAGCCTCATCCGGCCCGGGCACATCCTGCCGCTGCGCGCCGTCGACGGCGGCGTGCGCGAGCGCGGCGGTCACACCGAGGCCGCCGTCGAGCTGATGCGCCTCGCCGGCCTGCAGCCCGTCGGCGCGATCGCCGAGGTCGTCGCCGACGACGGAAGCATGATGCGCCTGCCGGCGCTCATGGAGCTCGGGGCCCGAGAGGGTGTGCCCGTCATCACCATCGAGCAGCTGATCGCGCACCTGAACGAGGTCGACCCTCGCGACGAGGCCGACTGCCTCGCGCAGCGCACCGGGCGCCGGGTGAGCCTGCGCGCCGACGCCAATGTGCCCACCGACCACGGCACCTTCCGCTTCCTCGCCTACAAGGACCGCATCAGCGGCACCGATCACATCGCCGTCGTCTCGGGCACGCCGGGCGAGACCGCGCTGGTGCGCGTGCACTCGGAGTGCCTCACGGGCGAGGCGTTCGGCTCGCAGAAGTGCGAGTGCGGCCCGCAGCTGCAGGCAGCCCTCGAGCGCATCGATCAGGAGGGCGGCGTGGTCATCTACATGCGCGGCCATGAGGGGCGAGGCATCGGGCTGATCAACAAGCTGCGTGCTTACGCCCTGCAAGAGGAGGGTCTCGACACCGTCGACGCCAACCTCGCCCTCGGCCTGCCCGCCGACGCCCGCGAGTATGCGGCGGCCGCGGGGATCCTCACCGATCTCGGCATCTCGAAGGTGCGCCTGCTCACGAACAACACCGACAAGGTCGAGAAGCTGCGCGCCCTCGGCCTCGACGTGGTGGAGCAGGTGCCCCTGATCGTCGGCGTGGGCCCGAACAACCACCAGTACCTCGAGACCAAGCGCGACCGCATGGGTCACATCATCGGCGCGGCGGAACTCGCCGACGCCCTCGGAAAGGACAACGCATGAGCGGCGCCGGAGCCCCCACCCCGACCACCCCGATCGACGGCAGCGGGCTGCGCGTCGTCGTCATCGCCGGCACGTGGCACGAGGATATCTCGAACGGCCTGATCGCCGGCGCGCAGCGCGTGCTCGACGAGGCAGGCGCGGCGCACACACTGGTGCGCGTGCCGGGCTCTTTCGAGCTCGCGGTCGCGGCTCAGGCGGCATTCGCCGGAGGAGCGGATGCCGTGGTCGCACTCGGCGTGATCATCCGCGGCGGCACCCCGCACTTCGAGTACGTGTCGGCCGCGACGACCGACGGACTGAGCAGGGTGGCGCTGGATGCCGGCAAGCCCGTCGGCTTCGGCGTGCTGACCCTCGACGACGAGAAGCAGGGACTCGACCGTGCGGGCCTCGAGGGCTCGAAGGAGGACAAGGGCGCCGAGGCAGCCGACGCGGCCCTGCGCACGGCTCAGGTCGTCCGCGCGCTCCGCGGCTGACGCATCCGCCGAGCAGGGGCCGAGCCTTCGCGCCGCATGCGGCCGACCGGCTAGCCTGGGCTCATGGAGACCCTGCGCCACATCGTCCTTCTCGTGCACCTCATCGGCTTCGCCGTGCTGTTCGGAGCCTGGGCCGTGCAGGCCTTCGGCGGCAAGCGCGAGATCACGCGTCTCATGCACATCGGCATCTCGATCGCCGCAGTCGCCGGACTCGCACTCGCGGCTCCGTGGGGTCTGCCCGACGGCGCCGAGATGAACTACGCGAAGATCGGCACCAAGCTCGTCGTGCTGCTGATCATCGGCGCCTTCCTCGGCATCGGCCACGCCCGTCAGCGCAAGAGCGGCCACGTGCCCCCCGCGCTGTTCTGGGGAATCGGCCTTCTGACACTGGTGAACGCGGGCATCGCCGTCATCTGGTGACGCGCCGTCCGTGCTGGGCTGCGTGAGCAACTAGACTCCGGGAGGTTCTGACGAACGCTCACCGGAGGAGCAGCACATGACAACGACCACCGCCCCGGCCAACCCGCGCTCGCGGGTGATCCTGGCCAGCCTCGTCGGCACGACGATCGAGTTCTACGACTTCTACGTCTACGCGACGGCGGCGGTGCTCGTCTTCCCCGTGCTCTTCTTCCCCACGGGGAACGACACCACCTCCCTTCTCGCGTCGTTCGGCGTGTTCGGCGCGGCGATGATCGCGCGCCCCATCGGCGCCGTCGTCTTCGGGCATTTCGGCGACAAGTTCGGCCGCAAGGCCACCCTGGTCGCCTCACTGCTCACGATGGGCATCGCGACGTTCCTGATCGGACTGCTTCCGACGTTCCAGCAGATCAACTGGTGGGCTGCTCTGCTGCTGCTCGTGCTGCGACTCGCTCAGGGCTTCGCCCTCGGCGGCGAGTGGTCGGGTGCGGCCCTGGTCGCGACCGAGAACGCCCCGGCCGGCAAGCGCGCCTGGTACGGCTCCTTCCCGCAGCTGGGCGCCCCGCTCGGCTTCATCATCGCCAACGGCATCTTCCTCGGCATCAACGCCCTGCTCCCCCACGAGTCCGACCCCACGCTGAAGTCCGAGGCCTTCCTCAGCTGGGGGTGGCGTGTGCCGTTCCTCTTCTCGGCCGTCATGGTGATCATCGGCCTCTGGGTTCGCCTCAAGCTCGTCGAGTCCGAGACGTTCACCCGGGCCGCCGACACGGGCCGCATCCGCAAGCTTCCCCTCGCGACGGTCTTCCGTCACCACTGGAAGCAGCTGATCCTCGGCACGTTCATC
Organism: Microbacterium sp. NPDC089321; assembly: GCF_040684935.1. Classification (NCBI taxonomy): domain Bacteria; kingdom Bacillati; phylum Actinomycetota; class Actinomycetes; order Micrococcales; family Microbacteriaceae; genus Microbacterium; species Microbacterium sp. NPDC089321. The sequence goes on along the minus strand of NZ_JBFBGX010000002.1, from coordinate 58,895 downwards.
ATGCTGGCCACGTATGTGCTGTTCTACCTGATGACGAACTTCACGCTCGCGTACGGCACCAAGCCCGCATCGCTCGAGCTGGCGTCGGCCGCAGCGCAGAAGGCTGCGGAGGCCGCAGGAAAGCCGTTCGACCCGACCGCCTTCGCCGCGCAGTTCTACCCCGGCCTCGGATTCGGCTACACCCAGTTCGTGATCATGCAGATCGTCGGCGTCGTGTTCTTCGGCATCTTCACGCTGCTGTCGGGCCCGTGGGCCGACCGCATCGGGCGACGCAAGCTGCTGCTGTGGGTGACCGGGGCGATCATCGCCTTCGGCCTCACCTTCGGGCTCTTCCTGGCTCCGCAGGGCGACCCGGCTCTGACCACGGCTGTCGTGCAGGGCTTCCTGATCCTCGGCTTCTTGCTGATGGGCGCCACGTTCGGCCCGATGGGCGCTCTGCTGCCCGAGCTGTTCCCCACCAATGTGCGCTACTCGGGATCGGCGATCGCCTACAACGTGTCGTCGATCCTCGGGGCCGCGGTCGCTCCGCTGATCGCCGTCGAGCTCTGGCGAATCGGTGACGGCTCACCGTGGCTCGTCGGCGTGTACCTCTCGGCGATGGCCGTGCTCACCTTCATCGCCCTCTGGCTCTCTCCCGAGACCAAGGACCACGACTACGAGGCGGATCTCGGAGTCGCTGCCCAGCCCTGACGCCGAGCATCGGTGACCGGGCGGTCACTCGAACAGGAACGCCTCGACGGCCGCGATCGTCGAGGCGTTCTCGCGATGCAGGACGCCCCGGATGCCCACGGCCGCCGCCCCGTCGATGGACATCTGCCTGTCGTCCACGAAGAAGACGTCGGCGGGCTCGGCGCCCATCCTGCGCAGCGCCTCGCGGTACGCGCGGGGGTCGGGCTTGTTCACGCCCTGCTCGTGGCTGTAGCAGATCGGGTCGAAGATGCTCGAGAAGCCGAAGCGTCGCTCTTCCTCCTCGCGCGCGCCGTCTGCGGAGTTGGAGAGGATCGCGACGCCGGCATGAGGCGTCAGCGACCGGGCGTACTCGATCAGCTCGGTGTTCGCCGTGCCGCAGTAGGCGTCCCAGAAGTCAGCCCGCATCGCGTCGCTGTCGTGCGGTTCGAGATCCAGCGCCGCTGCGAGACGCTGCCAGAAGACGGCCTCGTGCCCGGCTGCGACGTCGATCGGGGGCAGGTCGGCTCCCTCGACGCGCGCGTCGAAGTCGGGCCGCTCCAGCCCTGTGCGGGCACACCATCGCGACCACCACTGGTCCTGCCAGGCGTCGTCGTCGACGATCTCGAGAACGCCGCCGATGTCGAACAGGATCCACTTCCTCGCGGGCATGGGCTTCATCCTACGGAGCGCATCCGAGCGGTCAGAACCTGGCGGTGACCTTCCGCTCCGCGCCGTCGAGCGTCAGCTCGCCGCCGTAGGGCAGGATCCACTGCGGACGCGTGTGCCCGAAGGGCACGCCGACGCACACCACGGCATCCGGGTTGTACCGGCTGACCGTCTCGAGCACGACATCGCGCTGGGCGGCGCGCAGCGCGGCCTTCTCGGCCGCCGTCGGAAGCACGTCGAAGGAACTCACCGCGGGGCGTGCGAACAGCACCCCGGCCACCGCGGCCAGCAGGCCCCGCTCGCCGTAGGCGCGAAGCTGCTCGGCCACGCGATGCGGCGGGGTGAGCCGCTCGCTGGTCTCGAGCAGCAGGATCGTGCCGGCGAGCTCATCGTTCGACGGCATCCGGTCGGCGAGCGCGAGCTGGTTCACGACCTCGAGGCAGCCGCCCCAGGTGCGCGCCGTGACCGTGGCAGACGGACCAGCCCACGTCCACTGCTCGGTCGGCTCCCGGTCGCCGTGCTCGGTCAGGGCGGCAGGGTCGTCCCAGTGCCGGCCGTAGTCCTCCGACTCCCCCGGCTCGGTGATCTCGACCTCGCCGCCGTCGAGCAGCGCGGCGCGCAGCGAGCGCAGGTGCACGTCGTCGACCGCGGGGCCGGCGCCGAGATGCACCTGCGTGGATCCGCCGTAGAAGCCCTCGACGCCGTTGCGCCACAGCCAGTTCAGGATGTTGGTGTTGTCGCTGTAGCCGAGGAACGGCTTGGGATCCGCTGCGGCGAGCGCCGCGTCGAGGTGAGGAGTGACGAGGATCTGGTCGCTGCCGCCGATGGTGGCGAGGATCGCCCGGATGCCCGGATCGGCGAGCGCCGCGTTCACGTCGGCCGCCCGCGCTTCGGGGCTCGCGTCGAGCTGCCGGGTCGTCGGGTACTCGACCGGCGTCAGGCCGGTCGCCTCCTGCAGGCGCCGCATGGCCTGATCGTGCACCTCGGGGCCTGCGGCGGGAGCGGCGAACGCGGGTGAGAGGACGGCGACATGGTCGCCGCGCTGGAGCTTGGCGGGAGTCAGCATCCGTCCATCCTGTCGCCATCCGCCCGCCAACAGGTGACGCATAAGCCGCGCGGCGCAGAATGGGACCGGTCCCCATCCCCGAAGAAGGTCCTCATGTCTCGCACGGCGCCGTCACGCCGACGCGGGCGCGGCGCGCAGCCTGACGGCCCGCGCGCGACGTTCCGCCAGCTGCTCCCTTTCCTGTTCGAGCACAAGAAGGTGCTCGTCGTCGTCGCCGTGCTCAGCGTCATCGGCGCTGCGGCCTCGCTCGTGCAGCCGCTGCTGGTCGGGCAGGTCATCGACCGTGTGCAGAAGGGCGACGGGCTCGGCCTCCTGGTCTGGCTGCTGATCGGCTTCGTGATCCTCGCCTCGATCATCTCGGGCTACCAGCACTATCTGCTGCAGCGCACCGGCACGGCGGTCGTCTACTCCAGTCGCCGCAAGCTCATCGCCCGCATCCTGCACCTTCCCATCAGCGAGTTCGACGCACGTCGCACGGGCGACCTCGTCTCGCGCGTCGGCACCGACACGACGCTGCTCTACGCGGTGCTCACCCAGGGGCTCGCGGATGCCGTGGGCAGCGCGATCCTGTTCGTCGGTGCGCTCATCGCCATGCTGGTCATCGACCCGCTTCTGCTGCTGCTCATCGTGCTCGTGATCGGGGCGTCGGTCGTCGTGGTCGTGCTGCTCAGCGGCCGGATCCGCACCGCATCCGCCGCGCAGCAGCAGAAGGTGGGAGAGCTGGCATCCGGGGTCGAACGCGGCATCTCGTCGATCCGCACGGTGCGCGCGTCCGGCGCCACCGAGCGCGAGACGGCGGCGGTCGAGGGCATCGCCGGCGAGGCGTACGGCCTCGGCGTGCGCATAGCCAAGATCTCGTCGATGGTCGTTCCCGTCGCGGGCATCGCGCTGCAGCTGTCGCTGCTCGTGGTGCTGGGCGTGGGTGGTTTCCGCGTGGCGTCGGGTGCGCTCACGATCGCTTCGCTCGTGACCTTCGTGATGTTCCTGTTCATGCTCGTGATGCCCCTCGGGCAGGCGTTCGGCGCGATCACCTCGGTCAATCAGGCGCTGGGCGCTCTGGGCCGCATCCAGGAGGTGCTCGATCTGCCGACCGAGACGCAGGGCGACGAGCCGGACGCGAAGGCGACCGCCGCCGCCGTCGTCGGCGCCCCGGCGATCGAGTTCCGCGACGTGCGCTTCCGCTACCCCGACGCGGTGATCGCCGCCCGGGAGGCGGCCGCCCGCGAGGCCCAGAGCCTGCTGGTCGATGCGCACCTGGGGCGTCCGGCCGATGGCAGCCATGCGGAGGTCGACCGCGACGTGCTGAAGGGCGTCTCGTTCGCCGTCCCGCGTGGCGCTCGGGTGGCGCTGGTCGGCCCGAGCGGTGCGGGAAAGAGCACGATCCTCTCGCTCATCGAGCGCTTCTACGACCCCACGGGTGGATCGATCCGCCTCGCCGGTCACGACGTGCGCACGTATCCGCGCGAGCAGCTGCGGGCCCAGTTCGGCTACGTCGAGCAGGATGCTCCGACGCTCGCCGGCACCCTGGGCGAGAACCTGCGGCTGGCGGCGCCGGATGCCACTGACGCCGACTGCGAGCGCGTGCTGCGCTCGGTCAACCTCGGCGATGTGCTCGAGCGCAGCCCTCTGGGGCTGGGCGCCCCCGTCGGCGAGGACGGCGTGATGCTCTCGGGCGGCGAGCGTCAGCGGCTCGCGATCGCGCGCGCTCTGCTGACCGAGGCGCCGATCCTGCTGCTCGACGAGTCGACCTCGTCGCTCGACGGGGTCAACGAGCAGCGCATGCGCGAGGCCATCGACGCCGCGGCCGCCGACCGGACGCTCGTGGTCATCGCCCACCGCCTGTCGACCGTCGTCGACAGCGACCTGATCGTCGTGCTCGAGGGCGGGATGGTCGTCGGCCAGGGCACGCACGCCGAGCTCATCGAGTCGACTCCCCTGTACCGCGACCTCGCCCGGCATCAGCTTCTGGTGTGACGGGCGCGCCGCAGGCACTCGTCCGCCCGCGGGCGGCGGGCTCAGCGCTCGAAGACGGTCACCTGCACAGCGTCTTTGCCTGCTCGCTTGGCGCGGTACATCGCGGCATCAGCGGCCGCGACGACCTCGTCGGCTGAAGGGGTGATCGACCCGGGCGCCGGTCGCAGGTGCACAGCGCCCACGCTCGCCGAGAGGGGCGACCCTGCGGCGGCGCCGTCGAGCGGCTCGCGCACGGCACTCCTCACCCGCTCGGCGAACTGCTCGGTCGAGGCCTCGTCCATCCCGCTCGTGGCGATGAGGAACTCGTCGCCGCCGAGCCTGGCCACCGTGTCACCCATGCGGCAGACGCTCTGCAGGCGAGACGCCACGATGCGCAGCACCTCGTCTCCGACGCCGTGCCCGAGCCGGTCGTTGATGGCCTTGAAGCCGTCGAGGTCGAGGAAGAGCACCGAGCACGGCTGGCCGGCTTCTTCGGCGCCGCGCAGGATGCGCTGCAGGCGCTCTGCGAACAGCACGCGGTTCGGAAGCCCGGTCAGACCGTCATGCAGGGCGTGATGCTGCAGCTGATCGCTCAGCCTCAGGTGGTCGACCACCCGCTCGGCCTGGGCGGCGAGGGCGCGCAGGCTCTCGAGCTCATCGGCCTCGAGCGAGCGGGCACGACGGAACCAGCAGTGGATCTCTCCGAGGATGACGGTGCGCTCCCCCGTCCTGCGGACGATCGGGGTGGTCACCATGGCCTCGATGCCGGCCGCCCGCAGAGCGTCGGCGTCGCCCGGGATCAGGGCGGCGATCTCAGCGGCATCACGGCAGACGAGCTGCTGGTCGGATGCCGCCGGCCGTCCGTCGAGCACCACTCCCGCGGGCGACTCGCCCCACTGGCGAACCGCGGCATCCGCGCCCTCCGAGCTGTCCACGATCCTGACGGCCGTCCATGGGGCAGCGGTGGCCCTCGCCGCCGCGGTCACGAGCGTCTCTCCCAGATCGGCGAGCCCGTTCGCCACGGCGAGCGCGCTGGTGGCGTCCTGCAGAAGCACCAGCCGGCGATGGGCGAGCTCGGCCTCGCGCCGCGCCGCCACCAGCTCCCGCTCGAACGCGGCTCGCGCGGTGGTCTCCACCGCGGCCACGTACGCGACGGGCCGGCCTTCTCGGTCGTGGCGCAGCTCGGCACCCACGAGCGCCGCTCGGCGCGTGCCCGTCTCATCGCGGATCTCGAGCATCACCTCGCGCAGACGTCCCGTCTCGAGCAGCCTCGGCATCACCTGGGTCTCGTACAGCATGCGTGAGGGCGCAGTGAGCCACTCCACGATGTTGCGTCCGCGCAGCCCGCTGTCACCCGGCGCCCCGGCGGCGCCCAGCCATACCTGCATGCCCGTGTTGTGGGAGAGGATCGTGCCGTCGACGCCCAGCACGAACACCGCGACCGGCGTGTGCTCCAGCAGATCGAGGGAACCGTCCAGCCGGACCCCGCTCACAGCGCCCGGCTGATCTGCTCCGCGACCAGACCAGGCTCGGTCAGGTGCACGAAGTGACCGGCGGAGTCGAGGCGCACGAGCGTGCACCGCGCGATGCGCCGGCTGAGGTACTCGCCGATGTGCGGCGGGCAGATGATGTCCCCCACCGACTGGACGACCGTGGTGGGCACCGAGATCTCACCGAGCCTGTGCCGCACGTCGCTGAGGAACACCACGCGTGCGAAGTGCGTCGCCACTTCATGAGCCGTGGTGGCGAAGAGATCGCGCACGCGCTCGGCGACCTCGGGAAGGTCGTCACGAGCGGTCACCGCGGGTGCCAGCGACGCCGCCCAGCCGGGCTGGTTGGTCTCGATCGCCGCGAGCAGGTCGAGCACGTCCTCACGGTCGAAGCCGCCGATGTAGTCGCCGTCGTTCACATACCGCGGCGAGGGGCAGATCATGATCAGCTGCGAGAACAGATCGGGTCGACGGATGGACGCCAGGGCGCCGATCATGCCGCTGACCGAGTGCCCCACGAACACCACGTCTCGTGCTCCGACCGCATCGATGACCTCGATGAGATCATCGGCATACCCCTCGAGCGAGTCGTATCGCCGGGCGTCGTACGCCGAGATGTCCGACCGGCCAGACCCGACGTAGTCGAACAGCACGACCCGATGACCATCGGCGAAGCGGTCGGCGACCGCCCGCCACGTCGTCTGATCGGTGCCGTAGCCATGTCCGAAGACCATCACAGGCGCGTCGTCCGCCCCGGTGACCGTCACGGCGTTGCGCCGCAGGACGTCGGCGCCCGCGCGGCCGGTCGTGGATGCATCCGCCGAGATCGGGGAGCTGATGTGCGTCACGTGCCCTCCTCTGAGCTCACGCCCGAGGATACCGAAGAAGCCCGAGCACTCAGCGCGCGGCGTTGAGCCGGTAGCGCAGAGCCTCCAGCTCGCTGCGCAGCGCCGCGGGGAGCGCATCGCCGAACATGGCGTAGAACTCCTCGGTCGAGTCAGCCTCGGCGAGCCAGGCGTCGATGTCGACGTCGAACAGCTCATCGAGGTCGGCCTCGGTGACATCCAGGCCCTCGAGATTGAGGTCCTCTCGCTTCGGCAGACGGCCGATCGGGCTGTCGACGGCTCCGACCTCGCCCGAGATCCGACGGATGATCCAGTCGATCACGCGCGAGTTGTCGCCGAAGCCGGGCCACAGGAAGCGGCCGTCCGCACCACGACGGAACCAGTTCACCTGGAAGATCCGCGGCGCGCGGTCGAAGCGCAGCTCCCGGCCGACCTTCAGCCAGTGGGCGAAGTAGTCGCCCATGTTGTAGCCGCAGAAGGGCAGCATGGCGAACGGGTCGCGGCGCAGCTCTCCGAGCGTGCCCTCGGCTGCCGCGGTGCGCTCCGACGAGATCGTCGATCCGATGAAGACGCCGTGGCTCCAGTCGGTCGCCTCGACGACGAGCGGCACGTTGCTGGCACGGCGACCGCCGAACAGGATGACGTCGAGCGGCACGCCCTCGGGGTTCTCCCAGTCGTCGGCGATCTGCGGGCACTGCGCCGCCGAGACCGTGAACCGCGAGTTGGGGTGCGCGGCCGGGCCCTCGGACTGGGGAGTCCACGGCTTGCCCTGCCAGTCGATGAGCTCGGCCGGCGGAGTGTCGGTGAGGCCCTCCCACCACACGTCGCCGTCCGGACGCAGAGCGACGTTCGTGAAGATCGTGTTCCCCCACAGCGTCTCGACGGCCGTCACGTTGGTGGACTCGCCGGTGCCGGGCGCGACGCCGAAGAAGCCGGCCTCGGGGTTCATCGCGTACATGCGGCCGTCTTCGCCCGGACGGATCCAGACGATGTCGTCGCCCAGCGTCTCGACCTTCCAGCCGGGAATGGTCGGGCGCAGCATGGCGAGGTTGGTCTTGCCGCAGGCGGAGGGGAAGGCGGCGGCGACGTGGTGCGCGCGGCCCTGGGGGTCGGTGACGCGGATGAGCAGCATGTGCTCTGCCAGCCAGCCCTCGTCGCGCGCGATGACCGAGGCGATGCGCAGGGCGAAGCACTTCTTGGCGAGGATGGCGTTGCCGCCGTATCCGGAGCCGAAGGAGTACACCTCGAGCGTCTCGGGGAAGTGCACGATGTACTTCTCGTCGTTGCACGGCCACTCGACATCGGGCTGGCCCGGCTCGAGCGGAGCGCCGACCGAGTGCACGGTCTTGACCCACGGAGCACCGTCGGCGATCTGGCGCGTGACCGCGTCGCCCACGCGGGTCATGATGCCGATGGATGCCACGGCGTAGGCGCTGTCGGTGACCTGGACGCCGATGTGCGAGAGCTTGCCGCCCACGGGTCCCATCGAGAACGGGATGACGTACATCGTGCGTCCGCGCATCGAGCCCTCGAATAGGCCGTTCAGGGTCTCGCGCATGGCGGCGGGATCGGCCCAGTTGTTGGTCGGACCGGCGTCGCGCTCGTTCTCGGATGCGATGAACGTGCGCCCCTCGGTGCGGGCCACGTCGCTGGGGTGCGAGCGGGCGAGGTACGAACCGGGGCGCCACTCGGGGTTGAGCTTGATGAGCTTGCCCTCGTCGACGAGCTCGTGCAGCAGGGCGTCGTTCTCGGCGCGCGAGCCGTCGATCCAGTGCACGCGTGCGGGCTGGGTGAGCGCGGCGATGCCGTCGACCCACGCGCGCAGCTCGGCCATCGCCGGAGTGTCGTACGCAGGCACGTCCCCGTAGCTCCGCGCCGATGCGGCGGATGCGGTCTGCGGGTCGAACGTCTCGGCGAGTGCCATGTGGGAGCTCCTTCAAGCATTGCGGTATCTCTATCTTCCGCGAGGTTTCGCGCTGTTTGCGGCCCGATGTGCTTGAAAGAAGATGCAAAGTTTCGGATATGATCAAGGAATGGCCACCAGCGGACTTGAACTCAGCACTCTCGGGCATCGCATCCGGCATCACCGCACGGCGAGGAACCTCACGCTCGACGAGCTGGGCGCGAGAGTCGGCATCGCCGGTTCGCAGCTGAGCCTCATCGAGAACGGCAAGCGCGAGCCCAAGCTGTCGCTGCTGCAGGCCATCGCCGAGGCGTGTGGCACCGACGTCGCCGACCTGATCTCAGGAGAGCCGCCGAACCGCCGTGCGGCCCTCGAGATCGAGCTGGAGCGGGCGCAGTCGAGCCCCATCTTCCGTCAGCTCGGCATCGCGGGTGTCCGCGTCTCGAAGACCATGAGCGACGAGACCATCGAGGCGATCCTCGGGCTGCACCGCGAGCTGCACCGCCGCGAGACGGAGGCGATCGCGACTCCGGAGGAGGCTCGCCGCGCCAACACCGAGATGCGCCTCACGGCCCGGGCGCGCGACAACTACCTGCCCGAGATCGAGGCGCTCGCAGAGAAGCATCTCAAGGCCGCCGGCCACGTGTCGGGCGCGCTGACGCACCGCACGGTGACGCTGATGGCCGCCAAGCTCGGCTTCGAGCTGATCTACGCCGACGACCTGCCGCACTCGACGCGCTCGATCACCGACCTCGAGCACGGCCGCATCTACCTTCCCCCGGCGTCCATCCCTGGCGGCCACGGACTGCGATCCATGGCCCTGCAGGCGATGGCGCACCGGATCCTCGGCCACACCCCGCCGACGGACTACGCCGACTTCCTGCAGCAGCGCCTGGAGATCAACTACTTCGCCGCGTGCTGCCTCATCCCCGAGACGGCCGGCGTCGCGTTCCTGCAGCAGGCGAAGAAGGATCGCAATCTGGCCGTCGAGGACTTCCGCGATGCGTTCGGCGTCACGCACGAAGCGGCCGGTATGCGCATGACCAACCTGATGACCCATCACCTCGACATGCGGCTGCACTTCCTGCGCGTCGATGAGACCGGCGCGATCACCCGGGTCTACGAGAACGACGACCTGCCGCTGCCCATGGACGTCACGGGCGCTGTCGAGGGCCAGCCCGCGTGCCGGCGGTTCGGCGCCCGCGCCGCCTTCGAGCAGCGCAACCGCACCACCGAGCACTACCAGTACACCGACACCCCGTCGGGCACGTTCTGGTGCGCCACGCAGACCGGCTCATCGACCGATGGGGGCTTCTCGGTCACGGTCGGCGTGCCGTTCGACGATGCGCGCTGGTGGCGCGGTCGCGAGACGCAGAACCGTGCGCAGTCGACCTGCCCCGACGAGTCGTGCTGCCGCCGCGCCTCAGCCTCTGTCAGCCAGAGGTGGGAGGGGCGCGCCTGGCCGAGTGCGCGCGTGCACACGCACATGTTCCGTCCGCTGCCCCGCGGTGCCTTCCCCGGCGTCGATGACAGCGAGGTGTACGCGTTCCTCGACAGCCACGCCGGCGAGTGACGCGCCGCTGAGCGCGATCAGACCGCCCGCGGGCGCACCGTGAGCGTCTGCGACACGGTGCCGAGCGGTCCGCTCGCGTCGCTGAGCACCGATTCGGTGAGCCCGGTGCCGTCGGAGCCGAACGACACCGAGGTGTCGAGGCCGAACCACTCTCCGGAGGGCTCGCGGAAGATGCTGGCCGTCAGATCGACATTCGGGTAGAGCGCGGCCTCGGGCGCGACGCGCGTGGCGATGCCGTTCGCGAAGTCGGTCATGCCCAGCATCCGGGCTCTGTTCGAGACCGGTTCATCGGCGAGAAGCGGATGCCGCGGGCGGATCCAGCAGCGAGCGCGCCCGGATGCGATGTGCTCGCGCCTGGCGTCGATCGAGCGGATCGCGCCGCCGGGCCAGACGTCTGCCGGCGACCACTCCGGCAGCGTCTCGCGCGCCGGCATGTGCGGCAGAGGACTGCCTGAGAGCGCCGAGGTGTCGCCCTGCTGCAGCATCCAGGCGCGGAGGACGAGCGCTGCACGACCGCCGTGCGTCAGAGTCGCCTCGACCAGCTCGATCGTGCGCCCGGGCCGCAGCACGCGCACGTCGATATCGAACGCGTCCATGGGGATGACCCCGAGTATGTCGAAGTTCGCTCTGGCGAGCGCCAGGGGCGCCTCCGGCCGGCGTCTGCCGTGCTCGGCCTCGACCAGATGCGCGAGCAGGCCGAGCACGGGAGCGACGTGCTGCTCGGCGGGATTCCAGGCCCCGCCGACGTGCTCGGTGGGTTCGAACGAGGTCTCGGACAGGCGCAGGAAGTAGCTCGGCACCCGTCCATCATGCCAAGGGCCGTGCGCGACGTCGGAGATGCCGGACGAGCCGTGCAGACGACGGCGTGTCTCGGCGCGGCACGCCGCGGACAGGGCATCCGGTCCGAGAACTCCGACAGGGCTGACGGGCGCGTGACGACTCGGCGACGGCTCAGTCGCCGACGAAGCGGGCGAATCGCGCGAGGGCGGATGCCGCTGCCGCGGCGTCGGCATCCGGAGCGAACAGCTCGGCCGGCGCACCGCGGGTGGCGTCGGCGTGCGACCAGACCCCGACCACGCGTCCCCGCTCGACGAGCGTCGGACGGACCATGCCGTTCTTCCCCGGTCCCACGGTGTCGAGCCGATCGGCGTCGCACACCGGCGTGCGGTCGGCGTACGAGATGTAGTACTCGTCGAACGCTGGCAGCGCGAACGAGGTCGACTCGTCGAGGCTGCGCCGAGGTGCGCGCAGCGCGGCGAACAGGCCCTCATCGACCTCGCGGACACGGCCTGCCGCGCGTCCGACCGCATCGCGCGCCGCCCCGAGGGTCAGGCCCGACCACCACGCGAAATCTCGCACGCCGGCCGGTCCATGACCGTCGATGTAGCGCACGAACAGCTCGGCGAGCGGATCGTCGGGTCGCGCCGACGCGGCGATCCAGCCGTCGACGGCGACGAACCGCTGCTCGCGCACGATCGGCCCTCTCCCCCCGGACGACCGCCCTGCCTCGATCGGGCCCTGGCAGATGAGTCCGGCGACGGTGAGCGCGAAGAGAAGATGGATGCCCCGTTGCCCCGCGGGGTCGATGCCCGCCGACTGCAGAAGGGCGAAGATCTCGGCTCTCGTGCAACCGCCGTCGCGCACGGACGGGCCGATGGCCTTCCACGCGGCGTCGAGCATCCCTGCGTCGATCCCCAGCGCCCGGTGCCGGCCGGCCGCCTGCTGCCGCTGACGATCGGCCGTCACCGAGAGCACCCACGCGAGATCGCGGGAGGGGCTGATGTGCAGGGTGCCGCGCTGCGTCCACGCTCGAACCAGCTCTCCCCGCGCGAAGGCCGCGTCCACGGCATCCAGAGTCGGCGAATTCCTGGTGCGCACGCCCAGCGCCCACCGGCCCGCCAGGAGGTCCTGGCTCTGCACGGTGAGCATGTGCCGCGCGGCGTCGACGATCGTCGCCGCAGGCGCGGTCAGCCGGTGCGAGCTCAGGCGGGCAGCGAGAAGGCCGCGGGGATCCATGTCTCCATGATCGCCCGCGGCCTCCGTCCGTCGCCAGTGCGATCAGGCGTGCAGCGTGACCTCGCGTCGTGCGGGCAGCACGACCGGATGCGTTCCCGCCATGACCTCGAGCACGCGCACGACCTGGCACGAGTAGCCGTACTCGTTGTCGTACCAGACGTAGAGCACCACGTCCTTGTCGTTCGCGATGGTCGCGAGACCGTCGACGATGCCCGCACGGTGCGAGCCGACGAAGTCGGTCGAGACGACCTCGGGGCTCTCGACGTAGTCGATCTGCTGACGCAGCTTCGAGTGCAGCGAGGCGCGACGCAGGTAGTCGTTGAGCTCGTCCTTCGTGGCGGGGTTCTCGAGCGAGAGGTGCAGCACGGCCAGCGACACATCGGGCGTCGGCACGCGGATCGCGGAGCCGGTGAGCTTGCCCGCCAGCTGCGGCAGTGCTCGGGAGACGGCCTTCGCGGCACCGGTCTCGGTGATGACCATGTTCAGCACCGCCGAACGACCGCGCCGGTCGCCCTTGTGGAAGTTGTCGATCAGGTTCTGATCGTTCGTGAACGAGTGCACGGTCTCGACGTGACCGCGGACGATCCCGTAGGCCTCGTCGATCGCGGCGAGCACAGGGGTGATCGCGTTGGTCGTGCAGGATGCGGCCGACAGGATGCGGTCGCTCGGCTCGATGGTGCAGTCGTTGATGCCGTGCACGATGTTCTTCAGCTCGCCCTTGCCCGGGGCGGTGAGCAGCACGCGGGCGGCGCCCTTCGCCTGCAGGTGGCGGCTGAGGCCCTCTTCGTCTCGCCAGCGGCCGGTGTTGTCGACGATGATCGCGTCGTGGATGCCGTAGGCGGTGTAGTCGACGGTGGCAGGGTCGTCGGAGTAGATCATCTGGATGCGGTTGCCGTTGGCGATGATCTGCGAGTTCTCTTCATCGACCGTGACCGTGCCGGCGAAGCGGCCATGCACCGAGTCGCGCAGCAGCAGCGAGGCGCGCTTGACGATGTCGTTATCGGAGCCGCGGCGCACGACGATGGCACGCAGGCGCAGACCGCTGCCGCCGCCGGTGTGGGCGATGATGATGCGCGCGAGCAGGCGGCCGATGCGGCCGAAGCCGTACAGCACCACATCGACGGGCTCGGACAGCTCGGCGCCGAGGGCGGGAGCGAGCGTGTTCTGCAGGTAGGCGGCGAGGTCGTCGTCGCTCTCGGCGTGGCCCTCGATGAGACGGGCGACGTCGAGAGACGAGGCGCCGGGCGCCAGATCGCGAAGAGCCTCGAGCACGGCGAGCGTGTCGGTGAGGGCGATCTGCTGGTGGCCGAGCTGAGCGACGCGCTCGTGCACCTCGAGGATGCCGGTGGTCGAGAGACCGAGCAGCCGGTGCCCGTGCAGCGATGTCACGACATCGCGCTCCCGATTGAGTCCGCCGATGAGCGGGATCATCCGCTCTGCCAGCTCTTCACGTGCCTTCCAGTCGTCGCGGTGTGTCACGACATCGTCCATGTGCGTCCTTGCGTGATGCTCGAGCGCCATCGGGTCAGGCGCTGCGGTGATTGAGGGGGGGCGGATCCGCCTCATTCAGGCTAAAGGGTGGGGTTCGGAGCGAGAGGACGATTCCGGCATGCAGAATCGGCCAGACTGTCTCTGAGTCATGAAACCCGATTCTTAACGAACGAGCTGAACAGATGATCACCGATTTCTCCCTTCTCGAATTGGCCCTGCTGGCCCTCGCCGCCCTCGGGGCCGGCGTGATCAACACCGTGGTCGGGTCGGGGAGCCTGATCGTCTTCCCCACCCTGCTGGCACTGGGGCTGCCTCCTGTCGCAGCGAACATGGCCAACACGGTCGGCCTGGCGATCGGCAACATCGGCGGGGTCGTGGGATATCGCCGGGAGCTGCGAGGGCACTGGCGCCCGCTGATGTCGCTGATGCTGCTCACCGCGATCGGCGCTGTCATCGGTGCTCTGGCACTGCTCGTGCTGCCGGCCGAGGTCTTCCGCGTCGTCGCGCCCGTGCTGATCGTGGTCGGCTGCGTGCTCGTCGGGATCCAGCCGGTGATGAACCGCCGCTCCGCCGTGTCGCGACAGGGCGGTCTGTGGCCCAGCTGGCTGCAGTTCCCCCTCATCTTCGGCACCGGCGTCTACGGCGGCTACTTCGGTGCGGCGCAGGGCGTGCTGATCGTGGGCTTCCTCGAGCTCACCACCGGAGAGGATCTGCAGCGCGTGAACGCCATGAAGAACGTGCTGCAGACGGTCGCGGGGGCTGTGGCGAGCGTGATCTTCATCTTCGCGGGTCCGCTGCCGTGGGTCGCGATCGCGACGATCGCCGTCGGATCGCTGGCCGGCTCAGGTCTGGGAGCGATGATCGGCCGTCGACTGCCCGGCTGGCTGCTGCGGGCCCTGATCATCGTGATCGGGGCGATCGCGGTGGTCGCGCTGGTGTCGTGAGCCGCCGTCGCCGGCGGGGCGTCAGGCCACGGCATCCCGAGGCGAGGTCTCGCCGACCGCGCCCGACGGCGCGACCGCGACGCTCACCGTGCGCAGGAACACGATGATCCAGCTGAAGATCAGCACGCCCGCGATCAGCTCGACGGCCGTGAGGTTGTAGTAGCCGGTGGCGAAGAACACGCCCAGCAGTGCGACCACTCCGACGTAGATGTACCCGAGGGCGTAGAACACCTTCGGCAGTCCTGGCAGCAGCTTCGGCAGCGCGCACACGAGCAGCGCGTACACGACGGCCATGCCGGTCGCGACCGTGTTGTGCAGGACGAAGAACCGGTCGACGGGGAACACGCCCACGAGCGCGAGGAAGACGCCGACGGTCACGAGTCCGCCGCGCGTGAGCCTGCGCGAGCGGCGCTCTGCGGGCGAGCCGAAGGGCAGCCCGGCGGTGGCGTAGCGGGCGATGGTCGTGACGATCGTGCCCGACAGGATCAGGGTGACGTTGAACGCGGGCGCCGCGCTGTTGCTGCTCTGCCCGAGCGCCGAGAGGTTGTTCTGCCACCACTGGGGATCGCTCGAGGTGAGCATCGCCGAGAACGCCCCGACGACGAGGAAGATCGCGAGGTCCATCGACAGCGACATCGGCGTCAGCCTCAGCGCCCCGAGGAAGGCCACATATGCCGTGAGCGCGAAGGCGACGCCGACGAGGATCGCGCCCGGGAAGGCGTAGACGGGGGCGCCGATGAAGCTGAGCTCGAGCAGCTGCGCGATGCCGAGCCACCCGAGCAGCGCGATCGAGGCGTAGGCGGCCCCGATCGCGAACAGGTCGTACCAGCGCAGCCTGTCGGGCGGGCCGACGAAGCCGTCGCGCGGCTGGTCGCGGCTGCCTCCGTCCGGGCGCACCGCGAGCCGCCCGAGAGCGAAAGCCAGACCCGCGACCACCGCGCCGCCCACGGCTGCGTACCAGCCGATCGACCCCGGTCCGGTGATCGACAGCTGCGATCCGGCGAAGAGCAGCCACGAGATCGGGAATCCGACGATGAACGCCGCAGCGCCGGCGATCAGCGCGGCGGTCTCGATCGACTCGCCGGATCGCGCGAGGCGCCTGACGACCTGCAGCGCCGTCGCGGCGCGGACTCTCAGCTCTCGCATTCGCGTTCGACCGCCCTCAGCGGCCGCTCCACGCCAACTCTAAGACGAGGGTGACCGCCGGCCGGGGATCCACGGATAGCCTGGCCTCATGCCCCACACCCTTCACGCCCGCGCCGTGCTGCTCGACATGGACGGCACGCTGGTCGACTCCACCGCCGTCGTCGAGCGGCTGTGGCTCGAGTGGGCGAAGCCGCACGGCCTGGATCCTGCGCAGGTGCTGAGTGTCGTGCACGGGCGCCAGGGGCATCAGAGCATGGCGATCATGCTCCCCGACCGCGACCACGCCATCAACCTGCGCGAGAACGACGAGATGCTGGCGCGAGAGAGCGGAGACGTCGAGGGCGTGGTCGAGATCACGGGAGCCGCGGCCTTCCTCGACGCGCTGCGCGAGCTGCCCCACGCGATCGTCACCTCCGCGAACGTGCCGCTGATGACGGCACGGATGCAGGCCGCCGGGCTCACTGTGCCCGCTCTGACGATCACGGCCGAGAGCGTCACCGACTCCAAGCCCCACCCGGAGGGGTTCCTGACGGCGGCCTCGACGCTGGGCATAGATCCGGCCGACTGCGTCGTGTTCGAGGATTCCGAGGCGGGAGTCCAGGCTGGGCTCGCCGCGGGGATGCGCGTCATCGGCGTCGGCGCCCACGCGGCTTCGCACGGCGCCACCTACTCCGTCGCCGACCTCACCCAGGTGAGCGTCACCGCCGCCGAAGACGGCTTCACGCTGACGCTGGCGTGACCGTCATTCGCGGCTGAAGTCCTCGAAGATCAGGGTCGTCCGCGTCGAGCGGATCGACGGGATCGCCTGGATGTCCTCGAGCACGATGCGTCGCAGGTCGCGCGCGTCGCTGGCGCGGACGAGCAGGATGACATCGAAGTCCCCGCCGACGAGCGCCATGTGCTCGACCTCGGGGATCGCGCGCAGGCGCGCCTGCACCTCCTGCCAGCTCGCCTGCTCGATCGCGAGCATGACGTACGCGGAGGCGTGATGCCCCAGCTGCACGGGGTCGGTGCGCACCGTGTAGCCCGAGATGACCCCCGTCTCGGTGAGTCGTTTGATGCGGGCGTGCGCACCGGCGCGCGAGATGTGCACGCTCTCGGCGATATGCGTCATCGATGCGCGAGCGTCGCGGCGCAGCTCGGCGAGGATCGCGTGGTCCGTGGCGTCCAGCTCGGCCATGGCATCCCTCCGTCGTGTCAGAGCGCTCGTTCCGTCAGTGCATCCTGACACTTTGATCGCGAGCTTCGCAATAGCCGACCATTCGTTCAGGAATCCGCTGGATCGGTTGGACGACTGCAGAACCAGAGGCATGCTGAGGGCACCACGTTCGGCAAGGAAGGCGAACCGGATGACGCATGACGACCTGCTCCCCCGCGACACCCCCGTCTGTCTGATCGACCAGAACGGCGAAGGCATCGTCGACGCGCGCTACCGGGCGCCGGACCTCGATCGGCTGCGCACCGCCTATCGGGCCCTCGTCGAGGGTCGACGCATCAACGATCAGGCCAGCGCGCTGGTGCGCCAGGGGCGACTCGCGGTCTACCCGTCTTCGCATGGGCAGGAGGCCTGTCAGGTCGCCGCGGCACTCGTGCTCGACGAGACGGACTGGCTCTTCCCCACGTATCGCGACTCGGTCGCGGTGATCGGACGCGGCGTCTCGCCTGCCGACGCCATGGTGCTGCTCAAGGGCGACTGGCACGGCGGATACGACCCGGCGGAGCACCGCGTCGCACCCCAGGCGACTCCGCTGGCGACGCAGCTGCTGCACGCCGTCGGCTTCGCGCAGGCGGCCAGGCGCCGCGGCGAGGACACCGTCGTGCTCGCGCTGTGCGGCGACGGAGCGACCAGCGAGGGCGATTTCCACGAGGCGATGAACTTCGCCGCGGTGTTCCACGTACCCGTGGTGTTCTTCGTGCAGAACAACGAGTTCGCGATCTCGGTGCCGCTGTCGCGACAGAGCGCCGCGCCCTCGCTCGCGCACAAGGCGATCGGATACGGGATGCCCGGCCAGCGGGTCGACGGCAATGACGTGGCGGCCGTGCTCGCCGTGCTCGGCGAGGCCGTCGAGCGCGCCCGTTCAGGCGGCGGCCCCTCGCTCGTCGAGGCCCACACCTACCGGATGCAGGCGCACACCAACGCCGACGACGACACCCGCTACCGCGAGCGCGCCGAGGTGCAGGCCTGGGTCGAGCGCGATCCGCTGACGCGGCTGCGCACGCACCTCGTCGCGCAGGGCGCGCTGTCGGACGAAGACGAGCAGCGCATAGCGGAGGGCGCGGAGGATGTCGCCGCCGAGCTGCGCGCGGCGCTGAATGCCGATGCCGAACTCGATCCCGAGGACCTGTTCCGCTTCGTCACTGCCGAGCGGTCGCCGCAGCTGGAGGAGCAGTGGCGGATGCTGCAGAGCGAGCTGGAACGCGATGCTCTGACCGAGACGGGAGAACGCTCATGACCCTCGCTCACGACCTTCATCAGATGTCCGCCGCACCCCATGTCGTCGGCACGATGACCATGGCCGCGGCGCTCAACCGGGCTCTCGCCGACGCGATCCAGGACGACCCGGCTGTCGTGGTCTACGGCGAGGACGTCGGCGCCCTGGGCGGCGTCTTCCGCATCACCGACGGACTCGCCGAGCGCTTCGGCGAGGATCGCTGCTTCGACACCCCTCTCGCCGAGGCGGGAATCGTCGGCACCGCGGTGGGCATGGCGATGAACGGCATGCGGCCTGTGGTCGAGATGCAGTTCGACGCGTTCGCCCTGCCGGCGTTCGAGCAGGTGGTCAGCCAGGTCGCGAAGTTCGGCAACCGCACGCGCGGAAGGATGCGGATGCCGCTGGTCATCCGCATCCCGTTCGGCGGCGGCATCGGCGGCGTCGAGCACCACTGCGATTCGTCCGAGGCCTACTACGCGCACACCCCGGGGCTCACGGTCGTCTCACCTTCGACGCCGCAGGACGCCTACTCGATGCTGCGCGCGGCGATCGCCTCACCCGACCCGGTGATCTTCCTCGAGCCGAAGAAGCTGTACTGGTCGAAGGGCGAGGTCGACACGTCGATCGCCACCGAGCTCGGCACCGCCCGGATCGCCCGCGACGGCACCGACGTGACCGTTCTCGCCTACGCCGCCATGGTGCCGGTCGCCCTCGAGGCCGCCGAGATCGCCGCGGAGGAGGGCCGCAGCGTGCAGGTGATCGACGTGCGCTCGCTCTCGCCCTTCGACGACGAGACGGTGACGGCGGCGGTGCGGGCCACGGGCCGCGCGGTGGTCGTCGCAGAGGCGCCCGGCTACGCCAGCGTCGCGAGCGAGATCCAGGCGCGCGTCTTCGAGCGCTGCTTCGCGTACCTCGAGGCCCCGGTGCGCCGGGTGACCGGTTTCGACACGCCCTTCGCGCCGCCGAAGCTCGAGCACTGGTATCTGCCCGACGCGGATCGGGTGCTGGATGCCATCGACTCGCTCTACCCCGACGACGAGGAGACGACGCGATGACGACCGCTACGGCGCAGGTGTTCCGGCTGCCGGATCTGGGCGAGGGCCTCACCGAGGCCGGGCTCGTGCAGTGGCTTGTGAAGGTGGGGGACACGATCACCACCGACCAGGTGATCGCCGAGGTCGAGACCGCGAAGAGCGTGGTCGAGCTGCCCTCTCCGTTCGCCGGCGTGATCACCGCTCTGCACGGTGAGGCAGGGGATGTGATCGCTGTCGGCGCCCCGGTGCTGGAGGTCGCGGACGCCGCTCCGGATGCCGCTCCCCCGGCCTCGGCGCAGGCGGCGGACGACTCCGAGAAAGAGGCGTACCGGTCGGAGGAGCGCGCGGGCTCGGGCAACGTGCTGATCGGCTACGGCACCACCGAGCGCGCATCATCGGGTCGCCGCCGCGCCAGGGCATCCGGTGCGACGGCCGCGCGCACCTCGCCGAGTGCCCCGCATGCCGCCGAGGGCACCACGTCGCCGCGCGACCACGCGGTGCAGTCGACGGCATCCGGTGCTGTCGGCGAGACCCAGCAGCGACCCGAGTCCGAGGCCCAGGCGCCGCGCACGGTCGCCGTGCGCTCGCCCATCGTGCGACGGCTGGCGCGCGACCTCGGTGTCGACGTACGCAGCATCGAGGCGACGGGAGCCGACGGCGCGGTCACCCGCGCCGATGTCCTGCGCGCGGCGAACGCGCTCGAAGGAGTGCAGCCGCCGGCATCCGGAACCGGAACCCCGGCGTCCACAGCCTCCGGCGAGACCGTCGACGGACTCGCCGTGGCATCCCGCGACAGGCTCTCGCCGATGCGCAAGGCCATCGGCGCGACGCTGAGCCGCAGCCGCGCCGAGATCCCCGAGGCGACGGTGTGGGTCGACGTCGATGCGACCGAGCTCTGGGAGGCGCGCTCGCGCATGGCACCCGAAGGCGGCAGGGCGCCGTCGCTCACCGCGCTCGTCGCGCGCTTCACCCTGATGGCGCTCGGCGAGTACCCGCTGCTCGCGTCGCGGCTCAGCGACGACGCGTCCGAGATCATCTCCTTCGACGGGGTGAACCTCGGCGTCGCCGCCGACACCGAGCGCGGCCTCGTGGTGCCGGTGCTCCCCCGGGCCCACGAGCTGACCATCGACGAGCTCGACGCGCAGCTGCGCGAGCTCGCGGCGACCGCGAAAGAGGGCCGGATGCCGGCCGAGCGCCTGCGCGGGTCGACCTTCACCCTCAACAACTACGGCAGCCTCGGGGTCGACGGCTCGGCGGCGATCATCAATCACCCCGAGGTCGCGATTCTCGGCATCGGCCGCATGATCGAGCGGCCGTGGGTGGTCGACGGGCGGATCGTCGTCCGGCGCGTGACCCAGCTCTCCCTGGTGTTCGACCACCGCGTCTGCGACGGCGGCTACGCGGCCGGGTTCCTGCGGCGAGTGGTCGAGCTGATCGAGCATCCGCTGCGGGCCTTCGGGAGGATCTGATGACCGACGCGTTCCTCGTCGACGGCGTGCGCACCCCGGTCGGCCGGTACGGCGGCGCCCTCGCCTCAGTGCGGCCGGATGACCTCGCCGCTCTCGTGGTCGGCTCCGTCGTCTCGCGGGCGGGAGTGCCTGCCGATGCCATCGACGAGGTCATCCTCGGAGCCGCGAACCAGGCGGGAGAGGACAACCGCAACGTCGCCAGGATGGCGGTGCTGCTCGCGGGGCTGCCCGACAGCATCCCGGGTCTGACGGTGAACCGGCTCTGCGCCTCGGGAATGACGGCGATCGCGATCGCGTCGCAGGCGATCCGCGCGGGCGATGCCGAGGTGATGATCGCCGGTGGCGTCGAATCGATGACCCGCGCGCCCTGGGTGCAGGCGAAGCCCGCGCGCGCCTGGGGAAAGCCGGGTGAGGCGTATGACACCTCGATCGGCTGGCGCTTCGCCAACCCGCGCCTGCTCGCGCGCGACAAGGCGACCTTCTCGATGCCCGAGACCGCAGAGGAGGTCGCGCGCGTCGACGGGATCAGCAGGGCGGATGCCGATGCCTTCGCCCTCCGCAGCCACCAGAGCGCCCTCGCGGCGATCGACGCCGGGCGCCTGGCGCCCGAGATCGTCGCCGTCGACACCGGCCGCGGCATGGTCGACACCGATGAAGGGCCCAGGCGGGAGACCTCGCTCGAGGCCCTCGCAGCACTGCGCCCCGTGGTCGCGGGCGGCGAGGTCGTGACCGCCGGCAACGCCAGTTCGCTCAACGACGGCGCATCGGCCATCGTCGTGGCGGGTGAGGATGCCGTGCAGCGGCACCGGTTGCGACCACGCGCGCGCATCGTCGCGTCGGCCACCGCCGCGCTGGCGCCCGAGATCATGGGGCTCGGTCCCGTCCCCGCCACCGAGAAGGCTCTGCAGAAGGCCGGGCTGAGCATCGCCGACATCGGCGCCGTCGAGCTCAACGAGGCTTTCGCCTCGCAGTCGCTCGCCTGCATCCGCCGCCTCGGACTCGACCCCGAGATCGTCAACGCCGACGGCGGGGCGATCGCCCTCGGGCATCCGCTCGGCTCCAGCGGCTCGCGCCTGCTGGTCACCCTGCTCGGGCGGATGGAGCGCGAGAACGTGCAGTACGGCCTCGCGACGATGTGCGTGGGCGTCGGCCAGGGCACCGCGATGATCGTGGAGCGCGTGTCGTGACCGGCGCTCCCCTGCTCGTCGAGAGCCGTGCCGACCGGGTCATGGCGACGCTGAACCGGCCCGAGAAGCGCAACGCCATCGATCAGGAGATGATCGACGCGCTGCACGCCCTCTGCTCCGAGCTGGAGACCGAGCCGCGCACCCTGATCATCACCGGCGACGACGAGGTGTTCGCCGCCGGCGCCGACATCGCGCAGCTGCGCGACCGCCGCGCACCGGACGCGAGACGTGCGATCAACGCCACGGCCTTCATCCGCATCGCCGAGCTGCCGATGCCGGTGATCGCCGCGATCAGCGGCTACGCCCTGGGCGGCGGCGCCGAGCTCGCGTACGCCGCCGACCTGCGCATCGGCTCCCCGACGCTGAAGATCGGCAACCCCGAGACGGGTCTCGGCATCATCGCCGCAGCGGGCGCCACCTGGCGGCTGCCCGAGATCATCGGCCACGCCCGCGCGAGCGATCTGCTGCTCACCGGTCGCATCCTCGACGCCGACGATGCTCTCGCCTGGGGCCTGATCTCGAGCATCCACCCCGCCGACGAGCTGCTGGACGCGGCGCATGCGATGGCCGACCGCATCGCCGCGAACGACCCGCTGGCCACCCGGCACACCAAGCGGGCGCTGCGCGCGCCGCGGCACGAGCATCCCGACATCGAACGCGAGCTGCAGGCCGAGCTGTTCGAGAGCGACGAGAAGCACCGCCGCATGACGGAGTTCCTCGAGCGCCGGGCGAGGCGCGCCGGCTCGCCGCCGCGGGCGGCATCACCGTCACCGACCGAGGAGGACCGATGAGCGTGCCCGGAACCGTGGGAGTGCTCGGCGGCGGCCGCATGGGCGCCGGCATAGCGCACGCGTTTCTGCTGGCGGGAGCGCGCGTGCGCCTCGTCGAGCGCGACGACGCCTCGGCGGATGCCGCTCGTGCACGCGTGCTCGCGAGCATCCGCAGGTCGGTGGACCGCGGCGATCTGCCCGATCCCGGGCACGCGATCGAGTCGTTCGCGGTGAGCACCGACCCCGCCACGTTCGCGACCGCCGGTCTGGTGATCGAGGCAGTGCCGGAGGACCGCGAGCTGAAGGCCGAGGCCCTCACCCGCATCGAGCAGCTCGTCGCCCGCGACGCCGTGCTCGCCACGAACAGCTCGTCGATCTCGATCGACGAGCTGGCGGCAACCCTCACCCGGCCGGAGCGCTTCCTCGGGCTGCACTTCTTCAACCCGGTCCCCGCGTCGACACTGGTCGAGCTGGTGGTCGGATCCCGCACCGAGCGCTCCGTCGTCGACGCCGCCCGCGAATGGGTGGCGACCCTGCGCAAGACCCCGGTCGTGATCCGCGACTCCCCCGGTTTCGCGTCGAGCAGGCTCGGGGTGCTGCTGGGGCTGGAGGCGATCCGGATGCTCGAGGAGGGTGTCGGCGACGCCGCCGACATCGACGCGGCCATGGAGCTCGGCTACCGGCATCCGATGGGGCCGCTGCGCACGACCGACGTCGTCGGACTCGACGTGCGTCTCGGCATCGCCGAGGAGCTCGCCCGTGAGCTGGGGCCGCGCTTCGAGCCGCCGGAGCTGCTGCGACGGATGGTGGATGCCGGAAAGCTGGGCCGCAAGAGCGGCGAGGGCTTCTACGTGTGGAACGAGGAGAGATGACCGATTTCCTGCCGAGCTGGGTTCAGGGCGAGTGGTGGACGCCATCCGAGGGAGACGACGCGGCCGTGGTGCGCGATGCGTCGACCGGCGAGGTCATCACGCGGGTGTCGACCGAGGGACTGGATCTCGGGGCGGCCCTGGAGTACGCCCGCACCACAGGCCACGCCTCGCTCGCCGAGCTGACGTTCCACCAGCGGGCGCTGCTGCTCAAGCAGCTCGCTCTCGCGCTCACCGAGCGCAAGGACGAGCTGTACGCGCTGTCGGCTCGCACGGGAGCCACGAAGGCCGACTCCTGGGTCGACATCGACGGCGGCATCGGCGTGCTGTTCTCGTACTCGGGCAAGGGCAGGCGCGAGCTGCCGAACAGCCGCGTGCACGTCGACGGACCCGTCGAGCCGCTGTCGAAGGACGGCAGCTTCCTCGGACGGCACGTGTACACGACCCTCCCAGGCGTCGCCGTGCAGATCAACGCGTTCAACTTCCCGGTGTGGGGCTCGCTCGAGAAGCTCGCGCCCGCGTTCCTCGCCGGCATGCCGACGCTCGTGAAGCCGGCGACGCCCACCGGGTACCTCGCCGAGGCGATGGTGCGCATCCTCGTCGAGTCGGGGCTGCTTCCCGATGGTTCGCTGCAGCTGGTGAGCGGCAGCGTGCCGACTCTGTTCGACCATCTGCGCCTCGGCGATCTCGTCGGCTTCACGGGCAGCGCGTCGACCGCCGAGAAGCTGCGCCAGCACCCGGCAGTGCAGACCGGGGGTGTGCGCTTCACCGCCGAGACCGACTCGATCAACGCATCGGTGCTCGGCACGGATGCCGTGGCCGGCACCCCGGAGTTCGACGCCTATGTGCGCCAGCTCGTGGTCGAGATGACCACGAAAGCCGGGCAGAAGTGCACGGCGATCCGCAGGGCGATCGTTCCCGCGGGCACCGCCGACGCCGTCGTCGCCGCAGTGCAGCAGCGCATCGCCGAGAAGACCGTGCTCGGCGACCCCCGCGCCGAAGGCGTCACGATGGGTCCCCTCGCATCGACCGCCCAGCGCGACGAGGTGCTGCGGCAGGTGCAGAAGCTGCAGGATGCCGGCGGCCGGGTCGTCGTCGGATCCACCGACGCCCCATCGGTGCGTCTCGCGGACGGCACGACCGGGGACGCCCCCGACGGCGCCTTCATCGCGCCGCTGCTGCTGCGCTTCGACGATGCGGCGGCCGAGGCCGTGCACGACGTCGAGGCGTTCGGGCCGGTCTCGTCGCTGCTCACGTACTCCACGACCGCCGAGGCCGCGGCTCTCGTCGCCCGTGGCGGCGGATCGCTGGTCACGAGCATCGCCACGCACGACCCGGCTCAGGCCGTCGAGCTCGCGACGCGCATCGCCCCCTTCAACGGGCGGATGCTGCTGCTCGACCGCGACGACGCCCGCTCGTCGACCGGCCACGGGTCCCCCCTGCCGGGGCTCGTGCACGGCGGGCCCGGCCGCGCCGGCGGCGGCGAGGAGCTCGGGGGCATCCGCGCGGTGCTTCATCACATGCAGCGCACGGCCGTGCAGGGCTCTCCAGAGATGCTCACGGCGCTGACCGGCGTGTGGCACGCGGGGGCGACTGCGAACGCCGATGGCCGGCATCCGTTCCGCAAGTCGCTCGCCGAGCTGCGCGTCGGCGACCAGGTCGCCTCGGCGGCGAGGGAGGTGACGCTCGACGACATCGAGACGTTCGCGCACTTCACGGGCGACACGTTCTACGCGCACATGGACGAGGAGTCGGCGGCCGCCAACCCGTTCTTCCCCGGTCGCGTGGCGCACGGCTACCTGCTCGTGTCGTGGGCGGCGGGGCTCTTCGTCGACCCGGAACCTGGTCCCGTGCTCGCGAACTACGGACTCGAGAACCTGCGCTTCATCACACCGGTGTCGCCGGGCGACAGCATCCGGGTGCAGCTGACGGCCAAGCAGATCACCCCGCGCGAGACCGACGAGTACGGTGAGGTGCGCTGGGATGCGGTCATCCGCAACCAGAACGACGACATCGTCGCGACCTACGACGTGCTGACGCTGGTGCGCAAGGAGCCCGTCGCGGCATGAGGGAGATGATGCGGCGCGATGCGGCGTCGGCGATGCTCGGCATGGTCGTCAAGGTCGACGAGCCGGGTCGCGCCGTCGTGTCGATGCTCGTGCGCGATGACATGCTCAACGGCTTCGCGATCACGCACGGCGGGCTGGTGTTCGCGCTCGCCGACACAGCCTTCGCCATCGCCTGCAACGACGACGAGCGGGTGACGGTCGCCGCGGGCGCCGACATCACGTTCCTGAGATCGACGACGGCCGGTCAGACGCTGCGCGCGACAGCCGTGCGGCGGGCAGTCGACGGCCGCAGCGGCCTGTACGACGTGACGGTGCGCGATGAGGTCGGCGACGTGGTCGCGGAGTTCCGGGGTCGCTCGGTGACGACGAACCGAGTGATCTGACTGGAAACGGCATTCGCGGAGGACGCTGTTACTGGATGATCGTCGCGATCTGCATCGACGGTCGGCCGGTCAGTTTCTGCGGCACGTCGTGAACACCCCTGCGCGGGTCATGCCGGCTACACCTGCGGCACCGCGGTGCGTTCTCGCTTCGGCTTCGGCTTCCGCTCGAGACCGGAGAGCCGCGGCGTGCGCCATCTCTGCTCCCTGTCCCACCAGGCCGGGCCGCGGATCTGCGGCAGGCCGTCGTTCATCCGGATCTCCCACCCCGACTGGCCGAGAGATCGGTGATGCCACCAGCAGAGCGGCACGCCGTTGTCGGTGTGGGTGGGGCCGCCTCGGGCGTGCTCGGTCACATGGTGGATCTCGCACCACGTCGCCGGAACGTGGCATCCGGGGATCAGGCACTCCTTGTCCCGTGCCACGATCGCCCGTCTCTGGTGCACAGTGAAGACCCGGTCGGTGGTCGTGATGCCGACGATGCGGCCCTCGTCGAAGAGAACTCGCTGAACTGCTCCCACGCATGCGGTGTGAGTCGCGACGTGCAACGGGACGGCTGCCTCGGCGCCGGGCAGCGTCGCCCAGCCCGTGCCGGCGGCGAGGTCGGAAGCGTCGACATGCACGACCAGCGTCGGGGCCGCACCGCCGAGCGACGGCATATCGCGGTGTCGGGCAGCGATACCCAGCGCCGCGGCGAGCGCATCGTGTCGCTTCTGCGCCGAGGTGCGCGGATCGATCACGTTTCGCGGGTCGCTGTTGAACGCATCGCCGTCCTGGGCTTCGGCATCGGCATCGGCATCGGCGAGATCGAGAGTGAATCGGACCCCGGCATCGGGCGCGCCGCCCACCTTCGGATTGTCGTACGCGTCTTCGATGAGCTTCCACTGGGCAGCGACCTCGGGGGTGAGATTTCCGCTCACAGGGTGGACGCCGCCGCGCAGCCGCCCGACTGTGATGGATCGGCGTGCCTGAGCCTGCTCATCTGACGGCTCCGCGCCGTCGGGGTCGAGTGCGATCGCGAGGGCGGAAGCGAACTGCTTGAGGTCATCCGCCGATGCCCGCGGTGCCTGACCGCGACCGTCTTCATCGGAATCCGGAAGCGCGTCGCCGCGCGAACGCCGCCAGGTTCTCGTCCGCCCACATCCGCTGCTCGGCCGTGATGCGGTCACGGGCGCGCTCTGGCGGGGTGACCGCCGCGAGCAGGCCGGCGACACCGACCGCTCCGTCGAGCAGAGCCTCGCGCATGCAGGGCCAGCGGGCGGGCAAACGCTCACCCGAGACGAGGCTCGTGTCGCGCTGCACGGCCTCGGCCGCGCGCATGATCCGGGCCGCTGCGGACGCGTCGACGAGGACAGTACGGCGAAGCATCTCGTTCATGCCGCGGCATCCGAACCGATGCCCGAACTCGGCATCTGCCGTGGCTACGGCCTCGACGACGCCGGCGTCCGTCAGCCGCGACACCTCGCCGAGCCCGACGAGCACCTCAGCGCGCTCCGCGTCAGACAGCCCCGCGAGAGCATCACCGCCCAGCAGTTCGCGCAGGTCGGCGGCGACCTGGGCGAGAGCGTCGGCGGGGCTGTTCATACCTCCATCCTGGCGAGCACCACCGACATCGATGCAGGCATTTCCCCCGGTCAAGACCCCTTTCGGGGCGACTCGGAATCCTGCGCGCCGGCGTGCTTGCGCCACATGCTGCTGCTGTCTCAGTGCGTCCGCCTCAGCCCCGCAGCGCCAGCACGAACGGCAGCACCTCGGTCGCGCCGGCGCGGCGCAGCTCGCGGGCGGCCACCGTGAGGGTCCACCGACTGTCGGCCTGATCGTCGACGAGCAGCACCGGCCCCTCCGGAATCGACAGCCCTTCGACGGTGAAGCGGTCCCAGAGACCGCCGAGGCGGAACACGCTGTTGCCGCCCGGCCCACCGCTCGGTCCGCCGTTCGCGAAGGCGAGCGAGCCGATGTACGGCAGCCGACCGATGCCGGCGATGCCGCGGGCCAGAGAGTCGACCAGCAGCGGCTTCGAGCACGACGGCATCGCGACGACCGCGACCGGCCGGCGCTCCCAGCCCCACCCTGCGAGCACCCGCACGCACGCATCGAGCACCTGAGGCGTGACCTCGGCATCCGGCGCACCGGCGGCGAAGATCTGCCGCAGCGTGCCTCCCCAGCCGAGATCGGTGAGCCGTGCCAGCGCCCGCCCCTCCCCTGCCTGCTCATCGGCGGCGATCCGCCCCTTCACGGGCACGCCGACGCGGTCACCGCCCGTCGGCCACTGCCTGCGCGCCTCGATCGGCACGCCGACACGGTCGAGTGCGCCCGACGCCGCCGCGCCGGCATCCGAGCCGATCTCGGTCGGGAACCAGACGCCGGCACAGTTGTCGCACCGCCCGCACGGGGCCGCGGTCGCGTCGTCGAGCGAACGCTGCAGGAACTCCATGCGGCAGCCGCCGGTCTGCTGATAGTCGAGCATGTGCTGCTGCTCGGCGACGCGCTCAGCGGCGATCCTCTCGTAGCGCTCGGCGTCGTACGCCCACGGTTCACCGGTGGCGACCCATCCGCCCTGCACGCGGCGCACGGCGCCGTCGACGTCGAGCACCTTCAGCAGCAGTTCGAGCGGGGTGCGGCGGATGTCGACGATCGCCTCGAGCGCTGGCGTCGAGAGCGGCTGATCGCCCAGCGCCGCGATGACGCGCTCCGCCCGCTCGCGGTCGGGCATCGATGCCGTGGCGAAGTAGTGCCAGATGTCACGATCCTCAGGCCCCGGCAGCAGCAGCACGTCGGCGCTGTCGCTGGCTCGCCCGGCACGACCGACCTGCTGGTAGTACGCGACAGGCGACGACGGCGCGCCGAGGTGCACGACGAAGCCGAGGTCGGGCTTGTCGAACCCCATGCCGAGCGCGCTGGTCGCGACGAGCGCCTTGACCTCATTGCGCTTGAGCATGCCCTCCGACTCCTCGCGCTCCTCGGCATCGGTCTGGCCGGTGTAGGCGCGCACCTCATGTCCGTGCTCGCGCAGCAGCCTGGCTGTGTCGACGGCCGCCGATACGGTGAGCGCGTAGATGATGCCCGAGCCGGGCAGGTCGTTCAGGTGGCTCAGCAGCCAGGCGAGCCGCTGCGCGGAACCCGGCAGCTGCAGCACCCCCAGGCGAAGGGATGCCCTGGCCAGCGGCCCGCGGATGGTCAGCACTCCGGCATCCGGATCGTCGGCATCCGCCGTCGTGCCCGTTCCGCCCAGCTGCTCGGCCACATCGGCGACGACCCGGCTGTTGGCGGTAGCCGTGGTCGCGAGCACGGGCACGCCGGCCGGCATCTCGGCGATCAGCTCGCGCAGCCGGCGGTAATCCGGCCGGAAGTCATGGCCCCAGTCGCTGATGCAGTGCGCCTCGTCGACCACGAGCATGCCGATACGGCGCACCAGCGCGGGCAGCTGGTTCTCACGGAAAGCAGGGTTGTTGAGCCGTTCCGGAGAGACGAGCAGCACATCGACCTCGTCTCGGTCGAGCCGCGCGATCACGTCGGCCCACTCGTGGGCGTTGGTCGAGTTGATGGCGACGGCGCGCACACCGGCACGCTCGGCCGCGGCGATCTGGTCGCGCATGAGAGCGAGCAGCGGAGAGACCAGCACCGTCGGCCCCGCGCCCTGCCGGCGCAGCAGCAGAGTCGCGACGAAGTACACCGCCGACTTGCCCCATCCGGTGCGCTGCACGACGAGCGCCCGACGGCGGCCGGCGACAAGCGCCTCGATCGCCTCGAACTGCCCGTCGTGGAACACGGCATCCGGTCGCCCGACCAGATCACGCAGCGCGGCGAGCGCGGCATCCCGAACATCGGTCGAGGTGGCAGAGGTCATGCATCCACTCTGCCCCACGTCGCCGACGCCGTCGCCGTCGCCGACACCGTCCCCGTCGCGCACGAGTCGCCTACCGTAGAGGCATGATCAGCCGTGAACTGGCCGTCGCCCTGCGTGATGCCGGCCTGACCTGGCGTCCGCGCAGCGGCGACCGCTTCGCACTCGATCTTCCCGACGAGATCGAGCTCGAGGCCGAAGCGGAGATCTTCACCGTCAGCGAGATGACGATCGAGGCGCGCACGACGCCATCGGGAACCGATCTCGCATTCAACGGGACCACCGAATGGGCGCTCGACGCCGTGCAGCTCTCGGAGGCCGTCTGGCTTCCCAGAGAAGATCAGCTGCGCGAGCTGCTCCGTGGCACATTCCGGATGCTGACGCGCCTGCCCGACGCCTTCGTCGTCGAGATCCAGATCGCCGGCGAGCGAATGCGATTCGAGCATCCCGAACCGGCCGAGGCATACGGGCAGGCCCTTCTCGCCCTTCTGCACCGCGCCGGCTGACGATCGCCTTGATCGTCCGACTGCGGCATGCGAGAATTACCGTACGATCGGTCAGTAAAGGAGTCGACGATGACCAGCCCCGCAGACCTCACGCTCGTCGAGGGCGACGTCTCAGACGCCGAGCGGCGCTTCGACGAGCTCGTCGAGAACGAGCAGCGCATCGAGCCCCGC
Source organism: Microbacterium sp. NPDC089321 (assembly GCF_040684935.1). NCBI lineage: Bacteria > Bacillati > Actinomycetota > Actinomycetes > Micrococcales > Microbacteriaceae > Microbacterium > Microbacterium sp. NPDC089321. Next base: position 28,402 of record NZ_JBFBGX010000002.1, on the reverse strand, counting down.
GACTGGATGCCCGACGCCTACCGCAAGACGCTCATCCGGCAGATCTCCCAGCACGCGCACTCCGAGATCATCGGCATGCAGCCCGAGGGCAACTGGATCACCCGCGCTCCTAGCCTCAAGCGCAAGGCGATCCTGATGGCCAAGGTGCAGGACGAAGCCGGCCACGGGCTCTACCTCTACTCCGCAGCCCAGACCCTCGGCATCAGCCGCGACGAGATGATGAGGCAGCTCATCGACGGCAAGGCCAAGTACTCGTCGATCTTCAACTACCCGACGCCCACCTGGGCCGACATGGGAGCGATCGGCTGGCTGGTCGACGGCGCCGCGATCGTCAACCAGGTTCCGCTGTGCCGCGCGTCGTACGGTCCGTACGGACGCGCGATGGTGCGCATCTGCAAGGAGGAGTCGTTCCACCAGCGGCAGGGATTCGAGATCCTGCTGAGCCTGATGCAGGGCACCGAGGAGCAGCGTGAGATGGCGCAGGATGCCGTGAACCGCTGGTACTGGCCCAGCCTGGCGATGTTCGGCCCGCCCGACGACCAGTCGCCGAACTCGGCGCAGTCGATGAAGTGGAAGATCAAGCGCTTCTCGAACGACGCCCTGCGCCAGCGCTTCGTCGGCATGCTCGTGCCGCAGGCCGAGATCCTCGGGATCACGCTGCCCGATCCCGAGCTGAAGTGGAACGACGAGAGGCAGCAGTACGACATGGGCGAGATCGACTGGGACGAGTTCTTCGAGGTTCTGAAGGGCAACGGCCCGTGCAACGCCGAGCGTCTCGAGCGGCGCCGCACCGCGCACGAAGAGGGTGCGTGGGTGCGCGAGGCCGCGGCCGAATACGCCCGCAAGCACGCCCTGCGGGCGGAAGGGCAGGTGGCGTGATGACCGAGACGACCGAATGGCCCCTCTGGGAGGTGTTCGTGCGCGCCAACCGCGGCCTCAGCCACGTGCACGTCGGCTCGCTCGTGGCCCCGGATGCCGAGATGGCCGTTCGCAACGCGCGCGACCTCTACACGCGGCGAGGCGAGGGGGTGTCGATCTGGGTCGTTCCGGCCGACGCGATCACCACCAGCGATCCGGATGCCAAGGACGCCTACTTCGAGACGTCCGAGGGCAAGAACTATCGGCATGCCGTGTACTACACCGCCTCCGAGGGGGTGCCGCACCTATGAGCCATGATGTCCATGTCTCCGTCGAGGAGCTGCGCCTGTCCGACGAGCTCGCCGGCGGCGAGAGCCGCGCCCCGTCGGCCGACGTCGCCCAGTACGCGCTGTGGCTGGGCGATGACGCGCTGATCCTCTCTCAGCAGCTCGGCGGCTGGATCTCGCGCGCGCCCGAGCTCGAAGAGGACGTCGCGCTCGGCAACATCGCGCTCGACCTGCTCGGCCACGCGCGGTCGCTGCTGCGCTATGCGGGCACGTGGGACGACCGCAGCGAAGACGACCTCGCGTTCTTCCGCGACGAGCCCGATTTCCGCTGCGCGTGGATCGTGCAGCAGCCGAACGGCGACTTCGCACAGACCATCGCGCGTCAGCTGATCGCGTCGACCTATATGTACGAGCTGTACTCGGCACTGCGCACCTCGGCCGACGAGACGTTCGCCGCGATCGCCGCCAAGTCGCTGAAAGAGGTCGACTACCACCGCGACCACGCCGTGCAGTGGGCGCTGCGCCTGGCCGGCGGCACAGAGCTCTCTCGCGAGAAGATGATCCGCGCGCTCGGTGACGTGTGGCCCTACGTCGACGAGCTGTTCCGCGACGAGCCGCTGATCGACCGGCTCGAGGGCGTGGCCGCGCGTCCGTCGATGCTGCGCCCCGGGTTCGACGCCGTCATCGAGACCGTGTTCGCCGAAGCCGACCTCGAGGTTCCGGCTGCCAAGGCGTCCCGCGCCGGCGGCCGCCGCGGCTCACACGCGACGCCGTTCGGCCATCTGCTGGCCGAGATGCAGGTGCTCGCCAGAAGGCATCCGGGGGCGACATGGTGACCACGGCCCCCACTCGGCAGGCACGCGCTCGCGAGATCGCGGCGCGCGTGACCGACCCAGAGATCCCCGTGCTCACCATCGACGACCTCGGGGTGCTGCGCGACGTGCGGACCGACGGCGAGCGGGTCGTCGTCGACATCACCCCCACCTACTCCGGATGCCCGGCGATGGACGCCATTCGCGATGACATCGTGCTCGCGCTGACCGCCGAGGGCTTCGCCGACGTCGAGGTGCGACTCGTTCTCTCTCCCGCGTGGACCACCGACTGGATGAGCGACGACGGCAAGCGCAAGCTGGTCGAGTACGGCATCGCGCCTCCGTCCGGCGTGGCCGCTCACCGTACGGGGCCGATCCGGGTGGCCCTCGCGGTGAAGTGCCCGCGCTGCGGATCGCTCGACACCCGCGAGATCTCGCGCTTCGGCTCGACGTCGTGCAAGTCGCTGTTCGAGTGCCGTGCCTGCCTCGAGCCCTTCGACCACTTCAAGGTGATCTGATGCCGCTGTTCCGGATGCCGTCCGCCACCGTCAGCGCGGACGCCGCTCCTCGCCCCGCGGGCGATCGCCATCGCGCCCGCTTCCACGCCCTCACGGTCTCGGAGGTGCGGCGGCTCACCGACGACGCGATCGAGGTGAGCTTCACGGTGCCGGCCGACCTCGCCGATGAGTACGCCTACCTGCCCGGCCAGTACGTCGCGCTGCGCGTGCACCTCGACGACGTCGAGGTGCGCCGCTCGTACTCGCTCTGCCGCCCGCCGACTCCCGTGCGCGACGGCGCCACGAGTCTGAGCGTCGCGGTCAAGCGCGACGAGGGCGGCCTCTTCTCGACCTGGGCGCAGACAGAGCTGACGCCCGGGTTCGAGATCGAGGTGATGAGCCCGCAGGGCACCTTCACGTCCGGTCTCGACGAGCTCGAGGGAACGCACGTCGTCGGCATCGCCGCGGGTTCGGGCATCACGCCCATGATGGCGCTCGCCCGCACGCTTCTCACGGCATCCGACAGCACGCGCTTCACCCTGCTGTACACGAACAGGTCGACGAGCGATGTCATGTTCCTCGAAGACCTCGCCGATCTGAAAGACCGCTACCCCACCCGCCTCGTGCTGCATCATGTGCTCTCGCGTGAGCAGCGCACGGCGCCCGTGCTGTCGGGGCGGATCGACGAGCAGCGGCTGCGCACCATCTTCGGCTCGCTGATCCTGCCCGAGACCGTCGATGAATGGTTCCTGTGCGGCCCCTTCGCGCTGGTCGATCTGTGCCGCGAGGTGCTCGCCGACCTCGGCGTGCCGCGCGAGCACGTGCGCTTCGAGCTGTTCACCACCGGTGACGCTCCGGCCGAGCGCGGTCCCCGGCGCGTCGAGGTGCGCGCCGGAGAGAAGGCGTATCGCATCGAGATCAACCTCGACGGCGTCTCGTCGACGGTGGAGAGCCCGGTCGACGCGCACGAGTCGGTGCTGAACGCGGCTCTGCGCGTGCGTCCCGACGCCCCCTTCGCCTGCTCCGGAGGCGTGTGCGGCACGTGCCGGGCGCGTGTGCTCGAGGGCAGCGTGACGATGACCGAGAACTACGCGCTCGAACCCGACGAGATCGAGCGCGGCTACGTGCTCACGTGCCAATCCCACCCCACCAGCGATCGCATCGTCGTCGACTACGACGTCTGACGCCGAGTCAGGAGCAGCCATGATCGACATCCGCATCGCCGACGACGTCGCGCACATAACCCTGAACGCGCCCGAACGCCTCAACGCGCTCGACGAGCAGGCGCTGCACGGGCTGCATGCCGCCTACGACGAGGCGGAGCGCGCCGGAGTGCGCGCGCTGCTGCTGCGCGGCGAGGGCAGGGCGTTCTGCGCGGGGCGCGACATCTCGGGCGTCGATCCGCGCGACGACGATGTGATGGGCTACCTCGGGGGGATCGTGACTCCCCTGCTCAAGCGCATGGCGGAGTTCCCCGCGCCCACCTTCGCCGTCGCGCACGGCGCGTGCCTGGGCGTCGGCCTCGGCCTGCTGATCGCGAGCGACGTGGTCTACGTCGCCGAGTCGGCGAAGATCGGCTCGCCTTTCGCTGCACTCGGAGCCACGCTCGACTCCGGCGGTCATGCCCTGTTCGCCGACCGTCTCGGTGCGCACAAGACCCTCGATCTGATCTACACGGGCCGGCTCATGTCGGGCGCCGAGGCCGTGGCATCCGGTCTCTTCTCCCGGGTCTTCCCCGACGACGAGGCGCGGACGGCGGCCGAGGATGCCGCTCGCACGGCGTCCCGCGGTGCGACAGCCGCGTTTCTCGCCAGCAAGCGGCTGATCGCCCGTATGCGCGACGAGCGACTGGCCTTGTGGGAGTCCGTCGACATCGAGAACGCCGCTCAGGCGGCGCTCTGCGACACCGACGACTACCGCGAGGGCTTCGCCGCGTTCCAGCAGAAGCGCAGGCCGGAGTTCCACGGTCGCTGAGCCGGAGCCGGCGCAACCCCCTGGGTCGATGTCCGGGGCCGGTGACAGGATGCAGAGATGATGCTCTCCGAGCTGGTCACGACCGCCGAACGGATCGCCGCGACGTCGTCCCGGCTCGCGAAGATCGATGCCCTCGCCGCACTGCTCTCGTCGGCTCAGCCCGACGAGATCCGTCCGCTGATCGGACTGCTGCTCGCCGCGCCACGGCAGGGCAGACTGGGCGTCGGATGGCGGACGCTCGCCGGTCTCGAATCGTCTCATGCCGATGCTCCTTCGCTCACGATCGCCGACGTGGATCAGGCGCTGGATGCCCTGGCCGGGGCGTCAGGAACCGGCTCCGCCGCCGCACGCCAGAAGCTGCTGCAGAGCCTCGCCTCGCAGGCCACCCCCGCCGAGTGGGATCTGCTGACGCGCGCGATGATGGGCGAGCTGCGCACCGGCGCGCTCGGCGGCGTGATGCTCGACGCGATCGCCCGCGCGTCCGACCGACCGGTCGCCTCCGTGCGGCGCGCGGCGATGCTCTCCGGCGATCTCGGCGAGACCGCCGTGATCGCCCTGACCCGAGACGAGGGCGACCTCGACGCGGTCGGACTCGCGGTCGGGCGCCCCGTGATGCCCATGCTCGCCTCGACCGCCGCGACACCGACGGCCGCCCTGGAGGTCACCGGGATGGCCTCCGTGGAGTACAAGCTCGACGGCGCACGCATCCAGGTTCACAGGCACGGCGACGAGGTCGGCGTGTACACCCGAAGCCTCGCCGATGTGACGCACCGGGTTCCCGAGCTCGTCGAGATCGTGCGCTCCCTTTCGGCCGTCGACATCATCCTCGACGGCGAGACGCTGGCACTCGATGAAGACGGCGCACCGAGACCGTTCCAGGAGACGATGTCTCGCTTCGGGGCCGACGTCGCGCGCGAAGTCGCGCTGCGGCCCTGGTTCTTCGACATCCTCCACGTCGACGGCCGCGACCTCATCGACGAGCCGCTCAGCGTTCGCCTGGCGGAGCTCGAACGGGTCGCCGGCGAATGGCGCATGCCCGGGGTCGTGACCGGCGACGCCGATGACGCCGAACGGCTCTCCCGAGAGGCGCTCGCAGCCGGTCACGAGGGCGTGCTGGTCAAGGCGCTGGAGTCGACCTACACGGCCGGGCGCCGCGGCAAGTCATGGGTGAAGGTGAAGCCCGTGCTCACCTACGACCTCGTCGTCCTCGGCGTCGAGTGGGGTTCGGGCCGGCGCACGGGGATGCTGTCGAACCTGCACCTCGGCGCACGCGATCCCGAGGGCGAGTTCGGAGACCCGGGCGGTTTCGTCATGGTCGGGAAGACGTTCAAGGGGCTCACCGACGAGCTGCTCCGCTGGCAGACCGAGACGTTCCCCGCGCTCGAGACGCGACGCACGCAGAGCACCGTCTTCGTGCGACCCGAAGTGGTGGTCGAGATCGCGATCGACGGCGTGCAGCGCTCACCGCGCTACCCCGGCGGCATCGCTCTGCGATTCGCGCGGGTGAAGGGCTACCGTCACGACAAGCCGGCGGCGGAGGCAGACACGATCCAGTCGCTCAGAGCGCTGCTGCGCGGCTGAGCGGGCTCACGCGCTCGGCGGCAGCCCCTGGTCCTCCTCGATGACCGTTCCCTTGAACGACCACGGGAAGTTGATCCACCGGTCGGTGTCCTTCCACGCGTAATCGGGCTGGATGATGGTCGACGGCTTCGTGTAGATGGTGACAGAGCGCACATCGGCGCCCTTCTCCTTGAGCAGCTGCACGGCGAGCGCCAGAGTGCGTCCCGAATCGGCGACGTCGTCGACGAGAAGAACCCGACGGCCGTTCAGGTACTCCATGTCGAGCTCGGGCGGCAGCACCTCCGGTGCGTCGAGCACCGTGCCGATGCCCGTGTAGAACTCCATGTTGATCGCACCGCAGTTCTTCACGCCCAGTCCGTAGGCGATGGCACCGGCGGGCAGCAGACCGCCGCGGGCGATGGCGACGACCACCTCCGGCACGAAGCCGCTGTCGATGATGTCTCGAGCGAGATCGCGCGTGGCGTCGCCGAATCCGTCCCAGGTGAGCGTCTCGCGCTCGATCAGTGCCTCAGTCACCGTCCCATTCTGTTACATGGATGGCGTACCAGGGCGACGGATTCCGCCCCTCTTCAGCGGGAATGGGGTAGAAACGATGGAGGGGATGCGCCGCCCGCCGCACCCTCGCCCAGATATCCGAGGTATTCCATTATGTGCCGCCTGTTCGCTTTCGTCTCTCCCGACCACTCCGCCGCCCGCCGCGAGCTCGGTCACGACGGCATGGAGAGCCTGCTCTCGCTGGCGCGACTGCACGGCGACGGGTGGGGCTGGGCCGGCGTCACCGAGCCGGGCAGCGCCCCGGACGCGCGGCGTTCGGCGCGGTCGGCGATCGGCGACGCGCAGTTCGATCAGGCGATGGATGCCGAGTGCCGCGCCGCCATCGTTCACCTCCGCTGGGCGACGGCAGGGCTGCCGGTGCTGGACTGCAACGCGCATCCGTTCGAGGTCGACGGCGTCGCGTTCTGTCACAACGGGACGGTCAAGCCCCTCGACCGGCTGCAGTCTCTGCTCTCGCCCGAGAGCGTCGCCGCTCTCACCGGCACCACAGACAGCGAGATGTACTTCGCGCTCATCCGCGAACAGGTCGCCGAGGGTCTCAGCCTGCACGAGGCCACGACCCGCGTGGCGGCCAGGCTGCGCGAGCTGTTCCCGCTCGCCAGCCTCAACGCTCTGCTGATCGACGCTGACGAGCTGATCGTCGTGCACGCCAGCGCGACCAGCATCCTGACCGAGCACGATCTCTCCCGTCTCGCCCCGCTGGCCGACGTGCTGCCGAGCGAGCACAACGAGGACTACTTCGCGCTGCGCTGGCGCGAGGCCGCCGACGGCACGATCGCGGTCGGCTCGACCGGCGTCGCAAGCGCCGGCTGGACCCCGCTGCCGGCTGAGTCGGTGACCTCGATCAGCCTGGCCGACAGGTCGGTGTCGACGCTCGAGCTCGCAGCGGTCCACGCGCTCCAGGTCTAAGAGCGACCCCGCTCGTCGTCGCCGTCTCGTTCGCCCGCATCCCGGCGATCACCGGCGCCGTCCCGCTGCGCCTTGAGCCGCAGCTCGCGGCCCTCGTCGACGGTCTTCTGCTCCTTCTCCTGCATCTTCTTGCTCTGCCGGTCGTCACGAGGGGGCAGCTGGATGCTCTCCTCCGCCTCGATGCCGGCCTGCAGCTGACGACCGCGTTCCATCTCGGCGTCGAACTCCGCGCCGAACAGCAGCGACAGGTTCACGATCCAGAGCCACAGCAGCAGGATGATGACGCCGGCGATGCTGCCGTACGTCTTCTGGTAGTTGCCGAAGTTGATGACGTAGAAGAAGAAGCCGAGTGAGGCGATGGCCATCACGATGAGTGCGACGAACGCGCCCAGGCTCATCCAGCGGAACTTCGGCTGCTTCACGTTGGGGCTGCCGTAGTACAGGATCGCAAGGGCGAGCACCGCGAGGATCACGATGACGGGCCACTTCGCGATGTTCCACACGGTGATGGCCACCTCGCCGAGACCCACCGCCTCGCCGATGGCCTCTGCGATCGGGCCCGACACGATCAGGAGCAGCACGATCGCCACCGCGATGATCAGCAGGATGACGGTCAGCAGCAGCACCATCGGACGCAGCTTCCAGAACGGCCGGCCCTCGTCGATCTCGTAGACCGTGTTCATCGCCTGCGAGAACGCGCTGACGTAGCCCGAGGCCGACCAGATGGCCCCGACGAGACCGATCACGAGAGCGAGGCCCGCGGCATCCGACTGGGCGAGCTGCTCGATCGGCTGGCGGAGCACTTCGACCATCGACTCGTCGGTGACCCGGCGCAGCACCCCGAGAAGCAGATCGGTCGTCTGCTGGGCCTGCCCGAACAGGCCGACGAGCGAGACGACGGCGAGCAGGGCGGGGAAGATCGCGAGCACGCTGTAGTAGGTCAGCGCGGCGGCGAGGGTGGTGCACCGGTCACGCGAGAACTCCGTCAGCGAGCGCTTGAGAGCGTACTTCCACGAGGGCTTGTCGATCTGGGGCGGCGACTGGGGCTTGCGCGGGTCGTCCGGCGACGGCGCCTGACGCGCTTTCGCCGTGCTGCTCTCGGCGTCGCCCTGCGAGGCCGGCTGCTCGAGATTTCCCGACATGGTGCCCTCCGTGCTGCTGTGCGATCGTGCGAGACACCCACTCTCCGGCGCCTGGCCCGTTCGCACCACCGCCTCGACGCCCGGCGCTGCGAGGGCTATATTGCAGCGCACCCGCCGACCGCCTCGGCGCTACTATCGAAAGGTCCGGCCGCACACTGGCCGATGCTCGAAAAAGGGGCACGAAGCACTCCGCGATGCAGCGCGAGACGCGAGACACATACGGATCCCTCCGTTCCCTGTCTTGAAAGGCGCTTCCGCATGCCCACTGTCTCCGCTCACGTCGCCCTCACCCTGGCCACGCACATCGACCACGTCTTCGGCGTGATGGGCAACGGCAACGCGTACTTCCTCGACGCGATCGAGAAGCAGACCGATGCCGTCTTCACCGCCGTGCGCCACGAGCAGGGCGCCGTGGTCGCCGCTGACGCCCACTTCCGGGCATCCGGTCGCATCGCCGCCGCCACCTCGACGTACGGTGCGGGATTCACCAACACCCTCACCGCTCTCGCCGAGGCCGTGCAGGCGCATGTGCCGCTCGTGCTCGTCGTGGGAGACGAGCCGACCTCAGGCCCCCGCCCCTGGGACGTCGACCAGATCGCGATGGCCTCGGCGGTCGGCGCACGCACGTATACGACCGGGCATGCAGACGCCGCAGCCACCACCGTCATCGCGATCGAGCACGCCCTGACGTACCGCGTACCGGTGGTTCTCGCGATCCCCTACGATGTCGCGTCCCTCGAGGCGGGTCCTGTCGCCGAGGCACCCGCGCCGCGCATTCCGGAGCCGCTCGCCCCCCGGGGCGAATTCGCCGACGGGATGCTGCACGAGATCGCCCACGCGCTGAGCTCGGCCGAGCGTCCGTTCCTGCTCGCCGGCCGCGGCGCCTGGCTCGCCGGCGCGAGCGAGGCCCTCGGAGCCCTGGCCGAGAAGACCGGTGCGCTCACGGCGTCCACCGCCCTCGGCCGTGGGGTCTTCCCCGACACCCGCTACGACCTGGGCGTGACGGGCGGCTTCGGCGCCGACGGCGCCATGCAGCTCGTGCGCGAGGCCGACGTCGCCGTGGTCTTCGGAGCATCGCTCAACCAGTTCACGATGCGCTTCGGCGAGCTGTTCGCGCCCGGCACCCGAGTGTTCCAGATCGATGTCGCGCCGGCGGCGACGCACGCGCACATCGGCGGCTTCGTGCGCGCCGACGCACGCCTGGCGGCCGAAGCGCTCGTCGAGCGACTCACCCGGGCATCCGGTGCCGCGCGCTCCTCCTGGCGCGAGTCGGTCGATGTCAGCGCCGCCCGCGCGTACGCGGAGGGCGACGAGCTGGCCGCCGACGGGCGGCTCGACCCACGATCGGCTGCTCGCCGCATCGCCGAGCTGCTGCCGGAAGACCGCGTCGTCGTGTCGGACGGCGGGCACTTCATCGGCTGGGCGAACATGTACTGGCCGGTCGCCGCTCCCGACCGGATGATGATGGTCGGCACCGCCTTCCAGTCGATCGGCCAGGGCTGGCCCAGCGTGGTCGGCGCCACGCGAGCACGCCCCGAGCAGACGATCGTGCTGACCTCCGGCGACGGCGGGGGCCTGATGGCGATCGCCGACCTCGAGTCCGCCGTGCGCGCGGCCGCGGGGCACGGTGTCGCCGTGGTGTGGAACGACGCCGCCTACGGCGCCGAGGTCAACCTGTACGGCCTGAAGGGCCTCGCCGAGGGGCCGATGCTGATCCCCGAGGTCGACTTCGCGGCCTTCGCCGGCGCGGTGGGCGCCGAGGGCGTCGTCGTGCGCAGGCTCGACGACCTCGAGCGCCTGCGCACCTGGGCAGCCGAAGACCCGGCCGAACGCCGCTTCCTGGTGCTCGACCTGCGCATCTCGGGCACGGTCGTCGCTCCGTACCAGCAGGAGATCATCCGCGTGAACTCCTGACCCGGCATCCGGAGTCGCACGGAACCCAGGAGGACGCAGGAAACGCAGGAGCCGATCCGAGATCGACTCCTGCGTTTCGCGTGAAGTCCTGCATTCCGCGCGCGATGGCGCGACGGGGCTCAGGATGCCGGCAGCAGCGCACCCTCGAAGAACGCGGCCATCTCGTCGACGCCGTCGAGCGGCAGGATGGCGGCGACGTACTGGTCGGGGCGCACCACGATCACGACGCCGTCGCGCGAGAGCTCGCGCGCCTCGAAGATGTCGGTCTCGTTCCACTTGCTCGGCGCAGACGCGTAGACCTTCTCCCAGTCGGTCAGGCCCAGCGGGCCGGTCTTCGGAGCGAAGAGCTCGGGCACGGTGGTCACCTCGACGTCCTCGTACGAGCCCTGGTGGATCGCCTTCACATCGAAGACCGAGTCGACGTCGGCGTCTGCCGGGGTGAAGCGCGCGAAGACTCCGGCCGCTTCCGACGCCCACGCCTTCAGGGCGTCGCCCGAGCCGTCGCCGAAGGCGTACACGCGCCAGCGGCCATCGGCCTTGGCGTGATGGCCGAGGTGGATGACGTTGCCGTCGCAGACGCGCGTGACCTCGGCCGACTTGAAGCGCTTGCCGAGCGGGAATCCGGCGGCGAGCGCCTGGTGCCGGTCGCTGCCCACGATCATCGACGAGGTGTACTGCGTCATGAAGCCGGAGGGGAACTCGGCGGTGCCGAGGTAGAAGGTCGCCAGCTCCTGCGGGTCGGAGATGTCCTCGGGCTTGCGCGCCATCAGGCTCGACCACTCGCGGTCGAAGTCGATGAGCTGCTGGGCCACAGGGCGGCGCTCGGCCCCGTACGTCGCGAGCAGCGATTCCGGACTGCGGCCGGTGAGCACCGAGCCGAGCTTCCAGCCCAGGTTGAAGCCGTCCTGCATCGACACGTTCATGCCCTGCCCGGCTTTGGCGCTGTGCGTGTGACAGGCGTCGCCGGTGAGGAAGACGCGCGGGGTGCGGCTGCTCTCGTCGACAACGTCGTCGAAGCCGTCGGTCACGCGGTGCCCCACCTCGTAGACGCTGTGCCAGGCGACGTCCTTCACGTCGATCGTGTACGGATGCAGGATCTCGTTCGCCTTCGTGATGATCGCCTCGATGGGCGTCTTGCGCACGCGGTGGTCGTCATCGGCGGCGACTTCACCGAGGTCGATGTACATGCGGCTGAGGTACCCGCCCTCGCGCGGGATGTGCAGGATGTTGCCCGCCTCGGCGTTGATCGCGCACTTGGTGCGCCAGTCGGGGAAGTCGGTGTTCACGAGCACGTCCATGACACCCCAGGCGTGCGCGGCCATGTCGCCGACGTGGGTGCGGCCGATGGCCTGCCTGACGCCGCTGCGAGCGCCGTCGCAGCCGGCGACGTACTTGGCGCGGATCGTGCGCTCGGTGCCGTTGTCGTCGACGCGCACCTCGACGGGGTACTCCCCCTCGTCGTGCACGGTGAGTCCGAGGAAGGCGACCCCGTAGTCGGGCACGATGCGGCCGGGGCCGTGAGCGGCAGCCTCGGCGAAGTAGTCGAGCACGCGGGCCTGGTTGACGATCAGGTGCGGGAACTCGCAGATGTCGTACGCGTAGTCGGCGGTGCGAGCGGTGCGGATGATGTTCTGGCGGTTCTCGGGGTCGGGCCCCCAGAAGTTCATCCAGCCGATGTTGTAGGCCTCGGCGATGATGCGCTCGGCGAAGCCGAACGCCTGGAACGTCTCGACGCTGCGTGGCTGGATGCCGTCGGCCTGGCCGAGCACGAGGCGTCCTTCGCGCTTCTCGATGATGCGCGTCGAGACGTTCGGGTACTGCGACATCTGGGCGGCGAGGAGCATGCCGGCGGGTCCGGAGCCGACGATCAGCACGTCGGTCTCATCGGGGAGCCGAGCGGGGCGGTCGATGCCCAGCCCTTCGGCGTCGAGCACCCGGGGGTCATGGGAGACATAGCCGCGGTGGTGGAACTGCATCGTCGTCGATTCCTTCCAGCGTGTTCTATATTCGAACACGACGTTCTACTATTGAACACATCGTATCCGAGGCGGCGACGCCCCGACAAGAGGAGAGCCCATGGCCGCCCCTGCATCGCAGACGCTGAGCCGCGGCATCCGGATCCTCGAGATCCTGGCCGACGGCCCGCTGTCGATCGACGAGGTCGCCGCCCGCCTCGAGGTGCACCGCTCGATCGCGTACCGGCTGCTGCGCACGCTCGAAGACCACCGGCTCGTGATCCGCGACGCGACCGGCCGTACGGCGCTCGGTCCGCGCATGGCGGCCCTCGCCGCCGGCGTCGCGCACGACCTGCAGGCCGAAGCGCTCCCCGAGCTCACGGCGGTGGCGAACGAGCTCGGGCACACCGCGTTCCTCGCCGTCCTCGACGGCGACGAGGTCATCACGCTGACCAGTGTCGAGCCGCGGCACACGGTCGCGAACGTGGCGCAGCGGCCGGGCACCAGGCATCCGATCACCGTCGGCGCACCGGGCAAGGCGATACTCGCCGAGCTCCCCGACGCCGAGTGGCCGCCCCTCGACGAGGCGCTGCGCATCGAGGTGCTCGCGGCCCGCGAGCGCGGCTACGCGCTCAGCCACGACGAGGTCATCCCGACCCTCAGGTCGATCGCCGTGCCGCTCTCGCTGCGGGGCAAGCGCCCGGCGGCACTCGCGGTCGTGCACGTGGCCTCGCGCGTTCCGGATGCCGAGATCGCCGACCGCCTGCAGCGTTCGGCGAGCATCATCCGGGCATCCCTCGACGGCTGACCGCGCTGACGGAAGCAGGCCTGGAAGGCGATCCGGCGGGATCGTCCTCCAGGCCTGCGCAGACCCGTCACTGACGAGCGATGCTCAGTCGGTCACCCCGACACCCTGCAGCGGGGTGCGCGCCTGCTCGGTCTCGTGGTCGATGCCGAGCGGCAGACCCGAGCGATCACGGAACGCGAGCGTGGCGAGCAGGCCGATCACGGTCATGACCGCGAGGTAGATCGTCACGGAGTCGGTGCCCCCGGTCGTCTGCACGAGCCACTCGGCGACGGTCGGGGCGAAGGCGCCGCCGAGGATCGCGCCGAGGGCGTACGAGATCGAGACGCCGGAGAAGCGCACCGAGGCCGGGAAGATCTCGGCGTAGAACGCCGCCTGCGGGCCGTACGTGAAGCCGAGTCCGATCGACAGGATCATCAGACCGAGCGCGAAGGGCACCAGTTCTCCGGTGTTGACGAGCGGGAAGAGCGTGAAGACGCCGACGAGCTGCAGCGCCCAGCCGAGGAGGTACGTGCTGCGGCGACCGATCCGGTCCGACAGGCCGCCGGCGAACCACGTCGAGACCAGCCAGACGATCGCGCCGAACGCGACGGCCCAGAGCACCTCGGGGCGGGTGAGGCCGAGGCCGTTGGTCGCGTACCCCTGGATCCATCCGCCCGTGGTCATGTAGCCAACGGCATTGTTGCCGGCGAACACGAGCGCGGCGATCACGACCACCAGGCCGTAGTTGCGGAACAGCGCGACGATCGGGGTCTTGGTCTGCGCGGCGCGCTCAGCGATCTCGGTGAACACGGGGCTCTCCTCGACGCTGCGGCGGATCCACCAGCCGACGAGGATCAGCGCCACCGACAGCAGGAACGGCACGCGCCAGCCCCACTCGAGGAACGCGTCGCCGGGAGCGATCATCGACATGATGGCGATCACGGCGCTCGAGAGCAGCAGTCCGAGCGGAACGCCCACCTGCGGGGATGCGCCGTAGGCCCCTCGGCGCGAGCGCGGCGCGTGCTCGACGGCCATCAGCACCGCACCGCCCCATTCGCCGCCCGCCGAGATGCCCTGCAGCACGCGGAGCAGAACGAGCAGCACGGGGGCGACGACGCCGATCGCCTGGTAGGTGGGCAGCAGCCCGATGAGCGCGGTCGCGACGCCCATGCCGAACAGCGTGATGACGAGCACCTTCCGCCGACCGATGCGGTCGCCGAAGTGACCGGCGAGGAAGGCGCCGAGGGGGCGGAAGAGGAAGCTGAGGCCGACCGTGAGGAACGCCAGGATGCGTCCGAACTCCGGACCCGCCGGCTCGAAGAACAGCACACCGAACGCGAGGCCGGACATGGCCGCGTAGGTGAAGAAGTCGTACCACTCGATGGTCGTGCCGACCACTGTCGCGAAGATGACGCGGCGCCTGTCGGCCCCGCTCGCGATGGTTCCGGTCGGGGTGAGTCCACCCTCTGGCTGTGCGCCCATGTCAGCTCCTCTGCTGTGACACCTGTGTGACACCGTCGTCCGGGTGGCGTCGGGATGCTTGCCACCCGTCCGAGGATCATATACGATTTCGAATACGACGCACAAGGACTCCACGAGTCGCCCGTGCACAACGCAAGGAGGCGCCCCATGACAGAGCTCGCCCGCCCCGGCAAGATCATCGCGATCCACCTCAACTACGTCTCCCGCGCCGACCAGCGCGGACGCCGGCCCGCCGCCCCGTCGTACTTCTTCAAGCCGGCCAGCTCCGTCGCCGGCACCGACGGCGTCGTCGAGCGTCCCGCCGGCACCGAGCTCCTCGCCTTCGAGGGCGAGATCGCCCTCATCATCGGCACGGCCGCCCGCCGCGTCCCGACCTCCGAAGCGTGGGCGCACGTGGCCCACGTCACCGCCTCGAACGACCTCGGCCTGTACGATCTGCGCGCCAACGACAAGGGCTCGAACGTGCGCTCCAAGGGCGGCGACGGCTACACCCCCGTCGGCCCCGGGCTCATCGACGCGGCATCCGTCGACCCCGCTGCGCTCCGCGTGCGCGCCTGGGTCAACGGCGAGCTCGCGCAGGACGACACGACCGCCGGACTTCTCTTCCCCCTGCCCCAGCTCGTCGCCGACCTCTCGCAGCACTTCACGCTCGAACCGGGCGACATCATCCTCACGGGCACGCCCGCCGGTTCCAGCGTGATCGTGCCGGGCGACGTCGTCGAGATCGAGGTGGACGCTCCGGATGCCCCTGGAGCGCCCTCGTCCGGACGCCTGCGCACCACGGTGACCCAGGGCGAGGTCGAGTTCGATCCCTCTCTCGGCTCGATGCCCGCCGTCGACGACCTGCAGCGCGCAGAGGCATGGGGATCGCGCGAGCTCGCCGGCCTCCCGCCCGTCGAGCAGACCCCCCGGCTCTCCCCCGAGCTTCGCGCCAAGCTTCTCGAGGCGCCCACCGCCGGCCTGTCGAGCCAGCTCCGCAAGCGCGGCCTGCACTCGTGCTTCATCGACGGCCTCTCGGCCAACCTCCCCGGCGCCAAGATCGTCGGCACCGCCAAGACGCTGCGCTTCGTGCCCGCGCGCGAAGACCTCTTCAAGACCCACGGCGGCGGATACAACGCGCAGAAGCGCGCGTTCGACGCCGTCGGCGAGGGCGAGATCATCGTGATCGAGGCACGTGGAGACGAGACCACCGGCACGCTCGGCGACATCCTCGCGCTGCGCGCCAAGACCCGCGGCGCGGCCGGAGTTGTCACCGACGGCGGCGTGCGCGACTTCGACGCGGTCGCCGAGATCGGCCTGCCGGTCTTCTCGAAGGGCGCGCATCCGTCGGTGCTCGGCCGCAAGCACGTGCCGTGGGAGTTCGACGTCACGATCGGCTGCGGCGGCGCCACCGTGCAGCCCGGCGACATCATCGTCGGCGACGGCGACGGCGTGATCGTCATCCCCGCGGACCTGGCCGAGAAGGTCGCCGACGAGGCCATCGCGCAGGAGCACGAGGACGCCTGGATCGCCGAGCAGGTCGCCGCGGGCCACCCCGTCGACGGGCTGTTCCCGATGAACGCCGAGTGGCGCGCGAAGTACGACGCCCGCGAGCAGGCGGGCGAGGCGAAGTGAGCACCCTCGTCCGCGAGGGCAGCAAGTCCGAGCAGGCGTACTCCTGGCTTCGTGCGCGCATCGCATCGCACGCCTACGGGCCCGGCTACCGCCTGGTGCTCGGCGCGATCGCGCGCGAGCTCGACATGAGCGTGGTTCCGGTGCGCGAGGCCATCCGCCGGCTCGAGGCCGAAGGGCTCGTGACCTTCGAGCGCAACGTCGGCGCCCATGTGGCGTTGATCGACGAGAACGAGTACGCCCACACCATGCAGACTCTCGGCCTGGTCGAGGGTTCGGCCACCGCGCTCTCGGCTCCCCTGCTCGACGACGATGCGCTCGATCGGGCCGCGGCGATCAACGAGCAGATGCGCGAGCTGCTCGAGCACTTCGACGCGCACCGCTTCACCCAGCTCAACCAGCAGTTCCACTCCGTGCTGTTCGAACCATGCCCCAACCCGCACATCCTCGACCTAGTGCATCGCGGGTGGGGACGGCTCTCGGGCATCCGGGACTCGACCTTCGCCTTCGTGCCCGGCCGGGCCCGGCACTCGGTCGAAGAGCACGACCAGATCCTCCGCCTGATCCGCGACGGCGCCACGCCGCTCGAGATCGAGCTGTCCGCACGACACCACCGCTGGCGCACCCTGGACGCGTTCCTGGCTGCCCGGCACTCCCACTCCAGCGAAGAAGGACGATGATGACCGACGTCTACACCCCCGCAGACCTGCCCTCGAAGATCCAGCACTACATCGACGGCGAGTTCGTCGACTCGATCGACGGCGACACGTTCGAGGTGCTCAACCCCGTCACCAACGAGACCTACGTGCACGCCGCGGCCGGCAAGAAGGCCGACATCGATCGCGCGGTCGCCGCGGCCCGCCGCGCGTTCACCGAGGGCCCCTGGCCGCGGATGCTGCCGCGCGAGCGCTCACGGGTGCTGCACCGCATCGCCGACATCGTCGAGTCGCGCGATGCCCGTCTCGCCGAGCTCGAGTCGTTCGACTCGGGTCTTCCGATCACGCAGGCCCTCGGCCAGGCCCGCCGCGCCGCCGAGAACTTCCGCTTCTTCGCCGACCTGATCGTCGCGCAGGCAGACGACGCCTTCAAGGTGCCCGGCAAGCAGATGAACTACGTCAACCGCAAGCCGATCGGCGTCGCGGGCCTCATCACCCCGTGGAACACCCCGTTCATGCTCGAGTCGTGGAAGCTCGGTCCCGCGCTCGCGACCGGAAACACCGTGGTGCTCAAGCCCGCCGAGTTCACGCCGCTCTCCGCGTCGCTCTGGGCGGGCATCTTCGAAGAGGCCGGCCTTCCGAAGGGCGTCTTCAACCTCGTCAACGGCCTCGGCGAAGACGCCGGTGACGCGCTGGTCAAGCATCCGGACGTGCCGCTCATCTCGTTCACCGGCGAGAGCCGCACCGGCCAGATCATCTTCGGCAACGCCGCCCCCTTCCTGAAGGGACTGTCGATGGAGCTGGGCGGCAAGAGCCCCGCCGTCGTCTTCGACGACGCCGACCTCGACACCGCGGTCGACGCCTGCGTCTTCGGCGTGTTCTCGCTGAACGGCGAGCGCTGCACGGCCGGCAGCCGCATCCTGGTGCAGCGCGGCGTCTACGACGAGTTCGTCGAGCGGTTCGCCGCGATCGCGAAGCGCGTCAAGGTCGGCCACCCGCACGACCCGAAGACAGAGGTCGGCGCGCTGGTGCACCCCGAGCACTACGAGAAGGTGATGAGCTACGTCGAGATCGGCAAGACCGAGGGCCGCCTGATCGCCGGCGGCGGTCGCCCCGAGGGCTTCCCGACCGGAAACTACGTGGCGCCCACCGCGTTCGCGGACGTGGCGCCGGATGCCCGGATCTTCCAGGAGGAGATCTTCGGCCCCGTCGTGGCCATCACCCCCTTCGACACCGATGAAGAGGCGCTGGCGCTCGCGAACAACACCCGCTACGGCCTCGCGGCGTACATCTGGACCAACGACCTCAAGCGCGCGCACAACTTCGCCGGCGCCGTCGAGGCGGGCATGGTGTGGCTGAACTCGAACAACGTGCGCGACCTGCGCACCCCGTTCGGCGGCGTCAAGGCATCCGGTCTCGGACACGAGGGCGGCTACCGCTCGATCGACTTCTACACCGATCAGCAGAGCGTGCACATCACCCTCGGCGCCCCGCACAACCCCGCCTTCGGCAAGCAGGACCTCGACGACCCGGACCCCCGCTGACCCGGCCGCAGGAACACACAGAGCAAGGACGCTGACATGACCAACCACGCTGGCAAGACCCTCACCTCCTCCGGCTTCTATGTGAGCCAGGAGGCGCCGATCCACACCGACGACCCGATCGCGACTCCCGTCGCGACGCCGCCCGACATCCTGCGCTGCGCGTACATGGAGCTCGTCGTCACCGACCTCGCCGCTTCGCGGCAGTTCTACGTCGACGTGCTCGGCCTGTATGTCACCGAAGAGGACGACGAGACCATCTACCTCCGTTCGACCGAGGAGTTCATCCACCACAACCTCGTGCTGCGCAAGGGCGAGCTGGCGGCGGTGGCGGCGTTCTCCTACCGTGTTCGCACCCCTGAGGACCTCGACCGCGCGGTCGAGTTCTACACCGAGCTCGGCTGCGATGTGCGTCGCAACCCGGAGGGCTTCGTCAAGGGCATCGGCGACTCGGTGCGCGTGGTCGACCCGCTCGGGTTCCCGTACGAGTTCTTCCACCAGAGCGAGCACGTCGAGCGGATGTCGTGGCGCTACGACCTGCACATCCCGGGCGAGCTGGTGCGCCTCGACCACTTCAACCAGGTCACCCCCGACGTGCCGCGAGCCGTGCGCTTCATGCAGGATCTCGGCTTCCGCGTCACCGAGGACATCCAGGACGGCGAGGGCACCGTGTACGCCGCGTGGATGCGCCGCAAGCCCACCGTGCACGACACCGCCATGACCGGCGGCGACGGCCCTCGCATGCACCACGTGTGCTTCGCGACGCACGAGAAGCACAACATCCTCGCGATCTGCGACAAGCTCGGAGCCCTGCGCCGCTCCGACGCGATCGAGCGCGGCCCCGGCCGCCACGGCGTCTCGAACGCGTTCTACCTCTACCTGCGCGACCCCGACGGCCACCGCGTCGAGATCTACACGCAGGACTACTACACCGGCGATCCCGACAACCCCGTCGTCACGTGGGACGTGCACGACAACCAGCGTCGCGACTGGTGGGGAAACCCGGTCGTGCCCAGCTGGTACACCGACGCGTCGCTCGTGCTCGACCTCGACGGCAACCCGCAGCCCGTGCGCGCCCGCACCGATTCGAGCGAGATGGCCGTGACCATCGGCGCCGACGGCTTCTCGTACACCCGCCCCGACGAGGGCGAGGAGTCGATGCCCGCGTGGAAGCAGGGCGAGTACAAGCTCGGACACCAGCTGTGACGCTTCCCGCCGAGACCATAGCCGCCCTCGCCGCCGAGCTCGCCGAGGCCGAGCGCACGCGCGGTGTGATGCCGCGCATCACCGCCCGGCATCCGGACGCCACGATCGAGGACTCCTACGCCATCCAGGGCGTCTGGCGCGACTCGCAGGTCGCAGCCGGGCGCCGCCTGGTGGGGCGCAAGATCGGGCTGACCTCGCGCGCGATGCAGCAGGCCACGGGGATCACCGAGCCCGACTACGGCGTGATGTTCGACGACACCGTGTACCGCTCGGGCGATGAGATCCCGTTCGACGACTTCTCGAACGTGCGCATCGAGGTCGAGCTGGCGTTCGTGCTGAAGGCCCCCCTCGAGGGCCCGGACTGCACGCTCGACGACGCCCTGGCGGCGATCGACTACGCCGTGCCCGCGCTGGAGGTGCTGAACTCGCACATCGAGCTCGAGGGCCGGACGATCGTCGACACGATCAGCGACAACGCTGCCTACGGCGCGATGGTGCTGGGCGATGTGCATCTGCGCCCCGACGAGATCGACCTGCGCTGGGTGCCCGGTGTGCTGTCGAAGAACGGACAGATCGAGGAGACCGGCGTCGCAGCAGGGGTCCTCGGTCATCCGGCCACCGGGGTGGCCTGGCTGGCGAACAAGTTCCACCAGCACGGTGCACGTCTGGAGGCAGGCGAGATCATCCTGGCAGGATCGTTCACACGGCCGATGTGGGTCGAGCGCGGCGACGAGGTGCTGTGCGACTACCGCGAGATGGGAACCATCGCATGCCGCTTCGTCTAGACCCCACCTTCCGCGACGCGCTCGCGACCGCCGATCGCCCGCTGATCGGCATGTGGCTGAGCACGGGCACCACCCTGAACGCCGAGATCTGCGCCGGTTCCGGTATCGACTGGCTGCTCATCGACATGGAGCACGGCCCGAACACGATCGTGTCGGTGCAGCAGCAGCTGCAGGTGATCGCGCCGTATCGGGTGCCCACGATCGTGCGGGTGCCGGTGAACGACGCCGTGATCATCAAGCAGGTGCTCGACACCGGCGCGCAGAACCTGCTCGTGCCGATGGTGGCCTCGGCCGCAGAGGCGCAGGCGGCCGTCGCCGCCGTGCGCTACCCGCCCGAGGGCGTGCGCGGCGTCGGCTCGGGCCTCGCCCGCAGCGGACGCTGGGGCCGGCTCGCCGGCTACGTGCCGAACGCGTCCGAGACGATCTCGCTGTTCGTGCAGATCGAATCGGCGGATGCCGTGGCCGCAGCGGCCGAGATCGCCGCGGTCGACGGAGTCGACGGCGTGCTCGTGGGGCCGGCCGACCTCGCGGCGTCGATGGGCTTCCCCGGTCAGCAGTCTCACCCCGACGTGCTCGCCGCCGCGCACCAGGTGTTCGAGGCGGTCACGGCAGCCGGCAAGAAGATCGGAGTGAACGCCTTCGATCCGGCGGGCGCCGACGCGTTCCTCGACGCGGGCGCCCATTTCCTCTCGGCGGGCGCCGACGTGACGATCCTCGCCAGGGGCGCCGAGGCGCTCGCAGCGCGGTTCATCCGGGCATCCGCGGCAGCCGAGACCGACACGTACTGACTGCCTACAGGCACAACTCCGGAGAATCAGGCCGGAACGCATGCCGATCGGGCTGTTCCGCCCCCTTCGCGTGCAGTTCTCCGGAGTTGTGACGGCGTGTCAGGATGAACGGATGCTGCATTCGAGGATGACGCCGTGAGCCGCGGCCTCGCGGCGATGACCGATCGCAACTTCCGCTGGTTCTTCCTCGCTCGGGCGATCACGATGGTCACGGGGTCGATGTCGTCGATCGCACTGGCGTTTGCCGTTCTCGAGATCGACAACGACCCCTTCAGCCTGTCGCTTGTGCTCACGGCGTTCACGCTCGCGAACATCGTCTTCGTGCTGTTCGGCGGAGTGGTCGCCGACCGCCTCCCCCGCGCGCTGGTGATCCAGGTCTGCTACGTGCTCGACATCCTCTCGATCGGCACGATCGCGGTGCTGCTGTTCACCGAGACCGCGACGGTGCCCGCGGTCGCGGCGCTCGCAGCGCTCAACGGCGCATCGACCGCGTTCGTCATGCCGGCGATGCAGGGCATCATCCCCCAGCTGACCAGCCCCGAGAACCTGCAGCAGGCGAACGCCATGCTCTCGTTCGTTCGGTCCGCCGTGACGATCGGCGGGCCCGTCATCGCCGGGATCCTGGTGACGACGGTGGGACCAGCCTGGGCGATGCTCGTGCAGATGGCCGGGTGGCTGGTCGCGATCCCGATCCTGGCGATGGTGAAGCTCCCGCCGCCCGCGGGCGACGGCGGATTCTCGCTCTTCTCCGATCTGCGCACCGGGTGGACCGAGTTCTGGAGCCGCTCCTGGCTGGTGGCCGTCGTGCTGGCGTTCATGATCATGAACGCCATCCACGTCGGAGCGTGGGGCGTCGTCGGCCCGTACATCGCGAAGAACGACGAGCGTCTCGGCATCGCCGGCTGGGGCTGGGTGGTCAGCGCCGAGGGCGTCGGCGTGCTGCTGATGACGCTCGTGCTGATGTGGCTGCCGCTGACGCGTCCGCTTCGGTTCGGGATGCTGGGCATGAGCCTCTTCGCGATCCCGCTGACCATGCTCGGTGTGCATCCCGCGGTCGTGCTCGTCGCGATCGCGGCGTTCCTCGCCGGTGCCGGCGCCGAGGTGTTCAGCACGGGGTGGAACGTCGCGATGATGGAGAACATCCCGCTCGACAAGCTCAGCCGGGTCTCGAGCTACGACATGCTCGGCAGCTTCGTCGTGATGCCGATCGGGACGCTCGTGTACGGCTGGCTCATCACGCACGCCGAGCCCTCGACGGTGCTGATCACCTCGGGCATCCTGTACGCCGTCATCGCGGTCGGAACCACCTTCGTGCCCTCCGTCTGGCGGATGGGACGGGTCGAGGCGGCGACCGTCAGGAGCTGAGCCCGACGACCGCCGCCTCGAAGCCGCGATGTGCGGCGGCGACCCGTGATCAGTCGGAGGTCACCAGCCGCTCGGCGGCCTCGACGACATTGGTCATGAGCAGCGCGACGGTCATCGGACCCACCCCGCCGGGGTTCGGCGAGACGAATCCCGCGACCTCGGCGACGTCGGGGTGCACGTCGCCGTAGACCTTCGACGCGCCCGTCTCGGCATCGGTCTCGCGGGTCACGCCCACGTCGAGCACCGCAGCGCCGGGCTTGACGTCCTCGGCCCTGATGAGGTGCTTGACGCCTGCGCCGGCGACGATCACATCGGCCTGACGCAGGAAGGGCGACATGTCGGGGGTGCCGGTGTGCACCTGGGTCACCGTGGCGTTGATCGCGCGGCGGGTGAGCAGCAGGCCCATCGGGCGTCCGATGGTCACGCCGCGGCCGACGACGACCACGTGCTTGCCCGCGAGGTCGTAGTCGTTGCGAAGCAGCAGGTCGATGACACCACGGGGCGTGCACGGCAGGGGCGTGTGGATCGGGCCGTTGACGTTCAGCACGAGACGCCCGAGGTTGGTCGGATGCAGTCCGTCGGCATCCTTCGCCGGATCGATGCGCTCGAGGATCGCATCGGTGTCGAGGTGCCTGGGCAGCGGGAGCTGCACGATGTAGCCGTGGCAGCCGTCGTCTGCGTTGAGCTCGTCGATCAGCGCCCCGACCTCGGCCTGCGTGGCGTCGGCCGGCAGCTCGCGCTGGATCGAGTTCATGCCGATGGCCTCGGACTGCTTGTGCTTCATGCCGACGTACAGCTGCGACGCAGGGTCCGCGCCGACGAGCACCGTCGCGATGCCCGGGACGATGCCCTTCTCACGCAGCGCCGCGACGCGCTCGGTCAGCTCGCTCTTGATGGCGGCTGCGGCCGCCTTCCCGTCGAGGATCTTCGCGGTCATGGGGTCCTCCTTCAGCGAGGAGCCGCATTCCGCGTGAGCGACCATGCGGCATGGTCTCTCACGCGGGAACTGGCTTCTCGCACACGATCTGGTTTCGCGCGAGCGGGGTCCGGATGCTTACTGCTGCAGGTCCGGGTAGAGCGGGAACGCGCCGGCGAGGGCGTCGACGCGGGCGCGCAGCGCCTCGATGTCGGCTCCGGGCTGCAGGGCGAGGGCGATCACGTCGGCGACCTCGGTGAACTCGGCGTCGCCGAACCCGCGGGTCGCGAGCGCCGGGGTGCCGATCCGCAGGCCCGAGGTGACCATCGGCGGGCGGGGGTCGTTCGGCACGGCGTTGCGGTTCACGGTGATGTGGATCTCGTGCAGCAGGTCTTCGGCCTGCTTGCCGTCGATCTCGGCGTCGCGGAGGTCGACGAGCACGAGGTGCACGTCGGTGCCGCCCGAGCGCACGGCGATGCCGGCGTCCGTGACATCCTGCTGCGAGAGCCGGTCGGCGGTGATCGCCGCTCCGCGCAGCACGCGCTCCTGGCGCTCCTTGAACTCGGGGCTGCCGGCGATTTTGAACGCGGTCGCCTTCGCGGCGATCACGTGCATGAGCGGACCGCCCTGCTGGCCGGGGAACACCGCCGAGTTGATCTTCTTCGCGATGTCGGCGTCGTTGGTGAGGATGAAGCCCGAGCGCGGACCGCCGATGGTCTTGTGCACGGTCGACGAGACCACGTGCGCGTGCGGAACGGGGTTGGGGTGCAGGCCCGCGGCGACGAGGCCCGCGAAGTGAGCCATGTCGACCCAGAGCAGCGCGCCGACCTCGTCGGCGATCGCGCGGAAGGCGGCGAAGTCGAGGGTGCGGGGGTATGCCGACCAGCCGGCGATGATGACCTTCGGCTTGTGCTCGATGGCCAGGCGCCGCACCTCGTCCATGTCGATGGTCGAGGTCTCGGGGTTCACCCCGTAGGCGACGATGTCGTAGAGACGGCCGGAGAAGTTGATCTTCATGCCGTGCGTGAGGTGGCCGCCCTGGTCGAGCGAGAGGCCGAGCAGCGTGTCTCCGGGGCGGGCGATGGCGTGCAGCACCGCGGCGTTGGCGGTCGCGCCCGAGTGCGGCTGCACGTTGGCGAACTCCGAGCCGAACAGCTGCTTGGCGCGGGCGATGGCCAGCTCCTCGGCGACGTCGACCTCTTCGCAGCCCCCGTAGTAGCGGCGCCCGGGGTAGCCCTCGGCGTACTTGTTGGTGAGGACCGAACCCTGCGACTGCAGCACCGACACCGGCACGAAGTTCTCGGATGCGATCATCTCGAGGAAGGTCTGCTGGCGCTTCAGCTCCCGGTCGAGCACCTCGGCGATCTCGGGGTCGACCTCGGCGAGCGGGGCGTTGAAGTAGCGGTCGGTCATGACAGTCTCCTGTTCACAAGGGAATTAGGGGTGTTCCTCATCGGCCCAGGCGCGCGGTCGATTCCTATGAGGCCGCTCCCCGGTGGTGACCCACCCAGACGCCAGTCGCGACGCAAGAAGCTTAGCGGATCCGCTCGCCCGGATCCGATCCGGCGACGTCATAATCGGCGCGCACCGGGATACATTTTGTTCATGGTCTTTCCTGTTGCGGCGGGGCTCGTTCCTGCGCCCTCGTCCGTCGCCATCGGCGACGGCTTCCTGCCCCTCCTGCCCGGCATGACCGTGACGGGTCCGTCGCCCGCGTCCGACCGGCTTCGGGATGCTGTCGCGCGGCGCACCGGCATCCGCCTCGAGCCCGCAGCCGACCCTGCCGAGGCCGCCGTCGTCCTGCGCATAGACGCCGATGTCACGGCCGCCGAGGGATACAGGCTCACGGTCGGCGAGCGCATCGAGGTCGCCGGCGGCGATGAAGCAGGCGACTTCTACGGCGTCGAGACCCTGCTGCAGCTGCTGACCGACGCCGATGGCGGCTGGGGGTGGCCCACGGCGCGGATCGCGGATGCCCCGCGTTTCGAGCACCGCGGCGTCATGCTCGACGTCGCGCGCCGCTTCTTCCCCGTCGACGAGGTGAAGACGATCATCGACCGCGCCGCCGCGCTCAAGCTGAACCGCCTCCACCTGCATCTCAGCGACGACCAGGGCTGGCGCATCCAGATCGATTCCTGGCCCCTGCTCACCGAGCGCGCCTCGGGATTCGCGGCCGACCCCGGCGACCCGGGCGGCTTCTACACGAAAGACGACTTCCGCGAGATCGTCGCGCACGCGGCCTCGCGCCATGTCGTCATCATCCCCGAGATCGATCTGCCCGGCCACACCCATGCTGTCGGAGTCGCCTACCCCGAGCTCGTCGAAGAGCCGCATCTGCACCCGGCTCTGCTCGCCGACGCCGAACGACTCGGCCACGCGCTCCCTGTGAAGGGCGAGCCGTACACCGGCTGGGGCGTCGGCCACTCGAGCCTGCGCATCCACGAGCAGCGAACCTGGGACTTCGTACGCGACGTGCTCACCGAGATCGCCGAGGTCTCGCCAGGCCCATGGATCCACGTCGGCGGCGACGAGTCGCTGGGCACCTCCGCCGACGATTTCGCCTATGCGATCGAGTGCGCCACGTCGATCGTGCGCGAGCTCGGCCGCATCCCGGTCGCGTGGCACGAGGCGGGAGCCGCGCCTGCACTGGCGGAAGGCTCGGTCGGGCAGTACTGGGGCCTGCTCGAGCCCGAGGAGACCCACGCGGCCCACGCGGCCCACTTCGTCGCACGCGGCGGCAGGGTCGTGCTCTCGCCGGCCGACGCCGTGTACCTCGACATGAAGTACGACGCCGACTTCCCGCTCGGTCTGGCGTGGGCCGGCACCGTGAGCGTGCAACGGGCGCACGGGTGGGATCCGACCGCGCTGCTCGACCTGCCGGCGGATGCCATCGCCGGCATCGAGGCGCCGCTGTGGACCGAGACCGTGCGCAGCCTGCCCGACGCCGAACTGCTGATGTACCCGCGCATCGCGGCTGCCGCCGAGATCGCCTGGTCGCGGATGGCCTTCGAGGAGCGCAGCTGGGAGGAGTTCCGAACCCGTCTGGGCAGGCTCTCGCCGCTGTGGCAGTCTGAGCGCATCCGATTCCATCCCGTCGACGAGATCCCCTGGAGTGCACGATGACCCCCGAGCCCGCGATCACCACCGATACCACTCGCTCGCGCGTCATCCACTCGGCACGCATCGTCGACGGCGACGGCACCGTCACCGAGAACGGCTGGGTGCGCGTCGAGGACGGCCGGGTCGCGGCGCGCGGCACCGGCGCCGACTGGACCCCGGCCGATGAGGTGGTCGATGCGGCCGCCGTCGCAGGACCGGATGCTGTGCTGACCCCCGGCTTCATCGACATCCACGGCCACGGTGGCGCGGGCGGGGCCTACGACGACGGGGCGGAGGCCATCCGTCGCGGTCGTGCCATGCACCGCTCCCACGGCACCACGCGAGCAGTGATCTCGCTGGTCACCGCCACCGTCGACCAGCTGGCCGAGCAGGTCGCGACGATCGCCGATCTCGCCGGCACGGATGCCGACATCCTCGGCAGCCACCTCGAGGGCCCCTTCCTCGACCCGGGGCATCAGGGGGCGCACGAGCCCTCGCTGCTCCGGCATCCCGACCCGGCTGATGTGACCCGCCTGCTCGAGGCGGGGCGGGGCACGGTCAGGCAGGTCACGATCGCGCCCGAGCTTCCCGGCGGCCTCGAGGCGGTCCGCCTCGTCGTCGAGCACGGTGCGGCCGCGGCAGTCGGGCACACCGACGCCGACGCCGCGATCGCACGCCAGGCCTTCGAGGCAGGAGCGTCGATCCTCACTCACGCCTTCAACGCGATGAACGGCATCCACCACCGCGCTCCCGGACCGATCCTGACCGCCGCCGCCGATCATCGAGTGGTGCTCGAGGGCATCGCCGACAACTTCCACCTCGCGCCCTCCGTCATCAAGCTGCTCTTCGACATCGCCCCGGGGCGCGTCGCCCTGATCACGGACGCGATGGCCGCCGCCGGCAGCGCCGACGGGCATTACGACCTCGGTGCCGTCAAGGTGACGGTGAAGGACGGCATGGCGCGCAGGGACGACACCGGGTCGATCGCCGGATCGACCCTCACCCAGGACGTGGCGCTTCGCCGCGCCGTCGAGGCGGGCGTGCCTCTGGGCGATGCGGTGCGCGCTCTGACGGCGACGCCTGCCGCGGCCGTCGGCTTCAGCGGCTCTCTCGGGATGCTGCAGCCGGGCTTCATCGGGGATGCCGTGCTGCTCGGACCGGATCACGTGGTCGCAGCCGTGTGGGTGGGCTCCGCGCCGACGCGCTGAGATCCCGGAGACGGATGAGGGCCGCCGCACTCCCCAGAGCGGCGGCCCTCGCGTCCCCCGGAGCCGACTGCAGCCGAAGGCTCCTCCCCCGAGGACTTCGACCGAGCGTGTCGCGGCGCGATACCCGTTCGCCGAGAGTCCGCCGCATCCGCCCCCCGGTGGTGCATCGGACCTGCTCCGCATGAAGAGACGTCACTCCGGCCCGTTCATTACGCGACTGTGCGAAAAACCTCTCGGGCACTCCGAAACACGCCATTTCGCGTCACGCCCGCGCGATACGCGCCAACTTCGTCGACTCGCGTGATCCCGCGACATCGTCCGCGTCTCTGGATATGGATGCACGCTGTCGACGAGCACTTGGGGGATGAACGTGACGACGGAGAATACGAGCAGCGAGGTGCTGGCCGACGCTGATCTCGTGCTGCGCACGCGGTCGGGTGATGCTGAGGCGTTCGGTGAGCTGTGGCGTCGTCA